>DATLKN010000001.1:0-15671 GCA_035538335.1 Allostellaceae bacterium
GGTGATGCCGGGAGACAACATCTCGATGGAGATCGAACTGATCGCGCCGATCGCGATGGACGAAGGGCTGCGCTTTGCGATCCGCGAGGGCGGCCGCACGGTCGGCGCCGGCGTCGTCGCCAAGATCATCGAATAAGGGCGGGGCGCGGGCGAGACGGCTGCGGTTCGGCGGGAGAGCGGATTTGGAGAGTGAATTAGGAGTGTAGCTCAACTGGTAGAGCACCGGTCTCCAAAACCGGGGGTTGGGGGTTCGAGCCCCTCCACTCCTGCCATCGCCAGCCGCCGCGGCGCGTCGCGGCGGCTGGGTTTCTGGCAAACCGGCGGGTGCCGCGCCATATCTGTGGCGGCGGGCCGGCCGGCGGACGGCGAGCGCTTTTGACAGGCATTATCCGGTAATGGCAAAGCTGAATGCAGCGGAGTTCGTGCAGCAGGTCCGCCAGGAGATTTCCCGCGTCACCTGGCCGAGCCGCAAGGAGACCGTGCAGACGACGGCGATGGTGTTCGTCATGGTGTTCCTCGCCGCGGCGTTCTTTTTTCTCGCCGATCAGGTGTTCTCGGTCGGCGTGCGGCTGGTCTTCGGGCTGGGGCATTAGCGCTGGATAAGGGTCGATGGCGAACCGTTGGTATGTGATCCACGTTTATTCCGGGTTCGAGAACAAGGTCGCCTCCGCGATCCGCGAGCAGGCCGAGCAGAAGGGCCTGGCCGACCGCTTCGAGGAGATCCTGGTGCCGACCGAGAAAGTCGTCGAAGTCAAGCGCGGTGCCAAGGTCAACGCCGAGCACAAGTTTTTCCCGGGCTACGTGCTGATCAAGATGGATCTCAACGACGAGACCTGGCATCTCGTCAAGAACACCGCCAAAGTCACCGGCTTTCTCGGCGGCCGCGGCCGCCCGTCGCCGATCAGCGAGGCCGAGGCCTCGCGCATCATGCGGCAAGTGCAGGAGGGCATCGACCGGCCGAAACCGTCGATCACTTTCGAGGTCGGCGAGCAGGTGCGCGTGTGCGACGGGCCGTTCACCTCGTTCAACGGTCTCGTCGAGGAGGTCGACGAGGAGCGCGCGCGGATCAAGGTCGCGGTCTCGATCTTCGGCCGCGCGACGCCGGTCGAGCTCGAATATTCGCAGGTCGAGAAGGTGTGAGGAGCAGGCTGGCCGTCATTGCGAGCGTAACGAAGCGGGATTGCTGCGTCGCTGCGCTAGTCGCAATGACGCGACGTCGGGGATAGAGAGAGGCTATGGCAAAGAAAATCGTCGGTACGATCAAGCTGCAAGTGCCGGCCGGCAAGGCCACCCCCTCGCCGCCGATCGGGCCCGCGCTCGGCCAGCGCGGCCTCAACATCATCGAATTCTGCAAGGCGTTCAACGCGGCGACGCAGGCTCTCGAGCCTGGGATGCCGATCCCGGTGGTGATCACCGCCTTTGCCGACCGCTCCTTCACCTTTCTCACTAAATCGCCGCCGGCGAGCTATTTCCTGAAGAAGGCGGCGGCGGTTGAGAAGGGCGCGCAGTCGACCGGCAAAGGCGGCTCGGTCGGCCGCGTCACGATGGCGCAGATCCGCGACATCGCCGAGAAGAAGATGCCGGATCTGAACGCCAAGGATGTCGAGGGCGCCTGCCGCATGCTGATCGGTTCGGCCCGCTCGATGGGCCTCGAAGTGGTGGAGTGAAGAGGATGGCGACGGGAAAGCGGCTGAAGAAGGCGTATGAGGGGGTGGACCCCGCGGCGACGCATCCGATCGCCGAGGCGATCAAGCTCGTTAAGGCGCGCGCCTCGGCGAAATTCGACGAGACGGTCGAGATCGCGATGAATTTGAACCTCGACACGAGGAAGCCCGACCAGACGCTGCGCGGCACCGTCATGCTGCCGCACGGGACCGGCAAGAGCGTGCGCGTCGCCGTCTTCGCGCGCGGCGACAAGGCTGAGGAGGCCGAGGAGGCCGGGGCGGAGGTGGTCGGCGCCGAGGATCTCGCCGAGAAGGTGCAGAAAGGCGAGATCGATTTTGACCGCTGTATCGCGACGCCCGACCTGATGGCGCTGGTCGGCCGGCTCGGCAAGATCCTGGGGCCGCGCGGGCTGATGCCGAACCCGCGGCTGGGCTCCGTCACCCAGAACATCGCCGAGGCGGTGCGCGCCGCCAAGGGCGGCCAGGTCGAGTTCCGCGCCGAGAAGGCGGGCCTCGTCCATGCCGGGGTCGGCAAAGCGAGCTTTACGGAGGCCGCGCTCGCGGATAATGTGCGCGCCTTTGTCGGCGCGATCACGCGGGCGAAGCCGAGCGGCGTCAAGGGCAGCTACATCAAGAAGGTCAGCCTGAGCTCGACGATGGGGCCGGGTATCAAGTTGGATTTGTCGGGCCTCGCCGAGGAGGCGCGGCCCGAATAACGGCCGCGTGGGACGCTAAGGGCGAGTTCGGAGCGAAGAGTGGACCGGGCACAGAAGCAGAAGACCGTCGAGAGCTTGCATCGCGCGCTCGCAGAGACCGTTTGCGTCGTCATCACGCATCAGACGGGGCTCAGCGTCGCCGAGGCGACGCAGCTGCGCCAGCAGGTGCGCAACGCGGGCGCCAGCTACAAGGTGACGAAGAACCGGCTGGCGAAGCGGGCTCTGGAAGGTACCGAATTCGCCGGCCTGTCGGCGCTTTTCACCGGCCCGACCGCGATCGCCTTCTCGGCCGACCCGGTCGCCGCCGCCAAGGTCATCGTCGGGTTCGCCAACCGCAATGCCAAGCTGTCGATCGTCGGCGGCGGCCTCGCCGGCCGCGAGCTCGACGCGGCGGCGGTCAAGGACCTCGCTTCGCTGCCGTCGCTCGACGAGCTGCGCGCCAAGATAATCGGGCTGCTGCAGGCGCCGGCGCAGCGGATCGCGAGCGTCCTGCAGGCGCCGGGTGGGCAGATCGCGCGCGTGCTGGCGGCGCACGCCGAGGCGGCCGAATGAGATTAAATGCCCGTCATTGTCATACCGGAGAAAGCCGATATCCACGGCGGGCCTGGGTCCTGGCTCGCGCCGGGACGACGGGAAATCGCGAGTGAGGGATCGAGGAGCAGGAAGAAATGGCAGATTTGGCGAGACTGGTCGACGACTTGTCGGCCTTGAGCGTGATCGAGGCGGCGCAGCTGTCGAAGATGCTGGAGGAGAAGTGGGGCGTTTCGGCGGCTGCCCCGGTCGCGGTGGCAGCGGTCGCCGGCGGCGGCGCAGCGGCCGCCGAACCGGCTGCCGAGAAGACCGAGTTCGACGTGATCCTGGCCGCGATCGGCGACAAGAAGATCAACGTCATCAAGGAGGTGCGAGCGATTACCGCACTCGGCCTCAAAGAGGCGAAGGATCTCGTCGAGGCGGCGCCCAAGCCGATCAAGGAGGGCGTCAACAAGGAAGAGGCGGCAAAAATCAAGAAGCAGCTTGAAGATGCGGGTGCGACTGTCGAAATAAAGTAGGTCAGCTACGATTTCCCAAAGATCGGGGGTGAGCGGCGCATCGGTACGACGGCTCCCCTCCGCGAGACAAAACCCTGAGACCCGGGGCGCGAGAATGTCGCGCACGCCGGGGTTTGGCGTCTCGACGCCTGGGACCGTGATCGCACGGGACGGCTAGCGGCATCGGGGCCCCCCTGGAGGGGCCCACAGCGAGGAGTGTGCATGGCTATATCCTTCACGAGCAAGAAGCGCATCCGCCGGCACTTCGGGCGCGTCCCTGAGGTCGCGCCGATGCCGAATCTGATCGAGGTGCAGAAGAGCTCCTACGATCATTTCTTGCAGATGGGGGTGGCGCCGGAAGAGCGCGCCAATGTCGGGCTGCAGGAGGTCTTCCGGTCGGTGTTTCCGATCCGCGATTTCTCCGAGCGGGCTCAGCTCGAATTCGTCAATTACGAATTGGAGCTGCCGAAATATGACGTCGACGAATGCCAGCAGCGCGGCATCACCTATGCCGCGCCCCTCAAGGTGACGCTGCGCCTCGTCGTCTGGGACGTCGACGAGGACACCGGGTCGCGCTCGATCCGCGACATCAAGGAGCAGGACGTCTACATGGGCGACCTGCCGCTGATGACGAAGAACGGCACCTTCATCATCAACGGCACCGAGCGGGTCATCGTGTCGCAGATGCACAGGAGCCCCGGCGTCTTCTTCGACCACGACAAGGGCAAGACGCATTCCTCGGGCAAGTTCCTGTTCGCCGCGCGTGTCATTCCCTACCGCGGCTCTTGGCTCGATTTCGAGTTTGATGCCAAGGACCACGTCTATGTGCGCATCGACCGGCGCCGCAAACTGCCGGCAACGACGCTGTTGCTCGGCCTCGACAGCGCCGCCACCGAAGCCTTGCGCACCCAGCGCAAGGCCGATGCCAAGCCCCTCGCCGCCGGCGAGGCGACCGGCATGTCGAAGGAGGAGATCCTTTCCGCCTTCTATACGACGCTGACCTTCCGGCACGGCCCCAAGGGCTGGATGACGCCGTTCAAGGAGGAGCAGTTCAAAGGCAAGCTGACCGCCGATTTGATCGACGCAGTGACGGGCGAGGTCAAGGCCACCGCCGGGAGCAAGATCCTGCCTCGGCAGCTGCGCCGGCTGCGCGAGGAGGGTCTCGCCGAGGCGCTCGTCAGCGATGCCGACCTGATCGGCCGCTACTTCGCGGCCGACGTCATCAACGAGGAGACTGGTGAGGTTTACTTCGAAGCCGGCGACGAGATCACCGCCGCCGCGCTCGCCCAGCTGGTCGATACCGAGGTCGAGGAGCTGCCGGTGCTCGACATCGACCACGTGACGGTCGGGCCCTATGTGCGCAACACGCTGGCGATCGACAAGAATGCGACGCGCGAGGACGCGCTGATCGACATCTACCGCGTCATGCGCCCCGGCGAGCCGCCGACCCTGGAGACGGCGGAAGCGCTGTTCAACGGCCTCTTCTTCGATCCCGAGCGCTACGATTTGTCGGCGGTCGGCCGCGTCAAGATGAATTCGCGGCTGCGCCTCGAGACCGACGACCAAGTGCGCACGCTGCGCAAGGCCGACATCATCGCGATCCTCAAGGTGCTCGTCGATTTGAAGGACGGGCGCGGCGAGATCGACGACATCGACCATCTCGGCAACCGCAGGGTGCGTTCGGTCGGCGAGCTGATGGAGAACCAGTACCGCGTCGGGCTGTTGCGCATGGAGCGGGCGATCCGCGAGCGCATGAGTTCGGTCGAGATCGACACCGTCATGCCGCACGATCTGATCAACGCAAAGCCGGCGGCCGCGGCGGTGCGCGAGTTCTTCGGCTCCTCGCAGCTCTCGCAGTTCATGGACCAAACGAACCCGCTCTCCGAGATTACGCACAAGCGGCGGCTCTCGGCCTTGGGGCCGGGTGGGTTGACGCGCGAGCGCGCCGGCTTCGAGGTGCGCGACGTGCACCCGACGCATTACGGCCGGATCTGCCCGATCGAGACCCCGGAAGGGCCGAATATCGGGCTGATCAACTCGCTCGCCACCTACGCCCGGGTCAACCAGTACGGGTTCATCGAAAGCCCCTACCGCAAGGTCGTCGGCGGCAAGGTGACGGACGAGGTCGTCTATCTGTCGGCGATGGACGAGGGGCGCTACGCGATCGCCCAGGCGAATGTCGAGATCGACAAGAAGGGGCGGGTCGCGGCCGATCTGACGAGCTGCCGCAAGGGCGGCGACTTCGTCATGCTGCGCCCGGAGGAGATCGACCTGCTCGACGTGTCGCCGAAGCAACTCGTCTCGGTCGCCGCGGCGCTCATTCCGTTCCTCGAGAACGACGACGCCAACCGCGCGCTGATGGGCTCCAACATGCAGCGCCAGGCGGTGCCGCTGATCCACTCCGAGGCGCCGCTGGTCGGCACCGGCATGGAGGAGACGGTGGCGCGCGACTCAGGCGTGACGATCATTGCGCGGCGCTCCGGCGTCGTCGACCAGGTCGACGCGACCCGAATCGTCATCCGCGCGACCGAGGAGACTTCCGCCGCCGCCTCTGGCGTCGACATCTACAATCTGTTGAAATTTCAGCGCTCGAACCAGAACACCTGCATCAACCAGCGGCCGCTCGTCAAAGTCGGCGATCAAGTGGCGGCCGGCGACATCATCGCCGACGGCCCCTCGACCAACCTCGGCGAGCTGGCGCTCGGGCGCAACGTCTTGTGCGCCTTCATGCCGTGGAACGGCTACAATTTCGAGGATTCGATCCTGATTTCCGAGCGTATCGTCTCGGACGACGTCTTCACCTCAATCCACATCGAGGAATTCGAGGTGATGGCGCGCGACACCAAGCTCGGCCAGGAAGAGATCACTCGCGACATCCCGAACGTCGGCGAGGAGGCGCTGAAGAACCTCGACGAGGCCGGCATAGTTTATATCGGCGCCGAGGTGAAGCCGGGCGACATCCTCGTCGGCAAGGTGACGCCGAAGGGTGAGTCGCCGATGACGCCGGAGGAAAAGCTGCTGCGCGCGATCTTCGGCGAGAAGGCCTCCGACGTGCGCGACACCTCGCTGCGCCTGCCGCCCGGCGTATCCGGCACAATCGTCGAAGTGCGCGTCTTCTCGCGCCGCGGCGTCGACAAGGACGAACGCGCGCTCGCCATCGAGCGCGCCGAGATCGAGCGGCTCGCCAAGGACCGCGACGACGAGGCGAAGATCCTCGAGCGCAGCTTTGCCGCGCGCCTGAAAGAACTACTGATCGGCGAGACCGCGGTCGGCGGCCCCAAGGGGATGAAGTCGGGGATCGCCGTCACCGAGGCCGTGCTCGACGAGTACACGCCCGGGCAGTGGCGGCAGATCTCGATCCGCGACGATACGCGGATGGCCGACATCGAGGCGCTGAAAAAGCAGATGGAGGACGCCGTCGCGGCTCTGACGCAGCGCTTCGAGAATAAGGTCGAAAAGCTGCAGCGCGGCGACGAGCTGCCGCCGGGCGTCATGAAGATGGTCAAGGTCTTCGTCGCCGTGAAGCGCAAGCTGCAGCCGGGCGACAAGATGGCCGGGCGACACGGCAACAAGGGGGTCATTTCGCGCATCGTGCCGATCGAGGACATGCCCTATCTCGAGGACGGCACGCCGGTCGACATCGTGCTGAACCCATTGGGCGTGCCGAGCCGGATGAATGTCGGGCAGATCCTCGAGACGCATCTCGGCTGGGCCGCCGCCGGGCTCGGCCGCAAGATCGGCGAGATGGCCGCGCAGCTGCGCCAGACGGCCGGCAACGGCGAATTGCGCAAGATGCTGGGCGACATCTACGAGGGACCCGAAAAGGCGGAGCTCGCGATGCTCAGCGACGAGGAGGTGCGCGAACTCGCCGACAACCTCGAACACGGCGTGCCGATGGCGAGCCCGGTCTTCGACGGGGCGCGCGAGGAAGACATCGTCGAGATGCTGAAGCGGGCCGGGCTCGACGCCTCTGGGCAGGTGACGCTCGTCGACGGGCGTACCGGCGAGGCGTTCGATCGCAAGGTCACGGTCGGCTACATCTACATGCTGAAGCTGCACCACCTCGTCGACGACAAGATCCACGCGCGCTCGATCGGGCCCTACAGCCTCGTCACCCAGCAGCCCCTGGGCGGCAAGGCGCAGTTCGGCGGGCAGCGCTTCGGCGAGATGGAGATGTGGGCGCTCGAAGCCTACGGCTCGGCATACACCTTGCAGGAGATGCTGACCGTCAAGTCCGACGACGTCTCGGGCCGCACCAAGGTCTACGAGGCGATCGTGCGCGGCGACGACAATTTCGAGGCCGGCATTCCCGAGAGCTTCAACGTGCTGGTCAAGGAGCTGCGCTCGCTCGGCCTCAACGTCGAGCTGGAGCAGCGCAATTACTAGCGTCCGACCAGCGATGGAATTTGTGTTGCGTCATCCCCGAGAAAGCGGGGGTCCAGGGGAGGCGCCGTATCGCTCGCCCTGCGTGCTTGCTTCGGCGGGCATGACGATCGACCGTGAAAGGGGTCGCGCATGAACGAGTTGATGAACATCTTCGGGCAGGTCAGCGGACCGCAAAGCTTCGATCAGATCAAGATCTCGATCGCCAGCCCCGAGCGCATCCGCTCCTGGTCCTACGGCGAGATCAAGAAGCCCGAGACGATCAACTACCGCACCTTCAAGCCGGAGCGGGACGGCCTGTTCTGCGCTCGCATCTTCGGGCCGATCAAGGATTACGAGTGCTTATGCGGCAAGTACAAGCGCATGAAGTATCGCGGCATCATCTGCGAGAAATGTGGCGTCGAGGTGACGCTATCGAAGGTGCGACGCGACCGCATGGGGCATATCGAGCTCGCCTCGCCCGTCGCCCATATCTGGTTCCTGAAGTCGCTGCCGAGCCGCATCGGCCTGTTGCTCGACATGACATTGAAGGACCTCGAGCGGATCCTCTATTTCGAGAACTACGTCGTCATCGAGCCGGGGCTGACGCCCTTGAAACTGCACCAGCTCCTCACCGAGGAGGAGTATCTCAAGGCGCAGGACGATTACGGCGACGACCAGTTTACCGCCTCGATCGGCGCCGAAGCGCTGCGCACGATGCTGTCGGCGATCGACCCGGCCGAGGAGCACGAGCGGCTGCGCGGCGAGTTGCGCGAAACCAGCTCCGAGGCGCGGCGCAAGAAGCTCGTCAAGCGGCTGAAGCTGGTCGAGGCGTTCATTGAATCGAACAGCCGGCCGGAATGGATGATCCTCGAGGTCGTGCCGGTCATCCCGCCCGAGTTGCGCCCCCTGGTGCCGCTCGACGGCGGTCGCTTCGCGACGTCCGACCTCAACGACCTCTACCGCCGCGTCATCAACCGCAACAACCGGCTGAAGCGCCTCATCGAGTTGCGCGCGCCCGACATTATCGTGCGCAACGAGAAGCGCATGCTGCAGGAGGCGGTCGATGCGCTGTTCGACAACGGCCGGCGCGGCCGCATCATCACCGGCGCCAACAAGCGGCCGCTGAAGTCGCTCTCGGATATGCTGAAGGGAAAGCAGGGCCGCTTCCGCCAGAATCTCTTGGGCAAGCGCGTCGATTATTCCGGCCGCTCGGTCATCGTCGTTGGCCCGGAACTGAAATTGCACCAATGCGGCCTGCCGAAGAAGATGGCGCTCGAGCTGTTCAAGCCGTTCATCTATTCGAAGCTCGAACTCTACGGGTTGGCCAGCACGATCAAGGCGGCCAAACGCATGGTCGAGAAGGAGCGGCCGGAGGTCTGGGACATCCTCGAAGAGGTGATCCGCGAACATCCGGTGCTCTTGAACCGCGCCCCGACCTTGCACCGCCTCGGTATCCAGGCCTTTGAGCCGGTGCTGATCGAAGGCAAGGCGATCCAGCTGCACCCGCTCGTCTGCACCGCCTTCAACGCCGATTTCGACGGCGACCAGATGGCCGTGCACGTGCCGCTGTCGTTGGAGGCGCAGCTCGAAGCGCGGGTCCTGATGATGTCGACGAACAACATCCTCAGCCCGGCGAACGGCAAGCCGATCATCGTGCCCTCGCAGGACATCGTCCTGGGGCTCTACCACATCACGATGGAGCGCCAGGGTGAGGCCGGCGAAGGGATGTCGTTCACGACGATCGGCGAGATCGAGCACGCCCTCGAGGCGAAGGCGGTGTCGCTGCACGCCCGCATCAAGGCGCGCTACCACACGGTCGATGTCGACGGAAAAGCGATCGTGCAGCGCGTCGAGACAACGCCCGGCCGCATGCTCTTGTCCGA
Organism: Allostellaceae bacterium; assembly: GCA_035538335.1. GTDB lineage: Bacteria > Pseudomonadota > Alphaproteobacteria > ATCC43930 > CGMCC-115725 > AP-15. The sequence goes on from DATLKN010000001.1 coordinate 9,657, forward strand.
GATCCTGCCGCGCAACCCGGCGATCGGCTTCGACCTGATCAATCGCCTCCTGACCAAGAAGGAGATCAGCAACGTCATCGACCAGGTCTACCGCCACTGCGGCCAGAAGGAGACTGTGATCTTCTGCGACCGGCTGATGAGCCTTGGCTTTCAGCAGGCCTGCAAGGCCGGCATCTCGTTCGGCAAGGACGATCTGATCATCCCGCCCGCCAAGCACGACCTCGTGGCGGAGGCGCAGGAGCAGGTCAAGCAGTACGAGCAGCAGTACCAGGACGGGCTCATCACGAAGGGCGAGAAGTACAACAAGGTGGTCGATGTGTGGTCGCGCTGCAGCGACCGGGTCGCCGACGAGATGCTGAAGATCATCCGCTCGGCGCCGGCCGGGGAGCCGATCAACTCGGTGTGGATGATGTCGGATTCCGGGGCCCGAGGCTCGGCGGCGCAGATCAAGCAACTGGCCGGCATGCGCGGGCTGATGGCGAAGCCCTCCGGCGAGATCATCGAGACCCCGATCATCTCGAATTTCAAGGAAGGCTTGACTGTGCTCGAATACTTCAATTCGACGCACGGCGCCCGCAAGGGGCTCGCCGACACCGCGCTCAAGACGGCCAATTCCGGTTATCTGACGCGCCGCCTCGTCGATGTTGCGCAGGACGCGATCATCACCGAGGAGGATTGCGGCACGACCCGGGGCCTGTTGACGCGCGCCGTCGTCGATGGTGGCGAGGTTATCGCGCCGCTCGCCGACCGCATTCTCGGGCGCACCGCGGCGGTCGATGTCGTCGATCCGCTCAACGGCGAGATCGTGCTGCCGGGCGGTGAACTGATCGACGAGGACGCGATCGAGCGCATCGAGCGGGCCGGCGTCGATGCGGTGCACATCCGCTCCGTGCTGACCTGCCAGTCGCGGATCGGCGTGTGCGGCAAGTGCTACGGCCGCGACTTGGCGCGCGGCACCGTCGTCAACATCGGCGAGGCGGTCGGCGTCATCGCCGCGCAGTCGATCGGCGAGCCCGGCACGCAGCTGACGATGCGCACCTTCCACATCGGCGGCGCGGCGCAGCGCGGCGCCGAGCAGTCGACGGTGGAGGCGGCCTTCGACGCGACGATCGAGATCAAAAACCGCAACGTCGTCATCAACTCCTCGGGCGTGCCCGTGGTGATGGGGCGCAATTGCGAAATCGTACTGCTCGACGAGGCCGGGCGCGAAAAGGCGCGGCACCGCATCCCCTACGGCGCGCGGCTGCTGGCCGACGAGGGGGTGCAGGTGACACGCGGCCAGCATCTCGTCGAATGGGACCCGTACACGATCCCGATCGTCACCGAGAAGGACGGCATCGCGCATTACGTCGACCTGATCGAGGGTCTCTCGATGCGCGAGGTCGTCGATGAGGCGACGGGCATCTCCTCCAAGGTCGTCATCGACTGGAAGCAGCAGCCGCGCGGCAGCGATCTGCGGCCGCGCATCACCTTGCGCGACGAGAAGGGCGAGGTGCTGACCTTGGCGAATGGGCTCGAGGCACGTTACTTCATGTCCGTCGATGCGATCCTCTCGGTCGAGAACGGCGCGCACGTCAAGGCCGGCGACGTGATCGCCCGCATCCCGCGCGAATCCTCGAAGACCCGCGACATCACCGGCGGCCTGCCGCGCGTCGCCGAGCTGTTCGAGGCCCGCAAGCCGAAGGATTTCGCGATCATCGCCGAGAGCGAGGGCCGCGTCGAATTCGGCAAGGACTACAAGACGAAGCGGCGCATCCTCGTCATCCCGCCGACGAACGGCGAGGGCACCGAGGTGGCGCTCGAAGACAGCGGCCACGCGCTCGAATATCTGATCCCGAAGGGCAAGCACATTAGCGTGCAGGAGGGCGACTACGTCCAGAAGGGCGATTTGTTGATGGATGGCAACCTGGTGCCGCACGACATCCTGCGCATTTTGGGGGTCGAGGCGCTGGCGAGCTACTTAATCAACGAGATCCAGGAGGTCTACCGGCTGCAGGGCGTGCGCATCAACGACAAGCACATCGAGGTGATCGTCCGGCAGATGCTGCAAAAGGTCGAGATCGCCGACCCCGGCGAGACCACCTTCCTCGCCGGCGAGCAGGTTGACAAGGCCGAGTTCGAGGCCGAGAACGCGAAAACCGAGCGCGACGGGTTGCGCCTGGCGCAGGCCCGCCCTGTCCTGCAGGGTATCACCAAGGCGAGCTTGCAGACGAGTTCGTTCATCTCGGCGGCCTCGTTCCAGGAGACGACGCGCGTCTTGACCGAGGCGGCGGTGTCGGGCCGGGTCGACTCGCTGACCGGGCTGAAGGAGAACGTTATCGTCGGCCGCCTGATACCGGCCGGCACCGGCAGCGTCATGGCCCGCCTGCGTGAGGTCGCCGCACAGCGCGACCGCGAGCTGGCGGCGATGGCGGCGGAAGCCGAGGCGGCGGCCGAGCCGGCGCTCGAGGCCGACAAGCGGACCGCGTAAGGCGAGGCGGGAGCGGGCCCTCGCGCCCGCTCCCTGCTACGCTCCTCGGGCATGAGGAATAATTGAGCGCAATAGGGAAAGTCGTCACCCTGAGACGCCTCGCGCAGCGAGGCCTCGAAGGACGCCAAGCGGCTGCCCCGACCAGACCGAGATCCCGCAACCGCGATGCTTGACCCGGTTCGAACGGATCAATAGTATCGCGCACTCGTTTGTAAGGCTGGCGGTAGGAAGCCACCTAGACGCAGCCCTGTTTGTGCAGTATGGCGCTGCGCCCCTGGGAGGGGGCGTATTCGACTAGCGGGCAAGGTGCTCCACCACCCAGGCGTGGCCAGCGCGTCGGGCGGTTGTCGTGTTTTGGGAAGGTTGCCGAGGATGCCGACGATCAACCAGCTGATCCGCGAGCCGCGGCGCCCGCAGGTCGCGCGCAACAAGGTGCCGGCGATGGAGGCGTGCCCGCAGAAGCGGGGTGTGTGCACGCGCGTCTACACGACGACGCCGAAAAAGCCGAATTCGGCGTTGCGCAAGGTGGCGCGCGTGCGGCTGACCAACGGCTTCGAGGTGACCAGCTACATCCCGGGCGAGGGCCATAACCTGCAGGAGCACTCGGTGGTGCTGATCCGCGGCGGCCGGGTCAAGGATCTTCCCGGGGTGCGCTATCACATCATTCGCGGTACGCTCGACACGCAAGGCGTCAAGGATCGCCGCCAGCGCCGCTCCAAATACGGCGCCAAGCGGCCGAAATAGGGAGGAACGCGATGTCGCGCCGGCGCGCCGCGGTCAAGCGGGAAATTCACCCCGACCCGAAATTCAACGACGTCGTGCTCAGCAAATTCACCAATTGCCTGATGTATGAGGGCAAGAAATCGGTGGCCGAGCGCATCGTCTACGGGGCGCTCGACCGCATCGCCAAGCGCAGCGGCCAGGAGCCGTTGCGGCTCTTCCATGACGCGCTCGGCAATGTGCGGCCGGCCGTCGAGGTGCGCTCGCGCCGGGTCGGCGGCGCCACCTATCAGGTGCCGGTCGAGGTGCGCACCGACCGCAGCCAAGCGCTCGCGATCCGCTGGATCATATCGAGCGCCCGCGGCCGTTCGGAAAACACGATGGAGGAACGCCTCGCGGGCGAACTTCTCGACGCCGCCAACAATCGCGGCGTCGCTGTCAAAAAGCGGGAGGACACGCATCGGATGGCCGATGCCAACAAAGCCTTCTCACATTATCGCTGGTAGGCGCGGTCGAGGACGGTCGGATCGGATTTCTTATTGAGGCGCCGCTGCGGCGGCGCCCTCGGAGCTTCTCGTATGCCACGCACCACACCCCTCGAGCGATATCGAAACATCGGCATCATGGCGCATATCGACGCCGGCAAGACGACGACGACCGAGCGCATCCTCTATTACACCGGCCGCTCCTATAAGATCGGCGAGGTCCATGAAGGCACCGCCACGATGGATTGGATGGCGCAGGAGCAGGAGCGCGGCATCACGATCACCTCGGCCGCGACGACCTGCTTCTGGGACGACTGCCGCATCAACATCATCGATACGCCGGGCCACGTCGATTTCACGATCGAGGTCGAACGCTCGCTGCGCGTCCTGGACGGTGCCGTCGCGGTCTTCGACTCGGTCGCCGGCGTCGAGCCGCAATCCGAGACGGTGTGGCGGCAGGCCGACAAATACGGCGTGCCGCGCATCTGCTTCGTCAACAAGATGGACCGCACCGGCGCCAATTATCCGCGCACGATCGAGATGATCGCCGACCGGCTCGGCGCGACGCCCTTGGTGCTGCAACTGCCGATCGGCGTCGAGAGCGATTTCGTCGGCATCGTCGACCTCGTCGCGATGCAGGCGGTCAAATGGCGCGACGAGACCTTGGGCGCGCAGTTCGACATAGCCGAGATCACGGCCGACCTGCTGGCCGAGGCGCAGAGCGCCAGGGCGAAGCTCGTCGAGCTCGCGGTCGAGCAGGACGACCAGGCGCTCGAAGCCTATCTCGGCGGCGAGGAGCCCGACGAGGCGACATTGAAGGGCTGTATCCGCAAGGGCACGATCGGCGGCGCCTTCGTGCCGGTGCTGTGCGGCTCGGCATTCAAGAACAAGGGCGTGCAGCCGCTGCTCGATGCCGTCGTCGCCTATCTGCCGGCGCCCACCGACGTCGCCGCCATCAAGGGCGTCAAGATGGGCACCGACACGCCGGTCGAGCGCCGCGCCTCCGACGACGAGCCCTTCGCCGCGCTCGCCTTCAAGATCATGAGCGACCCGTTCGTCGGCTCGCTGACCTTCGTGCGCGTCTATTCGGGGGTGCTGACCTCTGGCGCCCAGATCCTCAACAGCGTCAAGGACAATCGCGAGCGCATCGGCCGCATGCTGCAGATGCACGCGAACCATCGCGAGGACATCAAGGAAACCCGCGCCGGCGACATCGTCGCCTTAGCCGGGCTAAAGAACACGACGACCGGCGACACGCTGACCGATCCCAGCCACCCGGTCGTGCTCGAGCGCATGGTCTTCCCCGAGCCGGTCATCGAGATCGCGGTCGAGCCGCGCACCAAGGGCGACCAGGAAAAGATGGGCCAGGCGCTGGCGCGCCTGGCGACCGAAGACCCGTCCTTCCGCGTTACGGTCGACCAGGAAAGCGGCCAGACCGTGATCAAGGGGATGGGTGAACTCCACCTCGAGATCATCGTCGACCGCATGAAGCGCGAGTTCAAGGTCGACGCCAATGTCGGCGCTCCGCAGGTCGCCTATCGCGAGACCATCACCCGCACCGCCGAAGTCGACTACATGCACAAGAAGCAGACGGGCGGCGCTGGACAGTTCGCGCGCATCAAATTGCGCTTCGAGGCGCTGCCGCCGGGCTCGGGCCTCGTCTTCGAGAACGAGGTCGTCGGCGGCGTCGTGCCGAAGGAATACATCCCGGGCGTCGAGAAGGGCACCCGCGCGGCGAGCGAGAACGGCGTACTCGCCGGTTTCCCGGTCATTGACCTCAAGGTCGCGCTGTTCGACGGCGCCTATCACGACGTCGATTCGAGTGTGCTCGCCTTCGACATCGCGGCGCGCGCCGCCTTCAAGGAAGGCGTCATGCGCGCCGGGCCCAAACTCCTCGAGCCGATCATGCGGGTCGAGGTGGTGACGCCCGAGGATTACCTCGGCGACGTGATCGGCGATCTCAACAGCCGGCGCGGCCAGGTCACTGGCATGGACACGCGCGGCAATGGCCGCGTCGTCGATGCGATGGTGCCGCTCGCCAACATGTTCGGCTACGTCAACACCCTGCGCTCGATGAGCCAGGGTCGGGCGCAATACACGATGCACTTCGACCATTACGAACAGGTGCCGCAGGCGGTGGCCGACGAAGTGCGCGCCAAGATGGCGTGATCCACCTTTTGCGGATTGAGCGGAGAACAAAGCGATGTCGAAGGCGAAGTTTCAGCGGACGAAGCCGCACTGCAACATCGGGACGATTGGGCATATCGACCACGGCAAGACGACGCTGACGGCGGCGATCACGAAGGTTTTGGCGGAGTCGGGCGGCGCGACGTTTGTTCC
>DATLKN010000002.1:0-21508 GCA_035538335.1 Allostellaceae bacterium
GACCGAACCCGCTTCTCCAAGTCTATGTAGCTGAAAAAACTGCCGCAAATCTCGTCGTCGCCGCGCATCGCCACCCCCATCCCCATTCCAGGGGAGCACAATGCGCAAAATCGGCAACCTCCTTTTTCAGCAGCCTGCTAGAGGGATCCGCCGAAGAAGAGCGCGGCGAGGTCGGCGAGGAAGAGCGCCTGGCTGGCGTCGGCACCGCTTGACGAGGGCGAGGAGAAACGCGAGCCCAGCGACCAGCCCGAAGCTCGCCAGGTCGATATTGCACCGGAAGGCGTTTGACGCTGTCGATTCGCGACCCCTCGACCATACCCCTTCCTTGCAGCGGGCAATCATATCGTCGAGCGTCACCAAGGAGTGTGGTTCGCTAATTTCGCCAATCAACATCTCGTGGGTTGCAGCGAGCCTCGGGTTGAAGTGCAAAAAGGGCTTGCGTTTCCTTCTGCATGGTGAGATCAAAACGAGAACAAACACGGTATGGCGACTGGACTATCAACTTATAGAAAGCGTTCGATACCGATCTCTAGATGTGGTATAGAGCGCCTGCACCGGGGGATAAGGCTGTGGCACCACGAGGCAAGGAACGCACCCACTCTGAGACGCGCCCTCGGGTTCTCGATTTGTTCTGTGGAGCCGGCGGCCTGTCAGTCGGGTTCGACGCTGCGGGATACAAGATCGTCGGTGGGATCGACAATAACGAGATCGCAGTCAAAACCTTTACAAATAACATCGCCGATGCAAAGGGTCTCATCCGCGATCTGCGAAAATCCGATTTCTCCGATATCAAAGATTTCGTCGGACCAAGTGGTGTCGATATCATAATTGGTGGCCCAGCCTGCCAGGGATTTAGTACGTCTGGTGGGCTGAGCCGCACCCGCGGCCGAGACGATAAAGATCCGCGGAACCAGCTGTTCGTTAATTACCTGGAGATCGTAGACCTCCTACGCCCGAGTTGGATTCTGTTCGAGAACGTCCCCGGCCTGCTCCTGTACGACAACGGCCGGGTCGCGTTAGAGATCGCGCGAGCATTTCGGGAGATAGGCTACGCGGTCGTTCCGATGATTCTTCTGGCCGCGGATTTCGGCGTGCCGCAACTAAGGCGCAGGCTAGTGTTCGTCGGCAACCGGACTGGGAGCGATATCGCCTTCCCCACGCCCACCCACGGGAACTCCGATCTGTGGAAGAACTACGCGTTGCCGTTCGCCCATCTATCCCGGATCGGGCACGGCGGGAATGCCGGCGCCCTCGCCCACGTGACCTTCGACCAAGCTTGTGGCGACCTACCTCCCCTCGCCGAAGGGCAGACATTAGACCGGGTGCCTTACGCGGCCGATCCGGCATCCGCCTTTCAGATCCGGATTCGGGTGGATTCGCCTTTGGTTCGGCAACACGTCGCCGACACCTTGCCGCCTCTCGATCGTTTCGCGGCGCAGATACTCAAGCCCGGCGAGAACTGGCGACACATACCGTCCCAGGCGTTACCCGATCGGTTCCGCCGGATCAGGCCGTATGACGCGACGACCTGCCTGCGTCGGCTCCGCGGCGACCAGCCTGCTTACACGATTACGACCAAGTTCAACGAGGCGACGACCGGCGCGTTCATACACCCAACCCAAGCTCGTACCCTGACGCTGCGCGAGGCCGCGCGCATTCAGTCATTTCCTGATCGCTTTGTGTTCGAGGGCACCGCAGGGCAAATCCGACATCAGATCGGAAATGCGGTGCCGCCCCTGCTCTCGCAGTGCTTGGCCGAGGCGATTAAACCGTTCGCGGTCAGGGACATTGAAGGGGTGTCCTCATTGCCAGTCCGAGATGTCGTCATAATCAGCAACGGGATCGCCGACACCGACATCCTGCGTCTGAAGGCACCGCGCCGGCCGAACCTACTCGAACAGGAAGTCCGGGCGGTATAACCATCATGCCGTACTTCACCGCTGAGCATTTGGCTCGTTGCTTGGATCGATTCGAGAAATATCATCCGTCCCTGATGAGCTTGCTAGCGATGCTCCGAAGTAACGTGCCGGTGTCGGCGAACGCTGCCGATGCGGTGCGGTTTGGGGGTCCAAATGAAAACAAACTGATGGCGGATTACTTTGCCCCGGTTGGTGCACCAGCCGAAAGACCATTCCTAATGCCGTTTGGTCCCCACAGGGGGTACAACCGCTGGCGCAATCATCCATACGCGGGCAAAAGTTTGCAGCGACAGCGTAGTGATCGGAGCAACATCTATCATCAGCCCACGGATGACGACAAATTCTGGACGCTTCGACCCGGTTATGTCGCTGACATATTGAAAGCACCCGCTGATGTGGTCGGCGAAATTCCGGTCTGCGTGCCATCTCTCGCGGCTTGGTGCTACCGAAAGCGAGACGTGCCTGACCTCGCCACTGCGACCGGCGAATTCGTTAACGAGTTCAACCTGAACCGCGATGGATTGATGCAGCAGGGTGTGTTTACGAGTGCCGACCAGGACAATATTGGAAGTATCTCACTCAGCAATCAGCCCGTGGACGACGCGGTTCTCCTCGATCTGATAGAAGCTCATCAACCAGAAGATCGAAAAGCGCCACCGCCGCCCGATGTGATTAGCCGGGTGACCGAACCGGGTCACAAGCCCGGCGTCATCGCGGCGATCGAAGCTCCTGGAAGTTGGGAGATCAATCCGGATCAACTCGGCGATCTCTGCGGTCTCGTTGGCCTTGAGGAACCCGCCCGTCGTGCTTTGGCCGCGCTTCGTACGGGGATGCACGTGATCTTTACCGGCCCACCGGGCACCGGAAAGACACAGCTCGCGGCTTGCATCTGTGAACGTGCGGGATTCCCGTCTTGGACTGTTCCCGCTACCGACCAATGGACGACCTTCGAAACTATCGGCGGATATTTCCCCGCGCCAACGGCCACGGATGACGCAGAAAGTGACCGGCTCGATTTCCTGCCCGGCGCGGTTGTCGACTCCATTCTGAAGGGCCGGTGCCTTATTATCGACGAGATCAATCGAGCGGACATCGACAAGGCGTTCGGCGAGCTGTTCACGCTTCTAACCGGGAACAGCGTGACGCTTCCGTATCGCAGGCGATCGACGGAGGGGTTTCGTCGGGTACGCCTGCAAGTCGGGGTCGGTTTGGAAGAGGAGGAGATCGACACAATTCCGGTACCCGACTGGTGGCGAATGCTCGGCGCCATGAACGATGCGGACAAGGCCAGCTTGAAGCGTTTGTCGCTGGCGTTCATTCGCCGGTTCGCGTTTGTTTCTGTTCCCCTACCTGCTCGTCCAGCGTACGAGGCGGTCCTGCGGCGAGAGGCCGCGAGCTTACCGTCAGCTCCATCTTTGGCTCCGATTTGTGACGCGCTGATCCCGCTGTTCGCGGATACCGGTTCCGGGTTCGCCGGTATCGGCATTCCTTTGGGGCCTGCAATACCGTTGGCCATGATCCGCCAAGCTCACAGCGAACTCGCAATGGACCCCTCCCGGAGCACTGAGCAAATCCTGCGCTCCCTATTCGAGTTGTACCTTGCTCCACAGCTACAAGGGCGAGCCGACCTTCATCCCGGCGTGTTGGGCCTCGTACAGCACTTGTTGGCTGACGGGGCAGACGAGTTCGGACGAGTGCTCAGCGTCTGGACCGGCGTAGGCGGCTAAATGGGGCGCGAACAGTGGCGAGATTTCATCTGTTCCCCGTACCACGCCGGCCGGCACCTTGCGAGTATCGGTTCAGCCATCGGTAAATCCGTAGCGGATGCCATCGAGATCGCAGAACTCCAAGCGTTTCTCGACCGGGTGGGTTCTAACCGGGACGTGCAAGTACTCGCAGACGTAATCGATTTACTGCGAGCCGAATACCTCGACTTCATCGACACCGACCTCGCACGTGTCCTCGATCATCTCTCGAACGAGATGATCCACGTCGAGGAGATCATCGGCCCGGCCCTGCGCGGGAACCCGCGATGGGACAGAACCATCCTGGGTCGGCTCAGCGGTGCACTAGCTCCGGGAAAATACGTCACCAGGACGGCCCATCGGTCATTTGACTTGCCGGAAAACCTGCTGCTTCGATGGCTCGTCGAACATCTCACTGCGACTATTAGAGATATAGGTCGTCGGACTGGCCCTGAAGGACTACACCCGCAGCTTCGCGCAATCGCGGCGCGCAGTGAGGAAGCCCTGCGGCATCATTGGATGTCCGACGTGCCACGAACAACGGTTTTGGCTCCGCAGATGCTTACAAGTGCAGAACGGCACAGGCGCGGGGAGTACAGAAGAGCAGCGGAATTAGCGCGAACCAGGAACTCGCTCGGTTCTCGTGATCCAGACCAGAGATGGCACGCAATCTTAATGCTCCTGGCGGTGGGGTGGCTTGAGCCCATTAGTGATGACGATCTTTTCGAGCTATACAGTCTGGTATTGGTCCTGGACGTTCTTTCGAACGAGTTAGGTTTGGGATCACCGGTCGAATACGGTCTCCTGCTGAGGGATCGTCGTCACGTCGCACTGTTCGAGACGGAAAATGGTGTAGTTCGGGTATTTTTCGACCAATCGCCGGCCGTCGCATTAGGCATCCAAGGCCAGTACACCGCGATCCGTGACACGCATTCCGGGATAACCGGTGCCGAGCGCCGCCCCGATATTCTTGTGACGTTCGACCCCGCGGAGAAGGCAAGTCCGCCGCAGCGGCTCATAGTCGAAGTCAAAAAGTCGACTGACGGCCGATATTTAAGCGACAGCATCTACAAGGCTTTCGGGTACCTTTACGATTTTCAAGCTCTATGGGCTGCCCCGATCGCGCCGAGAATTATACTGGTGGTCCCGGAGGGGGTCGCTCCCAAAGCGACAAATTCGATACCAGAAGTGCTCATGATATCGGCGCAGAGTCGAGATGTGCTGGCTGCCGGTTTGCGCCAGATTCTTGTGCGAGCATTTGTATGATCTCGTCGATTTGCTCCAGTACCTGACACGCCCATATCACGCGGACGCGCCACCCCAGTATCGTGAGCGCCGCCGCGCTGGCTGCGTCCCTTGCTCGGTTTCGCTCGACCTTGCCGGTCCAGAACGCGACGTTCGACTTCGGCGGACGGCCGCGCGGGCAGCTGTGGCCATGCCAGAAGCAGCCGTGGACGAAGATCGCCAGCCGATGGCGGGGCAGAACGATATCCGGCGATCCCGGCAGATCACGTCGATGCAGCCGAAACCGGTACCCCGCTGCGAACAGCTGTGAACGGGCCAGCTTCTCCGGTGCGGTGTTTTCGTGCCGCACCGCAGCCATTATCGCCGATCGTGCTGCGGAACTTACGCGATCAACCATATCCGGTTGATTTCCTGCCGCTGTGGTCGGCCCATCGTACCGGGTTCCTGCCGATCGGGCCAAGGTGACTCCGCAGCTTAAGGGTTCAGCCGCCCGGGGTCCTTTCGCAACAAGTTGGGGGTGGGGTTGAGGTCGGCCTTGAGCTGCCAGAAGTGAGGCGGCTTCTGCTGGATCACGCGGCCCCGATAGGTGGCGCCACCCTTTTCCTGCGGCGCGAGCTCGAGGCCTTCGGCGACGGCTTTCGCCCAGGCGGCTTTGACGCCGAGCCGGTAGCGGTCCATCAGATGCCTGACGACCGGGTTGTTGACCGGCTGGCCATACTGCTTGAAGTGCAGCGCGATCCCGAGAGCGAGGGCCGCTTCGTTCGCCTGTTCGAGCCACTGGAAGCGCATCGGCCGCGCGCGCGGGCCGCTCTCGCCGCCGGTCAGGACCCAATCGACGCCGGTGAAGTCGAGTTCGTCGGTCGGGCCGACAATCGGTTCGATTGAGACGAAGGCGGTAAAGTCGCCGACCTGGTCCTTGAGGCGGCGCAGGAAGTTGATGCGCGCCGCGACCCGGTTGTCCTCGGCGGAGACGCCGAGCCAGAGATGCGGCGGCACGCCCCTCCCCTTGTAGCGCTCCGCGATCAGCCGCCGCATGCGCACCGGCCGCTTCGTCAGGATCTGCAGGATCACACGCGGGTGCTCCTCGAAGCGGTCGAGGGCGGCGTGGATGAAATCGTCGCCGATCTGCTCGTGCCAGAAATCCGACAGCGAGTTGACGAAGACGAGTTTCGGCGCGATCTGCCCGTCGGGCCCCGGCCCCGGCGCGAACTTGCGCAGGTCCCCGATCCGCTCGGGATAGAACTGCAGGGTCGAGAAATCGCGGCTCTTGAAGATGCCGCGCCCGACCAGCGTCTCGGCGTAGCAATTCTCGCAGCCGGCCGAAACGGCTGTACACCCGACCGTCAGATTGAGGGTGCCGGTGCACCAGGAAATTTCCGAATTGACTACCGTCATGGCTTCCCCTTTTGTCGATTTACCCTTGGGCCTCGTCAGCCGCGGCATCACCGCGGGACCGAAGGGGCGCAAGGGAACTCTCCTTGGCCCTTCGGTTTCGGCCTCGTCCTATGAGCCGCCCGACGCCCGCTTGACGTTGACGAGGGCGGCTTCGATGCGCGCCTCGGCAAGCTGCAGGCTGCGCCTCGCGTGCCGCGGCCAGCTCAGCGCCTCGGCGACCGCGGCCGAGGCGAAGGCGAGTTCCTTCAGCGCGAGGAAAGCGGCATCGTCGTCGCCCGGCCGGGCCGCCGGTCGGGGCGGCTGGCCGGGGCCGGTGGCGTCCTTGCCTTCGGCCTTGGCCGCGATGACCTCTTTCATCGAGGGGTGCTCGAAGGTCCAGGGCTCGCCCGGAGGGACGTCGCGGGCGGCGAGCGGGTGTCGCGACATCGCCTAGTCCTCGCCGCGCAGCATGATCGTGACGACGGGCTCCGCCTCGTCGCCGGGGCCGCACTTGGCCCAGAGGTTGTGCAGCCGCTTCTTGCCCTCGGCGTCCGTCATCTCGACCGAGAAATAGATGGTGTCGTCGACGCGCCGCGCGGCTTGCAGCCGGCGGGTGGCGACAACGCACATCCACAACACGTCCCAGAGCCTGCCGATCTCGCTCTCGCCGGCCGCCGCCGCCGCGTCGGAGGGCACGCACAAGGCCCACACCGCCGTCGTGACGGCGACCGGCACCTTGAAGCCCGCCTCCTCGGCTTGGCTGCTCACATCGACGAGAACGCCGTCCTCGAGCGCCTGGGCGCGCGAGTAGGCCGAGATCACCGGGGCTCCGGCGAAGGGATGCACGTTGACTTTCTCCAATTCCGGCATAGTTTTGTCTCCGTTGGGTTGGGTTGCGGGCCATCCCGTGGCCCTTCCATTTGCAGAAGACTCGGGGTCGCCGATTGGCCGGCGGCCCCGATTTTTTTTTCGACTTCCGCGACCACGCCGGGGCTCAGGCCCCGGCGGGTTTCGCCCCGCGTCACCGGGGCATCGTCAGGCGGCTAGATCGACTTCGCGAAGGCGATCGCCTTGCCCGCGGCGGCCTTCGCCGAGACGCCGGCGTCGAACCAATCGCGGATCGGGCAATCGGGCAGGTCGTCGAGCGCCAGGCCCTTGCGCCCTTCGATGATCGCGCTGACCTGCCGGCGGAACGCCTCGAAGTCCCGCTTCGGGGCTCCCCGCGAAGTATTACTTCGCGGGGTCCCCGCCCGGGTCGCGCCGCGCGCGCCCGGTTTCTTGCGAGCGGGCTTCGCCGGCGCCGGCGGCTCTTCGGCCGGCAGCGGGCTCTCAGCCCGCCGCCAATCGAGGCAGCGCGACGCGGCTTCCGCGGCCGAGAGATTGGCGTCGAACCAATCCTCGACCGGGACCCCCTCCACCAGCTGCGACAGGGTGAGCCCGCCGTGCTCGGAGGAGAGGACCGCGTTCAAGTCGGCGCAGAAGCGCTCGTAGAGCTTCGCCCGCTTGCCGTTCGACAAGCGCGAGCGGTCGAGGGCGCTGTATTCGGCGCTCCCCTCCGCCCCTTCCGCGACCGCGTCAGCGATCGCATAGGACGGCTCTTCGGGCGGCGGCAGGGCCGGAGCCGTCGCCTTCTCGATGATCGCGGCGATGCGGCGGTCGTAGTCGGCGATCTTGTTCTCGGCGGCCTTGCGGGCCGCGGCCGAGAGTTGCGGATCCTCGAGCCGCGTCGCCCAGCGCGTGCGATGCGCGCGCAAGGCGGCGACCGTGCCGTTGACCGCACCCTCAAGGATGCGGGCGGCGCCGGCGCCGAGCCGGGGCTGCTCTTTGAGCGGCATCAGCACGAGCACCGCGAACTCGCAACCGGGGAAGGCTACGAGCGTCGGCTCGCCCTCGGCGCCGCCGTCGAACACCTGGACGGTGTTGCTGTCGAGCAACTTCGCCAGATCGCCGACACCCTTCAGATAGCGCGCGTCGAAGGCGGTCGAGGACATCTCCGACACCTTGCGGGCCTTGAACGCCTTTAAGTCGTCGAGGATGCGCTGGTATTGCAGAAACTCGGCGTCGAGGGGGCGCAGCTTGAACACCACGTCCTCTTCGCGGTTCGACAGCACGATCTGCGGGGCTTCGGTCTGGTAGGCGACCCGCGCCGTCTCGCATTTCAGCCTGCGGAGCAGGCCGACCCGTTCCTTCAAGCCCTCGGTCGCGATCGCGACCCCGGCCTCAGTCCAGGCCGGCGCCGGACCCTCGCCGATCGGGCTCGAATAGACGAGCAGCCGCACGCCGTCCGTCCCGATCAGGCGATATTCGTCGCCGGTCGAGTGCAAATAGACGGCCCGCAGGTTGTAGTGCCGGCTCTTGTCGTCGGCGGCGCAGGCGAGCGTGGCTTCGATGCCGCGGAGCGGGAGGCCGATCGCCTCGAGCTCCTTGATCGTCACCTGGCCTTCGCCGGTCTGTTGGGTTTCCATTTCCATTGCGAAGGATCTCCTTGGTATTGCGGTCATTGGCTACCGCGACCGGCGGAGCCTTTCGGCCCCGCCGGTTTCGACCGCGGCCAGGCGGTCGTCGTCAGGCGGCTTTCAGAGCGAGCGGTCGTCGGCGGCCTCGGCCTCGAACCGGGCCGAGTGCCGGCCGCCGCACCCGCAGGCTTCGCCGAAGAGCTTTCGGCCGCGCGGGAAATAGAAGAGATGGTCGCCCGGTGCGATCGCGGCGCCGCACCCGTCGCAATGCCCGGCGTAGCGGGCCGCGATCCAGCGCGGGTCGCCCGAATACCGGGTCATTCCTTCGCCATCAGATTGACGGCGAGGGTGACGGCCCGCTTCGCGTGGGGGACCGGGACGGCGCCCCGCGTCGTCGCGATCAGCTTGGTGCGGCCGGTCGAGGAGACCTTGCCCGGGGCCTTCAGATCGAAAGTGAGGACGAGCTTGTCGCCATCGACCTTCATGTCGATGTTTTCCATTGCCTTTCTCCATTTGCAGACGGCGTGACTGCTGCGACCGGCGCCCGCCCGGAAGCTAAGTCCCAGCGGCGGGGGCCGGTTTCGCCCCGCGTCACCGGGGCATCGTCAGGCGGCGATCTTTCGGTCGTATTCCGCGATCTTCTCGGCGAGCTCCGCCTTCACCTTGCGGCTCGCGCCCTTCATCTGTCGGGCGAGCCGGGTGCGGTGCGCCTTCAAGGCGGCGCGGTTGCGATCGGCCGGGACGGCGGCCGGCTTCACCGGCAGCAGCGCGTCGATCGTCGCGATCGCCTCGGCGAAGGCCGCCTTGGCGATCGCATTCGTCGCCGCGGCGTGCCGCTTCGCGAGGTAATTGCGCTGGCCCCGAAGGCCGGCGATCTCGCGCGAGGTAAAGGTTGTGTTCATGTCGATCTCCATTTGTAGGCGACGTGATTTGTCGCGACGCGGATGCGTTTCGGCCGGGCATCACCGCGGCCTCGTCAGGCGACGTCGGATCGAGAAGGGCCGGATGCTTCGCAGCACCTGGCCCTCATCGGTATTTGGAGATCTGCATCGGATGGAGAATTTGAGCAGCGCGCGACCCCGCGGGGTGGCCTTGGCCGGTTCCCGTCCGGCCCCCGTCCGCGGAACGCGCGGATGGGCCCAGGCGGCCGAGCTCTCGGGCGGCCGGCGGCATGCGTGCGGATTTGGACTCCGCGCCCGGTTCTCGGGCTTGCCGCTCTGCGCGCGGGCTTGGGGATAAAAGGCGGCGCCGCCCGCCATGCGGGGCTTACGCGCGAGGCCCGGTGTCCCGTGTCCCGCCGGATATGGGCTTCGGTATCCCGTGCTGCGCGCCCTGTGTGGCGCCGCCGTGGGCTAGGTCCCGCTCCGTGCGCCGGGCGAAAAGTCCCGCTCCGGTTGTAGATAAGATGAGGCGGCATGGCCGAAATGTCAAGCAAAATCAACTGACTAAGCGAGATTTCCTAGGCCGTTGATAGCAGGGCAGAATCTCCGGCTCGCGCTCCGGTTGTCGCAGGGCGTCGTGCCGGCCGGGGCGGCCGGATGATGCCAGGAAGGGCGCGAGGAGCCCTGTAGGCGCTCGCAGGGGCGCGGGAAACGGGTCGGGCGGGGTGTATGCCCGAAGGGGCCGCCCGTAGGCACCCATGTAGGCGGGAGCGCGGCCGGGCGGATAGGATGGTACCCAACGGACGCGTCGATCCCCGCAGGCACGAAGTGCGACTTTAACCCGTCGAACGCACCATCGCCTGGCTCAATCGCAACCGCCGCCTCGCCAAATACTTCGAAGCCTCGATCGCTAGCGCCAAGCGTGGGTCTATCTTGCTTCCGTACAACTTCAGGGCAGGCCGTGTCTGATCGGGATCGGTTTGCCACAAATGACGACCGCGGGGCGCGCCTGGGCCGTCATCGACCGGGTCGGCTCCACAGAGCAGGTGCTGAGACAGTTTGAACCAGCCCGGGGATTTGCATTTGCTGCGCCCTGCGGGTACTGATACTCCCGCCTGAAGAACCGGCCTCCCCGAAGGATCAAAATGCGGCAGGATGTGGTCGCGCGCCTGACGAGGGCGATGGGCGAGACGAATTTGGACGCCGTCCTGACCAGCTCGCCCGAGAACTTTGCCTATATCACCGGGTTTCTATCGCCGACGCAGAATCTGATGCGCTGGCGCCATGCGATGGCGCTGATCACCCGCGATGGTTCGGTCGCGCTGCTCGTCGTCGATATGGAAGCGAGCACGATCCGGGCGAAGGCGCCCGATCTCGAGATCGCGGTCTGGCGTGAGTTTGACTTCGAAGCGATACCAGTCCTCGCGGATCTGTTGCGGCGGAAGGGGCTCGGGGCGGCGCGGGTGGGCATTGAGATGGACTATCTGCCGGCCGCAGATTTCCTGACGTTGCGCGACCGGCTGCCAAAGTTGCAGGGCTTGCCTGTCCAGCAGCTTCTGGCGCGGTTGCGGCAGGTCAAGACTGCCGGCGAGATCGACATCTTGCGCCAGCTGTCGCGGATCGCCGACCAGGGCATCGCCGACGCCTATGCCGCAATGCGCGCCGGCCTGACCGAGATGGATCTGGCCGGGGTTCTCAGCCGGCGCATGTACGAACTCGGCGCCGACCATTTCAAGATCATGATCGTCGCCACCGGCGAGCGCAGCGTCTTCCCGAATGTCGGGCCGAGCCATCGCGTCCTCAAAAGGGGAGATGTCTGCCGGGTCGAGATCTTTCCGACCCTGGGCGGCTATCACGCGGGCGTCTGCCGCACCGCCTTCGTCGAGGAGCCGCCGCCCGAGGCCGAACGGATCTGGGCCAATCTGGTCGCCTGCAAATACCTGCTGCTCGAGGCGATCAGGCCGGGCGCTCAGAGCCGCGACATCTACGATCTCTACCTGCGCAAGGTCGGCGAGCTCGGACTGCCGCCGATCTCGTTCATCGGCCACGGCATCGGCCTGCATCTGCACGAAGACCCCTATCTCGGCCCGACGGAAAGCCACCCGCTTGAAGCCGGCATGGTGCTCGGCGTCGAGCCCTTGATCTACGAGACCGGATACGGCTTCGGGATGCAGAACAAGGACATGGTTCTGGTGACGGAAACAGGGTGCGAGCTGCTGTCCGACCGCACCGACACTGACCGGTTGATCCGGATCGGCTAGGCGCGACGATGGCCGCACCGGCAATCCGCATCGAGAAGCTGAGCCTTGGCTACCGCACGGGCAACGGCCCGGTGACCGCGATCGAAGAAATTTCTCTCGAGATTGCGCCGCGTTCCTTCGTAAGCATCGTCGGCCCGTCGGGGTGCGGCAAGACCACCCTCCTCAAGGTGCTGTCGGGCGTCCTCAAACCGACGAGCGGACGCGTGACATTCGATGACGTGCCGATTGAACAGACCAACTTATCGGGCGAGATCGGCTACGTTTTTCAACGCCCGCTGCTGCTGCCCTGGCGT
This sequence comes from Allostellaceae bacterium, assembly GCA_035538335.1. Lineage (GTDB taxonomy): Bacteria > Pseudomonadota > Alphaproteobacteria > ATCC43930 > CGMCC-115725 > AP-15. The sequence continues at coordinate 12,175 of DATLKN010000002.1, forward strand.
ACTGCCGTGCAAAACGTGCTGCTGACCACCGAGATTGCGCGCAAGGACGTGCCCCTCGCCGATCGCGTTGCGGAGGCGCGCAAATGGCTGTCGCTGACAGGCCTTGCCGGGTTCGAGGACCGCCTGCCGCACGAGCTTTCGGGGGGCATGCAACAGCGCGTCTCGTTGTCGCGCGCGCTCGCTCTGCACCCGTCGATCCTGCTGATGGACGAGCCGTTCGCGGCGCTCGACGAAATCACCCGCGAGGCGATGCAGGAACAGCTGCTGCAGCTGTGGAGCCTGACCGAAAGTACGGTCGTGTTCGTCACGCACAGCATCGGCGAGGCCGTTCTGTTGTCGGAGAGGGTCATCGTAATGACAGCGCGGCCGGGCCGGGTCGACACCGTGATAGATGTCCCGTTCCCGCGTCCGCGCGACGAGGCGTTGCGCGGCAGCGCCGCCTTCGCCGAGCTGGTCCAGAGCATCCGCCGCAAATTGCGGCACAGCCAACCCGCTCTAGAGGGAGTGGCGTGATGGGCCACTTTCTGACCCGCACGGCCGGTCAGGTCGCTGTCTTCTTTGCGTTTTTCGCGTTCTGGGAAGGGCTCGTCGATCTGCTCCGCATCAAGCCCGTCATTCTGCCGCCGCCGAGCCTCATCTTCGTCGCGATCGCCAAGCACTGGTCTTATCTGCTCGCCAATTCATGGCCAACTTTGTTTGCTGTGACCGGCGGGTTTGCCGTCGCGGCGCTGCTCGGCTTCGTCATCGCGGTTGGCATCGCCTATTCACGGTGGGTCAGCGATCTGACCTATCCGTTCCTGGTCGCGGCCCAGGTTCTGCCGAAAGTCGCGCTCGCCCCGCTATTCCTGATCTGGTTCGGGTTCGGCCTGACCCCGAAGGTGGTGATCGCCGCCCTGATCGCGTTTTTCCCGATCGTTATCAACACTGCCCGCGGCCTGATCTCGGTCGAGCAGGAGCTGCTGCAATATATGAACTCGCTCGGCGCCACTTGGTGGGAGATCTTCTTTAAGATCAGCCTGCCCTGGGCGCTGCCCTATATTTTCGCCTCGTTTCGCATCGCCATCACGCTGGCGGTGGTCGGAGCGGTGGTCGGCGAGTTCATCTCGTCGGATACTGGGCTTGGCTACGTGATCAGCTATGCGAATACGTCGCTTGATACCGACATCATGTTCGCCGGTATCTTCGTGCTGAGCGCGCTCGGGGTGGTGCTCTTCCTTCTGGTTGTCCTGGTGGAGAGAATGGTGCTCTCATGGCAGTCTGCCGTTGAGGCAGCGCCGGAGACGATGTAGCGGCGCTGGCGGCGCGATCATTTTGCAGCCGATATCCGGAGGATCGACCATGAACTTTCGCCGTCTCTTGCTAGCGGTCGCCGCGCTCGCGGCGATGATCGGAGCCGCCGAGGCCAACGACAAAGTGACCTTGCGGCTGGATTGGGTCTACGGGTCGGAACACGCGCCGATCTTTCTCGCCCGCGACAAGGGCTTTTTCGCCAAAGAGGGTATCGACGTAACCATCCTGCCTGGCGAAGGGTCGACCGTCACGGTCAAGCTGGTTGGCAACGGCACCACCGATTTCGGGTACGCTACGGCAGATCAAGCGCTGATGGCCTACGCCAAGGGGCTGCCGGTCGTGTCGCTCGCCGTGATCCTGCAAAAGAACCCCGGCGCGATCATTTTCCCGAAGTCCTCCGGCATCAAGAAGCTGACCGACCTATACGGCAAGACGCTCGGCGTCACGACCCTCAGCGTCGGCGAGAAGCAATGGCGCTGGATCGAACGGTACAACCACCTCGATGCTTCCAAGATCCACGAGGTCCCGCTCGACCGCAATATCGCGCAGATGCTGGAGGCGCATAAGATCGACGCCAGCCTCGCGTTCTTCTTCAATGACGGGATCAAGATGGAGGTCGACGGGACGCCCATGAGCTGGATCCTGTTCACCGATGTCGGATTGAAGATCTATTCGACGGCGCTCCTGACGAACGAGGACCTGATCAAGAATAAACCAGACTTGGTGCGCCGTTTCACGCGAGCATTTCTTGAGGGCTGGCAGTATTCCCTGAAGCATCCGCAGGAAGCGTTGGCCGCCTTCCTCAAGGACAACCCCATGGTCGATCCCAAATACTCGGCGCTCAAACTGCCCGAAGTGTTGAAGATCACCCAGACGCCGGACACCATCAAGAACGGCATCGGCCATTCCACGAAGGCGAATTGGGAGGAGATGCAAAAGGCGCTCCTCGAAATGAAGATCATGGATCACCCCGTCGACGTGACGAAGGTGTTCACCAACTCCTTCCTGAAACCGGCCACGTGATTAAGACCGTCGCCGTCTTGGGGGCGGGCCACGGCGGCTGCGCCGCCGCCGCCGACCTGACGCGCCGCGGGTTTGAGGTGCGGCTGCACGCCCGCAACCCCGAGCGCTTGGCGCCCCTGCGTGCGGCGGGCGGGGTGGAAGCGCGCGGTGTACAGCAGGGGTTCGTGCCGCTGCCTCTGCTGACTACTCGGGTCGAGGAGGCGGTCGCGGGGGCCGATCTCGTCATGCTCGTGGTGCCGTCGGTCGCGCACGAGGATTATGCACGGGGGTTGGCGCCACTGCTCTCGCCCGAGTTGCCGGTTTATCTCAATCCAGGGCACACCGGCGGCGGTCTGCATTTCGTCCACGAATTGCGGCGGGCCGGTTATGCCCGGCCGGTGCAGACCTGTGAGACTGTGTCGCTGACTTACATCTGCCGTATGGAGGGGCCGGCGATCGTCGGCATCTACAGCTACACGAAGCAACTGGCCTTCGCGGCATTTCCCGGTCGCAACGCGGCCCGGTTGTACGAGCTGATGAAGCCTGTTTATCCGGAGATCAGGCTGGCGGCGAATGTGCTTGAAACTGCGTTGACCAACCTCAACGCAGTGTTCCATCCGCCCGGCATGCTAATGAATTCCGGCTGGATTGAGCATACCGGCGGCGGCTTCCTATTCTATCGCGAGGGGATCACCGAGGCGATCGGCCGAGCCACGGCAGCGGTTGATGCCGAGCGGACGGCGATCGCCCGCGCGCTCGGGGTGCCGGTGCGGACTTTCCTCGAAGCCTTCTATCAGGCGGGGCTGACCACGAGGGAAGCGTTCGACAGCGGGTCGATAGCGCGCGCCTGCCGCGAGAGCGAGCCGAACCGGACGATCAAGTCGCCGCCGACTTTGTCGCACCGCTATGTCGACGAGGATGTCGGGTTCGGTCTCGCCCCGATCGCCGCGCTCGGCCGACTGGCGGGCGTCGAGACGCCGACGATCGACGCGCTGATCCAGTTGGCGACCGTCTCAACCGGCATCGATTTTCGCGCCACCGGGCTCTCGCTGGAGAAGATGGGCCTTGCCGGTCGGAGCCGAGAAAGCCTCGCCGCCTTCCTTGAAAATGGCGCGTAACGGGAGCATGCCGGCATGAGTGTCCGCATCGGCATCAGCTTCGACGGCTTCAGCACGTTCGATGCCGCCCTAGAGACCGCGAGACAGGCGGCGGCAACCGGCGTCACCAGCTTGTGGATGGCCGACCATCTGGGCTTCCGCGAGGCGATCCTCTCCTCTCTCGGTCTTGCTATGGCGGCGCCCGGCGCGCGCGTTGTACCGACCGCGATCAGCCCGTACTTGCGCCACCCGATGCCGACCGCGATGCAGATGGCCACCCTGGCGGAAGCCGCGCCGGGGCGGGTCGCGCTCGCTGTCGGCATCGGCAACCCTTTGTTTCTTGGGGAGTCCGGCGAAGCCATCGTGAAACCGGTGCGGATCGTGCGCGAGTTCGTCCAGGCGCTGCGGGCATTGTGGTCAGGCGAGTCGGTGACGCAGGAGGCGATGCGGTTCCGGCTCTGCGGCGCCCGCATGATGTTCCCGCCGCCGGCGCCGATCCCGATTTATCTGGCGCCTATGCGGGCCCAGATGTTGCGCCTATCGGGCCGGATCGCCGATGGCGTCGTGCTATCGTCCGGCATCTCGCCGAACTATGCCCGCCATTCGCTGGCGATCGCCGCCGAAGGCGCGACGGCGGCCGGGCGCAACGCGCGTGGCCTCGAGGCTGCCGGCTACATCTTCGTCGCGGCCTCGCCCGACCGGCGCCGGGCGATCGACGCGGTACGCCGCAAGCTCGCTTTCGTGCTGCGCAATCGCTTCCTCGACGAGAACATTGCGTTTTCGGGCATTCCGATTGACCAGGACGCGATTATCGCGGCGATTTCGCAGCGCGACCTCGATGCCGCGACGCACCTCGTGTCGGACGATGCGGTCGAGGCCTTCGGCGCCGCCGGCACCGTACGGGACTGCTGCGATAAGCTGCAGGCCTTTATCGATGCCGGATTGAACGAGCTGGTGCTGGCGATCTGTAGCGAGACCGAGGACCAGCCTTACGGCTGGGATCTCGTTCGCGAACTTCGCGGCTAATCGCCGGGATACGCCGCAGCGGAATATCGGCAACCATGTGATCGGGAGGGAGCCGGCGGGATGAGTAGCGAACATGAGGTGCTGCGCAAGCTTCGCGGCATGATGCGGACACAAGGCTTCGACGCGCTCGTCGCCTTCTCTCCCGACAACGTGACCTACACGGCCGGCTTTCTGGTGCCGAGCCATGCGACCAACCGCTTCCGCCGCACGATTACGATCCTCGCCGGCGACAGCTTTGCGGTGCAGATCGTCGTCACGGTCGAAGAAAAGCTCGCGCGCGAGCGTTCGCGCTTCAGCGACATCCGGCCCTATGGCCAATTCGATCAAGAGCCGGCCGATCTGCTCGCCGAAGCATTGAAGGAGGCCGGCGTCGCCGAGGGCCGGATCGCTATCGAGCTCGATTATATGCCGGCCAAGGATTACCTCCGGCTTTCGCAGCTGCTGCCACGCGTGTGTTTCGAGGAATGCCGCAAGCTCTATTTCGACGCGCGGATGATCAAGACCGACGAGGAGGTTGCGATCCTGCGCCGGGTCGGCGAATTGACCGACCGCGTCATCGGCGAAGTTCTGGCGGCGACGAAGCCGGGCATGAGTGAACTCGATCTCGGCCGCATGACGGTCGATCGCATGGTCGCTGGCGGCTCGGCCGAACTCAAGTACCAGATCGGCTCCGGACCGCGCAGCGGCATAACCAATTGCGGCACCAGCGGCCGCCGGATCGAGCTTGGCGACGTGCTCCGCATCGAGATCCTCGGCAACATCGACAACTACCGCTCGAATGTGACGCGGACCGCCGTCGTCGGCGCGCCGACCGAGGAGCAAAAGCGAATTTGGCGCACCCTGATCACGGCGCGCGACCGCTGCAAGGCGATGCTGCGACCCGGCACGGGGGTGGCCGAGCTTTATCGAACCTATGTCGATGCCTGCCATGAGGGCGGCATCGAACCGACGTTGCAGTTTCTCGGGCACGGCATCGGCCAGACGATCCACGAGGAACCGTATCTGACCACCAGCCGCGACATCGCGCTCGCGCCGAACATCACCTTCACGATGGAGCCGCTCTACATGATGCCGGGCCGCATGGGGTTTCATGTCGAGGATATGTACGTGATCACGCCAGGCGGCTTTTCGCCGATTACCGGCAACATCACGCCGAACGACTCCTTGATCGAAGTCGGGTGAGGGCGCGGAATATGAGCCTCTCGAGCACGAAAATCCGCGGCGGCGAGGTGTTTCTCGTCGCCCTGCCGATCCGCCGCCCGCATCTCTGGGTTGGCCTGACGACGCCGATCGGCCACGGCTATGTGGTGTTGCGCCTCGATCTCGAATGCGGCATCTCGGGGTGGGGCGAGGCGCAGCCGATTGGGACCTGGGGCGGCGATCACGGCAGCAAATACGGCGAGCCGCCGGCGGTCGCGGCGACGGCCCTGCGCGAGATCCTGCTGCCGGCGATTGTCGGTCATGACGTAACCCGGCTCGACCGGCTGCACGAGCGCTTAAACGCAGTGTTGCGCGGCCATCCTTACGCCAAGGCCGCGATCGATGTCGCGGCGCTCGACGCGATAGGCCGCGTCCATTCGGTGCCCGTCTACCAGCTGCTCGGCGGCAAATACCGCGATCGCGTCGAGGTGGCCCACAGCATCGGCCTGATGGAGCCCGAGCAGGCGGCGCGGGAGGCTGCCGAGGTCGTCGCCGAAGGCGTCAAGACGATCAAGATAAAGATCGGCGTCGAGGCGGAGCGGGACATCCGCGTGGTCGGCGAAGTGCGCGGTGCGGTCGGGGCGGTGGCGCGCATCCGGGTCGACGCCAACCAGGGCTATGGCACCTGGCGCGAGGCCGTCCGCGTCATCGAGGCGCTCGAAAAATACGACATTTGGTACGCCGAGCAGCCGGTTAACGGGTTGCGCGAGATGGCCGCGGTCAGCGCCCGCAGCCGGGTTCCGATCATGGCCGACGAAAGCGCCTGGAACGAGCACGATGTGCTCGAGATTATCCGTCTCGACGCGGCGCAAATGCTGTCGGTCTACTACACGAAGCCGGGGGGTCCGTCGCGCGCGAAGCGGCTGCTGGCGATCGCCGGCGCCGGCGGCCTGCCCTGCGACATCAACGGTTCCGCGGAGATGGGTATCGGCAACGCCGCCAACCTGCATCTCGCCGCTTCCTCGCCGGAGATATCGCTGCCGGGCACTATTCCGATTACCTCGACGGCCGAGAGCGTCACCACTCAGGTTGCCTCCCACAAATACCTCGACGACCTGATCAAGGAGCCGTTCCCTTATGCCGACGGTTTTCTGACCGTGCCGGACGGGCCGGGGCTCGGCATCGCCGTCGACGAAGCAAAGATCGCGAAATATCGCATCGGATGAAAGCTCCGCCGGAGATCCGCCGGGTCGCCATCGTCGGCGCCGGCAACGGCGGCTGCGCGGCGGCCGTTGATCTGACGCGGCGAGGCTTTGAGGTCCGGCTTTGGGGCCGCAGCGCTGCAACGATCGCACCGCTGATCGCCGCGGGAGGCATCGAGCACGAGGGCATCTTCGGCGAGGGGAAAACTAGGCCGGCGCAGATTACGGAGGATTTGCCGCGGGCGCTGGATGGCGCCGATCTGGTTCTGATCATGGGGCCGACCCACGCGCATGAAGACATCGCGCAGGCCCTTGCGCCGCACGTCAGACCGCATCAGCTCGTGATGGCCGCACCGGGCCATACGTTGCTGTTGATCCCTGGGACGATCGGTCGCCTTGGTGGTCGCTTCGCCGCATATTGCGATACGACGACGCTCCCTTACATCTGCCGCAAGGTATCGCCGAGCCGAGTGCGGGTGAGCCGGGCCGCCAAGGCTTTGATGTTCGCGGCCTTCCCGGGCGAGATCACGCCAGAAGCGGCAACGCGGATCAGGCCCGTATTGCCGGCAATCGCGCCGTCGCCGTCGCTACTGCACACGGTCTTTCTCTATATGAACGCCATCCATCACCCGGCGGCGCTGCTGCTGAACATCGGCCGCCTCGAATCTTCCGGCGGCGATTACTGCCACTACTTCGACGGCATTACGCCCAGCGTCGGGCGCCTGATCGATGCGCTCGACTGCGAGCGGATCGCCGTTGCCTCAGCGTTCGGCGTCAGCATCGAGAAGCTGCCCGACTATTTTTTCCGTATCGGATACACGACGGAAGAGGGCCGAGCCGGGGGCGCGTACGGGGTCTTTCACCACAGCGAGCCAAACCGCTGGATCAAGGCCCCCGCCACCGTCGATCATCGTTTCTTCAACGAGGACGTCCCGTTCGGCCTAGTGCCACTGTCGGAATTGGGACGGCTCGCCGGCGTCAAGGCCGAACTGGTCGATGCGGTCGTTGCCGTCGCCTCTGCCGCGACCGGGCGGGATTTCCGCCGCGACGGGCTGACACTCGAGCGCATGGGCATCGCGGGGCTTTCGCCGAAACAGCTCGACGGGCTGTTGGCGTCGGGTAAGGCGTAATGGGGCGGGTTCGGGGCGATCTGTGACACTAGGGCAACCGCCGGCTCGGCCTGGCGATAGTGCGGCAGGTGGTCGTCGTACTCTGATACGATGATCTGGGCGAGCAGCCCCGCGCCGGCCCGGCCGCGGGCGATCACGTAATCGGGCGCCAGCGCCGCGATCACCGTGTCGCAAGCGCGGCACGACAGCTTCTCGCGCATGTGCCGGCTATCAGCGCAAAAAGGTCGAGATGCGGTTCGCGCATCTCAAAGGCATCCTCAACCTCGGTCGTCTCCGATTGCGCGGGCCAAATGGCCCCCGCGACGAATTCCACCGTAACCATCCGCCGAAGACCGCGGGCTAAAGACGGTCATGAACCGCGGGCGCACATTTCTTGAACTTTTGCCCGAGTCTTGAACTTTTTGCCCGAGCCGCTAGGAAGGCTTCAATCCCGGGCTGCGCGATACGGCGTACCCTTTCCGGTGGAAGCCTCTCACGCCATCGGGCCCCGCTTTCAACTCTAGATCGATGTCCGGATACGTCACCTCATCGCCTCCCGTCCGGTCGCCGATCACGAGGAAGATGGCATCCTTTTGCGTGAGATTCAGGAAATGATGACTGTCGCCCGTTTCCGGCTGGAAAGCCGATGCAGGTGCCCGGCCCTACGGTTTCGCGACCGGCGTCGGCACCTCGTCGGCGTTGAGGCGATCGATCTCGCATTCGAGATCGCGCACAGCAATCAGGCGCTCGTTCCAGCGCCGCTCCAGTTCACCGACCAGCAGGCGGTTCTCCGGATCGGCAGCGTCGTACTGGCGCTGCGCCTTGGCGGCAAGCCTTGCGCCCGAGGGCGATACCGCGCAGTGCCCACTCGGCGGCATTGTTGGTCAGCCAGATACGGCCGTCGCCGAGAAAGCGGGTGAAGGCCGGCCAGCGCTTGAGCATGTAGTCCATGGCCGGTCCTTCTGACGATTGTCCCGTGACTTTGCCATCGCGTCCCTCACGCCGATGACCCGCCACTCAATCGCACAATTCGCCCAAACGGGAATCCTAAATCGCCGAAAACCGAGCTTCAAAGCCCGGTTTCCTGCAATTTCGATTATTTCTGAACCGCCGCTGCGCCCGCGCTAGAGCAATTTCCTATCTGACGTAATCGGCGTGAGCGAGATAGTGGCGGCATTCCTCGGCCGAGAAGTGGTCGAGCAGGTCGCCGATTCGGGTCCACAGCGCCGGGATCGAGCGTTCGGCGGCCTGGCGCAGCAGCGCCTTCAATTTGGCGAAGAGCAGCTCGATCGGGTTGAGGTCGGGGGAATAGGGCGGCAGGTACAAGAGATCGGCGCCGCGGGCGCGGATGGCGCGGGCGACGCCCTGGACCTTGTGCGCCGGCAGATTGTCCATGACGACGATGTCGCCGGGCGCGAGGGTGGGTGCCAGGCACTCTTCGACATAGGCGCGGAAGATCGCGCCGTTC
>DATLKN010000003.1:0-136952 GCA_035538335.1 Allostellaceae bacterium
CTGTTCGGGCTGATAGAACCGGCGGATGGGGCACCGTGCTCAGCAGCGGGCTTACTGGCCCAAGGAGCGATCGGGCTCCCATCCGCCACCGCGACGCCGACTTTACGCCGGTCTCGCGACGGAGGAGAGATACAAGGAGCGCCCGCCCTTCGAGACGCCGCCTTGCGGCGGCTCCTCAGGACAAGCGGGCGCGTCTCGAAGCACGCATAGCGCCAATGCAACATCCTAGAACGAGACATTGCCCGTGATTGCCGTCTGGCTCGTCGCCTTCCTCGGCGGCGTCGGCCTCGTCGTTTGGGGCGCCGAGGCGTTCGCCGAACATCTCGGCCGCGCGGCGGTGGCGCTCGGCGTGTCGAGCTTCGCGCTCGCTCTCTTGCTCGCCGGCGCCGAACCGGAGGAACTGGCGACCGTCGTCGCGGCGGCGGTGAAAGGCGCGCCGGGGATCGCGCTCGGCGACGTGATCGGCGCCAATGTCACGGGCTGCCTCGTCGCACTCGGGGTCGGCGCCATCCTCGCGCCGCTGCCCTGCCGCGGCGCCGTTCTCGTCTACGGCGCGCTGGCGTTGCCGCTCGGCGCGCTCGCCGCCTGGATCGCCTGGAGCGGCGCCGTCGGACGCGGGGCGGGCGCCGTTCTCGTCCTCTTCTATCTCGCCTATGTCGGGCTGATCTGGCGGCTCGAGCGCCGGCCGCCGCGGCTCGGGGAAGTCGCGGAGATCGAAGAGGCGCGGCAAGAGGCGACAAGCGGCCGCGTCCCGCACCGCGCGCGGGACCTCGCGCTTGTGGCGGCGGGCGTCGGCGCGATGATCGTCGGGGCGAGCCTCCTCGTCGATGCCGTCCGCCATATCGCCGGCGGCGAAGCCCTGCAGCTCCGCCTCGGGCTCAGCGCGGTCGGCTTCGCTACCGGCTTCGAGCTGGTCGTGCTCGCCTGGTCGACGGCGCGGCGCGGCGCCGGCGAGGCGGCCGTCGCCGCGGTCATGGGATCCTTCGCCTACAACGTGACGATGACGCTCGGAGCCGGCGCCCTCGCCCGCCCGCTCGCGGTTCTCGATGCGCCGGCATTGCATCTGCCCTGGGCCGCCATGATCGGCGCGCTGGCGCTCGCCCTCGGGCTCGCGCTGCCGGGCCGCGAATTGCGCCGCGGCGCCGGCATCCTGCTGCTCGCCGCCTATCCGGGCTTTCTCGCGCTCGTCTTCTGGGCGAGCTGAGCCTGCAATCAGGACAGCGCGACGAGCGCCGCGCGCAGCCCGTCAGGCCCGCCCGCGCCGACCAGCCCCTCGACCGCGGCATGCGTCTCCCGCCACACCGGCACCGCCGCCGCGAGCAGTGCGCGGCCTTCCGCGGTGAGGCTCACGCGGCGCGAGCGGCGATCCATGTCGTCGCGCGACACGGTGATCAGGCCGCGCCGTGCCAGCGGCTTGAGATCGGCGGTCAAGGTCGTGCGGTCCATCGCGAGCAATGCCGAGACGCTGCCGATCGTCGGCGGCTGCGGCCGGTTCAACGACATCAACAGCGAGAACTGGCCGTTGGTGAGCCCGAGCGGGCGCAATGCCGCATCGAAGCGGCGGCCGACCGCGCGGGCGGCGCGCTGCAGGTGCAGGCAGAGGCAGACGTCGCGCACTTCGATCGTGGTTTCGTAAGGAACGTGCTTGCGGTTTGACATGCCGCATTAGAGTTGATATCAACATATCTGTCAAGCACGGTGTAGAAATGGCGACCGTCTCGTTCACGCCGGCGTTGCAGCGGTTTCTGTCGGCGCCGCCCGTCGCAGTCGAGGGCACAACTTTGCGCGAGGCGCTCGCCGCGGTGTTCGCCGCACGGCCGGAACTGCGCGGCTATGTGCTCGACGACCAGGGGGCATTGCGCCGGCACGTCGTCGTCTACCTCAACGGCGAGCCGGCGCGCGACCGGGTGGGGCTCGCCGATCGGGTGGGCCCGGGCGACGAGATCCACGTATTTCAGGCCCTGTCGGGCGGTTGAGGGAGGGGCGCATGTCCGATCGGCTCCATGTCGGGACCCGCAAGGGGCTGTTCGAGCTGATGCGACGGGGCGGCAACTGGGAAGTGACAGGCGCGCATTTTCTCGGCGATCCCGTCTCGGCCGCGCTGGAAACGGCGGACGGCGCGCTTCTCGCCGCCCTCGATCTCGGGCATTTCGGCGCCAAGCTGTGGCGCCGCGGCCGCGCCGCCGAATGGCGCGAGGTCGCGACGCCCATCTTTCCGCCGAAGCCCGCCAGCGCGCATGACGACCCGCATCCCTGGTCGCTCGGCAAGATCTGGGTGCTCGAAGCGGGCGGGGTCGTGGGCAGGCTGTGGGCCGGGACGATGCCCGGCGGCCTCTTCCGCTCCGAGGATGACGGGCTGTCGTGGTCGCTGAACGAGGCGCTCTGGCACATGCCGCGGCGGCGCGAGTGGCAGGGCGTCGCGGGCGGCGAGCAGCCGGGCATCCATTCCGTCCTCGTCGACCCGCGCGATCCCGACGACATTCGCATCGGCGTCTCGACGGCCGGGGTGTGGGCGAGCGGCGACGCCGGGCTTTCGTGGCGGCTAATCAACCGCGGCATGCATGCCGAATACATGCCGCCGGAGCGCCGCGAGGACCCGATCGCGCAGGACGTGCACCGCCTCGCGCGCTGCGCCGCCAGCCCCGAGATTGTCTGGTGCCAGCATCACAACGGCGTCTTCCGCTCCGCCGACGGCGGCGCCAATTGGCATGAGGTGACGGCGATCCGGCCGTCGAAATTCGGCTTTGCCGTCGCCGCCCATCCGCGCGACCCCGACACCGCCTGGTTCATCCCCGCGGTCAAGGACGAGTGCCGCATCCCGGTCGACGGCAAGCTTGTCGTCGCCCGCACCCGCGACGCCGGCAAGAGCTTCGAGGTGCTGCGCCGCGGCCTGCCGCAGCACCACGCCTACGATCTCGTGTGGCGGCACGCGCTCGATATCGACGGCAGCGGCGAACGGCTCGCCTTCGGCTCGACGAGCGGCGGGTTGTGGATCTCCGAAGACGGCGGGGATTCCTGGACGATGCCCGAAGCGCGGCTGCCGCCGATCGCCGTCGTGCGCTTCGCGCCGGACTGATTGTCGTTCCCGCGAGAGCGGGAACCAGGGCAAGCGATGTGACGGTTGCCCTGGACCCCCGCTTGCGCGGGGGCGACGAGATGGGTGATCATCCGCTCAAAGAAATCCCAGACGCGTGCGCCCTCGCCGGGGCTGCCGCCTGTCGCGAAAATCGGCGATGATGGGTCGGGCATTTCGCGAGCGGCAGAGAACAGCGTATGAATTCATCGGCGAAGGCGGCGGGCGGCATCGGCGAGCCGGTCCGCCGCAAGGAGGATTTCCGGCTCCTGACCGGCAAGGGCCGCTATCACGACGATTTCAGCCTGCCGGGCGAGGCGTATGCGGCCCTCGTCCGCTCGCCGCACGCGCATGCGCGCATCGTCTCGATCGACGCGGGCGCGGCGCGCGGCATGCCGGGGGTCCTCGCGATCCTGACCGGCGCCGACTATGCCGCGGATGGGCTCGGCCCGATCCCGCACGCCCCGCGGCTGATGCAGGCGCCCGACCTCACGCCACGGCTGCGCGGCCGCCAGCCGGTGACGACGCCGCACTACCCGCTGCCGAAGGAGCGCGTGCGCTTCGTCGGCGAGCCGGTCGCGATCGTCGTCGCCGAGAGCCGCGAGGCGGCGAAGGATGCGGCAGAGCGGGTCGAGGTTGTCTACGAAGCGCTGCCGACGGTCGTGCGTGCCGCCGAGGCCGTCGAACCCGCCGCGCCGCGCCTCTGGGAGGAGGCGCCCGACAACATCTGCCTCGACATCGAAACGGGCGACAAGGCGGCGACCGAGGCGGCCTTCGCCCGCGCCGCGCATGTCGCGCGGCTCGAGACGCATGTGCAGCGGGTCACCGGCGTGCCGATGGAGCCGCGCACGGCGCTCGCCGCGTACGACCCCGCCTCCCAGAGCTACACGCTCTATTCCGGCAGCGGCCGCGGCGTCTCGAAATTGCGCCTCGACCTCGCCGAAGTGCTGGGCGTGCCGCCCGAGCGGGTGCGGGTGCTCTGCGAGGAGATGGGCGGGAATTTCGGCACTCGCAATCTCTTCTACCCGGAATACGCCCTGCTGTCCTGGGCGGCGCGCCGCGTCGGCCGGCCGGTCAAATGGACTTCCGACCGCGGCGAAACCTTCGTCAGCGACTATCAGGGCCGCGACCTGACGGTCGAAGCGGAGTTGGCGCTCGACGCGGCAGGCAAGTTCCTCGCCGTGCGCGGCCGCAACCTCTCGAACCTCGGCGCCTACCCGGCGGCCTTCGTGTCATTGCAGAAAGGGCTCGGCCTCGTCTCCAGCGTTTACGACATCCCGACGGGGTTCTTCCACGGGCAGGCCGCGGTCAGCAACACGGTCCCGACCTCGCCGTATCGCAGCGCCGGCCGGCCGGAAGTGATCTTCGTCATCGAACGCCTGATCGATCTCGCGGCCGACAAGCTCGGCATCGATCCGGCGGAATTGCGCCGCCGCAACCTGATCCCGCCCGCCGCGCAGCCCTACAGGAACCCGCTCGGCCTCGTCTACGACAACGGCAATTACGAAGAGGCGATGCAGAAGGCTTTGCAGCTCGCCGACTGGCAGGGTTTCCCGGCCCGCCGCGCGGCATCGCTGCGGCACGGCCGGATGCGCGGCATCGGCCTCGCCAATTACGTCGAGATCACCAGCGGCGCGCCGCGCGAGCGCACCGAGATCACCGTCCTGCCCGATGAGCGGGTCGAGCTGGTGATGGGGACGATGTCCTCGGGCCAGGGCCACGAGACGAGCTTTGCCCAGCTGGTGGCGGAATGGCTCGGCGTGCCGTTCGACGGCATCCGATTTATCGCGCACGACACGGCGCGGGTGGTGGCGGGCGGCGGCTCGCATTCCGGCCGCTCGATGAAGTTCGCCGCGACGATCATCGGCAAGGCGACCGACGACATCATCGACAAGGGCCGCAAGATCGCCGGCTTCGTGCTGGAGACGGGGGAAGCGGACATCGAATTTGCCGGCGGCCGCTTCCGCATCGTCGGCACCGACCGCGAATTGGGGATCTTCGAGGTGGCGGCCGCGGCCGCCAGCCGCGCCGATCTGCCGCCCGAACTGCGAGGCCCGCTCGCCGCAATCTGCGACGAGACACGGCCGGTCGCGAGCTTTCCCTACGGCACGCAAATCTGCGAGGTCGAGGTCGATCCCGAGACGGGCGCCGTCGAAATCGTGCGGCATAGCGCCGTCGACGATGTCGGGCGCGCCGTCAACCCCTTGATCCTGCACGGCCAGACGCATGGCGGCATCGCGCAGGGCGTCGGGCAGGCACTGCTCGAAGACTGCCGCTACGACCCCGAAAGCGGCCAGCTGCTCGCCGGCAGCTTCATGGATTACGCGATGCCGAGGGCCGACACGCTGCCGGCGCTCGCGACCGAACTCTCCGAAGTGCCGACGCCGAGCAACCGCTTGGGCGTGCGCTCGGGCGGCGAAGGCGGGACGACGCCAGCGCTCGCCGCCGTCGTCAACGCGATCGTCGATGCGTTGTCCGACCTCGGCGTCAGCCACATCGAGATGCCGGCGACGCCCGAGCGCGTATGGCGCGCCATCAAGGCGGCGCGAGGGTCACCCCGAAATTGACGTGCCCGCCGCCCGCCCCTCACCCCGACCCTCTCCCCGCGCGCGGGGAGAGGGAGGCGACCGTGATCCCGAAATTGACGTGGCCAGCCCCCGAAGAGGGGCCGTATTCGCCGTATTGCACGGCCCCGAGCCGCTCGGGCGGCACGCCGTCGAGCGTGCCGAGCAGGGTCGCGATGTTGCGCCCACCCATCTCGACGAGCGTTTCCTGCGCATAAGGCGGCAGAAACCGCCACGCCTCGCCGGTTTTCCCGGCGCGCAACAGGCCGAGAAACTGATGGTCAAGCGCCTGATGGGTCGGGGCCGGCCAGCTCGCCGGATCGCGCACGAGCTTGTGCGAGAGGGCCGAACTCGCGACGAAAGCGACGCGCTTTGCCGATTTCTCAGCCGCGTCGCGGATCGCCCGGCCGACCGTAAAGCACTCCTCGAGATCGGCGAGAATGCAGGTCCCCATCGTCACGACCGGAATGCGGCTCTTCGGGTCGAGATATTGCAGCGGCACGAAGGTGCCGTAATCCCATTTGTAGTGCTCGGCCTCGTTGCGCCCCGAAAGAAGGCCCTTCGCCTTGATCTCCTCGACGAGGAGCGAGGCGAAACCGGGGTCGCCCGGCTGCTCGTAGGGCACGCCCGGAATCAGATCGGGGAGTTCGTCGGAGACGCACACGCCCTTGTGCCGGCGCTGGCAGGTGACGTACCAGGTGAAAGTCGTCACCCAATGCGCCGATTGCAGCACGATGACATCGGGTTCGAGGGCGGCGATGGCGCGGCCGAGCGCATATTCGCCAGCGATGACGCCGTGCAGAAATGCGGGCGCCTGCGCCTCAATGCCGATCCGCGGCGAGTGCGAGGCAATGGCGCTCATCACGATCCCGCCCGTCATATTCGGCTCCCTCCTCTTGCGCGTCGGCGCGCAGTTTGGCACAGGCAAATCCGCCGCAAAAGCAAATGGATGGGCGCCATGCTTCCCCCCGATATCGACCCGCAGTCACGCTGCCGGCTGCCGCTGCCGCGGCGCGAAGAGTTGGATGCCGAACGGCAGCGGCTCTACGACACGCTCGCCGACCCGCAGGGCGGCGGCTTGCGCGGCTTGCACGGGCCCGGCGGCATCCAGCTGCACAGCCCCGGCCTGTCGCTGCGTTCGCGCCCGCTGAACCGCTATCTGCGCTATGAGGCGGGGCTGGTGCCGCGAACCCGCGAGCTGGCGATCCTCACCGTCGCGCGCGAAGTCGGGAGCCAGTTCGAATGGGCCGCGCACGAGGCCGAGGCGCGCGCCGAGGGGATTTCCGATGCCGTCATCGAGACCGTCCGGCAGCGCCGTTCGACATCGGGACTCGACGCCATCGACGCCGCCGTCATCGATCTCGGCCGCGAGATCTTCGCCGCGCGCCGGGTTGCGCCCGAAACCTTTGCGCGCGCGCTCGCACAGTTCGGGCGCGGCGCTCTCGTCGATCTGGTGGCATTAATGGGCAATTATGCGGCGACGGCGGCGCTGCTCACCGCCTTCGACATGCAGCTCGACGAGGGCACGCCGCCGCCGTTTTGAGAGACTTGTGTCGTCCCGGCGAAGGCCGGGACCCACGGCAGCCCTGGATACCGGCCTTCGCCGGTATGACGAGATAGAACGCTTACCCCGCCAGCCGGCCCTTCAGCACCGCGCCGGCGAAATCGCCGGTCGATCGGCCGTTCTCGAAGGCGAGGACGCCATTGACGATCGTCGCGGCGATGCCGTCCGCCTCTATCACAAGGCGGCGGGCGCCCGAAGGGAGGTCCGCCTCGACCTTCGGCAGGCGCGGCTTGACGGTCGCCTCGTCGAAGAGGACGAGATCGGCGACATAGCCGGTGCGCACGAGGCCCCTGCCCTCCAACTCCCAGGCCGAGGCGTTGTCGAAGGTCAGCATGCGCACCGCCTCTTCGAGGGTGAAGGCCTGACGCTTCCTGACCCAGTAGTTGAGCAGGTGCGTCTGCAGCAGGGAGCCCATCTCCTGGCAAACATGCGCGCCCGAATCGGAGAAAGTCGCGAGCGTGCGCGGATGCTTGAGGATGCCGAGCACGTCAGCCGGCGATTCATTGACGATCGGCTGCACGAACATGCGGTCTTCGTTTTCGAGCATCAGGTCGATCATGACCTCGACGGGGTGCGCGTTGCGCCGGCGGGCAAGCTCGCCGACGCTCGGGTCCTCCCAATCGACGTCGAACATCGGGAAGAGGTTGTCGTAATTCGGCTTTTTCGGGTCGGTCGTGGCCGCGCCGCCGCCCTGCAATTCGGCGCTGCGCGGCTTCATCAGCGCTTCCGCCGCGACGAGGCGGGCGCGCGTCTGCGGGTCGGCGAGCCGGTGCTTCTGCTCGGGCAGCGGCAAGGCGCGCAACTCGCGCCAGCCCGGCAGATGGTCGAACGGCAGATAGGATTTCAACGAGAAGACGGCGTTGATCGAGCGCGTCGTCGCCTGCCCCCACATGCGCCCGCCCATGGCCACCGTCTCGTCCATGAATTGGAGCTGGTAATCCCATGGGTTGGGCTCGATCCCCTGCCGCGTCGCCAGCATGCCGAACATGATCGGCCGGCCGCTCGCGATCGCCACCCTGCGCAGTCGCCCGAGGCACTCGCGCTGCGCCGCGCCGCCCGAAATGTCCGGCCCGACCTGCAAGATGCCGGCGTCGAGCCCCGCCATGACGTCGACGAGCCGCTCGATCTCACGCCAATCGGCGACGCGGCTGGCGACCGGCGTGCCGTCGGGGGTGACGTGCGTCGTCGCGCGCGAGGTCGAAAGCCCCATCGCGCCGGCGCGCATCGCCTGCTCGACCGCGGCGCCCATGCGCGCGAGGTCGTCCTCGCTCGCCCGCTCGTCGAGCGCGCGCTTTCCCATCGCGTACATGCGCAAGGCCGAATGGCCGATATACATGCCGTAATTGATCGCCTTCGGCAGGCGCTCGACCTTGTTCATGTATTCGGGGAAGGTTTCCCAATCCCAGTCGATGCCGGCGAGCATCGCCTCGGTCGGGATGTCCTCGACCGCGGTCAGGCAGCGCGCGAACCATTCGCGGTCGGCGGGCGCGCACGGGGCGAGCGCGAAGCCGCAATTGCCCATGACGACGCTGGTGACGCCGTGCCAGGAGGAGCAGCTGCCGAGCGGATCCCAGGCGACCTGCGCATCCATATGCGTGTGGCCGTCGATGAAGCCGGGCGCGAGGACGAGCCCGTCGGCCTCCATCGTGCGCCGGGCCGGCGCGCGGATACGGCCGATCTCGACGATCCGCCCGTCCGCGACCGCGACATCGGCGCGGTAGCGCGGCATGCCGGAGCCGTCGACGACGGTGCCGTTCCTGATGACGAGGTCGAACGCCATCGCTGCTCTCCCGAAAGCCCGGTCCAATCTCCGAGGATTGCCGCGCGCTTGTCAAATACCGCGGGCGCAGATCAGACGTCCGCGGATGAGCATGCGACGGTCCCGGCGGCGGCCGGCCGCGGCGGCAACCGTGGACCTCCCGGTTGCGCCGCTCGGGGGATAGGATAGGCTCGGCCGCCCCTCTCTTTTTCGCACGGTTGCCCATGCTCGACGCCTTGCCCGATGCCGAAACGCCGCAGCCGGTGCAGCTCGCCGACTACCGTCCGCCCGCTTTTCTTATCGACACGGTCGATCTCGTCTTCGAGTTGGAGGAGAGCGCGACAGTCGTCAAATCGCGGCTCGCGGTCCGCCGCAACCCGGACAGCACGGACAGCGGCGCGCCGCTCGCGCTCGACGGCGAGGCGCTCGAGCTCTTGTCCCTCGCGCTCGACGGCGCGGCGCTCGGCGCCAACCGGTTTTCGCAGCACGCCGAGAGCCTCGTCATCCCCGACGTTCCGGCGAGCTTCACCCTCGAGATCGCGACGAAGATCGATCCCGCCGGCAATACCGAGCTGTCGGGGCTTTATACGTCGGGCGGCAATTTCTGCACGCAATGCGAGGCGCAGGGCTTCCGCCGCATCACCTATTTCCTCGACCGGCCGGACGTGACGGCGCGCTACACGACGACGCTCGTCGCCGACAAGTCGCGTTATCCGGTGCTGCTGTCGAACGGCAACCCGGCCGGCGCGGGCGACAGCGGGCCGAGGCTCCATTGGGCGAAATGGGTCGATCCCCACCCCAAGCCCTCCTACCTCTTCGCGCTCGTCGCGGGCGATCTCGTCGCGGTGCGCGACCGCTTCACGACGCGCTCGGGCCGCGATGTCGCACTGGCGATCTGGGTGCGGCGCGGCGACGAGGACAAATGCGGCCACGCCATGGCTTCGCTCAAAAAAGCGATGCGCTGGGACGAGGACAGCTTCGGGCTCGAATACGACCTCGACGTGTTCAACATCGTCGCGGTCAGCGATTTCAACATGGGGGCGATGGAGAACAAGGGGCTCAACGTCTTCAATACGAAATACGTACTGGCGAGGCCGCAGACCGCGACCGACAGCGACTATGAAGGCATCGAATCGGTAATCGCCCACGAATACTTCCACAACTGGACCGGCAATCGCGTCACCTGCCGCGACTGGTTCCAATTGTCGCTGAAGGAAGGGTTGACGGTGTTCCGCGACCAGCTGTTCTCGGCCGACCAGGGCAGCGCAGCGGTGAAGCGCATCGCCACCGTGCGCGCGCTGCGCGCATTGCAATTCCCGGAGGATGACGGGCCGCTCGCGCACCCGGTGCGGCCGCAGAGCTATCTGCGCATCGACAATTTCTACACCGCGACGGTCTACAACAAGGGCGCCGAGGTCATCCGCATGCTCCATACCCTCCTGGGGCGCGAAGGCTTCCGCCGCGGCATGGATCTCTACATTGCGCGGCACGACAACCACGCCGCCACGATCGAGGATTTCCTAGCCGCGATGCAGGAAGCGAACGGCGTCGATCTCGGCCAATTCATCTTGTGGTACGAGCAGGCGGGAACCCCGGAGATCACGGTCGAGGACAGCTGGGACCCGGCGGCAAAGCGCTACGAGCTGACGCTGGCGCAAACGGTCCCGCCGACGCCGGGTCAGAGCGAAAAGCAGCCGATGCCGATGCCGGTCGCGATGGGCCTCATCGCGCGCGACGGCAAGGAACTGCCGACGCGGCTCGCCGATGAGGAAAAGGCGCAGGCCGGCAGCCGCATCCTGCCGCTGACGCAAGCGCGCCAGAGCTTCTGCTTTATCGGCCTGTCGGCGCGGCCGGTGCCCTCGCTGCTGCGCGGCTTCTCGGCGCCGGTCAAATTGCAGGGCGTCGGGCTCGACCGGCTCAAATTCCTCGCGCTCTATGAGCCCGACCCGTTCGCCCGCTGGGAAGCCGGCCAGCAATTGGCGACGCGGCTGCTGCTGGCGGCGATCGAGGCGGAGCGCCGCGGCGAAGACAAGCCGCCGGCCGAGCCGGACATCGTCGCCGCGATGCGCCAGCTGATCGCGCAGTCCGAGCGCGATCAGGCGTTCGCCGCCGAGGCGCTCAACCTGCCGAGCGAAGCCTTTCTCGCCGACCAGCAGAAGACCGTCGATGTCGAGGCGACGCACCGCGTGCGGGAGAATGCGCGAGCGGCGATCGGCAAGGCGCTCGAGGCCGAATTCGCCGAGCTTTACGAGCGCCTCGCCGACCCCGGCCCCTACCGCATCGACGGCGCCGCGATCGGCCGGCGGGCGTTGCGCAACACGGCGCTCGCCTATCTCGCCGCCGCCGACCCGGCAAAGGGCGCGATGCTCGCCAAGGCGCAGTTCGATGCGGCGCAGAACATGACCGACATGCTCGCCGCGCTCGCAATCCTCGTCGATCTCGACCGGCCGCAGCGCGCGGCGGCGCTCGCCGGTTTTTTCGCCGCCTGGTCGCGCGACGACCTCGTCATCGACAAATGGTTCGCCTTGCAGGCGCGCTCCTCGCTGCCGCGGGCGCTTTCCGATGTGCGCGCGCTGACCCGCCACCCGGCCTTCGACCGGCGCAACCCGAACCGCGTGCGCGCTCTCGTCGGGACCTTCGCGCAAGGCAATCAGCTGCGCTTTCACGAGGCGAGCGGCGACGGCTATGCCTTTCTCGCCGACGAAGTGATGGCGGTCGACCCCGCCAACCCGACATTGGCGGCGCGCCTGGTACAGCCGCTCGGCGGCTGGCGCCGCCACGACGCGACGCGCCAGCAGTTGATGCGGCAAGCGCTGGAACGCGTCCTTGCCGCCCCCGGCCTCAGCAAGAACACCTGGGAGATGGTCTCGAAGAGCCTCGCCTAGGGGTTCCCTCTCGTCCTCAACGATCGCCGAGCTTCCCCACTCCGAGTTCGGCGGCCAGGCGGTTGAGCGCGGCCCTCAGCGGCGGCGGCATCGGGATCCCGAGCGCTTCGCGCTCTTGCCGCCGGCGATGCATTTCCTCGCCCGGCAGCCGCACGCGGTCGAAGCCCGGCAAGGTGCGCGAGCCGCGCATCTGGCGCGCAATGTTGTCGACCGCCCGCTTGAAGGCGGCGGGCTCGGCGAAGGCGGCGATCTTCAGCGCGATGATCGCCTGTCCGGTATTGGTCGGCGTCTCGTCGTCCTTGTTGAAATCGACGACCTCGCGGCCGAAGGCGGCGCCGTTGAGCGTGCCGGCGAGAAGCCCGAACAAGAGTGCGAGCCCATAGCCCTTGTAGCCGCCGATCGGCAGCAGAAAGCCGTCGTCCGCCCGCGCCGGGTCGGTGAGCGGCTTGCCCTCGCGGTCGATCATCCAGCCCTCGGGCATCCTCTCGCCGCGTTGCGCGGCGAGCTTCACTTTGCCGTAGGCGGCGACCGTCGTCGCCATGTCGAGCACGATCGGCGGCTCTTCCAATGCCGGCACGGCGATCGCAATCGGATTGGTGGAGAGCAGCATGTCGATGCCGCCCCATGGCGGCAGGTGGTTGGCGTTGCCGATCGCGAGATAGAGCCCGATCATGTCGTGCGCCAGCGGCATCGCGGCATAGACCGAGGCGGCGCCGGCATGGTTGCCATGCCGCACGCCGACCCAGCCGACGCCATGTTCGGCGGCGATCGCGATCGCCGTTTCGGCGGCCTTCTCCATGACGAGATGGCCGAGCCCATTGTCGCCGTCGACGAGCGCCGTCCCCGCCGCATTCCGCTCGACGCGAATCTGCGGCGCGACGTTGAGCCCCTTCGCCTTGATGCGGCGGATGTATTGCGGCAAGCGGAAAACGCCGTGGCCGTCGGCGCCGGCGAGATCGGATTGCACCATCAGCCGCGCCGCCCGCTCCGCCTCGGCCGCGGCGATGCCGACGGCGCGGTAGCAGGCCGCGATGAAACGGACCAGTTCCGCCGCTGTGACCCGTGCCGCCGCCGATCCCGCCATTTTCGCCCCCGCTAACTGACGCCTGCGGCCGACTATATACACTGGGCAAGGGAGCGGGCGGGGTTGCGTCGGGGCGCTTCCTGCGACAGGGTGAACCAGGGGCAAACCGGAGGGGGACCATGTCGAAGCGCTCGGAGGGCCGCGTCGCGCTCGTTACGGGAGGCGCCCGCGGCATCGGCGCGGCGACGGCCGAGCGGCTCGCCGAGGACGGCGCCAAAATCGCGATCTGCGATCTGGACGCCGCGGGCGCCGAGGTGACGGCCGCCGAGATCGCGCGGCGGCACGGCGTCGCCGCCTGCGGCATCAAGGCCAATGTCGGCGTCGCGGCCGAGGTCGATGCCGCGGTCGCCGAGATCGTCGCTCGCCTCGGCTCGCTCGACATTCTCGTCAATAATGCCGGGATTACGCGCGACAACCTGATCCACAAGATGAGCGAACAGGATTGGGACGATGTGATGTTCGTGCATCTGCGCGGCGCGTTTCTGTGTTCGCGAGCGGCGCAGCTCGAAATGGTGAAGCGCAATTGGGGGCGGATCGTCAGCCTCTCCTCGGTCTCCGCGCTCGGCAATCGCGGCCAGGCCAATTACGCGACCGCCAAGGCCGGGCTGATCGGCATGACAAAGACGCTCGCGGTCGAGCTGGGGCGCTTCGGTATCACCGCCAACGCCGTCGCCCCCGGCTTCATCGATACCGAGATGACGCGCGCGACGGCGCTGCGGCTGGGCCGCGATCCCGAGGAGTACAAGGAAGAGCTGGCAAAGCAGATCCCGGTCGGGCGTGCCGGCGTGCCGCGCGACATCGCCAACGTCATCGCCTTTCTGGCGAGCGAGGAAGCGTCCTTCGTCTCCGGCCAGGTCATCTACGTCGCCGGCGGTCCGCGCGGATGAGCGCGCCGCAGCCGAGCGTCCCGGCCGAGCTGCATTACGACCTGTTGACGCTCGGCGAAACGCTGATGCGCCTGTCGCCGCCGGGCATGGAGCGGCTCGACCAGGCCCGACTGTTCGACATCGGGATCGGCGGCACCGAGCTCAACGTCGCCGCCGTTCTCGCCCGGCTCGGACGCCGCTGCGCCTGGGTGTCGCGGCTGCCGGAAGGGCCGCTCGGCCGCCTCGTCGAGGGCGAGGCGCGGCGGCACGGCGTGGACACCCGCTGGGTGCGCCATATCGCCGGCGCCCGGCTGGGCCTGATGTTCTACGAGACCGGCCCGCAGCCGCGCACCGCCCGCGTCATCTACGACCGCAAGCATTCGGCGGCTTCGGAATTGGCCTTCGAGGACGCACCCTGGGAAGCGCTCGTCGCGAACAGCGAGTGGCTGCACCTGACCGGCATCACGCCGGCTCTCGGCCCGAGCTGCCGGGCGCTGGTGCTGCACCTGGCGGCGCTTGGCGCGGAGGCGAAAAAGCGGGTGTCGTACGACCTCAATTATCGCGCCACTCTGACGACCCCGGCCGAGGCGCGCGCAGCGCTCGAAGCGGCGGCGCCCAATCTCGAGCTGCTGGTGCTTGCCGAGCGCGACGCGCGAGGCGTCCTCGACTTCGCCGAGGAGGGCGAACGCCTGGCGGAAGCGATCGCCGGACGCTACGGCATCCCGATGGTGGCGCTGTCGCGGCCGCCCGACGCCGAGCCCGGAACGCTGCTCCTCGCCCGCGGCACGCTCCACATCGCGCCGCGCTATCCGGTCGAGATGGTCGACCGCATCGGCGCCGGGGATTCGCTCGTCGCCGGGTTGATCCACGGGCTGCTCGACGGCGACCTCGAACTGGGGCTGCGGCTTGGCGCCTTTGCCGCGGCGATGGGGCTCGCCACCCCCGGCGACATCAATTACCTCGGTCCCGAAGATCTCGTCCGCTTGGCGGCCGGGCGCCTCGGCGGCCTCGAGCGGTGAAGGGGCGCTTTTCGCGGCCGGCGAGGATGCGATACTGACACCTTGTACATCGGCGCGACGCCGACAATGATGCCGGATGCCCCCTCGCCCACCCGGCAATGAGAAAATGCCGACCGATCCGATCGAATTCGAGCTGTTCAAGAACGCGCTGTTCTCCGTCGCCGACGAGATGGCGCTGACGATCTTTCGCACGACCTATTCGGGCGTGCTGCGCGACAACATGGATTATTCGACCGCCATGTTCGACGGCGCGGGCACGCTCGCCGCGCAAGGCCTGACGCTGCCCGGCCATCTCGGCTCGATGCCGACTGCAATGGCGGCGATCAAATCCGCTTTCGGACAGGTGTCCCCGGGCGACGTATTCGTCCTGAACGACCCGTTCGACGGCGGCATGCACCTGCCCGACATTTTCGTCTTCAAGCCGATCCATTTCGCGGGCGAGCTCGTCGCCTATGCCGGGACCGTCTCGCACCACACCGATGTCGGCGGCCGGGTGCCGGGCTCGAACGCCTCCGATTCGACCGAGATCTATCAGGAGGGGCTGCGCATTCCGCCGCTGAAGCTCTATGACCGCGGCGCGCGCAACGACACGCTGTGGTCGCTGATCGAGCGCAATGTCCGCGTCCCGGTCAAGGTCTTCGGCGATTTGCGCGCGCAGCTCGCCGCATGCCACATCGCCGAGGCGGCACTCGTCGATCTCGCGCGCCGATTGGGCCCGGCAAAGCTCAAAGGCCGGATGCGGGAACTCGTCGATTACTCCGAGCGGCTGACCCGCGCCGCCATTCGCGAATTGCCGGACGGGGTCTACCGCTTTCTCGACCATATCGACGACGACGGCATCGACCCCGACCGGCCGATCCCGCTCGCCGTGGCGATTACCAAAGCCGGCGACGCGATGCGCGTCGATTGGACCGGCTCCTCGCCGCAGGTCAAGGGCGCCATCAACAACACGCTCTCCTTCACGAAATCGGCGAGCTATTGCGCGATCCGCTCGATCTTGCCGGCCGACATCCCGAACAACGAGGGCGTCTTTCGCGCGATCGAGGTCACCGCGCCGCCGGGGACGATCGCCAACGCCGTCCTGCCGGCCGCCTGCGCGGCGCGCGGCCTCACGGGTTTCCGCATGGTCGATTGCATGTTCGGCGCCCTCGCCCAGATGCTGCCCGACAAGGTCTTCGCCGCCTCGGACGGCGGCAATACCGGGATCTCGATCGGCGGCTGGTATCCCGACCGGCGCCCCTTCATCTATGTCGATTTCACCTGCTGCGCCTGGGGCGCCCGGCCCTATGCCGATGGCCTCGACGGCAATTCCAACATCTTCGCGAACATGGCCTCGCAGCCGGTCGAGGTGACCGAAAGCGAGCAGCCGATCGAGATCGCCGCCTACGAGTTCATCCCGGACGCGATGGGACCCGGCAAGTTCCGCGGCGGCGCGCCGTTCCGCCGCGATTACCGCTTCCTCGCCGAGGAAGGCATCCTGCAGGTGCGCTCCGACCGGCGCCGCTTCCGTCCCTATGGGCTTTACGGCGGCGGGCCGGGGCGGCCGTCGATGAATTATCTCGATCCCGAGGGCGAGAACCGGCCGCTGCCCTCGAAGCTGACGATGACGATCCGCCGCGGCGAGGTGTTCCGGCACGAGGTCGCCGGCGCCGGCGGCTGGGGCGATCCGCTGGAGCGCGAACCGGCGCTCGTCTGCGAGGACGTCCGCAACGAGCTCGTGTCCCTAGAGGCGGCGCGGCGCGACTACGGCGTTGTCATCGCCGGCACGCCGCCCGCCGTCGATATTCCGGCAACGGAAGAGCTGCGCCGCCGCCTGCGCGCGCGCCGCGACTGGCCGCAGCCGCCCGCCGTCAGCTGGGAGCCGCCCGAAATCGCGCGTGCCGCGGAATAGGGCGATGGCCAGGTTCCGCGTCGGCGTCGATATCGGCGGCACCTTCACCGATATCGTTTTTCTGGGCGAAGACGGCGAGCGCATCACGCGCAAGGTGTCCTCCAGCGTCGAGGACTATGCCGCCGCGATCGTCGAGGGGCTCGCGGAGATCATCGCGGAGCGCCGTCTCGGCGGCGCCGATATCATAGAAATCCTGCACGGCACGACGGTCGCCTCGAATGCGATCCTCGAACGCAAGGGCGCCCGCACCGGCCTCATCACGACGAAAGGCTTCCGCGACATCCTCGAGATCCGCACCTTGCGCTTCCCGCGGCTCTACGATCTCGCCTGGACAAAGCCGCCGCCGCTGGTGCCCCGGTATCTGCGCGTCGAGGTCGAGGAGCGCGTCAACGCCCGCGGCGAAATCCTGCGTGCACTCACCGAGGCGGATGCGGAGCGGGCCTTGCGCCGCCTCCTCGACGAAGGGGTCGAGGCAGTTGCCGTGTGCCTGCTGCATTCCTACGCCAATCCGGCGCATGAGCGGCTCATCAAGAAAGCGGCGGCACGGGTCGCGCCCGGCCTCAACCTGTCGCTCTCTTTCGAGGTGCTGCCGGAGATCAAGGAATACGAGCGAACCTCGACGACCGTCATCAATGCGTACCTGCGGCCGATCGTCGAGACCTACCTGGCGCGGCTGGAGGCGGGGCTCAGGGATAGCGGGATCCGCGCGCCCGTCTTGTTGATGCAGTCGAACGGCGGGCTGACGACGGCGCAAGCCGCCGCCGAGCGGCCGATCCACATCGTCGAATCGGGGCCGGCCGCCGGCGTCGTCGGCGTCGAGGCGCTGGCGCGCCAGCTCGGCGTCAAGAACGCGATCTCGTTCGACATGGGCGGCACGACCGCGAAGGCGGCGATAATCGAGAATGGCGAGCCGAGCCGCGCGCTCGAATATTCGGTCGGCGGCGGCGTCATGACCGGCTCGCGCCTGCTTTCCGGCTCCGGCTATGCCTTGAAGGTGCCGGCGATCGATCTCGCCGAGGTCGGCGCCGGCGGCGGCTCGATCCTCGCGATCGACGCCGGCGGGGCGCTCAAGGTCGGGCCGCAGAGCGCCGGCGCCTCGCCCGGCCCGGTCTGCTACGACCGCGGCGGCACGCTCGCGACGGTGACCGACGCGAACGTCGTGCTTGGCTATCTCAACCCGCGACAGCTCGTCGGCGGGGCGCTGCGGCTCGACGCCGAGAAGGCCCGTGCTGCGGTAGCGGAGCAGATCGCCCGCCCGCTCGGCCTCGGCGCCGAGGACGCGGCATACGGCGCCTTTCTGATCGCCGCCTCCAACATGGTGCGCGCGCTCAAGGCGGTATCGAGCGAACGCGGCCGCGACCCGCGGCAATACGCGCTCGTCGCCTTCGGCGGCAACGGCCCGCTCTTCGCCGCCGCGATGGCCGAGGCGCTGTCGATGACGCGCATCCTGATTCCGCCCTCGGCCGGCGTCTTTTCCTCCTTCGGGCTGCTCTATTCCGAGGTCGAGTACCACTTTTCGCGCACCCGAAAGGCGCTGCTCTCCGAACTCGATCCACGCATTCTTTCCGACATCTTGGGCGAGCTCGAACAGGCGGCCCGCGAACGGCTCGACGCCGACGGTTTTCCGCCCGAGCGCATCGAGATCAGGCGCAGCGCCGCGCTGCATTACCAGGGCCAGTCCTTCGAACTCGACGTGCCGATGCCCGAGGGTGGGATCGACCGGCGGGCGCTCGCCGCCCTGGAAGAGGGCTACGGCGTCGAGCACGAGCGGACCTACGGCCACCGCGCCGGCGCCGACGAACCGGTCGAGCTGGTGATCGTCAAGCTGATCGGCCGCGGCATCAGCGAGCCGCCGCGCGCCGCGCTCGCGGCGCATGCCGCGCTGCCGCCCGGCATCGTCATCGCCGAGCCGGTGCGCCGCGCCTATTTCGGGCCAGGCAAAGGCTGGCATGAGGCGCGCGTCGTCGGGCGCGCCGATCTGCGGACGCCGCTGTCGGGCCCTTGCATCGTCGAGGAATACGATACGACGATCGTCGTGCCGCTGGGCGCCGAAGCGCGGCTCGACGCATTCGGCAATGTCGAAATCGCGCTCCCGCCCGGCGCCGGCCGCGGCTGAAAGCCGACGGGCCGGTTCGTTCAATGCGGAGACGGCCGGCAGCCTTGTTGCCGGAAAGATGCCTTCCCGATAGGGTCGCGGCGTCATTCGGTCGGAGAGAGCGGCGGTCGTGTCCGAGATTGTCATGAGCCGGCCGCGGCCGGGCGTCGCGGCGGTGACGATAAACCGGCCGGCGCGGCGCAACGCCTTGGACCGCGCGGCCTGGCGCGGCCTCGCGAGCGCTTTTCGCGCGCTGGCGGCGGATCGGGAGGTACGGCTCGTCGTGCTGACCGGCGCCGGCGGGCATTTCTGCGCCGGCGCCGATATCAGCGAGTTTCCCCGGCTTCGCGCCGACAGCGCCAGCGGCGCGCTCTACGAGCGCGAGGTCGCCGCGGCTTACCAGGCGATCCGCGCGTTGCCGCAGCCGAGCGTCGCCGCGATTGCCGGCTATTGCGCCGGCGGCGGCTGCGCCATCGCCTTGTGCTGCGATTTTCGGGTCATGCACGAGGGCGCGCATTTCGGCATCCCGGCGGCCAAGCTCGGCACCGTCTACACGGTCGAGGAATGCCGGCTGCTGATGACCGTCGTCGGCCTCGCGCACGCCAAGCGGGTTCTCTACAGCGGCGAGTTCTTCGCCGCAGCCGGCGCGCGCGAGATGGGCTTCGCCGACAAGATAGCGGCAGGCGAGATCGTCGAGAGCGCGATCGATTTCGCCGCCGCGATGGCGGCGAACGCGCCGCTCGCGGTCGCCGGGACCAAGGCGATCCTGCAGGCGCTCGCCGAGGGCGATGCCGAGCGGCGGCGGGACGAGCTGGAAAGCCTGATCCGGCACGCGCTCGACAGCGAGGATTACCGCGAGGGCGCGGCCGCCTTTCTCGAAAAGCGGCCGCCGAACTTCACCGGCCGCTGAAATGAAGGGGCTCGGCATCGATGTCGGCGGCACTTTCACCGACCTCGGCAAGCTCGCGCTCGGTTTGGGAGGATCGCCGATGAACCCGCTCGAACCCGAGTTGCTGCCGCCCGGCATCCGCTCGCGCTTCATCGACGACATCAACGGCCTCAGGGTGCATGTCCTCGAAGCCGGGTTCGAGAGCCCCGGCCGGCCGCTCGTCGTCATGCTGCACGGCTTTCCGGAGATCGCCTATTCCTGGCGCAAGGTAATGCCGGCGCTGGCGGCGGCCGGCTTCCGCGCCGTCGCGCCGGACCTGCGCGGCTATGGCCGCACAACCGGCTGGCTCGCCGACGCGGATCTGCGGCCCTTCCGCATGCTGAACGTCGTGCGCGACACATTGGGCCTCGTCTTCGCGCTCGGATACCGCCGCGCCGCCGCCGTCGTCGGGCACGATTTCGGGGCGGGCGTCGCGGCCTGGTGCGCACTGGTGCGGCCCGATGTGTTCCAGTCATTGGCGCTGATGAGCGCGCCCTTCGCCGGGCCGCCGGAACTGCCCTTCGACACGGACGGCAAGCCGCCGGCGGCGCCGGCGAGCCCGACTATCCACGAGGCATTGGCGGCATTGCCGCGGCCGCGCAAGCATTACCAGTGGTATTATTCGACGCGGCCCGCCGATGCTCAGATGCGGCATTGCAAAGAGGGCGTACACGCCTTTCTGCGCGCCTACTATCACCACAAGAGCGCCGATTGGAAAGAGAACCGGCCGCACCCGCTCGCCGCGTGGAATGCGGAAGAGCTGGCGAAGATGCCGACCTATTACATCATGGACCTCGCCGACGACATGCCGGCCGCCGTCGCCAAGGAAATGCCGTCGGCCGCCGAGATCGCCGGCTGCAAATGGCTGCCCGACGAGGAGCTCGCGGTCTATGCCCGCGAATACGAACGCACCGGCTTTCAGGGCGGGCTCAACTGGTACCGCTCGCGCACCGGCGGCGCCTTCGAGAGCGAGTTGCAGCTCTATGCCGGCCGCGTGATCGACGTGCCCTCGATCTTCATCTCGGGCAAGAGCGATTGGGGTGTCCATCAGCGCCCCGGCGCCTTCGAGCGCATGCAAGGGGCCGCCTGCACGCGGATGGTCGGCGTCCACCTCCTCGACGGCGCCGGGCATTGGGTGCAGCAGGAGCAGTCCGCGGCGGTCGCCGCCCTCCTGATCGACTTCCTGCGCACCGCGGCGACGGGTTGAAGCGACGAGAAACGTCACGGTCTCGAATATTGTGAGTGCCGGTCGGTTCGAGCAGCACACTGAGTGCGACCCTCACCAACGATGGCGCGGCCCCAGTCAACATGACCAAAATCGCCATCTCGCGGCGACGCCGCACGTTTACCCAAACCAGCAACTGTCCGGCGACACTGAACGTGCAGCAGACATGCACCTTCCAGGTCGTGTTCAAGCCGCCCGACGTCTTCATTTACCACTCAGCTTTGTCGGTCACTAACAGCGCGGGCGCTCCGGCAAGGCTGCCGCTGTCGGGTACTGGCTTGGATGGACCGTAAGCCCCGCCCTCAGGCGGATATGCGGTGTAGACTAGGGCGCCGATAACGCTGGAGGACAGAGGATCATGCCGACGATCGATGTGCAGGTGCACGCCTACGAGCGCAACCATCCCGGCCGGCCTTGGGCCGGCACGCTCGTTGGCCCGGAAGAGGCGACGGGCGACCAGATGGCGGCCGCCATGGACGCGGTCGGCGTCGACGGCGCGGTCCTCGTGTCGCCGTTTTCGATGTATCGCTTCGACGCGAGCTATGCGCTCGCCGTCTATGCCGCGCACCCGCGCCGCTTCCGCCTCGTCAAGCCGGTCGATACGAGCGATCCCGCGGTCGCCGAAACGGTCGCCGAGTGGGCCGCGGCCAAAGGCGCTGTCGGCATCCGCATCATGCTGCGCGACGAGGTGTCGAGCGACCCCGCGGACCCCGGCATCAACCGCGCACTCGCCGCCGCGGCGCGGCATTCGCTGCCCGTCAACCTGCTCTGCTGGGGGCGGCTCGAACAGACCGCCGGGCTCGTCGCGCGCAACCCGAACACGCGCCTCGTCATCGACCATCTTGGACTGCAGCAGCCGTTCGAACCGCCGCTGCCGGCGCAGCCCTTCGCCGAATTGCCGAAGCTCCTCGCATTGGCGGCCCATGACAACGTCGCGGTCAAGGTCAGCGGCGTCTGCACGCTGTCGCACGAGCCGTTTCCCTACCGCGACATCTGGGACCCGCTCGGCCGCATCTTCGACGCCTTCGGCTTCGAGCGCTGCATGTGGGGCACCGACTGGACGCGGGCCGTCAAATTGCTGAGCTACAAAGAGGGCGTCGAAGCCTTCCGCGTCACCGACCGCCTCGCCGAGAGCGAGCGCACGCAGCTGATGGGCGGCACCTTGCAGCGTATCTATGGCTGGGCCTTTTGAAGCTCCCTTTCGTCGGGCGCGGCAAGGGATGTAAGGTCTCGCTCTCGGGGTAAGGCACGAGCGGCGTGATGTGCAACTTGCGTTCGAGGGACGGGCGGCCGCGGCTGCGGCATTGGCTGGCGAGCGCCGCATTGCTGCCGGCGGCGCTGCTGACCGCCGTAGCCTTGGCAGCGGGCGGCGCGGCGCCGCCGCAGCCCGATCCGATTACGGGTCAACTCCTCGTTGCCGCGCCGTCGATGGGCGACCCGCGCTTCTACCACACCGTGATCCTGATGGTCCGCCACGACAGCAAAGGTGCGCTCGGCATCGTCATCAACCGGCCGATCGGGATGCGGCCGCTCGCCGACATTCTCGAAGCGATCGGCGACAAGGAGCCGGGAATCTCGGGCGAGGTGCGGGTCTTTGCCGGCGGCCCCGTGCAGCCGGAGCTCGGCTTCATCATCCACAGCACCGACTACCGGCGGCCGCGCACGCTCGCCATCGACAAATCCGTGGCGATGACCTCGAGCCGGCAGATCCTGATCGACATCGCGCACCATAAGGGGCCGAAACAAAGCATCGTCGCCTTCGGCTATGCCGGCTGGGGTCCGGGGCAGCTCGACGGCGAGATCGAGCATCACGACTGGTACACGACTCCGGAGGATCCGAAGCTCGTCTTCGAGGTCGACCGCGCCGGACTGTGGGAGGAGGCGAAGGCGCGCCGCACCCGCGAATTGTGAGCCGGACCGCTCAGAGCACCCGCGCTTCCCGGGCGGGCGGGCCGAACATTCGCTGCCAGAGTTCGCTCCGCCGTTCCAGGCGCCGCTCTTCGAGTTCGGCGGCGCGGATTTGCAGGCGCTCGCGGTCGGCGGCGCTGATCTTCGCCTGGGTCGGCGCGAGACAGGCGGTCGGGCAGCGCGTCACGCCCCGTTTGCTGATGAAGGCGGCGATCGCCTCGTCGTAATCGTTGTCGGTCACCGCTCTTCTCCTCGTCTCGTTCGCGCCACCGGCGCCGTATGCGGTCAATATTTCGGGAAAAGGCGGGGCAGCGAAATCCGGTTTTCCCCGTAAGGGAATTGACCAGCGGTGCCGTTCACCGCCCGCGCGCTAAGGAAATATACGTAGCGGCGTCCGCGGGTGACTCGCTTTGAAATCTCGGCCGAGTGACGCGCTTTTTGCGGGCCGCGCTTTTTCGGCTCGCCCCCGCCCGCGTCGTTAATTGACATTTTCATATCATTGTGATATAAGTACCACTTCCACCACGGCTCTGTCTGGGCCGCGGCGTTGCGGCATGGGGAAGGGAGAGGGGTGTCCGATGGCTGATCTTTGGCTGCAGAAACAGCCAGAACAGCCAAAAAAGCGGCGCGGTCCGGGGCGGCCGTTTCCGAAGGGAAGCACCGGCAAACCGGCCAATGTCGTCACCGCCGCGACCGCCCGCGAGCCGGCAGGCTTTGTCTGAGCCATCGCTCGGCAGGCGGCGGCAACCGCAGGCTGAACGAGAGAACCGCGTAATCTCAGCGAGGGGAAGCGCCGGCGAACCACGCGCAGTGCGTGCTTCGAGACGCGCCCTGCCGGGCGCTCCTTGACGGGGTTCGATGGCATTATGAAAAACGTCATCCTGAGGCGCCTCGCGCAGCGAGGCCTCGAAGGACGCAGGACGGCTCCCCCGGCCGAACCGAGATACCGCCCGCCGGCGCGCCGGCTTTACCGCAGCCGGCGCGCCGGCTTAGAGCATTTTCCGTTCGGCTGTATCCACAAAAAAGAGTCCGTTTCCCGCGGGCTTGACCCGCGGATCCATGGATGGCCGGGTCAAGCCCGGCCAAGACGAATAAAGTGGTTCGAGCTGCACGGTAAGTGCCCTAGTGTTGCCGTCCGGAGGCCCGCCGATGAGCTACGCCGCACCCGTCGCCGAGATGCGCTTCGTCATCGAGGAAATGGCCAGGCTCGACGACCCGGAACTGGCCGAGGCGATCCTCAAGGAGGCGGCGCGCTTCGCCGAGACCGTGCTGGCGCCGCTGAACCAGCCGGCCGACCGCACCGGCAGCCGGCTCGAAAACGGCGTCGTGCGCACCCCGCCAGGCTTCCGCGAGGCCTATGCGCAATACGTCGCGGGCGGCTGGAACGGGCTCGCCGCCTCGCCCGAGCATGGCGGCCAGGGTCTGCCGGCCTCGCTCGCGGTGCCGGTCGCCGAAATGTGGAGCTCGGCGGCGATGAGTTTCGCGCTGTGCCCGCTGCTCAATTGGGGCGCGCTCGAGCTGCTCGCGGCGCACGGCTCGCCGGCGCAGAAAGCCCTCTATCTCGACAAGCTCACCTCGGGGGAATGGACAGGGACGATGAACCTGACGGAGCCGCAGGCGGGCTCCGATCTCGGGGCGCTGCGCACCCGCGCCGTGCCGGCGGCCGATGTTCCGGGCGGCGAATTCTACCGGATCACCGGGCAGAAGATCTTCATCACCTACGGCGACCACGACCTCGCCGACAACATCGTCCACATGGTGCTGGCGCGCACCCCCGACGCGCCGCCCGGCAGCCGCGGCATCTCGCTCTTCATCGTGCCGAAGTTCCTGCCGGCGCAGGACGAGCGGCCGGGGCAAAGGAATGGCGTGCGCACCTTGCGGCTCGAGGAAAAGCTCGGCATTCACGCCTCGCCCACCTGCGTGCTCGCCTATGAGGAGGCGCTCGGCTGGCGCGTCGGGGAGGAAAACCGCGGCCTCGAATGCATGTTCACGATGATGAACAGCGCCCGGCTGCATGTCGGCGTGCAGGGGGTCGCGATCGCCGAGCGCGCCTACCAGCAGGCGCGCGATTTCGCCCGCGAGCGCGTGCAAGGCCGCCCGCTCGGAGCGCCGCCTGAGGCGGGGGCGCTGCCGATCATCCATCACCCCGATGTGCGCCGCATGCTGCTGTGGATGCGCTCGGCGGTCGAGGCGATGCGGGCGCTCGCCTATTACGCGGCGGCAACGATCGACCGGGCGCGCCATGCGCCCGACCGCGCCGCGCGGGAGGCCGCCTCCCGACGGGTCGATCTGCTGATCCCGGTCGTCAAGGCATGGTGCACCGATCTGGCGGTAAGCGTCGCCTCGACAGCCCTACAGGTTCATGGCGGCATGGGCTACATCGAGGAAACCGGTGCCGCCCAATACCTGCGCGACGCCCGCATCCTGCCGATCTACGAGGGCACCAACGGCATTCAGGCGATGGACCTCGTCGGCCGCAAGCTCGCCCGCGACGTGGGCGAGGCGGCGCGCGCACTCATCGCCGATATGTGGCAAACGGCATTTGCAGCCACCGATTCTCCCGTCACCGGACTGGCGTACATCGGCCGCATGCTTGCCAATGCGATCGCCAACCTGGAGATTGCCACCGCCCACATTTTACAAGACGATCCAGTCCGAGCGGCAGCCGGCTCGCGACCCTATCTCGAGCTATTCGGGATCATTACCGGCGGCTGGCTGTTGGCGCGCCTTGCCCTTGCCGCCGAACGGCAAATTGCCGCGAAAGAAGGCGACAGCGGCTATCTCGCGGCCAAAATCGCCACCGCGCGCGCCTATGCCGAGCATTTCCTCGCGCTCACTCCGGGCTATCTCGCGGCCGTCGAGGGCGGCAGCGTCATGGATTTCCCGCTCGAACGGCTCTGACCTATTTCGGCAATTCTCGGCGGCGATGCTGCCGCCGAACGTCAAATTGCCACAAACGGCAGCGAGAGGAGGCTACCCAGCCCTGGAGCGCGCGGCCGCGCTCGCCCTCGCCCGAGCACTTCCGACCCTGACGACCATGCCCCTTTTCTCGAGACCCGCCGTGCGGGCCGACGACATCCGCCGCGGCATCTTCTACATGCTGGCGTCGGTGTTCCTGTTCGCGATCCAGAACGCGACCGGAAAGCGGCGTCACGAGACGTTGCGGGCGGGCGGGCGACCCGCACGGCGCGCGGCCTGAGGCGCGCCCTTGCCGCTCGCCCCGAGCCTCTCCCGGCCGCGCCTCGTACCGCAGTTGCGGCGCGACGACATCCGCCTCGGCATCCTCTACATGCTCGCCTCGGTGTTCCTGTTCTCGCTGCAGAACGTCACCGTCAAATGGCTGGCGGAGCGCTATCCGGTCGCCGAGATGGTGTTTTTCAGGAGCGCCTTGTCGCTGCTGCCGGCCACCCTGCTAGTCTGGCGTGCCGGCGGCGCCTCCGTCTTGCGCACAAGGCGATTGAAGGGCCATTTCTTGCGCTCGGCCTTGTGGGGCGGCTCGCTGACCGCTGCCTTTCTGTCCTATCACCTGTTGCCGCTCGCCGACGCGATCTCGCTCTCCTTCGCCGCGCCCTTGTTCCTAACCGCGCTCTCCTGGCCGCTGCTGCACGAGGCCGTCGGCAAGTACCGCTGGAGCGCGGTGCTCGTCGGCTTTATCGGGGTGCTCGTGATGTCGCATCCGACGGGCGGCGGCAATGCCCTCGGCATCGTCTACGGCGTCGCCAACGCGCTCTTCGGGGCCTTGGGCTCGATTGCCGTCAGAGGCCTCAGCCGCACCGAATCGAGCCAATGCGTCGTCTTCTATATGGGGCTCTTCATTGCCCTCTTCACGCTGCCGCTGTTGCCCTTCGTCTGGGTGCGCCCCGACTTTCTCGACCTGCTCGGACTGATCTCGCTCGGCCTCGTCGGCGGGGTCGGACAATACTGGACGACGCAGGCCCTCTTCTACGCGCCGGCGGCGGCGGTAGCGCCCTTCAACTACACGGCGCTGATCTGGGGCCTCATTCTCGGCTTCTTCTTCTGGGGCGAGGTGCCGGACATATGGATGCTCGCCGGGGCGCTGATCGTCACCGCGAGCGGGCTCTACATCCTGCACCGCGAAGCCTTCCACCGCGCCCGCCGGCAGGCGGGCCCGCTCCCCGCGCCGGCGCCGCCGGACCGGTCGGACGCAGCCTGAGGCTATTCCGCCGCCTGCGGCATGCGCTTCAGGTCGGTCGAGTATTTGTAGTGCACCGGCGCGTTTTTCTCGAACGGGTCGGTAAGGCCGAGTTCCTTGCCGATCTCGCGCATCGCCGGCATCACCTCCTGGCCCAAGAGGCGGATGCAGGTGCGCGCGTCCGCGGGGCTGACGGTGCCGTCGTTGCCCCATAGGCCGTAGATGCTGGGGCGCGTCTCTTCGAGCACGCGGCGCAGTTTCGGGATCACCGTCTTCGGCGTGCCGTAGAGGATGCGGCCGTCGGCGACCTGCTTTTCGAAGGTCGGGCGGCCGCGCGGGCTGACCGCCCGGCCGACCGCGAACTCAACGAACTGGCGGCGGTGCTCGGGCGAGAAATAGCCCGAGGGGCTCGACCAGACGGGGTGCGCGAGGCCGGTGAACTCGCCCTGCATCCACATGAATTGCCGGGCGTTCTTCTCCGCCTTCTCCTCGCTGTCGGAGACGTGCACCTGATGCAGGTAGCCGCGGTTCTCGGGGCCCGATTCGTAGCCCATCTCGGCCGCCACCTCGTCATAGATCTTCCAGATCGCCTTCGTCGCCTCGATCGAGGTGTTGAGCGCGATGTAGGGATAGCGCTGCTTCGCCGCCCAGACGATCGTCTCACGCGACAAGACGCCCGGGATCCAGACGCGCGGATAGGGCTTCTGCAACGGCACCGCCCACGGGTTGACGACGCGGTGCTGGTAGTGCGTCCCTTCCCAGCGGAACGGCCCCTCGCGCGTCCAGGCGGCGACCACGAGGTCGTGCGCCTCCTCGAAGCGCTCGCGGTTGAAGGCCGGGTTGACGCCGTTCGCCAGCTGCTCCTGTCCGCCGCCGCGCACGAAGCCCGAGACGAGCCGGCCCTTCGAGATCATGTCGATCATCGAGAGTTCCTCGGCGAGCCGCACCGGGTTCTCGGCCAAGGGCAGCGGATTACCGAGCAGGACGATGTTTGCCTTTTTCGTCACGGCCGCGAGGATCGAAGCAAAGATATTGCATTTCGCCTGCATGCAGAACGGCGCGTTGTGGTGCTCGTTCAGCATGAAGCTCTCGACGCCCTGCTCCTCGGCGTAGATGTACTGCTCGAGATATTCGTTGTAGAGCCGGCTGCCGGCCACCGGATCGAAATGCTTGTTCGAGAACATCAAGGCGGTGGCGCCGAATTCGAGCCCCTTGTCGGCGGGATAGGCGGCCATCGGCTGCTCGGTGAAATACATCAGATGCACGGGCGTCCTCCTCGGCTAAGGCCCATCCTCAATTCTCGTCGATGAAGAGGGCGGCGCGGCGGGCGAGCTCGTCCGGCGCCTCCATATCGACGAGATGCCCGGCGCGGGGCACGGTCTCGAACCGCGCCTTCGGCAACAGCGCGGCATAACGCTTGCCGGCGCTCACGGGCACGATCTTGTCCTCCTCGCCGCACAGGATCAATGCCGGCGCACGCACCCCGCCCAAGAGATGCGGCAAGGTCTGGCTGTACATGTAGGGCTTCCAGGCAATGCGAAAGCTCATCTCGCGGCAGATATCCCAGGCTTCAAGCTGGTCGGTCGAAACCTCGCCGTAGACGCGCGCGAACGCCACCTCGTCGTGAAAGCCGGCGCGCGCGTAATCGAGGTAGCTGACGATCGCCTGGTCGAAGATGTCGCCTTCCGGCGGCTTCAGCCCCATCGCGCCGACGAGCACCAGGCGATGCCAGGCCGCGGGCGCCATCGTCGCCATCTCGGCGGCGATCCAGCCGCCGAAGCCGAGCCCGACGAGCGAACAGCGTTCGACCCCGAGATCGGCGAGCAGCCACTGGTAGATGACCGCGATGTCGCGCACGTGGCGCAGCCATTGCGGGCGCGCCGAGCGGCCGTAGCCGGGGTGGTGCGGCACGATGACGTCGAAGCGGCGGGCGAGCGCATCGTAGAAAGGCAGGCGCTGCGGGCTGCCGATGTCGTGATGCAGCACGAGAACCGGCCGGCCGCGGCCGGCGCGCATGAAATAAAGGCTTTCGCCGGCGAGCTTAACCTCACTCTCCGCCCAGCCCGTCGTCATTCCCCGCCTCTCGCCAGATTGTGAGCAAGCACATCATAAGGGACGTTATCGTGTGCTGTTCTGCTCGATCGGCATGACAGGCATGCTCGCCCGCCCGCCGCAACCGATCGGCGAACCGCGCCGCGCCCGGAAGCCGTCGGGCGGCGGGCGGCGGCCAGGAAGCCGCACCCGCCCGCAAAGTATCCAATATTTGCCAGGTAAATTGTTCGAAGACTTTCACGTATCATCGTTATTTACCAGGATCTAACGTCGAAAATCGCCTATTACGCGAGTCGCCATCAATCTAAAGTCTCAGTAAATTTTTTTGTTGTTTTGTAACTTTCTGTCATTTACGGATGCGGGAGGGGATCATGAACGACAGGAGACTTGCCGATGCCGGTTGCCGTGCCGAGTAATACGTCGTACGGTAGAAAAACTTCTGTGAAATTTCTCCAGTTGGCTTCACTTTTAGCGATATTGCTCGACCCGGCTTCGCTCGCGATCGCCCAGCCCTCGACCATCCCGCCAGCCGCACCGCAGCCGCCGCTCGCCCGACCCGGCCCCGGCCCGGTCGTCCGGCAATGCGGCATCGCTTCCTGGTACGGCCACCATTGGCAAGGCCGGCGCACCGCGAGCGGCGCCCGCTTCGACGACCGCAAATTCACCGCCGCCAATCTGTCGCTGCCGTTCAAGACGAAGGCGCGCATCACCAACCTCGCAAACGGCCGCTCGGTCATCGTCGTGGTCAATGATCGCGGACCCTACAAGCCCGGCCGCGTCATCGACCTGTCGGCGGGCGCGGCGCGGGCGCTCGGCATGCTGAAGGCGGGGCTCGCCGACGTCGCGATCAGCGCCGAACTGACGCCGGAGCGAGTGATTACGCGATAGAGTTCTCCCTGCGCTCAATGCGCACCCGGCTCGGGGTTGCTTCGTCGCTGCGCTCCCCGCAACGACAATTTGGGTCATTGCGAGCGCAGCGAAGCAATCCCCGCTTCAATCGAACATCATGCTGATGGTTTCGGCGACGAGAGCCGGGCGGGCGGCCCCTTCGACCTCGACGGTGCTTTCCGAGGTGATGCGGACGCCGCCCTCGACGGGCTCGACGGCCTTGATCCTCTGGCGCAGGCGGATGCGCGAGCCGGCCGGCACCGGCCCGGTAAAGCGCACCCGGTTCGAGCCGTAATTGAGCCCGCGCGAGCGCTCTTTGACGCGGTAGATCGTGTGGCTGAGCCGCGGCACCAGCGACAAGGTCAGATAGCCGTGCGCGATCGTCCGGCCGCCCGGCATCTCCCGCTTCGCCCGCTCGACATCGACATGGATCCATTGATGGTCGCCGGTCGCCTCGGCGAATCTGTCGATCATCGCCTGATCGACGCCGAACCAGTCGCTGACGCCGATCTCCTTGCCGACATAGGCCAGAAGATCGGCCGGCCGCTCGATTTCCAACATAGGCTCGCTCCTCCTTTCGATATTCACGGGCGGATCGCGAAGGCGCTCGGCCCCGGCCGGCGCAGCTTTGCCGCGAGATCGGCGAAATCGCACAACAGCGGGCGCGTGTCGCGCGGGTCGATGATCTCTTCGACGGCGAAGGCCTCGGCAGTGCGGAAGGGCGAGCGCAGGCGGTTCAGCCGCTCCTCGATCTCGGCGCGCTTTTGCGCCGGGTCGGCGGCCGCCTCGATTTCGGCCCGGTAGGCCGCCTCGATGCCGCCTTCCAGCGGCAATGAGCCCCAGCGCGCCGACAGCCAAGCATAGCGCAGCGCAAAGCGGCCGTGCGGCACGTTGACGGCGCCGGCGACGCCGAAGACGTTGCGGGTGATGAAGGTGCACCACGGCACGCTCGACTGGTTGACGGCGGCCATCGCGCGCACGCCGTGGCGGATCGTCGCCGCGCGCTCGGCCTCGAGCCCGATGTGAAAGCCGGGGCAGTCGCACAGATAGACGATCGGCAGGTGAAAGGTCTCGGCGAGATCGACGAAACGCACGATCTTCTGGCACGCCTCGGCGGTCCAGCAGCCGCCGTAGAAGAACGGGTCGCTCGCCATCACCGCGATCGGCAGCCCGCCGGCGCGGGCGAGCCCCGTGATGATCGGGCGGCCGAACATGCGCCCCAATTCGAAGAACGAGCCGCGGTCGACGACCGCCTCGACGATCGGACGCATTTTGTAGACCTTGCGCCGCTCGCGCGGCACGGCTTCGAAGAGGCCCTCCTCGCGCCGCCGCGGGTCGTCAGCGCTGTTCGACCGCGCCGGCAATTCCCAGACCGAAGCCGGCAGGTAGGAGAGAAACCGGCGGGCGCAAGCGAAGGCCTCGTCTTCGTCTTCGGCCGCGTGGTCGACGGCGCCGCTCCGCGTCTGTATCTCCCAGCCGCCCAATTCCTCCTTGCCGAGGGTCTCGCCGATGCCGGCGACGACGGGCGGCCCGGCGACGAACATCGCGGACGTCTTTTTCGTCATCACCGAATAGTGGCTGGCGGCGAGCCGGGCGGCGCCGAGCCCGGCGACCGAGCCCAAGCCGAGCGCGACGACCGGCACTTCGGCCATGTTGGCGACCGTGTAATAGTGCCCGAGCGTGTTGCCGACGCCGCCCGGCAGGTTGGCGCGACCGGTCGTCTCGATCGTCTTGACCGAGCCGCCGCCGCCCGAGCCCTCGATGATGCGCACGATCGGCAGCCGCAGCTCGTGCGCCATCTGCTCGGCCAATAGCGGCTTTTCCCGGATCGTCGCATCGGCCGAGCCGCCGCGCAGCGTGAAGTCGTCGCCGACGACGACGATCGGCCGGCCGTCGATCGTGCCGCGGCCCATCACGCAATTGGAGGGGGCGAAGCGCGCCAGCCGGCCTGCTTCGTCGTATTCGGCGCGGCCGGCGATGGCGCCCAATTCGTGAAAGCTCGCGGGATCGAGGAGGCGGTCGATGCGCTCGCGCACGGTGAGGCGGCCGCCCTTGTGCTGCCGCTCGACCTTGTCGCTGCCGCCCAGCTCGCGCGCGCGGCGTTCTCGCTCGCGCAGCTCGTCGAGCTCCGGCTGCCAGCCCATCGCATCCTCCGCTATGCTTCCCGCAACGGCGATTAAGAGCCGCGCGCGACCCTCGGAGCAAGTGTGCGTTACACGAAAGGCGCCCTCCTCATCTTCGGTGCGGGGCTGCTGCTCGGCCTCGCCGTCGTCACCTTTCAGCTGACGCCGCTCGGCCGCGCGGCAAGCGGGCTGATGGCATTTGGCCTCCTCGCCATCCCCCTCGGCCTCGTCCTCGACGGGCGGCGCCGGCTCGGCGCTCGCCAGCCGGCGCCGAAAAAGCGCCGGCAAGGCGCCCGGCGCGGGCCCGCCGCGACGCGCCGGCGCGCCCAGCCGAGAAAGCGGCGGACGCCCGATCGCTAGCGCGTCCGCGCGCTCTCGTACTAGGATCGCGCATGGGAGCCTGGCGCGCCGTGCCGGGGCAATGTGGAGGAAAATCCGATGGGCAAGAAAATCGCGATCGTCGGCGCCGGCGCGGTCGGCTGCTATGCCGGCGCGCACATGGTCCAGGCCGGCGAGGACGTGACCTATATCGACCCCTGGCCCGAGCATGTCGAGGCGATGCGCAAGGATGGCCTGCGCGTCACCCATATTCGCGACGTCGAGCCGTTCACCGTCAAGCCCCGCGCGCTGCACCTGACCGAAGCGCAGCAGCTTTCGAAAGAGGCGCCGATCGACATCGCCTTCGTCTGCATGAAATCCTACGACACCCAATGGGCGGCGATGCTGATCAAGCAGTATCTGGCGCCCGGCGGCTACATCGTCTCGCTGCAGAACTGCATGAACGAGGAGACGATCGCCGGCGTCGTCGGCTGGGGCAAGACCTTGGGCTGCATCGCCAGCTCGATCACCGTCGAACTCTTCGCGCCGGGGCAGGTGCGCCGCGCCGCCGGCAAATCGGGGACGCGCCACACCGTCTTCCGGGCTGGCGAGGTACACGGCCGCGTCACCGAGCGCGCCAAGGAAGTCTGCCGCCTCGTCGGCACTGCCGACAGCGCGATGGTGACCCCGAACCTCTGGGGCGAGCGCTGGTCGAAGCTCGTCACCAACGTCATGGGGAACGGACTTTCCGCCTGCACCGGCATGATCAGCCGCGACATGATCAAGAACGACGCGATCCGGCATTTCTCGAACCGGCTCGGCAGCGAGGCGATCCGGGTCGGCCAGGCGCTCGGCTATACTTTCGACGAAGTCAGCCACATGGACCCCGAAACCTTGGCCCGCGCCGGCGAGGGCGATGCGGCGGCCGAGCAGGCGATCGACGAGCACCGGCTCGGCGAAGCGAACCGCCCCGGCGGCGGCGAGCATCGCCCGTCGATGGGCCAGGACATGGTCAAGGGCCGGCGCACCGAGATCGAGTTTTTGAACGGCTTTGTCGTCAGGAAAGGCGAGGAGGTCGGCATTGCGGCGCCGGCCAACAAGATCCTCACCGACATCGTGACGCGCGTCGAGAAGGGCGAGCTGCCGCCAGACCCGCGGCACATCACCGATCTGCGGCTGAATTGAAGCAGCCCGGCTCGCCTGCGCTGAGGAATGATCGTTACGAGCCCACCAGCCGCGTCGTCCCGGCGCAGGCCGGGACCCACGGCCGAGGTGGATACCGGCCTTCGCCGATATGACGAAGAGACAAGAGGGAGATTCAAATGGCGATAAAAGTGGGCGACCGGGTGCCGCCGGCAACATTGCGCTGGCTCGGGCCGGACGGGGTGAAGGCGGTTTCGAGCGAGGAATTCTTCCGCGGCAAAAAGGTCGTCCTCTTCGGGCTGCCGGGCGCCTATACCCGCACCTGCTCGTCGCGTCATCTGCCGGGTTATGTCGCGCACGCCGCCGAATTGCAGGCGAAGGGCGTCGACGAGATCGCCTGCCTGTCGGTCAACGACGCCTTCGTCATGGGCGCCTGGGGCAAGGAACACGGCGCCCTCGGCAAGGTCGCGATGCTCGGCGACGGCAGCGCCGAATGGACGCGCGGGGTGGGGCTCGAACTCGACCGCACGAAGGAAGGCATGGGCATCCGCTCGCAGCGCTACGCGATGCTGGTGGAGGACGGGATCGTCAAGGCGCTGCACGTCGAAGCGCCCGGGCAATACGAGGTGTCGAGCGCGGAAGCGATGCTGGCGGCGTTGTGAGGGGAACATCGATCACGAATCGGTCCCGAAATGTTCCACGGTTGGATACTTGGGAAATCTAGCCCCGCGGCGGCGGCGCCCCTTCTCTTGAGCCTCATCGCCCTCCCGTCGGCGGCGCAGCAGCCGGCGCCGGCGCCGCCCGATCTCACTTGGCACGGCGCCGCCGCGGGCGAAGCGCCGCCGCCCCTGCCCTTGGCGCCGCGCGACAGGCGGCTCTGCGAGGACGCCTTGTGCCGGGCGCGGCTCGTCGGCGAATTGTGGAAGAAGGGCGGGGTCGCGCTCGACGTCACGCCGTTGCGCTGGTGAGCCCCTTCGCGGCGGCGAGGAAGGCGCGCACCTTGTCCAAATCCTTGGCCGCCCCGTCGGCGCGGTCGGTCAAACTCTTCGAATCGACGCCGGCGGGGCCGACCAGGCGAATCGCGGCGGCGACGTTCCCGGGGCCCAATCCGCCGGCGAGGATCGCGGGGACGGCCACCTCCTCGACGATGCGGCGGGAGAGGCGCCAATCGTGGGTGCGGCCCCGCGCGCCGATCTGCGGGTCGCCGGGGAAATGCGTGTCGAGCAGCAGGAAATCGGCGACGCCGAGATAGGATTTCGCGACCGCG
This sequence comes from Allostellaceae bacterium, assembly GCA_035538335.1. GTDB lineage: Bacteria > Pseudomonadota > Alphaproteobacteria > ATCC43930 > CGMCC-115725 > AP-15. Next base: position 34,806 of record DATLKN010000003.1, read on the forward strand.
ATGCTGGAGCCGTCGAGAATGCCGATCGAGCGCATCAGGAGGGCCGCGGGAAGGCGCGGCTTTAGAAGGCGCACATGCTCGGCCGGCAGCGCCTCCTCGGCGGCGCCGAGATGCAGGATGTCGGGCCGCGCCTCTTCGGCGATGCGAAGGATCGCCGCCGGCTCGGCCGAGAGCGACAGCGCGACCCGCTTCGCCGGCGGCGGCACCGCGGCGAAGATCGCGCGCGCCCGGGCCGGCGGCAGCTCGCGCGGAAAGGCGCCCTCGCCGACGAGGACGCCGATGTGGTCGACGCCGAGCGCGGCAAGCGCCCGCGCCTCCTCGGGGCTGCCGACCTCGTAGATCTGGACGATCACCTGCAACACCTGCTTCTGCTGGAAATCAGCAGGCGGCGCGGTTCTTCTCTCCCGCTGCTTTCGCTGTTTTCTGCAAGGAATCTGCAGCAAAAACGAATTTCCGCAGGGGGCGAACCGCGCCCTCATCTCGCGAGTATCATACAACGCCAATTCGGCAATTTTGCGGTCATGTTGTGCGGTCGCGCTGGCTACTGGCTAATGCTCGAAGCCAGCCCTAGATTAGATCCAAGGTGGGAGATGGCCGAGCCCGCAATCAGCCGAATGACCCTTGCCGAGTTTCTCCGCTGGGAGGACGGCACCGACACGCGCTGGCAATTGATCGACGGCGTGCCGGTTGCAACGGCGCCGCCCGCCGTCACGCACGGCATCCCCTATGAGGGGATCGAGGTAGCGGATGCGCAACTGCGTCAAATCTCGGCAGGCTGAGACGGGGCCGGTTCAGTCCTCGAACCTGGCCTCGTAGGCCTTGGCGAGCGCTTCGACGAATTCTTCCCAGCGCAAAGTGCTGCCCGGCGGCGGTAACACCGGGTCGATCGTAGCCATACTCGGATCGTAGGCGACGACCGCGATGCCTTCGAGCAGATGAGCGGCATCGGCTTCCGTCTGGCGCCCGCCCGCGCGGATCAGGCGTTCGACAGCTCGCTCGATCAGGTGTCGGGTCGATCGCTGGCCAGGACGGCTGCCGTCAGGGAGAGCGCTCGGAGAGGATCCCGACTCGGCTGAATCGCCCGCTTCGGCAATTTCGGTCTCGCCCTCGGCGGCTTCGGCGGCGGCTCTTGTACCGATTTCCTCGTGAGTCGGGATGACGAGCACTCCCCCAACGACGGCGAACGGAAATTTCAAATGGATGTTGACCGCAAAAGTTCTGAGATCGCCAAAACGGTTCCAAATAGCGCGCCCCACCGCGAGGTTGATCGGCTTCAGCTCGACAGCCAGCCGCAGCCCGTCAAGCTCGTGCGCCTCCGAAACATCGGCGTTCGTCGTGCGCAGCGCGCCGGCAACCTTGCGTTCTCCGACGACGGCGCCTCCGAGCTTTGGCAGCCTCGCCCGCAGGTCGCCGACGAGCACGCGCCCGAGCGCATTCGACAGGCGGATCTGCGCCGCTTTTTTCGGCCCGGCCGCCAATCCCCCCTGTTCGCGGACATAGGCGCTGACGCCCGAGATGTAGTCCGACATTGAGCAGCTATTGAGGCTCGCCAGTCGATCGATTGCGGCGACCCCAGTGGGATCCGGCTCCCGCCGCCGTGATCCTTGGCCGCGAGACGATCGAGCCACTAGGAGGGGGTACCCGCGCTAGTGCCGGAACGATGCCCGGTGGTTTTTCCGAGGACCATCTATACGGAACTCGCCGATTCAACGACTACGGCACTATGATTTTCCAGCAAATCGTCTGCTGCCGCCTTCGCCGCGCGGCGGGTCGCGGCGTTGAGGTATTCTTCTTCGATCTCGACCGAGATCGAATTGCGGCCGGCGCGTATTGCCGCGACGGCGGTCGAACCCGAACCGGCGAACGGATCGAGCACCGTGTCGCCGGCGAAGCTGAACATCCTGACGAGGCGCTCGGCGAGTTCCGGCGGAAACGGCGCCGGGTGGCCCTCCCGCAAGCTGGCGCCCTTGATATCGGACCAGACGGGGCGCATCCAGGCGTCCATCTCGTCGCGCTGCAGCATCGAGAGCGCCTTCTGGAGCATCGGCGTCGTTCGATAGCCGCCGGGCTTGCGCAGCATCACGATGTGTTCGTGATCATTCTTGATAATGGCGCCGGGCTGGTATGGCTTCCCGTAATAGCCGCTCGACCCGCCGCCCGCCTCGTTCGTGCGGTTGCCGATCTTGAACCAGAGGATCGGCGTCAGATTGTCGAGACCCAGTCGGCGGCTGCGCACCTGAATATCGGATGGGAGCGGCAGAACGCGATGGCGGCCGTCCGCACGGCGCGGGATCAGCACGTCGCCGATGACGCAGCAGATGCGCCCGCCCGGAACCAAAACTCGGGCGCATTGGGCCCAGGCCCGGTCAAGCTCGTCCAAAAACAGCTCGTAGTCGTCCATGCGCCCGAGTTGCCGGCCTCCGGCATCCGAAGCGTAGGGCTTGAGGTTGAAATAGGGCGGCGAGGTCACGACGAGATGCACCGATTCGTCGGCGAGGAAGCTCAGCTTCCGAGCGTCGCCCAGAACCATCTGATGGCGCGTCCGGTCGAAAGGGGCGGGCCACCTGCGGCCGCGAAGGATTTGATTGACCCTGAGCAGCGCATCGACGGCTCCGGGCTCGTTGTCGATCGGCGGAAGGTGCGGTATCTCGATGCGCGCCCGATACGGCGCGCTTTCTTCGCCAAGCCACGCCACGCTTCGCTTCGCCATTGTTTGCCCCGTCCAATTGGTACAGATTTCGTGGCTCGCTCGGGCATGCCCACAAAATCATGTACCATCGTTTGCGCTCATGCAACCGAACATCGCACGCCCAAAACGCACATTCAACAGCAAAGTTCATGCTATGTTCCCGCCCGCGGGAAATCGCTTCCGTGCCCCGAGCCGGCCTATGGTAGGGTCAGCGCATGCGCCTCTTCGCCTTCTTCGAGCATCTGATCGAGCCGACGGCGGCGCCGCCCGAGGCGGAGCCGCCCAATCGGCTCGGCGCCTTCTATTGGCACTATGCACGGCAGGCAAAGGGGCTGGTCGCGGTTTTGTTCGCCGCCGGGCTGATGGTGGCGCTGCTCGACACGACGATCCCCATCTTCATCGGCCGCGTCGTCGGGCTCTTGTCGCAGCGCGCCCCAGGCGGATTGTTGCGCGAGGCAGGGCCGCAATTGCTGGGCATGGCGGCCGTGCTGTTGCTCGCGCGGCCGGCGGCGATGCTGTTGCAGGCGATGATCACCAACCAGGTCCTCGCCGCCTGCTTTTCGAACCAGATCCGCTGGCAGAACCACTGGCACGTCGTGCGGCAGAGCTGGACCTATTTCCAGAACGATTTCGCCGGGCGGCTGACCAACCGCGTCATGCAGACGGGCCCGGCATTGCGCGAGAGCGTCGTCTCCTCGACGAACGCCGTCTGGTACATCCTCGTCTACGGCACCAGCGCCGTCATCCTGATGGGGAGGAGCGATCCGCGGCTCGCGGCGCCCGTATTGCTGTGGTTTCTCGGTTATGCCGCGGCCTTGCGGCTCTTTGTGCCGCGCATGCGCAACCGCTCGCGGCGCGTCTCGGAGGCGCGCTCGGCGCTGACCGGGCGCGTTGTCGACAGCTACACCAACATCCTGACCGTCAAGCTTTTCGCGCGGCCGCGCGACGAGGACAAATTCGTCGCCGAGACGGTCGACGACCACACCGACGCCTTCCGCGCGCAGGTGCGGCTCAACACGCTCTTCGGGGTGACGCTCGCGCTGCTGAACGCGGCGATGGTGGTCGGCACCGGCGCGGTCGCGGTGTGGCTGTGGAACCGGGGCCGCATCCCGGTCGGCACCGTCGCGATGGCGATGCCGCTGACCTGGCAGATCGCCGGGGTCGCCGGCTGGGTCGCGCAGAACGTGACGACGATCTTCGAGAATATCGGCGTCGTGCAGGACGGCATGCGCTCGATCGCAGTGCCGCGGCAGATGCGCGACCGCGCGGGCGCAGGCGAACTCACCGTCTCGCGCGGCGCCGTGCATTTCGAACAGGTGCGCTTCGGCTACGGCACGCAGAAGGGCGTGCTGCACGGCATCGATCTCGCGGTGAAGCCGGGCGAGCGGGTCGGTCTCGTCGGGCGGTCGGGCGCCGGCAAATCGACGCTCGTGCATCTGCTCTTGCGCTTCTACGAGGTCGAGGGCGGGCGCATCCTGATCGACGGTCAGGATATCGCGCAGGTGACGCAGGAGAGCCTGCGCGCGCAGATCGCGATGGTGACGCAGGATACTTCGCTCCTGCACCGCTCGATCCGCGACAACATCCGATACGGAAGGCCGCAGGCGGGCGAAGCCGAGATCCGCCGCGCCGCGGCGCAGGCGCATGCGCTCGAGTTCATTGAAGGTTTGGAGGACTGGCAGGGACGCCGCGGGCTCGACGCGCATGTCGGCGAGCGCGGCGTCAAATTGTCGGGCGGGCAGCGGCAGCGCGTCGCGCTGGCCCGCGTGATTCTGAAGGATGCGCCGATCCTGGTGCTCGACGAGGCGACCTCGGCCCTCGATTCGGAAGTCGAGGCGGCGATTCAGGAGCAGCTCGGCACCTTGATGCGCGGGCGCACTGTCATCGCCATCGCGCATCGCCTCTCGACGATCGCGCGCATGGACCGGCTCGTCGTGCTCGACGAGGGGCATGTCCTGGAGGAAGGCTCGCATGCCGAGCTGCTCGCCCGCGGCGGCACCTATGCGCGGCTGTGGCGGCGCCAGTCGGGCGGCTTCCGGCACGACGGCGCCGGCTTCGGCGAAGAGCTTTCGGCCGCCGAATAGATCGCCATATTGTGGGGCGCGGCCGAGTGGCGAGGACGGAATGAGCGAAGCGGCATTCGGGCATATGACGGTCGAGGAATTCCTCCTATGGGAGGACGGCACCGACACCCGCTACGAGCTGATCGACGGCCTGCCGGTGGCGATGGCGCCGCCGGCCGAGGCGCACCGCATGCTGATGACGCGGCTGGTGTCGCGCATCGACGCGCGGCTGGCGAGCCGGCGGCCGTGCAACGCGCAGCCGGAAGCGGGCGTGCTGCGCGCCAACCGAAGCGCCTCCTACTTCGTCGCCGATATCGCGGTCACCTGCCGGCCGAACGAGCGCGGACGGCAGGCGATCGCCGAGCCGATCCTGATCGTCGAGATTCTGTCGCCCGGCACCGAGCGGCACGACCGCCACACGAAACTCCCGGCCTACCGCCAGATCGCCAGCGTCGAGGAGATCCTGCTGATCGATTCGCAAGAGGCCTACGCCGAGATCCTGCGAAAGAGCGGCGACAATTGGATCACCGAACTGGTGCAGGGGCTCGGCGCGAGCTTGCGGCTCGCTTCGGTCGATCTCGAAATCGCGATGGCGGAGCTTTATGACGGCATCGAGATCGCCGAGGCCGGCTGAACCCGCCGCACGACATGCTCGACCGCCTCTACGCGCGCACCCTGGCGCTGGCTGCGAGCCGGCACGCGATGGCGGCGCTGATCCTCGTCGCCTTCGCGGAAAGCTCGTTCTTTCCGCTGCCGCCCGATCTGCTGCTGATCCCGATGGTCATCGCGCAGCCGCGCCGGGCGTTTGCGATCGCCGCGGCGGCGACCCTCGCCTCGGTGGCGGGGGGCTTTCTCGGCTATGCGATCGGCTACTTTCTGTTCGACGCAATCGGCCGGCCGGTTCTGCAGTTCTACGACGCGATGGGCAGATACGAGGCGCTGAAGGCGGCGTTTCATCAATGGGGCGTGTGGATCATCCTGATCAAGGGGCTGACGCCCATTCCCTACAAGCTGATCACGATTGCTTCGGGAGTTGCGCAGTTCCCGCTGCTGCCGTTCGGTCTCGCCTCACTCGCCTCGCGCAGCATCCGCTTCTTCCTGCTCGCCGCGCTGCTCTGGCGGTTCGGCGAGCCGGTGCGCGTCTTTATCGAGCGCCGGCTGATGCTGGTGACGAGCCTCTTCGCGGTGGCGCTCGTCGGCGGCTTCGTGGCGCTGCGCTATTTGTGAGGCGATAGGGCATGAACCGCGCCTTTCCCGGTTTTGTCCTCGCCGCGTGCGCGGTCGTGCTCGGCGGGGCGCTCGTCTCGCAATATTGGGGCGGGCTCGCGCCTTGCGAACTGTGCCTCTACGAGCGCTGGCCGTGGGACGCAGCGATCGTCATCGCGCTGCTCGCCCTTGTCGTCGGCAGCGAAGCCGGACTGCCGTGGGTGGCGCTCGCGCTGGCGCTCGTCTTCGCCGCCGGAACGGCGCTCGCCTTCTACCATGTCGGCGTCGAGCAGCACTGGTTCGCCGGCCCCACGGCCTGCACCGCGCCGGCGAAGGTGGCGCAGACCCTCGAAGAATTGCGGGCGCAGATCCTGCACCAGCAGGCGGTGCGCTGCGACGTGCCGGCCTGGCGCTTGTGGGGGGTCTCGCTCGCCGGCTGGAACTTCCTCGCCTCGTTCTCGATGACGGTAATCTGCCTCGCCGCAGCGTATCTCGCGCGCGCCCGGCGGCGGAGGGAAGCATGAGCCGCCCGCCATATCTTCCCGGCGACCCGGCGCCCGACGCCGAGATCGCCCGCATGCTGCGCGTCGACCATGCCGGCGAATACGGCGCGACGCGCATCTACGAGGGCCAGCTCGCAATCCTCGGAAAGCGTCCGGCTGCGCGCGCGCTGCGCGAGATGGCCGCGGCCGAAGAGCGCCATCTCGCCGAATTCGAGACGATGCTGACGGGGCGCCGGGTGCGCCCGACGCTGTTGCAGCCGGTGTGGTCGCTCGCCGGCTGGGCGCTGGGGGCGGGCACCGCGCTGTTGGGCGAGCGCGCGGCGATGGCCGCGACGGTGGCGGTCGAGGAGGTCATCGACGAGCATTACCGCGCCCAGGCCGAGCGGCTCGGCGAGGAGGAGCCGGAATTGCGCGACAAGATCCTCGCCTTCCGCGACGACGAACTGGCGCACCGCGACATGGCGCTCGCCGCCGGCGCCGAGGAGATGCCGGGCTACGATCTGCTCAGCGCCGCGATCAAGGCCGGCTCGCGCCTCGCGATCTGGCTGTCGACGCGGCTTTAGCCGGGGTAAATGCGTCCTTCGACTCGGCGCTCCGCGCCGGCTCAGGATGAGGGCCTTTCTCGATAAGGAGACCCTCATGCTGAGGAGCCGCCGAAGGCGGCGTCTCGAAGCACCCCTCACACAACGCCGGCGGCGCGCAGGCGGGCGATCTCGGCGGCCGAATAACCGAATTCCCGCAGCACCGCATCGGTGTCGGCGCCGAGATCGGGGGCCGGGCGGCGGATGCGGCACGGCGCTTCCTTGAACTTCAGCGGAAAGCCGAGCATCCGCACCCTGCCGTGGCTGGGATGCTCTACCTCGATCGCCATTTTCTGATCCGCGACTTGCGGGTCGGCGAAGACCTCGGGCAGACTCATGACCCGGTCGCAGGGCACGCCCGCTTCGTTGAGCCGGGCGATCCAATGGGTGCTCGTCTCGGTTAAGAGCCGCGCCTCGACCGCGGCGTTGATCGCGGCGCGGTTCGCGACGCGCAGCGCATTCGTCGCGAATTCCGGGCGCGCGCGCAGTTCTGCGAGGTCGAGCGCGTCGAGGAGGCGCTGGTAGGATTGCTCCTGGGAGGGCGCGATCGCGACCTCGCCGTCCTGCGTGCGGAACATGCCGTAGGGCGCGACGATTGCATGGTCGTTGCCGGTGCGCGCCGGCGCCTCGCCGGTCGCGAAGTAATTGGCCGCGAGATAACCGAGGAGGCTGATCGTCGCGTTGTTGAGGCTGGCGCCGACCCGCTCGCCCCTGCCTGTCCGCCCGCGCCGCACCAGCGCGGCGCAGACGCCGAGCGCGGCATAGAGCCCGGCGGCGAGGTCGGCGACCGGCGGCCCGGCGCGCAGCGGCGGCCCTTCCGCCTCGCCCGTCGTCGCCATGAAGCCGCTCATCGCCTGCGCGATGAAGTCGAAGCTCGGCCGGTCGCGATAGGGGCCGCTGTCGCCGAAGCCCGACAGGCTGCAACAGACGAGGCCGGGGTTGAGGCTTTCGAGGCGCGCCCCATCGAAGCCGATTTTGGCGAGCACGCCGGGCCGGAAATTTTCGACGAGCACGTCGCTCTGCTCGATGAGGCGGGCGAGGACGGCGCGGCCTTCCTCGTGCCGCAGGTTCAATGTCAGCGAGCGCTTGTTGCGGTTGAAGGCAGCGAAATACCAGGAAAGCCCGTCGCGGATCGCGCCCTGCCGGCGGACGGGGTCGCCCTCGCCCGGGGTTTCGATCTTGACCACATCGGCGCCCATATCGGCGAGCAGCATCGAGCAAAAGGGCCCGGCAAGGATGCGGGTCAGATCGACGACGCGGATTCCGGAAAGCGGCACGGTCTATCCCTCGTTGTCATTGCGAGCGCAGCGAACCAATCTGGCGCCGAGATTGCTTCCTCGCTCCGCTCCTCACAAGAAACATGGCGCGTCCTCTCCGCCCTCGGGGGGCGGAGAGGGTCGGGGTGAGGTGGGGGATCCCAGGTACCGGGCGCTGCCCACCTCACCCTCCCATCGCTGCGCGATGGGCCCCTCCCTCTCCCCCCTGAAGGGCGGAGAGGGATGACGGGGCGGCGCTGAACTCGCTATGACGCTCAGGTTGTTGTCATTGCGAACGCAGCGACGCAATCTCGCGCCCGATGAAAGAGCTCCCCCTCGATGACATCGAGGCGCTGGCGGTCGGCGCCTGGATCCTCGGCACCGGCGGCGGCGGCAGCCCGTATCTGGGGCTGCTCAACATGCGCCGGCTCTATGCCGAGGGCCGGCGCGTGTCGCTGATGTCGCCCCTCGACCTCGCGGACGACGACCGGGTGGCGGTCGTCTCGAACATGGGGGCGCCGCTGGTGGGACAGGAGCGGCTCGCCGACAGCGCCAACATCGCCCGCGCCGTCGAGATCCAGGAAGCGCTGTCGGGCGAGAAATTCGCCGCCGTGATGCCGCTCGAAATCGGCGGCGGCAACGCGATCCAGCCCTTGATGGCGGCGGCGCATCTGAATTTGCCAGTGGTCGACGCCGACACGATGGGGCGCGCCTATCCCGAGGCGCAGATGACCTCGGTCGCGGTCGGCGACCTCGTCCCCTACCCTTGCGCGCTCTACGACCCGCGCGGCATCGAGGCGGTTGTGACGCGGGTGCCGAGCTGGAAATGGATGGAGCGGGTCAGCCGCAAGATCTGCGTCGAACTCGGCTCGATCGCCTCGACCTGCAAGGCGCCGCGAACGGGGCGCGAGGTCAAGGATTGGGGCATCCACTTCACCGTGACGAAGGCGATGGGGATCGGCCGGCAGGTGCGCGAGGCGCAGCGCCGGCACGAGGACCCGGTCGCCGCCGTCATCGAGGCCGGAGGGGGTAAGCTCCTCTTCGGCGGCAAGGTCGTCGATGTTGCGCGCCGCACGACCGAGGGCTATCTGCGCGGCCGCGCCGTCATCGAGGGGCTCGACGGGGACCGCGGGGCGCGGCTCGAAATCGCCTTTCAGAACGAATGGGTCGTCGCCTGGCGCGACGGCGCGCCGCTCGTCATGTCGCCCGACCTGATCTGCGTTCTCGATGCGGTTTCGGGCGAAGCCTTCGGCACCGAGACGATCGGCTACGGCAGGCGGGTCGCCGTCGTGGCGCTGCCCGCCCCCGCCGTCTTCCTCACACCGAAAGGGCTCGAACATGTGGGCCCGCGCGCCTTCGGCTACGACATCGATTTCCGCTCCGTCTTCGAATGAGGCTCACAGTTCGAGGTCCTGCGCGAGCCCGGCGCGGGCGTGCGGCGCGCGCGCCGCGACGACCCCGTAGAGAAAGGCGCCCAAGACGAGATAGAGCGCGAAGAGATAGGGCAGGAGATCGTAGGGATAGTCCGGCACCGGGTAGAGGCTGCCGAAGATGACGAAAGCCATCAGCACAGCGCCGACCGCGCCGACGACGAGATGGCGCGGCCGCGCCTCGCCGGCGCGGTAGAGGTCGAGTGGCGCCGCCACCGAGATTAAGAGGTAGATGACGAGAAAGCCGAAGGTCGCAAAGGTGCCGGTATAGCCGAAGGCATCGACCGGATCGAGGCGCCCGAGCAGCAGGCAGGCGACGAGCGTGAACGCCGCGCCGGCGGCGATCGCGACGTTCGGGGTCTGGTGGCGCGCGTGCACGCTGCCCATGCGGCGCGGCAGGAATTCGTACCGCCCCATCGAGAAGATGAGGCGCGAGCCGGCGTTGATCGAGGCGAGGCAGCAGGCGAAGACGCTGATCGTCGCGGCGAAATAGACGATCCCCGCGGCCCAGGCGAGATGCGCGCGGGCGGCGATCTCGGTAAAGGGCGAGGCGCTCTTGGCGAGGATCGCCGCGTCGTCGCCGACGACGACCACCATCGCATAGGCGATGACGACGAAGAAGAGCCCGGCGAGCCCGGCGGAGAGCGTGACGGCGCGCGGGATGGCGCGCGTCGGCTGCCGCGATTCGCGCGCCAAGGTCGCCGCGCTCTCGAACCCGACAAAGCTGAAGACGGCGAAGGCGAGCGCCGCCATGACGCCGCCGATGCGGGTCGCGGGCGCCGCCAGCTGCGCCCGATCGACGAACCCGCCATGCTGCGCAAAGACGGTCGCGGTGATCGCGACGATGATGCCGAGCGAAAGAAATTCGAGCGCGAGGCCGACCCGCGAGGAGATGCGGATGTCGCGATAGGCGAGGATGAAGACGCCGCCGATGAAGGCGAGATCGAAGACGGGGCCGGGCACGACGACCTTGCCGCCTGCGATCACGCGCAACAGATCGGCGAGAAAGATCTGGCCGCCGAACACCGTCGCCACCGCCGTCACGACATAGGCGCCGACCATGCTCCAGCCGGCAATCATGCCGGCGGCCGGCCCCAGCGTGCGGCCGATATAGACGAAATAGGAGCCGGCGAGCGGATGCCGGCGGGCGAGCGCGCCGATATTGCCGGCGACGAACAGCATGCCGATGCCGGCGACCAGATAGGCGAGCCAGCTGCCGATGCCGGCGAGGCCGGCGACGATGACGATGTTGAGCGTCGGCGTCAGCGTCGGCGCGACATTGGCGACCGACTGGCCGATCGTCTCGAGAAAGGAGAGGCTGTCGCGGCGCAGCCGCGGCCCCGCCGCCTCGGCATGCGACCGCGGAACCGGGGTTTCGGCGGTCGAGGTCATCGGCAAGGTGCTCCGGGTTGCGTGGCTGAGGCCGCACACTCATGCTATGAAGCGGCCCTGTTCGGCAACCGGATCTCGCATGCGCGCGCAATTGCGGCGGATCGGCATCGATGTCGGCGGCACCAACACCGACGCCGTGCTGCTCGAAGGCGAGCGCGTCCTCGACGCCGTCAAGACGCCGACGACAGAGGACGTGACGGCCGGCATCGAAAAGGCGCTGGGCCTGCTCGCGCGGCATCCCGCGGCCAGGCGCGGCACCATCGACGCCGTCGTCATCGGCACGACGCATTTCATCAACGCGGTCGTCGAGGGGCGGCACCTCGCCCCCACCGCCGCGATCCGCATCGGGCTGCCGGCGGCCGCGTCCCTCCCGCCCTTTTGCGACTGGCCCACCGACCTCGCCCGGCTCGTCCAGGGCGAGGTCTTCATGCTCGAAGGCGGGCACGATTACGACGGCCGCCCGATTGTCCCCTTCGACGAAGAGGGCATGCGCGAGGCGGCGCGGGCGATCGCGCGGCGCGGCATCGAGAGCGTCGCGGTTGCTTCGATCTTCTCCCCGCTCGACCCCGCCTGCGAGGAGCGGGCGCGCGCGATCCTCGCCGAGGAGGCCCCGGAGGCCTCCGTCACATTGTCGCGCGATCTGGGGCGCATCGGCCTCTTGGAACGCGAGAACGCCGCGCTTCTCAACGCCGCCCTCGTGCCGCTCGCCCGCCGCACGATCGCCGGCTTTCGCGCCGCGCTCGAAGGCTGCGGCATCGCGGCGCCGCTCTACCTGACGCAGAACGACGGCACCGTGATGGCGGCGGACCACGCGGCGCGCCTGCCGGTCACCAGCTTTGCCTGCGGCGCCACCAATTCGATGCGCGGCGCCGCCTTTCTGTCGGGCTTGAAGAATGCGCTCGTCATCGATGTCGGCGGCACCTCGACCGATGTCGGCGAGTTGCGCCACGGCTTCCCGCGCGAGGCCAATTCGGTCGTCGAGATCGGCGGCGTCAGAACGCTCTTCCGCATGCCCGACCTCTATTCGATCGCGCTCGGCGGCGGCAGCATCGTCGCGGGCGAGCCGCCGAAGCTGATGCGCGATAGCGTCGGCTACCGGCTGACCGAAGAAGCGCTCGTCTTCGGCGGCAAGACCCTCACCGCAACCGACGCGGCCGTCGCCGCCGGGCATGCGCGGATCGGCGACCCGGCGAAGGCGGCGCATCTGCCGCCCGCTCTCCTTGCCGCCGTCCTCGACGAGGCGAAGGCCAAGATCGAGGACGCGCTCGACCGCATCAAGACCGAGGCCGGCGACCGGCCGCTCGTCGCCGTCGGCGGCGGCGCCTTTCTCGTGCCCGACCGGCTCGCCGGGGTGAGCGAGGTGATCCGGGTGCCGCACGGCGACTGCGCCAACGCAGTCGGCGCGGCGATCGCGCAGGTCTCGGGCGAATCGGACCGCATTCACCGCGACATGGCGCGCGAGGCGGCGATCGCCGCGGGCGAAGCGGAAGCGATCGCGCGCGCCGTCGCCGCCGGCGCCGAGCGCGGCAGCCTCGAGACGGTCGATGTCGAGGACATGCCGCTCGCCTACCTGCCGGGGAACGCGCTGCGCGTGCGGGTGCGCGTCGCCGGGAAGATGGGGGGCGCGGCGGGTCGGAATACCTGAATAAAGCAAGACGGCCCAAGATCCGTCTTGGCCGGGCTTGACCCGGCCATCCACTTTCGAGCGCGCAAGAAGGCGGCGGATGCCCGGATCAAGTCCGGGCAAGACGAACTGTTGGTTTTCGTCCGAAGCGCCGGCTCAGTTGGGGTCGAGCTCGGTATCCCAGTAGAGATAGTCGCGCCAGCTGTCGTGCAGGAAGTTGGGCGGGAAGGCGCGGCCGTTCTGCTGCAGCAAATGCGTCGTCGGCTGCAGCGGGCGGCGCTTGGGGTACATCCCGCTTTCCCGCGGCAGGCGGTTGCCTTTCGAGAGGTTGCAGGTGCCGCAGGCGGTGACGACGTTGCCCCATACCGTGCGGCCGCCGCGCGAGCGCGGGATCACATGGTCGAAGGTCAGATCGTGCGCCGGATACGGCTCGGCGCAGTACTGGCAGACGAATCGGTCGCGCAGGAAGACGTTGAACCGCGTGAAGGCGGGGTGCCGCGCCGCCGGCACGTACTCCTTCAGCGACACGACGCTCGGCAGCCGCATCTCGATCGAGGGGCTGCGCACGCGCACATCGTAATGGTCGACGATGTTGACGCGGTCGAGGAAGACCGCCTTGATCGCCTCTTGCCACGACCACAGCGAGAGCGGGAAGTAACTCAGCGGCCGGAAATCCGCGTTGAGCACCAGGGCCGGGCAATTCTCGAGACACACAGTCACCGCATCACCGTCCTGCTTTTCTTATTCGACGCTCGCTTACCGCCTTCCTTTGTCAGGCGCGCCTCGAACCGCTCGAAGCCGCTCTAGCACGCCTTTGTGACGGTTTGATAGCGGATCGGCCGCGGCCGCACAAGTTTCCGGGGCCGGCGGGTGGGCAGGAATCATCGCGTCGGGGTCGGCTTGTCGCCGCGGTAATCGTAGAAGCCGCGATCGGCCTTGCGGCCGAGCCAGCCAGCTTCGACATATTTAACGAGCAGCGGGCAGGGCCGGTACTTGCTGTCGGCGAGCCCCTCGTACAGCACCTGCATGACCGAGAGGCAGGTGTCGAGGCCGATGAAGTCGGCGAGTTCCAGCGGCCCCATCGGGTGATTCGCGCCCAATTTCATCGCCGTGTCGATGGCCTCGACGGTGCCGACCCCCTCGTAGAGCGTGTAGACCGCCTCGTTGATCATCGGCAACAGGATGCGGTTGACGATGAAGGCCGGGAAATCCTCGGCCGCGACCGGCGTCTTGCCGAGCTTCACGGCGAGGTCGCGGGTCAGCGCAAAGGTCTCCTCGTCGGTCGCGATGCCGCGGATCAGCTCGACCAGCGTCATCACCGGCACCGGGTTCATGAAGTGCAGGCCGATGAACTTGCCCGGCCGGTCGGTCGCGGCGGCGAGCCGGGTGATCGAGATCGAGGAGGTGTTGGTGGCGATCAGCGCGTCGGGCTTGAGGGCCGGCACCAGCTTTTTGTAGACCTCGCGCTTCACCTGCTCGTTTTCGGTCGCCGCCTCGATGACCATGTCGCAGGCGCCAAAGGCGGCGTAGTCGTCGATCGATCGGATGCGGGCGAGCGCCGCTTCCTTTTCCTCTTCGCGGATGCGGCCGCGCGCCGCCTGGCGCGACAGATTGCGGTCGATCTGCGCCTGCGCGCGTTCGAGCGCCTCGGGATTGACATCGTGCAGCACGACATCGAAGCCGGCGAGCGCGCAGACATGCGCGATGCCGCTGCCCATCTGGCCGGCGCCGACAACGCCGATGCGTTTGAGCCCTTCGAGCGCCATCGTCCGGCCGCTATTGCTGTCGCTTGGCGAGCTCGGCGTCGAGCTCGGGCAGGATCTTGAACAGGTCGCCGACGATGCCGTAATCGGCGATCTGGAAAATCGGCGCTTCCTCGTCCTTGTTGATCGCGACGATGACCTTCGAATCCTTCATGCCGGCGAGGTGCTGGATCGCCCCCGAGATGCCGACCGCGATGTAGAGTTCGGGCGCGACGATCTTGCCGGTCTGGCCGACCTGGTAATCGTTCGGGACGAAGCCGGCATCGACGGCGGCGCGAGAGGCGCCGACGGCGGCGCCGAGTTTGTCGGCCACACTTTCGAGCAGATGAAAATTGTCGCCCGACTGCATGCCGCGGCCGCCGGAGATGATGACGCGCGCGCTCGTCAGCTCGGGGCGCTCGGATTTCGACAGTTCCGCCCGCACGAATTCCGAAAGGCCGGCGGCGCCCGCCGCGGCGACGCTTTCGATTGCCGCCGACCCGCCCGTCTTTTCGGCCGGCGGAAAGGCGGTGCCGCGCACCGTGATGACCTTGACCCTGTCCTTCGACTGCACGGTCGCGAGCGCATTGCCGGCATAGATCGGGCGCACGAAGGTGTCGGCCGAGACAACCGCGCTGATGTCCGAGATCTGCATCACGTCGAGGAGCGCGGCGACGCGCGGCAGCAGATTCTTGCCGGACGTCGTCGCCGGCGCCAGCACGTGCGTGTAGTCGGCGGCCAGCCTGACGACGAGCGGCGCCAGGTTCTCGGCGAGCCCGTGCTCGTAGGCCGCGTCGTCGGCAAGCAGCACCTTGCCGATGCCGTCCGCTTGCGCCGCCTCCTCGGCGACGGCGCGGCAATCCTTGCCCGCGACGAGGATCGCGATCGGGCCGGCCGTCGTCCCCTGGGCCTTGGCGGCGATCTCCTTCGCCGCGGCGACGGCGTTGAGGGTGGCGGGCTTCAGCGCCCGATTATCGTGTTCGGCGATAACGAGAACCGGCATCAGATGACCCGCGCCTCGAGTTTCAGCTTGTCGACCAGCTCGGCGACCGATTGGACCTTCTTGCCGCCCTGCCGCTTCGGCGGCTCCTCGACTTTGAGAACGGCGAGGCGCGGCGAAACATCCACCCCGAGCGCCTCGGGCGTCGTCGTCAGAATCGGCTTCTTCTTTGCCTTCATGATGTTGGGCAGCGAGGCATAGCGCGGCTCATTGAGCCGCAGATCGGTCGTGACAACGGCCGGCAATTTGATGCGGACGGTCTCGAGCCCGCCATCGACCTCGCGCGTCACCTCGGCGTGGCCGCCCTCGATGACGAGCTTGGAAGCAAAAGTGGCCTGGGGCCAGCCGAGCAGCGCCGACAGCATCTGCCCCGTCTGGTTGCAATCGTCGTCGATCGCCTGCTTGCCGATGATGACGATTTCGGGGCCTTCCTGGAGGATGACGGCCTTCAGCAGCTTGGCGACGGCGAGCGGCTGCAATTCGGCATTCGTCTCGACGAGAACGCCGCGATCGGCGCCCATCGCGAGCGCCGTGCGGATCGTCTCCTGGCAGGGCGCCGTCCCCAGCGAGACCGCGATGACCTCCTCGACGACGCCCTTCTCGCGCAACCGCAAGGCCTCCTCGACGGCGATCTCATCGAACGGGTTCATCGACATCTTGACGTTCGCGGTCTCGACGCCGCTCAAGTCCGCCTTGACGCGGATCTTGACGTTGTAGTCGATGACCCGCTTGACCGCGACCAGCGCCTTCATCTTGTCCTCGAACCGTTTTGGCGGCGCAGATTGTGCACGCGACCCTCTTTTAGGCAAGCCTCTCCTCGGCGCCGCCGATGCCGGCTGCATCGTTGATGTGGGTCAATGCGGCGGCGGCAAGCCGGCCGAAGCATCGCGCGGTCCACGAGGGAGGAACCCATGCGTGCGATGGATGTGATGACGACCAAAGTGTTCACGGTCGGCCCCGATACGACGGTGCGGGAGCTGGCCGCCCTACTCTGCGAGCGCGCAATCAGCGGCGCCCCGGTCGTCGATGCCGACGGGCGGCTCGTCGGCATCGTCAGCGAGGGCGACCTGTTGCACCGCGCCGAAACCGGCACCGAGCGCCGCACCGCGGCGCGCCGCTCGCGCTGGCTCGACGGCGTCGCGGTCGAAGATCTCGCCCGCGAGTACGCGAAGGCGCACGGTCGGCGCGTGCGCGACATCATGACCCGCGAGGTGATCGCCGTCGAGCCGGAGACGGAGCTGGCCGAGATCGCGAGCCTACTCGAATCGAACCGCATCAAGCGGGTGCCGGTGCTGCGCGACGGCAAGCTCGTCGGCATCGTCAGCCGGGCCAACCTGGTGCGAGCCTTGGCGGCGAGCAAGAAAGAGGCGTCGGCGACCGCCGAAAAGGGCGACCGCGACATCCGCAACCGGCTGCTCGAAGAATTGTGGAGCGAGGGCTGGGCCCGGATCTGGGCGGCCGACGTCATCGTGCGCGATCACGTCGTGCATCTGTGGTCCACCTCCGACCAGTCGGAGGCGGAGCGGCAGGCGCTGCGCATCGCCGCCGAGAATATCGAAGGCGTCAGCGGCGTCGAGGAGCATGTGTTGCCGGCCCCGATGATGCCCGCCTACTGAGGCTGCCGCGTGCGCCGGGGCGGCTCAGCGGTTGGCGCCGGGCCGCCAGAGCACATCGCGGGCGCCGTTGTCGTTGAGCCGGCGGCCGAGTACGAAGAGATGGTCGGATAGCCGGTTCAGGTATTTGAGCGCCTCCGGATTGATTTTTTCCGAGAGCGCCAGCGCGGCGACGAGCCGTTCGGCCCGCCGCACAACGGTGCGGGCCAGATGCAGGTAGGCGGCGGCCGGACTGCCGCCGGGCAGAACGAACGAGTCGAGCGGCGCGAGCGACTTGTTCATTCGGTCGATCTCGCGCTCGAGGCGGGCCGTCTGATCCGGGACGATGCGCAAGGCCGCGCCGCCGCGCCGGCCACCCTCGGGCGTGCACAGATCGGCGCCGAGATCGAAGAGGTCGTTCTGGATGCGGGCGAGCATCGCGTCGGCCTCCTCGCCGGCGTGCAGCCGCGCGATGCCGATCGCCGCGTTCGCCTCGTCGACGGTGCCGTAGGCCGCGACCCGCGGCGCGTGCTTCGGCACGCGGGCGCCGTCGCCGAGCGAAGTCTCACCCGCGTCGCCGCCGCGCGTATAGATGCGGGTCAGCCTGACCATGCCGCCGCTATCGTCCGCCGAGCAGCATCAGCATCGCGAGCAGCAGCAAGGCGAGCGCCTGCAGGATGACGCGCGACTGCATCAGCTTGTTCGAACGGACCGGGTTGCCGCCCTTCATCAGGGTCGCGACGCCGAGGCCGAGGACGACCAAGACGCCGATCAGCGCGAGGACGAGCAGAACCGTCAGAACGAGCCGCATGGGCCGAATATGGACCGCTGCCGGCGACGCCGCCAGCCTTTGCCCCGGGGCGGTACCGCTAGTACGGCCGCAGCTCGAAACTCTTCGGGTAGGTGCCGCGCTCGTTCGGATCGGCAGGCCGGAGCGCATCCGGCTGCGTCATCCGCACGTTCGAGATGTCGTCGGAGATGCCGTGCAGGTTCTGGATGTCGCTCGCCCGCTTTGGACCGCCGGGCGTACAGGCGAGGAGCGGGAGAAGGATCAGGGCGAAGCCGATGCGCGTCAGGGTCATGCGATGCTCCGCTCTCGAAAAGGTCCCGCCGGCGTCTTGCGATAGAACCACGCGGCGGCCGGCGGCGCCAGATAAACGTCTCACGGTAGGGTTCTCTCCCGCATCCCTTGACAGAATCGGCGCTTTCGGCTAGGAAGCGGCCTGTGATGACGGGTTATCGGCAGATTCGGCGAATTACCGTCCCGAGCCCTTTCGGGGCTCGGGCCTTATCGATTCGCCCTCTTTCCGCCGAGGTACCCGCCCATGTCGCCGCTAGCCGCGACCGCCGCTGAAAACCGCCGTCCCGTCGCTTCGTTTTTCGTCCATGCCCGCACCGAACCGGGCGTGATGCCGCGCGTTCTCGAACTGTTTGCGAAGCGCGGGCTCGTACCGTCGGCTTTTCACAGCCGCACCTCCGGGCCCGCGGACGCCGAATTGACGATCGACATCCAGCTGCCGGGGCTCGACCGCGACACGGTCGACTACATCGCCGCCTGTATGCGGCAAATCGCCTCGGTCGAAGCCGTCCTGACGGCGCGGGGATAAAATCCCCGCATTTGGCGATTTGCCTTGCATGAGCTACGGCGAGCACATCCGTTTCTGCAACAACTATGACCCGGCGCGCGCCCTGCCGCTGTTGGCCGGCGGCGAGCGCGTCGGCCATGTGCGCCGCGACAATGCCGCCGCGCTCGCCCCGTTCGCCGGGGTTTTCGCGGTCGAGAGGCAGGCCGTGCGCCTCCTCGCGCAGGGCGAACCCGGCGCCGTCAGCGAGGCGGTGGACCGGGTCGTAGAGGCGCTCGTCGCGGCGGGGCGCATCCCCAAATGGCGCAGCGAGACCTTCGACGTGATGCCGCGCTGGGGGATGCCGCCGATGTTCCGCCTCGACCGCGGCGCCGTGCCGTTTTTCGGGACGCGCGCCTATGGCGTGCACGTCAACGGCTACTGCCGCAAGGGCGCCGAGCTGCTGTTGTGGATCGGGCGGCGGGCGCCGGACAAGAAGGTCGATCCCGACAAGCTCGACAACCTCGTTGCCGGCGGCATCGGCAGCGGCTACGGCGTCGAGGAAACGCTCGTCAAGGAGGCCGAGGAGGAGGCCGGCATCGCGCCCGAGCTGGCGCGCCGGGCGGCGCCGGTCGGCGCCTTGTCCTACCGCATGGAAACCCCGCTCGGCATCCGCGACGACGTGCTGTTCGCCTACGATCTCGAATTGCCGGCCGAATTCGTGCCGCAAAACGGCGACGGCGAACTCGTCGGGTTCACGCTGATGCCGGTCGAGGAGGTGCTGGAACGCATCCGCACGACCCGCGACTTCAAGTTCAACGTCAATCTGATCATTCTCGATTTCGCGCTGCGGCATGGCGTGCTGCGGCCGCAAGACCCGGAATTTCTCGAGGTCGCGACCGGGCTGCACCGCCGGCTCGATTGAGCGAGTAACGGGGCGGCGGCCTCTCGAGGGATTGCGCGCAGCCGGATCATTCGCCTCGCGCGGCCGCCAGCACCTCGGCGGGGGTCATGCCTTGGGCGCGCATCGCGCGCACCGACAGCGCATGATCGCGCTTTGCCAGCCGCCGTCCGGCGGTGTCGGTGACGAGCGCATGATGCCGGTAGCGCGGCGTCGGCAGGCCGAGCAGCGCTTGCAACAGGCGATGGATGTGCGTCGCGGCGGCGAGATCGACGCCGCGGGTCACCAGCGTCACCCCCTGGATCGCGTCGTCGAGCGTGACGGCGAGGTGATAACTCGCCGGAAATTCCTTGCGCGCCAGCACGACGTCGCCGAAGAGCCCGGGCTGCGCGAGCCGCCGCTCGTCGCCCGCCGCGCACTCCTCGATCCAGTCGAGCGGCCCGACTCGGGCGCCGGCGACATCGAGGCGCAGCGCATAATCGCGCCCCTCCGCGATGCGCCGGGCGCGCTCGGCTGCGGCAAGCCGGCGGCAGGTGCCGGGATAAAGCGGGCCTTCTTTGCCCTGCGGCGCCGCGCCGGAGCGCGCGATCTCGGCGGCGATCTCGCGCCTCGTGCAAAAACAGGGATAAAGGAGGCCCTGCCCCGCCAGCCGGTCGAGGGCGCCTCGGTAGTCCGCGAAATGCTCCGACTGGCGCCGCACCGGCCCGTCCCAGCATAGGCCGAGCCATTCGAGATCCTCGAGGATCGCGGCGGCGTATTCCTCGCGGCAGCGGGTGCGATCGATGTCTTCGATGCGCAAGAGAAAGCGGCCGGCGGCGCGGCGCGCCGCGGCGAAGCCCTGCGAGGCCGAGCGGACATGCCCCAAATGCAGATAGCCGGTCGGGCTCGGCGCGAAGCGCGTGACGACGCTTTCTTCCTCTTCAGGTGACACCGAGCCCGCCCATCATGTATGCCTTGCGAGTTGAGGCCGCCTCGGACGAGAGCGCACCGATGCTGATCCGCCTTTCCGGACCGTCGCACCCGCCCAGATCGGGGCAGCGCCCGAGCCGCCTCGTCATCCTGCTGCACGGGCTCGGCGCCGACGGCAACGACCTGATCGGGCTCGCGCCCTATTGGGCGCCCCTCTTGCCCGAGGCCGAGTTCGTCTCGCCGAACGCGCCCTTCCCGTGCGACATGGCGCCTTATGGCTATCAATGGTTCAGCTCGCAAGACCGCTCGCCGGAAGCGCGGCTCGCGGGTGTGCGCGCCGCCGCGCCGATGCTCGACGCCTTCATCGACGAGGCGCTCGCCGAGCGCGGGCTGGAGGAGCGCGAGGCGGCGCTCGTCGGGTTCAGCCAGGGCACGATGATGGCGCTCTTCGTCGGGCTGCGGCGCGAGCGGCCGCTCGCCGGCATCCTCGGCTTTTCCGGCCGGATGATCGCCCCGGGACTGCTGCAATCGGAACTGCGCTCGCGCCCGCCGGTCCTGCTCGTGCACGGCACGGAGGACCCGCTCGTGCCCTACGAGTCGCTCGCCGAGGCGAAGAGCGCGCTCGGCGGCCTCGGCGTCGCGGTCGATACCCTGACCTGCCCCGGCATCGGCCACTCGATCGACGAGGCGGGGCTGCGGCGCGGCGGCGCCTTTTTGCGGCAGGTGCTCGGCGGCGAGCGATGACCCGCGCGAAAAAGCCCGAGGAAGCCGCGGCGAACCCGCTCTGGGGCGGCCGCTTCGCCGAAGGCCCCTCCGAGATCATGCGCCGCATCAACGCCTCGATTGACGTCGACAAGCGGCTCTACGCCGAGGACATCGCCGGCTCGCGCGCGCATTGCGCCATGCTCGTCGCGCAAAAGATCCTCGCGCCCGAGGACGGCGCGGCGATCGGCCGAGGCCTCGACCGCATCGAGCGGGAGATCGCGGAAGGCCGCTTCCGCTTCAGCGAAGCGCACGAAGACATCCACATGAACATCGAGGCGCGGCTTGCCGAGCTGATCGGCGAGGCCGCGGGGCGGCTGCACACGGCGCGCTCGCGCAACGACCAGGTGGCGACCGATTTCCGGCTCTGGCTGCGCGCCGCCATCGACCGCCTCGACGCGGCCATGCGCGAACTGCAGGCCGCCCTCATCGAGCGCGCTGAAGCGCATGCCGACAGCATCATGCCCGGCTATACCCATCTGCAGATCGCACAGCCGGTGACGCTCGGGCACCATCTGCTCGCCTATGTCGAGATGCTCGGGCGCGACCGCGGCCGGCTCGCCGATTGCCGCCGCCGCCTGAACGAGTCGCCGCTCGGCGCCGCGGCGCTCGCCGGCACCTCGTTTGCGATCGACCGCGAGGCGACGGCTGCGGCGCTCGGCTTCGACCGGCCGGCGGCGAATTCGCTCGACGCGGTCTCGGACCGCGATTTCGCCATCGAGTTCCTCGCCGCCGCCGCGATCACGCAGATGCACCTCTCCCGCTTCGCCGAGGAGATCGTGCTGTGGTGCAGCGACGGCTTCGGCTTTGTCGTACTGTCCGACGCCTTCACGACCGGCAGCTCGATCATGCCGCAAAAGCGCAACCCCGACGCCGCCGAGTTGGTGCGCGGCAAGACCGGCACGCTCTACGGCTCCTTGATCGCGCTGCTGACGGTGATGAAGGGGCTGCCGCTCGCCTATGCGAAGGACATGCAGGAGGACAAGGCGCCGGTCTTCGCCGCCGTCGATGCGCTCGAGCTGTCGCTCGCCGCGACCGCCGGCATGGTGCGCGACATGCAGCCGCGGCCCGAGCGCTTGCGCGCGGCGGCCGAGCGCGGCTACGCGAGCGCCACCGACCTCGCCGACTGGCTCGTGCGCCGGCTCGGCCTGCCGTTCCGCCGCGCCCATCAGGTGACGGGCATGATCGTCAGGCGCGCCGAGGGGCTCGGGCTGGCGCTGGCCGAGCTGCCGCTCGGCGAACTGACGGCGATCGAGCCCAAGATCACCGGCGAGGTTTACCAGATCATCGACATCGACCGTTCGGCGGCGAGCCGGGCAAGCTTTGGCGGCACCGCGCCGCAGCGCGTGCGCGCGGCCGCCGCCGAGGCGCGGCGGAGGTTTCTCGGATGATGCAGCAATCCTTTGTCACCGCGGCGAAGGCCGGGATCCACCTTTCCGCAACCCGGGCGGGAGAATGGATATCGAATGCCTGGCGAACTTCCGCAGAGGCTAGCCGTGTGAAGGGTGGGTCCCGGCTTTCGCCGGGACGACGACTGGGGTCTGCTGCGCTCCTCGTCCTTGTCCTCGGCCTCCCGCTCGCCGGTTGCGGCAAAAAGAACGCGCCGTCGCCGCCGCCGGGCGTGCCCAACACCTATCCGCGAACCTATCCGAGTGTCTGAGTTCTTCTGCTATCGCGGCGGCGAGTTGTGGGCCGAGGGCCTGCCGGTCGCCGACATCGCGCAAGAGGTCGACACGCCCTTCTATCTCTATTCGGCCGCCGCGCTCGCCGCGCGCTACCGGCGCTTCGCTGCCGCCTTCGACGGCCGGGCGCTCGTCTGCTACGCCGTCAAAGCCAATTCGAACCAGGCCGTGCTGTCGCTCTTCGCCCGTCTCGGCGCCGGCGCCGACGTGGTCTCCGAGGGCGAATTGCGCCGCGCCCTCGCGGCCGGCATACGGCCGGAGCGCATCGTCTTCTCCGGGGTCGGCAAGACGCGCGCCGAGATGGCGGCGGCGATCGAAGCGCAAGTGCACCAGATCAACGTCGAGTCGGTGCCGGAATTGCATCAGCTGAGCGAGGTCGCGGGCGCGCTCGGCTGCACAGCGCCGGTCGCGATCCGCATCAACCCCGACATCGATGCCCGCACGCACCCGAAGATCACGACCGGCAAGCGCGAGAACAAGTTCGGCATCGCGCTCGACGAAATCGTCCGGGCCTACCGCCTCGCCGCCGAGTTGCCGGGCATAGAGCCGATCGGGCTCGCCGTGCATATCGGCTCGCAGCTCGTCGATCTCGCGCCCTACCGCCGCGCCTTCGAGCGGGTCGCAGGGCTGGTGCGGCAGTTACGGGCCGGCGGGCTCTCCGTTGCGCGGGTCGATCTCGGCGGCGGCCTTGGCATCCGCTATTGCGCCGAGCAGCCGCCCAGCCCAGAGCAATATGCCGCCCTCGCCCGCAGCATCTTCGCATCGCTCGAGGTAGCGCTCGCGGTCGAGCCGGGCCGGGCGCTGGTCGGCGAGGCGGGGCTGCTTGTCGCGCGCGTCATCCTCGTCAAGGAAGGCGCGGCGCGGCGCTTCATCGTCGTCGACGCGGCGATGAACGATTTGCTGCGGCCCGCGCTTTACGATGCATGGCACGAGATCATGCCGATCCGGCAATCCGACAAAGCCGTGTCGAGCCCCGCCGATGTCGTCGGCCCGGTTTGTGAAACCGGCGATACTTTCGGCACCGACCGGAATTTGCCGCCGCTCGCGGAGGGCGATCTGTTGGCGTTCGCCACCGCGGGAGCCTATGGTGCGGTCATGAGCTCGGCCTATAACAGCCGGCTGCCGGTGCCGGAAGTGCTGGTCGCCGGGGCGCGGCTCGCGGTCGTTCGCGCCCGCCCGAGCTATGAGGAGCTGATCGCCCTCGACCACGTGCCGGACTGGCTCGGCGAGGCCGCCGGATGAAGCCCTCCGCCGCCCTCCCAGAATTGCCGCCGAGACCCTACGCGGCGCGGCTTTTTCTGGCGCGGGCGGCGCTTTTGTGGGAGCGAGCCTGGCCGGCGATGTGGCCCGCGCTCGGGATTGCCGGCGCCTTCGCCGTTCTCGGCCTCTTCGATCTGCTGCCGCGCCTGCCGGCGGCGCTGCATGCTGCGGTGCTGGCGGCCCTCGCCGCCGCGCTCGTCGCCGCGCTCGTCGATGCGAGGCGCTCGATCGCGATCCCCGACCGGCTCGCCGCCCGCCGCCGGCTCGAACGGGCGAGCGGGCTCGCGCACCGGCCGCTGGCGGCGCTCGCCGATCGGCCGAGCGCACCTCTCGATGCCCCCTCGGCGCAACTTTGGGAAACGCATCGCCGGCGCATGGCGGCGCTGGCGCGCCGGCTGCGCGTCGGCTGGCCGGCGGCCGGGCTGGCCGGGCGCGACCCTCGCGGCCTGCGCGCGGTGCTGGCGATCCTGCTGCTGCTCGGCATCGTCGATGCCGGCGCGGATTGGCGCGAGCGGCTCGCGCACGCGCTCGCCCCAGGCTTTTCGGAAGGCCCGCCACCGATCGCCGCGAGCCTCGACATCTGGGTGACGCCGCCCGATTACACGGGGCTGCCGCCGAAATTCCTGCGGCCGCAGCAAAAAGGCGTGGTCGCGATCCCGACCGGCAGCAAGCTGCTCGCCCAGGTGCATGGCGGCAACGGCGTGCCGCGCCTCGTCATCGACGGCGTCGCCAACAAGTTCACCGCCATCGACAAGGCGAATTTTCAGGCCGGCGCGACGCTGACCAAGGCGGCCCGGCTCGCCGTTTCACAAAAGGGTGCGGTGCTCGGCAGCTGGCCGGTGCGGATCGTTCCCGATCTGCCGCCGCGGGTCGAGTTCACGCGGCCGCCCGAAGGGACGCCACAGGCGGCGCTGCGGCTCGACTACCGGGCGAGCGACGATTACGGCGTCGAGGCGGTCGAGGCGGCGATCCGGCGCCTCGGCGGCAAGCCGGGCGAGGTCCTTCGGCTGCCGCTCGCGTTGCCGGGGCTCAATCTCAAGCTCGCGAGGGCGACCGCCTACAACGATCTGTCGGCCAACCCGTGGGCGGGGCTGCCGGTCGAGATACGGCTCGTCGCCAAGGACGCGATCGGGCAGACCGGAGAGAGCTCGGCCATCCGCATGAAGCTGCCTGAGCGCCGTTTCCATAACCCGGTGGCGCGCGCCATCATCGACCAACGCAAGCAGCTGGTGACGGATCCGGGTTCGCGCGAAGCGGTGGCCGAGATCCTCGGCGATCTGCGCGGCGAAACCAAGCTCTACCATGACGACGCGGTCGTCTTCCTGTCGTTGCGGGTCGCCCAATCCGAGCTGCGGACGCAGCCGAGCACGGCGGCGACAGCCGAGGTGCTGCGGCTCTTATGGGATACTGCGCTGCGCATCGAGGACGGCGGGTTGTCGCTGGCCGAGGGCGATCTGCGGCGCCTGCAGCAGAAACTGCAGCAGGCGCTGGCGCGCAACGCCCCGAACGCCGAGATTGAGCGGCTGATGCGGCAACTGCGCGAGGCTCTGCAGAGTTATCTCGGCGCGCTCGCGCAGAACCTTGCGCGGCATCCGAACCAGGCCTTACCGCCGCTCGATCCCAACCGGACGATCTCGAGCCGCGAACTCGAACGCATGCTCGACCAGGCCCGCCGCCTCGCCGAGAACGGCGACCGCGCCGCCGCCCAGCGGCTGCTGTCCGAATTGCAGGACATGATCGAGAATTTGCGCACCGGGCGGCCGACCCAGGCGCAGCAAAAGGCGGCGCGCGGCGCACAGCAGGCGATGCGCGACATGCGCGATCTGATGCGCCGCCAGCAGCAGCTGCTCGACGAGAGCTTCCATGCCGCGCAGCAGGGCCAACAGGCTGCGCCCGACCAGCCGGGGCAGCAGAGCCAGACACCGGGCGGGGCGCAAGACCTGTCGCGCCAGCTGAGCGAGGCCGCCGGCCAGCAGGATGCGCTGCGCCGCAAGCTCGACGACATCATGCGCCGCCTCGGGCAGAGCATGGGCGACATCCCGGCGCCCTTCGGCCGCGCCGAACGCGCCATGCGCCGGGCGACCGGCGCCCTGCAGAACCAGGCGCCCGGCGCGGCGATCGGGCCGCAGACGGAAGCGCTCGACCAGCTGCAGCAGGCGGCGCGCAAATTCGCGCAATCGATGCAGCGCCAGTTCGGCGCCGGTTGGGGCAATCCGGGCGGCTCCCCGGAAGACGGCGAGGGCGGACGGCGCGGTCTTTCGCGCGACCCGCTCGGCCGGCCGCTGGCGGGCGAAGGCGGCTATGACGAGGGCGACGTCAAAATCCCCAGCCACGAGCGCATGCACGAAGCGCGCAAGATCATGGAAGAACTGCGCCGCCGGGCCGGCGAGCGGGCGCGCCCGCCACTCGAGCTCGACTACATCAATCGCCTGTTGGAGCGCTTCTGAGCATTGATGCTTGTCATACCGGCGAAAGCCGGTATCTATGGCAGCATCGGGTCCCGGCATTTGCCGGGACCCGAATGATTGGATCTGCAGAACTTTTGAGCCAGGACCCCGAATAGCAATGAATCGACGCTTCTTTCTCGCGGCGATCGCCGGGCTGATGACACAGCCGGCGGCGGTGTTCGCACTCCCGGTGCCGAGCAGGCCCACCCGCATCAGCCTCTTCAATGCGCATACCGGGGAGAGCTTTTCCGGCCCCTACCGCGATGCCGAAGGGCCGATCACCTCGGCGATGACCGACCTCGACGCGTTTCTGCGCGATTTCCACAGCGGCGCCGAGACGAGGATCGATGTCGCGGTCATCGATTTTCTCGCCGCGGTGCTGAGCGCGGTCGGGGAGAAGAAGGCAACGATCCTGTCCGCCTATCGCACGCCGGCAACGAACGCAATGCTGGCGCGCACGATGTTCGGTGTCGCCGAGAACAGCCAGCACATGTACGGCCGCGCGCTCGACATCCATTTGGGGGCGCGGCTCGAAGATGCGATGACTGCGGCGCGGGCGATGAAGCGCGGCGGCGTCGGCTGGTACCCGCGATCGCACTTCATCCACATCGACAGCGGGCCGGTGCGCCACTGGACGCTCGACGTCGGCGGGCTGACGCACCTGCTGCTCGGCAACCGCTATTTCCGCATCGACGGCTACGGCATCCATGTGCAAGGCAACGGTACGCATCTGATCGGCGGGCCGCGCCTGCGCGGCGGCGGCGGGCCGTTGACGGTAGCGCAGCGGCTCGCCTTGCACCGCGAGCTGGCGCACGCCGAATATCTCGCCCGGAAGGGCCTCAGCCGCTGAAGGCGGCGCCGACGAGGCGCCCGATCCCGTAGGTGATGCCGGCCGCGGCGGCGCCGACGAGAAGCTGGCGGACCGCCGAGAAGACGACCCCGCGGCCGCTGAACAGCGCCGTGCCGCCGCCGATCAGCAGCAGCGCGACGCCGCTCGCGGCGAGGCTCGCGATCGCCGCCGTGAGGCCGGCGAGCGCGAAATAGGGCGCCACCGGAAAGATCGCGCCGACCGCGAACAGCAGGAACGAGACCGCGCCCGCCTTCCAGGCCGAGCCGCCCAACTCCTCGGGGTCGATCCCCAACTCTTCGCGCACCAGCGTGTCGAGCGCCGTCTGGCGGTTGGCGATCAGCCGCTCGGCGAGCGCCTTCGCCTCGGCTTCGGACAGCCCCTTCGCCTGATAGATCAGCGCCAGCTCTTCCTTCTCCTCGTCGGGAACCTGTTCCAGCTCCTCGGCCTCGGTCGCAATCTGCTGCCGGTAGGATTCGCGCGCCGTGTTGACCGACAACCACTCGCCCAATGCCATCGACGAGGCGCCGGCGATGAGCCCGGCAAGGCCCGTGATCAGGATCGTGCGCGGCGCGAGCGCGGCGCCCGCGACGCCCATGACGAGGCTCAGATTGGAGACGAGCCCGTCATTGGCGCCGAGCACCGCGGCACGCAGCGCGTTGCCGCCCATGCTGCGATGCCGGCCTTCGAGCCGCGCCAGGGCCGGCCCGCCGAGCGCTCCCGGCGAGCCCGCCGCCACCGCGGCGAGAATGCGCGCATGCGAGCGCTCGGCCGCCGGCAGGCCCTGCGCGACCGCCTCCGGCTGCGCGTCGTAGGTGCCGCTGTCCATGTGCTCGAGGGTGTCGAGCGTCGGCAACACGAAATTGGGGCCGAAGCGCCGCGCCAGCCAGCCGAGCGCGCGCGCCCGGAAGCCGGGGCGCAAACTCGGCACGCGCTGCCGCAGGCCGCGGATGCGGGTCCTCCAGAACTCGGCATGCGCCTCCTCGACCGCGGCGAGGCGGCGGTAGACGGTCGCCAGCCGCGGATCCTGCTCGGCCTCGGCGAGGGTGCGGTAGAGGGCGGCGCTGTCGATCTCGCCCTGCAGATTGGCCGAATAGCGCCGGCGCGGGTCCTTTTCGGGCATCGCCGGCGGTGCCCCGCCGATCAACTCGGGGCGAAGGTCACGACGACGCCGGTCGCCTCGTCGGGCGGATTACTGAACGGCGTCCTGAAGTGCTCGACCTCGCCCGGCAGCAATTCCGGCTTCGGCGGCGCGATGATCTTCGAGGTGACTTCCTTGCGGCCGGCGTCGCGCAAGGCAACCCTGAGCCGCGGCACGCGATGCGGCAGCCGGCTGATGTTCGTCACCGCGCCCTCGATGACGAGGCCGTTCGGCGTGCGCGAGGGCACGATCGCGCTGATTTCGAGGCCGGTTCCGGGCGGCTCCGCGGGCCAGCCGATGGCGGCGTAGAAGTGCTCGGCCGACGGCCACAGCGCGACCACCCGTTGCCGCGCCCCGATCGCGGCAAACGCGGCGATTGCGACGATCAGCAGCAGCACCACCCAGCCGCCGGCGCCCATACCGCCGCGCTGGCGGGGCGGCTCCGGCGGCGGCGCCGGACGCACCGCCGGGTCGATCCGTGGCACCTCTATCGGCGGCGCGCCGATGACCGGCTCGACCCTCGGCCCCGCCGGCTCGGGCGGCGCCACCGGCTCGCCGCGCAATTCCGGCGCCTGACGCCAGGTGTGGCCGCAGTTCGCGCAGCGCACGTCGCGGCCGGCAGGCCCATTCAACTGCCGCTCGTCAACGTTGAAACGGGTACGGCAGGCAGGACAGGTGATGATCATCGGTTGGGACTGTCAAAGAGTAGTTCGCAAGTATTCATAGTATTCATCGCGCAGCAGCAAAGCAAGACAGCGCACTCTCGGTTTGGCCGGGGAGCCGCCCGGCGTCCTTCGAGGCCTCGCTGCGCGAGGCGTCTCAGAATAAGGATCGTTCTTGACGCCACCCTAGACCTCCTCATGCGCACGCACGGCGCCTGCGCAACATTGACATGTCACGCGGCAATCGGCGCACTGCCCGGCCGCGCCAGCCGGCGCAGGTGATGGTCGGCGTCTCCGAACAGCGTGTCGATCATCGTCACGCGCTTGAAGTAATGCCCGACCTTGTACTCCATCGTCATGCCGATGCCGCCGTGCAGCTGGATCGCCTGCTGCCCGACAAAACGCCCGGAGCGGCCGATCTGCACCTTGGCGGCCGACATTGCAGCGCTGCGATCGGACGGATTCTCGGCGGCGGCCATCATCGTCGCGTACATCGCCATGCTGCGCGCCTGTTCCAAGGCGATCAGCATCTCGACGGCGCGGTGCTGCAGCACCTGAAACTTGCCGATCTCGCGGCCGAACTGACGGCGCGTCTTCAAATACTCGACGGTCAGCTCGTGCATCGCCGCCATCGCTCCGACCGCCTCGGCGCAGAGCGCGGCGATGCCTTCCTCGACGACGCGCTCGAGGAGCGGCAGCGCGGCATCGGGCTCGCCGATGACGCTCTCCGGCCCGACCCTGACTCCGGCCAGGCCGATCTCGGCGGCGCGCAGCCCGTCCTGCGTCGGGTAGCCGCGGCGCGTCACGCCCGGCTGCCCGGCATCGACGAGAAAGAGGCCGATGCCGTCGCGCTCGCGCCGGCCGCCGCCGGTGCGGGCGGTGACGAGGAGCTTGTCGGCATGGTCGCCGTGCAGCACGACGCCCTTCTCGCCGTCGAGGATCCAGTCTGAGCCGTCGCGCCGGGCGCTCGTCGAGACGTCCGCAAGGTCGTAGCGCGAATGCCGCTCGGTGGCGGCAAAGGCGAGGATCAGCTTGCCTTGGGCTATTTCGGGGATCAGCGCCGCCTTTTGCGCGGCATTGCCGCCATGCCGCAAAAAGCCGCCGCCGAGCACGACGGTCGCGAAATAGGGCTCGAGCGCGAGCGCCCGGCCGAAGGCTTCCATGGCGATCATCGTCTCGACCGGGCCGCCCGCGATGCCGCCGTATTCCTCGGCGAAGGGCAGGCCGAGGAGGCCAAGCTCGGCAAATTGCGCCCAGATTTCGCGGCTCCAGCCTTCGGGGCTCTGGCCATAGGTTTTGCGGTTTTCGAACTGGTAGCGGTCGGCGACGAGGCGGTCGAGGCTCTCCTTCAAGAGCCGCTGTTCGTCATTCAGGTCGAAATCCATCGTTCACCGCCCGATTGTTTTAGGACGTTCGCCCGCCCGCCGTTCCCGCGCCCGGGAGCATGCAATCAAAATCGTCTTGGCCGGGCTTGGCCCGGCCATCCACGGATTGATCCCCGCCGCGTCGAGCGAGCAACAAGTCGTGGATGCCCGGACCAAGTCCGGGCAAGACGAATCTGTGCTGGCGCGCTTGCCCGCATGTTCGAAAAACTCCGCCCGCGGCCGGCGGAACCTCACAACCCCAGGATCGCCTTGGCGACGATGTTCTTCTGGATCTCGTTGGTGCCGCCGTAGATCGAGATCTTGCGCCAGTTGAAATAGGTCGGCGCGATCGGTCCTGCCCAATCGGGGCCGATCGGCGGCTCGTTCCAGCGCTCCTCCTCGTCGCGCTCGGGCTGGTAGGGCAGCGCGTAGGGGCCGACGACCTCCAGCAACAGCTCGGTCGTCATCTGCTGGATCTCGGACCCCTTGATCTTGAGGATCGAGGAGGCGGGGTCGGGCTTGTTGTCGGTGCGCGTGCGCTCGGCGGCGACGACGCGCAGCTGCGTCATCTCGAGCGCCTTCAGCTCGACCTCGACGGCGGCCAATTTCTCGCGGAAGCGCTCGTCCTCGATAAGCGGCTTGTCGCCCAACCGCTCCATCGCGGCGAGCTCGCGGATGCGCCGCAGCCGCTCCTTCGAGGTGCCAACGCGGGCGATGCCGGTGCGCTCGCGGCCGAGCAGGTATTTCGCGTAGTCCCAGCCCTTGTTCTCCTCGCCGACGAGGTTCTCGGCCGGCACCTCGACCTCGTCGAAGAACACCTCGTTGACTTCCCGCCCGCCGTCGATCGTGACGATCGGGCGCACCGTGATCCCCGGCGTCTTCATGTCGATGAGGATGAAAGAGATGCCTTCCTGCTGCTTCGCCTGCGGGTCGGTGCGCACCAGGCAAAAGATCCAATCGGCGTGCTGCGCGAGCGTCGTCCAGATCTTCTGGCCGTTGACGACGTACTTGTCGCCGACGCGCTTCGCCGAGGTGCGCAGCGAGGCGAGGTCGGAGCCGGAGCCCGGCTCCGAGAAGCCCTGGCACCACCAATCGTCGAGATTGGCGATGCGCGGCAGGTAGTGCTTTTTCTGTTCTTCCGAGCCGAAGGCGATGATGACGGGCCCGACCATCGTCACGCCGAAGCCCAAGGGCGGCGGCGCCGGCGCCTGCTGCAATTCGTCCTGGAAGATGTATTGCTGCACCGGACTCCAGCCGGTGCCGCCCCACTTCTTCGGCCAGTTGGCGACGGCCCAGCCCTTCTGGTTCAGGGTGCGCTGCCAGGCGACGATCTCGTCCTTCGAGAGCCGCCGGCCCTCGACCATCTTGTCGCGGATCGCAGGCGGACAGGCCGAGCGGAGGAAGCTTCGCACCTCGTCGCGGAAGGCCAGCTCCTCGGGGGTGAAGCGCAGATCCATGCGTGGCTCCTTGTCTCGGCGGCGAGAGGATACAGCAAATGAGGGGCGCGCGCTCAGGGCTTCGTCACGCGCCGAGCGAGGCGAAGCCCTGGCCAACGGCGGCGAGCCGGGCAAGCAGCGGCGCCGGTCTGAGGCTCTCGTCATGCGCCAGTTCGGCATAACGGGCGAGCCGCTCGGCGACGCGGGCGAGGCCTAGCTCGTCGGCGTAGAACATCGGGCCGCCGCGCCAGGCCGGCCAGCCGTAGCCGTAGACCCAGATCACGTCGATGTCGCCCGGGCGTGCCGCGATTCCCTCCTCGAGGATGCGCGCGCCTTCGTTGATCATCGGGAAAAGGAGCCGCTCGACGATCTCTTGCGTGGCGATCTCGCGGCGGGCGACCGCGAGCCTTCCGGCAGCCTCGCGAATGATCTCGGCGACCTCGTCGTCGGGCAGCGGCGTGCGCGAGCCCGCCTCGTAGCGGAAATACCCCTTCCCCGTCTTCTGGCCGAAATAACCCTTCTCGCACAGCGCATCCTCGATGATTGCTCGCTCGCCGCGGCCTTTGCGGATGAGCCAGCCAACGTCGAGGCCCGCCAGATCCATCATCGCGCAGGGGCCCATCGGGAAGCCGAACTCGAAGAGCGCGGCATCGACCTGCTGCGGGCTGGCGCCTTCGAGCAAGAGCCGCTCCGTCTCGACCGAGCGGCGCGCCAGCATGCGGTTGGCGACAAAGCCGTAGCAGACGCCGACCGTCACCGGCACCTTGCCGAGGCGGCGGCCGACCGCAATTCCCGTTGCCAGCGCCGGG
The DNA here is from genome assembly GCA_035538335.1 of Allostellaceae bacterium. GTDB lineage: Bacteria > Pseudomonadota > Alphaproteobacteria > ATCC43930 > CGMCC-115725 > AP-15. The sequence goes on from DATLKN010000003.1 coordinate 67,666, forward strand.
AATGAGGTCGCCTTGCCGCGCACCACTTCGAGGAGCCGCATGACGTTGGCCGGGCTGAAGAAATGCATGCCGAGGACGGACTCCGGACGCTGCGTCGCGCGGGCGATCTCGTCGACATCGAGGGTCGAGGTATTGCTGGCGAGGACTGCGTCTTGCTTCGCCACACGGTCGAGCTCGGCGAATACCTGCTTTTTCAGCTCCATCTCCTCGAAGACCGCCTCGATGACGATGTCGGCCGCGCCCGCCGCCTCGAGGCCGACCGCGCCCTCGATCAGCGCCATCCGCTGGTCCATCTCGGCCTGGGCGAGCCCGCCGCGCGAGACAGTGACCTTGTAGGTGCCGGCGATGCGGTCGCGGCCTTTCTGCAACAGATCCGGGGCGGTTTCGATGACCGTGACCGGGATGCCGGCATTGGCGAAGCACATGGCGATGCCGCCACCCATCGTGCCGGCGCCGATGACGGCGGCCTTCTTGACCGTCGCCGGTTCGATCCCGGCCGGCATGCCGCGGATTTTCATCGCCTCGCGCTCGGCGAAGAAGATGTGCCGGCGGGCGTGCGACTGCTCGCCGGTGACGAGATTTCGGAAGAGTTCATGTTCCCGCCGCAGCCCTTCCTCGAAGGGCAGCGCAAACGAATTGCGCACCGCCTCGACCGCGGCGGCGGGTGCGGCCTCGCCGCGCGCCCTTCGAGTCAGGGACGCCGCGGCCTCATCGAACGGCTGCGGGTCGGCCTTTGCCGCACCGAGCTTTTCCTCGCGGTCGCGGACGAGCCGGAGGGGCCGGCCTTCCGCGACGAGCCGGCGCGCAAACTCGACCGCGAAAGGCTCAAGCGGCCCGTCGGCGAGGGCATCGACGACGCCGTCGCCGGCCAGCGCGGAGGCCGGCTGCGGATCGCCCGAAAGGATCATCGCGAGCGCCTTTTCCGGGCCCAACAGCCGCGGCAGGCGCTGCGTGCCGCCGGCGCCGGGCAGTATGCCGAGCTTGATCTCGGGCAAGCCGAGCCGCGCATCGGGCGACGCGACCCGGAAATGGCAGGCGAGCGCCAATTCCAGCCCGCCGCCGAGCGCTAGCCCGTGGATCGCGGCGAGGACGGGTTTGCGCATCGCCTCGATCGCGGCGAGGACCTCGCCGAGGCCGGGCGGCTTGAGCGGCGCGCCGAATTCGCTGATGTCCGCCCCGGCGGAAAAGCCGCGCCCGGCGCCGAGCAGCACGACGGCCTTGACCTGTCCGTCTTCGCCGGCGCGGCGCAATGCCTCGACGAGGCCCGCGCGCACCTCGTGCTTCAGCGCGTTGACCGGCGGGTTGTCGATCGTGACGACGGCTATCTCGCCGTCATGCCGCAGAGCGATGCTCTGGTTGATGCTGCCCATGACGTCTGCCCTCTCGGTTCGGCGGCGGCCGTGGCGCCGCAGAGGTGCGATCAGCGCGTCGAGGCTGAGCCAATCCTCGCAACCATCGAGCGCCGCCTCGACATCACGCACGCCCTCTTCCGTCAGCACGCTCGCCGCCAGCTCGCAGAATTTGCTCCGCAGCTCGGCTTCGGAAAAGGGCTCGTCGAAATCGCCGCGGTGGCTCGCCCGGGCGCGCGTCGCTCGCCGACCGTCGGCGAGCGTCACGGTGACGCGCGCCGGCTTCAGGCGCGGCACCTGCGCGGTCATCGACGGATCTTCGACGATCTGGACGCGAGGGCGCAACGCCGCGATCGCGGGATCGGCGAGGGCGCTGTCGTCGAGCGCCGAAAATCCGGCATTGCCGCGCACGACCATCGCCGCGGCGGCGTGCGGCAGGGAATATTTCGAGGCGAAGTAGCTGGCGGGCGCGGGCTCGTTCATGACCGAGGCGAAGCGGTGGGTCGCAACGTCGATGCGCGCCACCTCCCCCGGCCGCGGGCGCAGCTCGGCGAGGATCTCGGCGAGGCAATCGAGCGCCGGGTGGACCGGGTTGCAACAGGCGTGCAGGCGGAAATAGTTGCGCGCGATCTGCCAGTCTTTGCCGAGGCCCTCGCCGAGGTGCGCCGCGGAGAAGCCGCTGCCGACCAATTGCCCGAGCGCCGCCTCGACCGCGTCCTCGCGCGCCGAAAAGCCGGCGAGCGCCAGTTCCGGGGCGAGCGCGCCGGCAAAGCCGCTGATCCCGCCCGCGACGTTGAGCGCCGTCGCGCCGGCGACCGCATCGAGATAGCTCGGCGTCAAAAGCAGCGTCGTCGCGATGCGCATGGCGCGGGCGGTATCGGCCGCATCGAGGCGGTAGAGCCGCGCGCCGGCGGCAGCAGCGGCGATCAGCGACACCTGGCCGTTCTGATGCGCGAGCGGGCGCGGCGTAAAGCCGCCCGCGAGCCGGCCCGCCACTTCGTAACCAAGCAGCAGCGCCGCGAGTATTTCCTCGCCGGTGCCGCCGCGCACCTCGGCCACCGCCAACACGGCCGGCAATACCTGCATCGCCGCCTGCCCCGAGGCGAGTCGCAGCCCCTCGCACAATTCGACCGAGCGGCCGGCGATGCCGTTGAGGAGCGCCGCGAGGCGCGGCTCGGCGGTCGGCATGCCGCGGGCGTAGACGGCGGCGCCGGGGATGCCGTTCGCGAGGCGGCGCGTCAGCGCCTTCACTTCCGGCCGCTCGGAGCCGGCGAGGATGACGCCGAGCGTGTCGCGCAGCACAAGCTTTGCCTGGCGCTGCACCGGCACGGGCACGTCCCGCCAGCGGGCGGTGGCGACAAACTCGGCCAATCGGTCGATTTCGGAGGCCATTCGAGGGGCGACTCCCTGCGGCTCGCGCTCTACTCTACGGCGTTGGCCGGCGAAGGAGGAAGAAGATGGAGCGCCTCGGCATCGCTTTCTCCGGTGGGCCCGGCCCCGCCGAGATCGTCGAATGCGCAAAGCTCGCCGAAGAGCTCGGCTACGAGTCGGCCTGGGTCGCCGAGGGGCATGGCGGCGACCAGTTCGCGATCCTCGCCGCCTGCGCCGCCGCGACCTCGCGCATCCGCCTCGGCACCGCGATCTCGAGCGTCTACGTGCGCAGCGCGCCGACGATCGCGATGGCGGCGGCGAGCCTCGACGATCTGTCGGGTGGGCGCTTCATCCTCGGCCTCGGCTCGAGCCACAAGGTGCAGGTCGAGAGCGAGCACGGCATCGCCTACGGGAAGCCGCTGACGCGGCTGCGGGAAACCATCGAGATCGTGCGCGCGCTGCTGCGCCAGGGCCGCGTCGCGTATGCGGGCGAAACCGTGCGCATCGCCGAGTTCTCGCTGTGGTTCGCGCCGAGCGGCCGCGAAGTGCCGATCTTCGTCTCGGCCGTTTTCCCGAAGATGACGGCGCTCGCCGGCGAGATCGCCGACGGCGTCATACTGACGCGCAGCACGCTGGCGACGGCGGCAGCGACGCGCCGGCATCTCGCCGGGGGTGCGGCGCGGGCCGGCCGCGACCCGGCAAAAATCGCCGTCGCGTCGCTCTTTCCCGCCGCCATTGCCGAGACGCGCGGCGAGGCGCTCGCCGCCTTGCGGCCGGGGCTCGCCTTCTACGCCGGGTTTTTCCCGCGCTACAATCGGCTGATGGCCGAGCACGGCTTCGGTAACGAGGCGGCGGCAATCGCCGAGGCATGGTCGCGCCGCGACCGGGAGGCGGCCGAGCGGGCCACCAGCGACAACATGATCGAGGCGACGAGCGTCGCCGGGACGCCGGAGGGTGCCCGCGCGCGGCTCGCAGCCTTGCGGCAATCGGGCATCGACTTGCCGATCCTCAGCCCCTATGCGCGCGGCCCCGGCTCACGCGCCGCCTTCGAGGCGGTCATCAGGGCCTGCGCACCCTCTGCCGGAGAGAGATGATGAGCTTGCCGCCGGAAAGCCGCTGCCGCCTCGGCCCCGATCTCGAGATTTGCCGCATTCTGAACGGCATGTGGCAGGTCTCGGGAGCGCACGGGGCCATCGACCCCGAGCGTGCGGTCGGGCAAATGCTTCGCTATCACGAGATCGGCTTTACGAGCTGGGACCTCGCCGACCATTACGGGCCGGCCGAGGATTTCGTCGGCGAATTCCGCCGTCGGCTCGGCCCCGAGCGCTCGGCCGAGACGACGGCCTTCACCAAATGGGTGCCCTACCCCGGCCGCATGAGCCGAGAGGTCGTCGAGGCGGCGGTCGATTTGTCGCGCCGACGGATGGCCGCCGATTGCCTCGACCTGTTGCAGTTCCATTGGTGGGAGTACGGCGACGAGCGTTATTTCGACGCGCTCGCGCATCTCGCCGAGCTCGCCGCCGCCGGCAAGATCCGCCATCTTGGGCTGACGAACTTCGACACCGAGCGGCTCGCTGCGATCGCCGCGCGCGGTATCCGCATCGTCTCGAACCAAGTGCAATATTCGCTCGTCGATCGCCGGCCGGAGCAGCGGATGGCGGCCTGGTGCGAAGCCGAGGGCGTGAGGCTGCTCGCCTACGGCACGCTGCTCGGCGGGCTGTTGTCGGAGAAATATCTCGGGCGCGCCGAACCGGGCCGCGCCGAACTCGCGACCGCCTCGCTGCAGAAATACAAGCGCATGATCGACACCTGGGGCGGCTGGGCGCTTTTTCAGGAATTGCTCGCGGCGCTCAAAAGCATCGCCGACAAGCACCGCGTCGCGATCGCCAATGTCGGCATCCGCTATGTGCTCGACCAAAGGGCGGTCGCCGGCGTCATTGTCGGCGCGCGGCTCGGGATCGCCGAGCACATCGAGCAGAACGCGCGCAGCTTCGGTTTCGCACTCGACGCCGAGGATCTGGCGCGGATCGAGGCGGTCGCCGCCCGCTCGCACGACCTGATGCGCGCGATCGGCGATTGCGGCGACGAGTACCGGTAGCCGGAGCGCATGGAAAAGGACCGGCTTCTCGCCTTCAGCGACGGCGTCGTGGCGATCATCGTCACGATCATGGTGCTCGAATTGAAGGTGCCGAAGGACGCGAGCCTCGCCGGCCTAGAAAGGGTGACGCCGGTATTCCTCTCCTATGTGCTGAGCTTTCTCTACGTCTCGATCTATTGGAACAACCACCACCATTTCTTCCACCTTGTGCGGCAGATCGACGGGCCGTTGCTGTGGGCCAACTTGCATCTGCTGTTCTGGCTGTCGCTGATCCCGTTCGCGACCGGGTGGATAGGCGAGAACCAATTCGCGGCATTGCCGACCGCAGTCTATGGCGTGTCTCTCTTGATGCCGGCGCTCGCCTGGTACGTAATGCAGACCGTCATCATCCGCCGGCAAGGGCCGGACTCGCCGTTGCGGCGCGCGCTGGGCCGCGATCTCAAGGGCAAGATTTCGCCGGTGCTCTATGTCGTCGGCATCCTGTCGGCGTTCGCCGCGACCTGGATCGCCGACGCGATCTATCTCTTCGTCGCGCTCCTATGGCTCGTCCCCGACCGGCGCATCGAGCGTGCCTTAAGGCGGCCTTAGCGCCCGAAGCAGCGATGGTAGGGTGATCTCCCCGGCCCCGCGCCAGCGGAGCGAGGGACACAGTTCCTACAACGCTTCAATGCCGGCGCGCGCGCAATCCTCGTCCTGCTGCGAGGTGCCGCCGCCGACGCCGCAGGCGCCTTCGACGACGCCGCCGCGCAGGATCGGCACCGCGCCCTGCCCCATGATCATGTGGCCGCCCTCGGCGGCAGCGATGCCGCGCGGCGTCGGCTGGTCGGCGCGCGGCGTCAATTCGCCGCTCGCCCGGCCGAAGGCGGCCGAGGCGACGGCCTTGCCCTGGCTGCCGTAGACGCTCGCCCAGATCGCGCCGTCCATGCGCTGCAAGGCTACCAGCCGGCCGCCGGCATCGCACACCGCCGCGCTTATTCGGATGTTCAGCTCCTCGGCCTTCTTGATGGCGCCGCGAACGATGCGGTTGGCTTCCTCCAGCGTCAGTCCCATGACCCTCTCCTCTGCGCGGATGATTGATGCCCGCGGCAGAGCCTATTACAACCCGCGCCATCGTGCACCGAGACTTGGGCGAACCCATGGGCGAATGGATCGAGACCTACCGCGGCATCGTCTCGCCGTGGGAATGCGACGTCACCGAACACTTCACTGTCGCCTATTATTTCGACCGCCTGGCCGACGCGGCGGCGCTTGCCGCCAAGGCGTTCGGCCTCGTGGAGCCGGCGCGTGGCCCGGTGCGGCTCGATCTGCGCTTCGTGCGCGAGTTGCGCGCCGGCGCCAGCTTTCACATCGAGAGCGCGCCACTCGAGATCGTCGCCGACGGGGTTCGCCTCGCGCACCGCTTCGTCGACTCGGCGAGCGGCGAGAGCGTCACCTGGGTCGAGCAGAAGTTGGCGCTCCCCGCGCTGCCGGCGGAATTGCGCGGCAACATCGATCGCCGCCTCGTCGCCTGGGAAGGACCGCCGATCGAAGCGCGCCCGGAGCCGGCGAACCACACCGGCTTCTTTCCGACGGCGCGGGACCGGGTGAGGCCCGCCGACCTCGACGAGAACGGGCAGCTGTCGCTCGCCGGCTTCGTGCACCGGTTCACGGCGGCGTGCATCCAGGCACAGGCGGCGATCGGCATCACCGCCGAATACATGGAGGAAGAGCGCCGCGGCTATTCGACCTTCGAGCTGAAGCTCGCGATTGACAAGGCGCCGCGGTTGGGCGATGCGGTGTTGGTCGAGACTGGGATTCTACATCTGGGAAATTCGTCGGTGCGTTTTCTGCACCGGATGATCGAACCCGACGGGAGCAAGGAATTGGCCCGCCTCGGGCAGTTTGGCGTGCAGCTCGACCTCGATGCGCGCCGGCCGGCACCGCTGCCGCTGGCATTCAAGGAGCGCGCGCAGGCGCTGATGGTGACGGGATCTTAGGAGGAACCGATGAAACGGATCTGCTCGTGCCGGCTCGGACTGGCGGCTCTCCTCCTCGCGCTGAGCGGCACCGGCAGCGGCGCGGCTGCGCAGGGAGGGTTCTCGCAGGCGAGCCTCAGCGGCCACTATGCCGGTATCTTCTCGGGCCGGGTGCCGCGCGGCAGCGGTTCACTACCGATCGTCGGTACCGGGATCTTCATCGCCGACGGCAAAGGTCATTTGCGCGGCCGCGAGTCCTACACGCTCGGCATGACGACCTGTGAGGCAACGATCAGCGGCACCTACAAGGTCGGGCCCGACGGCCGCGGCACCGATGCCGTGACTTTCACCACGCTCGGTAAGGGCTGCGCCAGCGGCAGCTTCACGCAGAGCTTTGTGATTGCCCGCCACGGTGCGCTCGTGCTGCTCGCCAACACAAACGGTCAGCAGATCGAGGAGCGGTGGCACCTACAAAGGTAGCCGGCTGCCGATCTCATCCTTGTCGTCCCGGCGGAAGCCTGGCCGAAGCCGAGACCCATGGCGGCCCTCGATGCCGGCTTGCGCCGGCATGACGAGGAAGGACCGAACGGCCGACGATCTGCAAGCTACAGCGGCCCGAAGGCAGGCGGCGCGATGCGGCGGCGGGAAGCCGCCTCGTAGGAAGCGGCGATCTCAAGCGCGACATCCTCGCGGCCCGGCTCGGCGCGGAAGACGAGCGAGAACGGCAGCCCCGGCCCGGCAATCGTCGTCGGCACGTCGGAGGGCGCCGGCACATAGCGCCGCCGGTCCTCGCTCAGCTTGAAAACGGGATCATAGACGGTGCGCACATAACCCGCCGGGACGAGGATCTCGGTCAGTCCGGCATTTGGGCCGTAGAAGGTTTCGAGGCGCAGGTTGGAAGGCCCCGCGAGCGGGTCGTGGGCGCCGCCGATCTTCCCCGGCGGCAATGGCGTGTGCAACCGCACCAGCGCGTCGAGGCGGTTCTCCAGCATCACCATCATGTCGAGCCGGCGTAAGAGCTCGCGCAGCATGATGCGCTCGTCGACGCCCTGCCGGCCGCCCAACGGATTGCGCGGGTCGGCGACCTCCTCCCAGTTGCGGAAGCCGGCGCGGCCGTCGTCGCCCCAGAATTTCGAGCGCCGGTTCAGCTCGGCGAAATCGACGAGGCTCTCGCGGAAGCCCAGCGCCTCCCAGTCGGCGGCGCGCCGCGCCAGGTATTGCGGCACATGAAAGCGGAAGGCCATCGCCAGCTCCTGGCTCTGGATCGTCGCGATGTCGAGGTTTGCCGGCGGCGCGATGCGGCCTTCGGCCAAGAGCACGCAATGGTCGATCGGCAGGAGATCGCCGCTGCCGAACACCTTGCCCGGCGCGAATTCTGTCGGCTGGATCGCCGCAGCGAATTCCTTGAACAGGGGCTCGCCGTCGGGCCCCAGACGGAACAGCAGATCCGGCATGAAGACCGGCACGAGGCGGGCGAGCGCGCGGCGGAAATCGGGGCTCATCTGCTCGATCTCGGGGTCGGCCGGCCACAGCGGGTCGGCGGATTCGACGAGGGTCGCGCCGAGCCGGCGGCCCAGTACTTCCTTGATCTCCGCCGCCGCCGCGTAGCAGATCGCCTGCGTCGATTTCTCGCCGGGGTGCACCAGCATCGACTCGCGCACGATGCCGATGCGCCTGCCCTCGAGAGCGCCGGGCCGGCCCGAGGCGCGGGCGTGGTGGGCGTACCCTTCGGCGAGCACCGAGGAGCGCGGCACCGCGGTATAGGGGTCGCGCGGGTCGTAATAGCCGCGCTCCCCATTGCGCAGCGCGTCGAGGATCTTCGCGGCGTCTACGAGGGTGCGGGCGAGAATGCCGGTGCGGTCGCAATAGATGTCGGCGCCGATGGCGCCGCCGTTGAAACTCAGCATCGCCTTGTGCGGCAGGATCAAGGCGACGGCATTGTGGTTGGCAGGGCCGCGGCAGGAGGCGCGCGTCTCCTCGCCGAGGCTCGCCATGACGAGATTGGCCGAGACCGAAGCGCCCGAGCCCGATGACGAACCGAGCGAAGCGGCGCGCGTCGTGTCGTAGGGATTCGCCGGGTTGCCGGCCCAGCTGCTGCGCTGATAGCCGAGCGTCGAAGGCAGGATTTTTTCCGGCCGGTGCCGGCCGCCCGGATTGCCGGCGCGGCCGTTGTATTCCGTGTTGACGGCCTTGGCGAAGATGATCGCGCCCTTGCTGCGCAATTCCTCGACGAGCACGTGGTCCTTCGCCGGGAAATCGATGTCGTAGGCGGCGTCGCCCCCGGCCGTCGTGCGCATGTCCTTGGTGTCGAACGGGTCCTTGAACGAGAAGACGACGCCATACATCGGCATCTCGTCCAAGGGCGGGTTGCGGCCATAGCGGGCGTCGAGCTCGGCGGCGCGTTCGAGCGCGTCGGGCAGCCGGCGGAAATGCTCGCAGACGGGCGGCGCGCCGGGCGGCAGGGCGCCGAGGTCCGGATGCCGGTCGAACTCGCCCTTGCAGGTGACCGAGCGCTCGCCGCGGATGTTGAGCGTCGCGAGCGCGTTCAACTGCCCGGCCTCGAGCTTCCCCGCGATCATGCCGTATTGCTGACAAACCTCGGAGTCGGAGGCCGTTTTCTCCATGCGGCCCCATTCGAGAGGCGGCCCCTCATATTTGTCGAGATCGGGGAAAATCGCAGCGGCCGCCACTGTCTCGGCCGGAAAGGCGAGCGGCGCGCCTGCGCGCACCGTCCCCGGCGGCGCCTCGACGGGCTCGCCGTCGGGCGTGACGAGCAGGCTCGCGACGCCGTTATAGGCGCGCACGCGGTCGAGATAGAGGCGCACCACGTCGAGGCAGGTGGTTTCGCCCGCGCGGATTGCCGCATGCAGTTGCGCGATCGTCGCCTCTTCGAGACGGAACCGGCCTCTTCCTTCGCCGTTTTCCTGCGCCATCGCGCGCTCCCTTCGATCGCGCGGCCGTGAAGACCGGGCGCGCGCTGCCGGCTTGACAAGGGGCTCCCCAGGCCGGCAGGTTCGCCGCCGATAATAGGAACAGGGCGTCCGGGGAGGATAGTGGTGTCGTGGCAGAGATTGCCGAGGTGCCGCGCGTGACGGGCGAGCCGTTGCTCGAGGTGCGCGAGGTCGCGCTCAGCTTCGGCGGCATTGTCGCCCTCGACGGCGTCTCCTTCGCGCTCGAGGAAGGCAAGATCCTCGGCCTCATCGGCCCAAACGGCGCCGGCAAGACAACGCTCTTCAACTGCCTTTCCCGGATCTACACGCCGAACCGCGGCGACATCCTGTTCGCCGGTCATTCGCTGTTGTCCCGCCCGCCGCACCGCATCGCCGAATTGGGCATCGCCCGCACCTTTCAGAACCTCGCGCTGTTCACTCAGCAATCGGTGCTCGACAACGTCCGCATCGGCGGTCACACGAGGAGCCGCGGCGACTATGTGAGCGACGTGCTGCGCCTGCCCTCGGTCAGGCGCCAGGAGCGAGCGCTGTCGGACGCGGCCTGGGCGCTGCTCGAACTGCTCGAGCTCGAAGAGCTGGCGTACCAGATCCCGGAAGGGATGCCGCTCGGCACCAAGAAGCGGGTTGAATTGGCGCGTGCACTCGCCGCGCAGCCTAAGCTCCTGCTGCTCGACGAGCCGGCCGGCGGCCTCAACCACGAGGAGGTCGCCGATCTCGGCGCCCTGATCCGCCGCATCCGCGACACGCAGCGCGTCACGGTGCTGCTCGTCGAGCATCACATGGGGCTCGTGATGTCGGTGTCCGACACGGTCGTCGCCCTCGATTTCGGCCGCAAGATCGCCGAGGGCACGCCGGCCGAGGTGCAGGAGGACGATGCGGTGATCCGCGCCTATCTCGGCAAGTCGAAGGACCATCGGCAATGATGGTCGAGGTCAAGGGCCTTTATGCCTATTACGGGCAGAGCGAGGCGCTGCACGGCATCGATTTCGGGCTCGACGAGGGCGGCATCGTCACGCTGCTCGGCGCGAACGGAGCCGGCAAGACGACGACCTTGCGCGCGCTGTGCGGCATGATCAGGACGAAGGGCGAGATCCGCTTCGACGGGAAGCCGATCACGGGCCGCGCCACCGAGGACATCGTGCGGCTCGGCATCGCGCACGTGCCGGAGGGGCGCGGCACCTTCGTGCGCATGTCGGTCGAGGAGAACCTGCAGCTCGGCGCGATGAGTCGGCGCGACCGCGCCGGTATCGTGCGCGACCTCGAACTGGTCTACGCCCATTTCCCGCGCCTCAAGGAGCGGCGCCGCCAGCAAGCCGGGACCCTTTCGGGCGGCGAGCAGCAGATGCTCGCGGTCGGCCGCGCGCTGATGCTGCGGCCGCGGCTGATGCTGCTCGACGAGCCGTCCTTCGGCCTCGCCCCGCGCATCGTCGAAGAGCTGTTCGCGATGCTGCGGCAGGTCAACCGGGAAGCGGGGGTCGCGATGCTGATCGTCGAGCAGAACGCGACGCTCGCGCTCGAACTCGCCGAGCGCGCCTATCTGATCGAAACCGGCCGCATCGTCATGCACGGGCCCTCCGCAACCGTCGGCGCCGACGAGACCGTGCGCCGCGCCTATCTGGGGTACTAGCGGATGACCTGTCGCCCATGGCCCCTCACCCCGACCCTCTCCCCGCATGCGGGGAGAGGGAGGGACCCGCAAAGCGGGAGGGTGAGGGGCAACAAGCGGCTCGCAGCAGGATAATCAGAGTCATGCAACTCCTGCTGCAGCAGATAATGGCCGGCCTCGCCAACGGCGCCATCTATGCGCTGGTGGCGCTCGCCGTGGTGATGATCTACCAGGCAATCGACCATCTCAACTTCGCGCAGGGCGAGATGGCGACCTTCTCGAGCTTTCTCGCCTGGCAGCTGATCGCCTGGGGACTGCCGTATTGGGCGGCCTTTTTCACGGCAGTGATCCTCTCCTTCGCCGCCGGCGTCGCGATCGAGCGCGTCCTATTCCGGCCGCTGCACCACGCCCCGATTCTCGCCAGCCTCGTCGGTTTCATCGCGCTCTTCAGCATCCTGAACAGCGGCGACGGCTATCTGTGGAATTACACGATCAAGACCTTCCCGACGCCCTTCGGCACCAGGCCGCTGTTCGGCAGCGCGCTGATCGACACGCATGAAGCCGGCATGATCGGCGTTACCGTGCTGTTGCTCGCGCTTCTCTACCTCTTCTTTCGCCGCACGCGGCTCGGGCTCGCGATGCGCGCGGCGGCCGCGAATCCCGATTCGGCGCGGCTCGTCGGCATCCGGGTCGGCTGGATGACAGCGCTCGGCTGGGGCATGGCGGCAGCGATCGGCGCGGTCGCCGGCATGCTGATCGCGCCGGTCGTGTTTCTCGAGCCGAACATGATGCTGGGCGCCCTGCTCTACGGCTTCGCCGGCGCCGTGCTCGGCGGCTTGTCGAGCCCGGGCGGCGCCGTACTCGGCGGCTTCGCGGTCGGCATCATCGAGAACCTGGCAGCCACCTACATTCCCTATGTCGGGCGCGACCTCAAGCTGACGATTGCTCTCATCGTCATCGTCGCGGTGCTGATGGTGCGGCCCGCCGGCCTGTTCGGCCGCAGCGCGGTGAGCCGGGTATGACGACGCAGCCGCAGGAGGCCGTACCGCTCGCCCCGGCGCAGACTCGCGGCGGACCGGCGGCATGGCCGGCGCTCCGCCACTGGGTAATGATCGGCGCCATCGCAATCGCGCTGGTGCTGCCCTTCGTCTTTCACGGGTTCGTCGTCTTCCAGCTGACCCTGGTCATGATCTACGGGCTGGCGATACTCGGCCTCAACCTGTTGACCGGGTTCAACGGCCAATTCTCGCTCGGGCACGGCGCCTTCTACGGGCTCGGGGCCTATGTCACGGCGATCCTGATGCAGCGCTGGGGTGTCGCCTATTACTGGACCTTGCCGGCGGCCGGCGGCGTCTGCTTCCTCGTCGGCTTTCTATTCGGCCTGCCGGCATTGCGCCTGCAAGGCCTCTACCTCGCGCTCGCCACCTTCGCGCTCGCTGTCGCGCTGCCGCAGCTGTTGAAATTCCACGGCCTCGAACACTGGACCGGCGGCGTGCAAGGCATCGTCGTCGATCAGCCCGACCCGCCCTCCTTCCTGCCGATCGACGCCGACCAGTGGCTCTACTACTTCACGCTGGCGGTGGTCCTGATCCTCTTCGCCGGCGCCGCCAACCTGGTGCGGAGCCGCACCGGGCGCGCCATCATGGCGATCCGCGACCATCCGATCGCGGCAAGCGCGATGGGCATCAACGCGCCCTTGTACAAGACGCTGACCTTCGGCGTCAGCGCGCTTTATACCGGGATCGCCGGTGCGCTCGGCGCCATCGCGGTGCAGTTCGTCGCACCGGACAGCTTCAATTTCCTGCTGTCGATCTCATTCCTCGTGGGGCTGATCATCGGCGGCATGGGATCGTTGCCGGGCTGCCTCTTCGGCGGCCTCTTCGTGCTCTACGTGCCGAACATCGCCGAGAGCGTCTCACGGGGATTGGCGGGCGCCGTCTATGGCGTCATCATGCTGCTTGTCATTTTCGTGATGCCGTCGGGAGCGGCGGGTTTCACCCGGCTCGTCATTGCGCGGCTGTCGCGATCACGCAATCGTCAACCGCCGGCATAGGCTAGAGCCGGGCTCTCCAGGGAGGTCACCCATGAAGCAACTGACGCGCCGTTCGATCATCGCCGCCGCGCCCGCCACGCTCGCTCTCGGCGCGCTGCCGCGATCCGCCGGCGCCGCCAAAAAATATGGCCCCGGCGTCACCGACAAGTCGATCAAGATCGGCAACACCTGTTTCTACAGCGGGCCGGCCTCGTCCTACGGCACGATCGGCAGAGCTATGGCCGCCTATTACAAGATGGTCAACGACCAGGGCGGCGTGAACGGCCGCATGATCGACTTCCTCTCCTACGACGACGCCTATTCGCCGCCGAAGACCGTCGAGATGACGCGCAAGATGGTCGAGCAGGATCATGTGTTCCTCGACGCCGGTCCGCTCGGCACGCCGACAAACAGCGCGATCTGGCACTATATGAACCAGAAGAAGGTGCCGCAGCTCTTCGTCTCGACCGGCGCCAGCAAATGGAACGACCCGAAGGGCCATCCCTGGACGATCGGCTGGCAGCCCAACTACCACAGCGAGGGGCTGATCTACGCGGCTTACATCCTGAAGCAGAATCCGAAGGCAAAGGTCGCCGTGCTCTATCAGGACGACGATTTCGGCAAGGATTATCTGAGAGGCGTCAGCGACGGGCTGGCGAAGGCGCGTCTGAAAATCGCCGTGGCGGCGAGCTACGAGACGACCGACACCACCGTCGATTCGCAGGTGATCGCGATGAAGTCGGCGGGCTGCAATGCGTTCGTCAACACCGCGATCCCGAAATTTGCGGCACAGGCGATCAAGAAGGCGGCCGAAATCGAATGGAAGCCGGTGCATGTCCTCAGCAGCATCGGCGCGTCGGTCGCGGCCACCCTGAAGCCGGCCGGCTTCGAAAACGCCAAGGGGACCGTCTCCGATTTCTACCTGAAGGACCCGACCGATCCGCAATGGAAGGACGACGCCGGCTACAAGTGGTGGGTCGGCTTCATGGACAAGTATTATCCCAAGGGCGACAAGACCGACGTCAACAACGTCTACGGCCCCTCCAACGCGGCGACCGTGGTGCAGGCGCTGAAGCAGTGCGGCGACAATCTGACCCGGGAAAACGTGATGCGGCAGGCGGCGAATTTGCATAATTTCAAGCTTCCGATGCTGCTGCCGGGCATCACGATCAATACTAGCCCGACCGATTTCGCCCCGGTCAAGCAAGTCCAGATGGCGCGCTTCGACGGCGAGCGGTGGCGGCTGTTCGGACCGCTTCTGACCGGCGCGGTCGGCTAGCCGAGATTGCGATCTCGATCGGCCGCCGCCGCTCGCCGGCGGCGGCCGTCGGGTCGCTGCGCCGAGGCAGGCCGCTCTCGCACCGCGCCACGGCCGGGGTCCGATGATGCGCGCGGTGCGTATGATTTTTGCCGGAGCGGCCCTCTTCGTCGTGCTCCTCGCCGCGGGGTTCGGCTATTTCGTCGCCGTCGGGCACCGGTATGGCGCCGGCAAGGCGCCGCCGACCGACGCCATCGTCGTCCTGACCGGCGGCAGCGGGCGGCTGGAAAGCGGCTTCGAGCTGTTGCGCCAGGGCAAGGGCAAGAAGCTGTTCGTCTCCGGCGTCAACCGACATGTCGACCTCGCCGATCTGCTGCGGGTCGCGAAAATCGCGCCGGCCTCTGCGGCATGCTGCGTCGTGCTCGGGCATCACGCCGACAATACTCGGCAAAACGCGCTCGAAACCGCGCGATGGATGCGCCGGGAAGGGTATAGAAGCCTGCGTCTCGTCACCGCCTGGTACCACATGCCGCGCAGCCTGCTCGAATTTACCCGCGCCATGCCCGACATCGAGATCGTCCCGCACCCGGTCTTCCCCGAGGAGCTCGAGCCGAGGCGCTGGTGGACCGAGCGCGGCAACGCGCTGTTGGTGTTGCGCGAATACAGCAAATACCTGGCAACGCTAATGCGGCCGCTGGTTCCCGAAACCGGAGGCGCCGGCGCCTCCGGCGAAGCCCGCGTCGAGGCGGGGCCGTCGCGATGAGCTGGGCCCGGGCCTTCGCCTTCAACCTGCTGTTCGTCGGCTGGACGGTCATCGTCGGCGTCCTGGCGTTGCCGTTTCTCGTACCGCCGCGGCGCGCGGCGATGGCGTTCGGCCGATGGTGGGCGAAAAGCGTGCTCGTGCTGCTGCGCGCCGTCGTCGGGCTCGGGCACGAGGTCCGCGGCTTGGACCGGCTGCCGCCGGGCGCCTGCATCGTCGCGATGAAGCACCAATCCGCGTGGGATGCGCTGATCCTGCCGATCGTGCTCGGCGACCCGGCGATCGTCGTCAAGCGCGAGCTCTTATGGCTGCCGATCTACGGCTGGTATGCGGGGCGCGCCGGCTCGATCGCGGTCGACCGCAAGGCCGGCGCCGCGGCATTGCGTCGGATGGTGGCGGCGGCACGCGAGGCCGCCGCCGAGGGCCGGCCGATCGTCATCTTTCCCGAAGGGACCCGGACCGCGCCGGGGACGCGCCTTTCCTACCATCCCGGCGTCGCGGCTCTCTATCAGGGGCTGCAGCTGCCGCTCGTGCCGGCGGCGGTCAATTCCGGCCTCTACTGGGGGCGGCGAAGCTTTTTGAAGCGCCCGGGCCGCATCGTGCTCGAATTCTTGCCGCCGATCCCGCCCGGCCTCTCCCGCCGCGCCGTCATGCAGGAGATCGAAACCCGGATCGAGGCGGCCACCGCGGTGCTGGAGAAGGAGGCGAGCGGCGGCGAGCGGTTCGAAGATCTGGCCGGTGAACGAAAAAAGAACTACATTTCCTCTTGAAGGAGGAATGACGGGTCATGGCCACCGTAGCCGCGATCTCGCAGCAGATCTGGGACATGAAATACCGCCTGAAGGGCGCTTCGGGCGAGCTGCTCGACAGGACGATCGAGGACACCTGGCGGCGGGTCGCGGAGGCGCTCGCCGCGGTCGAGCGCGATCCCGCGCCGTGGCGCGAACGCTTTTATGCCGCGATGGAGGATTTCGCGTTCCTGCCGGCCGGCCGGGTGATTGCCGGCGCCGGCACCAAGCGCTCGGTGACGCTCTTCAACTGCTTCGTGATGGGGCAGATCCCGGACGACATGGGCGGCATCTTCGCGCATCTGCGCGAAGCGGCGCTGACGATGCAGCAGGGCGGCGGCATCGGCTACGATTTCTCGACGCTGCGGCCGCGCGGCGCACCCGTCAAGGGCGTCGGCGCCGACGCCTCGGGGCCGCTCTCCTTCATGGACGTGTGGGACGCGATGTGCCGCACGATCATGTCGGCCGGCTACCGCCGCGGCGCGATGATGGCGACCCTGCGCTGCGACCACCCCGACATCGAGGCCTTCGTCGAAGCCAAGCACGAGCCGGGCCGGCTGCGGATGTTCAATCTCTCGGTGCTCGTCACCGACGCCTTCATGCAGGCGGTCGAGGAGAACGCGCCCTGGCAGCTCGCCTTCGACGGCACGGCGTGGAAGGTGCTGCCGGCGCGCGAGCTGTGGGACAAGATCATGCGGGCGACCTACGCCTATGCCGAGCCCGGCGTCATCTTCATCGACCGCATCAACCGGTCGAACAACCTCCATTATTGCGAGACCATCACCTCGACCAATCCGTGCGGCGAGCAGCCGCTGCCGCCTTATGGCGCGTGCCTCTTGGGGTCGATCAACCTGGCGCGGCTCGTCCTCGACCCCTTCACCGAGAAGGCGCGGCTCGACCTCGACCGGCTCGCGCGGCTCGTGCCGGACGCCGTGCGCATGATGGACAACGTCATCGACGTGTCGCAATTTCCGCTGCCGCAGCAGCGCGAGGAAGCACTGGCCAAGCGCCGCATCGGGCTCGGCGTCACCGGGCTCGCCGACGCGCTGATCATGTGCGGGCTGCGCTACGGCTCGGCGAAGGCGGTGGCGGCGACCGAAACCTGGCTTTCGGCGATCGAGCGCGCCGCCTATCTCGCCTCGGCGGCGCTGGCGGCGGAAAAGGGCCCCTTCCCGCTCTTCGACCGCGAGCGCTACCTCGCGGGCGAGCGGATCGCCGCCTTCGCGCCCGAGCTGCGCGAGGCCATCGCCAAGAACGGCATGCGCAACGCGCTTCTGACCTCGGTCGCGCCGACGGGCACGATTTCGCTCTTTGCCGACAACGTATCCTCGGGGCTCGAGCCAGTCTTCAGTTTCCGCTATACGCGCAACATCCTGATGCCGGACGGCACGCGGCGCGAGGAGGAGGTGGCGGACTACGCCTACCGCCTCTACCAGCGCCTGAAGGGCAGCGTCGCGCCGCTGCCCGACTGCTTCGTCGATGCCGAGGGGCTGACGCCCGAAGACCACCTCGTCATGCAGGCGGCGGTCCAGAAACATGTCGACAGCGGCGTCTCGAAGACGATCAACCTGCCGGCCGACATCCCCTTCGAGCGCTTCAAGGATATCTACCAGCAGGCCTACGCGCTGGGGTGCAAGGGCTGCACCACCTATCGCCCGAACGAGGTGACGGGAGCGGTGCTCGAGCGCCGCGAGGAGAGGCCGGCGGAGCCGTCGGCCGCCCCGCGCCCGGCGCCGCGCCAGACCGAGCTGCCGCTGCCGGCGCCGGCGGCAAAGCCCGTCGACGTCTTCGAGGCCGGCGGCGTCGTCTACATGACGCAGCCGCTCAGCCGCCCCGAGGCGCTGCCCGGGCAAACCTACAAGCTGCGCTGGCCGGAAACCGAGCACGCGCTCTACATCACCCTCAACGACATCATCCAGGACGGCAGAAGGCGGCCCTTCGAGGTCTTCATCAACTCGAAGAACATGGAGCATTACGCCTGGACCGTGGCGCTGACGCGGATGATCAGCGCCGTCTTCCGGCGCGGCGGCGACGTGTCGTTTGTCGTCGAGGAGATGAAGGCGGTGTTCGATCCCAGGGGCGGCGCCTGGATGGAGGGGCGCTACGTGCCCTCGCTGTTGGCCGCGATCGGCGATGTGATCGAACGGCACATGATCGAGATCGGCTTTCTGCCGCGCGGCCAGCGCGACCCCGCGCAAGCCGCGAAGGTGGTCAACCTGCCGGCCGCCGAAAGCCTCGGCGCGAACCCGCAGACGGGCAGCGCGACTCTGCCTCGGATGGCGCAATGCCCGAAATGCGGCGCCGCCGCGCTGATCCGCCTCGAAGGCTGCGACCAGTGCACGAACTGCGACTACTCGCGCTGCGGCTAGGCAGGCCGCGAGTCAGGCCGGCGGCGGGGCGCGCCGCCGGCCGCCGCGCTCAATAGCAGTTGTAGGTGTAGCAATAATTAGAGGGATAGCCCCAGGCATAGGCCGGATAGCCCCAGCCCCAGCCCCAGCCCACCGCCGCGGCCGCGCCCCACCAGGGCCAACCCCAGCCCCAGCCGCGCCAGCCCCAGCCGCCGCGCCAGCCCCAGCCGCCGCGCCAGCCCCAGCCGCCGCGCCAACCCCAGCCGCCGCGCCAGCCGCCGCCGTGCCAGCCCCAGGCATGGCCGCCGCGCCACCAAGCCTCGGCCGGGCTGACGCTCAGCGACGAGGTGATGGTTGCAACGGCGAGCACCGCCCCTATCAGGAATTTGCGTATCACGGGAAACTCCTCCCAGGATCTCGACCCGCGCCATTATACGGCGGGTCGATCGCCAGCGTGCCCGAAGAGATGTGGGAAACCGCACCGACGATGACAATTGGTCGTAACTTGCCGCAAGTGGCGCCGAACGGCGCTGCGGCGTCTCGCCAGGGAGCCCGATGATGCGAACACAAGAGAGCGATCCGGCGGCACAATCCCGCCCGCCTGCGGGCGAGGTCGTGGTGGGCGAGACCGGCGACGGCCGCTTGCAGCAATCGGTGGCGGCCGCCGGCCATAGCCTCTTCGCCGACGAGCCCCTCGAAAGGGGCGGCGGCGGCACCGGGCCCGACCCGTACGATTTGCTGCTCGCCGCGCTCGGCGCCTGCACCTCGATGACCTTGCGCCTCTACGCCGACCGCAAGGGCTGGCCGCTCGAGCGCGTGCGCGTCGTCCTCGGCCATCGCAAGATTCACGCCGAGGATTGCCGCGACTGCGAAACCCGCATCGGCCTCCTCGACGAGATCGACCGGGAGATCGAGCTGTCCGGGCCGCTCGACATGGAACAGCGGGCGCGGCTGTTGGAGATCGCCGATCACTGCCCGGTGCACCGGACGCTCAAATCGGAAATCGTCATTCGGACGCGCGAGCGGCCAGGCCGCTGACGAGCCGATCGAGCCGCCGCAGCCCGGCATCGAGGATGCCGAGCGCCTCGAGATGGCGGATCGTGCCGGCGAGATAATCGCGGCAGGCGCCGCGGCTGCCCTCGGCGCCCGCGATCATCCGCGCCGCCGCCTCGGGCGGCAGCCGGCCGGCATAATGGGGATGGCCGCGGCGCACGACGAAGGCAAGGCTCGCGACGCTGCCGCCGGCGACATATGCCGTCACCGGGCGCAAGTCGTAGACGAGGTCGGTCATCTCGCGCGCCCACAAAAGGGCGAGGGCCGCCGCCGCATCCGCCGGCGGCAGGCGCAGCGCCACGCCGCGGCAGGCGCCGCCGCGGTCGAGCCCGAGCACGAGCCCCGGCCGCGCGCGGGAGCCGCGGTAATCGTAGGACATGACGCAGAAGCTGCGGTGCCAGCCGTAAACGAGCGCCGGCGCGACTGCGGCATGGGGAATGCCCGGGTCCCACATCAAGGAGCCGTAGGCGAAGACCCAGACGGAGCGCCCGCCGCCGCACAATGCCGCGATGCGCGGCGGCAGGGAGAGGGCGGCGGCGCTCATGGTTCGAGACGGGCGCATCGCGCCCTTCTCAGAGCTCGGGAAGGAATTGGCAAAACGGTGCGCTGCACGAACATCTGGCGTCCTTCGAGACGGCGCTCCGCGCCTCCTCAGGATGAGGCGGTTCTTTGATGGCAGTAAGAAAAAACCTCATCCCGAGGAGGAGCGCCTGAAAGCCGAGTCGCGAAGGGCGAGGCTGGCCGGGCTCCGGGCGAGAAGCTATAACCGCGCAATGCGCCGTTCGACGCGTCTCGCCATCGCCGCTCTGCTGCCGCCGCTGCTGCTGTTCGCCGCCTATTCCGCCTACTGGCGAATCACCGCCGGACGGCTTCGCGACGGCTTGACCGAATGGGCGCAGACGGCGCGGGCGCCGCAGGTGCACGCCGCCTGGAGCAAGCTGCGCGTCGCCGGCTACCCGTTTTCGTTCCGGATCGAGCTGACGGACGCCGAGATCAGCAACGCCGCGCTCAGCCCGCCGCCGCGGCTGCGCGCCCCGCTGCTGACCGGCAGCGCGCGGCCGTGGAACCTGCGGCAATGGCGGCTCGCCGCCGCCGACGGCGTCATCGGCGAGATCGCCGGCATAGCCGGGCGGCCGCCCGTGTCGTTGTCGGCGCGGCACGCCGCCGGCCGCATCGCCGCCGCCGCGGACGGCGGCAGCACGCTGACGTTCGACCTGTCGGATCTCGCGCTCGCCGCCGCGGCGCCGCTCGTCGCCCGTTCCGGCCGGCTGCGCATCCAATTGCCGGCGCACCCGCCGCACAGCTACAGCGACCCCGAGGTATCGTTCTCGGCGAGCCTGCACGACACGAAATTGCCGGCCGCGGTCGAGCCTCTGGGCGCGACGATCGCGGACCTCGATTTCGCCGTCACGATCAAGGGGCCGGTGCCCGAGGGTCCGCTGCCGCAAGTTGCCGCCCAATGGCGGGACGCCGGCGGCACGATCGAACTCGACGCCTTGCACTTTCGCTGGGGCGGGCTCGCGGCGCACGCGACGGGCACGTTCGCGCTTGACCGGGAGCTGCAGCCGATCGCCAGCTGCTCGGGAGCGGTCGAGGGCTACGACCAGATTATCGCCGCCCTCGTCGTGCAGGGCCGCCTGCCGGCCGACAAGGCGGGCCTCGCGCGGCTCGCGCTGACGATGCTGGCCAAGGCCGGCCCCGACGGCAAGCCGGAGATCGCGACCTCGTTCACGATCCAGAACGGCAAGATGTATCTGGGACCGGCGCCGCTCGGCAAGGCGCCGCACATCGACTGGCGGTAGCGCGCGCCAACAGTTCGGCCGGCGAGGCCATGGCCGGGTAGAATGCTGCGCCGTCCTCGCAATATTGCGCGAGGCGGGCAAGACGCGCCGCGAGCAATTCGGCGGCGGCGCCGGATTCGGGCGCGGCATCGAGAAGTGCCGCATCGGCGGCCGCAAGCGCCGGCGTGTCCGGCACCGCCGCCAGTTCGGCAGCGGCCTCAGCCCCGAGCCGCAACGCCAGCGAGACGGCCGGCACCGCGCCGGGGCCGGGGAATTCGCGCCCCAGGAGCGCGGCGACGGCGGCCCAGGCGCGCAAGCGAGCGCGATGGCGGGCATCGGCGAGGCCGCGGCGGGCGGCAGCCGCAGCGCGGGGCCGAGCGATCCGGGAGAGGCGCCAGTCAAGATCCCGCCGGATCGCCGCCCTCCAGCGCGCGCAGCCGCTGCTCGAAATCGCTCGCCGCGACGGCGCGCACGATGGCCTCGACGAGGCGGCTCAATTCCCCCGCCTCGCTGCCGGTGAGGCCGCCGGCGCCGACCGCCGCGACGACCGCCTCCATCATCGGGGCGAGGTCGGCGGGGCCGCGCACCGGCGGCAGGGCGAGCTTCATCGGGCGCTCGCGGCAGGGCGCGAGAAGCCGCTCGAGGCAGAGCCGCAAGGCCGCGCCGTCGCCGGCGAGCGCCTGCTCGACCGCCTTTCGGGTGAGCGCCTCGGCTTCGCCCGCGAGCAATGTCTCGGCGATCTGCGACGCGCGATTGCGCAGGCCCGGCGGCCGCCCGGCCGGATTGCCCGAGCGGCCCTTCTCGAACGGCCGCCCCGGGCCGCCCCGCTTCGGCTTTCGCTGTTCTGGCTGTTTTTGCAGCCCACGATCAGCCATCGGACACCCCCTTCCCTTTCCCCATGTGGTGACGCCGCGGCCCTTACGGAGCCGCGGTGGAGGCGATGCTTATATCATAATAATGTGAAAATATCAATAAGAGAACGCCAATGGCACTCTCGAACGGGAGCGGCTGTGTCCCCCTGCCTACCCTCCCCCGCTTGCGGGGGAGGGAGATTTCGGGGGTCCCCGCTTGCGGGGGATCTAGGGGTTGCTCGCTCGCGGGGAGGGGGAGATTTTGAGAAATTCGGGGTCGGCCTGTTTCGCCTCGATGACCGAGCGCCGCACGGCGCGCGTCTTGGTGAAGCGGTCGAACAGCACCTCGCCCTCGCCCCAGCGGATGGCGCGCTGCAAGGCCGTCAGATCCTCGCTGAAGCGCTGCAATATCTCGAGCACCGCCTCGCGGTTGTTGAGAAAGATGTCGCGCCACATGACGGGGTCCGAGGCGGCGATGCGGGTGAAGTCGCGAAAGCCGCCGGCGGAGAACTCGATGACCTGCGATTTGAGGCTGTCCTCGAGATCGGTCGCGGTGCCGACGATCGTGTAGGCGATTAGATGCGGCAGGTGCGAGGTCATCGCCAGCACCCGGTCGTGGCGGGCGGCGTCCATTTGCGTCACGCGCATGCCGCAGGCCCGCCACATATGGGCGACCTTCTCGATCGCGGCGGGCGCGGTCTCTTCAAGCGGTATCAGGATGCACCGGCGGTCGCGGAAGAGCTCGGCGAAACCCGCTTCGGGCCCGGAATGCTCGGTGCCGGCGACGGGGTGGCCGGGGACGAACTCGACGCCCGGCGGCAAGAGGGGCGCGAGGTCGCGCACGACCGCCTCCTTGACCGAACCGACATCGGTGAGGATCGTGCCGGGCGCGAGGACCGGGGCGATCCGCCGGCCGATCTCGACATAGGCGGAAAGCGGCGTCGCGAGCACGACGAGGTCGGCGCCGCGGACGGCCTCGGCCGGGTCGCCCGCCGCCTCGTCGGCGATCCCGAGGCGGCGCACCGCGGCCAGCGTCTTGTCGGTCTTGGCGCAGGCGACGATGCGGGTCTGCGGGCTCAGTTGCCGCAAGGCGCGCGCCAGCGAGGAGCCGATGAGGCCGATGCCGATGATCGCGACGCGGTCGAAGAGCGGGGCGCTCATCGCTGCCCCATGAACTCGGCGAGGACGGCGGCGACGGTCTCCATCTCTTCGCCGGTGCCGATGCTGATCCGCAGATGCCGCGGCAGGCCGTAGGCGATCATCTTGCGCGCCAGGATGCCGCGCGATTGCAGCCAGGCGAAGGCGGCGTCGGCATTGTGCCGCGGGTCGTCGGGGAAGCGCGGCAACACGAAATTGGCGACGCTCGGGGTCAGCGGCAGGCCGAGCGAAGCGAGCCGGTCGGAGAACCACGGCAGCCAGCGGTCGTTGTGGGCGCGGGCGCGGCCGACCGCCGCGATGTCCTCGACCGCGGCGAGGCCGGCGGCGAGCGCCGGGGCGCAGACGTTGAAGGGGCCGCGCACGCGGTTTAGGATGTCGGCGATGGCGGGCGGACAATAGGCCCAGCCGAGGCGCAGCGCGGCGAGCGCATAGATCTTCGAGAAGGTGCGCAGCATCACGACGTTGTCGGCGCGGTCGACGAGGCTCGCGCCGGGTTCGTAATCGTTCTTGGCGACGAATTCGGCATAGGCGGCGTCGATCGCCAGCACGACCGAGGGCGGCAGCCCGGCATGCAGGCGGGCCACCTCCTCGGTATTCAAATAAGTGCCGGTCGGGTTGTTCGGGTTGGCGAGCAGCACGATTCGCGTCTTCGGCGTGACGCGCGCGAGCAGCGCATCGACATCGGCGACGAGGTCCCGCTCCGGCGCGGCGACCGGGGTCGCGCCGACCGTCCTCGCGCCGATCGCGTACATCAGGAAGCCGTGCCGGCTGTAGAGCACCTCGTCGCCGACCCCGGCATAGGCGCGCAGCAGCATCCCGATCAGCTCGTCCGAGCCGGCGCCGCACACGATGCGCGCCGGATCGAGGCCGTGCCGCCGGCCGATCGCGGCCCGCAATTCGGCCGAGCCGCCCTCGGGATAGCGGTGGATTTCCGGCGCCAGCGCCCGGTAGGCGGCCATCGCCTTGGGGCTGGGGCCGAGCGCGCTCTCGTTCGAGGCGAGGCGGATCGGCCGGTCGAAGCCCGCGGCCTTGGCTTCACCGCCGACATAGGGGGCGATGTCGAGGATGCCCGGGCGCGGCACCGGACCCGTCTTCACCGGCATCGGTTCAGCCTTTCGCTTCGGTATGCGGTGTCAGCACCGCGGCGGAGAGCGGCACCGCGTAGCCGCCGAACGGCAGAAGCTGCGTCAGCGCCGGGCCGAATTGCTCGCGGAAGGCGGCGAGGCGCGGATCCGCGAGCGGCACGAAACCGTCGAGCTCGATCAGGTCGATGGCGCCCGCGGCATGGTCGAAGGCGGCGAAGAAAGTGCAGGTCAGCCGGCAGGCGGCGAGCATGCCGAAGAGGCGGGCGCGGCTGACATGCTCCGCCGTCTCGTTAATGAAGAGCGTGCGGTCCTCGCCGGTCGGCTGCTGCGCGAAGCGCCCGATCGCCAGCGCATCGGCGCCCTCGCTGCGGGCGTTGCCGCGGGCGCCGAAAGGCAGCCGCGCGACGACGCGCGGCGCGTTCTCGTCGTTCGACAACAACAGCCGCCACCACGGATCGGGATCGCCCTCCTGCGGCATCGGCAGAACGCCGACCGCGGCGGCGCCGTCGCCGACCGCGCGGATCACCTGGCCGACCGAGCGATAGGCCGACATCGGCGTCAAGCTGCCGTACTGGTCGCGCGCCAGATCCCAGAAGCCCGGCGCCTCGGGCGGGGCGTACACCGCGACGGCGAACTGCATCTGCATCCGGACGGTCGCGGCCAGCATCTCGCGCCACATCCGCAGCAGCGTCGCGAGCGGAAAGGCGCCGCGGTGGCGCGCCGCCAGCCGGCGCAGGATCTCGGCTTCGCGCGCCGGCTGAAACGACGCGAGGGCGCCGTCCCGCCGCTTGCGGTCGGCGACCAGCGACACGATATCGGCCCGCTCGATCAAGAGCGCCTGCAGCGCGTCGTCGATCTCGTCCAATCGCCGGCGCAAGCCGTCGAGATCGGAGGGGGTGGAGGATATGCCGGCGGTCGCCATGGAGGAGAGATACTAGTAGGGTGCGAGCGGCGCAAATTCAAAGAAAACGTTGACATGACCGGCGGGCGATCCATAGCTAAGCCGCCAGCCGCAGGCAAAGAGACCCCGGTGTCGATCCTCGCATCGCCTCGCTCGCTTCAGCCTTCCGACCGGGAGTGGCCCGGCCATCGGCTCTTCGTGCGCGAGCCGCTCGGGCTGGATTGCGGCCTCGATTTCGGCCCGTTCACGATCGCCTACCAGACCTACGGCAGGCTCAACGCCGAGCGCTCGAACGCGGTGCTCGTCTGCCATGCGCTGACCGGCGACCAGTACGCCGCCGACCCGCATCCGATCACCGGCAAGCCCGGCTGGTGGTCGAGCGTCATCGGACCGGGCGGGGTGCTCGACACCGAGCGCTATTTCCTCATTTGCGCGAACGTGCTCGGCGGCTGCATGGGAACGACGGGGCCGCGCGACATCGATCCGGCGACCGGCGAGCCGTGGGCGCTCGATTTCCCGGTCATCACGATCCGCGACATGGTGCGCGCCCAGAAGCTCTTGCTCGACCATCTGGAAATCGAGTCGCTGTTCTGCGTGCTCGGCGGCTCGATGGGCGGGATGCAGGTGTTGCAATGGGCGGCGGACTTTCCCGAGCATGTCTTCGCCGCCGTGCCGATCGCCGCCGCGGCGCGCCATTCGGCGCAGAACATCGCCTTTCACGAGGTCGGCCGGCAGGCGATCATGGCCGACCCCGAATGGTGCGGCGGCCGCTATCTGAGAGAGGGCCGCAATCCCTCGCGCGGCCTCGCGGTCGCCCGCATGGCGGCGCACATCACCTATCTGTCGGAGCCGGCGCTGCACCGCAAGTTCGGGCGCAATCTGCAGGACCGGCGGCAAGTGACCTACGGCTTCGACGCCGATTTCCAGGTGGAGAGCTATCTGCGCCACCAGGGCAGCACCTTCGTCGACCGGTTCGACGCCAACTCGTATCTCTACATCACCCGGGCGATGGACTATTTCGATCTCGCGGCCGAGCACGGCGGCGCGCTCGCCCAAGCCTTCACCGGCACGCAATCGCGCTTTTGCGTCATCTCGTTCACCAGCGACTGGCTGTTCCCGACCTCCGAAAGCCGCGAGATCGTGCAGGCGCTGAACGCGGTCGCCGCCAATGTCAGCTTTGTCGAGGTCGAGGCCGACGGCGGCCACGACTCGTTCCTCTTGCACGAACCGGAATTCTTCGAGACGCTCCGCGGCTTCCTCATGGGCTGCGCCGAGCATCGCGGCCTGACGCGCTTCTGGTGACCCCGCCGGCGATCGACGAACTCGCGCCCGGCCCGGCGCGGGGCGCGGCCGATGCCGCGAACGGGCTGCGGCGCGACCTGCGGCTGATCGCCGAGATGATCGCGCAGGGCTCGCGGGTGCTCGACATCGGCTGCGGCGACGGGGCGCTCTTGGCCTATCTCGCGCGCCACAAGGGGGTCGACGGGCGCGGCATGGAACTCTCCCAATCGGGCGTCAACGCCTGCGTCGCGCACGGCCTCTCGGTCATCCAGGGCGACGCCGACCGCGACCTCGAAGCCTATCCCGCGGGCGCCTTCGATGTCGTCGTCTTGAGCCAGACCTTGCAGGCGACGCGAGAGCCGCGCCGGGTGATCGAGGCGCTGGTGCGCATCGGCCGGCGCGCCATCGTGTCGTTTCCGAA
Organism: Allostellaceae bacterium; assembly: GCA_035538335.1. Lineage (GTDB taxonomy): Bacteria > Pseudomonadota > Alphaproteobacteria > ATCC43930 > CGMCC-115725 > AP-15. The sequence continues at coordinate 94,713 of DATLKN010000003.1, forward strand.
TTTCGGCTTCTGGCGCACCCGGCTGCATCTCCTCGTCAAGGGCCGCATGCCGGTCTCGCAACTGTTGCCGCACCCCTGGTACGAGACGCCGAACATCCATCTGTGCACGATCCGCGATTTCGTCGCGCTGTGCGACGAGATCGGGGTGGCGATCGAAGAGAGCCTGACGCTCGACCGCCATGGGCTGCCCTTCTCGCTCGACCCGCGCGGCAGCCTCGCCAATCTCTTGGCCGAACAGGGCGTCTTCGTGCTGTCGGGGCGGGGCGAGGCTAGCCGGGAAGGTTGAGCGGTCCGACCTTCGAGAAGGCCGGGCGCGGCATGGTGATGGTGATCGAGGTGGAAGAATATGCGGATTACGGTGACAGCGGATTACGGGATTACGGTGACAGTGCACTTAATTAGGTGACAGTGCACTTAATTCGGACCGAGCGCACCCCGCTTCTTTTCAATAAGTGCACTGTCACCGTAATACTGTCACCGTAATACCCCGCTTCTTTTCAATAAGTGCACTGTCACCGTAATACCACCGTAATACGAGTACCAAGGGTTTGCTCCGTACCGCTAGCCGCCCCGGCCGAGCCAGAGGGCGAGGCGGCGCGCCGCTTCGTCGATCTCTTCGCTCGATCCGGCGTAGGAAAAGCGCACCCAGCCGCCGCCGTGCAGCGGATCGAAATCGAGCCCCGGGGTGGCGGCGACGCCGGCTTCGGCGAGGAGGCGGCGGCACCATTCCGTGCTGTCATGCGTCCGAGACGAGATGTCGAGGTAGAGATAGAACGCGCCCTCGGCCGGCGCGAAGCGCTCGAGGCCGGCCTCTGCGAAGGTCTCGATCAGGCGGTCGCGGTTCCGGCGGTAGCGCGCGACATGGCGGTCGAGCTCGCCGCGGCATTGGAACACCGGCAAGGCCGCAAGCTGCGACAGCGCGGGTGGCGAGATGTAGAGGTTTTGCGCCAGGCACTCGACCGAGCGCGCGAGGTCGGGCGGCACCACCATCCAGCCGAGCCGCCAGCCGGTCATGCTGTAGTATTTCGAGAAGGAATTGACGACGATCGCCTCGCGGCCGAAGGCGCGCGCCGTCGCCGCCTCGCCCTCGTATTGGATGCCGTGATAGATCTCGTCCGAGACGAGGCGGATCTGGCGCTCGCGGCAGAACCGGACGAGTTCGGCGAGATCGGCGGCAGCGATCATCGTCCCGGTCGGGTTGGCGGGGCTGGCGACGACGAGCCCCGCCAGCGGCCCCGCCGCCGCGACGAGTTCGGGGGTCGGCTGATAGTGCGAATTCGCGCCGACTTCGATCAGCACCGGCTCCAGCCCCAGCGCCGAGAGGATGTTGCGGTAGGCCGGGTATCCCGGCACCGCGAGCCCGACCCGGTCGCCCGCCTCGAAAGCGGCGAGAAAGCCGATGAGAAACCCGGCCGAGGAGCCGGTCGTGACGGCGATTTCCGAGGGCTCGACGGCGACGCCGTATTGCGCGCGGTAATTGTCGGCGATGGCGCGGCGCAGCGGCATGATGCCGAGTGCGTCAGTGTAGCCGATGCGCTCTTCGCCGAGCGCCCGGCCCGCCGCCTCCAGCACCGCCGGCGGCGCCGGGCTGCCGGGCTGGCCGACCTCGAGATGCACGATGTTCTCGCCCTGCGCCTCGCGCTCGACGGCCTCGCGCAGCACGTCCATCGCGATGAAGGGCGGCACCAGGCCGCGGCGGGAGGCACGCAAGGTCATCGGCATTCTCGGGTCGGGTTGCGCCGGGCGCATCCTCCGCGATGGGGTTGCCCTTGGCGAGAGGCATTCGCTATGAGAGGCGGCAGAACCGCGAAAGGAATTGAACGCAATGTCCGACCCGACGCCGGTGCGCCTTTTGGGCATGTCCGGCAGCCTGCGCGCGGGCTCCTATTCGAACGCGGTTCTGGAGACCCTGCGGGAGCGCTTCGCCGGGCGGGCGGATTTGCGGATCTACGGCCTCGCGCCGATCCCGCCCTACAATCAGGATCTCGAGGGCGAGAAGCGGCCGCCGGAGGTCAAAGCGCTCATCGCCGCAATCGCGCAGAGCGACGGCGTCGTGCTGTGCGCGCCGGAATTCAACCACAGCATCCCGGGGGTTCTGAAGAACGCCCTCGATTGGGCCTCGCGGCCGGCCTTCGCCTCGGTCTTGGCCTATAAGCCGGTCGCCATCATGGCGACCTCGCACGGGCCGCTTGGCGGCGCGCGCTGTCTCGAACACCTGCACACCGCGCTCGATTCGATGCTGTCGCGCGTCACCGTGGCGCGCGACGTGATGATCACCGGGACGCCGAACAAGATCCGCGACGGCAGGCTCGTCGACGAAGCCTCGCTCGGCTTCGCCTGCGGCGCCGTCGAGGCGCTGCTCGCCGAGATACCGCTGTGGCGCCGGCTCGACGCCGAGAAGCGCGGCGGGTAGCCGATGGCGAAGACAGAAGAGCCGGTGCTGTGCGAGGTCGATCGGCGCGGCGTCGCCTCGGTCACCCTCAACCGCCCCGCCGTCAACAATGCCTATGACGGTTCGCTGATCGACGGGTTGATCGCCGTCTGCGCGCGGCTGGGACGCGAGAAGGGGCTGCGGGCCGTCGTATTGCGCGGCGCCGGGCGGCATTTCCAGGCCGGCGCCGATCTCTCGTTTCTCGGCCGGCTCGCGCGCGTGTCGGCGGAAGAGAACCTCGATTTCTCGCGCCGCACCTTCGCCGCGATCGCGGGGCTCGAAACCTGCCCCTGCCCGACCGTGGCGCTGATCCAGGGCGGCTGTTTCGGCGGCGGAATCGGCATCGCGGCGGCCTGCGACATGGCGATCGCTGCCGAGGACGCGATCTTCGCGATCAGCGAAGTACGCTGGGGCATCACCGCGGCGCCGATCATTCCGCTGCTAGCGCGGCGGCTGGGCCCGCGCGCGCTCGGCCGGCTGGCGCTGACGGGCGAACGCTTCGGGGCCGCAGAGGCGCTGTCCATCGGACTCGTGCACGAAATCGTGCCGGCCGCCGAACTCGCGGCCGCCGGCGAGCGGCTCGTCGGCGAAATCCTGGCGGCGGCGCCCGAGGCCGTCGCGATGACGAAGCGTCTCGTCGCCGAAGCCGTCGAGAGCCCCGACAGCCGCGCCTTCGCGGAGCGCATCATCGACGAGGCCGCCGCCCGCCGCCGCCTGCCGGAAGCCGCGGAGGGGCTGCAAAGCTTCGCCGAGAAGCGCCGCCCGGGGTGGAACGCGCCGGGGTGACGAAATTGTTGCGGCCGCGCCGGCCGGATTGGACACCGCATGCCGGCGCGCCATATAAGCCCTCGCCATGGGCATGGTTCCGTTCGTCAAGATGCACGGGCTCGGCAATGATTTCGTCGTGCTCGATTGCCGCCGCACGCCGCTCGCGCTCGATGCGGCGGGGGCGCGCGCGCTCGCCGACCGGCACAGCGGCATCGGCTGCGACCAGGTGATCCTCGTCGAGCCGCCGCGCAGTCCCGCGGCGCTCGTCTTCATGCGCATCCTCAACCCCGACGGCAGCGAGGCGGAAGCCTGCGGCAACGCGACGCGCTGCCTCGCCCGCCTGCTGCGCGCCGAAACCGGCGAGACGCGGCTGGCGATCGAGACGCCCGCGGGGCTGCTCGAGGCGGTGGCGATGGCGGACGGGCGGATCAGCGTCGATATGGGGCCGGCGCGCACGGAATGGCACGAAATCCCGCTCGGCCGCGCCATGGACACCCTCGCCGCCGATATCGCCGAAGGCCCGCTCGCGAGCCCGGTGTGCACCAACATCGGCAACCCGCACGCGACCTTTTTCGTCGCCGACGCGGAGGCGGTCGACCTCGCCGCGCTCGGGCCGCGGCTCGAACGCCACCCGCTCTTCCCCGAGCGCGCCAATATCGGCGTCGCGACGGTGCGCGACCGGCGGCACATCCGGCTGCGCGTCTGGGAGCGCGGCGCCGGGCTGACGCGCGCCTGCGGCAGCGGCGCCTGCGCCGCGCTCGTCGCCGCGCATCGGCGGGGGCTGGCCGAGCGCCGCGCCGAAATCGCGCTGGACGGCGGCACGCTCGACATCGCCTGGCGCGAGGACGGGCACGTGACGATGACCGGCGGCGCGAGCCTCGCCTTCGAGGGCCGCTTCGACAGCGCCCTCATCGAGAGCGGCCGATGAGCGGCGTCGAGATCATCACCTTCGGCTGCCGGCTCAACGCGCTCGAATCGGAGGCGATCCGCCGGACCGCGCGCGAGGCGGGGCTGGAGAACGCGGTCATCGTCAACACCTGCGCCGTCACCGCCGAGGCGGAGCGGCAGGCGCGGCAGGCGATCCGCCGCGCTCGCCGGGAATATCCGGGCGCCCGCATCATCGTCACCGGCTGCGCCGCCGAGATTGCGCCCGGGCGCTATGCCGGGATGCCCGAGGTCGATCGCGTCCTCGGCAACAAGGCGAAGCTGAAGGTGGAAAGCTACCGCGAGAGCGCGGCGGCGCCAGCCCCCCTCCCCCCGGAACGGCCCGCAGGGCCGGCCGTCCGGGGGCTGCCCTCTCCCCGCGATCGGGAGGAGAGGGTCGAGAATGAGGGGCGGGCCCGCGCCTATCTGCAAGTCCAGCACGGCTGCGACCATCGCTGCACCTTCTGCGTGATCCCGCTCGGCCGCGGCCCGAGCCGGTCCCTGCCCTTCGAGGAGATCGCCGCGGCGGCGCGCCGGCTGGCCGCTGCCGGCTATCGCGAGATCGTGCTGACGGGCGTCGACCTCACCGCCTACGGCGCCGATCTGCCGGGCGCACCGAGCCTTGGCGCGATGGCGCGGCGGCTGTTCGCGGAAGTCACGGAGATCGCGCGGCTGCGGCTCTCCTCGCTCGACCCGGCCGAGATCGACGACGAATTGTGGCGGCTGATCGCCGAGGAGGAGCGGCTGATGCCGCACCTGCATCTGTCGCTGCAGGCGGGCGACGACACGATTCTGAAGCGCATGAAGCGCCGGCATTCGCGCGGCGAGGCGATCGCCGTCGCCCGGCGCGCCCGCACGCTGCGCCCCGAGATGGCGCTCGGCGCCGATCTGATCGCCGGCTTTCCGACCGAGACCGAGGAGATGTTCGGACGCAGCCTCGATCTCGTCGAGGAATGCGGCCTCGCCTTTCTGCACGTCTTCCCCTACAGCGCCCGGCCGCAGACACCGGCCGCGCGGATGCCGCAGCTGGCGGGTCCGCTCGTCAAGGAGCGCGCGGCGCGGCTGCGCGCGGCCGGCGCGGCGGCGCTCGCGCGCGATCTCGCGGCCCGCGTCGGCGAGACCGGCGAGGTGCTGGTCGAGCGCCCGGGACAGGGCCGCGCCGCCTTCTACGCCCCGGTCCGCTTTGCCGGCGCCGGGGAAACCGGCGAGATCCTGCCGATGCGCTTTGCCGGCGCCAACCCCGACAGCCTCCTCGCGGAGCGGCTCGGGTGAGGTTCTGGGGGCGCGAAGCGGCGCCCGCCGATCCGGCGGAGACGGCCGGCGGCGAGGAGCGGCGCGGCTGGCTCGGCCGCCTCAGGGCCGGGCTCTCGAAAAGCTCGGCGCGGCTCACCGAAGGCATCAATACGATCTTCCTGCGCCGCCGGCTCGACGAGGAGGCGCTCGCCGAGTTGGAGGAACTGCTGATCGCCAGCGACATGGGCGTGCGCGTGGCGAGCGAGGTCGCGGAGGCGCTGCGCCGCACGCGCTTCAACCAGGAAGTGGCGCCGGAAGAGGTGCGCGCGGCCTTGGCGGCGCAGATCGCCCGCCTCGTCGAGCCGGTCATGAAGCCGCTCGCCATCGACCCCGCCAAGAGGCCCTTCGTCATCCTCGTCGTCGGCGTCAACGGCAGCGGCAAGACGACGACGATCGCCAAGCTCGCCCGCAATTACCGGGATCAGGGCAAGCGCGTCGTGCTCGCCGCCGGCGACACATTCCGCGCCGCCGCGGTCGAGCAATTGCAGGTCTGGGGCGAGCGCACCGGCTGCCCGGTCGTCGCCCGGCCGCAGGGCTCGGACGCGGCGGGCCTCGCCTACGAGGCCCTCGTCGAGGCGCGCGAGGCGGATGCCGAATTGCTGCTGATCGACACCGCCGGGCGGCTGCACAACAAGGCCGGGCTGATGGCGGAGTTGCAGAAGATCGTGCGCGTCCTCAAGAAGGTGGACGACACGGCGCCGCACGCGGTGCTGCTCGTCCTCGACGCAACGGTCGGCCAGAACGCGCACGCCCAGGCCGAGACCTTCCGCGAGATGGTCGGCGTCACCGGCATCGTCATGACGAAGCTCGACGGCACCGCCAAGGGCGGCGTCCTCGTCTCATTGGCCGAGAGATACGGCATCCCGGTGCACGCCCTCGGCATCGGCGAGAGCGCGGAGGATCTGCGGCCGTTCGAGGCGGAGGCTTACGCCCGCAGCCTCGTCGGGCTGGAGGCGTGAAGCCCCCTCGCCCCGAACCTCTCCCCGAATTACGCGAATTATGGGAATTACGAATTACGAGAATTACGACGAGAATTAGAATTACGGTGACAGTGCATTTTATTGGAATTACGGTGACAGTGCATTTTATTGACTATTGCCGCCATGCCGGCGAGGCACTTTTCAATCGATCCGTGCGGCGGATCGGTGGACCCCGGCCTGCGCCGGGGTGACAGGAGGAATAGGCTCAGAACTCCGGCGGGTTGATGCGGGTCGTGAAGTCGCGGCTCAAGCGGAATTACGGTGACAGTGCATTTTATTGACTGTCGCCGCCATGCCGGCGAGGATGGGGCATGGCTCGACTTGCCCGGCTCGTCGTTCCCGGACTGCCGCATCACGTGACGCAGCGCGGCAACGGGCGGGCGCGGACCTTCTTCGGCGACGCCGATTATGCGCTCTATCGCGACCTGCTGGCGGCCTCGTGCCGCGCCGCCGGCGTCGCGGTTTGGGCTTGGGTGCTGATGCCGAACCATGTGCACCTGGTTCTCGTGCCGGAGGACGCGGACGGCCTGCGGCGCGCGCTCGCCCAGGTGCACCGCCGCTATGCCGGCCACGTCCATGCGCGCGAGCGCCGCACCGGCCATTTCTGGCAAGGGCGCTTTGGCGCCGTGGCGATGGACGAGGCACATCTGGGGGCGGCGCTGCGCTACATCGCCCTCAATCCGGTGCGTGCCCGCCTTGCCGCGCAGCCCGAGGACTGGCGCTGGTCGAGCGTCCACGCCCATCTCGGCGCGCGCGAGGACGGCGTGACGGCGGTCGCGCCGGTGCTGAGCCGCTACCCGCGCTTCGCCGAGCTGATCGCCAGCGGCCCCGACGAAGAGGCCTTCGCGCGCTTGCGCCGCGCCGAGACGGTCGGACGCCCGCTCGGCGACGAGGGGTTCATCGGGCGATTGGAGGCGCTGACGCGCCGCGCCCTCAAGCCAGGGAAGCGCGGCCCGAAGCCCTCGCGAACGGGGGAGCGGGAACAGCCGAGATTAAGTGGACTGTCACCGTAATTTCCGTAATTTCCGCGTAATTCCGCGAGATTAAGTGGACTGTCACCGTAATTCCGTAATTCACCTGTCACCGTAATCAGCCCTCCCCCATAAAGGGGGAGGGTGTTTTCTTTGAGCCCTCTCCCTTGATGGGAGAGGGTTGGGTGAGGGTGATCAGCCGGGCGGTCAGAACTCCGGCGGGTTGATGCGGGTCGTGAAGTCGCGGCTCAAGCGCGCCTCGCGCTCGTGCTGCAAGGCCCAGCGCACCGACGGAAAGGCGATCTGCGGCCACGGGATCTCGTCCCACAGGAAGAGGCCGACCTCGAGGCTTTCCAGCCCCGGCTCGACCTTGTCGTCGAGCAGCCGCGCCCGATAAACAAGCTGCACCTGGCTGATCCGCGGGATGTCGTAGATCGCGAGCAGCCCCTCGATCTCGATGCGCGCCCGCGCCTCTTCCCAGGCCTCGCGTTCGGCGCCGCTGTTGGTCGATTCGTTGAGTTCGAGAAACCCTGCCGGCAATGTCCAAAAGCCGCGCCTGGGATCGATCGAGCGGCGCACCAGGAGGATGCGCTCGCCGTAGCGCGCCACCGAGCCGACGACGATCTTCGGATTGTCGTAGAGGATGAACCCGCACTCGGCGCAGATCATCCGCTCGCGGTTGTCGCCTTCGGGAACGGCGCGCACCGATGGGCCGCGCGCGGGATCCGTCTCCGACATCGGCTAATAGAGGACCGTCGCCATGAAGATGATGATAAGAAGGCGGCCGCCGGGCGGCAAGGCACGCCGCGGGTGTTGCATTCGCGCGGCCGGACGACGAACCTTAGGGCCATGCCTCGCAGCGTCGGCAATCTCGCCTACAACGCCGCCCAGGCGGCGCGCGTCTCCTGGTTCTTCGGGCAGAAGCTCTTGGCCGCGCGGCTGTCGCGGCCGGTGCCGCTGCCCGATCGGCTGAAGGGCCGGCCGATGCCCGACCGGCAAAAGATCCTCGCCGACCTTTGGGCGCTGTTGCAGCAGGACTGGCGCAATATCGAGAGGGGCCTCTACCTGCCGCCCGAGGACGGCCCCTCGAACCCGCTCGCGGCCTTTGCGCAGGCCGTCGATTTCTTCGCCGATTTGCGCGCCGTCGAGGCGCGGCGGCATGGCGGCCGCGACGGGCGCAAGCTGAGCGAGGCACCGCCCGGCCGCTTCCCGAGCTATTACCTGCAGCCGTTCCATTTCCAGACCGGCGGCTATTTGAGCGAGGGCTCGGCCGAGCGCTACGACCATCAGGTCGAGGTGTTGTTCGGCGGCGGCGCGGCGGCGATGCGCCGGCAGGCGCTGGTGCCGCTGCGAGCCGCGCTGCAGGGCCGCAGGGCGGCGCGCCTGCTCGACATCGGCTGCGGCACCGGCCGCTTTCTGCGCGAGGTCAAGCGCAATCATCCGCGCCTCGAAGTCGTCGGGCTCGACCTGTCGCCCTATTACCTCGCGGTGGCGCGGCGCGAGCTGTCGGCCTGGTCGCGCGTCCGCATCGTCGAGGCGGCGGCCGAGCGGCTGCCGTTTGCCGAGGCGCAATTCGACGCCGTGACGGCGGTCTACCTGTTTCACGAGCTGCCGCCCTCGGTGCGCCGCGCCGTCGCCGCCGAGATCGGCCGTGTCTTGAAGCCCGGCGGCAGCCTCGTCCTCGTCGACTCGCTGCAGAAGGGCGACGAGCCGCTCTACGACGCGATGCTTGACTACTTCCCGCTCGCCTTCCACGAGCCCTATTATGCGAGCTATGTCGCGACCGACCTCGACCGGCTGTTCGAACCGGGCCTCCGCCCGGCCGAATCCTTGCCGGCATATTTCTCAAAAATCGTGAGGTATCACCGTGATCACTACTAATAGATAGCCATTGTCGCCACCCTACAAGGGTGGTACTGTATCTTGTGACGGTGGGGGACCGGCACACACGATACGGGGGGAAAGGGGATGGATGCAAATACCTGGACGCAAGAGCGCGTCGAGCTGTTGACGGCGCTATGGGAAGAAGGCTTGCCCGCCGCCGAGATCGGCCGCCGCCTGGGACTGACCAAGAACGCGGTCATCGGCAAGGTGCACCGCATCGCGCTGTCGCCGCGCGTCATCACGGTGATGCCCGAGCCGCGGCGCAATCCGTTCGATTTCACGGGGCCGGCCTGCATGTGGCCGCACGGGCATCCGAGCGACGCCAATTTCCGCTTTTGCGGCGCGCCGCCGGAGCCCGGAAAGCCGTACTGCTCCGACCACGTGAACGTCGCCTATGTGCGCATGAAGGAAGAGAAGCCGCGCGCGGCTTGACAGCGCGCACGGCAAAGCGGGATTGCTTCGCTGCGCTCGCAATGACAGCACTTGCGTCGTCATTGCGAGGAGCGTAGCGACGAAGCAATCCCGTTTGGGCAGGAATCGAAGCGTCAGCGGGTCAGCCGGCGCATCGCGCGGTCGATGCCGTCGAGCGTCAGCGGGAACATGCGGTCATCGAAGAGGCGGCGGATCATGCCGATGCTCGCCGTCGCGCTCCAGTATTTCTCCGGCACCGGGTTGAGCCAGACGGCGCGCGGATAGGCGTCGAGCACCCGGCGCAGCCACACTTGCCCCGGCTCAGCGTTCCACCGCTCGACGCTGCCGCCTTCCTTTTCGATCTCGTAAGGGCTCATGCTGGCGTCGCCGACGAAGACGACGCGCCAGCCCGCATCGTAGGTCCGCAAGAGCTCCATCACCTCGAGCTGCTCGACATGGCGGCGCCGCGAATCGCGCCACACCGTGTCGTAGAGGCAGTTGTGAAAATAGAAATGAAGGAGGTGCTTGAACTCGGAGCGGGCGGCCGAGAACAATTCCTCGCACACCCGCACATGGTCCTCCATCGAGCCGCCGATATCGATGAAGAGCAGCAGCTTCACGAGATTGTGGCGCTCGGGCACGAGCTTCAGGTCGAGCCAGCCGGCGTTGTGGGCGGTCGAGCGCACGGTGTCGTCGAGATCCAGTTCTTCCGCCGCGCCCTCGCGGGCGAATTGCCGGAGCCGGCGTAGGGCGAGCTTGATGTTGCGGGTGCCGAGTTCGACCGTGTCGTCGAGGTTGCGGAATTCGCGGCGGTCCCACACCTTGACGGCGCGGCGGTTCCTGCCCTCAGCCTCGCCGATGCGCACGCCCTCGGGGTTGTAGCCGAAGGCGCCGTAGGGCGAGGTGCCGGCGGTGCCGATCCACTTGCCGCCGCCCTGGTGCCGCCCCTTCTGCTCGGCGAGGAGCTGGCGCAGCCGCTCCATCAGCTTCTCCCAGCCGCCGAGCGCCAGGATCTGCTGCTTTTCCTCCTCCGTCAGGAAGCGCTCGGCGAGTTTTTGCAGCCAGGCCTCGGGCAGCGCCTGCTGCGGGTCGGCCGGGCTCTCGATACCGTTGAAGCAATGGCCGAAGACGCGGTCGAAGCGGTCGAGATGGCGCTCGTCCTTGACGAGCGCGGTGCGCGCGAAAAAGTAGAAGCCGTCGAGGTCGAAGGCGACGACGCGCTTTTCCATCCCTTCGAGGAAGCCAAGATATTCGCGCAGCGAAACCGGGACTTTCGCCTGCCGCAGTTCGGCGAAGAAGGTGAAGAACATCGGAGCGTGCCTCACCCCCACCCTAACCCTCCCCCGCTTGCGGGGGAGGGGAATGAGGGGGGACACCCTTTCCCTCCCCCGCAAGCGGGGGAGGGAAAGGGAGGGGGGAATGCGGCGAAGAACGAGAAGAACATCGGGGGACTCAGACATGGCCCGAGATTGCTTCGTCGCTATGCTCCTCGCAATGACAGTCCCCGGCGGTCATTGCGAGCGCAGCGAAGCAATCTCGTTCGGCCATGCCTCATCCCCGCTCGCGGCGGTGCAGGAAGGCCAATCGCTCGAAGAGGTGCACGTCCTGCTCGTTTTTGAGCAGCGCGCCGTGCAAGGGCGGGATCAGCTTTGCGGGGTCGCGCTGGCGCAGCACTTCGGGCGGGATGTCCTCGACCAGCAACAGCTTGATCCAGTCGAGCAGTTCCGAGGTCGAGGGCTTCTTCTTCAAGCCCGGCACCTCGCGCAATTCGAAGAAGATCGTCAGCGCCTCGTGCAAGAGGTCGCGCTGCAATCCCGGGAAATGCACATCGACGATGCGCTGCATCGTCTCGCGGTCGGGAAAGCGGATGTAATGGAAAAAGCAGCGGCGCAGGAAGGCGTCCGGCAATTCCTTTTCGTTGTTCGAGGTGATGACGACGATCGGACGCTGTTTGGCGCGGATCGTCTCCCTTGTCTCGTAGACGAAGAACTCCATGCGGTCGAGTTCCAGGAGGAGATCGTTCGGAAACTCGATGTCCGCCTTGTCGATCTCGTCGATCAAGAGAACGGGCGCGGTGTCGGCCGTGAAGGCGTCCCACAGCTTGCCCGGCTTGATGTAATTGGCGATGTCGTGCACCCGCTCGTCGCCGAGCTGGCCGTCGCGCAGGCGCGAGACGGCATCGTATTCGTAAAGGCCCTGCTGCGCCTTGGTCGTCGATTTGATGTGCCAGGTGATCAGATCGCGGCCGATGCCCTGGGCGATCTCGTGCGCGAGGATCGTCTTGCCGGTGCCGGGCTCGCCCTTGACGAGAAGCGGCCGCTCGAGCGCGATCGCGGCGTTGACGGCGACTTTCAGATCCTCAGTCGCCACATAGGATGCGGTACCCTCGAAACGCTGCATAAGGCTCGCGTCCTGCTATTGTCGCGCGCATCACATAACGCGCGCGGCGGCAGGACGCCAGCTTGCGCTGCCGCTGTCGGACGCAGATCAGGCGTGCTCGCGCGGGCGGTCGGCGACCGTCGCCGAGGCGGTGGTGGCGGCGCCGCCGGGCGGCGACACCTGCGCGGGCGGCTGCTCGGCCTCGGTTTCGTCTTTCATCCCCGCCTTGAACGCCTTGATGCCCTTGGCAAAATCGCCCATGACGCGCGGCAGCTTGCCGGCGCCGAACAACACCACGACGATGACCAAGATCAACAGCAGATGCGGCAGGCTGAAAAAATCCATAACGGCGACCCCGGAAGCTGCGAGCCTCGATTATAACCCGTCGTTCGATCGGAAGCGAGCCCGCTACCAATTCGGGGGCCGACAGGTCAAAATCAAGCCGCAGGAGAGCCATCGCATGCCGTCCGACGCCGTTTTTCCGCCGCCACATCCCGCGGCTTGGCCACTGGGCCGGCCCGAAAAAGAGGGCTTCGATCCGAGCGCGATCGCCGCCGCCGCGGCGTACGCCGCCGAGCACGAAACGCCGTGGGGCCGCGACCTCGCCGCCGTCGTCACCAAGAATTTCGAGGAGGAGGCGCCGTGGAACGAGGCGCTGGGGCCGGTGCGGCCGCGCGGCGGGCCGCAAGGGCTGATCCTGCGCCACGGCCGCATCCTCGCCGAATGGGGCGACACGAGCCGGCCCGACATGACCTTCAGCGTCGCCAAGAGCTATATCTCGATCCTCGCCGGCCTCGCCTGGGATCGCGGCCTTTTGCCCGACCCGCACGATTTCGTGCGCCGCAGCGTCGACGACGGCGGCTTCGAGCCGCCGCACAACCATCGGATCACCTGGCACCACCTGCTGCAGCAGACTTCGGAATGGGAGGGCGTGCTGTGGGGCAAGCCCGATCTGATCGACCGCAACCGCGCCGTCGGCGGCATGCCGGCCGCGGCGAAGAAGGGCACGCACCGCGACCTCGCGCCGCCGGGCGAGTTCTGGGAATACAACGACGTGCGCATCAACCGCCTGGCGCTGGCGCTGACGCGGCTGTGGCGCCGGCCGCTGGGGCAAGTCTTCCGCGAGCTGGTGATGCACAGGGTCGGCGCCTCGCCCGATTGGGAATGGCACGGCTACGACAATTCCTGGATCGAGATCGACGGCCGCCGGGTGCAATCGGTCTCGGGCGGCGGGCATTGGGGCGGCGGCGTCTTCATCGGCGCCCGCGACCAGGCGCGAATCGGGCTGTTGATCGCGAACCGCGGCAGCTGGAACGGCGCGCAGATCCTCTCCGAGGCGTGGATCGAGCGAATGCTCGAACCCACCCGGCTCAATCCGCGCTACGGCTATTTGTGGTGGCTCAATACCGGCCGCGGGCTGTTGCCGAGCGCTCCGGAAACGAGCTTCTTTGCGCGCGGCGCCGGCGGAAACCTTACCTGGATCGACCCCGAGCACAATCTCGTCGCGGTATTGCGCTGGACCGATCCAGCGCAAATGGACCGCTTCATAGAGACCGTCATGGGCGGGCTCAATCGCTGAGGATCGCAGGCCCCGCTACCTTAGCGGTTGCGGATCGGGCGATTTGGCGTTAACCCCTATTTCTTTCAAATCGTCACAGCTGGCGCCGGGGCTCTCATGGCGGGCAATCTCGTGCAGGGCGCGGTCTTCACCGTCATGGTGATCCGCGCGGCCAGCCTGCGCGACCCGGCTTTCGCCGCGGCGCTCGACGAGCAGGTGCGACGCAGCCCGCGGTTTTTTCTGAACGCCCCCGTCGTGCTCGATCTGAAGGATTCGGGCGAGTTCGCCGGCGAAGCCGAATTCGACGCGGCGCGGGAGATTCTGCGCCGGCACACATTATCGCTCGTCGGCGTGCAGAACGCGCTGCCGGCGCAGCTCGAGGCGGCCGCCGCCGCCGGGCTGGCAAGCTTTGCCCCGAATTCGACGCAGCCGCGCCGGCCGCCGCCCTCCCAATCGGCGCCCGCGGAGCTACCGCCGGAGCCGCCGACCGCGCCGGCCGCCACCCCGGCCGCCTCGGGCAAGACGCGGCTCGTCACCCAGCCGGTGCGGTCGGGAACCCAGATCTACGCACGCGGCGGCGATCTTGTCGTACTCGCGCCCGTCAGCCCCGGCGCCGAGATCGTCGCCGACGGCAACATCCATGTGTACGGCGCGCTGCGCGGCCGGGCGCTCGCCGGCGCCAGCGGCGATTCGCAGGCGCGCATCTTTTGCACCCGGCTGGAAGCGGAGCTGGTCAGCATCGCCGGGCGCTATCTCGTCAGCGAACAGCTGCCGGCAGACCAGCAGCAGCAGGCCGTGCAGATCGCGCTCGTCGATGATCGGTTGACCATAACGCGGAATTGACGCTCATCATATAGGGCGCGGCCGGCGTGGAAGCGCGCCGGCCGGGGAAAGGGGGACGGCATTTTGGCAAAGGTTATCGTCGTCACGTCCGGCAAGGGGGGCGTCGGCAAGACCACGACGGCGGCGGCGTTTTCCGCCGGGCTCGCACTGCGCGGCCACCGCACCGTCGTCATCGATTTCGATGTGGGCCTGCGCAACCTCGACCTGATCATGGGCTGCGAGCGGCGCGTCGTCTTCGACTTCATCAACGTCATCAACGGCGACGCCAAGCTCAACCAGGCGCTGATCAAGGACAAGCGCAACGACAACCTCTACATTTTCCCGACCTCGCAGACCCGCGACAAGGACGCGCTCAAGCGCGACGGCGTCGAGCGCGTGCTGGAAGAGCTGAAGGACAGCTTCGACTACATCGTCTGCGACAGCCCGGCCGGCATCGAGCACGGCGCGATCACCGCGCTTTATTTCGCCGACAGCGCCATCATCGTGACCAACCCGGAAGTCTCCTCGGTGCGCGACAGCGACCGCATCATCGGCATCCTCGCCTCAAAGTCGCGGCGCGCCGAGCGCAACCTGGAGCCGGTCGGGGTCAATCTGCTCTTGACGCGCTACGCGCCCGACCGGGTAACCAAGGGCGAGATGCTGACCCTGGAAGACGTGAAGGAGATCCTGTCGATCCCGCTCCTCGGCGTCATCCCGGAATCGGAATCGGTGCTGCGCGCGTCCAACACCGGCACGCCCGTCGTCTTCGACGAAGAAAGCCCGGCCGGGCGCGCCTATCTCGACGCGGTCGCGCGCTTTCTCGGCGAGCAGCGCGAATTGCGCTTCCTGAAGCCCGAGCGGCGCAGCCTCTTCCGGGCGCTCTTCGGCAGGGCGTGATGGGCCTGTTCAATCTCCTCTTCCGCGAGCGCCGCAGCAGCGCGGTCGTCGCCAAGGAACGCCTGCAGATCATCCTGTCGCACGAGCGCGCGAGCCGCGACGCGCCCGAATTTCTGCCGGCCCTGCAGCGCGATCTGCTCGATGTCGTCGGGCGCTATGTCGAGATCCGCGACGACATGATCCGCGTCAATATCGGCAAGACGGGCGACACGCAGCTGCTCGAGATCAACGTCGAGATCGACGGCGCGCGCAGCAAATTGCCGCGGCCCTCCCCCGGCCGCCCCGCCGCCGCGACGAGCTTCGAGCCGGGGTGAACAGCGGCCGACCCCACTGACGCTCCCTGTCGTCGCTCCCGCGCAAGCGGGGGTTCAGGACCCGCCCCGCCGCTTGCCCCTGGGTTCCCTGCCTTCGCGGGAACGACGATTAGCCTACCTCCGCCGAAAGCGCTTCAACGCGAAGCCGAGCGCCACTACCGGCACCACGATCACGGCGCCGAGCAGCGTGTAGGGGAGCGCCCAATCGACCGCGTTCTCGCCAAGCCGCATGACCGCCAGCACCGTCATCCAGGTATTGTCGAGCATGCCGCGCGCCGAGACACCGAGCGAATCGAGAAAGAGCCCGACGAGAAGGCAGAGGAGGAGGAGGCCAACGAGCCGCTTGATCATGGCAGGGGCCGCTCCCATTCCTCAAGAACGCGCGGGTCCGGCTCGGCAGCCATGCGGCGGCGGCGTTCGCGCTCGCTCTCGGCGGCGCCGGCGAGGCGGCGAAACGCCCACACCGCGCTCGCCCGGACGAGCCAGGAGGCGTCGGCGAGGGCGGCGCGGGCGGCCTCGAGCGATGACCCGTCGCCGGGCGGGGCGTTGCCGATCGCGGTCAGCACGTTGCGCAGGAAGCGGTCGCGGCCGACGCGCTTGATGGGCGAACCCGAAAAGCGCGCCCGGAAGGCAGCGTCGTCGAGGCGCGAAAGCTCCACGAGCGCCGGCGCGTCGAGCCCCTCGCGGGAGCGGAAATCGGGCTCGCGCGAGACCCGCGCGAACTTGTTCCACGGGCAGATTGCGAGGCAATCGTCGCAGCCGAAGATGCGGTTGCCGATGGCGCCGCGCAGCGCGGCGGGGATCATGCTCTTGTGCTCGATCGTCAGATACGAGATGCAGCGCCGCGCATCGAGCCGGTAAGGCGCCGGGAAAGCGGCGGTCGGGCAGATGTCGAGGCAGCGCCGGCAGGAGCCGCAATGGTCCTCCTCGGCCATGTCGGGCGAGAGCTCGAGGGCGAGGTAGATTTCGCCGAGGAAGAGCCAAGAGCCGAAATCGCGCGACACGAGGTTCGTATGCTTGCCCTGCCAGCCGAGCCCGGCTTTCTGCGCGAGCGGCTTTTCCATGACAGGGGCGGTATCGACGAAGAGCTTCAGCGCACCGGGCCAATGCGCATCGATCCAGCGCGCCAATTCCTTCAAGCGCCGCTTCAGGGTGTCGTGATAATCGCGGCCGCGCGCATAGACCGAGACGACCCCGGTCTCGGGATCGCCGGGCTCGGCGAGCGGGTCCGAGCCGGGCGCGTAGTTGACGCCGAGGACCACGACGCTGCGCGCGTCGGGCCACAAGGCGCGCGGGTCGCCGCGGCGCTCGGCCTTGGCGGCGAGCCAACCCATATCGCCGTGGTAGCCGCGGGCGAGGAATTCCCCCAGATCGGCGCGCGCCTGCGAGCCGAGCGAGGCTTCGGCGAAGCCGACCGCGTCGAAGCCGAGCGCCAGCGCCCGTTCGCGGATCGCCTCGCGAACGTCGGAGCCCGGCGCTCCCGGCTGCCCCCTCCCTAACCCTCCCCCGCCTGCGGGGGAGGGAAGAGCGGGGGTTTGGCGGGCGAGACGCCCGGGGTCCGAGTGCGTACTCGTCTCCTTCACCCGCGGCCGCGATAGGGCGCGACCCCCTGATCGGGCAGCCACAGCCCCGGCGGCGGCTCGCCAGTCTGATAGAAGACGTCGATCGGGATGCCGCCGCGCGGATACCAGTAGCCGCCGATCCTGAGCCATCTGGGCGCCAGTGCCTCGACAAGGCGGCGGGCGATCGCAAGCGTGCAGTCCTCGTGGAAGGCAGCGTGATTGCGGAACGAGCCGAGGAAGAGCTTCAGCGATTTCGATTCGAGGATCATCTTCTCGGGCACGTAGTCGATGACGAGATGCGCGAAATCCGGCTGCCCCGTGATCGGGCAAAGGGCGGTGAACTCCGGGCAGGCGAAGCGCACGAGATAGATGAGGCCCGGATGCGGGTTCGGCACGGTCTCGAGCCTTGCCGCCTGCGGCGAGGCGGGCAGTTCGGCATTGCGGCCGAGGAGCGTCAGCTCTTCCTTCATTCCCCGCTTTCCCGGTGCGCCGCGGCGAAATCTGCGAGCGAGCCGCTTTCGATCGCACGCCGCATATCGCTCATCAGATCGGCATAATAACGCAGGTTGTGGGCGGTCAGCAGCATGGCGCCGAGGATCTCGTTCGCGCGCGTCAGATGGTGCAGATAGGCGCGGCTGTAGCCGGCGCAAGCGGGGCAGGCGCATTCGGGGTCGAGGGGCCCGGTGTCGGCGGCATGCCGCGCGTTGCGCAAATTGAGCGCGCCCCGGCGCGTGAAAGCCTGGCCGGTGCGCCCGGAGCGGGTCGGCAAGACGCAATCGAAGAGGTCGATGCCGCGCATGACCGCGCCGACCAGATCGCCGGGCTTGCCGACCCCCATCAGATAGCGCGGCTTTGCCGCCGGAAGCGCCGGCACCGTCGCGTCGAGGATTTCGAACATCTGCCGCTGTCCCTCACCGATCGCCAGCCCGCCGACGGCATAGCCGTCGAAGCCGATCGCGAGAAGCCGCGCGGCCGAGCGGGCGCGCAATTCGGGATCGAGGCCGCCCTGCACGATGCCGAAGATCGCGTGGCCGGCGCGCTCGACATAGGCGCGGCGCGAGCGCTCGGCCCAGCGCATCGAGAGTTCCATCGAAGTCTCGACCTGGCCGGGCTCGGCCGGGTACGGCGTGCATTCGTCGAGCGCCATCGTGATGTCGGCGCCGAGCAGGCGCTGGATCTCGACCGAGCGCTCGGGCGTCAACCGGTGCGGGCTGCCGTCGAGATGCGAGCGGAAAATGACGCCCTCCTCCTCGATCTTGCGCAATTTAGCGAGCGAGAAGACCTGAAAACCGCCCGAATCCGTGAGGATCGCGTAGGGCCAGTTCATGAAGCGGTGCAGACCGCCGAGGGCGGCCACCTGTTCGGCGCCGGGGCGCAGCATCAGGTGGTAGGTGTTGGCGAGGATCATGCGGGCGCCGGTCGCCGCCACCCCTTCCGCGGTCATCGCCTTGACCGTGCCGGCGGTGCCGCACGGCATGAAGGCCGGCGTTTCGACGACCCCGTGCGCCGTCGAGAGCCGGCCCCGCCGCGCCTCTCCGTCGCGCGCCAACAACTCGAAGCGAAAGGCGCTCACCGCGGCCTCTCGATCAGGCATGCGTCGCCATAGGAGTAGAAGCGGTAGCCCTCGCGAATCGCATGCGCATAGGCGGCGCGGATGCGCGGCAGCCCGGCGAGCGCGGCGACCAGCATCAGCAGGGTCGAGCGCGGCAGGTGGAAATTCGTCAGCAGCATGTCGATCGCGCGAAACCGGTATCCGGGCAATATGAAGAGGCGCGTCTCGCCGGCATAGGGCCGCACCTCGCCTTGTTCGGCCGCCGCGGTTTCGAGCAGCCGCAGCGAGGTCGTGCCGACCGCAACGACCCGCCCGCGCCGCAAACGTGCCGCAGCGATATGGCCGGCGGCCTCGGGCGAGAGGATGCCCCATTCGGCATGCATCCGGTGGGCGCGCGGGTCCCTTTCCTTGACCGGCAGAAAGGTGCCGGGGCCGACATGCAAGGTCAACGTCGTCCAGAGGATACCGCGCTCGGCGAGCCGGTCGAGAAGGCTCTGCGTGAAATGCAGCCCGGCGGTCGGCGCGGCGACGGCGCCCTCCTCGCGCGCGAAGATCGTCTGGTAGCGGACGCGGTCGCCCGGATCGCCGCCGCGCGGCCGCTTGAGGTAGGGCGGCAGCGGCATCGCGCCGTGCCGGGCGAGCGCGGCGCGGAAGTCCTCGCCCGCGACGCCGAAGCGCAGCGCGACATCCCCCTCGGGATATTTCGCCGCGACCCCGGCCGAAAAGCCCGGCGCGAATTCGACGATGTCGCCGGGATCGAGGCGCCGGGCGCCTTTGACGAAGGCGCGCCACAGCCCCGGCTCCTCCTCGCGGTAGAGCGTCACCTCGATCTGCGCCATGCCGCGCCTTCCGTAGAGCCGCGCCGGGATCACCTTGGTGTCGTTGAAGACGAGGAGGTCGCCGGGGCGCAGCAACTCGGGCAGATCGCTTATCCGCCGATCGGCGAAATCCCCCGCTGCGGGAAGGACGAGGAGCCGCGCCGCCTCGCGCGGCTCGCACGGCCGGTCGGCGATCCGCTCCGGCGGCAAATCGTAGGCGAAATCATCGAGATGCATCGGCCGGGGAGGTTGTCATCGCGGGCGCGGCGAAGCAATCTCGCCGGGATTGCTTCGGCGTCAATGGGCGCCTCGCAAGCGACAGCCTACTCCGTCTCCGCCCCCGGGCGCGGAGAGGATGGGGTGAGGTGGGGGACGCCGGAGCGCTCGCCGACACCCACCTCACCTTCCCATCGCTGCGCGATGGGCCCCTCCCTCTCCCCCCTGAAGGGCGGAGAGGGTGAAACGGGTCAGATATCGGCGTAGATATGCGTTTCGGCGCGGGCGCCGGGGTGGGTGACGGCGCCTTTCTCGGCATCGCCCACGGTCTGCGCGTATTTCCACAAGGTGCCGGACTGGTAGTCGGTGCGGCGCGGCTGCCAGGATTTGCGGCGCTCGGCAAGTTCGGCGTCGGAAAGCGCCACATCGATCGTGCCGGCCGCGGCGTCGATCGTGATCTTGTCGCCGTTGCGCAACAGGCCGATCGGGCCGCCGACCGCCGCCTCCGGCCCGACATGACCGATGCAGAAGCCGTGCGTCGCGCCGGAAAAGCGCCCGTCGGTGATCAGCGCCACCTTCTCGCCGACCCCCTGGCCGTAAAGCGCGGCGGTCGTCGACAGCATCTCGCGCATGCCGGGGCCGCCGCGCGGCCCCTCGTAGCGGATCACGATGACGTCGCCCTCCTTGTAGGCGCGCTTCTCGACCGCGGCGAAAGCGTCCTCTTCGCAATCGAAGCAGAGGGCCGTGCCCTCGAAGCGCTGCCGCTGCAGGCCGGCGACCTTCACGATCGCGCCCTGCGGCGCCAGATTGCCCTTGAGCGCCACCAGCCCGCCGGTCGGCGCATACGGGTTCGAGGTCGGGCGCACGACGTCCTGCCCGGAGGGGACGCGCACATTCGCCAGATTCTCGGCGACGGTCTTGCCGGTCACGGTGATGCAGTCGCCGTGCAGATAGCCGCCGTCGAGCAATGCCCGCATCAACACCGGCACGCCGCCAATATCGTGCAGGTCTTTCATCACGTATTTGCCGCCCGGCGTCATGCTGGCGATATAGGGCGTCTTGCGGGCGATCTCGCCGAAATCGTGCAAGCTGAACTCGATCCCGGCCTCGCTCGCGATCGCCGGGATGTGCAGCCCGCCATTGGTCGAGCCGCCGGCCGCGGCGACGACCATCGCGGCGTTCTCGATCGCCCTGCGGGTGACGATGTCGCGCGGCCGGATGTTCCGGCGTATGAGGTCCATGACCGCCTGCCCCGACGCCTCGGCATAGGCGTCGCGCGAGTCATAGGGCGCCGGCGCCCCCGCCGAGCCCGGCAGCGCGAGCCCGATCGCCTCCGAGACGCAGGCCATCGTGTTGGCCGTGAAGAGCCCGCCGCAGGAGCCGGCCGAGGGGCAGGCGACGCATTCGAGCTCGTGCAAATCCTCGTCGCTGAGCGCCCCGACATTGTGCGCGCCGACCGCCTCGAACACGTTGCCGATCGTCACGTCCTTGCCCTTGAAGCGGCCGGGCAGGATCGAGCCGCCATACATGAAGACCGCGGGCACGTTGAGGCGCAGCATCGCCATCATCAGTCCGGGCAGCGACTTGTCGCAGCCGGCCAGCCCGACGAGCGCGTCGTAGCAATGGCCGCGCATCGTCAATTCGACCGAGTCGGCGATGACCTCGCGGCTGACGAGCGAGGATTTCATGCCGGCATGGCCCATCGCGATGCCGTCGGTGACGGTGATCGTCGTGAATTCGCGCGGCGTGCCGTGCGCCGCGGCCACCCCCTTCTTGACCGACTGCGCCTGGCGCGCCAGCGAGATGTTGCAGGGCGCGGCCTCGTTCCAGGTGGTCGCGACGCCGACCAGCGGCTGCGCGATCTGCTCGTCCGAGAGGCCCATCGAATAGAGAAAGGCGCGGTGCGGCGCCCGCTCGGGGCCGATCGTCACGTGCCGGCTCGGCATCCGCGACTTGTCGAATAGAGGGGTTCTCTGATCGTCGGGCATCGCCTTTCCTCCCAGCGCCGCTCGAGGCGGGCACCGTAGCGATCCCAATGAGCTTGATCAATGCCGCGTTGGCCGCGGCGGCGCGGCAGGGAGGCTTCCGCGCCGCCGCGGCCGGGCGGGCTTCGCCTAGGACGCGCCGCCTTTAGGCTTGACGACGATCTTGCCGAGCATCATCGGATGGAAGGTGCAGCCGTAAACGTAGGTTCCCGGCTTCGCGAAGGTGAAGGAAAAGCTGTCGTTGGTGTCGAGCGGCTCGGAGCGGAAGGCGCCGGTCTGGGCGGCGACGCTGTGCGGGCTGCCGTCGTCGTTCTTCCACATGACGGTGGTTCCCGCCGTGACCGTCAGCGTCGCCGGCTGGAATTGGAAGTTGCGGATATCGACGACGGTTGGCGAGGGTGCCGCCGCCGTCTCGCCGGCGACGGCGCCCGGCCCGGCGGCGGCGAACATGATTGCCGCCGCGAGCGCTCCAAGAACCGCGCGTTTCGGGATCATCGCCGCCTCCCTCACGCGACGAGCGCGCTGTCGATCAGGGCCGGCGCGCCCTTGCTGTGCGCGAAGTCGACAGTGCGCACGCCGAGATACTCGCCGAGCTTGCCGGCCGGCAGCTTGAGCGGGGCGAAGTGCGGCTCGGGGCCCGGCGGGGTAATCGGGAACGCCGTCGATCGCGCGGTGTGGAAGGTGATGTTGCCTTCGACCTTCTGGAAGATCTGGTGAATGTGGCCGTTCAACACCGTCACCGAGCCGAAGCGCTTCAGGTAGGAGAAGGCCTGGCCGGCATCGAGGGTGCCCCAGCCCCATTTCTCGTAGATCGTCCACAGCGGCACATGCGCCATGACGACGATCGGCGTGCTCGCCGGGCGCCGCGCGAGGTCCTTTTCGAGCCATTCGAGCTGGTCGTTGCCGAGCTGGGCGAGACCGCTGGGCTGGAAGCCCGGCAGGAAGCCGTAGACATTGATGAGCCCGATGAAATGGACGCCGCCCATGTCGAAGCTGTACCAGCCGCGGCCCTGCGTCCCCTTGCCGTAGCGCGCGAGATAGGCCTTGCCGTTGCTGAGATCGGCAATGTCATGCTCGCCCGGAATGTGGAAGACCTGCTTCTTGGCGCCGCCGATGATCTGGTCGGCGGTGTCCCATTGGTCCGGCTTCGACAGGTGGCTGATGTCGCCGGTGTGAACGAGGAAGGCGGGCGGCGCCTTCATCGCGTTGATCTTGGCGATTGCCTCGCCGAGCGTCTTTTCCGGCGTCGGGTTGGCCGGCAGGTGGAAGCCGATGTGGCTGTCGCTGATCTGGACGAAGGTCGGCTGGCTCGCGGCGGCCTCGGCGGCGTCCGCCTCGCCGATCAGCCCCAATGTCTTGGGCACGCCGCCGGCGAGGCTCCATACCACCCCGGTGCCGGCCCAGCTCATGCATTTGAGAAAGCCGCGCCGGTGCATGCCGTCGGCATCCGGGCGGCCCTTGTCGTCGCGATCGCGCATCTTCGTCTCCCTCCTCGAAGCGGTTGTGACGCGACCCTTGACCGGCGCTCTTGCCGTTTTATTCCCGGGCGCGGCGGATAATCGCCTTGCGCGGCGCCCGGAAGCTTTCTAAAGGACGTGGCCCAGGGGAATCGCGCGATCGGGAGGCAATGCGATGCGCAGGACGGCCGCGCTCGGCGTCTTGGTTTTGCTGCTGACGGGCTGCTTCGGCTCCAGAGATTCGGCGACCCTGGTGCTGGTCAACTCATTTTGGGACCGCGTCCATGTCGAGGCGGTGATCACGGCGAGCGACGATTGCGACAACCGCGGCAAGGGCTACGTCACGACAGAGCATTTCGTCATGCTCAAGGACCAGAAGCATGATGTCGTCGCGCCGCGTGCCGAGAACATCTGCTGGCGGCACGACCGCAACCCGAACAACCCGGCCCCCGGCGCGTGGTCGGATTGGAGCAAGGCGATCATGTATCCGGGCGCGACGAAGACCACCGATTTGTGAGCCGCCGGCAGCCTATCCCGACAGGCGCCGCCCTATTTACCGGCTGCGCGGCGGACGCCGAGCCAGCGTCCCGGACGCAGCCTTTCGCCGAGCACGAGCAGCAGCGCGAGGAGGATCATCGCCATCGCCACTAGATCGCGCGGGTGCAGCCGCTCGCCGGTGAGCCACGCGCTCGAGACGACGCCGACGCAAGGGACGACGAGTGCGCTGATGCTCGAAAGCCCGGCCGGCAGCTTCTGCACGACGCGAAACCAGGCGAAATAGGCAAGCCCGTTCGCCCCGGCGCCGAGAAACAGGAGCGCCAGCCATTCGCGCTCGCCGGCCCGCGCGAAATCGGGCGGAAAACTTGTCAAGAGCCAGATGAGGCTCATCGGCACGAGCCCGACGAGGATCTGCCAGCCGACGACCACGGAGAGGCCGGCATGCCACTCGCGCCGCTTGAACCACACCGTGCCGAGGCCGAAGGCGACGGCCGCGACGAGGGTTATCGCGGCGCCGAGCGGCGCGTTCCGCAGATGCGACAGATCCTGCGACAAGAGGACGGCGATCGCGGCGGCGGCGAGGAAGAGCGCGGCGACGCGGTTTCGCGTCAGCCGCTCGCCGAGCATCGGCCAGGCGAGAAGGCTCGCCCAGATCGGCATCGTGTAGACGAGGATCGAGGTGCGTCCGGGGCCGAGCAGATAGACCCCGAGCGTGAAGCACACCGGCAATACGGCCATGTTCAACAGGCCCGAGATCGCGAGATCGCGCCACGCCTCGCGCTCGACCGCAAAGGATTGCCGGCGCAGCCCGGCGTGCAGAAACAGCGCGCCGGCGCCGAGCAGCTGCACGAGGCAGCGCACCGTCATGACGCCGAAACCCTTGAGCGCGATCGCCGTCACCGGGTAGGAGACGCCCCAGATCAGCCAGACGAGGACGAGAAGGAGAAACGCCGTCATCGGCGCGCGACGAGGGGCTGAGTGCCGAGCAAGAGCAAATCCTTCCGAACCGTTACGGATCTCGGCACAGCCCCACCCTCGTCGTCCCGGCCCACGGGTCCCCGCTCCGCGCGGCCCGAGGATCAACTCCGGCCGGGACCCAGGATCGCCGTGGATACCGGCCTTCGCCGGTATGACAAGGAAGGGGTGCGATCCGGGAACCTATGGACCAGCGCACCGGCCCGACAAGAGCTATACGCCGAGCGGCGGCTTGCCGTAAGATTTGCCGACCGGAAAGAGGAGCCCCCCATGAAAGTCGCAAACGCGGTCGCCGAGGTCCTGAAGCGCGAAGGCATCGATTTCCTGATCGGCTATCCGGTCAACCCGATCATCGAGGCCGCAGCCGAAGCAGACATCCGCACGATCATGGTGCGCCAGGAGCGGATCGGCCTGCACATGTGCGACGCCATCGCCAAGGTGACTTCGGGCGAGCGCATCGGCGTCTTTGCGATGCAGCACGGCCCCGGCACCGAGAACGCGTTCGGCGGGGTGGCGCAATCCTACGGCGATTCCTGCCCGGTCGTCGTGCTGCCGGCAGGATATGCGCGCAACATCAACCAGGTCCGGCCGAACTTCAACGCGGCGCTCAATTTCCGCAACGTCACCAAATGGTCGGAACAGGTGACGGTCGCCGAGGCGACGGTCGAGGCGCTGCGCCGCGCCTTCACGCAAGTGAGGAACGGACGCCCGGCGCCGGTGCTGATCGAATTCCCGTCGGACCTGCTGCGCGAGGAGTTCCCCGGCACGATCGACTACAGGAAGGCGCCGGCGCTGAAGAGCGGGCCCGATCCGCGCTCGGTCTCCGAGATCGCCGCGGCGCTGGTCGCCGCGCAGCACCCGGTAATCTGCGCCGGGCAGGGCGTGCATTACGGCAAGGCCTGGAAACAGCTGCAGGAACTGGCTGAATTGCTGGAAGCGCCGGTGATGACGACCTTGCCCGGCAAGAGCGCCTTTCCCGAGAACCACCCGCTGTCGCTCGGCTCGGGCGGCATCGGCATCGGCAAGCACCTGCACCATTTCCTCACCCATGCCGACCTCGTCTTCGGCATCGGCTGCAGCTTCACCCGCTCGAGCTTTGCGACGCCGATGCCGAAGGGTATGCGCATCGCGCACGCGACGCTCGACCCGGCCGACATCAACAAGGACGTGCCGGTGGAATTGGCGGCGGTCGGCGACGCCGGGCTGACGCTCGACGCGCTGCTCCTCGAGGTGAGGGACCGCCTCAAAGGGCGGCCGCGCGACCGGCTGGCGCAGGTGACGCGCCAGATCCGCGAATTGCGCGAAGGCTGGATGGCGGAATGGATGCCGCGGCTGACGGCCGGGACGACGCCGCTGTCGCCCTACCGCGTCATCTGGGACCTCTTGCACACGGTCGATGTCAAGAACACGATCATCACGCACGACGCCGGCAGCCCCAGGGACCAGCTGTCGCCGTTCTGGGTCAGCGAGAACCCGCTCGGCTATCTCGGCTGGGGCAAGACGACGCAACTCGGCTACGGGCTCGGGCTTGCCATGGGAGCGAAGCTCGTCGCGCCCGAGAAGCTGTGCATCAACGTCTGGGGCGATGCGGCGATCGGCTTCACCGGCATGGATTTCGAGACGGCGGTGCGGGAACGCCTCCCGATCCTCTCGATCCTGCTGAACAATTTCTCGATGGCGATCGAATTGAAGGTCATGCCGGTGGCGACCGAGAAGTACCGCTCGACCGACATCAGCGGCAATTACGCGGATTTCGCGAAGGCATTGGGCGGCTATGGCGAACGGGTCACGCAGCCCGGCGAGATCGTCCCGGCGATCCGGCGCGGCATCGCCAAGACCCGCGAGGGCACCCCGGCATTGCTCGAATTCATCACCGAAAAGGCGGTCGACGTCTCGCGCTTCGCGATCGCTTAGACGCCATCCGGCGACACTGTGCGTTGTCATTGCGAGCGCAGCGAAGCAATCCCGGCGATCGAGGGCTACTCCGCTCGGGATTGCTTCGTCGCCTAGCGGCTCCTCGCAATGACATCGCTTAAAGGGAGGAAACGATGTTGAAAAAGCTGATCCTCGCGGCTCTATTCGCCGCGCTCGGGATCGTGGGCACGGCGCGGGCGCAGACCCAGCCGCCCTACGGCCCGCCGATCGGGCTCGCCGCCGCGCAGCGCGCGGCCGCGGCCGCCATCGCCGCAGCGCAGAAGAACAAGTTCGTGCCCTATTCGGTCGCGGTCGTCGACTCGGGCGGCAACCTCGTGCTCTTCGAGCGCATGGACAACGGCCAATACGGCTCGATCCAAATCGCGATCGGCAAGGCGCGCAGTGCGCTGCGGTTCAAGCGCCCGACCAAGGTGTTCGACGAACTGCTCGGGAAAGGGCGCACAGCGATATTGGGATTGCACGGGATCGTGCCGTCGGAGGGCGGCGTGCCGCTCGTCTCGGGCAGCCAGATCATCGGCGCGATCGGCGCCAGCTCCGGCAGCCCGCAGCAGGACGGCATCGTCGCCGCCGCCGGCGCCGCGACGGTCAAGTAGCCGCTCGCACAGCGATGGCAGGGTGAGGTGGGCACGCGCCGGCACCTCTGGAATCCCCCACCTCACCCTGCCCTCTCCGCCCCCAGGGGCGGAGAGGGAGACCGCCCGGCTTACAATTTCAAGAGCCGCTTGGCGTTGCCGGAAAGGAGCTTTTCCTGGTCGGCGGCGCTGAGCGGCAACGTCTTGATCCACTCGGCGCCCGACTGGTTGTCGACGAAGGGGTAATCGATCGAGAAGAGGATGCGGTCGATCCCCAGCTCCATAACGCAGCACAAGAGCGCCGGGTCGGAGAAGAAGCCGCTCGTCGTCACCCAGAAATGCTCGCAGAAGGTGTCGCGGAAGCTGCCGGGGTGGCCGTCGCGCGCGAGCCCCATGTTGATCCGCCACAGGTAGAACGGCAGCCCCTCGCCCAAATGGCCGAGGATGATCTTCAGCCCCGGATATTTGTCGAAGACGCCGGAAAGAACGAGGCGGATGCCCTGCGTTGCGGTCTCGACCGTGAAGCCCCAGGCGGCGCGCAAGAGCGAGGGGTGTTCCTTGACGTAATCCTGGTAATAGGCCTCGACGACGGCGGGGTGCGGGATCGCCGGGTGCAGGTAGAGCGGCACGTCGAGGGCGGCGGCGCGCTCGAAGACCGGCCAGAAGCGCTTGTCGTCGAGAAAAAGGCCGTTCGTCAGGCCATGCACCATCGCGCCCTTGAAGCCGAGGCGGGTGACGGTGCGTTCGAGTTCGTCGGCGGCGGCCTTGGGATTAGGCGTCGGCAGCGCGGCGAAGGCGGCGAAGCGGTCGGAATGGGCACGCACCGTCTCGTGGAGGCGGTCGTTGGCGCCGCGCGCCAGCCCGACCGCCGTTTCGGCGTCGAGCTTTTGCAGGGACGGGGCGGCGTGCGACAGCACTTGCAGGTCGATCCCGGCCGCGTCCATCTCGGCGATGCGGCCCTGCCCCACATCGTCGAGGCGTTCGGCGACGCGCGCCGGCGTCTGCGCGTCGATGCCGGTGAAGTGCCGCTTCACCTCCGCGTCGGCGTAGTGCTCTTCAAGGGCGACGATGTAGGGTTTCGTGGACATCGGTTTCCTTTCATTCAATGCAAGTCGCGAAGATTGCCTCGCTCCGCTCCCCGCCCCCACCCTAACCCTCCCCCGCAGGCGGGGGAGGGAATGGGAGGGGGTCAGCGCGCGAGATGCGCGTCGCGGCGGCGGTAGAGGTCCTCGTCGGCATAGCCCATCGCCTGCGGCCGCGAGGCGCCGAGCATGACCTGGAAATAGACGGGCTCGAGGCTCTCGTTCTGGAAGCCGTGGATGACGCCCGGCGGGCAGGCGATCATCTCCCAGGGACCGAGCTTGCGCCGCACCTGCCGCCCCGCCTCGTCCTCGACGAAGACGGTCAGATAGCCCTGCAAGACGAAGAACACCTCCTCGACCTCGTGGGTGTGGGCGGCGTTCCCCTGCCCCGGCGGCAAATAGATGATGCTGAGCGTGAAGGCGCGCGGCGGAATGGCGTTCGGGTCCTCGTGCTTGCCGGAGCCGCCGGCGCCGATGAAGCGGTGCTGGGCGCGGCGGTAGCCCTCGGTCTTGGCGTCCTCGAAGGCTTCCCAATCGGGGATCTTGTCGCGGAACCGGCCGATATAGCGGGCCGCGATCTCTTCGGGCGAGAGATCGGCGACTTCGGGCGGCATCGCGTGGCGGGCCTTGGCCATGTCTTGCTCTCCTTATCGATCAGGCGGAAGCGTTTGCTCGGGCGGCCTCGATCAAGGCCCACAGCCGCGGCGGCGACAGCGGCAATTCCTTCGGCTCGACGCCGAGGGGTGCGAGCGCCGCGGCGACCGCATTGGCGATGACCCCGGCCACCGGCACGATGCCGCCCTCGCCCGCCCCCTTGGCGCCGAGCGGGTTGTTGGGCGCGCGGGCGTATTCCAGGAGGATTGTGCGGATCGCCGGGAAATCGGTCGCGCTCGGCAAGAGGTAGTCGGCGAGCGAACCCGACAGCAGCTGCCCCTCCGCGTCGTAGACCAGCTCCTCGAGAAAGGTGCCGCCGAGCCCCTGCACGATCCCGCCGATGACCTGGCCCTTCAAGGTCAGCGGATTGATGATGCGCCCGACATCCTCGACCGCGACATAGTCGAGGACCGCAACATCGCCGGTATGCGGATCGACCGCGACGTGCGCCGCATGCGCGCCGTAGGTGTAGGTGTGCTTGTCGTTGTCGAAGCGCGCCTCGGCTTCGAGCGGCGCCAGCTCGCCGAGCGCCAGCAGCTTTCCCGGCGCGACAACGGCGTCGTCGGCGACCGCAACGGCGTCCGCCGCGCAGCCCAAGCGCTCCGCGCCGGCATTGCGGATCGCGTCGAGGAGGCGCTCGGCGGCGAGCAGGATCGCCGAGCCGCCCATCACGACGGCGCGCGAATGAAACGAGCCGAAGCCTTCCACGACATGGCTCGTCGAGCCGTGAAAGACGCCGCGGATGCGCTCCATCGGCAATTCGAGCGCATCGGCGGCGATCTGCGCGAAAACCGTCTCGAGCCCCTGCCCGACGGCGGAGGAGCCGACATAGACCGCGACCCTGCCGTCCGCTTCGAGCGCGAGCCGGGCGCTCTCAGCGGGGCCGGCGGCGCCGCCCTCGACAAACGGCCCGATCGCCAGCCCGTGCCAGCGGCCGCCGACGAGCTTGCCTTGCAGTTCCGCCTTCTCGGCCCAGCCGATCTCGGCGAGACAGCGGTCGAGGGTCATCCGATAGTCGCCGCTGTCGAGCTCGTCTTTTTTCTCGAAGGGCGTCAGGGTGGCGAGGGGATAGGGCATTTCATCGGCCGCGACGAGGTTGCGGCGGCGGAATTCGACCGGGTCGATGCGCAGCTCCTTCGCCGCCAGGTCGATCAGCCGCTCGCGGAAGAAATCGGCTTCGAAGCGGCCCGGGCCGCGATAGGTGCCGACCGGCGTCTTGTTCGAGAGATGGAGCGCGGCTTCGATGCGGATGTCGGGGATGCGGTAGGGGCCGGAGAGAAACTGCGCGACGTTGCGGCCGCCGACCATGCCGTTGGTGCGGGTGTAGGCGCCGATATCGACCTCGATGCGGCCGCGCAATGCGAGGATCGTGCCGTCGCCGTCGCAGGCAATTTCAAGCTCGGCGCGCGCCTCTCGCGCATGGTTCGCCGACATCAGGTGTTCGCGCCGGTCCTCGATCCATTTGACGGGGCGGCCCGAAAGCCGCGCCGCGAACGGGATCAGGAAATCCTCGGGATAGAACTCGCCGCGCATGCCGAAGCCGCCGCCGACATCGTGTTCGACCATCTCGATCGCCTCGACGGAGAGGCCGAGCTGACCGGCGAGGATGCGGCGGTTGAAGAACGCGACCTTCGAGGCGCCATAGACCGTGAGCCGCCCGGCGGCGGCGTCCCATTCCGCCATCACCCCGCGCGGCTCCATCGTGAGCGCAGTGTGGCGTTGCACGGCGAAGCTTTCCCGGCGCCGGTATGGGGCGCGCGCAAAGGCGCCCTCCGCGTCGCCCTTCGCCGCCGTATAGAGCACCGCGAGATTGCTGCCTGTCTCCGGAAAGAGCAGCTCGCCGGAGGGCAGCGGCGCGATGTCGAGCGCGACCAGCTCGAGCGCGTCCTCGGCGATGGCTGCGCTGTCCGCAAGCACGACGGCTATCGGCTCACCGACATAGCGCACCCTGTCCTCGGCGAGGACCGGCTGATGAAAGGGCTCCAGCTCCTTCATCGGCTGCAGCCGGATCGGGATCTTCGGCACGCCGGCGGCCCAATCGGCCGCCGTGACGAGGCGATGGACGCCGGGCAGCGCCAGCGCCGCCGCGCCGTCGAGCCGGCGGATCAGCCCGTGCGCGACGGGGCTGCGCAGGATCGCGGCGTAGAAGAGGCCCGGCCGTTCGAGGTCGTCGACATATTCGCCGCGGCCGCGCAGAAACCGCAAATCCTCGACCCGCTCGACCGGGCTGCCGATATAGCGGTTCGCCGTCATGCGCGCCTGCGGTAATGGGCGCGCGCTTCGAGCACCGCCTCGACGATGCCGACATAGCCGGTGCAGCGGCACAGATTGCCCGACAACGCTTCGCGGATGCGCCCGGCATCGGCCCCGGGCTCGGCCGAGAGCAGCGCATGCGCGGTGACGAGCATGCCCGGCGTGCAGAAGCCGCATTGCAGCGCGTGATGCTTGCGGAAGGCCGCCTGCAGCGGCGTCAGCGCCGCGTCATCGCCGAGGCCCTCGACCGTGACCACCCGCGTCCCTTCCGCCTGCACCGCGAAGATCAGGCAGGCACGCGCCGGCATGCCGTCGAGGAGCACCGTGCAGGCGCCGCACACCCCGTGCTCGCAGCCCAGATGCGTGCCGGTGAGGCCGAGCGAGTGGCGCAGGCAATCGGCGAGGCTCAGGCGCGGCTCGACCTCGACCGCGACGCGCTTGCCGTTGACTTCGAACGCGGTGCGCATCGCGCCACTATACGCGATCGGCGCGCGCGCCGCGCCGATCATATCGGCGCCCGGCACCGGACGCCGGGCTCCCGGAGCACACGGTTGATTAACACCTGCCGTGTACAAGGAACGACACCTCCAAATCGGGATACGAGCACGTGCAGAACTATGGCCGGACGGCGGTCGACATCACCGCAAACAGCAATAATGCGCAGAGCGGCGCGGAGCGCCGCCGGCATCCGCGCCAGCGCGTAATGAAGAGCGCGGCCATTGTCTTCAGCGGCGGCAATTGCAGCATCGGCTGCCACATTCTCGACGTGTCCGAAACGGGCGCCCTGCTGATGCCGCTCGACGTATTGTCGTGCCCCACGGAGTTCGTGCTCAAGCCTCGCATCGGCGGCGAACGCAATTGCGAAGTCGTGTGGCGCAGCGGCACGAAAATCGGCGTGCGATATTTTTGACGCCGCAAGGGCCTGGTGCCCGGCGTTCCGCCGCAAACAGGCGATCTCGCCCGCCTACGGCGCTGGGCGCTGTCCTTGTGCGATCGCCGGCGGCCGGCCGCCTGCCAGCCCGGCGCGCACCGGCAGGGGCGGCGCGGGATGGCGGCCGCAAACGAGGTTCCAATAGGCCCAGGAGCGGGCATCGAAGATGCCGGGCGGGGCATCTTCCAATACGTCGCGGTAGTCGTCGGCGCCGACAATGCCACGCAAGGCCGCCAAATCCTCGGCGGTGCCATAGACCATCAGATGCGCGAGAAACTGCCGCGGATCTGCGAGAGCCCTCTCCGGCTCATCGAACCAGATCACGCGGCGGGCGACGCGCAGCAACTCCGGCGTCCGCGGCAATGTTTTCACGATTTGCTCCTGCTCGGGTCCGCGCGCCGCACGTGCGGCGTCAAAAAGACGAGCCGGATCGACCGCCGCGACAGCGGCGCGCAGGCGCTCGCGTGCCTCGTTCGGCACATCGGGAACGTCATCGAATAAGCTGAGCGCCTTCAGCGTGATCAGCGGGTTGAAACTGCGGCCATAGACCGTGATGCCGGCGGCGAGCATCCGCGGCAGGTCGATGCCGTGGCGGATCAGCGCGTCGATGTCGATGTAATCGCGCGCCTGGGCGCGTTGCTGGACGACGGCCGCCTTGGTGCCGGCGATATCGAGAAGCGAGGCAACGTGCACCTTTGAGCCCTCGGCCGGCTCGCGCGGCGCCACCTGGCCGAGCGAAAGATTGCCAAAGAACGACACCAGCACCGGACCGCCGCGCTCGAGACGGCAGGTCAAGGTGTGGGAGGCGACCTGAATCTGCTCGGCGCCGGTGAGATATGGGACCTCGCCGAAGAGAACGGCAGGATCGAACTCCGTGCGAGAGAAGAAGTCGAAATCGAGCGACTGTCGGTGGCCCAGCCGCAGCGCCAGCGCCGTCCCGCCGTAGAGCGTGAAATGGCCGGGGGTCACGTCCAGCTCAGCCCACAGCCGGCGCTGCGGCGGCGGTAGTATGTCGAGCCTCGGCCGGAAAGAACCCATGACGCCCATAGTATACGCTAGGATCGCGGCGGATTGAGTTATCCGGAGCAACGCCCCGATGCGCATCACCGCGATCCGCGACATCGTCGCCCCGATCAGTTCGGCGATCGCCAACGCCTATATCGATTTCAGCGCGATGACGGCGAGCGTCGTCGCGGTGCATTGCGAGCTGGGCGGCGGACGCCGGGTCGCTGGCTTCGGCTTCAACTCGAACGGCCGCTACGCGGTGCAGGGGCTGTTGCGCGAGCGCTTCATCCCGCGCCTGCTCGCGGCCGAGCCCGAGAGCCTGCTCGACGACAAGGGGCTGATCGAGCCCGAAAGGGCCTGGGCGGCGATGATGAAGAACGAGAAGCCGGGCGGGCACGGCGAGCGCTCGGTTGCGGTCGGCGTGCTCGACATGGCGCTGTGGGACGCGCGCGCCAAGGCGGAAGGGGTGCCGCTGTGGCGATTGCTCGCCGACCGCCGCGGCATCGGCGCCGTCGATCCGCGCGCCTGGGTCTATGCGGCCGGCGGCTATTACTATCCCGGCAAGGGGATCGCGGCGCTCGAGGAGGAAGTGCGCCGCTACCGCGGCCTCGGCTACGCCGCCGTCAAGATCAAGATCGGCGGCGCGCCGCTCGCGGAGGATTTGCGGCGCATCGAGGCGGTGCTGTCGATCGTCGGCAAGGGCGACAATCTGGCGGTCGATGCGAACGGCCGCTTCGGCCTCGACGAGGCGTTTCAATATGCCGATGCGCTCGCCCCCTATGGGCTGCGCTGGTACGAGGAGCCGCTCGACCCGCTCGACTATCTGGGCCATGCGCTCCTCGCCGAGCGCTACGGCCCGCCCATCGCCACCGGCGAAAACCTGTTCTCGACGCTCGACGCGCGCAACCTCGTGCGGCATGGCGGGCTGCGCGCCGACCGCGACGTGCTGCAGTTCGATCCGGCGCTCTCCTACGGACTCGTCGAATATCTGCGCACGATCGCAATGCTGGAGCGGCACGGCTGGGCGGCACGGCGCTGCGTCCCGCATGGCGGGCACCAGTTCGCGCTCAACATCGCGGTCGGGCTCGGGCTCGGCGGCAACGAATCCTACCCCGAGGTGTTCGCCCCCTTCGGCGGCTTCGCCGACGATTGCCCGGTCGAGGAGGGGCTGGTGCGGCTGCCCGAGATCCCGGGCATCGGCTTCGAGGCGAAGGCTGCGCTCTATCGGGTCATGCGGCCGCTCGCCGAGACATGAGGCGGCAGGCCGCGCTATATACCCGCAAGAACCGCCTGACCGGAGGCCCGATGCCGCAGTGTTTCCACCGCCCGAAGCCGCTCGTCCTGTGCATCCTCGACGGCTGGGGCGAACGCCGGGACGGCGCCGACAACGCGATCGAGAGCGCGAAGACCCCGAACTGGCACGGTTTCCTGAAACGCTGGCCGCACGGCCAACTCGAAGCGAGCGAGCATTATGTCGGGCTGCCCGACGGCCAGATGGGGAATTCCGAGGTCGGGCACACCAATCTCGGCGCCGGGCGGCTGGTATTGCAGGACTTGCCGCGGATCGATGCGGCGATCGCCGCGGGCGAGATCAAGCGCCTGCCGGCGTTACGGGAATTCATCGCTAAGCTGAAGCAGAGCGGCGGCCGGGTGCACCTCCTCGGCCTCCTCTCGCCCGGCGGCGTGCATTCGCACCAGCACCAGTTGGCGGCGCTCGCGCGCATCCTCGCCGACGCCGGGATCAGGGTCGCGGTGCACAGTTTTCTCGACGGCCGCGACACGCCGCCGAAGGCTGCGATCGGGTATCTCAAGACCTTCGCCGAGGAGGTCGCCGGCAGCGGCGATATCGCGGTCGCGAGCGTCTGCGGGCGCTACTGGGCGATGGACCGCGACAAGCGCTGGGACCGGGTCGAGGCCGCCTATCGGCTGCTCGCCGAGGGCGAAGGCGAGCATGCCGCCGACCCGAAAGCGGCGGTCGAGGCGGCCTATGCGCGCGGCGAAACGGACGAATTCGTCGCCCCGACCGCGATCGCCGGGTATAGCGGCATGCAGGACGGCGATGGCCTCTTGATCGGCAACTTCCGCGCCGACCGCGTGCGCGAGATCGCCGCGGCGCTGCTCGACCCCGATTTTTCGGGCTTCGAGCGCCCGCGCCAGCCCCATTTCGCCGCCGCTCTCGGCCTCGTCGAGTACTCGACAGAACTCAACCGCTTTCTCGGCACCCTCTTCCCGCCGCAAGACCTCGCCGACACCTTCGGCGAGGTCGTCGCCAAGGCAGGGCTGAAGCAACTGCGCATCGCCGAGACCGAGAAATACGCCCACGTCACATTTTTCTTCAACGGCGGGCGCGAGACCGTGTTTCCCGGCGAGGAGCGCATCCTCGTGCCCTCGCCCAAGGTCAAGACCTATGACCTGAAGCCCGAGATGTCGGCCTTCGAGGTCACCGACAAGGTCGTCGAGGCGATCGCGAGCGGCCGGTTCGACGTGGTCGTCATCAATTACGCGAACGCCGACATGGTCGGGCATACGGGCCGGCTCGACGCCGCGAGGGCGGCGGTCGAGGCGGTCGACTCTTGCCTCGGCCGCCTCGCGCAAGCCGTCGAGGAGGCGGGCGGCACGCTCGTCATCACCGCCGACCACGGCAACGCCGAGATGATGCGCGACCCCGAGACCGGCGAGCCGCACACCGCGCACACGCTCAACCCGGTGCCGCTGATCTTCGTCAACCCGCCCTTCGCGATCGCGCGCGTCGCGCAAGGCCGCCTCGCCGACGTCGCCCCGACCCTGCTCGAACTCTTGGGCCTGCCGAAGCCGAAGGCGATGACCGGCCGCCCGCTGATCGAAGCGGCGGAGCGGCGCGCCGCGGGATAGGGTCGACGGCTGCCGCGGTTCACGCAGGCCGCCGGTAGCGCAGCGCATCGACGAGCAGCGTGAAAGCCGGCGTCGCTTGCCGGCGGCTCGGGTAGTAGAGGTGATAGCCCGAATAGGGCGGGCACCAATCCTCGAGCACGCGCTTCAGACGGCCCTTCGCGATATGCGGCTGCGCCACGTCCTGCGGCACATAGGCGAGGCCGTAACCGGCGAGCGCCGCATTGAGCATCTGGAACGTGCCGTTGAAGACCAGCTGGCCTTCGACATGCACCTTCAGCTCGCGGCCGTCCTTCTCGAATTCCCAGGCGTACAACCCGCCGTGCGTCGGCAGACGCAAATTGATGCAATGATGGCCGATCAGCTCCTGCGGCCGCCGCGGTTCCGAGCGCGTTTCGAAATACGCGTGAGCGCCCACGACCGCGGCGCGCATGTCCGGGCCGATGCGCACCGCGATCATGTCCTTTGCCACCTGCTCGCCGCTGCGCACGCCCGCGTCGAAACGCCCGGCGACGATGTCGGTCAAGGCATAGTCGATGATGATCTCGACTTTGATGTCGGGGTATCGCCGCAGGAACTTCGCGAGTTTCGGCCAGAGGATCGTGTCGGCCGCATAGTCCGTCGCCGTGATGCGAATGGTGCCGGCCGGCTTTTCCCGGAGTTCGCTCAAGGCATCAAGCTCGGTATCGATCTCCTCGAAGCGGGGGCCGACGGTGCGCAGCAGGCGCTCCCCCGCCTCGGTCGGCGCGACGCTGCGGGTAGTCCGGGTCAGCAGCCGCAGGCCGAGCCGTTCCTCCAGCCCGCGGATGGTGTGGCTGAGGGCCGACTGCGAGACGCCGAGCTTCGCGGCAGCTTTTGTGAAGCTGCGCTCTTGCCCGACGGCCAGGAAGGCCAGCAGATCGTTCAGATTTGTGCGGTACATTTATGATGCTGGATCATAAGTCCATGCTGATTATAGGACCTAATCACAATGGCGGCGCGCGCTAAATCTTGGTTGAGCGACGGCCCGGCTTGACGGGCCTGCCAGGCACGGGAGGTCAGGCATGACGAATTTCGATGCGGAGACCAGGCGCGAATTGCGCGATGTGCCGGAGGTGGCGATCCGCACCGAGAAGCACCCAAAGAGCGCGGTGACGATCTGGGTGGTGGTGGCCGGCGACGAGGTCTTTGTGCGTTCGTGGCGCGGCGCGGCGGGACGCTGGTACCGCGACCTCGCGGCCGGCGGCCCCGCTACGCTCGAATATGCCGGCCGCCGGTTGGCGGTGCGGGCGAGCCCGGCGGGCGACCAGGATGCCGTCGCGCGGGCCAGCCGCGAATTCCTGAGGAAGTACCGGCGGAACAGCCATGCGCAGGAGATGGTGCGCTCCGAAACCCTGCCGACCACGCTGCGGCTCGAACCGCGCTGAACCGGCAGACCAACAAAAGGACAGCAGAGATGGAAATCAAGCGAAACGGCTCACAGCCTTCGACCAAAGGTTCTGCGGATTATTTCACCGGCACGGTGCGCGTCGATCCGCTGTTCGGCCCGCCCGAGCCGGCCCGTGCCGGCGGCGGCAGCGTCACGTTCGAGCCGGGCGCGCGCACGGCATGGCACGTCCACCCGCTCGGTCAGACCCTGATCGTCACCGCCGGTTGCGGCAGGGTCCAGTGCGAGGGCGGACGGGTCGAGGAAATCCGGCCCGGCGATGTGGTCTGGATCCCGCCGGGAGTGAAGCACTGGCACGGCGCCGCGCCGACCACCGCGATGACACACATCGCCATCCAGGAAAAGCTCGACGGCAAGGTCGTCGGGTGGATGGAAAAGGTCAGCGAGGAGCAATACCGGAGCTGACGTAAGGAGTGATCGAATGAAACGCTTTGAAGACAAGACCGTCTTGGTAACCGGCGCCGGCAGCGGTATCGGCGCGGCCTGCATCCGGCGATTATTTGCGGAGGGCGCGTCGATCGCCGCCGCAGACGTACGAAAAGAAGAGGTGGACAAGGTTGTGTCCGAATTCGGGGACAGCGACAAGATCTATGGCGTCGGCGTCGACGTTTCGGACCGGGACCAGGTAGCCGCGTTCGTGTCCGGCGCGGTCCGACGGTTCGGAAAACTCCATGGGCTGGTCAACAGCGCCGGCATCCGTGGCGTCGGCAACGTTCTGGATACCGATCCCGAGGTTTGGCGGAAGGTCCTGTCGGTCAACCTCGAAGGCACGTTCAACATGTGCCAGGCTTTCGCCCGGGCCGTAAAGGAAGCGCAAACGCCGGCCGCAATCGTGAACCTCAGCTCTGCGGCCGGGATCAGGGGGGTGCCCAACCGCCTCCCTTATGCCGCGTCGAAGTACGGAGTGGTGGGAATCACCCAGACGATGGCATTGGAACTCGGACCGTTTGGCGTGCGCGCCAACGCCGTCGTGCCGGGGATGATTCGTACGCCCATGACGGCGGTCATGTTCCAGGATCCGGAAAATGTGAAGCGGATTCGCGCAGCTCATCCCATTGGCCGCGAAGGTCAGCCCGAAGAGGTCGCGGCAGCGATTGCCTTCCTGCTGTCCGACGATGCCAGTTTCATCACCGGTGTGGCTCTCCCAGTTGATGGCGGTTCAACCGCGGGCATTGCGTCACATTAATACAACCTGCCGCCGGTTCGACTCCCGCCCGTCGCGGCGATATTTGGCGGCGCCCCTCCATGACCGTCTGCGGCCACGCCGCCCGCGTGCTATCTTCTGCCGGTCCGGATCGAGCATGACGGAGGCGGCGATGGCGGTCTCGAAGAATTTCCCGGTATTCGATTGCGACAGCCATGTCGTCGAGCCGCCGGCGATCTGGGAGGAATACGTGCCGGCGCGCGAGCGCGCCTGGGCGAAGTCGCAGTTCTGCTTTCACACCGACACCGACCTGCTGATGATCAACGGGCGGGCGGTGCCGGCGGCGCGCGAGCGCTCGAACGCGGCCGAGGTCGGCTGGGCGCGCTGGAGCAAGGAGGAGATCGGCAAGTACACGCCGGGCAGCGAAGAATGGCAGGCGCGCTTCGGGCGCCTGCTCGGCTGCCGCGACCCCAATGCGCGGCTGCGCGACATGGACGCGCTCGGCATCGACCAGGTCATGCTGTTCCCGACCTGGTTCGTGCGGTTGGCGCTGTTGCGCGACCCGCGCGCCGCGGTGATCCTGGCGCGCGCCTACAACGACTGGGTCTACGACTACTGCGCCGCCGACCGGCGGCGGCTCTATCCCTGCGCGATCCTGCCGCTGCAGACGGTCGAGGGCTCGATCGCGGAATTGCGCCGCGCTGCGAAGCTCGGCTTCAAGGCGGCGGCGGTGCGGCCCTGCTTCTGGAACGGGCGCTACCCGACGCTTCCCGAATTCGATCCGCTGTGGCGCGAGTTCGAGGAGCTGGGCGTCGTGCTGGCGATGCACACCTTTCCCTCGCGCGAGGCGTTGACGCCGGAATGGGGCGAGCGCATGGACCAGGCGCGCGGCTCCGGCCAGGGGCTCCTCTTCACCGACGAGGCGGTCGTCTATTCGCCCGGCCAGTTCGTCTCCAACATCACCTTCGCGATGGACCCGGCGATCGACTCCTCGGAGGCGCTCGGCTTCGTCATGGAGGCGATGGTCTGGGTGACGACGGTCTTGATGACCGGCTGGCTCGACAAATTCCCGAAGCTTAAGGCGGCCGTGCTCGAATCGAACGCGTCGTGGCTGCCGCTCGTCCTCGGCAAATCGAAGAACTTCCTCGACCTCTTCGCCTTCCAGCGCGGCAACCGCCCGATCCGCGACCCGAATGACAGCTTCCGAGAGCGCTGCTTCATCGGCTTCGAATCGGACGAGGTCATGGTCTACCGGCTCTGGGACCTCTTCAAGGACGTCGCGATCTGGTCGTCGGATTATCCGCACCATGACGCCGAGGACGCCTGGGAGGCGCTAGAGCTGATGGCGAAATACGAGGTGCCAGAGCCCGTGCGACGCGACATGCTCGGTGACAGCGCGCGCCGCCTCTACGGCATCGAGCCGCTGTTCACGATCAAGGAGCGCATCGAGGAGTACCAGCCGGCGATTCTGCCCTGGTGAGCGGGCGGCGGGCGCGCGGCATCGCGTCTGCGTCGTTGTTGGTCTGTCGAGGCACACCCGGAGACCGATGGCCGCCTCATCTGTCGGAGCCTTCCGATGAACCACCAGCTTCCCGCCTACGCTCCCGGGACCTACGAGCGCCTTGTGATTGCGCCCGCAACGGTGTTTTCGCCACCTCCGCCTCGATTTCGCTCCTACGCCATAAGGGCCAGCTATTCGTTTCCTGCCGGGCTGCTTCCAGTTGTTCTTTGAGCCTGCTCGCCATTTCGTCCTCCTCGTAGGATCCTCAAAGGATTGTTATGTTTGCACGATCGAGCGCCCCGTAGAGTTCGGCAATAGCGCTTGTCTCCACTTGAAGATATGAGCCAACCATTCGCTCAAGTCGGGGCTCCGCAGATGCCCTTTTCCAGGAGACCGCAGTTCCATCCTTGTCCTTTCTTAAGCCGCTCACAGCAAACAAATCAGCATAGCTTCCCGGCGCGATTCCAAGAAATGGGTCGAATCTGATCTGATTATCGTTAGCCGGCTGCCCATCTGTACATATCGCCTCCGGATATAATTGCTCCGCCATACTTTTTGGGTATGGCTCAATATAAACTACTCTCTTTACGCCACTAGAGATAATATGCCGTGCACATATATGGCAAGGGAAGGTAGTGCAATACAACGTTGCCCCCTGAACAGATAATCCTCTCCGCGCGGCATCAGTAATCGCCGACATTTCCGCGTGCACTACCCGTCCGAATTCAAGCACGTTCATAAGTTGGGCGTCTTTTAATATTGCCTCTCCTCCACCAAATATCGCAGACCTGATTAAAGTTTCGATATCACCCTCGCTCTTTTCTGGAGCAAGCCATTTCTTCGAGTGAAGTATATGTAAAATTTCGCCTACCATTTCGATTCTCAACCTTGTGCTCGGGTCATAACCCCACACAAAATCCCGAGCATCGTTCGGATCACCGGGCCAATAATGTCCTCCTGACGGCTTTGGCACCTCGTTACACCCGATTGCTATGACTTCGCCGGGGTTACGCATTATGACAGCACCCACTTGCCGAGATAGATCGGCAGAACGAAGTGCAGCAGCGTGAGCAAAATACATTCCCAACTCGTCAGGCGTTGGGGATTCGAACAGCTTCCCAAATATTAGATCGACAAAGCGCCCGATCTCGCTAATTACAGCACTTCTGCGAGTGGCATCAATGAAGACATTAGAAATGGGGAAAGTATCCCTCACATCTTGCCCGAGCTCTTTAGTAATATCTACTTCGTCGCGCTGAACAAGCTTCTCTGCAACCTTCCTATATTTGTCGCGATCAAATTCGTGCCGCGTCTCGGATACGCGAGCCGCAAACCTACTAACGCGGACATCCCGATTGGCAAATGCCGCAATCAGATGGAAGGCGCGACCGTATATTCGCCGCAGAGTTCTCGCCTCCTCCGGACGCTTCAGTGAGTGTAGGATGTACGCTTTTCTCCGAGCCGGCTGTTTCGCATCACTTGTAAGTGTTTTCCGCCGTGCCCTTATCTCGGGAATCCCGAGCAGCGCGACTGCATCTCCGCGGGCAAGCAAGCGCCGGAAGCTGTCGCCGGCGTTCATAAGCTGTTCCGTACGGACGTCAGCTGGGCTAAGGGGAATGTGCTGATTTCCTTCGATTGAGCGAAGCAGGTCGCTCAGTCGGATTATCTCTGCGTCCCTGTATTCGACTTCTTGAAGAATCTCTTTGAGGACACTGCACACAAGAGTCAAATCGGTCCCGACTGCTCCAGTCACGCCGAAGACCAGCTCTGGACCCGGTAGCGGCTCAAATGGTGCAGGGTTTGGTTCACCGACAATCTCGGCGCTACCTTCAGCCTCGGGATCGTTCCGCCCCGCCATATGGATTTGCGCTCCACTCTGAGAACGAATAGTGAACTTAATACAACCGGCCTTGAGAATCAATTGTCTTTCATCGACGGCTTGTCAAATGGAACATTACAAGGGTTAGATAACCGGCTTGTTTTTGCATA
The DNA here is from genome assembly GCA_035538335.1 of Allostellaceae bacterium. Classification (GTDB taxonomy): domain Bacteria; phylum Pseudomonadota; class Alphaproteobacteria; order ATCC43930; family CGMCC-115725; genus AP-15. Next base: position 136,768 of record DATLKN010000003.1, read on the forward strand.
CAAAATGTAGAGTTATCCACAGGCGATAGCATGCTGCCGAGTACACTAGAGCAATTTCCTATCTGACGTAACCGGCGTGAGCGAGATAGTGGCGGCATTCCTCGGCCGAGAAGTGGTCGAGCAGCTCGCCGATTCGGGTCCACAGCGCCGGGATTGAGCGTTCGGCGGCCTTGCGCAGCAGCGCC
>DATLKN010000004.1:0-27447 GCA_035538335.1 Allostellaceae bacterium
CGCTGCGGCCGCCGGCCGCGGCGCGGGCGGCAGCAGCGGCTCGACGCCGATCTCGACCGCCGCCGGCGCCTCGGCGCCGTAGAGCGTCACCAGCACCGCGGCGCCGCCGGACGGCGCGCGCACGACGAGGGTGCCGCCTTCGGCGCCGAGCCAGGGCCCCTCGTCGCCGGAGCCGGCGATGATGGCGGCGGGGCCGCGCGCGAAGGGGGGCGGAAAGGAAAAATGCGCCGCCGGCAGGCTCATGCCGTCCCTCGCCTCCGCCGGGCCGGCGAGCGGCCCGAGGCCGATCGTATAAAGCCCCTCCTCGAGCCGGATGAGGCGCACCGCCGCCGCGAGGCCGTCGCCCGAGGCCGGCGCTGCCGCCGCGGCGCCCTCCAACCACAACGCCGCCTCCGCGCCGACCGGCGAGGCGGCCGGCGAGTCCTCGCGCTCGCCCGAGTCCGAGGCGGCCGGCGACTCCTCGGCCGGCGCCGCCGGCTCCGAGAATTCCTGCGCGGCGGGCTCGGCCTCGGCCGGCGGCGCGGCGTCGAGCGGCGGCTTCGCGCTCGCGCTCTCTCTTCTTCTCTTCACCGATCGCTCTTCTGTGGTTGGCTGGCGCGGCGGCGGCGAGCCCGCCGCCGCGCCGCGGATGCTAACAAAGCCGCCCGCCCGCGGCCACCTCTTTCCGCCCGGGCCGTTCCCCGCGATGCCGGCGAGCCCGCCGCGAGGGGCGGCCGATCAGCCTTCGCGCCGGACCAACAGCAGGTTGGCCTTCGTCTGGCCGAACATCTCGTAGGCTTCGCGCACCGACGGCGCGAACGGCAGATCGGCCAGCGACTTCGTCTTGAAGTCGTAGGACGCCTCGATAATGACCCAGCGCGGCCGGTACGGCGAGTTGTCGATCAAATCGTTCATCACCTTGATGTCCTCGCCCTCGATGTCGAGCGAGAGCACGTCGAAGTCGGGCGGGACGGAATGCTCGTCGAGGATGTCGCCGAGCCGCCGCACCGGCACCTCGACCTCTTCCCGGATCGGCCCCCAGCCGGCCGCCGCCTGCCGTTGCAGCGAGGAGACGCCGTCGTTGACGCCGACATAGAAGCGCGCCTTGCCCGTGTAATCGGAGACCGCGCTGCCCACGAGCTCGAAGTCGAGCCCCGCGAACTCCTCGCGGATCGTCGCGGCGAGGCGCGGGTTCGCGTCGATCAGCAGGCCCTTCCAGCCGAACCAGCGCAACAAGTCGTAGGAATTCGAGCCGTCGCGGCCCAGGACGCCGACATCGACGATCAGCCGATGGCGCGCGGAGCGGTTGACGATCTCTCGGATCAGCAGCCCAGTCTCGCCATATTGCGAGACGTCGGTGGCGAAGCGAAGCGCCTCCCTTTCTCCGTACCGAGAGCTGAACTTGCCGATGTTTCGCGCAAACTCCTCCGACCGGCAGATGCGTTCCACCGTCTGCGCGGGCCGATCGGCAAAGCGCCGCAAACGGCGCGACAAAACCGTCGGCTCGCGCGGCGAGGCGCGGGCGCATGATGTCGCTGGCGAACGGGGCGGCCCGGTGGGCGCGTGACCTCAACCGCGTCAGGTGTTAAGCTTAAAATCATGGGTGTCTGCCCGCATCGGCCCCGTGTCTAGGGGGGGAGTCGCAAAGCATGAAGAAGGTTCGTGCGCGCGCACCGTTACGCCTGGGTCTGGCCGGCGGCGGCACCGATCTGTCGCCGTTCTGCGACCAGCACGGCGGCAACGTGCTGAACTATACGGTCGGGGTCTATGCCCGCGTGATCATCGAGGAGCGGTCCGACTGGCGGTTGCTTTTCAACGCCGCCGATATGGCAACGGCAGACGAGACGATGCCGCTCCCCGAATTGCCGATCGATCAGGGGCTTGCGTTGCACCGCGGTGTCTACAACCGAATCGTGCGCGACTTCAACGGCGGCCGGCCGCTGGCGATCACGGTCGTGTCCTCGGTCGATGCGCCGCCGGGCTCGGGCCTCGGCTCCTCATCGGCGCTCGTCGTGGCGCTCGTCAAGGGGTTTGTCGAGTTTCTCGGGTTGCCGCTCGGCGACTATGACATCGCTCGCCTCGCCTACGAGATCGAGCGGCTGGACCTCGGCATGGCGGGCGGCAGGCAAGACCAGTACGCCGCGGCCTTCGGCGGCTGCAACTTCATCGAGTTTCTGCCCGGCGACCGGGTCATCGTCAACCCGCTGCGCATCCACGAGGCGCACCGGCTCGAACTCGAATCCTCGCTCGTCATCTGCCACACCGGCCGCTCGCGCATATCCTCCGAGATCATTGCGGCGCAGCAGGCCAATCTGGAGCAGGGCCACGAGGACGCGTTCGACGCGATGCAGCAGTTGAAGCGCGAAGCGGTCGAGATGAAGCTCTGCCTTCTCAACGGCGACTTCCGGGGCATCGCCGAGGTGCTGTCGCGTTCCTGGGGCGCCAAGAAGCAGACTGCCGCGGGCGTCTCGAACGAGCACATCGAGCGCGTCTACCGAACCGCGCTCGATGCCGGGGCCCTCGCCGGCAAGATTTCCGGCGCCGGCGGCGGCGGGTTTTTGCTGTTGCTGACGCCGCCGGAGTGCCGCCATCGGGTCGTCGCGGCGCTGACCCGCGAGGAATTGACCATGCTCTCCTGCCCGCTCACCGAGCGCGGCGCCGAATCGTGGGCGGTGAAGGCGTGACCGACGACGCAGTTTCAGGGAATGGCCCGGAGCCGCAGAACGTTGTGGCGGCGATCGAGCCCGAAGAACTGGTCACCGCACTCTATCGATCGCTGCTCGGGCGCGAGCCCGACCCGGCCGGTTTTGCCACTTACGTAAACCACATCAATCAGGGGACGCCGCTCGACGATGTGATCAAGGCGTTCGAGGCCTCGCGGGAGCGGCGCCGCATCACGGAAGTGATCGCTCCCGGCGATCATTTGTCGATCCGAACATTCCTGCAGGCGGTCGATCAGGCAGGCGGCTACGATCACGGAATTAAGGAGCTGTCCTCGCTCTTTGCCGAGCGTCGAGACATGCAGGACGTACGGTATTTCTACCGCGGTTTTTTGAAGCGCATGCCGGAGAATTCGACGGCCGCATTGCGGCCGTTTGCTGGGCTGGAAGCCGAGCTGCGACGGTTCACCCTGTCGGATGAGTTCAAAAAGAAGTTTGGTATGATGGTCCTAGAAGAGTTCCCACACCTTCAACGGGATTTGTTCATCCATATCCCGAAAACCGGCGGCAACTCCGTTCACTCGAAGGCTGAACAGGATCCCCACTATGCCGTTGTGCGCTCTCCTCTCGGCCCCCCCGAGGATGTCGCGGATTGGCCGCATTATTTTTTTGTTCTCGCGCGCAAGTTGTTCTCGACCGCGACGCACATCCATGTAACTTATCATCTCCAGGTAAAACATGTCCTCGATTTTGCTCTTTTGCGTCCGCAGGATCACATTTATACTTTGATTCGGGAACCCGTTTCACTTATGATTTCTTATATTAATTATGCCCTTACCAGGATCGACGATTTTGTCGGCGACGCAAATCCGGCTTACGGGGTATCGGATATGCGGCGCGCCATCGGCTTTGATGTAAACCAAGGAATTGGGGCCCAAATCGATGATCAGGTCTTTGTTGGCCTGCTGAACAACTACATCCCGAAAAATCCGGCGTGCGCATGTCTGGGGGCCAACGATGCGCAGGGTGCGTTCGAAAACATTCAAACACTCGGCGTTAAGGTGTATCACATAAGCGAAATGGATCTCCTGCTCGAAGAGCACGGCTGGAGCCCGGCACATGAAAACGTTTCTCGAAAATATGTAACAGCAGAGAGTTTATCCAATACGGTAATGTATCAAATCCATGCCCTGTCCTTTGAAGATTTCAAGCTCTACGAGCGTCTGAAGGAAGCGGGCTTCGTCAGACCGACGCCCGCCGAGGAATAACGCATTCAGCGCCGCCAGGTGTTGCAAACGAACTCCAGCTCGATCGCGCCGCTGCCGGCTGCGGCTGCGAGATGGGCGGGGTCCGCGGGCAGCGGGATCGGCGACGCGCTCAACCCGAATCGTAGCTGGTTCAATGTGATCCGATCATGTGGGCTGTCTATAACAGCCGATAGCACCGTGCGCCCCGGGCTCAACGCGACGCCGGCCGCGCCCGAAATAGAGCATATGCCGTCGATGTGTGTGGCCGCCCCGGTCCCCGGAAGCCCGGTAATCACCACCGGTCCGGTTGCGCCGCGCAGCGCGATGTCCTTGATATGGCCCCACAGCGTGATGCGGTCTCCCGCTTCGGTGTAGTGGCCGACCGGAAAGCCGGAGGCACGCGTCTCGACCCCGGGCGATGCCGCGCCCTGAAGCCGCGGCACCCATGAGCATCGGATCTCGTTGTTGCGGACAAATTTTGGGCAATCGCGGCTCTCGGTCTGATAATAGGGCGCGCCGCGGCCCTCGACTCTGACTCCGTCGAGGCGCAAGAGGCTCGCCCCGTTGTAAACGGCAAAAGGGTGGCGGCCGAGGCAGTCGGAATTTCCCTCGAAATCTGAATTCGACACAAGCACTCCTCCGGAGGCGACGGCCACTCCGGCACCAAGCGCGTTGGCGGCGCACCCGACGATCGTCAGCGGCGAAACATTCGTCACGAGCAGCGGGCGATTCGTGCTCGAGTTGTTGTAGATCGAAATCGCCTTGTCATAGATGCCGCCGCCGATGAATTTATTCTGTTGGGCCGGTACCGGCTTCTTGCCAGGCAGAGCGCCGTTGACGATCCCGATCGGCACCGGATCGCCATTGGTGCCGGCACCGTTGTCGCCGTCCAGCCAGCATCCGACGCATTGCATTCCTCCCGTGCCAGCGCCGTAGTGCAGACTCACATCGTGGCCGTAATCGGTCAGGGCAGTGAGGATCATACCCGTGTGTTGAAAAGAAAAAGCAGTGCCCTTGCGCAGGCCGACACCGAGGAAGGCGACCTCGTGCATTGCCGGATAATGCCCTGAATAAGAAGAGCCGTTCAGCATAAAATGGGTGTCGTCAATTCGTGTTATTGTGTACCGGCCGTTCGGCGGCTGATAAGTATGGGTGGTGTTTCCGATGATGATCGTATCTCCGGTTTGAAAGGGGTAGCGGGGCGGCCTCGACAGCGCAACTTCAATTTCGCCCCGCGAACCACCGAACGCCCGGATAGCCGGGGCTTCTTGCTGCGGGGAAATATTGTAGGGCCCCGTGACGAAATCCCAAGCCTCCATCTGGTAGGCCGTGCAGGTGTCGCCACAGCCATCGAGGGCGAGGAAGTTGGTGTCATCCCCCATCACGTGGTCATAGTGGACCCGGTCCGAGCGCTTCTGCGAGATCGCGGTGGCGAAACCGTTGATCGTCACATAGTCGAGGGTTACGTCCCTGATACCCGAGAGCGTCAATGCGGTGCCCGCGAACCGCGCCACCTCGGTCAGCGCCTCGCGGAGGTCGGTCGGTGCGCCGATGCCCTGGCGGGCGATCCGCAGGCCGAACAGTGCGGAGTGCGAACCGAGCTTTATCGTGTGCCGAGGATCCAACAAGAGCGTATACGGTGCGGTCGCATTGTTGGCGACCCAGCCGGCACTCGCGACCGAGCCACGGATTGTGACGCCGGGATCGGCCGTGATATCGAGGTCACGATCGCCGCCGACCCTGCACGCGCTAGGGGGAAGCTGAAGAACGCCGCCGCCCAGCGTCCACAACCGCGCCGCATCCGCCTCGATGATGTTTGTGACGTCGACCCCGTCCTCGCATCGAACCTGGTAAACCGGCCTTCCGGCTAGAGCGGCCGCAGAGCTGGCGGCAAGTACCGGGACAGCGGGCAAGAGGCTGAACGACAATCCGATAATCGTTGCTATAACGGCACGGACCAACATCGCGAGCGTCCACTCCTGGAATCCAACGCGCAGCCAAACGGCAGCCTTGCTCGGCCTGCGGAAGTGAAAGGGTTGCACTCGTCTCGCAGGCGATCATAGAATTTATAAGGGAATCCGGGATTTTTCTGTGACATCGCCGAGCCAGACCGGTCACCAGTCGGGGCGCACCTCTGCCGTGCGATCGGGCCCGCCTTTTTGTCGGGTCATTAGGCAGGGACGTAATCTGCCCACCGCGCCGGAACCGTTCGCACCGATCGCTCAATGCGACCTCACAAAGACGCTGCCTTTCTCCTCCTTTACCGCTCAGTTAGGCTCTCTGGGTCCCCGAGCCCTACGATCACTCCCTATTCAGACCTTCCCTGGACGGAGCCGCGGTCGCGCTCGCAGAGACCGAACTGGCGATGTGCACCGGCCGCAGCAGCGCCGGCGACAAGGCCCGCCGCCATCCGTCGGCGGCCTGCCTGAAGCCGCATCTCTTCCACAGGTCACGGGCCAAATGGTTCAGATCGGTTTCGCGCAAATCCGCTACGACCGCCGAGGCCCGGGTACGCCCGCCGATGATCGCGAGGATGTCGGCGATCGCCGCAATCTCAACTTCCATCCCGACCACCCGGCAGCTCATCACGTATTGAACGATACGGGCGTCTTCGCAGACCACGACGCCTACGATTCCATAGGCAGTGAACTTGTCTTTAACGTCGAATACAAAGATCCGCGTCTGCCCAGCCAGCGCGGCGACGAATTCCTGCTCGGTCCAGCGCCTGCCCGTCGTATTGAACTGGTTGCTCTTGTTGATTAGCTCAAGCGCGCGGGGGAACGCCGGATGGGCCACAGCATCGATCTCGCGGATCATCATCTCGACCTCGAGCGAGGCAAGAAATTCCTCGCGTGATAGCCGCTTGCGCTGCAGCTCGCGCTCGACTTGCGCGCGGATCATCTCGGTCCGCGCTGCGGACTCGGCAGTGACCGTCGCGACTTGGGTCTCGGGCGACCACAACAGGATGCGTCTCCACAGCAGCGGATTAGACCCGAACGTTCGCACATCAGGGAACGCGGTCTTGATTGCCGCCCGCTCGATCGGGTTGTCGTCTATATACACAACGTTGCCCGGCAGCAGGTTGGCTTCGCTCAGGATCTCCTCGAAATTTTCCGCCTTCGGCCGCCAATTAATCTTCCGGATTGCGAAATCGTCGAGCGACAGCCTCGTGTGGTAGATTTTTTCCCAGATGGGGACAACCAGCTTTTCCTCGTTCTTGCTGATTAGCGCCAGCAGGGCACCGCGCCTTTTCAAATGGCCCAGCGCTTCGGCCAATCCAAGCGGCCAGCCCTCGACCGCATCCGGCGTGTGCTCGGTGCGCTCAGCGGCCACGCCGCGCCATAGCGTGTCGTCGATGTCGAGCACGACCAACTTAACCATATCAACCTGCCGGATCGTACGACACATGGCCAGCAACTCGTTCCAGATCAGCCGGCGGTAGCGGCGAACCTTGGAAGGGTAGACGGAGGTGGCCAGCACCGGCGGCTCGATTCGCTCGCTGTCAAGGATGAAATCGCCGTCGCCCAGGAACGAGTTATGCCCAGTGATCCAGACGGCGTCGTCCTGCCAATACCGCCGGCCATACGTCGCGACGATTTGGTCGAGGTCAAATAGAAAGGCGTTACGGTAGCCGCGCAGCTCCTCGGCCAGCGCTTCGTTCAGCTTCTCGATGAAGTAGACGAAATTGCGCAGGTCGTTACGCGGCAGTAGCCGGCCCATCGGGTTCTGCTGGGGCACTGGGAAGTTCGCGACAAAAGTCAGTAGCCCGAACCTCGTGTTCCATTGCATCGCCGCCGCGAGGAACTGGCGCAGCCGCTCGGCGCACTCGTCAAACAGCGTCTCGAATGCCTTCGGTTCGGCATAGGACAAGCGGAAATACCCTACCTCGGGTAATACGGAGCGGAGCGGGAGGCCGATCAGCTGGAAATCGTACTCAGAAGGGTCGACCGGCGGCTGGGCAGGTAGCGGCTGCACATGGTTGAACAAGATGAAATCGCACCCGCACCGCGGCCACATTTCCCTGAGGGTGGACTGCAGCGGGTCCATAAGGCACTGTCCAATAATCGCCACCCGCTTCAGTGAAATGGAGGTGACGGCCAGGTCACTTGGGCAGCGATACTCCAGATCGCCGACGATCGCGTCCTCGCGCGCATACTCCTCGATGAAACGCTCCCGCTTCGAAAAAAATTCGCGCGAGCGCAACATTGCCGTCATCATGCGCTCGATGCTCCAGCCGCGCGTTGAGAGCGCGTAATCGGGGAAATTCGCATCGGCCGGGTCGCGCAGCAGCAGCACGCGGAAAAGACTGCGGACGAGATCCTCGTGGGGCATCGTAAACATCGCGTCGGCTTCGTCCTCGAGTTCAGACTGCATCGCCTCGCCACTGCGCAACATCGTTCCGCTCATCGGGATCCTCGTGTCTCGGTACGCAATCGAGGTGGGCTCTACCGACATGAACTGACATCTCTCCGGATGCCTGATAATTATGAAACGAAATATCGTCCCGCCGGCTGTCTCGAGCAATCGTAAATCGCGCGCCGCGCGCTCGATCGCGCGGACGGCGGCTCCGGTACAACTGGCGCAACATTGCGGAGATCAGATCAACCATGCCTAAATGCGTGGAAAAAGGCGCGGTTGGGATGAAGTGGATGGGCGACATGTTCGATTCGCGAGAAGCCCACTGCTCTCAGCATGTCGATCACGCACTTCACGTTGGGTGCCCACCAATTATTGCCTTTGCCGTTGGGTGTGAACCGATAGAAGGTCATGGCAGGCCGATCGTATTCCGTCATATCGATATGTGTTTCCAACACTAGATGCTCAAGGGTAATATCAGATATCGTCTCAAGAGCATACAGCGGGTGCTTCAGATGATACAAAACGCCCAAAAATAGAACACAATCAAACTTGCCGACCGGATCGCTACGTAGATCCATAAGATCCCGGCAGACCGGTACGATGCTTGGCGCCAAATATCTTCTCGCCAGACTGAAGCCTTTGTATCCTTGCAGCGCAGGATTTTGCCAGGATGGCTTGTCGAGCGCCACAACTCTCTTAGCGCCTCGGCGAACAGCCTCAATACTGAAATAGCCATTCCAAGCGCCGATATCGAGAACGGTCTTCCCGGAAACAGGGTATCTGAATATCACTTCTGCTTCGGCTCTCTGACTTAATTCCCCTCCGCCTTTTTCTCCCCGCGTCTTCACGCCGTTAGGAAAGGTGATAACATGGAACCAATGTAATGCATCAACCTCTTCCTGCGTCGGCCCGTCCATCTCTTCAAGCTTTTGCTGCTTAGTTACATCTCTGTCAGATTGCATCTTTGCCTCTATTGGCAATAAAGGCTTCTCGGGATCGCGGCGTTTCTGCCAACAATCGAGAGAGCCAACCACAGTGACCGCCGATAGGCTAAACACGCGCACCGCTCAGCCGTCGTTCGGGGGAAAATTCGCGACGTTCGGGTTCATCCCTTCAACACCGGGAACGAAACTGCGCTCGCCCTTCGTTGCCACCAGCCACGCCCACACATCCCTGTCATCACTGGTGCGCACGACGTTGAAACCAGAGGACTCGACGAAATCGCGGAATCCGAGGCGGTTCAGCAGAAACCAGTTATAAGGGTCCCCGGTCTCGGCGCCTTTCGTGAAATATGCCAGCGGGAGGTCGCGGACGCTAGGCCCGAGGGTTTTGAACTCTCGCCCCGATATGGCCTGCGCGAAATGAGGGCCATCAAGCATAGGCCCATCGACGTAGAGATCTCCAACCGCAACGTCGTAGATCTTATCGAGCGCCAGTAATAGATGCCGTAGATGATAAATCACGCCAAGAAATAGCACGGTGTCAAATGCGCCGTGTGCGGCGGGATCAAGATCGTATAGGCTGGCACGTATATATTCACAATTATCCACTCCTAGCAATTCCCGAACCTTGTAATACCCCGTTATCCCAGGGTCATCAGGTCCGAGCGACACGACTTCCGAGGCTCCGCGCCGTGCGCATTCAAACGAAAAGAAGCCATTCCACGGCGCGATGTCGCTCACTCTCCTGCCCTCCAGGTGCGCTGGCACTTCCAATCTTTCCATCGTCTGGACGACGTTCTTGAGGCCGTTGGTGACGTGACCGGGGAAGATCTCCCACCTCTGAAATGTGTAAACGCCTTGGAAAAACTCCGACAGATTGAAACCTGGGGGTGCGACTGTTCGCATATTCACGCCTCCCTTTTATCGGCGGACCGGTCAGCCCTCTCACGGAATTGTCCAAGGTGCCGACAAAGGGAGCCCCTATGCCGTTCTTGAGCTCCTGTCGTCCCCGCTACTCCTCCAACCGGATCGACCCGATGCAGAGGCCGATCATCCGGCCGTCCGCAGCATGGTCGGGCGGCCCGTGCTGCAGCTCGAGATCGATCCAGCCGGCAAACCCGGCGGCCGGCGCCCAGACGTCGCAAACCAGGCTCGCCGAACCGTTTTGGGCGCTGATCTGAACCGGCGCCTCCTCGCCAAAGCAGCGCACGGCGAGACCGTCGAGCACCGCGAGCGGCGCCTTTTCGCACCAGATCGCGACGCGATACTGCCCGGGCTGCGCGACCGGCAGGCGGATTTGCGCCTGTCGCTCCGGGCCGGTCCACCGCCACCAGCTCGCGCCGTTGGTCTCCGCCGGATGGAAGCCGGTGCCGACGAGCGCGCCTTCGGGCAAGTCCGGGTCACCGAAGGGCTGGTATTCGACACCGTCGGCCGGCTGGCGTGGCTCCGCCCAGGGATGCGGGGGTTGGCCGGGGATACGCCTGTCGATTTCTCCTTCAGGTACGGCACGCAGCTCCGCGGCTGCCAACTCGGCATGGTATGTTCCAGCTCCGAGGGATGGGCCGGCCGCGTCGGCCGAGCCCAGGATAAACGGATAGCCGGGGTCGCCGACGAAAGGCCCCATGAACGCGCCTTTTTCGGCCCTTTCCGATGAGTGGTACATCCGATGCATCACGCCTCGGGGGGTTACCTGTCCAGCTATCAGCTCTCGGATGAGAGCCTCGCGCCCGCCGGGATCGGACATCCTTTCGAGGACGTAGCAATAGGCCATCTCGACGAATATCTCGGGTCCGTACATATTGTAAAAGCGGGTGACCATGTCGTTGCTGTAGACGGCTTCGAACTCTCGCTTCACCACTGCATCGATCGGCAGGCGCCGGCGGACGACGATCTCATGACGCGACAGCAGCCTGCTCAGCGGCGCGGCAAACAGGACGCTGCCGGTCTGCAGCCGACGCAAGCTCAACACCGCGCGCCTGTCGCACCGTTTCAGCTCCGTCGTCGGGATCCAGGCGGAAAAGCCCACGAAAGGCGGCTTGCCGCCCGCCATCTCGGCGCAATACCGATCGGCGAGGGCGGTACACACCCGGCGATCCTCGATCGTCAGCTCGACAGCCAGCGGCCACTCGCCCTCGGCCACCGCAAAGCCTTGAACCCGTCCACTGGGATCGGCCCAGTCGATGCGTCCCGCTTCGCCGGCAACACTCGCCGTCGCCAATAACTGCCGCTCTTCTCCGACGATCGCCGAGAGGACCACCTCGTCTCCCGCGGCTAAGCTCCCGTCCGTGAGGGCGATCCGGAAGCCGCGTGCCGCTATGCCTGCCGCAGCGAGGTCGGGCCGAAGGATGTCCGGCGATACCGGCGCGCGTATCGCGTCTCCACAGGCGATCTCGACGACGCAATCGGGTTGCGCCGCGGGGCCCTTCGATCCGACCCACCCGATGCACACCCCGGAACAGGTGACGATGTCGATCTGCCCGATCAGATCCGGGGTGTACGCATCCGCCGCGCCCGCCGCATCCTCGTCGACCTCAAAGCCTACGAGTTGGTCGTCGCCGATCACCAAATCAGGCACCAGACGCTCCTTACGGCTAAGGTGATTTGCCGGCTATTGTAATTCTTCGACAACCTCGCGGATCGCATCGTTGAACGCGAGCCAGGTGAATTTTCCGCCCTGACGATATGCCGCTGCTCTGATCTCCGCATTTCGATAGGCGAGGTCGGAGGTCAGACGGCCGACCGCCTTTTCGAGACTCTCCACGGAATGAGGGTCGAAGTAATAACCCGCTTCCCCGGCCACCTCCGGCAAGCTGCCGCCGAATGATACCGCCACCGGCACGCCCAACGACAACGCCTCCGCCACCGGCGAGCCGAAGCCTTCGAGGAACGAAGGATAAATCAGGAAGGAAGCCTCTTTCATCAAAGCGTATTTGAGGCGCTCGTCGACGAACGGAATGATCCGCACCCGCCCGGAATGGACGAGCTGCGATATATCGGGGTCGCCCATGCAACGTTCGTAGATCCCGCCCCAGCCGACCGGCCCACAAAAACAAAAGGTGAATTCCTCAAGAATCTTTGGGTTGTTCTTAAGCATTAGAAATACGAGGTCGATATTTTTTCGTGGCTCGAAGGTACCGAGGATCAAGACATACCGATCAAACGGGGCCGTATTCAACAACTCGTAGACCGTCGCATGGCTGTCGAACCAACGAACACCGGGATAGGCGACGGATGTCTTGGCGGGATCGGCGCCACAATAGCGAATGAGGTCGTCACGAGTGGCCTGGGAAACGCAGACCGCATGGTCGATCACGGAAAGTTCATAAGCATAATCGTTGCCTTCGTCTCTGGCGACCTCGGCGGGATGAAATTCGGGGGTCAGCAGCCCGGTCAGATCGTGAATTATTCGCACCTCTCGCCCAAACTGCTTTTCTCTCATCGGGCGCGTATGTGGATATAGGCCCACGGCGCGTTTCGCATCGGCGGCAGAAAATGTCCGACTCCTCGGGCCATTGTGGTACCAAACCCGATAATAGCGGCCCGTGCGGTGTCTTACTAAGGTTTCGATATCCTCCCTGTCTATTTCTAAGTTTCCCATAATAAAACGAACTTCATGATCCGATTGCTCAAGCCAATATTGCACCAGATGCCAGGTGAGTTGCGGGATTCCTGTGAACCTGACCTCGAGAAGTGCGGTTGCTTCAATAAAAATCATTCACGCCTCGGCTGCTACGGTCAGACGATCGCAGATTTCCTCGAACCTGCTCTCGATCGATCTTGCGACGCCGCCGATGTCGTATCTCCCGGCGATCGTCGCCAAGGCGTTCCGCCTTCGCCTCTCCAATTCTCGGGGCGGAAGCGCAGCGGATTTCGCCAGAGCATCGGCCACATCCTCGGACGTCACTTCATTTCGGCTGACGGCGCCGATTCGATAGCCGGTTACAGTTTCTCCGTCAACGGCCACTTTCCGTGACCGGCAGGGAATACAATTGTCATCCGTCAGGTAATCCGCCATCGCCGTATGAATCGGCGAGATCACATTGGTGCCGCACGCCATGGCTTCGAGAACAGGCAGGTTCGCACCCTCGGCAAAGCTTGTCGAGAGGTAGAAATCGGCCGATCTTACGAGTTGCAGCAGCCGCTTCTCTTCCAGGAAGTCATGGACGAATACAACCGCATCATTTCTCAGGAGGCTGCGTTGGAAAAGCCGCTCCAGCTGGACCCGCAGAGTGTTCCAGACCACGTCGGTGAGCGTCCTGTCGCGCTCCGCCACCATTTTGATGACGAGCAGGGAATTGGGATGAACCTGGACGAAACGAAGGAATCCCAGCATCGAAGCCTCGATGTTCTTTCGATGGTCGCCAGGATTGACGATCGTCAGGTAAACCTTCGGCCTTCCCGCCGCCGCAACCGATCCGAAAAAGCGAACGAACTCCACCGTATTCTCGGTAAGGAGGCGTCGGGACTGATCCCAATTGGTAAAGTCGAACAGCAACGGGGCGCATGGGGAACGCCCGATGATCTCCTCGATCTTCGGTTTTGTCTGATCGAATTCAGGGCACTCGGGGACGGGCGGCGGCACCACATGGACTTTCGGCAGACCCTGCCGCTGGAAAGCCTCCTTCACAAAGCTCGCGCCAACCCAAACCTCGTCGAACAGGCCGAGCGTCCAGAGCTGGTTCTTCCAGGGCGATTCCCGGTCGAAGGTCGTGCTGCTGATGGCATCGTACTCCCACGCCACGCACGCGATGTTGTAAGCCGATTTGAGGACGCGGAGAGAGGCGTAATCGCCTACAGCCAGGTGGATCAGGGAATCTTTCTCGGCAGCGAGGAACCGACGGCTCACCTCGCTGCCGTAGATTTCGGGTCTCCTGACCGGGATGGTTCGCACCCCGAGCCGCTCACAGGCGGTAACATACCTCCCGCCGGCGATCGACAGCGAAGAATGCTGCGCACCGACCGATGCCGCTTCATCCCTGTGCATCAGCTGGTTCCGGCAGCTATAGGCGAGGATCACATTCGCCCACTTTTGACCGGCTGGTGCGGCAATATTTGCCGCGCCGTTATTGGAATGTGTTGGCAATTTGTGAGTTCTTCGCACTCCGTTCCCCCGTCGTCAAACTCATCCAATCGACAGTAATCTACATGGCGCTACCGATATCGATGGAGGCGGGGCGTCTTTCCGCGATCAGCGGCGCGACGAATTCCGTGAGATCGCCGCCGGCAAAGAGATGGCCCCTGATGCCGGCCGCGGCTGCGGCGGCGCAATCCGACCCCTTGTCGCCGACGAGGAAGCTGCCGTCGCGCTCGACCGGCCAGTTGTCGAAGAGATCAAGGATCATTCCCGGAGCAGGCTTGCGCCAATCGCTGTGGCGGCGATAGGCGGCCACGACTCCATCCGGGTGAAACGGGCAATAGCGCAGATCGTCGACATGCGCGCCGAGGCGGGCCAGCTCTTGGCCGAGGCTCGCATGCAGCGCCCGCACGTCCGCCTCGCCGTAGAAGCCGCGCGCGACGCCGGCCTGATTGCTGACGACGAACACGAAATAGCCGGCGTCGTTGAGCCGGCGGACCGCCGTCGTCGCGCCGTCGATCCAGCGGAAGCGGTCGCGCGAGCCGACATAGCCGTCGTCGTGATTGAGGACGCCGTCGCGATCAAGGAAAGCGGCCGGGCGCCGGCGCCGGCGCGGCACCTCGGACTGTGCCGCGGCGTAGGCCTCGGGAACCCCGATATCGATGAAGTAGCCGCCGAGCGGTACGCCGAGCAGCGCGCCTTCGGCGGCAAGGCCAGGAAAGACGTCCGCTTCGAGCGAGCCGCGTTGCGCGAGGCGATCGACGAGCCGTCGCCGGAACACGTAGACGCCGCCGTTGACCAGCCCCGGGCCGGGCGCCGACGGGCGGTCGGCGAAGCGGTCGATGTACCCCTCGCGCAGTCCGAGAACGCCGGAGCGCGAGGCGTCGCGAAGCTCCCGCACGGCGATGGCGCCGATCGCAGAGGGCTCGTCCTCGGCCGCCGCGGCCAGCCGCAGCCAGTTGATGTCGTACCAGGAATCGCCGTTGAGCAGGAAGAAGGTGTCGTCGAGGCGGTCGCGCGCCTGCCACACTGCACCGCCGGTCCCCGCAGGTTCCGCTTCGATCGAGACGGCGATGTCGAGGCCGAACCGCTCCTTCAGCGGCGTCGAGGCCGCGTAATCGACGATTTGCGGCGCCGCAAAGCCGGCGAGCAGCAGGATGTTTCGCACCCCGTGCCGTCCCAATTCGAACAGCAGCACATCGAGAAACGGCGCTCCGCCGACCGGCAGCAGCGGCTTGGGAGTGAGCGCTGTCAGGGCGCCGAGCCGGGTGCCCTGCCCGCCGCACAGGATGACCGCCTGCTCGACCACGCTCATCGCGCGGGTGGGAACAGGCGTTCCTCGACGAGGCCGCAGATGACGTGTCCGGCGATGATGTGGACCTGCTGGATCAGCGGCGTCGAATCGGCTGGGACGCGCAGGCAGAGATCGCACTTCGCCGCCATCTCGCCACCGCTCCTCCCGGTCAGGCCGATGACGACGAGCTGCCGCTCGGCCGCCGCCGCGATCGCCTTCAGGATGTTCGGCGAGCGGCCCGAAGTCGAGATCGCGACGAACACGTCGCCCGCCCGGCCGAGCCCGAGAATCTGACGAACGAACACCTGGTCATACCCGTAATCGTTGCCGATCGCGGTCAGTACCGAGCTGTCAGTGGTCAGGGCAACCGCCGGTAGCGGCGCGCGATCGTAGTTCATGCGCGAGACGAGTTCGCCGGCGATGTGCTGCGCGTCGCCAGCGCTGCCACCGTTGCCAGCGAGTAACACCTTCCCGCCTGCCTCAAGCGAGCGGGCGATCACGTCGGCTATCTCGCCGAGCGCCGCGCCGAAGGCGGGATCCTCGATCGCGGCCTGGACCGCATCTCGCGAGCATTCGAGATAAGCGCGAATCGGATCGGGCATCATAGCCACCCCCGAGACCCTTCATTCGGTGTCACGGATTTACCCGGCCTGTTCATCCGCAACCCGTGGACCGCAGATGCGTGCATATCATGATAGGTCAAAAAACCTTCTGAACTCCAGGGATTCGTGTCCAATCTCTGAACTGCACCCCCTTTTGGCTGGACACCGGCGCTAGCCGCAGCGCCTAGGTATAGACCCAGGCATGCGCCGGTGTCCGACACGTTCTCGAAAACCGAGCTGTGCAATATGACGCACCTGCCCCGGGCAGGCCTGTCCTCGAGATGCGGTCGCTGAATTGCACGTTGGGGTCACCGTGGTGGGACATGAGCTTATGCCCGCCGGCGCGCCTGTGAGCAACGAGGCTGGCGACCTTCTCCGGCAAGCGCGCGGCATACATCGCCGACCTCCAGCCCTGGCACAGCCCGGCGAAATTGACGCGACCGCCAAGCCGACGCCGTTTTCCAGCAAATTCTTTCGCTCGGTCATCAACAGGATCCGCAAGGCCGCGCTCGATTGAGTTCCACCTGCATCGAGCGCCGCCGAACATACGCTGCATCGCGATTTCGCGTGGTAGCCATGTGGTAGCCAAAGTAACCGAAAAGGGCCTAGCCGTCGCCGGCTAAGCCCTTCATTCAAATGGTGGAGCCAACCGGGATCGAACCGGTGACCTCTACAATGCCATTGTAGCGCTCTCCCAGCTGAGCTATGGCCCCCTATGGTCCTCCGGCGGATGGCGCGGAGCTTAGGAAGCGGGTCCCTCGCCGGCAAGCGAAAAAAAGCTCGCGCCCCGTCAATGTTCCTCGTCCTCGACGTTCTCGATGACCTCGGCCATGTCGTCCTCGTCCTCGCCGAGATCGGAGGCGTCTTCGAGGATCTCCTCGTCCTCCTCTTCGGCCTCCTCGAGCGGCACCGCCTCCTCTTCCTCGGCGGCCTCGCTCTCGTCCCCCTCGAGCTCGCCCTCGACCTCCTCGGCGCCGACCGGCGCGATCTCCTTGTCGGCAACCACAGCCGGGCGGGTGCGGCGGGACTTGAGGAACGCCTCCGGGTCGTAAGGCGTGCTGCATTTCGGGCACACCACCGGATCGCGCAGCAGATCGTAATAGCGGGCGCCGCAGCTCGGGCAGATGCGCTTGGTGCCCCATTCCGGTTTCGCCACCGCTCACTCCATGATTTGCGAGAGGCCCGGCCGGCGATCGGCGCGAGGACCTGGATTATCTGGCGAGCCCCGTCGGAACGCGGCATATAGTCGGTGGCCTCGTTTCGCGCAACCGCCTTGCCGTCGGTTTTTGATGAGCCACGCCGTTTCCTCCCGCGCCGCCGGGCCGCTCCGCGGCACGATCCCGGTGCCGGGTGACAAATCGATCTCGCACCGCGCGCTGATGCTGGGCGCGCTCGCCATCGGCCGCACCCGCGTGACGGGGCTGCTCGAAGGCGAGGATGTGCTGGCGACGGCGGCGGCGTTGCGCGCCCTCGGCGCCGCGATCGAGCGCGGCGAGGACGGCGCCTGGAGCATCGACGGCATCGGCGTCGGCGGCCTCGCCGAGCCCGCGGACGTGCTCGATTTCGGCAATTCCGGCACCTCGGCGCGCCTCCTGCTCGGAATTCTCGCGAGCCATCCGCTCTGCGCCTTCGTGACCGGCGACGCGTCGCTGCGGCGCCGGCCGATGCGCCGCGTGATCGAGCCGCTCTCCCGCTTCGGCGCGCATTTTCTCGCCCGCGAGGGCGGCCGGCTGCCGCTCGCCGTCGAGGGCGCGAAGAGCCCCCTGCCGATCGAATACCGGCTGCCGGTGCCCTCGGCGCAGGTCAAGTCGGCGGTGCTGCTTGCCGGCCTCAACACCCCCGGCGAGACGAGCGTCGTCGAGCCGCAGCCGACCCGCGACCACACCGAGCGCATGCTGCGCCATTTCGGCGCGCGGGTTTCGGTCGAGCCGATCGCGGCGGGCGGCCGGCACATTACCGTGACCGGCCAGCCGGAGCTTGCGGCGGCCCCGATCGCGGTGCCGGGCGACCCCTCCTCGGCCGCCTTTCCACTGGTGGCGGCGCTGATCGTGCCGGGTTCCGAGGTGACGATCACCGGGGTCGGCGTCAACCCGCTGCGCACGGGGCTCCTCGAAAGCCTCGCCGAGATGGGCGCCGACATCGATTTTCGCAACCGGCGCGAGGAAGGCGGCGAGCCGGTCGCCGATCTCGTCGCGCGCGCCGGTGCGCTGAAAGGCGCCGACATCCCGCCCGAGCGCGCGCCGACGATGATCGACGAATACCCGGTCCTCGCCGCCGCCGCCGCCTGCGCGCGCGGCAAGACGGTGATGCGCGGCCTCGCCGAGCTGCGCGTCAAGGAGAGCGACCGGCTTTCGGGCATCGCCGAGGGCCTCGCGGCCTGCGGCGTCAGGGTCGCGGTCGAAGGCGACGATCTCGTCGTCGAGGGCGGCGGCCGGCCGCCGAAGGGCGGCGCGAGGATCATGGCGCGGCTCGACCACCGCATCGCGATGGCGTTTCTCGTCCTGGGGCTGGCGGCGCGGGAGCCGGTCGCGATCGACGACGCCTCGCCGATCGCGACGAGCTTTCCGAATTTCCTCACGCTGATGCGGGCGCTCGGCGCGCACATCTCGGACGCGGAATGAGCTTCGTCGTCGCGATCGACGGCCCCGCCGCCTCGGGCAAGGGGACGCTTGCGCGCGGCCTCGCCGAGCGCTTCGGCCTTGCGCATCTCGACACCGGCAGCCTCTACCGCGCGACCGCCTTCATTGCGCTCGAAGCGGCGGCCGATCCGGCCGACCCGGAAGCGGCCGAGCGCGCGGCGCGGCAGGTGACGCCCGGGCTTCTCGCCGATCCGCGGCTGCGCGACGAGCGGGTCGGCGCCGCCGCTTCGGTTGTCGCGGCGATCCCGCAGGTGCGGCAGGCGCTGCTCGAGTTCCAGCGGCATTTCGCGGCGCACCCGCCGCCAGCCAAAAAAGGCGCCGTGCTCGACGGGCGCGACATCGGCTCGGTGGTCTGTCCGGACGCGAGCGTTAAGCTCTTCGTCACCGCCAGCCTCGAAGCGCGGGCCGACCGCCGGCTCAAAGAGTTGCGGGAGCGCGGCGAGCCGGCTATATACGAAACTGTCCTGCTGGATTTGAAGGAACGCGACGCGCGCGATACGTTGCGCCGAGCGGCCCCTCTAAGGGCGGCGCCTGGCGCGGTGACGATCGATACGACGGCACTCGACGCCGCCCAGGTGCTCGAACGCGTGTCTCAGCTCATTGCCCGTTCGCCCGACGCCGCACGCTGACGGTGCGGTAATGGTTCCTCCGGCAGGACCGGGCCGATGCCGCCGCGCCCGTCGCCGCCGGCGGCCCGGCGCCCCGTTCCGATCCCGGCGGGGCGGCCGGTAAAATCCCGCGGGATCGAGGAGAAGGAATGGCTGCTGCAACACAAACCCTCGAAGCGCCCGCGAAGGAGAGCTTCGCCGCGCTGCTCGACGAGTCGCTCGGCGTCTCGGCGGGCCTCGAAGGCACCGTCGTCAAGGGCCGGGTCGTCTCGATCGAGAACGACGCCGCCCTCATTGATGTCGGCCTCAAATCGGAGGGCCGGGTGCCGCTGAAGGAATTCGCGGTCGGCGGCGGCGAGGCGGAGGTGCATGTCGGCGACACGGTCGAGGTTTACCTCGAGCGCATGGAGGACAAGAACGGCGAGGCGCAGCTGTCGCGCGAAAAGGCGCGGCGCGAGGAGGCCTGGACGCAGCTCGAAAAGAATTTTCAGGCGAATGAGCGCGTGACCGGCGTCATCTTCGGCCGCGTCAAGGGCGGCTTCACCGTCGATCTGAACGGCGCCGTGGCTTTCCTGCCAGGCAGCCAGGTCGACATCCGCCCGGTGCGGGACATCACGCCGCTGCTCGGCTCGCCGCAACCGTTCCAGATTTTGAAGATGGACCGCTCGCGCGGCAACATCGTCGTCTCCCGCCGCGCCGTCCTCGAGGAGAGCCGCGCCGAACAGCGCTCCGAACTGGTGGCGAGCCTCAAAGAGGGCCAGATCCTCAACGGCGTCGTCAAGAACATCACCGATTACGGCGCCTTCGTCGATCTGGGCGGGGTCGATGGCCTCTTGCACGTCACCGACATCGCCTGGCGGCGCATCAACCACCCCTCGGAAGCCTTGCACATCGGCCAGAACGTCAAGGTGCAGGTCATCCGCTTCAACCCCGAGACGCAGCGCATCTCACTCGGCATGAAGCAGCTCGAAGCCGACCCCTGGGAAGGCGTCGAGCTCAAATACCCGGCCGGCGCCAAGTTCAAGGGCCGCGTCACCAACATCACCGACTACGGCGCCTTCGTCGAATTGGAGCCCGGCGTCGAGGGCCTCGTGCACGTCTCCGAGATGAGCTGGACCAAGAAGAATGTGCACCCCGGCAAGATCGTCTCGACCAGCCAAGAGGTCGAGGTCATGGTGCTCGATGTCGATCCGCAAAAGCGGCGCATCAGCCTCGGCTTGAAGCAAACCCTCGCCAACCCGTGGGAGGCCTTCGTCGAGGAGCACCCGATCGGCAGCGAGGTCGAGGGCGAGGTGCGCAACACCACCGAGTTCGGCCTCTTCGTCGGTCTGCCCGGCGAGATCGACGGCATGGTGCACCTGTCCGACATCGATTGGAGCCGGCCGGGCGAGGAAGCCATCAACGACTATCGCAAGGGCCAGCCGGTGCGCGTCAAGGTGCTCGACGTCGATGTCGAGAAGGAGCGCATCAGCCTCGGCATCAAGCAGCTCGAGGCAGACCCGTTCGCGGCCGGCATGACCAAGCTGAAAAAGGGCGACGTCGTCACCGCGACGATCGCCGCGGTCACCGACGGCGGGATCGAGGTGGCGCTGGCCGACGGCATGCCCGGCTTCATCCGCAAATCGGAACTGTCGCGCGACAGGAGCGAACAGCGCCCCGAGCGGTTTGCCGTGGGCGAGCGGATCGACGCCAAGGTAACCGCGATCGACCGCACGACGCGCAAGCTTTCCCTCTCGATCAAGGCGCGCGAGGTGGACGAGGAGAAACGGGCGATGGCCGAATTCGGCTCGTCCGATTCGGGCGCCAGCCTGGGCGACATTCTCGGTGCCGCGATCAGCAAGGCCCGCCGCCCGGAAAACGAGGAGAAGAGCTGAGCCGTTCGCGCGCCGCGTTGCCTTGACCAGCCGCGCCGGCTTTGGCAACTTGGGGCGGCAGGTCGGCGAATTGCGGGGGGCCACGATCGCGATGACGAAATCGGAGCTCGTCCAGAAACTCGCCGAGGCCAATCCTCACCTCTATCAGCGCGACGTCGAGGTCATCGTTACGGCGATCTTCGCCGAGATCGCCGCGGCATTGGCGCGCGGCGACCGCGTCGAATTGCGCGGCTTCGGCGCCTTCTCGGTCAAGCAGCGCGACGCGCGCATCGGCCGCAACCCGCGCACCGGGGCGAGCGTGCGCGTCGCCGAAAAGCGCATCCCGTTCTTCAAGACCGGCAAGCAGCTGCGCGACCGCCTGAACAACAGCCAGCCGGCCCGGCGGCCCTGAGCCGCCGCCGGCGATGCGGATTCTCTACTGGGCAACGGTCGCGGCGGCGGCGGCCGGCGCGGTGCTGTTCGCGGTCACCAACCGGCAGAGCGTCGCGGTCGGGCTGTGGCCCATTCCCTACCGCGTCGAGCTGCCGCTCTATCTGCTCGTCGGGGCGCCGCTCTTGCTCGGCTTTCTCCTGGGCGAGATCGCCGCCTGGCTCGGCGCGATCAAATGGCGGCGCGAGGTGCGCCGCCGCGGCCGGCAGATCGAGGCGCTGCAGCGCGAGCTGGCGGCGACGCAGCAGCGATTGAGCGAGGCGACCCCCGATCCCGGCACGGCGCCGCCCGCCGTCCCATATAGAGGGGCATGAGCGTCGAAACGAAGATCTGCGGGCTCAAGAGCGCCGAGGCGGTTGCCGAGGCGGTGAAGGGCGGCGCCGCCTATGTCGGGTTCGTCTTTTACCCGCCGAGCCCGCGCGCGGTCTCGGCCGCGGCCGCGGGCGCGCTCTGCGCGGCGGTGCCCGAGGGGGTGCGCCGCGTCGGGCTCTTCGTCGATGCCGCGGACGCGGCGATCGCCGCGGTGCTCGGCGAGGCCGCGCTCGATCTGTTGCAGTTTCACGGCCACGAGCCGCCGGCGCGCGTCGCCGCGGCGCGCGCCCGCTTCGGCCGGCCGGTCATCAAGGCGGTGGCGATCGCTGGGCCCGCTGATCTCGCGGTCGCCGAGCGCTACGAGGCGGTCGCCGACATGCTGCTGTTCGACGCGAAGCCGCCGCGCCGCCCGGATGCGCTGCCCGGCGGCAACGGCCTCGCCTTCGACTGGCAGCTGATCAGCGGGCACCGCTGGGCGCGCCCGTGGATGCTGTCGGGCGGCCTTACGGCGGAGCTGCTGCCGCAGGCGGTGCGCCTCTCGGGCGCCCAAATCGTCGATGTCTCCTCGGGCGTCGAGGAAGCGCCCGGCAGGAAGGACCTCGCCAAGATCCGCGCCTTTCTCGCCGCCGCCCGCGCGCTATAGAGATTTACCGCAGCGGGAAAGCGGTCATTGCGAGCGGCGCCGGAATGCGCGCTGAGGCGCTTTACTCGTGTTGCGTCGCGAGCCAGCAACTCACCCGTTCATCAGCGTCGTATCGGATCGGGATCGGATCGTGCGGATGCGCCGAGATGCCGCGCCTCGGCAGTTCGTATTCGAGACAGGCCTTGCGGGTGCCGCCGAGCGGAACCGGGCCGAGCGCGCAGTACACCGCCATCGCCGCGGCCAGGAGGGCCGTGCCGATGCCGTTCCGGGCCACCCTTCGCGGTCTCCGCGCGGTCTCCCCGCTGCGGCCTTTTGCTAGCTTCCGAGGGCCATTTCGGGGAGCGTCACGACGCGCACGCCGGCCGCTTCCAGCGCCGCGCGGGCGGCCCGCGCGACGATGACCCCGGTCGGTTCGTCGCCGTGGACGCAGAGCGTGTCGAGGCGCAATTTCAGCTTCTTGCCGTTGCGCGAGACGATCTCGTCGTTGAGCACGATATTGACGACGCGCTCGCGCACCACATCGGGGTCCTTGATCACCGCGCCCTCGAGCTTGCGCGAGGTCAAATTGCCGTCGTCGTCATAGAGCCGGTCGCAAAACCCTTCGCGGGCGAGCGGCAGGCCGAGTTCGAGGGCGGCGCGCTCCATCTGCGAACCCGCCAGCGCGACATAGATCATATCGCGGTCGATCGTCTTCATCGCCCGCCCGATCGCCAATGCCAGTTCGAGCTCTTCGGCCGCCATGTTGTTGAGCGCGCCGTGCGGCTTCAGATGCGTGACCTTGGCGCCGGCATAGGCCGCCATCCCCTGCAGCGCGCCGATCTGGTAGGCGATCAGGTATTCGAGGTCGCGCGGCCGCATGTCGATGCGCCGGCGCCCGAACCCCCAGAGGTCGTTGAACCCGGGATGGGCGCCGATGCTGACCCCCTGCGCCGCCGCTTCGGTGACGAGCTGATGCATCGTGTTGGGGTCGCCCGCATGCGCGCCGCAGGCGATGCTCGCCGAACGGATGATCTTCAGCAGCGCGCTGTCGTCGCCGATCTCCCACGCCCCGTAGCCTTCGCCCATATCGGCGTTCAGATTGATGTCGCGTGCCATGCGCCTTACCTCGCTGTCCCGAGCCCAATCGATAAAGTGCCGGTGGTCCCGTGGAGGCAAGGAAAATAAGATGGCCCGCGAGGGTGGGGCAACAGCGTTGGCAGCGAAGGGCTCGATGGCGGTGCGTTTCCTGTCGGCCGGCGATCGCGCCCTCGTCGTCGAGTTCGGCGACCGGGTCGATCCGGAATTGAGCGACAAGGTGTTGCGGCTCGACGCGCGGCTGCGCGCAGCGCCGCTGCCGGGCGTCGTCGAGACCGTCCCGACCTTCCGCTCCTTGACCCTCTACTACGATCCGCTCGTGACCGGGCGGCGGGACCTCGAGCCGGCGGTGCGGGGCCTCCTCGGCCGGCGCGGCGGCGGGCGGCGCGGGGCGCGGCTCTGGCACATCCCGATTTGCTACGAGGCGCCGTTCGCGCCCGATCTCGCGGAGGTCGCGCGCCTCACCGGCCTCGCGCCCGCCGAGGTCGCCGAGCGCCACAGCGCCCCGCAATACCGGGTCTACATGATCGGCTTTCTGCCCGGTTTTCCCTATCTCGGCGATCTGCCCGCCGAACTCGCGCTGCAGCGGCGCGCCGACCCGCGCGTCAAGGTGCCGGCCGGCTCGGTCGCGATCGCGACCAACCTTTCTGCCATCTATCCCTATGAGAGCCCCGGCGGCTGGCACCTGATCGGAGCGACGCCGGTGCGCCTCTTCGCTCCCGAACGTGCCCCGCCGGCATTGCTGGCGGCAGGCGATGGCGTGCGGTTTGCCCCGGTCGACGCGGCCCGCTTCGGCGCGATCCGCTCGGCGGCGGCCGCGGGCGACTACCCCGTGGCGAACGAGGCAATCGGCGAATGACGCTTGGATTCAAAGTGTTGTCGCCCGGTCTTCACACGACAGTTCAAGATCTGGGGCGGGTCGGGCAGCAGCGGGTCGGGGTGCCGGTGTCGGGGGCGCTCGACGGCGAGAGCCTCGCGCTGGCCAACGCGCTCGTCGGCAATCGGCCGGGCATGCCGGCTCTCGAGATCCTGCACCAGGGTCCGCGCTTCGCGGTCTCGGCCGAACGCGTGCGGATCGCGCTCGCCGGCGACGGCGCGGCGATCGAACTCGCCTCGGGCGAAATCGTCCCGGCCTGGCGCAGCGCCAGCCTCGAGCGCGGCAGCGAATTTTCGATTCTGGCGGCGCGCGGCTCGGTGTGCGCGTATCTCGCGGTCGCCGGCGGCATCGACGCGCCGCTCTTTCTCGGCAGCGCTTCGACCTATGTGCGCGGCCGCTTCGGCGGCATCGAGGGACGCGCGCTGCGGGCCGGCGACATCGTGCCGCTGACGCTGGACCGGACCCCCGAAGGCCCGGAATTGCGGCTGCCGAAGCCGCCCTCGGCGGGGCTCGGCGAAAGGGTCCGCGTCGTCCTCGGGCCGCAGCGGGAATTCTTCACCGAAGACGCGATCGCGGCGCTGCTCGACGGCGAATTCCGCGTCTCGCAAAACGCCGACCGCATGGGCATGCGGCTCGACGGCCCCCGCCTCGCGCAGAAATCCGGCTGGGACATCATTTCCGACGCGATTCCGACGGGCGCCATCCAGGTGCCAGGCTCGGGGCAGCCGATCCTCTTGCTCGCCGATCACCAGACGACGGGCGGCTATCCGAAGATCGCCTGCGTCGTCTCGGCCGATCTCGCGCGCGTCGGGCGTTGCCGGCCGGGCGATGTGCTGCGCTTTGCCGCGGTCGAGGTCGAGGAGGCGGAAGCGCTCGCCCGCGAAGCGGCGGCCCGGCTCGCCGATCTGGCGGCCTCGCTCGAACCCTGTTTCGACGCCGCCGCGCTCGATCTCGGCTCGCTCTACCGCGCGAACCTGATTTCCGGCGTCGTCAGCGCCCGCGAATAGTATGATCGAGCCCCAACCAGAGCCGGGGAGGAAGCGACATGCGCGCCGCCGTCTTGACCGGGGTCAACCGGCCCCTCGAAATCCTCGACCTCGAACAGGAAGGGCCGAAAGCCGGCGAGGCGCGCGTCCACGTCAAGGCGGCGGGCGTGTGCATGAGCGACCAGCACATCATCAACGGCGACTGGCCGCTGCCCCTGCCGATGGTGCTGGGGCACGAGGCGGCGGGCATCGTCGCCGAACTCGGCCCCGGCGTCGAGGGCCTCAAACCCGGCGACCACGTGATCTTCTCGTTCCGCCCTAATTGCGGGCATTGCCGCTATTGCGCCGCGGGCCGCAGCGTTCTCTGCATCGGCCACAACGACACGCCGCGCTGGCGCATGCACGACGGCAGCGCGCGCCTCAAATTGAACGGCGAGCCGGTCAACCAGATGGCGCGCATTGGCACCTTTTCCGAGGAGGTCGTGTGCCCCGCCGAGCAGCTCGTCAAGATCCGGCCGGACCTGCCCTTCGCGCATGCAGCGATCATCGGCTGCAGCGTCGCGACCGGCATCGGCGCGGTCATCCGGCATGCCCGCGTCGAAGCCGGGACGAGCGTCCTCGTCATCGGCTGCGGTGGGGTCGGATTGAACGTCGTGCAGGGCGCGAAGCTCGCCGGCGCGCGGCCAATCATCGCCTGCGACCTGCTCGACAACAAGCTGGAGTATGCCCGAGGGTTCGGCGCGACGCACACGGTCAACGGCAAGTCGCAGGACGTCGTGAAGGCGGTGCAGGAATTGACCGGCGGGCTCGGCGTCGACACCGCCTTCGATGCGATCGGCAGCGAGGCGACCGCCTTGCAGGCGATCGATGCCTTGGCGCCGGGCGGCCATGCGGTCTTGGTCGGCATCCCTTCTTTCGCGACGCGGGCGCCCATCAACCCGTCGCAGATGGTCTACGGCGAAAAGACCGTGAGCGGCACCTATTACGGCTCGGTGCGCCCCAATATCGACTTCCCGATCCTCGCCGACCTCGACATGGAAAAGCGCATCAACCTCGAGGGTCTGATCAGCCGCACCTACCGTTTCGAGGAGATCAACGAAGGCTTCCGCCTGATGCTCGCGGGCGAAGTCGCGCGCGGGGTTATTGTGTTCGATTAGGTGATATCGAGGAATAGAATGGAGATGAGTTCACCGGTCATCACCTGAAGCGTGTTCGGATGAGCGAGCAAGAGAAATTTGAGCTGAAGATCCGGCACGCCGAGAGGGCACACGACCGAAACTGGGAACACGTCAAGTTCTTAAATGAAGCCGCTGCGAAAGACGCTCGCGAAAGCGTCAAGCTGCTTCTGGCGATAAATGGCGGTGCCGCCATTGCGCTGTTAGCGTTCGCCGGTGCGTTGATTGCGAGGTCAACCGTCCAGAAACAAGAGGTCATACTCGTTCTCGGGAATCTCAGTTGGTTTGCGGCAGGAGTCTCAGCTGCCGCGGTGGCCGGTGCGCTCGCGTACTTCACCAACTTTTTCTATGCTGCGATGGCGGCCTTGCGTACGGCGAGGTGGGAGGAGCCCTTCATAGAGGAGACGCGGAGATCGAACCGTTGGAAGCATGTCGCCCTTGTTTGTCACTTTCTCGGTGTGGCGGCGGCGGTCGTTAGCCTCGGCCTCTTTCTGGCCGGCCTTTTCGAGGTAAAGAGTGCGATGCTGAAGCTGATCTAGGGACATTCTGCAAAAGTCATCGCCCAGTTATCATGATATAGTATGCCTCGGGGGCTATAGTGCATAGGGTTGGGGCAATGAAGCAGCTGACGCTGGCGACATCGGGG
This sequence comes from Allostellaceae bacterium, assembly GCA_035538335.1. Taxonomy (GTDB): domain Bacteria; phylum Pseudomonadota; class Alphaproteobacteria; order ATCC43930; family CGMCC-115725; genus AP-15. Next base: position 27,420 of record DATLKN010000004.1, read on the forward strand.
TTCGAGCGCTACGCCAAGACGACGCGGC
>DATLKN010000005.1:0-41465 GCA_035538335.1 Allostellaceae bacterium
CAGACGCCGAACCCGGCCAATGGGCGTCTTCTCCGACCGCACCTCGATGGACCGCATCCTGTTCGCCGTCTTCAACCACGAAAACCAAAACCAGGGCGTCAGCACCCCTCTCCTGCTGACACAAACCTTTTGACGTCACCGCGGTGCGCATCGGCGCCGCCGGCGGCAGGGGGACATCGGGCATGTGGGAACCGAACAAGCACATCCGGGCGGGGCTCGCCCTGGCGATCGCGGCGCTTGCCGGCCTCGGCCGGGCGCAAGCCGCCGACATCGTCCGCTTCGGCACCGACTGGAGGGCCGAGGCCGAGCACGGCGGCTATTATCAGGCGATCGCCACCGGCATCTACAAGCGCTTCGGGCTCGACGTGCAACTGCGCGAGGGCGGGCCGCAGGTCAACCAGGCGCAGCTGCTGGCGGCCGGCCGGCTCGACTTCAACATCGCCTCGAACTCGTTCCTGCCGCTCAATTTCGTGCGCGAGGGCGTGCCGATGGTCGCGGTCGCCGCGATCTTCCAGAAGGACCCGTCGGTGCTGATCGCCCATCCGGGCGTCGGCAACAACGGTTTTGCCGCGCTCAAAGGCAAGCCGATCATGATCAGCGCCGACACGCGGATCGGCTTCTGGCAGTTCCTGAAGCAGAAATTCGGCTATTCCGACGCCCAGATCCGCCCCTACGATTTCAGCGTCGCGCCGTTCCTCGCCGACAAGCAAGCGGTGCAGCAGGGGTACCTGACGAGCGAAGTCTTCACGATCGAGAAGGCCGGGGTGAAGCCGGTCGTGCTGCTTCTCGCCGACGCCGGCTATACGAGCTATGGCGGGTTGATCCAGACGCGGCGCGACCTCGCCGCGAAAAACCCCGACCTCGTGCAGCGCTTCGTCGATGCCAGCATCGAGGGCTGGTACAGCTATCTCTACGGCGACCCCGCGCCCGGCAATGCGCTGATCAAGCGCGACAATCCGGAAATGACCGACGCACTGCTCGGCTTCGGCCGCGAGCAGATGAGAAAACACGGCATCGTCGACAGCGGCGACGCGAAGAAGCTGGGAATCGGCGCAATGACCGAGGCGCGCTGGCGCGATTTGTATGAGACCATGACGAAAGCCAAGCTCTATCCCGCGGGGCTCGATTACCGGCAGGCCTTCACGCTGAAGTTCGTCGACAAGAGGGTCGGGATGGAGCGCTGACCCTTGCCGGCGAGTGTCCCCCATTCGCATCTCGATGTTCTTGTCGTCCCGACGAAGGTCGGGACCCACGTCAGCCATGGATACCGGCCTTCGCCGGTATGACGATTTGAGCGATTAGGGCGCGAAAATGCCTCATCCGCCAGCGAGCGCCGCCGCGGCGCCGGTTGTCGGCCTGCGCGGCATCGAAAAGCGCTTCGGCGCGATGGCGGCGCTCGAGCGCATCGACCTCGACATCGCGCGCGGCGAGTTCCTCAGCCTGCTCGGCCCCTCCGGCTGCGGCAAGAGCACGCTCTTGCGGATCGTCGCGGGTCTCGCCGAACCGTCGCGCGGCGAGCGGCGGATCGATGTCGCAAGCGAGGCCGGGCGAATCGGCTTCGTCTTCCAGGACCCGACCCTGATGCCGTGGAGCACGGTCTTCGACAACGTGCTCTTGCCGTATCGGCTGCTGCGGCATGCCGGCCGCGCGGCGCGCGAACGGGTCGAGGCAGCGATCGCCGCGGTCGGCCTCGACGGCTTCGAGCGCGCTTATCCGCGGCAGCTCTCGGGCGGCATGCGGATGCGCGTCTCGATCGCCCGCGCGCTCGTCACCGACCCCGATCTCTTGCTGCTCGACGAGCCTTTCGCGGCACTCGACGAGATCACGCGGATGGCGCTCAACGACGATCTGCTGCGGCTTTGGGAGCGCTATCGGCCGACCATCGTCTTCGTCACCCACAGCGTCTTCGAATCGGTCTATCTGTCGAACCGGATCGCGGTGATGACGCCGCGGCCGGGGCATATCGCCGCCGAGATCCCGATCGACCTGCCGCAGCCGCGCCGGCGCGAGCTGAGGGTTTCGGCGGGCTATGCGGCGCTCTGCGCGCGCGTCTCGGGCGAACTCGCCCGCGCCATGGAAGAAGCGCGGGCATGAGCCGGACGCGGCTGTCGCGCGTCGCCGCGCCGCTCGCGATCGGCCTCGTATTTCTGCTGCTGTGGCAGGCGGTCGTCACAATCGAGCGGATTGCGCCCTATATCCTGCCCACCCCGCTCAGGGTCGCGCAGAGCCTTTGGATGGACGGGCCGAGCCTTCTTTCCTCGCTGCTCGTGACCCTCAAGGTGACCCTTGCCGCGCTGGCCGCGGCGGCCTTTTTCGGCGGCGCGATCGCGCTGCTCTTCTCGCGCTCGCGTCTGCTCGAGCTGAGCCTTTTCCCCTATGCCGTCATCCTTCAGGTGACGCCGATCGTGGCGATCGCGCCGTTGATCATCATCTGGGTCCGGCAGCCTTTTCTCGCGCTGTTGGTGTGCGCCTGGATCGTCGCCTTCTTCCCGATCGTCTCGAACACGACCTTGGGCCTCAACAGCGCCGACCGCAATCTCATCGCGCTCTTTCGCCTCTACGGCGCCTCGCCCGGACAGACGCTCTATTATCTGCGGCTGCCGACCGCGCTGCCCTATTTTCTCGCCGGTCTCAGGATCAGCGGCGGGCTGTCGCTGATCGGCGCCGTCGTCGCCGAGTTCGTCGCCGGCACCGGCGGCACGCAGACGGGCCTCGCCTTCCGCATCCTCGAGGCCGGTTACCGCCTTGCGATCCCGCGCCTCTTCGCCGCGCTCTTCCTGTTGTCGCTGACCGGCATCCTGATCTATCTCGCGCTCGACCTGCTGTCCCGCTTCCTGTTGCGCCACTGGCACGAGAGCGCGGCCGGCGAGGAAGAGGAGTGAGCGCTATTCCTCGACCAGGATCTGCACGCGGCCGCCGGCAAAGGCGGCGACGCCGTATTCGATCGGCCGTCCTTCGGCATCGATGTTGACCGCCTCGCTCTGCAATACCGGCGTCGTCATCGGCTGGCGCAGATGCCGCGCCTCCGGCACGCTCGGCAGGCGCGCCAAGAGGCGGGTCCATTTGCGGGTGTAGTCGGCAACTCCGCAGCGCGCGAAGGCGCGCGTCAGCGAGCCCAGCTCACGGTAGGCCTCGGCAATCCGCGGGAAGCGCGCGAGCGGGACGAAGTGCCGGGCGAAGCTGATCGGCAGGCCGTCGGCCTCGCGCAGCGTGTCGAGCGCGATCAGCGGCGTGCCGACCGGCAGGGCCAGCGCGCGCGCCGCCGCGCCCTCCGCCGGCAGTTCGACGGCGTCGATCAGCCGCCCGCCGGGGGCGCGCTCCTGGCGGCGGATGTTCTCGCTGAAGCGGGTGCGCAAGCCGAGCGCATATTCGATGATCTCTTCCTGCAGAAAGGCGCCGCGCCCCTGCTCGACCCTGACGAGCCCCTCGCCGACCAGCGCGCCAAGGGCGCGGCGCACGGTGTGCCGGTTGACGCCGAAGCGGCGGGCGAGCATCTGCTCGGTCGGCAGCCTCTCGCCGGGCTTCAGCGCACCGGCATCGATCTCATCGCGCAGCTTTTCCTCGATCTGCCGCCACAGCGCGACCCCGCCGCCGCGCTCGATCTCCGCATCGAGGATATCGGGCATCACAAAACTTTCATGCTCCGGCGGCTTTACATTCGCGCATCCGCCGCTAGACTGCGGAAGAGAGGTACGGATGTCTAGACAAATTTCCGACTTGTCGATCACCCCCCGGCGCCGCTGGATGGGGATCCTCGCGAAATCGCCGCGCGCCGCCCTCGAACGCGCCTGGAACGAACTCGGGGACAAGCCCGAATACCGCCTGCTGCGCGCCCCCGAGATCGGCCTTGCCATGGTGCGCGGCCGCATCGCCGGAGCGGGCGAGCCCTTCAATCTCGGCGAAATGACGATGACCCGCGCCGCCGTGCAGATCGCGGCACCGCAGGGCGGCACGCTGACCGGCTACGGCCACGTCGCGGGCCGCCAACCGCGCCACGCCGAGCTCGCGGCGATCTTCGACGCAATGTTGCAGCGGGGCGACGAATGCGCCGCGGCATTGATCGAAGATCTTGCGGGCAAGCTCGCCGCCGGCCGCGCGGCAAAGGCCGCCAAGGTCGCGCCGAGCAAGGTCGAGTTCTTCACCCTGGTGCGCGGCGAATGACCCTTGCGGAAGCGGCACCGAAACGGGGCGGCCTCCCGGCGAAAGCCGGGACCCACCCCTCCGCCGTATCTGCCCCAGAAGCAAGTCCGCCGTCGCACCCGCTCTCTTCGGCTCGTGCGGCGGAACGATGGACCCCGGCCTCCGCCGGGGTGACGAGCGGCGATATCGCTCCCGGCTTCCGCGACCCGGTGCACGGCGCGCAGCGGGCCTTTCGCCTGACGCTCGACGCGATGGCGCATCCCGCGCGCATCCACGACCTCTCGGGTCTGCTGGCGGCGCCGCCGCCGGACCCGCTCGGCGACGCCGCGGCCGCCCTCCTGCTCGCACTCTGCGATGTCGAGACGCCGCTCTGGCTCGCCCCCGAAGCCGCGCCGGTGCTGCCCTATCTCGCCTTTCACGGCGGGATGCCGATCGTCGAGGCGGCGGCGGAAGCGCACTTCGCCTTTATCCCCGGCCCGGCCCGGCTGCCGCCGCTCGGCAGCTTCGCGCTCGGCAGCGACGAATACCCCGACCGCTCGACGACCCTCATCCTCGAAGTGCCGAGCCTCGGCTCGCAAGGCGGCGCGGCCCTCTCGGGGCCCGGCATCGCGACCGCCGCGCGGCTTTCGGCGCAGAGGCTCGGGGCCGATTTCTGGCGGCAGCGGCAAGAGCTCTCGGCGCTCTTCCCGCGCGGGCTCGACATCGTCTTCACCTGCGGCGCGCGTCTCGCGGCGCTGCCGCGCAGCGCCATCGTGGAGAGCTTCTGATGTATGTCGCGGTCAAGGGCGGCGAGCAGGCGATCGAGGCGGCGCACCGGCTGTTGGCCGCGGCGCGGCGCGGCGATCCTGAAGTCCCCGAGATCTCGCTCGAGCAGATCGCGGGGCAGCTCTCGCTCGCCGTCGACCGCGTCATGGCCGAGGGCTCGCTCTACGACCCGGAGCTCGCCGCGCTCGCCGTCAAGCAGGCGCGCGGCGACCTCGTCGAAGCCGCGTTCCTGCTGCGCGCCTACCGCACGACCCTGCCGCGGCTGGCGCTGTCATGCCCGATCGAGACCGATCGGATGCTGTGCCGGCGGCGCATTTCCGCGGTCTTCAAGGATCTGCCGGGCGGCCAGTTGCTCGGGCCGACCTTCGATTATACGCACCGGCTGCTCGATTTCGATCTGGCGGGATCGAATGCCCCTCACCCCGACCCTCTCGCCGCCCCCCACCCTAACCCTCCCCCGCTCGCGGGGGAGGGAAGCGACCGCGAGGCCATGCCGCGCGTGCTCGGCTTGCTCGACCGCGAGGGGCTGGTCGAAGCGGCCGGCGCGGGCGAACAGCCGGCCGGCGATCTGACGCGCGAGCCGCTCGCCTTTCCGGCACCGCGCGGCGTGCGGCTGCAGAACCTGGCGCGCGGCGACGAGGGGTTTCTCTTGGCTCTCGGCTATTCGACACAGCGCGGCTACGGCTGGACGCACCCCTTCGCCGGCGAATTGCGCATGGGTGAGGTCGAGGTCGAGATCGAGCCCGCCGAACTCGGCTTCGCGATCGCGATCGGCGAGATCACCGTCAGCGAATGCGAGATGGTGAACCAGTTTCGCGGCTCCGCCAGCACGCCGCCGCAATTCACCCGGGGCTACGGCCTTGTCTTCGGCGAGAGCGAGCGGAAGGCGATGGCGATGGCGCTCGTCGACCGCGCCTTGCGCGCCGAGGAATTGGGCGAAGAAAAGTCGGCGCCGGCGCAGGACGCCGAATTCGTGCTCTACCATTCGGACAATGTGGAAGCCTCGGGCTTCGTGCAGCATCTGAAACTGCCGCATTACGTCGATTTCCAGTCGGAATTGGCGGTGATCCGCCGGCTGCGCCGGGAGGCCGCGGAGAAAGCTCGGCGGGAGGCGGCCGAATGAGCGCTGCGCAATATAATTTCGCCTATCTCGACGAGCAGACGAAGCGGATGATCCGCCGCGCGCTGCTCAAAGCCGTGGCGATCCCCGGCTACCAGGTGCCGTTCGGCAGCCGCGAGATGCCGCTGCCCTACGGCTGGGGCACCGGCGGCATCCAGGTGACGGCCAGCATCATCGGCAGGGAAGATGTTCTGAAGGTCATCGACCAGGGCGCCGACGACACGACGAACGCCATCTCGATCCGCCGCTTTTTCGCCCGCACCGCCGGCGTCAGGACGACCGAGCGCACCGCCGAGGCGACCATCGTCCAGACCCGCCACCGGGTGCCCGAGACGCCGCTGCGGGCCGACCAGATCATTGTCTACCAGGTGCCGATCCCGGAGCCGTTGCGCTGGCTCGAGCCGCGCGAAGCGGAGACGCGCAAGATGCACGGCCTTGCCGAATACGGCGCGATGCATGTGCGGCTCTACGAGGACATCACCCGCTACGGCCGGGTGGTGACCGCCTACGACTATCCGGTCAGGGTCAACGGGCGCTATCTGATGCGGCCCTCGCCGATCCCCAAATTCGACAATCCGAAGCTCGACAGGAACCCGGCCCTGCAACTCTTCGGCGCCGGCCGCGAAAAGCGCATCTACGCGGTGCCGCCCTGGACGCGCGTCGAAAGCCTCGATTTCGAGGACCATCCCTTCCATGTCGAAAGCTGGGAGGAGCGCTGCGCGCTGTGCGGCTCCGACACATCCTTTCTCGACGAGGTCGTGACCGACGACGAGGGCGGCCGCATGTTCGTCTGCTCCGACACCGATTATTGCGGTGCCCGCCGCGCCGGAAGTTCGCCGTGACCGAGGCCGCGCCTCTGGAAGCCGCGGGCGCCTTGACGGCGCTCGCCGAGCCGCCGCTCCTCGAGGTCGAGGGGCTCGGCAAATCCTTCGGGCCCGTCACCGCCTGCGCCGAGGTGTCGTTTTCGCTGTGGCCGGGCGAGGTGTTGGGCGTCGTCGGCGAATCGGGATCGGGCAAGACGACGCTGCTGAATTGCCTCGCCGGGCGGCTCCTCCCCGACAGCGGCGCCGTGCGCTACCGCCTCGCCGACGGCCGGATGGCGGATATCTTCGCGCTGTCGGAGGCCGAGCGCCGCCTGCTCGCCCGCACCGAATGGGGTTTCGTGCACCAGAACCCGCGCGACGGGCTGCGGCTCGGGGTCACTGCCGGCGGCAATATCGGCGAGCGGCTGATGCTGGTCGGGGCGCGGCATTACGGTCATATCCGCGCTGCCGCGCGCGACTGGCTCGACAAGGTCGAGATCGACGCGGGGCGTCTCGACGATCCGCCCGCGCAGTTCTCGGGCGGCATGCAGCAGCGCCTCCAGATCGCCCGCAACCTCGTCAGCCGCCCGCGCCTCGTCTTGATGGACGAGCCGACCGGGAGCCTCGACGTGTCCGTTCAGGCGCGCCTCTTGGATCTGTTGCGCGGCCTCGTCGGCGGGCTCGGCCTCTCTGCCGTCATCGTCACGCATGACCTCTCGGTCGCGCGGCTGCTTGCGCACCGCCTGATCGTCATGCGCCGCGGCCGGGTCGTCGAAGCGGGGCTCACCGACCAGGTGCTCGACGATCCGCAGCACCCCTATACGCAGCTCCTCGCCGCCTCGGTCCTGCAGGCCTGAACAATGCGCGCGAGTTTACCGGACGATCGTTTTCGCCCCCGCCCCCTCCCTTCCCTCCACCGCATGCGGGGGAGGGTTAGGGTGGGGGGATCGCGTCGATCATCCGTCGAGATATTTTGAGCGATGCGCGAAACCCTCCGCATCATCGGCCTCGCGAAGAGCTTCACGCTGCACAACCAGGGCGGCGCGCGGCTCGAGGTGTTGCGCCGGCTCGACCTAGCGGTCGGCGAAGGCGAATGCCTCGTGCTCGCCGGGCCGTCGGGGACGGGAAAATCGACGCTGCTGCGCACGATCTACGGCAACTACCTGCCGGATGCCGGCCACATTCTCGTCCGCCACGGCGGCGCGACCGTCGACATGGCGCGCGCCAGCCCGCGGCTCGTCCTCGCCGTCAGGCGGCAGACGCTCGGCTATGTCAGCCAGTTTTTGCGCGTCGTCCCGCGCGTCGCCGCGCTCGACATCGTCGCCGAGCCGCTGCTCGCGCAAGGGGTCGCGCCCGAGGCCGCGCGCGAGCGAGCGGCCGCCATGCTGGCCCGCCTGTTGATCCCCGAACGGCTGTGGCGGCTCGCGCCGGCCACCTTCTCGGGCGGCGAGCAGCAGCGCATCAATGTCGCGCGCGTCCTCGTCGCCGACTATCCTGTTCTGCTTCTCGACGAGCCGAGCGCCGCGCTCGACGCGGCGAGCGCCGGGGTCGTAGCCAGCCTCGTCGAAGAGGCGCGCTCGCGCGGCGCGGCGGTCATCGGCGTATTTCACGACGGCGAGATGCGACAACGCCTCGCCGACCGGGTTTTCGACATGGGAACTGAGCGGGCGATCGCCGCATGAGCACCGAGACCCTGTTCACGAATGCCCGCATCGTCCTCGAGGACCGCGTGATCGACGGCTCGCTCGCGGTCGCGGACGGCCGCATCGCCGCCATCGACAGCGGCCGCAGCGGCGCCGCGAACGCGCTCGAGCTTGACGGCGACTATCTCCTGCCGGGCCTCGTCGAACTGCACACCGACAATCTGGAGAAGCATTTCAGCCCGCGGCCCGGCGTGCGCTGGCCGGCCTTGCCGGCCGTCCTCGGCCACGATGCGCAGGTGGCGGCGGCCGGCATCACCACGGTCTACGACGCCGTCTCGCTCGGCGACGTCAGCGACGGCAGCGCCCGGCGCGCCTACCTCGAAAGCATGGTGCAATCGGTGACCGCCGCCGTCCAAAGCGGCGCGCTCAGGGCCGAGCACCGCCTGCACCTGCGCTGCGAGGTCAGCGACCCCAAATGCCTCGATTATTACCGCGCCTGCGTCGACAACCCGCTCGTCGATCTGGTCTCGGTCATGGACCACACGGGCGGTCAGCGGCAATTCGCCTCGATGGAGATTTACCGCGCCTTCTACAAAAAGCAGCATCGGCTCGACGACGCGCAGTTCGACGCATTCCACGAGCGCCGCCTCGCCGCGCACAGAGAGTTCAGCGCCCCCAACCGCCGCGCTGTCGTCGCCTTGTCGCGCGAGCGCGGGCACCGGCTCGCGAGCCACGACGACGCGACCCCGGAGCACGTCGCCGAGGCCGCCGCCGACGGCGTCGTCATCGCCGAGTTCCCGACCACCGTCGAGGCGGCGCGCGCCGCCCGCGAGGCCGGGCTGGCAGTCTTGATGGGCGCGCCGAACCTGATCCTCGGCGGCTCGCATACCGGCAATGCCTCGGCGCTCGATCTCGCCCACGCCGGACTGCTCGACATCCTGTCCTCGGACTATGTGCCCGGCGCGCTGCTCGAGGCGGCGTTCTGCCTGACGCGCGAAGCCGGCATCGCGCTTCCCGCCGCGGTCGCGACGGTGACGGCGAACCCGGCGCGCGCGATGGGGCTCACCGACCGCGGCAGCATCGCGCCGGGCCACAACGCCGATCTGGTGCGGGTGCGCATGATCGACGGGCTGCCGGTGGTGCGCGCCGTCTGGCGGCGCGGCGAGCGGGTCATCTGAAGGAGGCGGGATGCAGGCGATCGACCGGCTTCTGGGCCTGCTCGCCACCAAGGGCGGCGCGCAATACGGCGAGGAGGCGATCTCGCAACTGCAGCATGCGCTGCAATCGGCCGCGCTCGCCGAAGCGGAGGGCGCGCCGGCGGCGACCGTCGCGGCGGCGCTTTTGCACGATATCGGCCATCTCTTGCACAAGCACGGGCCGAGCCCGGCTTTGCGCGGCATCGACGACCGGCACGAGGCGATCGGCGGCAAAGCGCTCGCGCGCGATTTCGGCCCGGCCGTCGCCGAGCCGGTGCGCCTGCACGTCGCCGCGAAGCGCTGGCTCTGCGGCGCGGATCCCGCCTATTTCGCGCGCCTCTCGCCGGCTTCGGTCAGAAGCCTCGCCTTGCAGGGTGGCGCTATGCGCGAGGATGAAGCCGCCGCGTTTCTCGCGCGGCCGCATGCCGAGGCGGCGATCCGCGTGCGCCGCTGGGACGACGCCGCAAAGGTGCCGGGCACGCAGACGCCGCCGCTCGAACATTACCGGGCCGTCCTCGAAGCGGCACTTGACCGCGGGGTCTAGGCTAGTGGCTCCGGAGTCCGTTCGGTTTTGGCTCCTGGATTCTCAACCGGTCATACCGGCGAAGGCCGGTATCCATGGCCTGGGTGGGTCCCGGCCTCCGCCGGGACGACGAGGGGGAAAATCCCGCGATCTTTCGTCGGGATGAACCACCGCTATGCCATCTACGCGGCGCCGGCGCGCGGTTCGGCGCTGGGGAAATGGGGCGCGGCGTGGCTCGGGCGCGATGCCGAGACCGGCGCTGCCGTGCCGCACCCTGCGCTGTCCGGCTGGACGGCCGAAGCCGTCGCGCGCGTCACCGAGTTTCCGCGGCATTACGGCTTGCACGCGACGTTGAAGCCGCCCTTCCGCCTCGCCGCCGGCGAGACCGAAGCAGGGCTGAGCGAGGCGCTCGCGCGCTTTGCCGAGGGCCGCGCGCCGCCGCCGCCGGCGCGGCTGCGCCTCGCCTCGCTCGCCGGGTTTTTGGCCCTCGTGCCCGATGGCGATGCGGCATCGCTTTGCCGCCTCGCCGAAGAGTGCGTCGAACATCTCGACCGGTTTCGCGCACCGCCTTCCGCCGAAGAACTGGCGCGGCGCCGGGAGGCGCGGCTTTCCGCGCGCGAAGAAGCGCATCTCGAACGCTGGGGCTATCCCTACGTCTTCGACACCTTCCGCTTTCACATCACCCTGTCGGGATCGCTGCCCGAGGCGCAGCGGCGCCGCCTCGCCGCATCGCTCGCACCGCTGCTCGCGCCGGTCCTCGCCGAGCCGCTGCGCATCCCCGATCTCGCCCTCTTCGTCTCGGAAGCCGGCGGTGCCTTCCGCCTCGCCCGACGCTTCCGGCTGCAGCGTTAGCCGCGGCCGACGAACGGCATCTTCGTCGCCATGACGGTGAGGAACTGGACGTTCGCCTCGGGGGTCACCGTCGCCATGAAGACGACCGCCCGGGCGACGTTTTGCACATCCATGGTCGGCTCGACGATCACCTCGCCGTTCGCTTGCGGCACGCCGCGCGTCATGCGCTGGGTCATTTCGGTCAGCGCGTTGCCGATGTCGATCTGGCCGCAGGCGATGTCGTATTTGCGGCCGTCGAGCGAGACCGACTTGGTGAGGCCGGTGATCGCGTGCTTCGTCGAGGTATAGGCGATCGACTGCGGCCGCGGCGCATGCGCCGAGATCGAGCCGTTGTTGATGATGCGGCCGCCCATCGGCCGCTGCTCCTTCATCATGCGGTAGGCTTCCTGGGTGCACAGGAAGGTGCCGTTGAGGTTGGTGTCGACGACCGCCTTCCAGCGCTCCCAGGCGAGGTCCTCGATCGGCGCCGCGGCGCCGAAGCCGGCATTGTTGAACAGCACGTCGAGCCGGCCGAAGGTCTCCTTGGTCTTGGCGAAGAGGCTCTTCACCTGCGCGGGGTCGGCGATGTCGGTCGGCACCGCCAGCGCCTTGCCGCCCGCCGCCTCGATCTCGCCGGCGGCTTTCTCCAAGGGCTCCGCCCGGCGCCCGGCGAGAACGACGGCGAAGCCTTCGCGCGCCAGCGCCAGGGCCGACGCCTTGCCGATGCCGCTTCCCGCGCCGGTGACGAGCGCCACCTTTCCGTTCGAGCTCATGCCGCAGTCTCCTTCTCAATTCGCCGTCTGGGCGCGAGCCTAGCAACCCCCCTCTTTCTTGACCACCTTTCGATCGGGCGTATCTTCCGGCGCAGCAGCATCGGGAGCGCGGCATGGAGTTCGGCGTCCAGTTTTTCCCCGACGTGAAGCCGCAGGAGAAATCCGGCGCCGAGTATTTCGGCGACGCGCTCGCGCTCGCCGAGGAAGCCGACGCGCTCGGCTTCACGCATATCCGCATCGTCGAGCATTATTTCCATTATTACGGGGGTTACAGCCCGAACCCGATGCTGTTTCTCGCCGCCGCGGCGCAACGCACGCGTCAGGCGCGGCTGGTGACGGGCGCAGTGTTGCCGGCCTTCAACCATCCTTTGAAGCTCGCCGGCGAGATCGGCATGCTCGACGCGATTTCGCAGGGCCGGCTCGATGTCGGCTTCGCGCGGGCCTTTCTGCCGCACGAGTTCCGCCGCTTCGGCCGCTCGCCCGACGAGTCGGTGGCGCGCTTCCGCGAGGGGATCGAACAGGTCGAACTGCTGCTGACGCAAGAAGACGTCACCCATGAGGGGCGCTTCCACACCATCCGCAACACCACCTCGCTGCCGCGTCCGACCCAGCGCCCGCGACCCAAATTCTACGTCGCCGCCCTCAACACGCCGGAATCCTTCGCCTTTGCCGGCGAGAAGGGCTATTCGGTGATGGCGATCCCGTTGGGCGGCGGCAAGATGCGCCCGCTTCTCGACACCTACCGCGAAGCCTGGGCCAGGGCCGGCCACGCCGGGCAGGGCGAAGTCATGCTCGCCTTCCATATGTATTGCGAGGAGGACGGCGAGCGTGCCCGCGCCTTCGCCTGCCCGTTCCTCGACCGCTATCTCGCCTCGCTCGTCGACGGCGCCTCGGATTGGCTCGACGGGCCCGCCTCGCGGGATTATCCCGGCTACGACAAGATCATCGCCAAGCTCAGGGAATCGAACGCCGCCGAGCAGATCGAGTCGGGCGCGGCGTGGATCGGCTCGCCCGACGAGATCGCGGCGCAGATCGAGCGCTGCGCCGGCGAATTCGGCGAATACGAGCATGCCTCGCTGCAGGTCAATTTCAACACGATGCCGCTTGCGCCGGCGCAGCGCTCGATGCGGCTCTTCGCGCGCGCGGTGATGCCGCACTTCGCTTGATGCTCGTCACCCCCACGCGAGCGGGGTCCAGGGCAACCGTCACGTCGCTCGCCCTGGGGTTCTCGCCAAAACATAAATTGCGAATTTACCTCCCGGCACGACACTTTCATAAACCATCCCCAGCGGGCCTCCCGTCCGTTTGCTTTCCCGGGAGCCCATTGTCTGGCATGTTTGCATGGCTTTTTTAAAGGGGACCCGACCGCCATGCCGGCCGAGAACAGCCTCGCACCCGGCCCGCCCGGCGCCGCGGCGCTCGATTTTGCCGGGCTTGGCGTCATCGTGCTCGGCGACGTCATGCTCGACACCTGGATCGACGGTCATGTCGAGCGCATCTCGCCCGAGGCGCCGATCCCGGTGCTGCGCATCGACCGGCGGCGCGAGATGCTCGGCGGCGCCGGCAATGTCGCCCGCAATATCGCCGCCCTCGGCGGCCGCGCCATTCTGATCGGCGTCGTCGGCAAGGACGATCCCGGCCGCAAGGTGCTGCGTCTGGCCGGCGAGGCCGGGCCGCGGCCGGGACAGGTCGCGGCGCGGCTGGTCATGTCCAAAAACTCGCCGACGACGCACAAGACGCGCTACGTCGCGGCCGGGCAGCAGATCCTGCGCGTCGACGAGGAGGTCGCCTCACCGGTCGTGGGCGCGCCCGCCGCGCGGCTCATTGCCACCTTCGAGGCAGCGCTCGCCGAGGCGGCGGCGGTCGTTATTTCCGATTATGCCAAGGGGACGCTCGCGCCGGCGGTCCTCGAACGGGCGATCGCAGCGGCGCGCGCCGCGGGCAAGCCGGTCATCGTCGACCCGAAAGCGCGCGACATGTCGCGCTATCGCGGCGTTACGATGCTGACCCCGAACCGGGCCGAGGCTTACGCGGCGACCGGCATCGACTGCGCCGAGGCGGAAAGCGCCGAGCGCGCGGGCCGCGAGTTGATCCTCGCCGCCGCCGCGGAGGCGGCGCTGATCACGCGCGGCGCGAGCGGGCTGAGCCTTATTCCGCGCGACGGTCCGGCGCTGCACGTGCCGAGCCGGGCGCGCGACGTGTTCGACGTCTCGGGCGCCGGCGACACACTCGTCGCAGCGCTGGCGCTGGCGCTCGCCGCCGGGGCGCCGCTGGTGCTCGCCGCGCACGTCGCCAATGCGGCGGCCGGCGTCGTCGTCGGCAAGCCGGGCACCGCGACCTTGAGCCCGCGCGAGCTCGCCGCCGCCCTCCACGAAGAAGAGACGCAGGAGATCACGGCCAAGATCGTCGGCCTCGACGAGGCGCTGGAGCGGGTCGCGGGCTGGCGCGCCGCCGGCCAGCGGATCGGTTTCACCAACGGCTGCTTCGACCTCATCCATCCGGGGCACGTGCGGCTGCTCTCGAAGGCCCGCGCCGAGTGCGACCGGCTCGTCGTCGGCCTCAACAGCGACGCCTCGGTGCGCCGCCTCAAGGGCCCGGAACGGCCGGTGCAGAACGAGACGGCGCGCGCGACGGTGATGGCCTCGATCGGCTCGGTCGATCTGGTCACCCTGTTCGCCCAGGACGATCCGCTGCGGCTGATCGAGGCGATCCGCCCGGACGTGCTCGTCAAGGGCGCCGATTACGCCCCCGAAGAGGTGGTCGGCGGCGATTTCGTGCGCTCTTATGGCGGCCGGCTCGTGCTGGTGCCTTTGGAGGCCGGGCAAAGCACGACGCGCACGATCCTGCGCATCGCCGGCGGCAATGCGGCGGGCGGCTAGCAGCGGCGAGGAGGAAGGCAATGGATCTCGGCATGACCGGCAAGACCGCGCTCGTTACCGGCGGCAGCGCCGGGATCGGCAAAGCAATCGCCCGGACGCTCGCGCGCGAGGGGGTCGATGTCGCGATCTGCGGCCGCCGCCGCGAGCCGCTCGAAGCCGTGGCGGCCGACATCGCCGATATGACCGGCCGGCGCATCGTGCCGATCCCGGCCGACCTGACGAAGCCGGCGGAAGCGGAGAATTTCGTGCGCGCGGCACATCGCGAGCTGGGCCGCATCGACATTCTCGTCAACAATGCCGGCTCGGCGCCGGGCGGGGTCATCGAGTTCCTCTCCGAAGCGCATTGGGAAGAGGCGTTGCAGCTCAAATTCATGGGCTATGTGCGCTGCCTCAAGCACGTTCTGCCGATCATGCAGAAGCAAAAAGGCGGCCGCGTCGTCAACCTGATCGGCAATGACGGGGTCAAGCCCTCCTATTGGGAGATCGCGCCGGGCGCCGCCAATGCCGCCGGGCAGAATTTGACGCTGGCGCTCGCCGCGCAATACGGCAAGGACAACATCAGCTTCGTCGCGGTCAACCCCGGCCCGGTGCGCACCGAGCGCTGGGCCGGGCTCGTCGATGCGATGGCGCGCGACATGAGGATCCCGCGCGAGGAGGCGGACACCCTTGCCCCGCGCAGCATTCCCCTGGGCCGCATCGCCGAGGTCGACGAAGTCGCCAGCCTCGTCGCCTATCTCGCCTGCGACCTCGCGCATTTCGTCAACGGCACGATGATCGAGATCGACGGCGGCCAGCAGAAGTCGCTGATGGACCGCTTCCGGGACAGGTAGCCCCGACCGGCTCGACATCGCTTCGCCGCCGCGCTGCCCGCAATGCCGAGGCGACCGCGATCGGCGGAGCTTCGCGAGCGGGAAAGGCCTGATCTTTTCCGGCGCGCCGCGGCGTGCGAAGCTGCGCCCCCTCGGACAAGCGAGGGAGGGACGGCGATGCGGCTCGGCTATATCGGATTGGGCAATATGGGCGGCGCGCTCGCCCGCCGGCTGATGCGCGAGCATCCGCTGCGCGTCTACGACCTGCGGCCGAATGTCGTCGCCCAGTTTGCCGAAGCGGGGGCGGTGCCGACGCAGAACGCGCAGGCGCTGGCACGCGAGTCGGATCTGGTGATGACCTGCCTGCCGACCTCGGCGCAGGTGCGCGACGTGCTGTTCGGCGAAGGCGGCGTCGCCGAGGCGCTGCAGCCGGGGCAGATCGTCGCCGACATGACGACGGGCGACCCCGCCGAGACGCGCGAGATGGCGGCGCGCCTCGCCGAGAAGGGTGTCACGATGGTCGACGCGCCGGTCAGCGGCGGCCCGCACGGCGCCAATGCCGGCACCATCGCGATCATGGTCGGCGCCCCGGCCGAGATCTACGAGCGCCTGCACCCGATCTTCGCGACGATCAGCCCGAACATCTTCCACACCGGCGGCGTCGGCACCGGCCACGTCATGAAGCTCGTCAACAACGTCATCAGCGCCGGGGTGCGCGCGGTTACCTTCGAGGCGCTCGCGATGGGCATCAAGAGCGGCTTGAGCCTCGAGACCTGCACGCGGGTCCTGCAAAAAGGCAGCGCCCGCAGCGCCACCACCGAACTCGCCCTGCCGAAACTGATGCAAGGCGATTTCTCGGTCTCGTTCACCTTGGGCCTGATGCACAAGGACGTGCGCCTCGCCACCAAGCTCGGAGGCGACAGCAACACGCCGATGATCCTCGCCAACACCGTGCGCGAGATGTTCCAGGAGATCATCAACGAGCGCGGCGCCGACAAGGACGTCTCGGAATTGGTCAAATTGTTCGAGCGGCACGCGCAGACCGCGATCGCGCCGGCGCGCGGCTGAGAGCGTGTGGATGTTTCGGTCGGCAGCCGGGACCGGTACCGTGCGTCCTTCGAGACAGCCGCTTCGCGGCTTCCTCAGGATAAGGTTTTTCTTAATGCTATCAAAGAACTACCTCATCCTGAGGAGGCGCGGAGCGCCGTCTCGAAGGACGCAGGATGTTCGTGCAGCGCACCGTTTTGCCAATTCCTTCACAAGCTCTGAGAGGAGCCGACCCTGATTTCCACCCGCTCGAGGCCCTCAACGTCGTTCCCGCGAAAGCGGGAATCCAGAGTCCCGAAGTCCTGTCGCCCGCCCTGGCCCCCCGCTTACGCGGGGGCGACGAGCAGGGGGAGACCGGATTAGCCGCCGAGGGGCCGACCGTGCTGATCGCGCAACTGACGGACACGCACATCACCGCGCCGGGGCAGCTCGCCTACGGCGTCGTCGATACCGCAGCCCACCTCGCGCGGGCGGTCGCCGAGATCGAGGCGCTGCGCCCGCGGCCCGATGTCGTCGTGCTGACGGGCGATCTCGTCGACAAGGGGCGGCCCGAGGAATACGCGCATCTGCGCAGCCTCGTCGCGCCGCTCTCGATGCCGCTCTTCGCGATCCCCGGCAACCACGATTCCCGCGAGGCGATGCGGCAGGCCTTCGCCGCCGACGGCTACTTGCCGCGCGAGGGCTACCTCAACTTCGCGATCGAGGATTGGCCGCTGCGCCTCGTCGCGCTCGACACGCTCGTTCCGGGAGAGGGCGGCGGCGCGCTGTGCGAGGAGCGGCTGCGCTGGCTGGCGCAGACGCTCGCCGCCGCCCCCCGCCGGCCGAGCGTCATCCTGATGCACCACCCGCCCTTCCGCACCGCGCTCGCGGCGATGGACCGGATCGGGCTCGCCGGCAGCGGCGGGTTGGCCGAGATCGTGCGCCGCTACCCCTCGGTCGAGCGGATCCTCTGCGGCCACCTGCACCGCACGATCGACCGCCGCTTTGCCGGTACGGTCGCCGGCACCGCGCCGAGCACGGCGCACCAACTGCTGCTCGACCTCGAGCCGACGGCAAAGGCGAGCCATTTCGTCATGGAGCCGCCCGGCTACCAGCTGCACCGCTGGGACGCGGAAGACGGCCTCGTCACCCACACCGCCGTCGTCGGCGTCTGGCCCGGCCCCTACCCTTTCGCCCGCTCGGAATGAACGCCGGAAAGCCGCCCGTGCGACATGCCGTGCGGCGACAGGCCCGGCAAGGCCGGCGCATAGACCGGGCGCCGGCGCGCCGCGCGCGCAGCCTGCGGCTTTGCGTAGATCTGCTTTGTCGCCTCGACCAGAACGACGCCGGCGATCGTCGGAAACCAGCGCTTGCCGATGCGCTCCCAGGCCGGCGCCGAGCGCAGGATCATGCGGCTTCTGGTCGGCGGCATGAAGAGCGCGGCGTCCGAGCCGACCGGCGTGAACAGCTCGTCGCGCAGCAATTGCGAGAGCTGCGCAATCGTGTAGGGCCGGCCGTAGCCGAACGGCGTGCGTTCGAGCCGCGCCCAGATGCCGCGGCGGTTCGGCGCGACGACCAGGAGGCGGCCGCCGCCGGCCAGCACGCGCCAGACTTCCTTCAGCATCGGGCGCACTTCTTCGCTGGTTTCGAGCGCATGCACGAGCAGCACCCGGTCGATCGAATAATCGGCGAAGGGGAGTTCGCCCTCTTCGGCGAGCGCCACGAGGTTGCGCCCGTCGGGCGGCCAGCCGAGCACCCCGAGCGAGGCTGGCATCAGCGCCACGGTGCGCTCGGTCTCGCTGGCGATGACCGACAGAAAGGGCGTCGCATAGCCGACGCCGAGCAGCCGCAGGCCCGCGAGATCGGGCCACACCCGCCGGATCGCGTGGCGGATCATGCGCCGGGCGATCTGTCCGAGCCCGGTGCGGTAGAAATCCCTGAGATCGACGACATCGGACGCCATTTCGCCATTTTAGAACGTAATCGGTTCAACTGAGGAGACGACGAATGATGAAACTGCGCCACAGCCCGGCCTCGCCCTTCGTGCGCAAGGTCATGGTGGTCGCGCATGAGCTGGGGCTCGCGGGACGCATCGAGATCGTGCCGACGAACGTGTCGCCGACCGCCGGCAACGATGGGCTCGCCCCCGACAACCCGCTGATGAAGGTGCCGAGCCTCACGGCCGAGGACGGCGCCGTGCTCTACGATTCGCCGGTCATCTGCGAGTATCTCGACGAGCTCGCGGGCGGGCGCCGCTGCTTTCCCGCGGCCGGCGCCGCGCGCTGGCGCGCGCTTCGCCAGCAGGCGCTCGCCGACGGCATCCTCGATGCGCTGATCCTCACCCGCTACGAAAGCCTGCGGCCCGAGGAGCGGCGCTGGACCGAATGGACAAAGGGCCAGATGCGCAAGGCGCATCAGGGGCTCGCGGCGCTCGACGGGGAAGATTTGTCGGACCCAGCGACGATCGGAGCGGTCGCCGCCGGCTGCTGCCTCGGCTATCTCGATTTCCGCTTTCCCGAAGACGGCTGGCGCGCCCGGCACCCGCGCCTCGCCGCCTGGTACGCGGCGTTCGCCGAACGCCCCTCGATGCAGGCCACCGCACCACCCAAGGGGTGACGGAGCGCGCCTCAGCCGAGCACGTCGGCGGCGAGCGAGCGCAGGTCGGGCGCCCTCTTGAGCGGCGCCGGCGCCCCTTCCGGCGGGGTCATGCCGAGCCGGTCGTGCCACCAGGCCGCGAGCCCCACCCTTGCCGTGCCGAGGAGGTCGTAGGGCGAGCCGGCGACGAAAAGAGTGCGTTCGCGCGCGGCCCCGATTTCTTCGAGCGCGAGGCGATAGGGCGCCGGGTCGGGCTTGTACCAGCCGGCGCGCTCGGCGGTGACGACGGTCCGGAACGGGACCTCCAAACGCGCCACGGCGAGCCGGCCGAGCGCCTCGGAGCAGTTGGTGACGATGCCGAGCGCGAGGCCCGCGCCGGCCAGCTCGCGCAGCACCCTTGGCGCCTCCGGCCACGGCGCGATCTCGCCATAGCGGGCGGCGAGATCGCCGGCAAGACTTGGCGAAAGGCCGGCTGCGACGGCCGCCTCGGCCACCAATGCCTCATAGGGGCGATACCGCCCGGTCGCGTAAGTAAGGCGCAGATAGGCGGCCCGCCAGCGCCGCCCGGCATCCGCATCGCCGGCGACGCCGTTCCACAGCGCGGGGCTGTCGAGCAGCGCCGTCAGCAGGTCGAAAAGAACGGCGTCCCAGCGGCGCGGCATCAATACATGTGCTGGCCGCCGTTGATCGACAATGTCGAGCCGGTGATGAAGCCGGCCTCGTCGGCGACGAGGAAGAGCACGCCGCGGGCGATCTCCTCGGCGTGGCCGAGGCGGCCGACCGGGATGCGGGCGATGATCTTTTCGAGGACGTTCGCCGGCACCGCGCGCACCATGTCGGTGTCGATGTAGCCCGGCGCGATGGCGTTGACCGTGATGCCGCGCGCGGCGCCCTCTTGCGCCAGCGCCTTCGTGAAGCCGTGGATCCCGGATTTGGCGGCGGCGTAGTTGACCTGGCCGTACTGCCCGGCCTGCCCGTTGATCGAGCCGATGTTGACGATGCGCCCGAATTTGCGCTCGCGCATGCCCTCGATGACGAGCCTCGACATGTTGAAGCACGAGGTGAGGTTCGTCTGGATGACGGCGTTCCACTCCTCAAAGCTCATGCGCTGCAAGGTCGCGTCGCGGGTGATGCCGGCGTTGTTGACGAGGACCTCGATCGGCCCCAGCGCCGCCTCGATCGCTTTGACGCCTTCGGTGCAGGCGGCGAAATCGGCGACGTCGAATTTGAAGACCGCGATTCCGGTCTCCTGCGAGAAGGTGCGCGCCTTGGCGTCGTCGCTGCCGTAGCAGGCGGCGACGCGATAGCCGTTGTCCTTGAGGGCGACGGCGATGGCGCGGCCGATGCCGCGCGTGCCGCCGGTCACCGCAGCGACTCGAGCCATGCTTTCCTCCCTTGCCTCGTCATTGCGAGCGTAGCGAAGCAATCTCGATCAAAAAACGCTTGCGGCATCGAGGTTGCTTCGTCGCTGCGCTCCTCGCAATGACGCTAAATACGCGCGGCCTGTTTTCAGTCCCGGGCAACGCACATCGCAATTCCCATGCCGCCGCCGATGCACAAGGTGGCGAGGCCCTTCTTGGCGTTGCGCCGCTGCATCTCGTAGAGCAAGGTCACCAGCACCCGCGCGCCCGAGGCGCCGATCGGATGCCCGAGCGCGATCGCGCCGCCGTTGACGTTGACCTTGTCGGGGTCCCAGCCGAGGTCCTTGTTGACGGCGCAGGCCTGCGCCGCGAAAGCCTCGTTCGCCTCGACGAGATCGAGATCGTCCTTCGACCAGCCGGCCTTCTTGAGCGCCATGCGGCTCGCCGGGATGGGCCCCGTGCCCATGATCGCCGGATCGACCCCGGCGGTCGCCCAGGAGACGATGCGGGCGAGCGGCGTGAGGCCGCGCTTCTGCGCCGCCGCCGCGCTCATCAGCACGACCGCCGCCGCGCCGTCGTTGATGCCCGAGGCGTTGCCGGCGGTCACCGTGCCGTTCTTGTCGAAGGCCGGGCGCAGCTTTGCCAGAATCTCGACGGTCGTGCCGTGCTTCGGATATTCGTCGGCATCGACCACCACCTCGCCGCGCCGCGTCTCGATCTTGACCGGCACGATCTCGTCCTTGAAGCGGCCCTCTTTTTGCGCCGCCTCGGCCTTCGCCTGCGAACGGGCGGCAAAGCGGTCCTGCTCCTCGCGCGTGATCTGCCAGCGCTGCGCGACGTTCTCTGCCGTGTTGCCCATGTGATAGCCGTTGAAGGCGTCCCACAGGCCATCGCGGATCATCGTGTCGACGAGCTGCGCATCGCCCATCTTGACGCCGTTGCGCAGGTGCATGCAGTGCGGCGCCTGGCTCATGCTCTCCTGCCCGCCGGCGACGACGATGTCGCTGTCGCCGCCGCGGATCGCCTGGTAGCCGAGCGCGACGGCGCGCAGCCCCGAGCCGCACAGCTGGTTGACGCCGTAGGCCGTGACCTCGAAGGGCAGGCCGGCCGCGACCGCGGCCTGGCGCGCCGGGTTCTGGCCCTCGCCGGCGGCGAGGATCTGCCCCAGGATCACCTCCGAGACTTCCTTCGGCTCGATCTGCGCGCGCCGCATCGCCTCGGCGATCGCCACTTCGCCGAGCTTGTGCGCCGGCAGGCTCGCAAGCCCGCCGTTGAAGGCTCCGACCGCGGTGCGGGCGGCGCTGGCAATCACGATGTCGGTCATCGAAGAGTTCTCCTGCGGCGGTTTCCGAGAGAAATGTGGGCGGTGAGGCCCGAGTGTAAAAGCGGCTGCGGCCGACTGTCCAGGCGGGCGCCTCAGGCGGCGCGCGAGAGCCCGGCCAGCCACTGCGCCACCGGCCGCCACAACAGCTCGGGGGCGCGCGCCGCCGCCATCATCCCGACATGCCCGAGCGGCGGGCGCAACAGCGTTGCTCCATCGAGCTCGGCGGCGAGCGCCGCCGCCGAGCCCGGCGGCACGATGCGGTCGCGCGCCGGCAGCACGACGAGGGAAGGCCGCGCGAAGGCGGCGGGCCGAACCAGGTCGCCCGCGACCCGCCACACACCGCGGCCGGGCTCGTTGTCGCCATACCACGAGCGCGCGCATTCGCGCGCCAAGGCGGCGGCAAGCGGCACTCCGTCATTGATCCAGTCCTCGAGCGCGACAAAGCTTCTCGCCTCGTCCGCGGCCGGGTCGAATTGCGCGAAGCGGCGGAATTTCCGCTGTGCCAGAAACGGGTCGAGGATGAAGAACAGCATCTGGATCAATTCGATCGGCCAGGCATCTGCTGCGCCGCAACAAACCGAAAGCCGATCGGCGAGCGCGCCGAGCAGCCGCGCCTGCTCGGCGCGCTCGGCGTGAAAATCCCACGGCGTCGCAAGCAGCACGAGGCCGGCGATCCGCGTTTGCCGGCGCAGCGCCAAGGCCAGCGCCAAAAGGCCGCCCATGCAGTAGCCGAGGACGGCAAGCGGCTCGCCGGCAATCGCCGCCGCCGCCTCGAACGCCGCATCGAGCCGGCCGGCGATGTAGTCGTCCAGTCCGAAGCCTCGTTCGGCCTCCCCCGGCGCGCCCCAATCGACGACGAGCGGCCGCAGCCCTGCCGCCGCGAGATGCCGCAGAAAGCTGCGCTGCGGCAAGAGGTCGAGCACATGGAAGCGGTTGATCAGCGAGGGGACGACGAGCACCGGGATCGCGGCGCCCGCGGCGCCGTAGTCGAGCAGCCGCGTCGTGCCGGCGCGCCAGCGCACCACCGCCGCCGTGCGCGCCCGCCGATAGGGATGCCGGCGGTAGGCTTCGAGCCCGTCGAGATAAGCTTCGGCGTCAGCCGCGATCGCGCGGTCGAGGGCGCGCGCGACCGGCAGAAGTCCCAGCTCGTCGATTTTGCGTGACAGCGCCGCGAACCGTTTTCCGAGCCGGCTCCCGCGGCGGCTCGACGGCAGCGAGACGTGCCTCAAGGCGGGCAACGCGGCGCGCGAGCTCAGCCACAGCAGCATCGCGCTCGCCAGATGCGCCGGCAGCGGCCGCGGCGCCAGCCGCCGGTCCGGGTTCCCCGTCCGGGCCATCAGCCTCGATCCCGGCGCCGTTCATCCACAGCGCGAGCCATCGCCGCAGCATGTCGCTGCCGCACGGGTCGGCGAAGAGCGCCGCAAGGTACTCTTCCCATAAGGCGAGGTAGCGGCGGGCAAGTTCTTCGGCGTCCGTCATCGCCCCACTCCGAGCCCGTCCGGCCGACCGCGCGGGAAGCGGATGGGCCGGCCGCCCGATTTTGCAGCGCAACTGCAAAATCGCGATATTGTTGTAAGATAGCACTTTCCCGGAGGCGAGACAGCGCGCCCATGAGCACACCCGACGGCGATACGACGAGCGGCGAGAAGCCGATCATCGTCAAGAAATACGCCAACCGCCGGCTCTACAACACGGCGACGAGCAGCTATGTGACGCTCGAGGATCTCGCCAAGATGATCAAGAAGGGCGGGGAATTTGTCGTCTACGACGCCAAGACGGGCGAGGACATCACCCGTCCCGTGCTGACGCAGATCATCGTCGAGGAAGAGCAGAAGGGCCAAAACCTGTTGCCGATCAGCTTCCTGCGCCAGCTGATCAGCTTTTACGGCGACAGCATGCAGTTTCTGGTGCCGGGGTATCTCGAGCAGGCGATGTTCGCCTTCGCGCGCAACCAAGAGCAGATGCGCAAGAGCCTGCAGGACACCTTCGGCATGTTCCCGTTCAGCCAGTTCGAGGAGATGGGGAAGCAGAACATGGTGCTCTTCGAGCGCGCCCTCAAAATGTTCGCGCCCTACGCCCGCGAAGGAAAATCGGCCGCTGCCCCGCCGCCGCCGGAAGCCGCCGGCGACGACCCGCGCCTGAAGCGCCTCGAGGCGCAGATCGACCAGCTGAAGCGGCAGCTCGAGGAACTCGGCCGCGACCGGCGCAGCTGAACTGCGCTGAGCTACGATACCGCGACGCAGCGCTCGTCGACCGGCGAGAAGGGCTCTGCGTCCTGCCAGAGCCGCTCGAAGCTCGGCCGGCCGATGTGGTAGCCCTGCAGATAGCCGACGCCTTCGGCGCGAAGAATGGCCGCATCCTCGGCGTTCTCGACGCCTTCGGCGACCGTCGCCAGGCCGAAGCCTTTGGCGAGCCCCAGCAGATGCCGCAAGAAAACGCGGTTTTCGGGGCTCGAAGCCAGGTTGCGGATGAACGAGCGGTCGATCTTGACGGTATCGACCGCGAGGTTCTGCAGGTGCCGCAGCGAGGTATGCCCGGCGCCGAAATCATCGAGCGCCACCCGGCAGCCGCATTCGCGCAGCGCGTTGACGAACTGGATCGCCCCTTCGACGTCGTAGAGCGCCGCGGTCTCGGTGATTTCGATGACGAGGCGCGAGGCGAACTCCGGTCTCTTGTGCAGCTGCGACATCAGCGCGCGCAGCCAGGGCCGGTCGGCGGCCGTCAGGCCAGAGATGTTGCAACCGAGCCGCACTTCGGGGTCGCCTTCGAGTTCGGCGACAGCCTTGTTGAGGACATGGCGGTCGATCAGGCGGATCAGTCCGGCCTGTTCGACGGCAGTGACAAATTTCTCGGCGGCGATCACCCTTCCGTCCGCTTCGCGCATGCGCAGTAGACACTCGAAATAGTCGATCTTGCCGGTCGCCGCGGCGACCACCGGCTGGAAGGCAAAAAACAGGCGGTCCTGCGCCAGCGCCCGCTGCACGTTGCGACAGATCGCTTCGCTGCGCCGGCGCTCTTCGTGCTGCCCCGCGCTCAAGCGGTAATGGGCGTAGCAGTCGCGCTCGGCTAGCTTCGCTTCGGCGAGCGCCGCCTCGGCGCGGGTGATGACCTGCTGCGAGGTCGTCCCCTGATCGCGGCAGGAAGCGCCGCCTACCGATACCGTGACCGACACCGGCCCGAGGGCGGTCTCGACCGGCGAAGACCGGACGGCCATCAGGATGCGCTCGCCAGTCACCCGCGCATCCTCGGCCGTGCACTGTACCACCAGCACCCCGAAGCGATCGCTGCCGAGCCGGCCGACGACATCGGTCACCCGCACGCACGTGTCGAGCCGGCGGCCGACCTCGATCAGCACCGCGTTGCCAGCTTCGCGGCCGTGCGCCGCGTTGATCGCGGTCATGTTGTCGACGCCGACGCACAGAAAGGCGGCCGGCACGTCGGTGCGCTGGCCGTCGGCGATCGCGCGGTCGACCGCTTCGCGCAGCCGCGTCCGGTTGAAGTGTCCGGTCAGCTCGTCGTAATTGGCCAGCCGCAGCAGCCGGGCTTCACGGGTCTTGCGGTCGCCGACCGCGCGCAGCACCCCGGACATCCGGCGCGGCTCGCCTAAATCCCGCGCGGCCTTGCCGCGTTCCTCGATCCAGCGCAGGGCGCCGTCGCGGTCGCGCAGGCGGTACTCGCAGACAAACCCGCCGGTGCCGCGCATATGCGCGGCGATAGCCTGCTGCCGCTGCTTCAGGTCCTCGGGGAAGATTTGCCGGGTGAAGGCGCGCCCGGTCTTCGGCACCGCCTCGAACCCGACGGCATTGACGGGCCCCGACCAGTCGAGCTCGTCGCTTTCGAGATCCCAGGCATAGGCCACGTCGCCGACGGCTTCGACGGCCGCCGCCGCGGGGTCCAGATCGCGATTCTCGTCAGCCGACATCCGCCTTCGCCTCGCTTGCCGTAAGACCGCCGCGCCATCGCGTCGCGGCCATCCGCAAACTAGGAGAAGATGTATTGAAAAATCGTTAAATCCAATCTTTTCCCGTCATGCGGGGGTGTGCGAGACGAGAAACGGCAGCACCGCATTGTTAAATTCGCGGGCCCGCACCTGCGTAAAGAAATGCCCGCCGCGCGGAAAGATCTTGACCTCCGCCCCCGGGATCAGGCGCGCCAGCTCCTCCGCGAAATAGGCCGGCGTCACGATATCGTCCTCGGCGCCGACCACCAGGGTCGGGGTTTTGATGCGCGAGAGATCCTCGGTGCGATCGAAGGCGAGAATGGCGTCGATCCGGCTGGCGACGATGTCGGCGGTGGCGAAGGAGGCGAGCTCGCGCGCTTCGGCTTGCCGCAGCCGCTCGTTGTTGCGCGCGATCCACCAGCTCGGATAGAGGAACAGCGTCGCCGCCTGCAGGTACGCGCTCGGCCCCTGGCGCTGCAACAGCTCCTTGCGCAGCGTGTAGAGCCGCCGAAAATATGCGTCGGCCTTAGTCCAGGTGGCCGACAACACGACCGTGGCGAGCCGGCTCGGATGTTCGATCGCGAGAACCTGGGCGATCGCGCCGCCGGTCGAATGGCCGACGACATGCGCCCGGTCGATGCGCAACGCATCCATCAGACCGACGACGTCGGCGGCCAGTCTTTCGACCGTAAACGGCACCCGGCTCGGATCGCTCTGCCCGATGCCGCGGTGGTCGTGTGTCACGACTTCGAAACGCTTGGCGAAGGCGGCGACCTGATCGTGCCAGAACGAACCGAACCCGCCGAGCCCGGACACGAACAGCACCGGGAATCCAGCCCCGTGGCGCTCGTAATAGAGCGTGCAGTCACCGATCTGGATGCGCGGCATGCGTCACGTTTCTGATGAGCTGCCGGTCGGTAACATCCGTGCGGGGAGGCTGTCAAACGCGAACGGCATGCGCCGAGCGCAGACGTGAACGGCGTTGACGGCCGAGATTGCCGCGCCATCGCCTAAAAATTGACACATCGCGGTTGCTCAATTCGAGCGAAACCAATCGGTTGAAGAAACTTGTGAAACCTAGCGGGAACCGGCGGGAGAGATGGGCGTTTGCGCGGCGACCGCCGAGCGCCTAGATTCGGTCGGAACGGGAGGTGAACCGCCGACCGGGCGCGTGCCCGCGCGGAGGGGGGAAAGAGACAGCTCCTTTGAAGCGGAATCCGGACCTCGTCAGCTTATCGAGTGGAACACCATGAAACAGCAAGAGCAGATTGTCGGGGCGCGCCCGGCAGATGGCGGCCGCGGATCGGCGGGCGCAGGGGAAACCAATCCGCGGCCGACTGGCACGCCCTCGCGGCGCTCGTCGGCACGGACCCAGGATATCGACCGGCATGTCGGGGCGCGCATTCGCGAACGGCGAATCATGCTCGGCCTGACGCAGCAGCAGCTCGCCGATCTGATCGGCGTCACTTACCAGCAGGCGCACAAATACGAGCGCGGCATCAACCGGGTCTCGGCGGGCCGGTTGTTCGAGATCGCGCAAGTCTTGAGCGTGCCGGTCAGCTACTTCTTCGACGGGCTCGACGAGCACAGCGGCCGCGCGATCAGCCCGCGCGAACGCATGTGCCTCGAACTGGCGCGGAACTTCGCGCAGATCCCGAACGAGCGGCATCAGGAAGCGCTGAGCCAGCTCGCGCGGGTGCTGGCTTCCGAATAGACCCGGGCAGTCTCTAGAACTTCACGCCGAAGCGGACGCCGAAATCGTTGTTGCCCACATTGTAGCGGGCAAGGCCGGCATTCGATTCATGGTCGAAGAACAGCGAGACCTCGTAGCGCGGCGTGATCTCGTAGCCCAGCTCGCCGCCGATATGGAACAGCACGTTCGAGCCGAGGCTCTCGCGTGTCACATTGCGCGAGACGATGACCCCGTTGTTGAAGGACGGGCCGAAAATGACGCTGCCGTTGAACCCATCGCCCGGCCGGAACACGTTGCGCACGAATTCCCAGGTCCAGGTGCCGCCGAAATAAAAGGTGCTGGTCTGCCCGGCGGTGTTGACCTCGAAGCCGATGTCGGGACGCGGCCGCAGCAGCGGGATCACGAACCACTGCAGCGGCTCCGGCAGCGAGATGAAGGCCAGCATCGGCTTGGTCACCGGCGAGACGAATAGCAGATCGGGGTTGATGTCGACCCCGTGTTCGGGACCGCCGACGCCGTGGGCGAGGATCCCAAGCTTCACCTCGTCGATGAACGGCACGCTTTGCGCGCGCGCCACCGCGCCGGGCAGAAATGCCGCGCCGACAAGGCAGAGACCGGCGATCAGCCGACGGCAGCCGAACCCGCCCGTCAGGCTATCCCGAGACCGGCAACCCAGCGAGCCTACCTGCATCCCCGCTCCTTACTAAAATCCGTGGCAGAAGGTACATACTCGGCGGCAAAACTAAAGCGCGAACGCCGGCCCTCGGCATCTCGGGCGCCGCTGTTGCAGGAATGCTACAGTTGCCGTCGGCCGGGCTCGTCGGGCTGCACCAGCAACAGCGGCTCGTCGGCGACCGCGATCAATAACGGCAGCCGCCCGCCGGCTTCGCCGTCCACCTGGGCGAAGCCCGGCTCGCCGCCCGCGATCGATACGCTGCGTTCGACGAGCATCGCGATGTCCGCAAGTCGATGCAGGACGCCGCCCAGCATGGCCCCGACGTAGCGCAGCACGGCGAGCCGGCCCGGGTGGCGGAACAGGATTATGTGGAGAGACGGCTCGGCGAGGCTGGCGCGCGGCGCCAGCGTAAACCGGCCGGCGTAGCAACGGGTCCTCATGACGATCGCGGAAGCGGCCTCGTATTCGCCGCTGTCGCAGGAGAGGAAGAACCGGCGCGGCGGGTCGCGCCGCCAGGCGGCAACGATCGGCGGCAGGAAGGCGAGCTTGCCGAGGCGGCGCTTCAACGCATGGTCGAGGCCGCCCACGACTTCGGCGTCGAAACCGACCCCGACCGTCGTAAGAAACAGCCGGCTGCCGACCCGGCCCGGCCAGATCGGCCGCGGCGGCGCCGCCGCGATTACCGCGGCGAGTGCGCGGGGGCGGCGCGGCAGGCCGATCTCGTTCGCCAGCACGTTGCCGGTGCCGAGCGGCAACAAGGCGAGCGGAATGCCGGAGCCGGCGAGCCCGTTGGCGACCTCGCTCGCCGTGCCGTCGCCGCCTGCGGCAACGACCCGGTCGAAACCGCTGCACGCTTCGCGCGTGAGGCGCTCGGCATCGCCGGCCGCGCGCGTCTCTTCGACGGCGACGACGCAGCCGATCCGTTCGAGCTCGACTATCGTGCGGCGCAACCGCCGCCGCCCGCCGTGCCCCGCCGCCGGATTGAAGATGATAAGAAGCCGCGGCGGCTGCCGCATCGGCGCGGCAACGCTCGCGGCTCAGGCCGCCGGGCGCAACACGGCAGCCGCGGCCGGAGCGTCGATCCACATGCGGTACCACAGTTCGAGCATCAGCATCGCCCACAGGCCCTTGTGATGGTCGCGGCGTTCGCTCGCGTGCTCGTCGAGCAGCCTCTGCACCCGATCCGGGCGAAAGAGGCCGCGCTCGCGGGCGCCCTGCGACAACAAGGTATCATAGGCGAGGTCCTTGATCTCGCGGCGAAACCATTGGTCGATCGGACAGCTGAACCCGGCCTTGGGACGGGCCAGCACCGCAGCCGGCAAATAGGGCGTCATCGCCGATTTGAGCAGCGCCTTCGAGACGCCCCCGGCCAGCTTCAGCGACGGGGCGAGCGCCGCCGCCCATTCGACCAGCTCGTAATCGAGAAACGGCGAGCGCGCTTCGAGGCCGTGCGCCATGCTCGCGACATCGACCTTTACCATCAGGTCGTCGGGCAGATAGGTGTGGATATCGGCCCAATTCGCGCCGCCCACGAGGCTTTCGGCATCGGCGAAGTATCGTTCGAAGATCTTCGCCCCGGGATCGCCGAACGCCGCCGACATGCCGTCGCCGTAGAGCGCCCGCTTCTCCTCGTCCGTAAAATAGGCCAGCGTCGGCACGTAGCGGTCCGCCGGCTCCTCGCGCGGCGCCGCAAGCACGGCGCGGATCTCCCTGAGCTTGTGCCGGCGCTGGAGCGAAGAGGGCGCGAGGCCGAGCAGCCCGGCGAGAGCCGCGCGAGCCCCGTCCGGCAGCGCGTCGAGCCGCCCCAAATGGCGCATCGCGCGATAGCGGTTGTAGCCGAGGAAGCACTCGTCGCCGCCGTCGCCGTTGAGCGCCACCTTGACATGGCGGCGCGCCATTTCGCTGACGTAATAGGTCGGGATCGCCGAAGGATCGGCGAAGGGCTCGCCGTAATGCCACACGAGGCGCGGCAATACGCCGACCGCATCCGGCTCGACGACGAATTCCTCGTGGTCGGTGGCGTAGCGTTCGGCGACGAGCCGGGCGTAGCGGGTCTCGTCGTATTGCTTGGCGCTGAAGCCGATCGAGAAGGTCTTGACCGGCCCGCCGCCGGCTCGCGCCATCATCGCGACGACGGAGGAGGAATCGACCCCGCCCGAGAGGAAGGCGCCGAGCGGCACATCGGCGACGAGGCGCCGGCGCACGGCCGCTTCGAGGCGCGCCGCCAGCTCTTCGCGCAATTCGGCCAACGCCGGCGGGCGCGCCGCCGGGGCGGGTGCCGGCAGATCCCAATAGCGGACGATTTCGGGCTCGCCGAGCGAGCCGTCGCCGGCGAGCCCGACCGACAGGTAATGCGCCGCCGGCAGCTTCGCGATCTGCGCGAAGGCGGTCGCCGGCGCCGGCACATAGCCGAGCGTCAGATAGCGGTCGATCGCCGACAGATCCGGCCTGCGTCCGACATCCGGCCAGGCGAAGAGCGCCTTGATCTCGGAGGCGAAGGCGAAGCGTGCCGGCGTGCGCGTGTAATAGAGCGGCTTCTTGCCGATGCGGTCGCGCGCAAGGACAAGCCGCCGGCTGCGGCCGTCCCACAGCGCCAATGCGAACATGCCGTTGAGCCGGGGAAAGATGGCCGGCCCCCAGGCATGCCAGCCGTTGACGATGACCTCGGTGTCGCTGCGGCTGCGGAAGGCGTAGCCGGCCGCCTCGAGGTCGCGGCGGATCTCGGCGAAATTGTAGATCTCGCCGTTGTAGCTGATCCACACCGCGCCGTCGGCGCTCGCCATCGGCTGATGCGCCAGCGGCGACAGGTCGATAATCGACAGCCGCGCATGCGCAAGGCCGGCGCGGCCGTCGGTCCACACCCCCTCGTCGTCGGGGCCGCGGTGCCGCAATGCCGCGACCATCGCCCAGAGGCGCGCCTCCAGCTCGGCCTTGGGCGCCGGGCGCGAGGCGAGAAAGCCGCCGATGCCGCACATTATCGGGCTACCTCGGTGCCGACGCTTCTCACCCTCCCGCTAACGCGGGTCCCTTCCTCTCCCCGCTCGCGGGGAGAGGGTCGGGGCGAGGGGCTTCTGCCGAACCGGACAGCCGGTCATAGAGCCCGGCGATGCGGTGCCGGTAGGTGTGCGCCTCCAATGCGAGGGCGCGGGCGGCTTCGGCGATGCGGGCCCGCTCGCCGGCATCGCGGAAGCGGGCGATCGCTTCGCCGAGATTGGCGAAATCGGGTGCGAGAGCGATGTAGTGCTCATCGGCCGCGAGGATGTCGTTGTAGCGCCCATTGATCAGGATCTGGCAGGTGCCGGTTCCCGCCGCATCGAAATGCCGCGACGAGATGCATTTGGAATAGGCGGGGCAGCGCAGCCGGCCGGCGAAAAAGCGCTCTTCGATTTCGCCGAAAGGCACCCTGGCGTCGTCGATCGCCTCGTGGCGGATCGGCGAGGCTGCAACGAGGCGCCGCAGCCACGCCTTCACGGGGTAGGGCAGACGGCGCGCGGCGCGGTGCGCGAACCCATCGGCGCGGAGCACCGCGCCGCCCGCCTTGCCGCGGATGAAGCTTTGGATTTCGAGCACCGTCCTGTCGTCGCGCTCCAGATACCACGACCCGGCCTCGCTGCCGATCGTGCCGCGGCAGTCGTTGAGAAAGCGCGCCCACGCCGGCCGGTCGAGCCGCGCCGAGTTGTCGATATCGACCGAGAGCCCCTGCCGCGGCCCCCATTCGCGAAACAGGTCATAGACGCGGTTGCGCTCGTCGTCGCCGATGAAGACCGGATAGCGGGCACTGCGCCCGCCGATGTCGAGGGGGCGTTCGCTCTCGCCGAGCTCATGCCGGAAGACGGCGTCGTTGAGGGCATGCGGCAGCGCCAGGATTTCGGCGCCGGTGCCGGCGTAGAGCCATTTACCGGCCTCGAGCGGCAGCTGCGTGCCGACGAAATCGGCGCCGACGCGCTTGATGAACGCCAGCTTGTCGCCGAGCGGCATCCACGGCAGGTTGTATTCGTTGCCGACGAGCATCAGGAGCCGGCCGCGCCGAGCCTGCAGGGCGGCTTCGAGCGGCTCGAGAAAGGCGAGCGTATCGGCCGAGGCGGCGTGCAGCGCGACGACCAAATCCGCCCC
Organism: Allostellaceae bacterium; assembly: GCA_035538335.1. Lineage (GTDB taxonomy): Bacteria > Pseudomonadota > Alphaproteobacteria > ATCC43930 > CGMCC-115725 > AP-15. Next base: position 32,211 of record DATLKN010000005.1, read on the forward strand.
TTCGAGCGCGCGCATCGCGGCGCGGCGCTCGCCGCGGCGAAACAGGTTGAAGGTCGTCGCGGCGAAGAGCGGCGAGCGCTCGAAGGCTTCGCGCCAATCTTCGTAATAAGACGCCCGCGTGCCGTAGCGAACGGTAAGGACTATCGCGCGGATGCGGCTGTCGCTCGGCATTCAAGGTATTCGACGATGCGCGCGACCGCAGCCTCGGCGGCCCGGCCGTCGCCGTAGGCGGCGATCTCGCGGCGCGGCCGGTAGTCCGGCCCTTTCCACAGCCGGTTCCAGCCGGCCTCGACCGTCTCGACCCACTCGGTCTCGCCGCGCAAGGTGACGCAGGGCACGCGGTGAAAATAGGCTTCCTTCTGCACGCCGCCCGAGTCGGTGAAGACGACCGAGGCCGAAGCCAGCAGGCGGTGCATGTCGAGGTAGCCCAGCGGCTCGCAGACGAGAATGCCGGCGAGATCGAGCCGCCAATCCGCGATCTGCGCGCGCGTGCGCGGATGCACCGGGAAGACGACCGCGCGCCCGTGCGCCTCCTCGCGCAGAAAGGCGATGATCTCGCCGAGCCGTTCGCACTCGCCCGTGTTCTCCGCGCGATGCACGGTCGCGACCGCATATTGGCGCTCTTCGAGCCCGAGCCGCTCCAGAACCCGCGAACGGCGCGAGCGGGCGGCGGCGAAGAGGGCCGCGTCATACATCACGTCGCCGATGTCGTGGACGCCTTCGGCGATGCCCTCACGCGCGAGATTGGCGATCGCCGTCTCGGTCGGACAGAACAGAAGCGCACTCAAATGGTCGGTCACCACGCGGTTCAACTCTTCCGGCATGGCACGGTTGAAGGAGCGCAAGCCGGCTTCGAGATGGGCGACGGGAACCCCGAGCTTGGCGGCGGCCAGCGCCCCGGCGAGGGTCGAGTTGGTATCGCCGGGAACGAGCACGAGATCGGGCTTCTCGGCGAGGATCACTTCTTCGATCGCGGCCAGCATGCGCCCGGTCATCGCCCCGTGGCCGCCGCCATGGATGCCGAGATTGTAGCGCGGCGCCGGGATCGCGAGCTCGTCGAAAAACACCTGCGACATCCCGGGGTCGAAATGCTGGCCGGTATGGACGAGCGTTTCCTCGAGCCGCCGATGCGCCGCAATGGCGCGCGAGACCGCCGCCGCCTTGACGAATTGGGGACGCGCGCCGACGATTGTGAGGATACGCCAGCCTCTCACCCGAGCGCCTCGGCGAGGCCCGGCATGAACTGCCGGTGCTGCAGCATCGCGCGGCGGATCATCTCGCGATTCTCGCGCGTCCAGGCGATCATCCGCTCGAGGCCCGCGCGCAGCTCCGTCGCGGCAACGAAGCCGAGCGCCTCGCGTGCCTTTTCCGTCGCCCCGAAGCGCCGGCCCGAGCGGTCCCAGTCGCGCGCCGGGGCGAGCGCGATCGGCGTCGGGTTCCGGGTCAGCTCGTTCACCAGCGTCGCCAGTTCGAGGATCGAGGTCTCGCGCCCCGAGGCGAGATTGTAGACTTCGCCCGCAACGCCGCGCCGTGCGGCGGCCAGCAGCCCCTCGGCGATGTCCTCGACGAAGATGAAGTCGCGCGTCGCCACCCCGCCGTTCTCGACCGGCAACGCCTCGCGGTTGAGCGCCTTCCATACGAAGGTCGGCGTCACGTTGCGCCACACCGTGTGCGGCGTGCCGCGCCAGCGCCCGGCGCCGAGGATCTCGCCCGGCCCGTAGACGTTCTGGAACCGCGCCTTCACGAAGGGCAGCCGGTAGCGCATGAAATAGAAGTTCCCGTACATCTCGCCGACGAGCTTCGAGATCGAATAGGGGCTGTCGTGAAAAAGCGAGACCGGCGCATCCTCTTGGGTCGCGCTCGCTTCATCGAAGGTCTTCTCGGCGACGGCGCAGCCGGCCGCCGCATAAACGAGCTTTTTGAGCGGCGGCAAATCCTTCAGCCGGTCGAAGAGCTTCAGGCTCGTCAACGTGTTGTTGGCGTGATCGGCGAGCGGATCGTGGATCGAGGATTGATTGCCGTGATAGCAGGCGAGATGAAAGGCGAAATCGAGGTCGCGCGGCAGGGAGGCGAGGATTCTGTCGTCCGCGATCGAGCCGAGGATGAAATCGATCGCCGGGTGCTCCGGCAGGTTGGCGATCTCCGAGGACAACAGATTGTCGACGATCGTGATGCGCCGGGGGCCCAGCGCGAGCAGCCGGCGCACCAGGGCGCCGCCGACGAAGCCGGCGCCGCCGACCACCAGGATCGCGGCACCTTCGAAGCCGATCTCGTCATTCATCGCGCGGCCCCGGCGCCTTCAAGTGGCTGTAGACCGCCGAGACGCCGTGCGCGTCGTACCAGCGCAGCATGCGGTCGAGCGATTGGGCAAAGCCGATCTTCGCCTCCCAGCCGAGCGTTGCCCGCGTGCGCGACGGGTCGAGCACGACGGCCGGAACGTCGTCGGCGCCGGGCTCGACGACGCTCACCGGTACGGCCGTCGCGATGCCGAGATAACGCGCGACATGGTCATAGACCTCTTTGATCGTGTGGCCCTCGCCGGTCGAGACGTTGAAGATCCCGGTCGGGGCATTGTCGGCGAGCACGAGATCGACGATGCCGAAGAAATCTTCGATGTCGAGAAAATCCCGTACCGCATTCGTACAAAAGCATTTTTCGCCTGCCTTGAGGCGCCGGTAAAAACTCGGAATCGGGCCGATCGCGAGCCGTGGGGCAACGACATTGGCCAGGCGCAAGGACACGAAAGGCATGTTGCTCAACGAGATATAGGATTCTGCTGCGGTCTTGCTGACGCCATAGCTGGTAAATGGCCGGCAGGGATGCTCGATCGGGATCGGAACCCGGTCCGGGCGGCCATAGCACAGCGCCGTCTGGAAATTGACGAAGCGCCGGACGCCGGCGCGGCGCGCAGCGGCGAGGAGGTTCAATGTGCCGGCTATGTTGCTCGCCGCGTCCTCGTGCCAGTCGTCCGGGTCCTTGTAGGAGGCCGCGCCGTGGATGATCTGGGTCGGCCGGAAGCGGGCGCAGGCGGCATCGACGAGAGCGGCGTCGGCGACGCTGCCCTCGACGAGATCGAGGCCGTCGATGCCCGCGAGGGTTTCGCGCCGACCGGTCGCGAAATTGTCGATGACGAGGATCTCGTGGCCCTGCGGCAGATACCGCTCGACGAGGTTCGAGCCGAGGCAGCCGGCGCCGCCGGTGATCAACAGCCTCACGACGCGCGCGCCTCGCGCAGATGCGTGTAGCCGCCCTCGACGCCGCGCTCGCGATAATGCGAGACCGCGGCCTCGACGATCGCGTCGAGCGCAGTGAACTCGATCTCGCCGAAATCATCGAAGGTGCGCGACGGGTCGAGCAGGATCGAGGGCGCGTCGTCGGCCGCCAGCGGGCGGAGTTCCGGCTCGGGATACTCGTTGAATTTCATCGCCCGCACGATGGTGTCGTAAAGCTCCTTGATCGCCACATCGCGCCCCGAGGAGAAATGGTAGGTGCCGCTGCCCGCCCCGTCGGCGGCGCGCAGCACGACGCGCGCGAGATCGCCGGCAAAGACGAAATCGCGCCGCGCCTCGGTGACGAAGCAGCGCTTTCCGTCCCGCAGCCGCGCAAAGAAGATCGGCAGCGGGCCGCTGACGTTGCGCGGGCCGATCACGTTGGCGAGACGGAACGTCACCCAATCGACGCCGCTCATCTCGATATAGCGCTCGCCCGCCGTCTTCGAAATCGCATAGCTGTTCGGCGCCGGGGCGACCGGGTGGGCGAGCGTGATCGGCTGCTCGAGCGGCTTCGTGCCGTAGCACAGCGCCGTCTGGAAATAGATGAGCCGCCCGACCCCGTGCTGCTTGGCGGCGCGCGCGACGATCGCGCTGCCGACGCAGTTGGTCAGCGCGTCGCCCGCCCAATCGTCCGGGTCCTTGTAGGAGGCGGCGGTGTGGACGACGACGGCGGGGCGGAACTCGGCGACGAGCCGATCGACGAGCCCGACATCGACGATCGAGCCCTCGACAAAGGCGAGGCGCGGATGCGGCGCGAGGTTGTCGCGCCGGCCGGTCGCGTAATTGTCGATCGCCAACACCTCGTCGCCGCGGGCGAGCAAGAGATCGATAACGGTCGAGCCGACCTGGCCCGAGCCGCCGGTGACGAAGACCTTCATGCCAGCTTCTCCCGTGCTACTCGCCCGCCGCGGCGACGCGCGGCGGCTCCGCGAGCGCCGCCGTCCGCAGCATCTGCCGGTAATGATCGGCGCGGTCGTGAAACCGCTGGTGCCACAATTCGAGGCAGAGCAGCCCCCAGATCTTGCGCGAGAAGCGTCCGGCGCCGTCGAGATTCGCGAGCACCGCGTGCGAATTGAGGAACGGCCGCTGGCGCGCGTTGCGGCTGCGGAAGATATCTTCGACAAGCTCGCGCAATTCGCCGGAGAACCATTCCTTGAGCGGCACCGGAAAGCCCATCTTGTCGCGCCGGTTCACGATCGGTTCGGGAAGCACCGCGGCGAAGGTCTGGCGCAGCAGATGCTTCATCCGGCCGCCGCCGAACTTGATGTCGGCCGGCACCGTGGCGGCGAACTCGACGAGCGGGTGATCGAGCAGCGGCACCCGGCTTTCGAGCCCGTGCGCCATGCTCATCCGGTCCTCCACCTGCAACAGGGCCGGCAAGAGGCATTTGAAGTCGAAATGCGTCATCTTGTCGAAATAGGCCTCTTTCTCGACGTTGCTCTGGTTGTTGAAGATGGCGCGGAAGCTCTCGAAGACGCGGTTCTTGTCGAGCACGGCCCAATCGACCTCTTCCGCCATGTCGGTCGAGCGGTCGATCAGGCGAAAATAGCGCTCGTCGAGCGCCTCGAACAGCCCTTCGCGCCAGAATTCCTTCATCAGCGGCTTGTATTCGCGCAACAGGCCGAGGTTGGGGACGATCGATTCGATCGTCACGACGAAGTTGCCGTTTTTGTAGGTGCCGTCGAGCGCCGCCTTGATGCACTGCTCGAAATAGGCGAGCAGATAACGGGCGTAGCCGCCGAAGATCTCGTCGCCGCCCTGACCGCCGAGCACGACCTTAAGATGCCGGGCGGCGAGCTTGGAAACCATGTATTGCGGAAACGAGCCGGGTCCGGCGACCGGAAAGTCGAGGTGGTAGACGACGTCCTCGATGTGGTCGCGGAAATCTTGCGCGGCGATGTCGATCATGTGCAGCCGGCCGCCGGCGGCCGCGGTTGCGATCTCGGCATAGCGGCTTTCGTCATACCCGTCGAATTGGGTGAAGCGGCCGTGGAAGCAGTCGCCGGCGCCGCGCTCGCCCTTGCCGGCGAGGATCGAGATCAGGCTCGAATCGAGCCCGCCCGACACATACGCCCCGACCGGCACGTCGCTGCGCAGGTGCAAGCCGACCGATTCCTCGACCAGCTCGCCGAGGCGCCGGTCGAAATATTTGGGGCTGTGCTCGAAATCGATCTCATAGCGCACGTCCCAATAGCGCCACACCTTGACGTCACCGTTCTCGACCGTCAGCGCGTGCCCCGGCAGCAGCTGCTTGACGCCGCGGAACAGCGTCGCTTCGCCGATCGTGTACTGGAAGGTCAGATATTCGGCGAGCGCTTCGGGATCGCTGTCGATTTCCGGCAGAAACGGCAACAGCGCCTTCGCCTCCGAGGCGAAGACGAAAAGCTTGCCGACGACGGCGTAATAAAACGGTTTGATGCCGAAGCGGTCGCGCGCGCAGAAGAGCCGCTGCCGGCGCTCGTCCCACAGCGCAAAAGCAAACATGCCGCGCAGCCGGTCGAGGCATTGCGTGTCGTGGCGCTGGTAGGCGGCGAGGATGCATTCGGTATCCGATGTCGAGCGGAAACGCCAATGGCCCGCGAGTTCCTGCCGCAATTCGAGATAGTTGTAGATCTCGCCATTGTAGGTAATGGCGGTCGGACCCGGCGCGACCATCGGCTGGCGGCCGGAGTCCGACAGATCGATGATCGCGAGACGCCGATGCACGAGCCCCGCATTGCTGGCGGGCGAAGTCCAGTCGCCGCGCCCGTCTGGCCCGCGGTGATCGACCATATGGCCGAGGACGTCGAGCGCGCGGCCGAGATCGGCGAGCGGGGCTCGATCGATCGAGGCGATGCCAGCAATGCCGCACATGGGTTCTTTCCGTCAAAGTGAAGTTTCAGCCGGCTGCAACGGCTCTCGGCGAGCCATTCCGGGCCAACAGACGGTCGACGAGGCGAAGAAGACGGGCGGATTCGGTTTCCCAGCTCAGCTCTTGCGCCAGAGCGGCGACCGCCGGCCGCAGTGCCGCAGCGCGCATTGCGCAGGCATCCACCGCTTTTGCCAGGCTCGGGGCGTCGAGCGTCGGAAGGGGGATGCCGACGGCGCGGCCGGCGATCGCGGCCTCGATCTCCGGCAGGACGCCGCGAACGACTGGCAGCCCGGCGGCGATTACCTGAAAAAACCCGTTGGGCAGCGCCGCGCGATAATTGTCGGAACAGTGCTCGTAGAGCACGAGGCCGAGATCTGCGCCGGCAATGAACGGCACGATTTCGTTTGGCGCGAGGCCGCCCATAAAATGAAGCCGGTCGGCTGCCGGATGCGACTGTAGGCGAGCGGCGGTCGCTTCGTAGCCACGCCCGACAAAGGCGAGATGAAAGCGGTCTGCGAGCAAGGCGAATGCGTCGGCTGCGGTGTCGATGGCCATTCCCGCCTTGGCGTTTCCGGCAACGACCGCGAGACGGTCGCGGGGCGCGAGCCGGAGAACCTGCCGCAGATCGCGCGCCGGCCTGCGGTCGAGACGGGCGTCGTGGCAATTGCGGATCACCGCCGGGCGGCGGCCGAGCTTGCCTTCCATCAGCGCCGCGACGCCGTCGCTGACCGTCACCACTGCGTCGGCCCGCGCGACGAGACGGTCTTCGAGCCGGTCGAGATAGGGGCGCAAGCGGTTGCGGTCGAATGGCCGCAGCCGCTCGACCGGCTCAATGCCGCGATAGAAATCATGCGCGTCGTAGACAACCGGAGCGCCGAGCCGAGCCGCTTGTTCCGCCACCAGCCGATAAAGCTCGAAGGAATGCAGGTAATAGAGATCGGCCGCCGGCAGCAGCGCGCGCAGCCGCCGCAAATGATTGCGCCAATCATGCAGGCGAAAGCCGAAATAGAGCGCCAGCTCGCCGGGCGCGCCGAGCGCTCCCGAGCGCAACGCGGCGACGGCGCCGCGCGTCAGCGACGCGCGACCGCCGCTCCCGGTCGATATCTGGGCAGAAGGCGAGCGCACCTCGATCCGGTCGTCCCAGAAGCGCTGCGCGCTCGCCCGCGCCTCGACGATGATGGAGCGAAACCCGGCTTCCGCAAGGCTCGTCGCGATGCGGAAGGCGCGGCTGTCGGCCTCGAGCGATGCCGGCGTCAGCGACACCGCAACTCGCTGCCGGAAGCGCATTGGCGACGTCAAACGGTCACTCCGAAAAGCCGGCCCCAGATGCCGAGATTGACAATACGCCACAGCGAGAAATCAACCTCGCGCCGGCCGTCCAACATGCTGCGCGCATGGGCGCGCGTTTCGCCCGCGTCGAAGAGGCCGGGGAAACGCCGCAGCGTGTCCTCGACGCCCGCCAACAAGGGTTCACGCAAGGGCCCGCGAAACCAACTCGTCTCCGGCGTCGCAAAGCCCAGCTTGTCGCGGCGGCGGCGCACCGTTTCGGGCAGGATCCCGGCCATGGCGCGGCGCAACACGCGCTTCGTGTCGCCGCCGACCATCTTGTGCCGTTCGCCGAGCGCGATCGACAACTCGACCAATTTGTGGTCGAGAAACGGGACCCGCGCCTCGATGCTGTGAGCCATGCTGTTGCGGTCTTCCCAGTGCAGCAGCATCTGGAGGTTCGAGGATTGCGTCATCACGAGGCAAAGCTCGGCGATCCCCTTGACGGGCGGCGCACCGATGCTCTCGCGCGCGGTCTCGAAGGGCGAGCGCCCGAGATGCGGCCGGAAGAGTTCGCCGTTGATCCAATTATGGCCGCCCAACACCTGGCCGCCGCGCCGCAACCAGCGCGCCAGCCCCTGCGGCAAGAGCGGCGACAGCAAATTCCGCGCCTCGGCAAAAAACGAAGCGCCGTGCCAGAAATGGCGCTCCGCCATAGCGCGCAACAGCTCAGCGAACCGCCATTGCCGGATCAGGCTGGAATAATAATACGGAAAGCCGCCATAATAGCCGGCGAGCTGTTCGTCGGCGCCCTGCCCGTCGAGCATCACCTTGATCGCCGCCTTGCGCGCCGCCGCAAAGACGCTCCATTGCGCGAAGATGCTGGTGCTGCCGTACGGCTCGTCCTGATGCCAGGTGATGCGCTCGGCCTCCGCAAAGGCGTCCTCGACCCGCGGATAGCACCAATGCGGAATGCTGCCGCTATGCGCGACGACCGCTTCCATGAACGGGCGCTCGTCGACCGCCTTCACGTCGTAGCAAGCGCTGACCGCATTGACCCGCGCGCCGTTCCCTTCGGCGGCGAACTCGCGCGCCATCAGGCACACGATCGAGGAGCTGTCGAGCCCGCCCGACAAGCACGACCCGACCGGCACATCGGAGCGCAGATGGAGGCGCACCGACTGCGCGAGCAATGCCCGGAAGCGCTCGCTCGCCTCACGCTCGCCGATGTCGAGCGTGCCGGGTTCGAGAATCCGGTACCAGCGCCTTATCGGCAACGGCTCGCCCGGCTGCCAGTGTTGCAGATCGAGCCGCAGGCACTCGCCGCCGCGCAGCTGCCCGACATTCTCGAACAGCGTCTGCGCGGTATGGTCCATGATGCCGGACGCAAGAAAATCATACGTTCGCGCGATGTTCATGCGCGCCGTGAAGCCCGGCAGCCCGGCCAGCTGCTTGATCTCCGACGCCAGCGCCAGGCCCTGCGGCGTCGAATAGAAATACAACGGCTTGATGCCGAAGCGGTCGCGCGCGGCAAAGGCCACCCGCGCCCTCGCATCCCAGATCACCAGCGCAAACATACCGTCGAGCCGATCGAGCGCAGCCTCGCCCCACTCGTCATAGGCGGCGAGCAGAACTTCGGTATCGGACTGGGTGTGAAAGCGGCGGCCGAGGCCCATGAGCTCGCGGCGCAGCTCGATGTAATTATAGATCTCGCCGTTGTAGACGATGTGATATCGGCCCTCCCCATAGGACATCGGCTGGGCTGCGGCGTCCGACAGATCGATGATGCTGAGCCGGCGATGGCCGAGCGCCAGCGGCCCCAAGGGGCTGTCGAACACCGCCCAGCCGCGCCCATCGGGGCCGCGA
>DATLKN010000006.1:0-220788 GCA_035538335.1 Allostellaceae bacterium
GTTCATCCCCTCAGCCCATCCCCCTTGCGAGAAATAGACCAAGGCCATAGGCCTCAAACGCTACGCACTCTCGCGCGAGCGCCCAACGCCAAAGCGCCGCCGCCCGCGCATCCCTTCCCTCGCCATACTTGTCAATCAGCACGCCTCGGCGGCAGGCCCGCCCCCGAGGGGACCGCGCTTATAAGCCTGCCCCGAGGGGTCGTCAACCGCTTTCCGACGATTTTTTCGAGCGCCCGAATCCGGCCCCTCAGACCGACTCGGCGCCATAGTAGAGGGTTACGGTGTGCTTCGCTTCGGCGAAGAACAGCCAGCGCTCGACGACGAGCCCCAAAGCGGCGCTGGCGACCGCGAGCCCGGCCGCGACGGCGCCGGCGGAGCCGGGCCGAAAGAGGGCGAAAAGGCTCAACAGCGCCGGCGCGAGAAAGCCCGCAAGGCGCGCGACCACCCGCAGCCGGACCTGGTGCTTACGCGCGAGGCGAAAGCCCATCTCCCTCAGGAGATAATTCTCTTCTGTATGCGGCGCCTCGAAGAGCCGCACCTTGCCGCGGCTGCCGAGCGCGGTCGCGCTCGCGACCGTGCTCGGGGCCGAGAGAGTGTCGATCGACCGCCAATAGATTTCCTTGATCGACCAGCCGACGAGCGTCGCCAGCAGCGCCAGCAGCGTCGCTCCGACCGGCCAGCCGCCCCACAACCGCTCGAGAAAACCGAGGATCAGCCAGCCGCTCATCAGCCCGAGCGCGAGATACCCCGGCACGACCCAGAGATTGTGCCATTGGTGGACCGGCTTCAGCGAGGCGTAGATCATGCCGGTCGACCAGATCGTCGCCAGCGCCAGCGCCGCGGCGAGAATGCCGCAGAGCCCGGCGAACCCGCCGGTCGCGCCGAAAAACACCCAGCCGATGCCGAAGACAGCGGCCAGCGGAAAGGCGAGCAGCGCCAGCCCCCCCTCGCGCGACAGCCACGAGGAGCGCCACTGCGACAGCGCCCGCCAAGCGCGCTCCGGACGGCCGAGATGGACGGCCGAGGAAAAAAGGCCACCGGCGGCGAGCACGACCGCGACGAACAGACCGACAAAGCCGAAGGACGACTGCGGCAGCACGAAGCCGAGCGGGGCGCCGAGGCCCAAGAGAGCCAACAGCGCGAAGCCCGCGCCCGAAGAGGTGGTGAAAAAGACGATCGAAAGCGCCGGCTGCATGCCTTCCCCTCCGCGCGCCGGTTCAGCGGGACAAAAGCCGGTCGACCCAGCGCAGCAGCCCAGCCTCGGGCGCAGCGTCCGCATCGGCCAGGGCAGGCGCGGGCGGCGGCGCGGTCGGCATGCGCCCGCGCCGGGGCGGCAGGTATTTGTTGACCGGTCGATAACCGAGTTCAGGCATGAGATCGGCGCCGTGCCGCTGCGCCACCATCTCCGACACCGCGGAATAGGGGTCGCCCAGATCGCCGAAATGCCGCGCGTTGACCGGGCACACCATGACGCAGGCGGGCAGCCGGTCTTCCTCGGCGAGTTCCTCGTTGTAGATCCGGTCGATGCAGAGAGTGCATTTCTTCATGACGCCGGCGTCCTGGTCGAACTCGCGCGCGCCATAGGGACAGGCCCAGGAACAGAGCTTGCAGCCGATGCAGATCGCCTCGTTGACGAGCACGATACCGTCCTCGGCTCGCTTGTAGGAGGCGCCCGTCGGACAGACGGTGACGCAGGCCGGCTCCTCGCAATGCAGGCACGATTTCGGGAAATGCACGGTGCGCGCGCCCTCGCCATCGCCTTCCTCGAAGGAATGGATGCGGTTGAACCACACCCCCCAGGCGCCCTTGCCGTAGGGCTCGAAATCCGGCAGCGGCGCCATGTGACCGCCCGCATTCCATTCCTTGCAGGCCGTCGCGCAGGCATGGCAGCCGACGCAGATGTCGAGGTCGATGACGAGACCGAGCTTTTTCTGCCCCGGCGCCGGGCTCGGCAGCGAGGTCATTGCGGCTCCTCCCGGCGGTCGGCGCGGGCGCCGTAGCGCAGGATCGCGGGCGCGCGGCCGAGCCCGACGAGCCGCGGCAGCGGCGGAAAGGCGGGCGCCGTCGTGCCGGCCTCGGCGGGCGCCGCCTTCTCGAGCTTGACGCGCAGATCGTACCAGGCCGCCTGCCCGGTCACCGGATCGGCGTTGGAATAGCGGTAGCCGCTCCTCTGCGGCAGCAGCTCCGAGATCAGATGGTTCAACAAAAATCCCTTCTCGAACTCCGGAGAATGCGGGTCGAGGTTCCATGCCCCCGTGCGCTTGCCGATCGCGTTCCACGTCCACACCGTGTCGCGGTTGACGCCGTCCATCAGCTTCACTTGCACGCGGATGCGGCCGTGGTGGCTGGTGACCCAGACCCAGTCGTCATCGACGAGCCCGAGCGACTTGCCGGCCGAGCGGGCGAGGTAGAGCCGGTTCCGCCCGAGGATCTGCCGCAGCCACGCGTTCTGCGAATGCCAGGAATGATACATCTGCATTGGGCGCTGCGTGATCGCGTGCAGCGGGAATTGACCGCGGTCGACCAGCGCCTCCTCGAACGGCGCGTACCAGAAGGGCAGCGGATCGAAATAGGTCTCGATGCGCGCGCGGTGCTCTTCGGGCGGGAGTGCCGTGCCGTGGCCGCGCGCGGCCAAGCGAAAGCGCTGCAGCGGCTCGACATAGAGCTGCAGCACTATGGGCGCAGGCTGGTCGATCATGCCGAGCGCAACGGCATGGTCGAGATAGGCCTTGTTGGCGTGCTTGTAATAGCGCTCCTCGGGCGGCAGCTCGTAGCGCCAGAAACACCCGTTCGCGACATAGCGCTCGAGCTGCTGCGGGTTCGGCGCGCCGCGACCCGCCGCCTCGCCGTCGGCGCCACGCCAGCCGGCCAGCACGCCGATGCCCGGCCGGCGCTCGTGGTTGACGAGATAGTCCGGGTAAAGCCCCGGATAGCGCGGCTCGCCCTCCGGCGTGACGAAGGCGGGCAGTCCCAACAGCGCGCCCAGCTCGATCAGCACGTCCTGGAACGGCCGCACGTCGCGGTCGGGGGCGAGGATCGGCTGGCGGATCGCATCGGCCGGCCCGTCGGGCGAACCGATCGGCCGGTCGAGCAGCGATATCGCGTCCCAGCGCTCGAGATAGGTCGTATCCGGCAGCACGAGATCGGCATAGGCGACCATCTCGGAATAAAAGGCGTCGGAATAGATGATCCGCGGGATGCGATACTCGCCCGTCGCCGGGTCCTTGTCGGCCAGCATGCGCATCGTCTCGGCCGTGTTCATCGCTGAGTTCCACGCCATGTTGGCCATGTACATGAAGAGCGTGTCTATCGGGTAAGGATCGCCCGCCCAGGCGTTGCGCACGACCATGTGCATCATGCCGTGGGCGGCGATCGGCGCCTCCCAGGAAAACGCCTTGTCGATGCGCCCCGGCCGGCCGTCGGCGTCGACGATCAGATCCTCGGGGCCGAGCGGATAGCCGAGCGGGATGCCGGAGAGCGGCTTCTCCGCGGCGATATCGGCGGGCTTGCCGGCGGGCTTCGGCCCAGGCGGGCAGGGCTTCGGGTGCGGCGCCTTGTAGCGCCAGCCGCCCGGCACGTCGATCGTGCCAATCAGCATCTGCAACAGATGCAATGCGCGGCAGGTTTGAAAGCCGTTCGAATGCGCCGAGATGCCGCGCATCGCGTGGATCGAGACCGGCCGGCCGATCATTGTCTCGTGCCGCCTTCCGGCCCAGTCCGTCCACGCCATGTCGAGCTCGATCTGCTGCGCAAATGCGGCCCCGGCGATTTCGGCGGCGAGGCGCCGGATCGTCTCGGCGGCAATGCCGCAACTCTCGGCCACCGCTTCCGGAGCGTAGGCCGGGTCGAGATAGCGTGCCGCTACGAGCTCGAAGACCGGCACCGCGCGGCGCCCGTCGGGCAGTTCCGCCGCCCCGACCATGCGGAACTGAGCATCGGGCACCAGCGCGCTGGCGAGCTTGCCCGACGCATCCAGCACCAAGGGCTCTCCTGCCTCGTTGCGGGCGAAGAGACCGTCATCGGCCGCGCCCGGCGCGTCAATCACCAGCCAGGGCGCGTTCGTGTAGCGTGCCAGATATTCGAGATCGATCCTGTCGGCCTGCAGCAGCTCATGGATCAGCGACAGCACGAAAAGCCCGTCGGTGCCGGGGCGGATCCCGACCCATTCGTCGGCGATCGCCGAATAGCCGGTGCGCACCGGATTGACCGAGACGAATTTGGCGCCCCGCCGGCGCATTCCCGAGAGGGCGATCTTGATCGGGTTCGAATCGTGGTCCTCGGCGACGCCGAACATCAAAAGCAGGCGCGTCTTCTCCCAATCGGGCTCGCCGAATTCCCAGAAGCTGCCGCCGATGCTGTACATCCCGGCCGCGGCCATGTTGACCGAGCAGAAGCCGCCATGGGCGGCGAAATTGGGGGTACCGAACTGCGCTGCCCACAACCCCGTCATGGATTGGCTCTGGTCGCGCCCCGTAAAGAAGGCAAGCTTTTTCGGGTCTTCGGCGCGGATCGCGGCGAGCCATTCGGCCGCCATGCCGATCGCCTCCTCCCACTCGATCTCGCGGAACTCGCCCGCGCCGCGCTCGCCGACGCGGATCAGCGGCTTTCGCAGCTTCGCGGGCGACAATTGCTGCATGATCCCCGAGGCGCCCTTGCCGCAGATGACGCCGCGATTGACCGGGTGGCTGCGGTTGCCCTCGATGTAGCGAATGCCGCCGTCCTTCAAATGGACTTTGATGCCGCAGCGGCAGGCGCACATGTAGCAGGTCGTGTAGGCGACCTCGTCCGACACCTTCGGCGAGGTGTCAATCACCTCGCGCGGCGAGAAATAATCGCGGAGGCGCTCGCCGAGCGTCATTTCCGGCCGTAGCAGGCCGCGGGCCATGGGGTTTCTCCTTGACCGCATGCGCGGGCCCGACCTCACGGCCGGGACGTGCCCATTTCCTAGGCTTGTCGCGGCACCCTGTCAAAACTGAAGGGCGCCGGCTGCCTCAGGCGGCATTCCGGCGCAATATGTCGAGCCGCAGCGGCAAGGCCGACCCCAGCCACAGCGCGTGGCGCGAATGGTCGGCGACGGCGTCGTTGGTCTCCGGGTGGACGAGGATCGTCAGCCCCTCGCGGTTCAGCATCAGCCACGGCACGAGGCGGGGAAATTCCTCGATCGGAAAGACGAATTGATACATCGCGGCGGGGTGCGGGCCGACCGGCACATCGTGCCAGCTGCCCATCCGCCCGTGGAAATTTTGCGCGATCGCGGTGCGCAGCCGCGCCGCGGTCTCCTTGCTGTTCGGCGCGTAATAGATGTGCGCGTGGTACAGCTCGATGCGTCCGGGATCGACAAATCCGTCGGCCATTGCGGGGCTCCCTCTATGGCGGCATGGTGGCGGCGCCGGCGCCGAGCGCGCGCTGCATCAGCACGGTGTCGACCCAGCCGCCGAATTTGAAGCCGATCGCCGGCAGCATGCCGACCCGGTTGAAGCCGAGCCGCTGATGCAACCGGATCGACGGCAAATTGTCGCTGCCGCCGATCACCGCCAGCATCTGCCGATAGCCGAGTCCGGCGGCGCGCTCGAGCAGCTCGGTCAACAGCAGGCTGCCGATGCCGCGGCCGGTGCGTTCGGGATCGATATAGATCGAATCTTCGAGCGTGAAGCGGTATGCCGAGCGCGGGCGGTACAACCCGGCATAGGCATAGCCGACGACGCGGCGGCCTTCTTCGGCGACCAGGTACGGCAGGCCGCGGGCAACCAATTCGGCGCGCCGGCGGGCGATTTCTCCCGGTTCGGGCGGCACTTCCTCGAACGAGGCGAGACCGTGCAGAACGTGATAGCCGTAAATCGCTGCGATCGTCGCGACGTCCTCGTCGCGCGACGGCCGGATCAGCACCGCTTTGTC
This sequence comes from Allostellaceae bacterium, assembly GCA_035538335.1. GTDB lineage: Bacteria > Pseudomonadota > Alphaproteobacteria > ATCC43930 > CGMCC-115725 > AP-15. Next base: position 5,896 of record DATLKN010000006.1, read on the forward strand.
CGCCATCGTCTCAGATGACGCGGATCGGCTTGCCGTCGAGAAAGGCCAGCACGTTCTCGACGATCTGCGGGTAGGCAGCGCGGTAGTTCTCTTCCGTCACATAACCGATATGCGGCGTCAGCAGCACGTTCGGCGCGCGCCGCAGCGGATGCTCGGCCGGCAACGGCTCGCGGTCGTAGACATCGAAGCAGGCATAGCCGAGCCGGCCCGCCGCGAGCGCATCAATGACTGCCTCGGTATCGACGATCGGCCCGCGCGAGGTGTTGACGAGGATCGCATCCTTCTTCATGCCCGCGATATCGCCGCGGCCGACGAGGCCGCGGCTGCGCGGGCCCAAGACGACATGCACGCTCAGAATGTCCGAGCGCGCGAAGAGCGCCTCCTTCTCGACCTGCTCAACGCCGACCGCCGCGGCGCGTTCGGTAGTCAGATTAGGGCTCCAGGCGATGACCTTCATCTCGAAGGCGAGGCCGACGCGGGCGACGGCGCTGCCCAGGCGGCCGAGGCCGAGGACGCCCAGCGTCTTGCCGGCGATGCGATGGCCGATGCGGGTCTGCCAGCTGCCTTCGCGCATCGCCCGGTGGTCTTCGGCGATGCGGCGCGCGGCGCCGAGGATCAGCCCCCAGGCGAGTTCGGCGGTGTCGTTGTTGCCCCCTTCGGTGCCGCACACCGCGATGCCGCGCTCGCGCGCCGCCGCGACGTCAATCGCGGCATTGCGCATGCCGGTCGTGACGATGAGGCGCAGTTCCGGCAGCCGCTCGATCAGCGATTTCGGGAACGGCGTGCGCTCGCGCATCAGGATCGCGATTTCGGAGTGGGCGAGCGCGGTGGCCGCCGCGTTTTCGTCGGCGAAGGGCTTGCGCTCGACGACGATCTCGAGGCGGCGCTCGAGCGGCGACCAATCGGCCATCTGCAGCGCCACGCCCTGATAATCGTCGAGAATGCTCAACCGCATTGGCGTCTCCCGTGGCTCAAGAGCTCTACCTTAGTAAGCCGTTTGCTAGGTTCGCTCTTGTCATACCGGCGAAGGCCGGTATCCACGGCAGCCGTGGGTCCCGACCTTCGTCGGGACGACAAGGAGCCGGGGGCTCTCCAATCTGCCGAACGCCAAAATCGGCACACTACGCCATCGCCTTCTTCAGATTGGCGTCGAGCTTGTCGAGGAACTGGTTGGTGGTCAGCCATGGATGGTCGGCGCCGATCAGGATCGCGAGGTCGCGCGTCATGTCGCCGCCCTCGACCGTCTCGATGCACACCCGCTCCAGGATCTCGGCGAAGTGCACGACATCGGGCGTCTCGTCGAAGCGGCCGCGGTAGCGCAAGCCCCGCGTCCAGGCGAAGATCGAGGCGATCGGGTTGGTCGAAGTTTCCTTGCCCTGCTGGTGCAGCCGGTAGTGCCGCGTCACGGTGCCGTGCGCCGCCTCCGCCTCGACGGTCCTGCCGTCCGGGGTCAGCAGCACCGAGGTCATCAGGCCGAGCGAGCCGAAGCCCTGCGCCAGCGTGTCGGATTGGACGTCGCCATCGTAGTTCTTGCAGGCCCAGACGAAGCCGCCGTTCCATTTGAGCGCCAGCGCCACCATGTCGTCGATCAGGCGATGCTCGTAAGTGAGGCCGCGCTCCTTGAATTGCGCCGCGAACTCGCTGTCGAAGACGGCGCGGAAAAGATCGCGGAAGCGCCCGTCATAGGCTTTGAGGATCGTGTCCTTGGTCGAGAGATAGACGGGCCAGCCGCGCTGCAAGCCGTAGTTGAAGCAGGAGCGGGCGAAACCGCGGATCGACTCGTCGAGGTTGTACATGCCGAGCGCGACGCCGCCGCCGGGAAAGTTGAAGACCTCGCGCGTCACCGGCGCGCCGCCGTCGGCCGGGGTGAAGGTCATCGTCAACTTGCCCGGACCCGGCACGACGAAATCGGTCGCGGCATACTGATCGGCATAGGCATGACGCCCGATGACGATCGGTTGCGTCCAGCCGGGCACCAGCCGCGGCACGTTCTTGCAGACGATCGGCTCGCGGAAGATCGTGCCGCCGATGATATTGCGCAGCGTGCCGTTCGGCGACTTCCACATATGTTTCAAATTGAATTCCTCGACGCGGCCGGCGTCGGGAGTGATCGTCGCGCATTTGACGCCGACCCCGTAATGCTTGATCGCCTCGGCGGCCTCGACGGTGATGCGGTCGTCGCTGCGGTCGCGACTCTCGATGCCGAGGTCGTAATATTTGAGGTCGATGTCGAGATAGGGCAGGATCAGCTTGTTCTTGATGAAGCTCCAGATAATCCGCGTCATCTCGTCGCCGTCGAGTTCGACGACGGGCCGCGCCACCTTGATCCTTGCCATCGATGATTCCTTCGCATGCGCCCCCTCGACGGGGGTCGGCCGGTCGCAAATAAGGGGCGGCACGATATGTCACGAGGCGCAGCCAAAGCAAGGCGCAGGGTCGCTTGCGAGGGCGGCGCCTGCGGGCCGCAGGTGCGAAGTTGTTCACAAGCGGCGGCGGCGGCCACGCGGCCGCTGCCGATTTCGTTATTTTTCAGCGATGTTACACTTTGTTTACGAACCTTTACCTCGGTTCCAAATGGTTACAGGGCTTTTGCTGAAAAATCAAAAGGTTACCGGAATCACGGCGAATGCCTAAAAAATGGGCAATGATCGGCACTGCGGCGGAATGTTTGCTGACCGGATCGGCAGGGAAAAGCTTATCCACAGAGTTGTCCCCCAAATCGGGGGATGAACCGCGGAATCCGTCGTACGCTCAATTCGTTGCGGCGATTGCCGCCAGCAGCGCCTCGATGCCCGGCACGACGCCGAGCAGATGCCGGGCGGACGGGCGCGCGAAACCGGTTGCGGCGATGTGGTCGAGAAGAATGCGCAATGGCGCCCAGTACCCCGCGACATCGACGAGGAAAACCGGCTTTGCGTGCAGCCTGAGCTGCTTCCAGCTGAGGGCCTCGAAAAACTCGTCGAGCGTACCGATGCCGCCCGGCAGCACGGCGAAGGCGTCGGCGTTCTCGGCCATCAGCCGCTTGCGCTCGTGCATCGTGTCGACGACGAGGAGCCGGGTGAGGCCGCCATGCGCCAGCTCGGCCGCGCGCAGGCGCGCCGGGATGACCCCGACGACCTCGCCGCCGGCCGCGAGTGCGGCGTCGGCGAGCAGGCCCATCAGCCCGACCCGGCCGCCGCCATAGACGACGCCGATCCCTGCCCCGGCGAGAGCGCGGCCGAGTTCGCTCGCGGCGTCGCGATACGGCGCGGCGACGGCGTCGGAGGAACCGCAAAAGACGCATACCCGGCGGATCGTCACGCGCCCCTCCCCGCGGCCGGCATATCGGCGTCGCCGGCATAAAGGTCCTCCGGCAAAACCGGCGCCTTGCGCCCGCGCTCGTGCAGATAGGATTGCCAGAAGAAGCAGGCGGCGACCGAGCGCCACGGCCGCCACGCCTCGCCCATCCGGCGCAGCTCGGCTTCCGCCGGGCGGGCGGCGAGGCGCAAGCTCTCGGCTACCCCGAGCTGCAAGCCGAGATCGGCGGCTGGCCATATATCGGAGCGGCCGAGCGCGAAGATCAGATAGATCTCGGCACTCCACCGGCCGATCCCGTTGAGGCCGAGCAAGGCCGCGAGCGCGCTGTCGTCATCCATACCCGCGAGCGCGGCGAAATCGAATTCGCCGTCGCGCGCCAGAGCCGCCAATTCGCGGCCGTAGCGCATTTTTTGCCGGCTGAAGCCGCAGGCGCGCAGCGTGTCGTCGGCGAGCGCAAGAAAGGGCTCCGGCGCGAGCGGACGGCATAGACCGGCGAGCCGGCGGTACATGCCGGCGGCCGCATCGATCGACACCTGTTGCTCGAGGATGATGTGCAGCAACGTCGCGAAGCCGTTGCGGCGACGGCGAAAACACGGCGGGCCGGCAGTCTCGAAGATGCCGGCGAAGGGCGGGCTCCGGCCGAGCCGTTCGATCCCCTCGGCGAGCCCTTGCGGGGCGTAAATGTCGTCAGCGCGGCGGTCGGACGCGGACATGCTTCCTCACCAGCGCCAGGGCCCTGAGGGCGGATCGCCGAGCAGCCGCCGGCCGGCCGCCGGCACAGAGCCGTGGTGAAAGGTCGTGCGGCCGGCGAAATCGCCGGGCCGCACCGCGGCGAAGCCGGGACTCTTCGGCGGGTGCAGCAGAGCGAGCCCGCGCGGGCGCAGCAGCATGACGATGGCGAGGCCGGCCGCGAAGCCGCCGACATGCGCCCAGAAGGCCACGCCGCCCGTCGCGTGCGTGCTGCCGAGGCCGGAGAGCAGCTGCATGCCGAACCATAGGCCGAGCAGGATCCAGGCGGGCACCGTAACGATGCGGAAGAAGATGATGATCCAGATGAAACAGTGCACGTTGGCGCGCGGATACATCAAGAGATAGGCGCCGAGCACGCCGGCGATTGCCCCGCTCGCGCCGATCATCGGCACGTGCGAGGCGAGGTTCGCCGCCGCCTGGCCCAGCGCTGCTGCGATCCCGCTCCCGAAATAGAGAACGATGTAGCGCAGCCGCCCGAGCGCATCCTCGACATTGTTGCCGAAGATCCACAGGAACAGCATGTTGCCGATCAGGTGCAGCCAGCCGCCGTGCAGGAACATGCTGGTAAAGACCGTGGCCCACGGCGGCACGACCTGCAGCGACGGGGCGAGGTGGGCATAGCCGAAGAGCACCCCCGGGATCATGCCGTAGGACAGGGCGAGGGCGGTTTGCGACGGCTGCCCCAGCTCCCACAGAAAGGCGCCGGTGCAGGCGCCGATCAGGAAAAGCGTGACGTAGGGCGGCCCGTGCGTCGGATTGTCGTCGTAAAGCGGGATGGCGAAGATCACGCAGGCCAGCCCTTCTTATGCCGAAATCTTCTCGTCCCGGCGAAGGCCGGGACCCAATCCTCCGCTTGCTCGGAACCGCCGGCATTGCGATGTTCCAGAGCCGCCCGCTCCGGTCGTGCCGCGGACAGGTGGACCCCGGCCTTCGCCGGGGTGACGAGCGGTTTAGCGGCTATGACTATTTTCGTCAGCCTCAGGAACCGACAAGGCCCAGTTGCGGGCTCGACGGTTCGGCGAAGCCGCGCTTCGGGATGCGCCCGGCGAGGCGCGCCAGCCGCCCGCCCTCGACCGCCGCACGCATCGCCGCCGCCATCAGCCGCGGTTGCCGCGACTGGGCGATCGCCGTATCGACCAACACCGCGTCGCAGCCCAACTCCATCGCCTGCGCGGCGTCCGAAGCGGTGCCGATGCCGGCGTCGAGCACGACCGGCACGGGGCTGCGCGAGCAGATCAGTTCGATCGCGGCCGGGTTCGCGATCCCCATGCCGGAGCCGATCAAGGAGCCGAGCGGCATCACCGCGGCGCAGCCGACATCGGCCAGCTTCTGGCAGGCGACCGGGTCCTCGTTGCAATAAGGGAGCACGATGAAGCCCTTTTTGACGAGCTCGCCGGCGGCATGCACGAGCTGCTCGACATCGGGGTACAAGAGCTCACGGTCGCCGATCAGTTCGAGCTTGACCCAGTCGGTTTCGAGCGCCTCGCGCGCCAGTTCGGCCGTCAATACGGCGTCGCGCGCGGTGACGCAGCCGGCCGTGTTCGGCAGCAGCCGATAGCGCCCGCCGAGCGCGTCGAGGAGGCTGCCGGCATAGGTTTCGAGGCTGATCCGGCGGATCGACAGCGTGACCATCTCCGTCCCGCTCGCCTCGAGGCAGTCGAGCATCACCTGCTGATTGGGGTAGCGCGCCGTGCCGAGGATAAGCCGCGAGGAAAACGCGGTGCCGGAGATCATGAGCGGGTCGTTCATTGCTGCCGATCCTACTGTTACCGACCCATCGTCCCGGCGAAAGCCGGGACCCGTCTCTGCCCTGGATACCGGCTTTCGCCGGTATGACGAGCCATATTAGATGCGACGACGTTGCTGCTCACCAGACTAGCACAAAAGACGTCAGCCGCCTTGAATGGGGCGCACGATCTCGACTTCGTCGTCCGGCGAGAGAGGCGTCGAGCGCCACTCCGAACGGCGCACGACGGCGCCGTTCACCGCGATCGCGAGAAACCGCGCCTGCGGGTCGATGCCGCGCGCCGACAACAGTTCGACGAGGTTCGCTGCCGCGACCTCTTCGTCGACGCCGTTGACCCTGAGGCGGGTCATTGGCCTTCGGCGGTGAGCGGCAACGGCGCGGCCGACGCGAAGCGCTGCGGCGAGAACGGCCGCGCGATCGCCGGCATCTCGCCGGAGAGCACGTAATCGGCGATGAGCCGGGCGGTGACCGGCGTCAACAGGATGCCGTTCCGGTGGTGCCCGGTCGCGACGACGAGCCCGTCGATGTTTGCCGGGCCCAAGATCGGCGCGTCGTCGCGCGAGCCCGGGCGAAAGCCGACCCAGCTCTCGGCGATCGGCAATTCCTCGATCGCCGGCACGGCGCGCCAAGCCCCCTCGAGGAGCGCGAGCATACCGCCGGCGGTGAGGCTCTCGTCGAAGCCTTTTTCCTCGACCGTCGCGCCGATGACGAGCCGGCCATCGAGCCGCGGCGCCATATAGGCTCGCGGCGCCCAGACGACGTGCCGCAAAAGCGGCGCCGCCGGGTCCATGCGCAAGGCGAGCATCTGGCCCTTGATCGGGCGGACCGGCGGCAGCTCTTGCGCCGGGATGCCGCCGACCAGGCGCGACCAGGCGCCGGCCGCCAACACCACGATGTCGGCGCGCTCGCGGCCGCGCTGGGTGACGACGCCGACCGCCCGCCCCCCGGCGACATCGACCTCGCGCACCGCGCAATGCTCGTGGAGTTGGGCGCCGGCGCGCCGCGCCGCGAGGGCAAGGGCGCGGGCCACGTGGCGGTTTTCCACCTGATGATCATTGCGGCTCCGGACGGCACCCGCGATCCCGGGGCGCAAATGCGGCTCGAGCCCGCGCGCCTCGGCCCCCGACAGCCATTCGAGATCGAGCCCGAGGCCTTTCTGAAATTCGAAAGTAAAGCGCAACTGCGCGGCGTCGTCGCGATTGAGGGCGAGGACGAGCGTCCCCTCGGCGCGGTAGCCGACCGAGATCCCCGAGGCGGCTTCGAGCGTTTTCGCAAAATCCGGCCATAGGCGCTGGCTCTCGAGCGTCAGCGGCAAAAGCGCTTCCTCGCCGGGCTCGGTCTCGACCGCCGCCGCCAGCATGCCGGCCGCCGCCCAGCTGGCGCCGTGCCCGGCTTCGCCGCTATCGTAAACGGTGACCGGGGCGCCCGCCTCGGCCAGCCGCCAGGCGATGCCGAGCCCCATCACCCCGGCGCCGATGACGACGGTTTTCGGGCCTGACGACAATGCCTGATAGGACGCGGTGATAACGGACTCCCTTCACCGGGCTCACCCCGGCCAGGTTCATTGGGTCTGATCTCAGCCGCCGCGCCGCGCCGTCGAAGGCGCAGCCGGCCGGCACCCCAGCCATGCGCCAATGTCGGGCGGGCGCCCGCGGGATGCAAGAATTTTCTTCCCCCTATGCGGCCCGGCCCCGCGTCGCCTGGTGGGCGCAGCGCAAGAGGTCGCGGCCGACCGTGGCGAAGCGGGCGCTGCGCGCGTTGTGTGCCGGGTCGCGGCGCCAGCGGTCGTAGAGCTGCAGGAAGACAATGCCCGAGCGCAACAGCGCCAGCACCCGGTAGAAGGAAAAATCCGCGATCGCGCGGCCCGAGAGGCGGCAATAGGCGTCGATCGCCTCGCCCCGGCTCCAGAATCCCGGCGCCGCGGTCGGCATCTGCCGCATCTCGTGCAGGCACGGGGGATCGCCCGGCTCGACCCAATAGCTCAGCAGCACCGCCAGATCCCAAAGCGGATCGCCTTGCGTCCCCATGTCCCAGTCGATGACCGCGACCGGCGCGAGGCTCGCCCGATCGAGGATCACATTGTCGAGCTTGAAGTCGTTGTGGACGAGGCTGGCCCGACCGCCTGCCGGAACCCGGCCGCCGAGCCAGGCGAGCGTCTCGGCCCAGGGGCGCGGCTCGAGGAGGTCTGCGAGCGCGGCGCCGCGCGCGCTCCAGCCGGCGAGCGTGCGCGCGAGAAAACCCTGCGGCCGGCCGAGCGTCTCGAGCCCCGCCTGCTGCGGCGAGACCGCGTGCAGCCCGGCCAGGCACTCGACTAGATGCCGGCTCAGCCGCTCGCCCGCCGCGGCGCCGGCGGCGGACGGCAGCGCGTCGCGGACGACGATCCCCGGCCGGTATTCGATGAGCTGAAAGGGCGCGCCCAGTACCGTCGCGTCGGCGCAATAATGAAACGCGCGCGGCGCCAGCGGATAAACCCGCCACAGTGCCGACAGGATGCGGTATTCGCGCCCCATGTCGTTGGCGCCGCGCGGCACCGGCCCGTGCGGCGGCCGGCGCAGCACGGCCGGCGCGCCGTCGATCTCGATCAGGTAATTGAGGTTGCCGAAGCCGCCGGCGAACTGGCGCGGCGGCGCGGCGCCGACGGAGAGCCCGCAACCGCCGAGATGGCGAGCCAGCGCCTCCCAATCCTGCGGGATCGTCTCGGCCGCCGGCCGCAGCAGCTGATCTTCGACCAGGCTCACCCGCCGATCATCCGATCAAACCGGGCAAATTGACAGAGCGGCCGCCGGCGCTCTATCACCCAGGGAGCTTCGCCTGGAGCATCTCATGAACAAGATCTACCCCGACGCCGCCGCGGCACTCGAGGGCCTCCTGCATGACGGCATGACGATCATGTCGGGCGGCTTCGGCCTGTGCGGCATTCCGGAAAAGCTGATCGCGGCGATCCGCGAAGCAGGCGTCAAGGGCCTCACCGTCGTTTCCAACAACGCCGGCATCGACGGCGCCGGCCTCGGCGTGCTGCTCGAGAGCCGGCAGATCAAGAAGATGATCTCGTCCTATGTCGGCGAGAACAAGCTCTTCGCGGAACTCTACCTCAACGGCGAACTCGAGCTCGAATTCAACCCGCAAGGCACGCTCGCCGAGCGCATCCGCGCCGGCGGCGCCGGCATCCCGGCGTTCTTCACCAAGACCGGGGTCGGCACGCTCGTCGCCGAGGGCAAGGAGGTGCGCGAGTTCGACGGCGCCAAATATGTGATGGAGCGGGGGCTCGTCGCCGATCTCGCGATCGTTCACGCCTGGAAGGCGGATTACGAGGGCAACCTTGTCTACCGAAAGACCGCGCGCAACTTCAACCCGGTGATGGCGACGGCCGGGCGGGTCACGGTGGCGGAGGTCGAGCACCTCGTCGAGCCGGGCGCGATCGACCCCGACCACATCCATACGCCGGGGGTGTTCGTGCAGCGCATCGTCCATGGTGCGCATTTCGAGAAGCGCATCGAGCAGAAGACGGTGCGCAAGCGCGGCGAATAAGGAAAGGAGCGAGGCAGATGCCCTGGTCACGCGACGACATGGCGCGCCGCGCCGCAGCCGAACTCGAGGACGGGTTCTACGTCAATCTCGGGATCGGCATCCCGACGCTGGTGTCGAATTTCATCCCGCACGGCATCACCGTGCAGCTGCAGAGCGAGAACGGCATGCTCGGCATGGGCCCCTTCCCCTACGAGGGCGAAGAAGACCCCGACCTGATCAACGCCGGCAAGCAGACCATCACCGAAGCGCCGACGACGAGCTATTTCGACAGCGCGCAATCCTTCGGGATGATCCGCGGCGGCCACATCGATCTGTCGATCCTGGGCGCGATGCAGGTCGCCGAGAACGGCGATCTGGCGAACTGGATGATTCCGGGCCGCATGGTCAAGGGCATGGGCGGGGCGATGGACCTCGTCGCCGGCGTCAAGCGCGTCATCGTGCTGATGGAGCACACGGCGAAGAACGAGCCGAAACTGCTGCGCCGCTGCACGCTGCCGCTGACCGGCGCCAGCGTCGTTGACATGGTGATCACCGACCTCGGCGTCTTCACGATCGACACCGGCGGGACGACGCTGATCGAGACCGCCCCGGGGGTGAGCCTCGAAGAGATCCGCGGCAAGACCGAGGCGCATTTCGCTGTGCGCCCCGGCCTCGGTTAAGGGGGGTTTCTTGTCATACCGGCGGAGGCCGGTATCCATGGCGGCCATCGGTCCCGGCTTCCGCCGGGACGACACGCTTTTTTTTCAATCAGGCTAAATTGATGCCGGCCAGCCCTCGCGATCTTCGGCTCGATTTCTTTCGCGGGCTGGCGCTCATATTGATCTTCGTCGACCATATCCCGGAAAACATCCTCGCCTATTTCACGCTCCAGGAGATTGCCCCGTACGACGCCGCCGAGGTGTTCATCTTCATTTCCGGCTTTACCGCCGCCCTGGTCTACGGCCGCGCCTTCGAGGCGAGCGGCGCCTTTTACGCGACGGCGCAGATATTGCGGCGGGTCTGGCAGCTCTACGTCGCGCACATCTTTCTGTTCGTCATGTTCATCGCCGAAGTCTCCTATACGGTGATGACCGTCAACAACCCGATGTACAACGAGGAAATGCGGATCGGCCGGTTTCTTTCGGAGCCGCATCTGGCGATCATCCATGGCTTGTTGTTGCAGTTCCAGCCGGCCTTTCTCGACATATTGCCGCTCTATATCGTGCTGTTGCTCGTCTTCCCGTTGATTCTGCTCGGTTTTCGCATGAGCGTCCCGGCCGTTTTGACGGGCGCTCTCGCGCTCTACGCCGCGGTCCAGGCGACCGGGCTGTCGATGCCGGCCTACCCGCCGGGGCGATCGTGGTTCTTCAATCCGCTCGCCTGGCAATTCCTGTTCGCGATCGGCGCCGCGCTCGGTTACGGCCAGGTGCGCGGGCGAGCCTGGACCGCGCGCAGCCGCGCGCTGTTGCCGGCCGCCGTCGTGATCGTCGCGTCGGCGACCGCGATCAAGATGAGCTGGACCCTGCACGGCCTTTGGGAGCCGTTCCCCGCATTGTTTGTCAAAGAGTTGTGGCCGATCAGCAAATCCGATCTGTCGCCGCTCCGGCTGATCCCGTTTCTCTCGCTGGTGCTGATCGTCGCAACGCTGGTGCCGCGCGACACCCGGTTCGTCGGGTCCGCTGCGTCGCAGCAACTCATCCTCCTCGGGCGTCATTCGCTCGAAGTGTTCTGCCTGGGGATTCTGTTGTCGGCGCTCGGGCATTTCATCCTCGCCGAAATCGATTCCGGCATCGCCATGCAATTTGCGGTAAATGCCGCGGGAGTTCTCGCCATGTGGCTGACCGCCGCGATCGCCGACTGGTACAAGCGGATGGGCCGCGCCTCGCCGTCGCCGCGACCGGCGGCGATCGAGATCGGCGAGCGCAGGGAGATCGGCGGATGAGACGTCGCGTCGCGGCCCCAGCCATCCGGCTCGCCGGCCTCCTCTTCGCCGCCGCCATCGCCCCGGCGCCGGGGGCCCCGCCCGCCCCGGCCGACTGCCGCGTGCCGGCGGAATTGGCGCGCGTCGAGGCCAAGCTTTCCGGGCTGCGCGCGCGCGTCGCGGCGGGCGGCCCGCTGACGATCATCGCGATCGGCGACGCCTCGACCGCCGGCATCAAGGTCGGTGGGGCCGACCTCGCCTATCCGCACTGGCTGCAAGAGGCGCTCGCGCGGGCTTGGCCGGGGCGCCCCGTCACCGTCGTCAACAAAGGCGTCGCGCACCAATCGACCGAGGAGATGCTGGCTCGCTTTGGGCCGGATGTTATCGCCGCCCGCCCGGCGCTGGCGATCTGGGAGACGGGGATCGTCGATGCCGTGCAAAACACGGAAACAGAAGACTTCGCAACGGCGCTGCGGAGTGGCATCGACATGCTGCACCGTCGGGGCGTCGACGTCGTCCTCATGGATATGCAATTCTCGCGCAAGGCGACAGCGCTGGTCGATTTTGGCCGCTATCTCGACGCCATCCACCAGGTCGGCGAGGTCAATGGCGTCTATGTCTTTCCGCGCTACGCGATGATGCGCTATTGGAACGAGGAGCACATGTTCGATCTCGACGCCCGCTCGCAAAAAGAGGAGGCCGCCGTCGCGGCTGCCGTATACCGCTGCATCGGGCATCGGCTGGCGGCGGCGATCGTCGAGGCGACGCAGTGAGTCGGCTGGCGCTGCTCGGGCGGGTTGCCCTCGCCCTCGCCGGCTTCGTCCCGGCGGCCTTCGCAGGGGCGCCGCATTGCACCGCTCCGGCGAAGTTCCTCGCGATCGGCGCCGCGCTGCCGCGCGCCGGCGCCCGGCTGGCCGAAGCGAAGAGCCTGACGATTCTGGCGATCGGGTCGTCCTCGACCGCGGGGTTCGGCGCCTCCAGCCCGGCGGCGAGCTACCCGAGCCGGCTCGAGCGCGATTTGCGGGCGAACTTCGCCGGCGTCGAGATCCGCGTCATCAACCATGGGGTGGGCGGGCAGGACGTGCCGGAAGAGCTGTCCCGCCTCGGGCGCGACATCGCCGAGAAGCATCCGCAACTCGTCATCTGGCAGGTCGGCACCAACGCGGTGTTGCGCCGCGACGATGTGGCGGCCGACGAGCGGTTGATCGAGCGCGGCGTCGCCCTCGTCAAGGCGCACGGCATCGACCTCATCCTGATGGACCTGCAATACGCGCCTCGGGTTCTCGCCCGCCGCTCGTACACCCGGATGGAAGGGGCGATCGCCGAAATCGCAGGGCGCTCCGGCGTCGGGTTTTTCCGTCGATTCGATCTGATGGAATTTTGGGCGAAGCACGGCGACTTCGCGCCGGCGGCGCTGATCGGCCGCGACGGGCTGCACATGACGGACGCGAGCTATGGCTGTCTCGGCGACATTCTGGCCCGCGCGCTGATCGCCGATTGGCGATCCGCACCTGCCCTCCGCCGTCCCGCCCCGACCGAGGCGGCGGCGTCAGGGCTCGCCCGCAAGGCGCTGTCGGCGCCCTGACCGAGACTTGGACGGCCATCGGCCGCGCGATCGATCTGCGGCGTATGGCCGCGCCTCGCGCGGGCCATCGGCGCGAACCGCAATCGCGCCTCGCGCGCTTGCGCATCGGGCGTGCGATGGGTCAGGATTTTCCGGTTTGGTTTCACGGAAAATTCATATATGCTGAAGCAGACTGGTAAAAGGCCACAAAATCTTGGTGGTTTCCCAGGTTCGGGCGCATCAGCAGGGGTCGGTGGATTCGACCCGATCGGTATTCGGCACGAGGGGTCGCTGAATCCGCAGTATTGCCACAAACTGTTGGCATAATGCTTGCGTCGCGTGGGAATGGGGAAACCGGTGCACGATTGGGGGCGGTCGCGCTTCGGGTAGAAGCGGCGGCGGACAGGGATGGGGGCCTCGAAGGGAGCGTAATAGCGACAGCCGACCGGCTGCGCGAGAGGATCTCGCGTCGCTGTGCGGATTTTGGCCGGCCATCGCCGTTTACCCCGTGTGAGGCACTTGGTAGCGGGATCGAGTTGGGCGTCCGTTGAGGTGGGCTATGACATTCGATGATGACATCTTCGGTCTTTACTCCCGGCTGTACGAGCATCACCGGGAGGTCGAGATGTCGCTGCAGGACTATCTCGGCAAGTGCTCGGACGACTCGTCTTATTATGCGAGCGCCGCCGAGCGGATGCTGCGCGCGATCGGCGAGCCGACGATGGTCGATACGAGCCAGGACAGCCGCCTCGGCCGCATCTTCATGAACCGCACGATGAAGGTCTATCCGACGTTTGCCGATTTTTTCGGCATGGAGGAGACGATCGAGCGGATCGTCGGCTTCTTCCGGCATGCCGCGCAGGGGCTCGAGGAGCGCAAGCAGATCCTCTATCTGCTGGGTCCCGTCGGCGGCGGCAAATCCTCGCTCGCCGAGCGGTTGAAGCAGCTGATGGAGAACGAGCCGGTCTATGTGCTGAAGGCGGGCAAGGAGGTGAGCCCGGTCTTCGAGAGCCCGCTCGGCCTCTTCGACCCGATGACGCTCGGCGCCGAGCTCGAGGCGCGCTACTGCATCCCGCAGCGGCGTCTGACCGGCACCATTTCCCCATGGGCGGTGAAGCGGCTCGAGGAGTTCGCCGGCGACATCAGCAAATTCACCGTCGTGCGGCTGCAGCCCTCGCGCCTCAAGCAAATCTGCATCGCCAAGACGGAGCCCGGCGACGAGAACAACCAGGACGTGGCGAGCCTCGTCGGCAAGGTCGACATCCGCAAGCTCGAATATTTCAGCCAGAACGATCCCGACGCCTATTCCTATTCCGGCGGCCTCAACCGCACGACGCAGGGGCTGATGGAATTCGTCGAGATGTTCAAGGCGCCGATCAAGATGCTGCACCCGCTCTTGACCGCGACGCAGGAAGGCAACTACGTCGGCTCGGAGAACATCGGCGGCATCCCCTATCAGGGGATCGTGCTGGCGCACTCCAACGAAGCCGAGTGGCAGACCTTCAAGAACAACAAGAACAACGAAGCGTTCATCGACCGCATCTCGGTCATCAAGGTGCCGTACTGCCTGCGCTCGACCGAGGAGCGCAAGATATACGAAAAGCTGCTGCTAAACAGCGAGCTCGCCAACGCGGCGTGCGCGCCGTCGACATTGGACATTCTCGCGCGCTTCAGCGTGCTGTCGCGGATGAAGTCGCACGAGAACTCGAATCTTTATTCAAAGATGCGGGTCTATGACGGCGAAAGCCTAAAGGACACCGATCCGCGCGCCAAATCGGTGCAGGAATACCGCGACGCCGCCGGCGTCGACGAGGGCATGGACGGGATCTCGACCCGCTTCGCCTTCAAGGTTCTGTCCAACACCTTCAACTTCGACACGCAGGAAGTGGCGGCCGACCCGGTGCATCTGATGTACGTGCTCGAACAGGCGATCTGGCGCGAGCAGTTTCCGGACGACCTCGAAAAGCGCTACCTCAATTTCATCAAGGCGGAATTGGCGCCGCGCTACGCCGAGTTCATCGGCCACGAGATCCAGAAGGCCTACCTCGAATCCTATTCCGACTACGGCCAGAACCTGTTCGATCGCTATGTCGCCTATGCCGATGCGTGGATCGAGGACCAGGACTACAAGGACCCCGATACCGGGCAGCTGATGAACCGCGAGCTGTTGAACCAAGAGCTGTCGAAGATCGAGAAGCCGGCGGGCATCGCCAATCCGAAGGACTTCCGCAACGAGGTCGTCAAGTTCGCGCTCAGGGCGCGCGCCGCGAATGGCGGGCGCAACCCGTCCTGGACCTCGTACGAGAAGCTGCGCGAGGTCATCGAGCGGCGCATGTTCTCGCAGGTCGAAGATCTCTTGCCGGTCATCAGCTTCGGCAGCAAGAAGGATTCCGAGACCGAGAAGAAACACGCCGATTTCCTCGAACGCATGGTCGAGCGCGGCTACACCGAACGGCAGGTCCGCCGGCTCGTCGAATGGTACATGCGGGTCAACAAGGCGGGATGACTTGATCCCGCCGGCCTGCAGGCCAAGTGAAGAGGCGTGACCATGAACGTTGTCGACCGTCGTCCGAACCCGAAGGGCAAAAGCCTCAGCAACCGCCAGCGCTTTCTCGCGCGCGCCCGCGCCGAGGTGAAGGCGGCGGTGCAGGAGGCGCTGCGCAAGCGCCGCGTCGCCGATGTCGACCACGGCGAGAAGGTCGCGATTCCGACACGCGGCATCACCGAGCCGGTGTTCCACCACAGCCACCGCACCGGCAAGAACGAGCACATCCTGCCCGGCAACAAGGAATATCTGCGCGGCGACGAGATCCCGCGCCCGCAAGGCGGCGAAGGCGGCCGCGGTTCCGAGGGCAGCCCCGACGGCTCGGGCGAGGACGCGTTCGAGTTCACGCTGTCGAAGGAAGAGTTCCTCGATATGTTCTTCGAGGACCTCGAACTGCCCGACCTCGTCAAGAAGACCCTCAAAGAGACCCACGCCGTCGATCTGCAGCGCGCCGGCTACACGGTCACCGGCACGCCGTCGAACCTCAGCATCCGGCGCACGATGCGCAACAGCATGGCGCGGCGCATCTCGCTGCGCCGGCCGAAGCCGTGGGAGCTCGACGAGCTGCGCGAGGCGCTCGACGAGGCACGCCGCCGCGGCAGCGAGGAGGAGGCCGACGAACTGGCGCGCGAGCTCGAGTTCCGCGAGCGGCGCAGCAAGATCATCCCCTACATCGACCCGGTCGATGTCCGCTACAACCGCTTCGAGCGGGTGCCGCGGCCGAATACCGAGGCGGTCATGTTCTGCCTGATGGACGTGTCGGGCTCGATGACCGAGGCGATGAAGGATCTCGCCAAGCGCTTTTTCATGCTGCTGCACGTCTTCCTCGTACGCCGCTACCGCCATGTCGACGTGGTCTTCATCCGCCACACGAGCACGGCCGAGGAAGTCGACGAAGAGACCTTTTTCTACAGCCGCGAAACGGGCGGCACGGTCGTCTCGACGGCGCTCGAAAAGATGCTCGAGATCGCCCGCGCCCGCTATCCGACCGACCGCTGGAACATCTACGGCGCGCAGGCCTCGGACGGCGACAATTACGGCGCCGACAGCGGCCGCTGCGTCTCGCTGTTGGGCGGCGAGGTGCTGCCGCTGTGCCAGTACTTCGCTTATGTCGAGGTCGGCGACGGCACCAGCGGCAGCCTGACCGGATTGTCGCGCGACAGCGACCTGTGGCGCGCCTATGCGGAAGTCGCGCCGGCGCATCCGCATTTCGCGATGCGCCGCGTCGGCGATCCGGCGCAGATCTTCCCCGTGTTCCACGAGCTGTTCTCGAAAGGGGGCGTGCGTGCCTGAGCGCAGGGCAGAGATGAAGCCCTCCCGCGGCACGTCCCTGTTCACCGGGTCGAACTGGGACTTTTCGACTTTGCGCCGCGTCTACGACGCGATCGAGCGCATCGCCCTCGACGAAATGGGGCTCGATGTCTATCCGGTGCAGATCGAGGTCGTCACCTCCGAGCAGATGCTCGACGCCTACGCCTCGGTCGGCTTGCCGCTGATGTACAAGCACTGGAGCTTCGGCAAGCGCTTCGCGTTTCACGATACGCTCTACCGCAAGGGCCTGCAGGGCCTCGCCTATGAGATGATCATCAATTCGGATCCCTGCATCTGTTATGTGATGGAAGAAAATTCCATGACCATGCAGACGCTGGTGATGGCGCATGCCGCGTTCGGCCACAACCATTTCTTCAAGAACAATTATCTGTTCCGGCAGTGGACCGACGCGAATGCGATCCTCGATTATCTGAGCTTCGCACGCGACTACGTCGCGAAATGCGAGGAGCGGCACGGGCTGGAGGCGGTCGAGCGGATTCTCGACGCGGCGCACGCGCTGCGCGACCACGGCGTCAACCGCTATGCCCATCGCAGCAAGCCGAACCTCGCCGACGAGAAGCGGCGCGCCGAGGAATGGCAGGCGCATGCCGAGGCGACCTACAATGATTTGTGGCGCACGGTGCCCGTCGCCGAGAAGGCGGGCGAGGATCCGGACAGCGAGGCGGCGCGCATCCAGGAAATGAAGCGCGAGCTCGGCCTGCCCGAGGAAAACCTCCTCTACCTGATCGAAAAGCGCGCCCCGCGGCTCGAGGACTGGCAGCGCGAGCTGATCCGCATCGTCCGCAATATCGCGCAGTATTTCTACCCGCAGAAACAGACGCAGATGATGAACGAAGGGTGCGCCACCTTCGTCCATTACGAGATTATGCGGCGCCTGCACGACAAGGGCCTCATTACCGAAGGCTCGATGCTGGAATTCCTGCATTCGCATTCGAGCGTCGTGTTTCAGCCGGATTTCGACGATCCGCGCTACAGCGGCCTCAACCCGTATTCGCTCGGCTTTTCGATGATGAGCGACATTGCCCGCATCTGCGAAGAGCCGACCGAGGAAGACCGCGAATGGTTCGCCGACATCGCCGGCTCGGGCGACCCGTTCGCGGTATTGCGCCACGCCTGGGCGAACTACCGCGACGAGAGCTTCATTCTGCAATATCTGAGCCCGGCGATGATCCGCCAGTTCCGGCTGTTCCAGATTTCCGACGACAGCACCAAGCCGGTATTGCGGGTCGAGGCGATCCACGACGAACTCGGCTACCGGCGGGTGCGCAGCGGTCTCTCACGGCAATACGACCTGTCGCGCCGCGAGCCCGACATCCAGGTCGTCGATGTCGATCTGACCGGCGACCGCTGCCTCATTCTTGCGCACTACGCGCATGACGGTGTGCTGCTCGAGGAAAAGAGCTGCCGCGCGGTGCTGCGCCATACCGCCACGCTGTGGGGCTATTCGGTCAAGCTGCTCGAGATCGACGCGCCGACCGACAAGACGCTCAAGACCTACGAGGTCGCCCATCCTGGCTGACCCCACTCGTCGCCCCGTGTCTCCTTCTTTGTCATACCGGCGAAAGCCGGTATCCATTGCGCAAACGAGTCCCGGCTTCCGGCGGGACGACGACGAGCCGGCTGGATGATCGTCCTCGGCCTCGAGACGAGCTGCGACGAGACCGCCGCTGCGATCGTCGCGCTCGGCGACGGCGGCCCGCAGATCCGCGCCAACCTGGTCGCGGCCCAGCTGGCATTGCACCGCCCCTACGGCGGCGTCGTGCCCGAGATCGCGGCGCGCGCCCATCTCGATTGTCTCGACCGGCTCGTCGCCGAGGCGCTCGCCGAGGCGCGCCTCAGCATCGGCGACATCGACGCCGCCGCCGCCGCCGCCGGGCCGGGGCTGATCGGCGGCCTGCTCGTCGGCACGATGATGGGCAAGGGCATCGCCTGGGCGGCCGGTAAACCCTTCATCGCCGTCAACCACCTGGAAGCCCATGCGCTCGCGGCGCGGCTCGTCCACCGGCTCGATTTTCCCTATCTGCTGCTGCTCGTTTCGGGCGGCCATTGCCAGCTCCTCTATTGCGCCGGGGTCGGCCGCTACACGCGGCTCGGGACGACGCTCGACGACGCCGCGGGCGAAGCGTTCGACAAGACGGCGAAGCTGCTGGGGCTCGGCTATCCGGGCGGCCCGGCGATCGAGCGCGCCGCCGGCGGCGGCGACCCGCGAAGATTTACCCTGCCCCGGCCGCTGAAAGGCCGCGATGGCTGCGACTTCTCGTTCTCGGGCCTCAAGACCGCGGTGCGACATATCGTCGGCGAGCGCCCCGCTCTCGACTGCGCCGAGATCGCGGATCTGGCAGCGGCGATCGAACTGGCGATCTGCGATGCGCTCGCCGACCGCACGAGGAACGCGGTGCGCTGGCTCGAACGGCATCGGCCGCAGGCGCGTGCGCTCGTCGTCGCGGGCGGCGTCGCCGCCAATCTTCGGCTGCGCCGGCGGCTCGCCGATCTCGCCGCCGAGGCGGGGCTCGAATTCGTCGCGCCGCCGCCGGAGTTGTGCACCGACAATGCCGCGATGATCGCCTGGGCCGGCATCGAGCGGCTGCGGCTTGGCCTCACGGACGGGCTCGATGCGCCGGCCCGTCCGCGCTGGCCGCTCGACGCCGCGGCGCCGCCGCGGCCGGGGGCCGGGGTCAAGGCATGAAGCGGCTCGCGATCATCGGCGGCGGCGCCTGGGGCACCGCGCTCGCGCTCGTCTCCCGGCGCGCCGGCGGCGAGCCGGTGTTGTGGGCGCGCGACCGCGAGATCGTCGCGGCGATATCCGAGCGGCACGAGAACCCGATATTTCTGCCCGGCATCGCGCTCGATCCCGTGATTACGGCGACCGCCGATCTCGCAGAGGCGACGGACGCGGCGCAGGCGGCAGTGCTCGCCGTGCCGGCGCAGTTTCTACGCGGCGTGCTGGCGCGGCTCGCGGGCGCCATGCCCGCGGGACTGCCGGTGCTGATCTGCGCCAAGGGGATCGAGAGCGGGACCGGCAGCACGATGTCGGAAATCGTCGCCGAGCTGCTGCCGGGATCGCCCTTCGCCGTCCTCTCGGGGCCGAGCTTTGCCATCGAGGTGGCGGCGGGCCTGCCGACGGCGGTGACGATCGCGAGCGCCGACAAGGCGCTGGCCCGCGCCTTATCGGGCGCGCTCGGCAGCCCTCGCTTCCGCCCCTATTTGTCGGCGGACCCGATCGGCGCCGAGATCGGCGGCGCGGTGAAGAACGTGCTGGCGATCGCCTGCGGCATCATCCACGGGCGCGGCCTCGGCGACAATGCGCGCGCGGCGCTGATCACCCGCGGCCTCGCCGAGATGATCCGGCTGGGGCTCGCCAAGGGTGGCCGCGCCGAGACCTTCAGCGGGCTTTCCGGGCTCGGCGATCTGGTGCTGACCTGCAGCGCGCTCAAATCGCGCAACCATGCGCTCGGGCACGCGCTCGGCCGCGGCGAGAGCCTGGAGAGGGCGCTGGCCGGACGCCGCTCGGTGGTCGAGGGGGTGGCGAGCTCGGCCGCCATCGTTGCGCTGGCCGCGCGGCTCGGCGTCGAGATGCCGATCAGCGAGGCGGTAGCGGCGGTTATCCATGAGGGCGTCGCGATCGAGGCGATGACCGACCGGCTGTTGCGCCGGCCCTATCGCAGCGAGTGATTTGGCGCGCTGCCGGGCGCCTCGGAAAAGCCTTTTCCGGGAGCGGCGAAAGCCAATATCATGAAAGCGAGCGAGGAGCGTCATCGGCTCGGAGAGATGAGCGGCAAGCGCGGCGAGGAAGGACCTGGTACGGGCGTCGTCGTCAAGGCCAAGCCGAAGACGAAGAAGCCCTCGATGTACAAAGTGCTGATGTTGAACGACGACTACACGCCGATGGAGTTCGTCGTCCACATTCTCGAACGGTTCTTCAACAAGAACCGGCAGGAAGCGACGCGCATCATGCTGCACGTTCACCGCCGCGGCGTCGGGATCTGCGGCGTTTACACCTACGAAGTGGCCGAAACCAAGGTCACGCAGGTCATGGATTTCGCCCGGCAGCACCAGCACCCGCTGCAGTGCACGCTGGAAAAGGATTAGCGGGAAGTCCGAGGAAGGATAGGCTGGCGTGCTGTCACGCAATCTCGAAAAATCGCTGCACCGGGCGCTGGCATTGGCCAACGAGCGCCGGCACGAATACGCGACCCTCGAGCATCTGCTGCTGGCGCTGACCGAGGACCAGGACGCGATCGCGGTATTGCGCGCCTGCAGCGTCGATGTCGACCGGCTGCGCCGCGAGCTGTTGGGCTATGTCGACAACGAGCTCGGCAATCTCGTCGTCAACCAGCACGAGGATGCGAAGCCCACCGCGAGCTTTCAGCGGGTGCTACAGCGCGCCGCGATCCATGTCCAATCTTCTGGACGCGAGGAAGTGACCGGCGCCAACGTGCTCGTCGCGATGTTCGCCGAGCGCGAGAGCCACGCCGTTTATTTCCTGCAGGAGCAGGACATGACGCGGTTCGACGCGGTCAACTACATCTCGCACGGCATCGCGAAGGCGCCGGGCCGCTCGGAAACCCGGCGGGTGCAGGGCGCCGACGAGGAGGAACGCGGCGAAAAGTCGCAGAAGCGCAACCATGACGCGCTCGACGCCTATTGCGTCAACCTCAACAAAAAGGCGAAGACCGGCAAGATCGATCCGCTGATCGGCCGCGAGGCCGAGGTCGACCGGACGATCCAGATCCTGTGCCGGCGCTCGAAGAACAACCCGCTCTATGTCGGCGACCCCGGCGTCGGCAAGACGGCGATCGCGGAGGGCCTGGCGCGCCGCATCGTGCAGCGCGAAGTCCCCGAGGTATTGCAGGGCGCGACGATCTACGCGCTCGACATGGGAGCGCTCTTGGCCGGCACGCGCTATCGCGGCGATTTCGAGGAGCGCCTCAAGGCCGTTCTCGCCGAACTCGAGCAGCAGCCGGGCGCGGTGCTCTTTATCGACGAGATCCACACCGTGATCGGCGCCGGCGCGACGAGCGGCGGCGCGATGGACGCCTCCAACCTGTTGAAGCCGGCGCTCGCCGGCGGCGTCATCCGCTGCATCGGCTCGACGACCTACAAGGAGTACCGCAACTATTTCGAGAAGGACCGAGCCCTCGTCCGCCGTTTCCAGAAGATCGACGTCAATGAGCCCTCGGTCGAGGATTCGATCAAGATCCTGCGCGGCCTCAAACCCTACTACGAGCGCCACCACAAGGTGCGCTACACCGCCGACGCGCTGAAGGCCGCGGTCGAGCTGTCGTACCGCTACATCGGCGACCGCAAACTGCCCGACAAGGCGATCGACGTGATCGACGAATCGGGGGCGGCACAGATGCTGGTGCCGGAAAGCCGGCGGCGGAAGACGATCACCGCCAAGGAGGTCGAGGCAGTGGTCGCGACGATGGCCCGCATCCCGCCGAAGAGCGTGTCGCGCGACGACCGCGAGGTGCTCAAAAACCTCGACCGCGACCTGAAGACGATGGTGTTCGGCCAGGACAAGGCGATCGAGGCGCTGGTCGCGGCGATCAAGCTGGCGCGGGCCGGCTTGCGCGACCCCGAGAAGCCGATCGGCTCCTACCTCTTCTCGGGGCCGACCGGCGTCGGCAAGACCGAGGTGGCGCGCCAGCTCGCCCGCACGATGGGGATCGAAATCACCCGCTTCGACATGTCGGAATACATGGAGCGGCACACCGTCTCGCGCCTGATCGGCGCGCCGCCCGGCTATGTCGGCTTCGACCAGGGTGGCCTCCTCACCGACGCCATCGACCAGCACCCGCATTCGGTATTGCTGCTCGACGAGATCGAGAAGGCGCATCCCGACCTGTTCAATATTCTATTGCAGGTGATGGATTACGGAAAACTGACCGACCACAACGGCAAGAATGTCGATTTCCGCAACGTCATCCTGATCATGACGACGAATGCCGGCGCCTCGGAACTGGAGCGGAACGCGATCGGCTTCGGCAGCGGCGTGCGCGAGGGCGACGACCAGGAGGCGATCAACCGCCTCTTCACGCCGGAATTCCGCAACCGGCTCGACGCGACGATCTCGTTCGCGCCGCTCTCGACCGAGACGATCGAGCGCGTCGTCGACAAGTTCGTCCTGCAACTCGAGGCGCAGCTCGCCGACCGCAACGTCACGATCGAGCTGGCGGAAAGCGCGCGCGCCTGGCTTGCCAAGAAGGGTTACGACCGGCTCTACGGCGCGCGACCGCTGGCGCGCGTCATCCAGGAGCACATCAAGAAGCCGCTCGCCGAGGAATTGCTGTTCGGGCGGCTCGCCAAAGGCGGCACCGTGCGGGTCGTGCACAAGGGCGAGGAAGACAAGCTCGAATTCGAGTTCGAGGAGCGTCCGCCCGCCGCCATCCCGCCCAAGGAACCCGCGCTCGTCGAATAGAAATAGGCAGACGGGGGGGCGCCGCCACGTCTTGCGGGCTCGACACGCTGTGCCCCTCACCCTCCCTCTCCGCGCGTGCGGCGAGAGGGTCGGGGTGAAGGGCCGCCGCGCCGCGCGATGTGGTGCTCGGTTTCGGCGTTCAGCTTGCCGCCGATCAGGACGACGATCGCCGACAGCCAGATCCACATCATGAAGCCGATGACGGCGCCAAGCGAGCCGTAGGTCTTGTTGAAGCTGCCGAGATTGGCGGCGTACCAGGAAAACAGCGCCGAGCCGGCAACCCAGGCGAGGGTGGCAAAGGCGCTGCCCCAAGTGGTCCAGCGCCAGCGGGCCTCGCTGCGGCTCGGGCCCCAGCGATAGAGAACCGCCAGCGCCAAGGCGACCAGCACCAGGAATATCGGCCAGGGCGCGAACTCGACGATCGGCTTCGATGCGCCGCCGAGCGGCAGGCCCTCAAGCGCGGCCGGCATTGCGATCATGCCGCCGAGGGCGGCGATCAGCAGCAGGATCGCCGCCACGGTGAAGCAAAGTGAGACCGCATTGAGCGTCACAAAACTACGCTCCTCCTTTTCCTCATAAACGACGTTGAGAGAATCGAAAAGCGCCTTGGTGCCGGAATTGGCGCTCCACAGCGAGATCGCGAGGCCGACGACAAAGCCGACGCCCAGTGCCGTGCCGCGCTGCCCCGCAATGCGGCTCAGCTGATCGCGCACGACCTCGATCGCGCCGCCGGGCACGACGCGCGACAGCGAGTCGAGATGGCCGGCGATCGCCGCCGGATCGCCAAAGAGCCCATAGATCGAGACGATTGCCGCAATCAGCGGGAAGACCGCGAGCAGGGCATAGAACGCGACGCCGGCGGCATTGGCCAGGATGCGGTCGTCCGCGATGCCCTGCCAGACGCGCCAGAGGATCTGCTTCCAGCCGCGTCCCGGTATCTCACAGGCCCGGTTCGCCGCGCGGCCGGCGCCCTCGGCGCTGGCGATTGCCTTTGCCGGGCGCGATGCGCGCCGGGCATTGCCGACGACGAACAGCGCCGCACTCAGCCACAGCGCCCAGGCCGGCACGCGCATCGGCACAGTGCCGGCATAGCCTCGGTGCGGCCCGGCCCCGCCGTTCATGCCCGGCCGCGGGCCGCCGCCTCCCCGCCACCGCCGCCCGCTGTCGCCTCGACCGAACCGACTGGTTGCCTCCGCGGCGCGCCGGTCGCCGGTTCGGGTACTTCCTGCGGCGCGCGCGCCTGCTCGGCGGCCACGTACTCCTGCGACTCTTCCCGCAATTTTTCGGTCTCGACATCGGCCGGCTCGGCCGGGCGGGAGCCGAGCGCCATCAGCACGCCGAGCGCCGCGCCGACGCCGAGCCCGATGCCGGCGAGGACAACCGGCTGCTCGCGGCACAGCGCGAGGAAGTCACGCATCGACCCGGCCGCATCCACCGGCTACCGGCGCGCCGGTAGCCGGTGGATGCGGCCTCGCCCAGCGAAGTCGCAGTATCGGCGGCCCGCCCGGCAGCCCGCGACACGTCCCAGGCGGCGCCGCCCGCACGCTCGCCGGCGGCCGCCGTCGCCGACTGCGCCCGTGCGGCGGTGCCTCTCGCCGCTTCGCTGCTGCGCCGCACGGCGTTGGCCGCCGCGTCTCGGATGCGCGGCGCCAGCAAGAGCGCGAGGCTGGCGCCGAAGAACGCCACCGAAAGCGGGTTGTCGCGGAGGTCCCGCGCGAAGTTCGCGAAGAATTCGCCGGTCCCGCTCTGGGCCAATTGGTCGAGAACATCGGCCGGCGTTAGCCGAACGCGCAGTTCGTCGAGCGCCAGCGACAGACGCTGACGGGCCGCCTCCGCTTCCGCTTCGAGCCGTTCACTCTGCCGTGTCATATGCCATCACCTTATCGAGCCGGCGCGCGGCGACGGCGATCTCGGAACGAGTTTCCGGGATCGCGCGCGCATAGCCGGCAAATACCATTTCGCTAACTCCTCGAGCGGCCGGCAATCAGCCATGTCAGCGCAAATCCCGTCAGCATCGCGCCAGCAAAGAGCGCGGCGGGACGCTCGCGGGCGAAGCGCTCGAGCGCCTCGGCCAGCTCCTCGAAGCTGCGCTCGTGCAAGCCCTCCGAGGCTCCTTCGATGCCGGTCGCCGCCTGGCGCAGATATTTGGCCGCGAGCGGACTTTGCGTTTCGATGTCCGCCGCGGCGCGGTGCGCCGCATTGGCGAGGCCGCGCAGCCGTTCCGCGCCGCTTTCCTTTTGCGCCTCGGCGAACTCGCGCAATTTTTCTTGTACCGCACCAACGCCGCGACCGATCTGTTCCGATGCCGCGCCGGAAATCCGGTCTTTGACTTCCCGGGCTTGGCTGATTGTTTCCTGATCCAAGACTACCTCCGCCTCCGCCGCCGATATTTTAAAGGTACTGCAAAGACTTTCACCTGCTCGGACGCAACAAAATCTCTGCAAATTGAACGATGGGCAGGCGAGCCGGTTCCGCGCGCGGCCCGGGCGGCCCGCCCCGTCGCCGACGGCCGGCCAGCCTCAGTCTTCGTGCCGGAACGGCGAATACTCGGCGAGATTTTCCATCTTGTGCGCGATCATCTCGCGCTCGCGGGCGAGGAATTGCGCGACCGCGCGGGCAAAGCCCGGGTCGGGCATGAAATGCGCGCTATAGGTCGGCACCGGCAGATAGCCGCGCTGGATCTTGTGCGGGCCTTGCGCCCCGGCCTCGACGCGCTGCAGCCGGTGGCGGATCGCGAATTCGATCGCCTGGTAATAGCAACATTCGAAATGCAGGAATTTGTAATCGCCGTAACTGCCCCAGTTGCGCCCGTAGATTGCATCCTGTCCCAGCAGATTGAGCGCGCCGGCGACGTAATTCTTGCCGCGCCGCGCCATGACGAGGACGATCTTCTCCGGCATGCGGGCGCCGATCAGCGCGAAGAATTTGCGGTTGAGGTAGGCCGAGCCCCATTTGCGGTCGGAGGTCGCGAGGTAGAACTCGTGGAATGCGTCCCAATGGCGGGAGGCGAGGTCGTCGCCGGTCAACACCTCGATCTCGATACCCTGTGCGAGCGCCTCGCGCCGCTCTTTCCGGACGGCCTTGCGCTTGCGCGAATTGAGCGCCGCGAGATAGTCGTCGAAATCGCGGTAGCCTTCGTTCGTCCAATGGAATTGCTGGCCGAGCCGCTCGAGAAACCCGGCTTCGGCGAGCGCCTTGATCTCGGGCTCTTCGGGGAAGTTGACGTGCAGCGAGGAAATGCCCCGACGCCGCACCAACTCGATCATGCCGGCTATCAGCTGCGCGCGCGTCTCCGGCGGCGCCCCCGGCCGCACCAGCAGGCGCGGCCCCGGCACCGGCGTGAACGGCACCGCGCACAACAGTTTCGGGTAATAGCGCCCGCCCGCCCGCTCATAGGCGTCGGCCCAACCGTGGTCGAAGACATATTCGCCGTAGGAATGGCTCTTGGCGTAGAGCGGCGCGACGCCGGTGACGCCGCCCGCGGGATCGGCGATCGAGAGATGCTGCGGCGCCCAGCCGGTGCTCGGGACAGCCGAGCCGCTCTCCTCGAGGGCATTGAGGAAAGCGTAGGAAACGCTCGGATTGACGGCTCCGGCGCAGGCGTCCCAGGCGGCTTCGCCGATCTCGGAGATCGCGGCGTGAACCCGCACCGTCACCATGCCGTCGCTGTCGTTCATCGCCTCTTGCCGGCCCCATTTCGCCCAGAGGATGAGGATAAGCGTTGTGCGACCGCTGTCCAGCGCCGCCACCCTAGAGGAGCAATATGCGTACCATCAGGATCATCCTTCTCGCCACGCTCCTGACGCTCGCGGACACGCGCGCGCCGAGCGCGCTGACGCTCGAAAACGCGCCCGTCGGGTTCACCGCCGAACGGCTCCTCGTGCTCGACGGCAAGACCTATCTCGGCCGAATCTGGCACATGCCGGGCGAGGAGCGGCACGAACAGAATTTGCAAGGCGCTAACCCGGTTTTCTTCATCCTTCACGACAACAGCGGCATCGCCGATATTGTGCTGCCGAAACTGCACACCGTCGCCGAACTCCCGGTACCCGCGGCCTTGACGATCCTGCAAAATCCGCAATTGCTGAAAGCCCCGGTCGGCCGCGAGCGGATCGACGGCATCCGAACGACCAAATACGCGGTCGATGTCACGGCGCCACAGGGCCGCGCGACGGGATACATCTGGCTCAGCTCCGCCGGCATCCCGATCAAATGCGAGGGCCGGTTTCGCGCCCCGCGCGGCCGCGTGACGACGATCCGCTGGGAATTGCGCCATCTGCATATCGGCCCGCAACCCGCGGCGCTCTTCGCGGTGCCGAAGGGGTTTTCGAAGCTGACGCCGGAGGCGCTCGCGCCGCTCTTGGGCCTGCGCCTCACGCCAGCGCGCGCCCACTGATCAGATCTCAACAACGAGGACCGGCGTGCGCGAGCGGGCGCGGCAAAGCAGGATGAATTCGCCCCTCTCGCTTTCCGTCAGCAGGGTATCGCGATGGACCGGCTCGCCCTTCGAGTAATGTCTTCGGCAAATCCCGCAACGTCCTGATTTGCAAGAGGTACCGATCTCGAAGCCGGCATCGCGCAAGACCGCGAGGATCGACTGGCCGGGCCCGACCGGATAGAGCTTGCCGGTTGCCCTGTCCCGGACCGCAAAATCGTCGAGGCTGTTGTCCTCGCCCGCATCGGAGGGCGGCGCGGCGAAATATTCGCAATGCACGCTGCTCTCGGGCCAATGCACGGCGGCTTCTCGGACCGCGTCCATGAAGCCGAGCGGCCCGCAATGATAGAGCTGCGTCCCCGGCCGATGGCCGGCGAGAAGCTTCTTCATGTCGAGCCCGCGCGCCGGGTCACCGCCGTCGTGATGCAGTACCGCGGCATTCCCGAAAGTGCGAAGCGGCGCACGGAAGGCGGTGTGGCGCAGGCTCTTCGTGCAGTAATGGAGCGTAAAATCGGCGCCGAGCGCGGCCAGGCGATAGGCCATCGAAAGAAGCGGCGTGACGCCGATGCCGCCGGCCAGCAGCAGATACCGCGCTGCCCCTTCGACGAGCGGAAACCGGTTGCGCGGACGCGACACGACGAGCCGGGCGCCCGGCCGGACTTTCCGGTGCAGCAGGCGCGGAGCGCCCTGGCTGCCGGGCTCGGCGAAGACCGCGATCACGTAGCGGTGGCGCTCCGAAGGGTCGTTGCACAGCGAGAACTGCCGCATCACCGGTCCCGGCAGCAGCACGTCGATATGGGCCCCGGCGGTGAATGGCGGCAGCTCGCCGCCCTCCGGATCGACGAGTTCGTAGCTCTTCGTGCCGATCGCCTCTCGCCCGACCCGGCTGACCCGCACTTCCATCGTGTCGGCCATGCGCCTTATGCTAGCATCGCGGGGAGCGATCAGGGGAGGCGAGGGATGCAGCTCTATAATTCGATCGGACCGAACCCAAAGGCGGTGCGCATGTTCATGGCCGAGAAAGGCATCGAATTGCCCAGAATCGAGGTCGACATCCGCGCCGGCGAGAACCGTCAAGCCCCTTACCTCGCCAAGAACCCAACCGGGACATGCCCGGCATTGCAGCTCGACGACGGCTCGATCCTGGCCGAGATCACCGCGATCTGCGAATACCTCGACGAAGTCGGCTCCGGCCCGTCGCTGATCGGCGACACGCCGGAGGAGCGCGCCCGGACGCGCATGTGGACGCGGCGCATCGACCTCAACATCCTCGAGCCGATGGCCAACGGCTTCCGCTTCGGCGAAGGCTTGAAGATGTTTCAGGACCGCATTCATTGCATCCCGCAGGCAGCCAATGATCTGAAGCAGATCGCGCAGGAAAGGCTCGCCTGGCTCGACGGACTCATGGGAGACAGGCCGTTCATTTGCGGCGAGCACCCGACCCTCGCCGACATCCTCCTCTTCGCCTTCGTCGATTTCTTCGCGCGCGCCGGTCAACCGCTCAATCCCGATCTGAAGCATATCGGCGCCTGGCACGCGCGCATGAAGGCGCGGCCGAGCGCGCAGGCCTAGGCGCGCGACCGGGCTCGGGCTGCATCAGCCAAGTGCGTGCTTCGAGACGCGCCCGACGGGCGCTCATCAGCATGACTAAAGCCTTTGATGGCATTAAGAAAAGCCCTCATCCTGAGGGCCCTCGCAAAGCACGACCTCGAAGGACGCACGATACCCCCCCCGGCCTGAACAGGGGTGATCACCGATTTGGGCGCAGCGTTTGCCCTCAAAACCGCTCAGCAGGCGTGCTCGCCCGGATGCGGCGGGCGGGAATGCATGTGCACATTGCGCCCGCCCGCTTCGCTCATGATGCGCAGCGCCGTCGTCTCACGTTCGCCGTCCTCGCAGCGCGCCCACAGCAGCGCCGCGCCGGCGGCGAGCGCGGCGGCGAAATCCTCGGCATGCCGAGGCGCGGTATAGCGGTCGAAAAGCTCCTTCAACGCCGCGCCGCCGAGCCCCGCGCCGACCAGCGCCGCGACCGTCGCGGCGATCGGGCCGCCGGAAATCAGGATGATGCCGGCGATCGTCAGCGGTCCGATGTATTTGAGTTCCTCGCTGAGCCCGGCCGGCACTACCTCCGGCTCCATGCCGGCCGCCTCCCCCGCCGTCGCAAGCGCGTCATGCGAGGCGAGCACCGACAGATCGCTCGGCGCGAAGCCGGCGGCGAGCAGCCCCGACACCGCGGCGCGGAAATGCGCGCGGTCGGGAAACGAGGCGACCGCTTCGCGGACCGCCGCAGGGGTGGAACCGGCCCCGCTCATCCGGGCTCTCCCATCATGCCTCTCTCCGCCTCATGCTAGCCGCAAACGCCGGCCCGCGTCTCTCCGCTTTACGCGGCTCGCCGCAGCCGGCACCGCCCGGTGCGCAACTCGGCATCGGGACCGCCTCTCCGGTGATGGCGCAATACCACGCGATCAAGGCGGCGAACCCGGGCGTGCTTCTGTTCTTTCGCATGGGCGATTTCTACGAACTCTTCTTCGACGACGCGATCGCCGCCGCGCCGGCGCTCGACATCGCGCTGACGAAGCGCGGCAAGCACGAGGGCCAAGATATCCCGATGTGCGGGGTGCCGGTGCACACGGCGGAATCCTATCTCGCGCGGCTGATCCGGGCCG
The DNA here is from genome assembly GCA_035538335.1 of Allostellaceae bacterium. GTDB lineage: Bacteria > Pseudomonadota > Alphaproteobacteria > ATCC43930 > CGMCC-115725 > AP-15. Next base: position 36,081 of record DATLKN010000006.1, read on the forward strand.
GCTTCAAGGTGGCGATCTGCGAGCAGGTCGAAGACCCCGCCGAAGCCAAGCGGCGCGGCCTCAAGGGGCCGCTGAAGCGCGCCGTCGTGCGCACCGTCACGCCCGGCACCTTGACCGAGGAGGGCCTGCTCGACTCGCGCCGGCACAACTATCTCGCCGGCGTTGCCGAGGCGGCTGGAACGCTGGGGCTCGCCTGGCTCGATCTGTCGACCGGCGATTTCGCGCTGATGCCGACCGGCGAGACCATGCTCGCGCACGACATCGCGCGGCTTTCGCCGGGCGAGATCCTGGCGCCCGAGCGTCTCATTGCGCGGCCGGCATTGGCCGCGCTATGGGCCGATTGGCGGGGCGTGCTGACGCCGCTCCCCGACGCCCGCTTCGAAAGCGAGCCGGCGCGGCGCCGGCTCGAATCCTTCTACGAGGTCGGCGCACTCGACGTCTTCGGCCCGTTCACCCGGGCCGAGATCGCCGCGGCGGGGGCGCTCGTCGATTACGTCGGGGCAACGCAGGGCGGGCAGAAACCGCTGCTCGCCGCACCGCGCCGGGTGACCCCCGGCTCGGTCATGCAGATCGACGCGGCGACGCGGCGCAACCTCGAGCTGACGCACACCCTTGCGGGCGAGCGCAAAGGGAGCCTGCTGGCGGTCGTCGACCGCACCCTGACCGCTGCCGGCGCACGGCTCCTCGCCGAACGCCTCGCGGCGCCGCTGACCGATCCGCAAGCAATCGAGGCGCGGCTCGACGCGGTGCAGTTCTTTCTCGACCGTCCCGAAATCCGCGAACGGCTGCGCGAGACGCTCGCGCATTCGCCCGACATCGAGCGCTCGCTCGGCCGCCTCCAGCTCGGACGCGGCGGCCCGCGCGATCTGGCGCAACTGCGCGAGGCGCTCGCGCGCACCGCCGGGCTGCGCGAGCTGTTCGCGGCGCCGAGCCTCGTGCCGCTGCCGCCGGCGCTCGCCGCTTCGGTCACCGATCTCGGCGACCACTTGGAACTCGTCGGCCGGCTCGGCGAGGCGCTCGCCGCCGAGCTGCCGTACTTCGCCCGCGACGGCGGCTTCATCGCCGCCGGATATTCGAGCGAACTCGACGAGCACCGCGAATTGCGCGACGACAGCCGCCGGCGGATCGCGGCCTTGCAGGCCCGCTATGTCGGCAACACCAATGTCGCCGCGCTCAAGATCCGCCACAACAACGTCATCGGCTATTACATCGAGATCGGCGCGCAGCACGCGGCAAAGCTCGGACCCGAATTCATTCATCGTCAGACGATGGCGGGCGCGCAGCGCTATACGACGGTGGAGCTCGCCGAACTGGAGTCACGCATCGCGACCGCCGGCGAGCGCGCCCTCGCCCTGGAATTGGCGCTCTTCGACGAGCTGGTCGGCGCCGTGCTGGCGGAGCGGGCGAAAATCGCCGCCGCGGCGGCGGCGCTCGCCGCCCTCGACCTTGCTTCCGCCCTCGCCGAGCGCGGGCAAGAGGGCGGCTGGGTGCGCCCTGCCGTCGAGCGCAGCAGCCGCTTCGAGATCCGCGGCGGCCGTCATCCGACCGTCGAGGCGGCGCTCGCGCAATCGGGCGACAGCGGCCGCTTCGTCGCCAATGACTGCGTCCTCGGCGAGCAACGCATCTGGCTCGTCACCGGCCCCAACATGGCCGGCAAGAGCACCTTTCTGCGCCAGAACGCGCTCTTTGCCGTGCTGGCGCAGATGGGTTCCTACCTGCCGGCGGCGAGCGCGCGGATCGGCGTCGTCGACCGCCTCTTCAGCCGCGTCGGCGCCGCCGACGATCTGGCGCGCGGCCGCTCGACCTTCATGGTCGAGATGGTCGAAACGGCGGCGATCCTCAATCAGGCGGGCGAAGGCGCCTTCGTCATCCTCGACGAGATCGGCCGCGGCACCGCCACCTTCGACGGCCTCTCGATCGCCTGGGCGGCGCTCGAGCATCTGCACGAGGTCAATCGGTGCAGGGTGCTGTTCGCGACGCATTACCATGAGCTAACGGCGCTCGCGGCGAAGCTCCCCGGCCTCGCCTGCCAGACGATGCGGGTCAAGGAATGGAAGGGCGAGGTGGTGTTCCTGCACGAGGTCGCCCCCGGCACCGCCGACCGCTCCTACGGCGTGCATGTGGCGAAACTCGCCGGCTTGCCGCGAGCCGTGACGGAGCGCGCCGAAGAGGTGCTGGCGCTATTGGAAAAGGGCGAAGAGGGCGGCGCACTGGCCCGTCTCGCCGACGATCTGCCGCTCTTCAGCCTGGCCCGCGAGCGCGCCCGGCCCGCGCCGCGCGAATCCGCGGCCGAGGCGCAGCTGCGCGAGACGAGACCCGACGAACTCTCCCCGCGCGAGGCATTGGAATTGCTTTACCGCTTAAAGGCGCTCGTTGCGGATGGCTGAAACCTGCGACGCCACACGTCATACCGGCGAAGGCGGGTATCCAAGGCGTAGATGGGTCCCGGCTTTCGCCGGGACGACGATCAATCATTCAACCGCCGCCGCAGAAGCGGCGGCTTGACCATTCATCGGCCGTCAGCGGAGAAGCATATGTCCTTGTTCGATCGCCTGCCCGAACATTGGAAAGCCCTGACGCTCTACGATTATTTCGAGCAGATCGGCTTTCGTATCCTGATATTTTTCATCTCACTCATCGTCGTCCACTCATTGATTTTGATCGGCATAAAGCTCAGCCAGGATTTCATGGAAGGCGTGCTGTTCCGCGAAACCCAGGTCATGAAAGAGGCGTTCGGCCTCATTCTGACGGTCATCATACTGTTGGAGTTCAACCACTCGATCGTCTCGGCGATGCGCACGCACAGCGGCGCCATTCAGGTGCGCACCGTCGTGATGATCGCGATCATCGTCATGGCGCGCAAACTGATCCTCCTCGACTACCAGTCGGCGAAGCTGGAGACGCTATTGGGGTATGGCGGGTTGGCGCTGGCGCTCGCCGTTCTTTATTGGCTCGTCGCCGACGCCGAGCGGCCGCGGCGACGATTGGAACACGGACACACGGAGAGTACCGAGAAGAAGGCTGACCAGTGAGGCGGTGAGACAGTAAGAACAAATTCTCTCTCACTGCTTCATTGCCTCACTGGTAGCTATATCGGGCCGGCGCGCCAGCGCGGCAATACGTCGAGGATCTCGGACCACGGCACGCGACCGCGCCGCAGAGGCACCTGCCGGTTGCCGTCTTGCTCATCGCCCGCGATCCTCTTGCGCGAGGCGCCGCAATACCGCTTCGCTCGCACCCCAGCCCTGCCACTGCGGCCTCGCCTCCATACCGAGCCGCTCGTAAAAGCCCTTCGCGGGGTTCCAGTCGAGGACATTGAAGTGCAGCCGGCCGTAGCCGCGCTCGACGGCAACCGCCGCCAGCCGGGAGAGTAACGCCCGCCCGATCCCGTTGCGGCGCGCTCGCTCGCGCACATAGAGGTCTTCGAGAAACATGCCCGGCCGCCCGAGCCAGGTCGAAAAGACGGGGTAGAAGAGGGCGAAGCCGATGGGTTCGCCGTCGAGCGACGCGACGAGCGCCTCGAAGGCGGGCTCGGGCCCGAAGCCGTACCGCACGAGGTCTGCTTCGGTCGCGACGACCGCCCCCGGCGCCCGCTCGTAGGCCGCCAGCTCGCGCACGAAGGCGAGGATGAGCCCCGCATCCTCCGCCGTCGCAAGTCGAATGACGATATTGCTCGGCACGCGGCCGCTCCGATCTCGATCGCCTCCCGAGCTTAGAGGAAATTTCGCCCGCGTCGAGGCACTTTGCCTTGCGTGCGCCGCGCGTCGCGCATCCGACGCTTCGACGAGTTGTTGACTATCAAGAGAAAATAGAGTAATGGTTGAAGTCATCATCCGATGGTATGAGCCGCGGCGGAAAATCACGAACATTGCGCGGTTTCGGGCTGTTCCCGAGAGGGGATGACTTTGTCCACCATCAGCACAACCATCGCCCACGGCATCACCCTCGCCCATACGGGGAGCTACGCCTCGCCGCTGACGGTCACCACGAGCGGCAAAATCGACGCCGGCAGCGGCGACGCGGTGTTCGGCGGCGCCGTCGGCGGGCCGTGGAAGGTCGTCAACTAGGGCCTGATCGAGGCCACGGGATCGACCGGCGCCGGGGTTCTTCTCCAAGCCGCCGGCAAGGTGACCAACGTCGGCACGATCGAGGCGCTGGGCAGCCTCGGCTCCAACTACGCCGTCGTCCTGGATTCCGGCGGCAGCGTCGACAACAAGGCCGCGACCGGGATCATCAACGGATATGAGGCCGGAGTTGTCGTCAAGGGCGCCGCCCGCGGCGTGACGAACGCCGGCACGATCGGGGCATCGGGCACGCAAGGCGTCGGCATCTATCTCGGCTCCGGCGGCCACGTCACCAACACCGGCGCGAACGCCACCATCGTTGTGACGATGCCGGCATCGTCGTGCGCGGCACTGCGGGAACGGTGACGAACTACGGCGTCATCGAGGACGCCGGAACCTCCGGCTTCGGCATCGAGTTCCTCGCCGGCGGCACCGTTGCCAATACGGGCGCGAACGCCGTCATCGTCGGCCAGGGTGGTCCGGGGATTTACGTCTACCTCGGCGCCGGCACGGTCACCAACTCCGGCATCATCGCGTCGGAGAGCGCCGGCGCCGCCGCCGTCTCCCTCGGCGGCGGCGGCCATGTCGAAAACAGCGGCACGATCGAGGGCTTCGCGAGCTCCAACGCCGGCGACGGCATCCGCGTCTCGGGCGCGGCCGGCACGGTCGTCAACTCCGGCACCGTCGAGTCGAAGAACGACCACGGGTGGGGGGTGGATCTGAGAAAAGGGGGCTCCGTTAGCAACCTGGCGAGCGGCTACATTTCGGGCGGGATTTACATCTCGGCAGGAAGCGGGACCGTCGTCAATGCCGGCTCGATCCTAGACACGGTCCGCGGCGGCATCAGGTTGACCGACGGGGGCACCGTTCACAACAAGGCCGGGGCGCTGATCTCCGGAAATATGGAGGGCATCTACGTCGCGGGCGCCGCCGGCACCGTGAAGAACAGCGGCACGATCGAGGCGAGCGGAACGAGCGGCATCAAGCTGACGGCAGGCGGCAACGTCCGCAATACCGGCCGCGCGGCGCTGATCCGGGGCGCCGAGTTCGGGGTCTACGCCGTCGGCGGCACCGCGGCGGTGACGAACACCGGCACGATCGAGACGACGGGAACGAGCGGCGTCGGGATCGCCTTGGTCGCGGGCGGCAGCGTCGTCAACAACGGCGCGGCAGCCCTGATCGAGGGCACCGTCGCCGGCGTGTACGCAACGGGCGCCGCCGGCACGGTCACCAACACCGGCACCATCGAAGCGACGGGCACGCGGGGTTTCGGCGTCGCTTTCGCGGGGAGCGGCGGCATCGTCGCCAATACCGTCGCGACCGCCCTCATCGAGGGCGGTTACCGCGGGATCTACATCACCGGAGCCGCCAGCACGGTCACCAACGCCGGCACGGTCGAGGCGGGCGGCACGAGCGGCATCGGGATCGCTCTCAAAGCCGGCGGCAGCATCGTCAACAAGGGCGCGGCAGCCCTGATCGAGGGCTATGAGATCGGGATTTACGGCACGGGCGCCGCCAGCACGGTCACCAACACCGGCACGATCGAAGCGACGGGAACGAGCGGGATAGGCGTCGGCCTCGTGCAGGGCGGCAGCGTCGAAAACAAAAGCGCCTCGGCCCTGATCGAGGGTTACGGCGCGGCGATCGTCGTCTCCGGCGGCGCCGGCACCGTGACGAACGCCGGGACCATCGAGGCGGGCGGGGCGAGCAGCTTCGGCATCGCCCTCGAAGCTGGCGGCAGCGTCGAAAACAAAGGCGCTTCGGCCCTGATCGAGGGTTACCGCGCGGCGATCGTCGTCTCCGGCGGCGCCGACATCGTGACGAACTCGGGCACGATCGAAGCGACGGGAACGAGCGGCTTTGGCTTTGGCGTTGGCCTGTTCGCGGGCGGCAGCGTCGAAAACAAAAGCGCCTCGGCCCTGATCGAGGGTTCCGGCGCGGCGATCGTCGTCTCCGGCGGTGCCGGCACCGTGACAAACGCCGGGACCATCGAGGCGGGCGGGACGAGCAGCTTCGGCATCCTCCTCGAAGCTGGCGGCAGCGTCGAAAACAAAGGCGCTTCGGCCCTGATCAAAAGTTCCGGCGCGGCGGTCCGCGTCCTCGGCGGCGCCGGCATCGTGACGAACTCCGGCACGATCGAGGCGACCGGCAGCGCCGGTTCCGGCATCGCCCTCCAAGCGGGCGGCACCGTGGTCGATTCCGGGACGATCGAGGGCGCGACCGCGGTCTATTTCGGCGGCACGGGAAGCAATCTCCTCGAGTTGGAGGCGGGCTACAAGTTGAGCGGCGGGGTCGTCGGCAAGGCCAGCGCCAGCAATACGCTCGAATTGTCGGGAAGCCTCGGCGCAGTGAGCGTCAACATCGACCATCTCGGCCTCACCAATTTCCACTCCTTCGATTTCGGCGCCGCAGCCGGAAATGCGGAGACCCTGCTGACGACGGCCGCGACCCTCGGCACGGTCGAGGGCTTCGACACCAAATACGACTTCGTCGATCTCAGAGACCTGAATTTCGTCTCGAAGACAACGATCACCGAGAACGGCAGCGACCAGCTGATCGTCACCGAGGGCACGAAATCCGGAACCGTGCAGCTCGCCGGCAGCTACGGCGCCCTCAAATGGCACGTCTTCTCGGACGGCCACGGCGGCACGATGATCGGGGTCGTCTGATCCGCTTAGAACCGGGCGGCGCTGAAAGGGGCGATGTCGATCGCCGGCGGCCGGCCGGCGAGGAGATCGGCGACGAGCTTGCCGGTCATCGGCGCGCCGGTCATGCCGACATGGCCGTGGCCGAACGCGTAAATCACATCGGGCGAGGCGCGCGAGGGACCCAAGACCGGCAGCGAGTCGGGCAGGCTCGGCCGGTGGCCCATCCATACGGAAATCCGCTCTTCGGGGTAGTCGGCCGCGAGCCCGGGCAACAGCTTCCTGCCCTGTTGCAGGAGGATCCTGGCGCGCCGCCAATCGGGGGGCGCGTCGAGCCCCGCCAGCTCGACCGTGCCGGCGAAGCGCAGCCCCGTATCCATCGGCGTCGCGACGAACTTGCCCTCGGCGTCGGCGACCGGCAGCCGCGGCATCACCTCAGGGTCGCGGATCATCAGGTGATAGCCGCGCTCGGTCTCGAGCGGCACGCGGTCGCCGAGCGAGGCGGCGAGCGGCTTCGAATAGGCACCGGCGCAGACGATCGCGGCGTCGGCCGGCAGATCGCCCTGGTCGCTTTCGATCGCGACGAGCCGGCCGCCGGCGAGCCGAAACCCGGTCGCCGATGCCACGACCACCTCGCCGCCATTGCGGCGGAATTGCGCGAGCAGCGCCTCGACGAGCGCCAGCGGGTTCGAGGTGTGGCCGTTCTCGCGCACCAGCACGGCACAGCCATAGTCGCGCGAGACGGCCGGCTCTAGCTGGCGCAATTCGTTGGCGCCGAGCGTGTCGATTTCGACGCCGTTGTCGCGCCGCAGATCCCAGGCGAGCCGGTCGCCCTCGAGCGCTTGCCGAGTGCGGTAGAGATAGAGATGGCCCCGCCGGTGCACGAGCGCCTCGGCGCCGGCCTCGGCGACGAGCGGCCGCAGCGCCTCGAGCGTCGGCCCCAAGAGCGACCGCAAGGCGCGCGCCTGGGCGGCGATCTTCTCCGGCGTCCCGGCGCGCACGAAGCGCCACAGCCAGGGCGCGATCTTCGGCAGATAGGCGGGGCGCAATGCCAGCGGCCCGAGCGGGTCCTTGAGCCATCCCGGCACCTTCCAGATGACCCCCGGCATCGCTACCGGCGTCACCGAGGAGCCGTTGAAGCAGCCGGCATTGCCGAAGGAGGCGCCGTGCCCCGGCTCGCCGCGCTCAACGAGAAAGACGCTGTGGCCGTCGCGTTGCAGCCAGCTCGCGGCGCACACGCCGACCATGCCGGCGCCGATGACGCCGACCCGTTTGCCGCCTGCTGTCGCCATCGCCGCCCCCCTCAATGCCAGAGCCGCCGGCTCGCCAGCGATGCGCCCTGCGAGAGCGCTTCGAGCTTGGCCCAGGCGATCTCGGGGTGGATGCGCCCGCCGAGCCCGCAATCGGTCGAGGCGATGACGCGCTCGCGCCCGACGAGGCCGGCGAAGCGCAGGATGCGGTCGCAGACGAGCTGCGGATGCTCGACGACGTTCGTCGCGTGGCTGACGACGCCGGGCAGGATCAGCTTGCCCTCGGGCAGCCGCACCTCCTCCCAGACCCGCCATTCATGCTCGTGGCGAACGTTGCCGGCCTCAAAGGAATAGGCCGCCACATCGATCGCCAGCATGGTTTCGACAATGTCGCGGAACGGGATGTCGGTCGTGTGCGGCCCGTGCCAGCTGCCCCAGCACAGATGAAAGCGCAGCCGCTCGCGCGGCAGGCCGCGGATCGCGTGGTTCAGCGCCTCGACCCGCAGCATCGTGAAGCGGCGGTAATCCGCGACCGAGGGCTCCGGGTTGATCAGATCCCAGTTCTCGGCGATCGCCGGGTCGTCGAATTGCAGCACCAGCCCCGCCTCGACGATCGCCGTGTATTCCTCCCGCATCGCCTCGGCGCAGGCGAAGACGAACTCCTCCTCGCTCTTGTAATAGGCGTTGCCGATGCGCGAGGCGCTGCCCGGGCCGATCGCCGTCATGAAGCCTTCCTCGACCCCGGCGGCGGCGAGCGCCCGCTTGAAGCGGGCGATGTCGGCGGCGATCGCTGCGTGGCCCTCATAGGTGATCGGGCCGACGCAGACGGGGGCGAGCGCGCGGTAGCCCATCGAGGCGCCGGAGGTCGGATCGGCATAGGCCGCGGCAAAGCGGGCGCGGTCGCGGCGGTCGGCGAAGTTCGTCAGCACCGGCTTGCCCGGCCGCGAGCGCCGCGGCGTCTCGTCGTAGCTGCCGTCGGGATCGGGCGCGAGCCCGCCCAACCGCGCGAAGGAATAGCTGCGCCAGGCGCCGTAGTTGAGCTGCAATGCGGTCGCCTTGCCGTATTCGCCGTCGCCGGGGATGTCGATGCCGATTGCCTTTTGCCGGGCGACAGCCTCGCGCACCGATCGGGCGAGCGTCGCCGCCAACCCAGCCGCCTCGCCCCGGCCCTCGGCCTGCGCCTTGTTCACCTCGATCAGCGCATCGGGGCGCGGCAGGCTGCCGGCATGCGTCGTCAGGATGTGGTCGCGGCTCGCCCGCATTGGGACCTCCCCGGTCGGCGATAGGCGGGCATCATAGCGAATCCCGCTTGCCCCGCACCCTCCCGATATGCCTCATAGCTGCGCCATGAACGATCCGCAGCCCGCGGTCACCGCAGCCGCGCCCCGGCAGGAGAGCGAGCCCTCGCTCAATTTCCGGTTTTACGACAACCGCCAGAAATATCTACTGTTCGTCAACACCTGCGGCGAGAAATGGGCGATCGCCGAGCGCGTTGGCCTCGAGCTGGCGAACATCCACCCGCGGCCGCCGGCCTTGCGCGTCTTCGACGCCGGCACCGGTGACGGCACCGTGCTGGCGCGCGTCATGCGGGCGATGCACGCGCGCTTTCCGACGATGCCGTTCTACATCGTCGGCAAGGAGATCAGCCTTGAGGACGTGCGCCTCGTGCTCGACAAGATGCCGGACCGCCTTTTCGAGCACCCGGCGACTGTGCTCGTCTTGACCAACATGCACTACACGGAGGCGCCGCTGCTGACGCCGCGCAGCGTGACCGCAGCCTCGAGCATGGTATGGCACGAGCTGGCCCTCGCCGGCGCCACCTCGCATGATTTCGAGACGCAGATCACGCAGTTGCAGCCGTTTCTCGCCGAGCACTGGCGGGCCCGCATGTCGCAGACGACGGGCAACCCGGTCTATGAGAAGCCGGTCGTGCTCGTTCTCTACCGCGACGACCACAAGTTTCTCTTGGACCGGGTGCGGCCGCGCCGCGGCCTGACGCAGGCCGACTACGACCTCGTCATCGCCTCGCAGCCCTACCGCGCCCGTGCGCCCCTCGAATTCAAGGCCGAGCGCGTCATCGCGCCGCTCGCCAAAAGCCTCGCCCCCGGCGGCCGGCTCCTCGCCATCCATTCGCACGGCGCCGACCCGGGGCTCGAGATCATCGAGCGCATCTGGCCCGGCGAGAACCCCTTCACGACCGACCGGCACGCGCTGTTGAAAGCGGCGAAGGCGGCGCTGGGACCCGCCGGACGCGAGCTCAATTTCGCCGCCTATCCCGACGCGCGCGCGCTCTTCCGCTACGACATGCACACATTGCCCTCCGAGATCGGCGACACGATCGGCACCTCGACCCTCTTCGCCGCCTGGAACGCCGCCGTCTATGTGGCGCAGGTCGAGGACCGGCGCCTTTCCGAGGCGATCGGCAGCGGCGCCTATCTGGAGGCGACGAAGGCGGTGTTGCAGAAATACGGGGGCTTATGGTTCTGGGACGAAAGCTTCGTCATTTCGAGGAAGCGCGGCCTCGGCTGAAGCGGGCGGAGCGCAGGCGCGTCAGCCGCCAGGCGAGCGAGCCCGGATAGGCGAGCCGGCGCAGGCCTAAAAAGAAGAAGAGGAGGCCGACCCCCGCCAAGACGCCGAATACCGCCAGCGCGACCCAGTAGAGCCGGCCGATATGCACCGGCGAATTTGTAATATTATAGCCGGCGCCGGCGGCGCGGTGCGCGACGAGAAAGAGGACCGCCGGCACGCCGATCGCGGCCATGATCGCCCCGACGCTGCGCAGGGTGTAGGCATAAGTCCTGTCCTGGATATATCTAAGGCTGCTTCGCATGCTTTCGCGCCGGCCGCTGCCGCCGGCCGGGCGGGGCGGCCGGCGCAGGGTACCGGGCCGCGGCGCGGCGGAAAAGCGAATTCCGCCTGCGCTCTCGCCTTGACCGCCCCGGCACGGCGATCTATCGGAACCCTAATCTGCGAGACGATCGAGGCGGTGCCGCAAGGTGCGCAGCCGCACGAATTGCTTGCCGTCGAAATCCCGGGCGTTGAACCCGTCGGCGGCGGGCTTGCCCGGCGCATCCGGCTACCGCATTAAATGCCGGCGGCGAGCCGGCGGAGGATCGATGAACGGAGCGAAAACTCGCGGGGCGGCAGATATCCGGCTGCGCGGCTTTTCGAATCGTGCGCCGGCAGCGGCGGTGGAGCAATGGATCGACGCCGCCGCCGCAACGCTCCCGGCCGAGGAAATCGACGCCGCCGCGGCAGCGGGGCGCGTCCTCGCGAGCCCGCTTTCCGCGCCCAGAGATTGGCCGCCCGCCGACCGCGCCATTATCGACGGCTATGCCGTCCGCGCCGCCGAGACGATCGGGGCGGGCGACTACAACCCGATTTCGCTGGCGCTCGCGCATGCGGCTCGACCGCTTGCCGGAGGCGGCGCGGCGCTCGTCGCCGCAGGCCTCGTGCCGCCGCACGGCGCCGACGCGATCCTGCCCTTCGAGGCGGTGCATGCGGAAGGCGCGCGGCTCGACATTTTCGCCGCCGCCGCTGCCGGCGCCGGCATTGAGCGGCAGGGGCAGCAGATCCGCCGCGGCGGCTTGCTGCTGCCGGCCGGAAAGCTGCTGCGCGCCCAGGACGCCGCGCTGCTCGCACTCTTCGGCATCGCCCGCGTCGCGGTCGTGCGGCGGCCGCGCATCCGCCTCGAAATCGCCGGCCCGAAGCCGCTCGGCGAGGGTTTGCCGGGCGACGCGAACGGGCCGCTGCTGCGCCACCTGATCGCCCGCGACGGCGGCGTCGTGACAGAGGCGCCGGCGGATGCGGTAATCGCAGTCGGGCGCAGCGCGGCCGGCCCCGACGATGCGGCCCCCGCGGCGCTCGCCGCAGCCGGCGAAGTCGCGATCCACGGCGTCGCGATGCGGCCGGGCGGCTCGGCGGCATTCGGCCGGCGCGATGGCGTGCCGGCGATCCTGCTGCCGGGCGACCCGCTCGCCTGCCTTGCCGCCTACGAGCTTTTCGCCGGCCGGCTGGTGCGCCGACTCGCCGGCCGCGAGGCCCGCCTGCCCCACCCTGTGCGCGAGGCGGAACTGGGCAAGAAGATCGTCTCCGCCGTCGGCCTCCTCGATTTCCAGCAAGTGGCCTTCATCGATGGGCGGGCCCAGCCGCAGAGCTCGCCCGAATCGGGCAGCCTTCTTTCGGCCGTGCGGGTCGACGGGTTCGTGCTGGTGCCGCCGGAATCGGAGGGCTATGCGCCGGGCGCCCGCGTCGCCGTTTACCTCTACGAGTCGTAACCGAAAGGCACCGCTGTTGCCGGAGAATCGGAAGCTCGCTCTCTTCAAAGCGGCGCGCCAGGAACAGTTCCTCGACGTCATGGAGCGCGACGAGGCCGAGGCCCGGTTTCGCCGGCATCTGGATCTCGCCCCTCTCGGCGAGGAACGTGTGGCGCTCGGGGAGGCGCTCGGCCGGATGCTGGCCCGCGACGTCGTCGCCGAGATCGACGTGCCCGGCTTCGACCGATCGAGCGTCGACGGCTTCGCACTGATCGCCGCCGATACGGCGGGAGCGAGCGAAGAGGCGCCGCGCATCCTGTCGCTCAACGCGGAGATCCTGACGCCGGGCATCGAGCCGCGCATCGCGGTGCGGCCGGGCAGCGCCAGCGTCATCGCGACGGGCGGCATGCTGCCGCGCGGCGCCGACGCGGTTCTGATGGTCGAGCACAGCGATGTCGTCGAGCGCGAGGACGGCGTCGCCGTCGAGATCCGCCGCGCCGCCGCGCCGGGGCAATTCATCCAGCCGGCCGGCTTCGACATCGCGCGCGGCGAGACCGTGCTGCGCGAGGGGCAGATCCTCACCTCGCGGGAAATCGGCGCGCTCGCCGCGATCGGCCTTGCCGCGGTAGCGGTGTGGCGACGGCCGAAGGTCGCGGTCTTCTCGACCGGCGACGAGCTGGTCGCGCCGGGCGGCAGGATGCGGCCGGGCGGGGTCTACGATTCGAACCTTGCGATCCTCGCCGCCGCGATCGCCGAAGAGGGCGGAATCGCGGTGCCGCTCGGCATCGCGCGCGACGAGGAAGGCGCCATCGCCGCGCTCCTCGAAAAAGCGCTCGACTGCGATGTCGTGCTGCTTTCGGGCGGCACCTCGAAAGGCGCGGGCGACCTCGCCTACCGCGTCGTCGGCCGGCTCGAAGACCCGGGGATCGTCGTGCACGGCGCCGCGCTGAAGCCGGGAAAGCCTATCTGCCTCGCGGTTACGCGCGGCAAGCCCGTCGTCATCCTGCCCGGCTTTCCGACCTCCGCCATCTTCACCTTCCACGAATTCGTGGCGCCCGTCGTTCGCGCCTTTGCCGGCCGGCCGCCGGAGCGGCGCGCGACGGTCTCGGCGCGCCTGCCGATGCGGATCGGTTCCGAGCGCGGCCGCACCGAATATGTGCTGGTCTCGCTCGTCGAGGCCGGATCGGGCGGGCTCGCAGCCTATCCGACGGCGAAGGGCTCGGGTGCGGTGACCGCCTTCGGCGCCGCCGACGGGTTCTTCTCGGTGCCGCCGCAGACCGAGACGATCGCCGCCGACACGCCGGTCGCGGTGACGCTGATCGGCGCCGGCCACAAGCTCGCCGAACTCGTCGTCATCGGCAGCCATTGCGTCGGCCTCGACATGCTGGTCGGACTTCTCGTGCACGAGGGGATCGCGGCGAAGACGCTGGCGGTCGGCAGCATGGGTGGGCTCGCCGCCGCCAGGCGCGGCGAGTGCGACATCGCGCCCATTCACCTGATGGACCCGCAGACGGGCGAATACAACCAGCCGTTTCTCGTCCCCGGCCTCGACCTCGTGCCCGGCTACGGGCGCCTGCAAGGCATCGTCTTTCGCGCCGGCGACGAACGGTTTGCCGGCCGCAATGCCGAAGCCGCGGCGGCGGCGGCGCTCGCCGGCGAGGGGCTCCTGATGATCAACCGCAACCCCGGCAGCGGCACGCGCATCCTGATCGACCGGCTGCTCGCAGGCGCGCGGCCGGCCGGCTACGCGCATCAGGCGCGCTCGCACAACGCGGTCGCCGTCGCGGTCGCGCAGGGCCGCGCCGATTGGGGCGTCGCGATCGAGACGGTGGCGCGGCAATACGGGCTCTGCTTCATTCCCTTGCAGCCCGAGCGCTATGATTTCGTCGTGCCGCGGGCGCGCCGCGAGCGCGCGCCGGTGCGCCGCTTCCTCGAGCTGCTCGCCGACGCCGCAGTGCGCCGCCGCCTCGCCGAGCTCGGCTTTACGCCATGAGCGGCAAGAAGAAAGGCAAACCCGGCGGCAAGAAGGAACTGGCCGCGGCGAAGGCGCGCCTTGATGCCGAGCTGGCGAGGCTCGAGGAAGAGTTCGCGGCGGCGGCCCGCTCCTCGGTCGCGGCGCTCGCCCGTGCAGACGAATTGCGCCTGGAGAAGGAGAGCCTCGACGCGGCCCTTGCCGCGAGCGAGGCGGCGCATGCCGAGGCGGCGGCCGAGCGGGACCGGCTCGACAGCCATGTCGGGCAGCTGCGCGCGGCGCTCGACGACGGCCACCGCGAGACCGCGCAGTTGCGGGAACGGATCGAGGCGGCGATCGCAATCTGCGCGATCGCCGAATTGCGCGTCGAGGACGCGATCCGGGAGCGCGACGCGCTGGCGGCCGAGCACGCCAGCGAGCAGGCGCTGCGGCAGGTGGAGCGCGACCGCCTCGCCCGCGAGGTGGAGCAGCTCGAGCGCGAGCTGGCAGCGTGGAACGGCACGCTCTATGCACGGCTTCGGCGGATCCTGCGCGCCATCCTGCCCGGCGGCCTTGCGCCCCCGCAGAGATAATGCCAAACCTGCCGTTTCATGGAACTGCAGCCGGATACCCGAGGATGTCGATCCTTCCCGAACTGAGCGACGACCAGGACGAGCTGACGGCGATCCGGCACGACATTCACGCCCACCCCGAGCTCGCCTTCAGCGAAGAGCGCACCGCCGACATCGTCGCGAAAAAGCTCGCCGAATACGGCTGCGAGGTGTACCGCGGCCTCGCCAAGACGGGGGTCGTCGGCACCCTGCGCCAAGGCAATGCAACGCGCGCCATCGGCTTGCGCGCCGATATGGACGCGCTGCCAATGCAGGAGCTGAACGAGTTCACGCACCGTTCGCAGAACGAGGGCAGGATGCACGCCTGCGGCCATGACGGGCATACGACGATGCTGCTCGGCGCCGCGAAGCACCTCTCGCGCACGCGCAATTTCGAAGGCACCGTGCATTTCATCTTCCAGCCCGCCGAGGAGGGCCACGGCGGCGGCCGCAAAATGGTCGAGGAGGGGCTGTTCGAGAAATTCCCGTGCGATGCGGTTTTCGCGATGCACAACCGGCCGGGCCTGCCGGTCGGCACCATCGGCACCCGGCCGGGGCCGCTGCTCGCCGCCGCCGACCGCTTCGACATCCGCATCAAGGGGCGCGGCACACATGCCGCGCATCCGCATTCCGGGACCGACCCGTTCATTATCGGCGCCGAGATCGTGCTGGCCTTGCAGACGATCGCCAGCCGCAACGTCGATCCGCTCGAATCGGCGGTCGTCAGCGTCGGTTTCATGCGCGGCGGCACGGCCTACAACGTGATCCCGGACGAGGTGCATATCGGCGGCACGACGCGCAGCTTCCGGCCGGCCGTGCAGGACCTCGTCGAGCGGCGGCTCGGCGAGATCGCGCGCGGTGTCGCGACATTGCACGGCGCCGAGGCGGCGGTCGAATACCGCCGCGGCTACCCGCCGACGGTCAATCACGCGGCCGAAGCGAAATTCGCCGCCGATGTCGCAGCCGAGATCTTCGGCGCCGAGCATGTCATCCCCGACATGGCGCCTTCGATGGGGGCCGAGGATTTCTCGTACATGCTGAAAGCTCGCCCCGGCGCCATGTTGTGGCTCGGCAACGGACCGGGCGAAGGGGGCTGCTTCCTGCACAATGCGCGCTACGATTTCAACGACGCCGCCATTCCCTATGGCGTCGGGTTTTTCGTGCGCCTCGCCGAACGTTTCCTCGCCGAGGGGTAAGGGCCGATATCTGTCGGAGCCGGCCGCGGCGATCGCGCGCCGCCCCTGTTTTTCCTGTTTTTTGCAGGTCCGAATCAGGCATCGCCCCATCCTCCGCCCCGGCGCGCGTGGCTACTCGAATGGGCATATGATGCCATGCGATTATGGCAACTCTGCCGGCGCTGTTCGCGCCCTCGGATCGGGCGCTCTTGACTGTCCGCGTAAGGCGAAATGTCCGCCCGTCTCCTACCCAGTCGTCGCCTCGGTAACTCTCATGCGGGCGCTCGGCTTCCGGCGAGCGATGGCCGGCGAGATTTATGCTGTCAGCGCTGGAACCATTCTCGCTCATTCAACGTTTGCGTTATCTAGTCGGAGATAGAGCTGCCCACCATTATCTCAACTTGGAGGAAATGATGCCCGAACTAGCCGAAAAATTGGCCCGCGGGAGGCTGTTGCGTAATATGGCGCTGATTGCAGTCGTGGTTCCCGCGACGGTCTTCGCGGCCGGGTGTGCGGAGCAACAGCCCGCCCCGCCGCCGCAACCAGTCGCCGCTGAGGCCCCGCCGCCGCCCCCGCCCGCGCCTCCGGCACCGGCACCGGCACCGATGTACGGCCAACGGGGCTAGTCAGGGCCCAGCCGAGAATGCCCGCGCTGCTCGGACCTGTGTGCCCCAGCAGCGCGTCTCGGCTGAGCCTCATCGCCTAAGTCGCTCATGTCTAGCGCGAGGTCCCGCGGCACCCGGTAAGGCGGTAGCGATTCCGGCCGGGCTCCAGTTTTGCTAGCATCGCTTTGATGGGGGGCGATCGAGGTGCTCAGGGATCTGTCGCTGTCGATTGCGCCTCGCAGGTCTTCGCGAGGGCGCGGGCAAAATCATGCGAAAGGGAAAGGTTCGTCCCCCGCCATGTAGAGACGGCCGGGAGAACCTTGCGTGATGAACCGACTTGCG
This sequence comes from Allostellaceae bacterium, assembly GCA_035538335.1. Classification (GTDB taxonomy): domain Bacteria; phylum Pseudomonadota; class Alphaproteobacteria; order ATCC43930; family CGMCC-115725; genus AP-15. Next base: position 52,980 of record DATLKN010000006.1, read on the forward strand.
GTTGCCATGCTGCTGACCTTCTGGGGGCTCGCGGGCTGCACCCCGATGAGGCCGGTAACAATATCCGACCCACCCCCCGCCACGCAGCTGCATGCCGACACTGAAATCGGCAAGCTGATCGACAGCACTTCGCTCGTCATCGCCGGTCAACGGTTGAACGTCGGGTTGCTACGACGCTTCTACGCGCGCCACGGCTTCGAGCCGGTATGGACGACTCGGCAGGCGCAGGCGAATGCACTGGTGAATGCCGTGTTGCGTGCTGGCCGTCAGGGTCTCTCCCCTGATCTGTTTCACGCGAACCAGTTGCGGCAGATAACGAGGTTGCCGCCGCTTGACCGCGAACTGTTGCTGTCGGATGCCTTCCTATCCTATGCCGACGCACTGGCCCGCGGCGCCGTGCCGGTTGAGCGCCGAAGCGATGACGAAGCTTTGACGCCCGGGCCGATCGATGTCGCTGCCGCGCTCGACGCCGCCATGGCTAGCCCGGATCCGGCGGCAGCGATCGAGGCGCTGGCGCCGACTACGCCGGCCTACCGGACGCTGCGTCAAGCTTTGCAAGGCTATCGCTTGGACGCCTCGGCTGGCGACAGGGCCACAACAAGCCGTTTGCGCGAGATCGAGGTAAACCTTGAACGTCAACGCTGGCTGCCGCGGCGGCTGCCGGCGGATCGCCTCTGGGTCAACGTTGCAGACGAACGGTTGGTGCTGTACCTCGCCGATCGGCCGGTTTTCACGACGCGGGTCGTTGTTGGCCAAGACGTCAAGCGCAATCAGAGCCCGGAGTTCCGCACCACAATCGATGGCATTTTGTACAACCCTCCATGGGACATCCCGGAGGACATTGCCACTCGCGAAATCATGCCGAAGGTCCGCCGCGACCCCGATTATCTGGCACAGCATGACATGGTGATGCTGCCCGATGGCCTGCTGCAGCAGTTGCCGGGACCCGACGCGGGGCTCGGACTGCTGATGTTTGAGATGGACAACCCGTACGGCGTTTACCTGCACGACACTTCGGAAAAATATTTGTTCACCCGCGCTGACCGCCGCGTCAGCCATGGCTGCATCCGGGTGCAGCATGTGCGCGAATTGGCCGCCCTGCTGATGCACCAACCGATCGACAAGGTTGATCAAGCGATCGCGACGGGCAGCACCACCCGAGTCAATCTGCCGGTGCCCGTACCGGTGTTCGTAGTCTACCAAACCGCGTTTGTAGGTACCGGCGGCAAGTTGGAATTTCGGCCCGATGTATACAACCGCGACGCCGAGATCTGGCGGGATCTGTATCCGGTGCGGAAGCCGGCGGAGGAAGCGGAGCTGCCGGGGCAACCTCTCAGCTGACAGCTGACCTTCAAAAGCATCGGCTGTGGGGCCCTCAAGCGCCCGAGTTCGCGCTGCTCAAACAACCCCTGGGGTCGATCTGCCCCACATATGAAGGTCCGGTGTGGGGCATGAAGAGCCGGAACCGGCGACAGATGCCGAGGGGCATGACCTAGCCATACCCCTGCCGGCGCCTCAACTCCCGCCCAATAACCGGCGGGCGAGCGCGAGGTGTGGCTTGTCGATCATGCGGCCGTCGAGCGCGACCGTGCCGGCGTCGGGGTTCTCGGCGAAGGCCGCAATCACTTTGCGCGCCCATGAAAGCTCGTCCTCGCCCGGCGTGAAGGCGGCGTTGATGACCGGGATCTGCGCCGGGTGGATCGCCATCTTGGCCGCAAAGCCGGCATGCCGCGCGGCCCGCGCCTCCGCCTCGAGACCGGCCGCGTCTTTGAAATCGGTATAGATCGTGTCGATCGCCGCGACCCCGGCGGCGGCGGCGCCGATCAGGCACAGCGAGCGCGCGAGGCGATAGGCGTCCTCGTAGATCCCGTCGAAGCGGCGGTTGTTGCCGCCGAGCCCGGCCGCGAGGTCTTCGGCGCCCCAGGTGATGCCTTCGAGCCGCGCCGACACCCCGGCATAGCCGCCAAGACTGAACATCGCCGCCGGCGTTTCGGTCGCGATCGCGATGATGCGGATCTCGCCGCGCGGCACCGCGAAGACCGCCTCCAGCGCCGCCAGATGATGATCGAGCGCGAGAAGGTCTGCGGGCACGCATTTCGGCAGCAGGATGCCGTGCGGCCGCCCGGCGACGGTCGCCGCGAGATCATCGAGCGCATCCGTGCTCGACAGCGGATTGATCCGCACATAACGGCGGAACGGGGCCTCTCGGCTCTCGTCGAGAAAGACGCGCGCCAGCTTGCGCGCCGCCGGCCGGTTCGCCGGCACGACCGAATCCTCGAGGTCGAGGATCAGCGCGTCGGCACCCGATTGCGGCCCGCGCGCGAGCTTGCGCTCGCTGTCCGCCGGGACGAACAGAAAGGAGCGGATCATGGCGCGGCCGGCCGGCAGCGCATCAGCGCGGCGCGGCGGCAAATCGCCACGATCTCGCCGCGCTGGTTGATGCCCTGATGCTCGAACTCGACGATCCCGGCGTCGCTCCGGGAGCGGCTCTGGCGCTTTGTCGTGACGATCGTTTTCGCTTTCAGCGTGTCGCCGTGAAAGACCGGCTTCGGAAAGCGCACGTCGGTCATGCCGAGATTGGCAATGGTCGTGCCGAGCGTCGTCTCGCCGACGCTGATGCCGATGACAAGCCCCAACGTGAAGAGGCTGTTGACGAGCCGCTGGCCGAATTCGGTCGTCTTCGCGAATTCCGCGTCGAGGTGCAGCGGCTGCGGGTTCATCGTCAGCGCGCAGAAGAGGACATTGTCCATCTCGGTGACGGTGCGGGTCACCGCGTGGTCGAGGACCTGTCCCTCCACGAATTCCTCGAAATAGAGCCCTGCCATCGCCCTTCCCGTCCGCCGCGCCGGAGTCGTTGCCCTGAGATTGCTTCGTCGCTGCGCTCCTCGCAATGACGGCGCCACACTGTCATTGCGAGCGCAGCGAAGCAATCTCGACGGGAGCGTCCCCTACCCGTGCGGATGCACCATGTCTTCGGGGCGCACCCAGGCGGCGAATTCCTCTTCCGTCACATAGCCGAGCCGCAATGCCGCGTCTCTGAGGCTGATCCCCTCGCGATAGGCCGTCAACGAAATCTCGGCCGCCTTCGCGTGCCCGATATGCGGCGAGAGGGCCGTGACCAGCATCAGCGAATTTTCGAGGTGTTCGCGGATACGCGCCTCGTTCGGCTCGATGCCGCGGGCGCAGCGCTCCTCGAAGGAGCGGCAGGCATCGGCCAGCAGCTCGGCCGATTCGAGCAGATTGTGCAGCATGACCGGCTTGTAGGCATTCAGCTGAAAGGCGCCCTGCGAGCCGGCAAAGGCGACCGCGTGGTCGTTGCCGAACACCTGCACGGCGACCATCGTCAAGGCTTCGCACTGCGTCGGGTTGATCTTGCCCGGCATGATCGAGGAGCCGGGCTCGTTTTCCGGGATCTTCAGCTCGGCGAAGCCGGCGCGTGGCCCGCAGGCGTAGAGCCGGACGTCGTTGGCGATCTTGAAGAGCGCGCCGGCGAGCGTGCGCAGCGCCGCGCTCGCATCGACCATCGCGTCGTGCGCCGAGAGGGCGGCGAATTTGTTATCGGCCGAGACGAAGGGCTTGCCCGTCTCCTCGGCGATTAACGCCGCCGCCTTCTCGCCGAAGTGCGGATGCGCGTTGAGCCCGGTGCCGACGGCGGTGCCGCCGATCGCGAGCGGCAAGAGGCCGGCGACCGCGCGCTCGACACCCGCCATCGCCTGGTCGAGCTGAGCCACCCAGCCGGAGACGACCTGGCCCAGCGTCACCGGCGTCGCGTCCTGCAGATGCGTGCGGCCGACCATGACGATGCCGTCATAGGCCCGCGATTTTGCGGCGAGCGTGTCGCGCAAGCGCCCGACCGCCGGCAACAAATCATCCGCCATGGCTTCGGCCGAGGCGATGTGCATGACGGTCGGAAAAGCGTCGTTCGAGGATTGGCCGCGGTTCACGTCGTCGTTGGGATGGATCGCCAATTCGCGGCGGGCGAGCGCCGCGCCGCGCCGGGCGATGACCTCGTTCGCGTTCATGTTGGTCTGCGTTCCGGAGCCCGTCTGAAAGACGACGAGCGGAAATTCGTCGTCGAGCCGGCCGTCGATCACCTCCTGCGCGGCACGGACGATCAGCGCCGCCTTTTCGGGGTCGAGTTGGCCGAGCTCGCGATTCGCGCGCGCCGCGCTCTTTTTGAGGACGCCGAAGGCCTTTATGACCGGGCGCCCCCAGCGAAAACGGCCGCGGCCGATCGGAAAATTGCCGCGCGAGCGCTCGGTCTCGGCGCCCCACAATCGCCTCGCCGGGACGCGCACTTCGCCGAGCGCATCCCTCTCGGTCCGCCAGCCGTTACGGTCCTCTCGTTCACGCATTCGCCAGCCTCGACGCCGCGGGTGTCTCACCCATATGGGAGGCGCTGCGGAAAACGCGACGGCAGCACGGGCAATATCGGCTCGACCGCAAGCATCGAAAGCCCTAGATAGAAGCGCATGCCGGGAGGGAGCGGCTGCGCAACACTTGCGATCCCCGCCGGCGGCACTGGACAGAATCGATAATGGACGTCAAGCAACTGGTTGCCGAGCACGGCCCTTATTTTTATCTGATCGCCTTCGCCTGGACGTTTCTCGAAGGCGAGACGATCGTTCTATTGGCCGGATTTGCGGCGGCGCAGGGGTTGTTGAGCGCGCCGCTGTTGTTGCTCGCGGCTTGGCTCGGCAGCTTCAGCGGCGACCAGTGCTATTTCTGGGTCGGCCGCTTCGCCGGCTCGCGCCTCTTGCGCCGCTACCCGCTGTGGCGCCGCGGCGTCGCGGTGCCGCTCGCCTGGGTCGAGCGGCACAGCACCGGCTTCATCCTGTCGTTCCGCTTCATCTACGGCGTGCGCAACCTGTCGTCCTTCGCCTGCGGCTTGAGCGCGATCGACTGGCGGCGCTTTCTTGGCCTGAACCTCCTGGCGGCATTGCTGTGGGCGGCGAGCTTCATCGCAGTCGGCTATTTTCTCGGCAACGCCTTCAAGGCGGTGCTCGGCGACATCGCCCGTTCGGTCGGCCTCGTGATGCTCGGCGCGCTGATAAGCTTCGCGCTCGCGATGCGGCTCGTCGGCCGCTGGCAGCGGCGCCGCCGGACGGCGGAGGCGCAGCACGCCACGGCTCCGCCGGCGCCCTTGCCGGTCTCAGGCAAGGACCGCGACCGGGCTGCCGATTGCGAGCCCGAGCGCGGCCGCGGCGCGGCCCTGGTTCACCGCGATCTCGGCGAGCCCATTCGCGTTCTCGTACCAGAAGGCCGTCCCCGACGGGACGTCTGAAAAGGTGCGGACGCGCTCGAGCACGCGCCCGCCGGCCGCGAGCCGGGCGGCGGCGGGCAGCAACGCGGCGCGCATCCCGGTCATCGCGTTTCCGTAATGGTCGAGATAGGCGATCTCCGGCAGGTCGTCGGGCCAATCCAGCCGCCGGCCGCTTTCCGGCAGGCGTGGCGCCTGCCGCGGCAGCTCGCCGCGGGCGATCGCCGCCGCCGCCGGCGCGAACAGGTCGCGGCCGTGAAAGCTCGCCGATGGCGCCCGCGCCGAGGACGCTATGTCCCAGCTGCACGCGGCGCGGGCGCGCCGCCGCACCAGCTCGAACAAGCCGTTTTCCGGACCGACATACCAGCGCCCGTCGCATTCGGCGACGATCCCGGCGCGCTCGCTGCCGACCCCCGGATCGACGACGGCCAGAAACACGCTGCCGGCCGGAAACCAATCGGCATAGGCGGCCAGCAGATAGGCCGCGGGCTTTGGCCTGCCGGCCGGCGCGTCGGCGAAGAGGTCGATGACCGGGACCGCCGGGGCTTCCTGGGCGAGCACCGCCTTCACCTGCCCGGCATAGGGCCCGGCGAGACCGAAATCGGTGAACAGCACGATCATGCGCCCTACCCCGCCGCCGAGCGCCGCTGGCGCGGCGGGTTCGCGCGCTCGGCAGCGAGGCTTTCGGGCGTCGCGCGCGGCAACAGGATCACCACGCGCGTACCCTCGCCCGGCGCGCTGTCGAGCACGACCTGTCCAGCCGATTGCCGCACGAATCCGTAGACCTGGCTCAAGCCGAGGCCGCTGGCACGGCCGACCTCTTTTGTCGTGAAGAACGGCTCGAAGGCGCGGGCGCGAACCTCCTCGCTCATGCCGACGCCCGCATCGCGCACCGTGATCTCGACGAATTCGCCGCGCGCGGCGCCGCCCTCCGCCACCGCGTCGGCCGCATCGAGCCGGCGGTTGCGGGTCAGGACGGCGATGCGGCCGCCACCGGGCATCGCGTCGCGCGCGTTGACGATCAGATTGAGCAGCGCCACTTCGAACTCGCTCTCGTCGACCATCGAAGGCCACAGATCCGCGGCGAGGTCCAGTTCGACGGTGACCGCCGCGCCCGCGGAGTGCCGGATCAGCGGCTCGATCTGCCGGACGACCGCATTGATCTCGACCGTGTGCGGCCGCAGCAACTGGCGCCGGCCGAAGGCGAGCAGATGGCTCGTCAGCCGGGCGCCGCGTTCGGCCGCGCGCCGGGCGGCGACGGCGAAGCGGCGGTAGGGTTCGCTCGCCGCCGATTCCTCGATCAGCGTCAGGTTGCCCAGCACGATCGTCAACAGGTTGTTGAAATCATGCGCGAGGCCACCGGTCAACTGGCCGACGGCCTCCATCCGCTGCGCCTGCATGAGCCGCCGCTCGAGGCGCAACCGTTCGGAGATGTCGCGGGCGGTGACCGCGAACAGCACCGGCCCGCCGAACTCGAAGGCCGTCAGCCGCAGCTCGAGCGGGAATTCGCCGCCGTCGCGGCGCCGCCCGGTGGCGACCAGCTCGCTCGGCGCCAGTCCAGGGTCGGCGCGGTGCCGCGCCAGGATTTGCTGCAGCGCGCTCCCGTCTGCCTCGGCGAGCATCCTCGCGAAGGGCAGACCGAGGATGTCGGCGCGCGGTGCGCCGAAGATTCGCTCCGCGGCGTTGTTGAAGCTCGCGACGAGTCCCCGCGCGTCGAGCGTCAGAATGCCGTCGGCGGCGTTGTTGGCGATGGCGCGGCTGCGGCTCTCGCTCAATTCCAGCGCCGAGCGGCTGCGCTCCAGCTCGCGGTTGCGCGCGGAAATGTCGAACAGTCGGCTCTCGGCTTCGAGCCGGCGCAGCTGCTCCTCGGCCCGCTTGCGGCGGGTCAGCGCGCGGCCGAGGGTGAGCGCGATCGCGGCCGCCGCCAGCAGGGTGACGAGGCCGGCGCCGGCGACCATCAGATAGAATTGCGCGGGGGGCAGGTCGATGATGCGCGCCGGCGCCGCGGCGGCAACCGTCCAGGGCGCCAGGCGCGAGCGGCGATAGGCCGTGTAGAGCGCCGCGCCGTTCGCCGCCTTCGCATAGAATGAGCCCTGCTGCGAGGCGGCGACATGGTCGATCAGGGCCGGCAGCGCGAACGCCGCTTCCGGTTGCCGGGGCGTGCGGGCGAGAACGGTGAGCCGGGCGTCGAGAACGGCGCCGTTCCAGCCGCGCGGCAGGCGGCCGAGGAGTTGGTCGAGCGCTTGCGTCCGCAATGAGGCGGACAGCACCTCGCGGACGGCGCCGCCGCGGACCACCGGAACCCGGATTGCGATCAGCTGTTGTCCGGTGCGGCGGGCGGCGAATGCCTCGCCCGAGACCTGCGGCGCATGCGTTCGCGCCGCCTCGAAGATGCTCTGGCGCCGCCCGGCGCCGTCGAGCCGATTACCGGCCGCGCCCGAGGTGCTGAAGAGCTGCGCGCCGGTGCGCGGATCGAACAGCCCGACCGACACCCATCCCGGCACCGTCGCGGTGATGCGTTCGGCTTCTACCCGAAATTGCCCGAGATCGGGGCGATCGAGGCTCGGGGACGCGGCGAGTACTTGCAGCGCGTCGGTCTCGGCGTCGATTCGCGCGTCGAGCCGGGCGCGCAGCGTGTCGGCCCGGCGGCCGATCGCCGCCTCCAGCCCCGCCCGCTGGCGCTCGCCGTAAAGAACGGCGATCGTCGTCGAGAACGCGAGGACCGGGAGCACCGCGGCCGCGGCGAGCGCGACGAGCTGCGAGACCTCTCGCCGCATCCGTTTTTCGGACTGTGAATTCGGCCGCTTCATGACGCCGATCCGGCGTTGTGCAGCGCAGCGACAGCAAACTTCCGGATTGCCGCGATCATCGCGGAACAATGACAAGGGACAAAGGCTAGCCGGAGATGCGCGCCGCGGCAGAGCTGCTCTTGCAAATATTCGACGGCGAGGTATCGTGCCCTTATCGGGGACGTTGATTTCGGGGGATCGTCATGACGAAAGCCGGGCTGGCCGTGGCACTCTTCGCTGCCGCTGCATTGCAGGCCGCGCCGGCGGAAAGCCGAAGCTGCTATTCGAAGGCGGAGCTGGAAGCGGAGCAGGCGATCCTGTGGCAGACCAATCTGATGGTCGTCAGCTCGGCGTGCCACAATTCGAGCTATGCCGATTTCCGGCTGCACAACGCGAGCCTGATCATCCGCTACCAGCACCAGATGATCGATTATTTCAGGCACACCGGTTCGCGGCAGCCGGCCCGCAGCTTCGAGACCTGGATCACCCATCTCGCGAACGAGGTGGCGAACAAGGAAACCGGCACTCCGACGCCGTTGGTCTGTCAGCAGGCGGCGAGCTTGTTGAAGCTCGCCGGCAGCCTCGATTCCAAGCATTTTCATCAGCTCGTCGCCGCGCGGGCGGCCGCCGACCCCGATCCCGCGCACCCGCTGTGCAGGCGCTAGAGGGGGCCGCTGCCGCGCCGCAGCCGCCGCGCTGCATTCGCCGGCCGCCCAACCGTCGCGGCGCCGGCCGGCGGCAGTCTAGATAACGCCGCGCAATCGCTGCGGTTCCGGGCTACTTGAGCGCGATCCGGGCGGCCGGCGCTCGACAGCCGGGCGGAGCGATGCTTATCTCGCGCCAGTGCCGATCAGCCTCTCGCAGCTCACCGCCTTTTTTTCGGTCGTCATCATCGATGTCGTGCTGGCCGGCGACAATGCCGTCGTCGTCGGGCTGGCGGCATCGCGACTGGCCGCCGACAAGCGGCGGCGGGTCGTCATCCTCGGCGTCGCGATCGCTACGCTGTTCCGGATCTTTTTCGCCTATTTCGTCGCCGAGCTGCTCTCGATCATCGGCCTGACGCTCGCCGGCGGCCTTTTGCTGCTGTGGGTCGCGTGGAAGCTCTACCGCGAACTCGCGGCCGCCCGGCACGGCGCGATCCCGCCGCCGGCCGGCGATAGCCGCAGCTCCCGCCGCACTCTCTTGCGCATCGTCATCGCCGATCTGTCGATGTCGCTCGACAACGTGCTGGCGCTCGCCGGCACGGCGCGGCAGCATTTCTGGGTGTTGAGCTTCGGGCTGGTGCTGTCGGTCGCGTTGATGGGGCTGGCGTCGAGCTATATCGCGCGCCTGCTCGACCGGCATCCGTGGATTTCCTGGATCGGGCTCGCCATCGTCACCGTCGTCGCGCTGCGCATGATCTGGGACGGCTCGGCGGCGATCATCGCGGCGTGAGCGCTCAGAGCGGCAATTCCCAGTTCTCGCCGACGAGATCGTGCCCGAAGCTGTGATGCGGTTCGGAGGCGACGAGCTTGAATCCGGCGCGCTCATAAATATGCCGCGCCGCCACCAGCACGCTGTTGGTCCACAGCGTCATTTTGCGATAGCCTCGCTCGCCGGCGAAGCGAATGCATTCCTCGACGAGCCGCGAGCCGATGCCGAGCCCGCGCGTCTGCGGCTCGACCAGGAGCAGCCGCAATTTCGCGACACGCGCCGATTGCGCCACCAACATGACCGAACCCAGCCGCTCGCCGTCGCGATCGGCGATCCAGCAGCGCTCACGCCGCGGGTCGAAGCGGCGGATGAACTTCGCCGCGATCTCGGCGACGAGCGCCTCGAATTCCTCGTTCCAGCCGTATTCCTGCGCATAGAGGGCGCCGTGGCGATGCACGATCCAGCCGATGTCACCTTCGCGATGCGGCCGCAGCGCATAAGGGGCGGCGCTGCGATCGGCGCCGGTCAGCAACCCGGAGATGCCGTCCATCGCGGCGACGAGCCGGGCCTGCTGCTCGCCCGAGAGCGTGCCGAGCAGCGCGCCGATTTCCGCCGCCGAGCGCGCGTCGAGCACGGCGAACGCCGCCCGCCCCTCCTCGGTCAGCGACAGCACGCTTTGCCGGCCGTCGCGCTCCGAGGCCGTGCGGGCGAGCAATTCCCGCCTCTCGAAACCGGCGAGCATGCGACTCAGATAGCCGGGGTCGAGCGCCAGCTCGTGCGCCAGCCGAGCCGCCGTCGCGCCGTCGCTGTGCGCCAGTTCATAGAGGACGCGCGCCTCGGTCAGCGAAAAGGGGCTTTCCAGCAGCCCTTCTTCGAGCACGCCGATGCGGCGCGTGTAGAAGCGGTTGAAGCGCCGCACGGCGGCGACGCGCTCGGCGAAATCCCCGGCGATCATGCTCGGCACCTCGGCTCTTCGACGAGACCTGTGCCAGGGTCAATTATTTACTTGACGGAGTCAATGACCAGCTGGGTTTGCGTAACGAGCGCGACGAGCCGGCCGGCGGCGGTCGAGATGCGGGTCTGCCAGATCATCGTGCGCCGGCCGCGATGAATGGGCGTCGTTTCGCCGACCACCTCGCTGCCTTCGGGCGCCGGCGCGACGAAATTGGTCTTGCTTTCGATCGTCGTCGTCCAGGCGCCCTCGGGAAGATTGAGCAGCGTGCCGGCGGCGCCGAGCGTATCGGCGAACGCCATCGCCGCGCCGCCATGCAGCACGGCCGGCCGGGTGCACAGATCCGGCCGCACCCGCAGGCGAGCGAGGATTCTGTCGGGCGAAGCTTCGACGAACTCGACGCCCATCAGCTCGGCAAAAGGCAGCATTGCTTCCTTGATGCGCGTCAACCCGTCCATGGCGGCTCTCCTGTTGCTTGTTTGACCTTCGCGCTCCCGAGGTTGCGCGGGCTCATTCCTGTCCCCTTGCCCGGTCCCAGTCCCTGCCCCGAATGCGGAGGAGGGTGGGGGTGCGGAAGCTCAAGGTAAGGGGACGCATATCCTGCGTGTTAAACCCCGCGGAAGCGCGGTTTGCGCTTGGCGTGAAAGGCTTCGACCCCCTCGCGGAAATCCTCGGAACTGCGCAGCCGCCCGTAGCATTGGCCTTCGAGCTCGATCGCCAGCGACAGCGGCGCGTCCTCGATGTCGTTGAGCAGCTTCTTCGCGGTGCGCTGGGCGAGCGGCGCGATGGCCCGCAATTCCTCGACGAGGGCGTCGGTCGCCGCTTCGAGTTCGCCGTCGGCGACGCACAGCGCCGCGATCCCCCATTCGAGGGCTTCCTCGCCGGAAATCCGGCGGCCGCGCATGACGAGGTCCTTGGCGCGGGCGATGCCGACCATCTTCTGCAATCGCGCGGCGCCGCCCGAGCCGGGGATCTGCGCCAGCCGCTGCTCGGGAAGGGCGAAGAGGCTCGTCTTCGACGCGACCCGGAAATCGCAGGCCAGCGCCAGTTCGAAGCCGACGCCGAAGCAATAGCCGCGGCAGGCCGCAACGATCGGCTTTTTGCAGCGCGTGGGCGCCGCGATGTTGAAGGCGAGGCGCGAGACATGCTCGGACGAGGCTTCAAGAAAGCCCTTGATCTCGCCGCCGCTCGAAAAATGCTCGCCCTCGGCGCGCAACACGATGACGCGCACCGCCGGGTCGGCGTCGAGCGCCTCGAAGGCGGCGCGCAATTCCTCGCGCTGTTGCATGGTCACGACATTGAAGGGCGGGCGGTCGAGGATGATGTCGGCGCGCTCGTTCGCAGGCCGGCGCTCGACGCGAAAGCCGTCGGGCGCCGCCGGCAGCGGCGCGAGAAGCGGGAAAGGATCGGTCACGGCGGGGTTTCCCTCTCGTATTCGCCGGCGACGAGCTTGCGGCGCAGGATCTTGCCGACCGGCGATTTCGGGATCTCGGCGACGAAGACATAGTCGCGCGGCCGCTTGTAGCGGGCGAGCGCGGAGTTTCGGCACCATGCGTCGAGGGCGGCGGCATCGACTGCGGCGCCGCGCTTGACGAAGGCGGCGACGCGCGCTCCCCAGCGCTCGTCGGGCAGCCCCGCGACCGCGACCTCGGCGACCGCCGGGTGCAGCGACAGCACGCTCTCGATCTCGCCCGGCGAGATGTTCTCGCCGCCGCTCAAGATCATGTCGTCGACCCGTCCGGTCACGAAAAGATCGCCCGCCGCGTCGAGATAGCCGGTATCGCCGGTGAAATACCAGCCGCCGCGCAGCGCCTTCGCGTCGGCGTCGGGGCGGCGCCAATAGCCGTCGAACGCCTCGTCGCCCGCGAGATCGCAAATGATCTCGCCCTCTTCGCCGACCGCGGCGCGCGCCTCGGCGCCCGCGGCGCCCAGCCGCACGACTCGGATGCGCTCGTTGAGCCCGGCCTTGCCGGCCGAGCCGGGCTTCGCCGCGGCGTTCTGCTCGACCGTGAAGGTATAGATCTCGGACGAGCCGTAATGGTTGACGAAAAGTTCCGGACGAAACGCTTCGTTGACGCGCTTGAGCAGCCCGTCGGGCATCGCCGCGCCGGCGAAGCCGAGCTTCTCGACCGAGGAAATGTCCGCCGCGGCGAAAGCCGGCGAGGCGAGCAGGTCGTGGTAGAGGGTCGGGACGAGATAGAGGTTGCCGATCCGCTCGCGGGCGATAAGGCCGAGCGCCGCCGCCGCGTCGAAGCGCGGCAGGCAGACGAAGACGCCCCCCAGCAGCGCCATCGCGATGAGCGAGCGCACGCCCATCGTGTGATAGAGCGGCATGACGCCGAGCGTCCGCTCGCCGACGCGGTAGAGGTTCTGCGCGACATGCGCGATCGCGGCGGCGCGCTCGGCATGGTGCCGGCGCGGCACGCCCTTCGGCCGCCCGGTCGTCCCCGAGGTGTAGAGAAGCAGCGACAGATCCTCGGGCCCGGCCTGCGGGCTTGCCGGCGCGGCGGGCGGAAAGCTCGCGAAATCGCAACTGCCGCCGGCGGCGCCGCCGACGGCGACCCGCGGCAATCGGGCGGCCGCCGCCGAGCCGGCCACCGCCGCCGCCGCTACGCCTTCGAAGACGATCGCCCGCGCGCCGCTGTCGGCGAGGCAATAATCGAGCTCCTGCGCGCCGATGCGCCAGTTGAGCGGCGTCACGACGAGCCCCTGGAATTGCGCCGCCCAATGCAGGCTCGCGGCGGCGAGCCGGTTCTGCAGCATGCTCGCGAAGCGGTCGCCTTTTTTGAGGCCCAGCGCGGCGAGCCCGGCCGCCACCCGCGAGATCTCGCGGTGCCATTCCTCGTATGACAGGCGGCATTCGCCATCGACCACGGCAAGCGCCGAGGGATTGCGCTCGACGCTCGCGATGAAGCTCCGGCCGAGATCAAACATGCCCGAGCAGCGCCGCGAGCCTCACCGGCGTCAGCGGCAATTCGACATCGGCGACGCCGAGCGCGTCGGCGACGGCGTTGGCGACGCATACGGGCGTGCTCATCGCGTTGCCCTCGGCGACGCCCTTGGCCCCGAGCGGGGTGACGCCGGACGGGCTTTCCATGTGGAGGATGACCGGCTCCGGCACCTCGCAGGCGGTCGGCAGCGTGTAGTCGGCGAAGCTGCCGGAGAGAAACGCGCCGCTCTCGTCGTAATCGAGGCTCTCATGAAGCGCCGCGCCCAAACCTTGCGCGAAGCCGCCCTGCACCTGCCCCTCGACGAGCGCACGGTCGAGGATCCGGCCGGCGTCATGCATCGTCACGTATTTGTCGATGCGCACCTGCCCGGTGTCGCGGTCGATCTCGACGCCGCAATAATCGAAGACGAAGCCGTAGGCGGCCGCGGCGTTGATCTCGTCGGCCTCCGTCGGAGCGGCGAGTTCGGCGGGCAACCAGAACACCGTCTCGCGCAAGGCCGGCTGAGCGGGCTCGGGCAGGGTTTCGGGCGACCAATGGCTGGCGCCTGCGACGCGGGCAAAGGAAACGCTGTTGCCGGGATTGCCGGCGGCGAAGATGCGGCCGCCTGAGAACATCAGTTCGCCCGCCGGCAGATTGAGGGCGGCGGCGGCGATGCGGGCGAGCTTGTCGCGCAGGCTGAGCGCCGCGAGATAGGCGGCGCCGGCAGCGGCGCCGGCAAAGCGGCTCGAATAATTGCCGGCGGCGATCGACCAAGCGTCCTTCGCGGTGTCGAGCTCGGCGGCGACGGCGATCGCGGCGGGCGGCAGGCCGAATACGCCGCCGACGATCTGGGCGACGGCGGTGCGGTGCCCCTGCCCTTGCGGCAGCGAGTCGATCGCGACGCTGACCCCGCCGAGCGGATCGCAGGCAACGGTCGCGGCGGCAAGCGCGCCGCTCTTCGGGCCGCCGCGCCGGCGCTCGGCGGGCGTCAGCGCCGCCGTCACATAGCCCATGTTCGAGATCGACGGCTCGACGATCGCGGCGAAGCCGATGCCGTAGAGCCGTCCCTCGGCCCGCGCCGCATCGCGCCGCGACAGGAGTTGGGCGAGCCCGCCCTCGCCGACCGCGCGCTCGACGGCGGCCGGATAATCGCCCGAATCGAGCAGCGCCCCCGAAGGACAGCGATAGGGGAAGACGCCGGCCGGCACGAGGTTTCGCTTGATCACCGCGAGCGGATCGAGCCGCAGCTCGGCGGCGATCCGCTGCATCAGCCGTTCGAGCGCGAAATAGACCTGCGGGCCGCCGAAGCCGCGCACCAGCCCGCTCGGCGTCTTGTTGGTGAGGACGACGCGGTTGCGGATCGCGAGATTGCACACCCGGTAGGCCCCCGACATGTTGCCGTGCATGCGGTAGAGGGTCGCCGGCGCCGGGGCGCGCAGATAGGCGCCGCAATCCTCGATCTGGTCCCAATCGAGCGCCACCACCTCGCCGTCTTCGGCAACCGCCGCTTCGAGCCGGCTCAGCCGGCCCGGCGCGGCGGTCGCAGCGCTCAAATGCTCGAGCCGGTCCTCGACCCATTTGACCGGCGCGCCGGCCTTCTTCGCCGCGATCGCGACGAGAGGAACGGCGCTGAAGAGCGCGTGCTTCGCGCCGAAGCTGCCGCCCGAGTTGGGCGGCGTCTTGAGGCGCAATTTGCCGATCGGAACGCCCAGCGCCAGCGCCATCACCGGGTGCAGGCTCATCGGCCCCTGGAAATTCGCCGTCACCTCGTAGGCGCCCTCACCCGGCTCGTATTCGGCGATGACGACGCAGCATTCGATCGGCGAGCCGGTGTTGCGGGGGTAGCCGGTTTCGATGGCGATCCGGTATTTCGCCGCCGCGAAAGCGGCCTCCGGGTCGCCGTAGCGAAACCTGCGGTCGCTGACGACCAGCCCCTGCCGCGGATCGACGACCGGCGGCAAAGAGCGGTATTCGACCGCGATCGCCGCCGCCGCATCTTCGGCGACATAGCGATCGGCGGCGGCGACCAGCGCCACCGGCTCGCCGACATAGCGCACGCGGTCGAGGGCGAGGCACCATTGTTCGACGGGGGTCGGCAGCAAGGCGGTGAAGGGGCGCGTCCAGGCCCGCGCATCGGCGCCGGTGACGACGCAGGCGACGCCCGGCAGCGCGAGCGCGGCAGTCGCGTCGATCGACAGGATCTCGGCATGCGCATAGGGCGAGCGCAGGACCGCGGCGGCGAGCGTGCGCCGGCTCTGCGGCAGGTCGCCGGCATAGCGCCCGCGGCCCGCGAGCAGCGGCAAATCCTCGAAGCGCTCGACGGGCTCGCCGGCCGCCCCCTTGAGCGCGGTTCCAGCTGCGCCTCGGCTCATAACGGCCGATCATAGCCGAGCCCGGCCGGCTTTCGAAGCCGTCCCGGCCCGGATAAAAATTCTCTCGTGCCGATGAACCTATGTTGCACAAATGCCTTAGTGCTGCCGCATGTCGGCCGGCATCATTCGAGGTTCAGGCACTTTCGAGCCACCGACGCGGGAGCGGCGGAAAACAGCGCCCCGGACGGCTGCCTAGAGGCAGACCGGCCGGGCGGCGGATCACTCATATTGCGAGGGAATTAAAGATGAGCGAGGCGAAACACAGAGGCGAACTACATGCCGGGGCGCAGGCGGCGGGCAACCTTCTCGGTTCGGCCTTCCTGAAGGAGGCAGAGTTTCTGATCGGCGCCCAGAGCGAATTGCTGAGCAACGTCGAAGAGGCGGTGCAGGGCTGGGTTCAGCGTCAGCGCGAGGCGCTCGACACCTCGGCGCGGTCGATCCAGAGAATGTACGACTGCCGCAACATCGTCGATCTGATGCAGGCGCAGCAGCAATTCGTCACCGACTGCCTGCACTGGGTCGCGACCGAGATGCGGGCCGTCGGCAGGAACGCCGCGGCGGTGACGCGAGCGACGGCGGCGCGCGCCGGCGAGGCCGTCGAGGGCACCGCCGAGGAGGCCCGCCACACGGCGAAGGCGGCGCGCGAGAGCGCCCAGGGCCGGACCGCTCAGGAGCGGGCCGCGGCGTAACAGGCCGGGGGGCCCCCGGCTGCGGCGGCGCGGGCCCTCCTCCTATTCCGGCGGAATTGCGGGCCGCTCCCGGCGCAAGGTCAGCGCAAGGCCGATCGCAATCAGCGCGATGCTGACGAGGATTTCGGCGGTGACGATGCCGCCGAAGATCGCCGTCGACAGAAAGAACCCGGCGATCGGCGTCAGCGTCAGCACCTGCCCGGCGATCGCCGGCGACAGCACGGCGAGCACCCGGTTCCACAGGAAATAGCCGATCGCCGTCGTGATCACCCAATTATAGGCGAGGATCGCGACGACGCCCGGCGTCCAGCGCACCGACCAATCGGGCTCCGCGGCGAGCGCGAGCGCGAGGACCGGCGGCGTCGCGACGGCGAGCTGCCAAAAGGTCTGCGACCAGAAGCCCGACATCCAGACGCGGCGGCGGTAGAGGCAAGAGCCGAGCGCCCAGGATACCGCGGCAAGCACGAGGCACAGATTGCCGGCGGCCTCGCGCGGGTCGCGCCAATCGACGAGGCCCGGGTTCATGAAGAGAAGGAGCCCGGCGATGCCCACCGCGGCGCCGAGCAGCTTCATCGGCGACAGCCTCTCGCGCACCAGCCACAACCCGAGCGGAAACGCCCAGAGCGGCATCGTATAGGCGAGCACGATCGCCCGTCCCGGCGGCACGATCGCGAGCCCGGCGATGCCGAATATGACCCACAGCGTGACCTGGCACTGCCCGACCCAGAAGAGCCCCAGCCGCTCTTGCCGCAACGGCAGCAGCGGCCGGCCGGAGAGAGCGAGCGCCGGGCCGAGCAGCGCGACGCTGCCGGCGAGCCGCAGCGTGATGAATACCAGCGGCCGCATGTGGTCGAGGGCGAGCCGCATCAGCGGCCAATTGGCGGCCCAACTCGCGATGATGACCGCGAGGTAGAAATAGATGATCGCCGGAACGCCGCCGCTGCGTACCCTGTCGCCGCCGGCCGCCGCGGCGGCCTCCGCGCTCTCCATGACCTGCGCCCTCCTACTCGGCGGAGCTTGTCTCAAGGGCGCGCTTGCGCCAATCATCGGGCGCCCCCGAGCACGAGGTAATGGCCCGATGCAGGTCCGCGCCGCGATCGCCTACGAAGCCGGCAAGCCGCTCACCCTCGATACCGTCGATCTCGCGGGGCCGCGCGACGGCGAGGTATTGCTCGAGTTGAAGGCGACCGGCATCTGCCACACCGACAAATACACCCTCTCGGGGGCCGATCCGGAGGGACTCTTTCCGGCGATCCTCGGGCACGAGGGGGCGGGGATCGTCGTCGAAGTCGGCGCCGGCGTGCAATCGGTGAAGCCCGGCGACCATGTCATCCCGCTCTACACGCCCGAATGCCGCGAATGCGAATACTGCCTCTCGCGCAAGACCAACCTCTGCCAGAAGATCCGCACGACGCAGGGCCAAGGATTGATGCCCGACGGCACCAGCCGCTTCTCGCGCGGCGGCAAACCGATCCTGCACTATATGGGCACCTCGACCTTCGCCAATTTCACGGTGCTGCCGGAGATCGCGGTCGCCAAGATCCGCGAGGACGCGCCCTTCGACAAGGTCTGCTACATCGGCTGCGGCGTCACCACCGGCATCGGCGCCGTCATCTGGACGGCGAAGGTCGAGCCCGGCGCCAACGTCGTCGTCTTCGGATTGGGCGGCATCGGGCTCAACGTCGTGCAGGGCGCGAGGCTCGCCGGCGCCAACATGATCATCGGCGTCGACATCAATCGCAACCGCCGCCCGCTCGCCGAGAAATTCGGCATGACGCATTTCGTCGATCCGCGCGAGGCCGGCGGCGATCTCGTCGCCCACCTCGTCGAGCTGACGAAGGGCGGCGCGGATTACAGCTTCGAATGCGTCGGCAATGTCGCTCTGATGCGGCAGGCGCTCGAATGCTGCCACAAGGGCTGGGGCGTCGCGACGATCATCGGCGTCGCCCCGGCCGGCGCCGAGATTTCGACGCGGCCCTTCCAGCTCGTCACCGGGCGGCGCTGGCAAGGCACCGCCTTCGGCGGCGCGCGCGGCCGCACCGACGTGCCCCGGATCGTCGACTGGTACATGGAGGGCAGGATCAACATCGACGATTTGATCACCCATCGCCTGCCCTTGGAGCGCATCAACGACGGCTTCGCGCTGATGGAACGGGGCGAATCGATCCGCAGCGTCGTCGTTTATTGAGGCTGACGCGGAAGAATTTCCAGCTGATCATTCGACGACGACGTCGGCGCGGGCGAGGAGGATGCGCGGCACCGTGAGGCCAAGCGCCTTCGCGGTCTTGAGGTTGATTGACAGCTCGAATTTCGTGCTCTGGAAGAACGGGATGCCGCCGGGGTCGGCGCCGCGCAGGATGGCGTCGATGTCGCGCGCCGCCTGCAGGTTGAGCCCCACGAGGTCTAAGGAATAGGCGATGAGGCCGCCCGCCTCGACGAATTCGGAGATGCCGTATATCGCCGGCAGGCGTGCCTGCGCGGCCGCCTCGACGATGGCGGCCCGATGCTCCAAGGCGTCCGGGTTGTCGATGACGATGAGGGCACCCGCCCCCTCGCTCTTGGCGGCGTTTACCGCCCCGCGATAGCCCGCATCGCTCGTCGGCGGATCGAGGAGCGCCGGGACGAGCAGGATCTTTGCCGCCTTGCAAGCGGCGCGGGTCGCCCGGCCGATGATGCCGTCCCACGCGCCGCGCAGCCCGAGAAAGGCGAGTTTCGATACCGCGGGCGCCAGTTCGCGCAGCAGCTCGATGCGCTTGCCGTAGATCGCGGGTCCCGTATCGACGCTGACCCCGGTGATATTGCCGCCCGGATGCGAGAGGCTCTTCGCGAGGCCCTGCGCCAGCGGGTCGCCGGTCAGCGCGACGATCGGGATCGTCGAGGTCCGCGCCTTTAAATCTAGGATGTCGGGACCGACGACATAGACTACATCCTGCTTGTCGTGGACGACCTGCGCCGCCAGCGGGCCGGAGCCCGCCGTGTTCTGCTCCTTGCCGTAGCGCTCGATCGCGAGGTTGCGCCCTTCGACATGCCCGAGCCGCCGCAATTCCGCGAAGAGAGCGCGGTAATACCGGTTGCTGCTCTTCTCGTGCATCAGCGTCTGCGGCTCGAACGGGCTGAAAATGGCGAGTGTCTGCATCTTGCTCGCCGTCTGCGCGACGGCGGGAGCGGCGATGGCGGCCGACACCGCGCCGGCGATGAAGGTGCGCCGCTTCATCCGACCCGGCTATTCAGGCGGTTGGCGCCTGCCGCCGGCGCCTCCCTCGAACATCGGATGGTCGTGGCGCAGGAACAGGCAGTCGTAATAGCGCGCCGTTCCGGCGTGGAAATTGAGGATGTCGATCAGCTCGAAGCCGCGCTGCCCGAGAAATGCGATCAGCTCGCTGAAGCGATAACCGCCGACAAACCGCTTCTTGATCGAGACCTCGGTGATGATGAATTCGGTCTTGCGCAGCGCCTCTTCGGCGCCGCGCAGGATCTCGAGCTCATATCCCTCGGTGTCAAGCTTGAGGCCGAAGGGCTCGGGATAGGCTTCGGCCGCGACGATCCGGTCGAGCGTCGTCACCTGGACCCTGCGCCGCTCGGCGATCTCCTCGGCGGTCAGCGGCGTGCGCTCGGGGATCGCGGATTTCGCGCGGTTCTTCGCGATCTTCAATTCGGCCGTCGCCTCCGCCGCGCCGAGCGCCGCCGGGATGAAATCGAAGGCGAGGCCGGGCGACAGCGCGCGGACATTCTCCTGCGCTTCCGGCAGCGGGTCGATCAGCACCAGCCGGCGGTCGGCGAACAGCTTGTAGAGCGCCGGCGTGCCGCGGTAGACGCCGACATCAAAGATCGTGCGCGCCGCGAATTGGAAATGCCGCAGATAGCGGGCGGTGAACTTGCGCGGGATCTCGACCGTGCGGCCCGGCGGCCGCGGCGCGGAGGGGGGCATGCGGCGAAATCCTCTCTTCCCTAGCCGAGCGCCTGGCGCAGCTGGCGAAGCGCGACGACGAGCATCGCCAGATCGGGCGTTTGGGTGGCGCGCAATTCGCGGGCAAAGGCTTCGATGGGGCCAAGCGCAGCAGCGCGTTTCGCCGCCCAGGCGGCGAGCGGGTCGGGCGCCTCGGCGGCGGGGTCGCCGAGAACGCGCGCGGCAAGCTCGTTCTGCAGCGCGAAGATGTCGTCGATCGTCGCTTCGGCGGCGAGCCGCTGCCAGTTCGTCCGGGTCGGCAGGCGCCGCGCCGCCGCACGCATCTCGTCGAGCGCGAAACGCGCGCCGAGGCCGTAATAGATGCGCGCCGCAGCGTCGAGCGGGCGCCCACCGGCCTCGGCGAGCGCGGCGATCTCGAGGGCGGCGGCGAGAAAGCCCGTGCCGCCGATCGCGTCGGCAAGAGGCTGCGGCACGCCGGCCGCGGCGAGGCGCTTCGCGCGCTCCTCGAGATGGGCACGATCGGATGGCGGCAGGAAGTCGGCGAGCGCGGCGGCGAGCCGTCCGGCATGCGGCGCGAGGCGCTCGGTCTCGCGTCCGATATCGAGGCTACGCCGATGCAAGAGAAAGGCCGCGGCATGCTCGACGAGGCCCGTGACCTCCACCAGCATCTCGCTCTGCACCCGTGCGGCGACGGCGTTGTCGAGCGCCTCGATCGCCGACCATAGCCGCGGCAACGCGAACACCTCGCGCACGATCAGATAAGCGCGGGCGATCTCGGGCCCGCTGCGGCCGGTGCGGGCCTTCAAATCGTGGACGAAGCTGATGCCGGCGCGGTTGACGAGATCGTTGGTGAGGATCGTCGCGAGTAACTCGCGGCGCAGCGGATGGACGGGGATCCGCGCGCCGAGGCGCTCACGCAACGCTTGCGGGAAATAGCCGGCGAGCTCGCCCGCGAGCTCCGGCACGTCGGGCAGGTCGGAAGCGAGCAGCTCGCGATAGAGCGTCATCTTGGCGTAGGCGAGCAACACCGCCAGCTCGGGGCGCACGAGGCCGCGGCGCTTGGCGGCGCGCTCGGCGAGCGCTTCGTCGTCCGGCAGGAATTCGAGCCCCCTATCGAGTTCGCCCGAGCGCTCGAGATCGCGGATCAGCCGCGCATGCCGATCGAGGAAGGCGGCGCCTTGCGCCTCGGCGACCGACAGCGCCTCGCCCTGCAGGTAGTTGTCGCGCAGGACGAGCGAGGCGACCTCGCCCGCCATCGAGGCGAGGAGCGGCTCGCGCTGCTCCGATGGCAGCGCGCCGGCGGCGATCGCGCCATCGACGAGGATCTTAATGTTGACTTCGTGGTCGGAGGTGTCGACGCCGGCCGAATTGTCGATCGCGTCGGTGTCGATCCGGCCGCCCGAGAGGGCATAGGCGACGCGCCCCCGCTGGCTGACGCCGAGATTGGCGCCCTCGCCGACCACCTTGGCGCGGATTTCGGCGGCGTCGATGCGCACCGTGTCGTTCGCCCGGTCGCCGATCTCGGCGTGGCTCTCGTCGGGCGCCTTGACGAAGGTGCCGATGCCGCCGAACCACAACAGATCGACCGGCGCGGCGAGCAGATGCTTTATCAGTTCCGCCGGCGTCAGGCGGTCCTCCTCGATGGTGAAGAGTCGCTTCATCTGCGGCGTGATAGGCAGCGATTTCAAACTGCGCTCGAAGACGCCGCCGCCTTCAGATATCAGCGCGGCGTCGTAATCGGCCCAACTCGACCGCGGCAAATGGAACAGCCGCTCACGCTCGGCATAGTTCTTCTCCGGGTCGGGGTCGGGGTTGATGAAGACGTGCCGGTGATCGAAGGCCGCCAGAAGCCGCATTTGGCGAGACATTAGCATGCCGTTGCCGAACACGTCGCCCGACATGTCGCCGACCCCGACGCAGGTGAATTCGCTCGTCTTCAAGTCGCGGCCGAGTTCGCGGAAATGCCGCTCGACCAGCTCCCAGGCGCCGCGCGCGGTGATGCCGAGCGCCTTGTGGTCATAGCCCGAGGAGCCCCCCGAAGCGAAGGCGTCGCCGAGCCAGAAGCCGTATTCCTCGGCGATCGCGTTGGCGAAATCGGAGAAGGTCGCGGTCCCCTTGTCGGCCGCGACGACGAGATAGGGATCGTCCGCGTCGTGCCGCACGACCTGCGGCGGCGGCACGATCCGGTGCCCGCCCGCGCCGTCCGCGACGATGTTGTCGGTCAGGTCGAGAAGCCCGCGAATGAGCAGCTTGTAGCATTCGACGGCTTCGCCGCCGAGGTCCGCCGCCGGCTCCTTGACGACGAACCCGCCTTTCGAGCCGACCGGGACGATGACTGCGTTCTTGACCGTCTGCGCCTTCATCAGCCCGAGGATCTCGGTGCGGAAATCCTCCTTGCGGTCGGACCAGCGGATGCCGCCGCGCGCCACCTTGCCGGCCCGCAGGTGCACGCCTTCCGTCCGTCGGCTGTAGACGTGGATCTCGTAGAGCGGCCGCGGCAATGGCAAGAGGTCGATCTCGCTGCTCGCCAGCTTGACCGCGAGATAGGGTTTCGGGCCGCCCGAGGGAAGGCGCTGAAAGTAGTTGGTGCGCAGCGTCTTCAGGACGAGCGCGAGATAGCCGCGCAGGATGCGGTCCTCGTCGAGGCTTTCGACCTCGTCGAGCGCGTGGTCGATCGCCTGGATCTCGCCGACCGCGGCGAGCGGCGCCTGGGCCTGCGGGTCGAAGCGGTTTTCGAAGAGCCGCACGAGGCGCCGCGCGATCTCGGGGTGCCGCGACAGCGCGCTTTCGATATAGGCCTGGCTGAACGGGCTGCCGGCCTGCCGCAAGATCTTGCCGTACAGCCGCAGGATGACGACCTGGCGTGCCGAGAGCCCGGCGCCGGCGACGAGCCGGTTAAAGCCGTCATTGTCGACCCGGCCCGTCCACACCGCGACGAGCGCCTCGGCGAGGCGGCCGCCAACCGCGTCGGCGAGCGGCGCGGCGGCGGGAGCCAGCGCCAGCTCGTGAATCCAGGCGACCGCGCCCTCGGCGCTCTCGATGCGAAACGGCTCCTCGGCGACGACGCGCAGCCCGAGGTTCTCGATGATCGGCAGGATATCGGACAGCACGACCGGTTCCCCCGCGCGGTAGATCCGCAAGCCCTGCGCCGCGTCCTCGCGCGGGTGAAGCGCGACTTCGAGCGGCGAACCGGCCAGCACCTTCGCGACGGGGACGAGATCGGCGACCGCCGCGGCGGCGCCGGTGCGCGCCTGATAGGCGGGAGGGAACGGCTTCAGCGCATGCAGCCGCTCGCGCGCCTCCGCCTCGCCGAAGGCGGCGATCGCCGCCTCCTCTAGACGATCGGTCCAGCTGCGTCCGGCTTCGGCGAGACGGGTCTCGAGCTGCGCCACATCGACCGCCGGCACCGCGCCGCGGGTGGTGCGGACGATGAACTGGATGCGCGCGAAAACCGAATCGTCGAGGTGGGTGTAAAAGGTCGACAGCTCGCCCTCGAAGGCCTCCGTGAGGAGGGCCGCGAAGCGCTGGCGCAGCGGCGTATCGTAGCGGTCGCGCGGCACATAGACGAGGCACGACACGAAGCGTT
Organism: Allostellaceae bacterium; assembly: GCA_035538335.1. Lineage (GTDB taxonomy): Bacteria > Pseudomonadota > Alphaproteobacteria > ATCC43930 > CGMCC-115725 > AP-15. The sequence continues at coordinate 76,878 of DATLKN010000006.1, forward strand.
CGAGCGGGTCCTTGCGCACGAAGAGCGCGATCCGCTGCCGCTCCTGCAAATTGAGGATGCCGATGACGGTGGCGAAGAGCGCGGCCTCGTCGGCCTGGAACAGCTCGTCGCGCGGATAGCTGTCGAGGATGTGGAGCAGCGTCTTGCCGTCATGGCTCGCCGGCGACAGCCCGGAGCGCTCGACGATACGGCGGACCTTGACGCGCAGTACCGGGATCGCGCGCGGGCTGCGGCCGTAGGCGAGCGAGGTGAAGAGCCCGAGAAAGAGGCGCACGCCGACCACCTCGCCGCCCTCGCCGAAGCGGCGCAGCCCGATCGCGTCCATGTGCGCGTGGCGATGCACGCTCGAACGGCGGTCGGATTTGGTGATGATCAGCAATTCGCGGCGGCGCACGAAGTCCTGCACGTCCGGCGGCAGCGAGGCGAGGTCGCGCAAGCCCCCGAACACCCGATAGCCTTCGTCGCGCAGGATGCCGAGCCCCGGGCTCATCGGCCGCGCGGCATCGCCGAAGGGATACTCGCGATAGCCGAGAAAGGTGAAGTTGTCGTCCCCCAGCCAGCGCAGAAAATCGCGCGCCTCGGCGATCTGGCCGGCCGGCAGCGGCAGCTTCGCGTTCGCCAGCTCGTTCATCAGGCGGCGCAAGACCTCGCCCATGCGGGACCAATCCTCGACCGCCGCACGAACCTGCGCGAGAACGCCGTCGAGCCGCTCGGTCAACTCGGCGAGACCGGCCGGGTCGGGCTCGGCGGTGATCTCGACATGCATCCAGGATTCGCGCACGCCCTCGCCGTTGTTCGCGACGATGCCGGCGAGCCGCCCGTCCGGGCGGCGCAGCACGGTCAAGACCGGATGGATGACGAGATGCACGACGCGGTCGCTGGCATTGATCGCCGCGGTCACCGAGTCGACGAGGAACGGCATGTCGTCGTTGACGATCTCGACGATTGTGTGCGGCGAGGACCAGCCGTCATCGGCGGGATCAGGGTTGTAGGCCCGGATCTTCGCCTTGCCGGGTTGGCGGCGCTTGGCGAATTTGAGCAGCCCAAGGGCGGCGCCGCAGAGGTCGCGGGGACTGCGCTCGGCGACGTCGGCGGGCGGCACGTGCTCGTAGAATTCGGCGATGACGCGCTTCGCGGTCAGCTCGTCCTCGACCGCACGCATCTCGCCCACGAGCGCCTCGGCCTTCAGAACGAGCCCTGCCTTCTTTGCTTCGATGGCACTCGCCATTGGCCGCCTCCAATCGGATGCCGGTGCGACAATTCCCGCCTTCCCCGCCCGCCGACAAGCTTTTTCGCGCCTGCCGCCCGCGATCGGCCCTGGAAAGCGTGCGCGATTTCGGCGATGATCCTGTCGCGTTCTCGGCAACAGCAGCTTTTCGGCAGTGATCCGCCTTCATCCACGGCTGCGCCGCGGCCTCGTCAGCCTATTACCGCTGCTCGTCTTGTTTGTCGCGGTCAGCGCACGGCTCGCCGCGCCGCGGCTGCTCGACCGGTTGTCGGTGTTCGCCTTCGATTTTTATCAGCGCGAGGCGCCGCGGATCGCCCCGAACCTGCCGATCCGCATCGTCAACATCGACGACAAGAGCCTGCGCGAGATCGGCCAATGGCCGTGGCCGAGGACGATCATCGCCGAGCTGGTCGACAAATTGCGCGAAGACGGCGCCGCCGTCATCGGGCTCGACATTGTCTTCTCCGAGCCGGACCGCACCGCCCCGAAGATGCTGCTGCCGCTGCTCGTGCACGGCGGCGTCCCCTCCGGGCAGGCGGCTGATTTGCTGGCGGCGATGCACGACCCGGACCAGAGCCTCGCCGAAGCGTTCGCCAAGGCGCCGGTCGTTAACGGGTTCATTCTGACCAACGAACACGGCAACCGGGCGCCTGCGATAAGGGCGGGATTTGCATTCGTCGGCGACCGCCCGCTGGAACATGTCCCCGACTACACCTCGGCAATCGCCAATCTGCCGGCCCTGGAAGCGGCGTCCTCCGGCAACGGCTTCGTCAACCAGTCGCTCGATTGGGACCACATCGTGCGGCGCGTGCCGCTGGTGCTGCGGCTCGACGGCAAGCCGGTCCCCTCGCTCGCCGCCGAGATACTGCGCGTCGTTTCGGGCGCGCAGACCTATATCGGCCGCGCCGCCGGGGCGCACAACGAAGCCGATTTCGGCGAGTCGACCGGGCTGACCGCGCTGCGCATCGGCCGGCTCACCGTGCCGACCGATGCGGGCGGGCGCGTCTGGGTGCATTATGCGGTGCCGCCCCCCGATCTTTACGTTTCCGCCGCCGATGTGCTCGCCGGCAAGGTCGATCGCTCGAAGATCGCCGACAACATCGTGCTGATCGGGACCTCGGCCGAGGGGGTGATCAACGACCAGCAGGCGACCCCGCTCTCGCCCGACGTGCCAGGGGTCGAGATCCATGCGCAGCTGATCGGCGAGATCCTGCAAGGCAGCTATCTGGTGCGTCCCGATTGGGCGATCGGCGCCGAGATCCTGTTCACCGTGGTGATCGGGATGCTGCTCGTCTATGCGCTGCAGCGCATCGGGGCGCTCGGCAGCGCCGGGCTCGGCGTCGCCGCGGTGGCGGGCGCGCTCGCGGTATCGTGGCTCGCTTTCCGCCATCTGGGCATGCTGATCGACCCGGTCTATCCGAGCGTCGTGCTGGTCCTCGTCTACCTGCTGGCAACGCTGCTCGGGTATCTGCGCACCGAGGCGCGCCAGCGGGAAATCCGCAGCGCCTTCTCGCGCTACATGTCGCCGCATTACGTCGAGGAACTTGCCTCGCACCCGGAACGGCTGGCGCTCGGCGGACAGAAGCGCTCGATGACGATCATGTTCTGCGACATCCGCGGCTTCACCAGCCTGTCGGAAAAGCTCGACGCGGAGGCGTTGACGCATTTCATGAACAGCTTTCTGTCGCCGATGACCGAGATCATCACCGAGATGAAGGGAACGATCGACAAATACATCGGCGACTGCATCATGGCGTTCTGGAACGCCCCGCTCGACGATCCGGAGCATGCCAAGAACGCGGTGCGCGCGGCGCAGGCGATGCGCCGGCAGCTCGCCCATCTGAACGAGGTATGGCGGACCGAGCCGCAATATCAGGCGTTCCTGCCGGTGCGCGTCGGCATCGGCATCAACACCGGCGATTGCGTCGTCGGCAATTTCGGCTCGGAGCAGCATTTCGACTATTCGCTGCTCGGCGACCCGGTCAACCTCGCCTCGCGGCTGGAAGGCCTCGGCAAGGTCTACGGCGTCGATCTGGTGATCGGGGAAGAGACCGCGCTGGCGCTCGACGACCCGGCGCTGATCGAACTCGACCTCGTTGCGGTCAAAGGGAAAAAGCAGGCCGGCCACGTCTATACGCTGCCGCCGGAGGAGATCGGCGAGGACCGCTTCATCGCCGACCACGGCGCGCTGCTGACCGCCTATCGCCGCCAGGATTGGGCGGCCGCATTACGGCTGCTCGACAGCGGCCGGCTCGCCGCGGTGCGGCATCTGGCGCCGGTTTACGACCTCTACCGGCGGCGCATCGCGCATTTCCAGCTAGTTGCGCCGCCGGAAAACTGGGACGGCGTGTTCACCGCCGAGGAGAAGTGACCGGCGGCGGGATTCCCCTATTGCGGGTTCAGCGCGCCGTGCCCGCCTCTGACGCACCAAGCGTGAAAGGGAGTGCCTTTGCCGTTGGTGCTCATTCCCCCGGCGGGGCCGAAGGTAACGATCCACGCCTGGCCGCTATCGGCTTCGTCAGTGCTCGCTGTCCAGAAGGTGACGCCGGAGGCGTTCTGGAACGGGCTGCCGGTGGGCAGGTCGGGCACGCTGGGGGTCATCGCATCTGGCACTCCGAGGCTCGCCAGCTCTTCCTGCTGCGGCAATCGCCAGCCGAAGCGACCGCCGGTGTTGGCCTCGCGGCAAGCCGCAAGGGCGGCCGTCCAGCCGTTGGTGGACGTTGACGGGCTGAGCTCCCAGACGAGCCCGGTCTCCTGGTCGAGCACCGCCTCTTTGTTCCAATTGGACAGCACGATGAAGCGGGTCGAGGCATTCTTGAACTGCAGGTCCCAGGAGGGTAGCGCGTAATAGGGGCCCCTCTCGACTGTCTCGGCGCTCGCCGAAGCCGTCGCAAAAAGGACGCCGAGCCCGGCCAGCATCACAAAACGACGCGATCTGTTCATCTTTCTCTCCTTCGCCCGCGACTTCGGCCACCGAGGATGCGCGGCGAAACCTCGTAGCGATCCTAACTACCGCTGAAAATCTTGCGAAAAGCTTAAGGGGCGCGGCCGGCGTTCGGCAGTTTGCCAGATGAGAAAAGAAATCCTGCTGCCGCAACGAGAAGCGAGCGGCGGCCGATTCGCGCGATCGTCGGCGCCAGGATCGGCCCCTTGTCCCCGGCCGAGCGAAATAGGGTTCTCTATCAAAACGGTAACAAGAGGCCCTTTATTCGCGCTCGGTTTCGCATGATACTTAGCCTGTAGGTTCGTGAAACGGGCGCCGGATCGCCCGAAAAGAAACATGGCACGGGCCGGTTCCGGCCGGGGGAAACGAATGCGACTGAAGCAATTTCACGTGTGCCGGCGCGGACGCGACGCGCGATGGATCGTCACCCTCGGAAGCTCTCTCTACGGGGCCTATCTCGACAAGGAACAGGCGCTGCTCGACGCCGTCGAGGCGGCCCGCGAGGCGCAGCAGACCGGCTGCGAAGCGCAGGTCTGGGTTCGCGACCAAGCGAGCGCGGCGCGCATTTTCTGAGCCGTCTCCCGCACCGGTCGGCCTTGCGTTGCTGGCGGCATTTGCGACAATCGGTGGGCATGCGGAAGACAGCCTTCACTCTCGCCGTCGCGCTCACAATGATCTGCGCTCGGGCTGACTTCGCCCGCGCCATGGGAGCGACGGGCGGCGAGATGCTCGGCACCACGACCGCCGGCGTCTCCGGCTATGTCGGCGGCGGCAATCCGAATGTGTCGCCGCCGCTCGCGCCCGCCGGCGCAGCCGGCCTGCCGCTGGGCAAAGCCCCGCCGACTTCGCAAACCCCCGCGCCCGGCGCCGCCGCTGTGCCGCCCGCGATCCCGGCACCGCTGCCCTGCAGCAACGGCGCGCCGCCCTGTCGTTAGCTCAGCTTTCGGCGGCTCGGCGGAGCCTCGGCCGCAATTCGCCGATCCGATCGAGAACGGGATAGGCGGCGGCAAGATGCGCGGCGGCGCCGAGCATCACGCCGAGCGACGGCACCAGATCGACGAGACCGCCGGCAGCAGAAATCGACCGGACGAAGCCCCCTCAGGGGTGGCCGGCGATCGCGAGTTCGGCGATGCGCACCAGCACCAGCCCGCCTGCGACGAGCAGATACCCGCGCAACACCAGCATCCAGATTCGCGTCGGCGCGGTCATCTGCGGCGGCGGCAGCTCGTCGAGCGGCGGCATCCGCCAGGCGAGCCGGCCCATGCGGTCGATCGGTTCGCTTCCGTCGCGGCCGCGCATGCACAAAAAGGCCGCCGCGACGACGAGCGCGAAAAGGCTGCCGCCGCCGAGAATGGCGAGGATCATGGCCCTCCCGATATCGGGAAAGAGCACCGAGGCGGTCAGGATCAGCGACAGCATGACCAGCACTGCGATGACGGCGCCGGTGAAGAGATTGACCCAGCGCCCATTGACCCAAGGGCCGAGCACCGCCTTGTCGTTGCACAGCAGCAGCAGGAACACGGTGGCGCTCGGCAGCAGGATGCCGGCAAGGCTCTGCACGGCGTTCGTCAACAGTCCAAGCGGCGTTCCCGGCGTCAGCACCAAGGCGGCGGCAAGCAGGACGAGCCCGCAATAGACGGCATAAAACGCCTTCGCGTCCTTCGGCTTGCGGTGCAGCGAATGGCGCAGCGACAAGACGTCGCCGATGGCATAGGCGGTCGACAGCGACACCGCCATCGCGCCGATGACGCTCGCGTCGATCAGCGCGATCGCAAAGAACACGCCGGCGGCGTGGCCGACATATTTGTCGAGACCGGCGGCGACGCCGCCCGCATCCTGGAAATGCCCAAATTCCGGACGGCCGGCGAAGGTCGCCGCGGCAAACGCCATCATCGCCACCGCGCCGATGCTGACGAGCCCGATGCCGAGCCACAGATCGGCCCGCTCGTAGCGCAGGAAGCGCGGCGTGATGCGCTTGTCGATGACGTAGCTCTGCTGGAAGAAGAGCTGCCACGGCGCTACCGTCGTGCCGACGATGGCGATGACGAGCAGCATGACCTCGCCGAGCTTACCGCGCGGCAGCCCGGGAACGAACAGGTCGTGCGCCACTTGCTTCGCCGGCGGGTGAACCCACAGAAGAACCGGCACGAGCAGCAGGCTGCCGAAGCACAACAGCAGCGACAAGCGCTCGAAGCGGCGGAAATCGCCAGTGCCGGCGGCCGCAATGATGAGCGCGGCGGAGGCGAGCACGCCGAGCTCGCGCGGCAGGCCGAGATATTGCAGCGCGAGGCTGATGCCGATGAACTCGGTGACGATCGTCAGCGCGTTCAGCAGGAACAGGTCGATGACGCTGAAGGCGCCCCAGAACTTGCCGAAGCGCTCGAGGATCAACCGCGCGTGGCCGACGCCGGTCACCGCCCCGAGGCGCAGCACCATCTCCTGGTTGACGTAGAGCACCGGGACGAGCAGCAGCAGGGTCCACAGGAGCGCCGTGCCGCAGTCCTGGCCCGCCTGCGTATAGGTCCCGAACGCGCCGGCGTCGTTGTCGCCGACCATGACGATGAGGCCGGGGCCGAGGATCGCGAGCAGGGTGACGAGGCGCGCCCGCCAGCCGTCGCGCGGCCCGACATCGCCGTGCCGGATCGTGCCGAACGCGCCCCGGATGTCGCCGAGATGCGCCTCGTCGAGCACCGCGGCGCGGCCCCGCGCCTCCGAAAATTCGACAGCCGCCATGGGACTTCTCCCGAGCTAGCGGCAGTCGCGCGCGAACGGTTGCGAGACGTGGCCCGGCACCGCGGCCAGGCCGAATTCGAGGTTTTCGGCGATCATTTCCGCGCCTCCTGTTTGAATCGGCTGCACCGACCCGGGAGGCGCGAGATCGAGAGACGCTAGAAGGCGCGCGTCTCCGGGATCTCGGCGATCTCCCGGGCAATAGGCCCGACGGGGATCATCGTCGCGAGGCGACTATGGTCCTCGGGCGGGGTCTTGCTAGGTCGAGGGTTCATCGGATCCCTGGCCGCTGTTGCACAACGCGCCCAATGCGAACGTTCGACATTCGGCGCCAGGGTCCATATACTCTCCCGGGGGATAGGTTCAAGGCCAAAAATGGCACAGTCTTTAAAAGACCAGCAGAAGCTGATCCTGCGCCTCCGGCGCATCCGCGGACAGCTCGACGCCGTCGAGCGCGCGCTGCAGCAAAGGGCCGACAGCGTCGCGGTATTGCAGCAGGCGACAGCATGCCGCGGCGCCCTCGACGGGCTGATCGCCGAGATCATCGAAGACCATATCCGCGAGCGCGTCATCGACCCTAAGGCGCCCCGCGACGACGCCCGCTCCGCGGCGGCCGAGGAGCTGATCGAGATCGTCCACTCGTTCCTGGCGTGATTTCCCTCTCCCCGTTTTACGGGGAGAGGGTCAGGGTGAGGGGCAGCTGTCTTGGCCGACCTGCAGCAGCTCATCGATGCGTGGTGCGAGCGCCGCTGCCTCATCGCCGATGCGGATCGCGCGATCTTCCGCTCCGGCGCATCCCGTCGCCCGCCGTGATCTCGGGACTGCGGGGATAGCCCCTCACCCCGACCCTCTCCCCGCTGACGCGGGGCGAGGGAGCGAAATTTACCCCAGCGCGGCGAGCATGTCGGCGCTGACGAGGGTGACGCCGCTGTCGCTGCGGTAGAAACGCCGAGCGTCGAGCTCGGGATCCTCGCCGATAACGAGACCGTCCGGCAGCCGGCAGCCGCGATCGACGACGACCTTCGTCAGGCGCGAATTGGGCCCGACATGGACATCGGGCAGCAACACCGCCTCAAGCGTCTTCGCATGCGATTCGATGCGGCATTTCGAGAACAAGAGCGAGCGGCGCACCGTCGCGCCCGAGATGATGCAGCCCCCCGAAACCATCGAGTCGACCGCCATGCCGCGGCGGTCGTCGTCGTCGAAGACGAATTTGGCGGGCGGGTGCTGTTCCTGATAGGTCCAGATCGGCCAGTCGGGGTCGTAAATGTCGAGCGACGGCACCGGCCGGACGAGGTCGAGATTGGCCGCCCAATAGGCGTCGATCGTGCCGACGTCGCGCCAATAGCTTTCGGCCTCGGGCGTCGTCTTGACGCAGCTCTCTTCGAAGGAATGCGCGACAGCGAGGCCGCGGCCGACGAGGTTCGGGATCACGTCGGCGCCGAAATCGTGGCTCGAGGCCGGATCGGCGCGGTCGCGCGCGAGTTCGGCGTAAAGAAAATCGGCGTCGAAGATGTAGATGCCCATGCTGGCGAGCGCGCGGTCGGGCTTGTCCGGCATGGCGCGCGGATGCTTCGGCTTTTCGGCGAAATCGACGATGCGCATCGCCGCGTCGACCGCCATGATGCCGAAACCCGAGGCTTCCGTCAGCGGCACCTCGACGCAGGCGACCGTGCAGCCGGCGCCCTTGTCGACGTGATCGGCCAGCATGTTCGAATAATCCATCTTGTAGACGTGGTCGCCGGCCAAGATGACGAAATATTGCGGATTGGCGGCGCGCAGGATGTCGAAGTTCTGGAACACCGCGTCGGCGGTGCCGCGATACCAGGAGGCCTCGTCGAGGCGCTGCTGCGCCGGCAACAGGTCGAGAAACTCGTTCATCTCCGGGCGCAGGAAGGACCAGCCCATCTGCAGATGACGCAATAGGCTGTGCGCCTTGTATTGCGTAAGGACGCCGATCCGCCGCACTCCGGAATTGAGGCAGTTCGACAGCGCGAAATCGATGATGCGGAACTTGCCGCCGAAGAAGACGGCGGGCTTGGCGCGCCGATCGGTCAATTGCCGCAGCCGGCTGCCGCGGCCGCCGGCCAGCACCAGGGCCAGGGCGCGGCGCGCCAGCCTTTGTTGAACCCGCTCGCCCGACAGCATGTGCCTCCCCCTTCTTCAGCCGACCTTCCGCCCCCTCTTCAGGCAATGACGCTCGGCCGCGCGCGGCCGGTCAACGCGGCGATCTCGGCGATCTCGGCGGCCGCCTCGGCGAGCGGCGCGAGCACCGGCTCGGCAGGCAGCAGATGACGCGCCGGATCGGGCTCGTAGCGCTCGAGATAGACGCGCAAGGTCGCGCCCTCGGTGCCGGTGCCGGAAAGCCGATAGACGATGCGCGAGCCGCCGGAAAAATGAATGCGGCAGCCTTGGTTCTCCGTGACCGAGCCGTCGACCGGGTCGGTGTAGGCAAAGTCGTCGGCGCTCTCGACCGCGAGCCCGGCAAAGCTCCGGCCCGGCAACCGGGCGAGCGCACCGCGCAGCCGCTCGATCAGCAGCGCCGCGCGGTCGCGGTCGAGCGCTTCGTAATCGTGGCGGGCATAGAAGTTGCGGCCGTAACGGCGCCAGTGTTCGGCGACGATGTCGGCGACCGCGCCGCGCCGCGCCGCCATGATGCTGAGCCAGAAGAGAACGGCCCACAGCCCGTCCTTCTCGCGCAGATGGTCGGAGCCGGTGCCGGCGCTCTCTTCGCCGCAGAGCGCGATCCGGCCGGCGTCGAGCAGATTGCCGAAGAACTTCCACCCCGTCGGCGTCTCGTAGCAGGGAATGCCGAGCGCCGCGGCGACACGGTCAACCGCCCGGCTCGTCGGCATCGAGCGGGCAACGCCGCAAAGCCCCTTGCTGAACCACGGAACGAGCCCGGCATTAGCGGCGAGAATGGCGAGGCTGTCGCTGGGGCTGACGACGAGGCCGCGGCCGACGATCATGTTGCGGTCGCCGTCGCCGTCCGAGGCGGCGCCGAGATCGGGAGCCGCGGGCGCCGCCATCGCCTCGACGAGCGCGTGCGCATGCGTGGGGTTCGGGTCGGGATGCCGGCCGCCGAAATCGGGCTTTGGGGCGCCGTTGACGACGGTGCCGGCGGCAGCGCCGAGGCGGCGCTCGAAGATCTCGCTCGCATAGGGGCCGGTGACGGCGTGCATCGCGTCGAAGCGCAGCCGAAAGCCGCCACGGAAGAGTTCGCGCAAACGGTCGAAATCGAAGACGCGCTCGATGAGCGCGACGTAGTCGGCGACCGGGTCAATGACCGAGATCGCCATGCCGGCCAGGGCGGTCTCGCCCTCGCGGTCGAGCGGCACGGGCGGCGCGTCGAGGGTGCGATAGCCGTCGATGCCGCGGGTCTTGCGATAGACCGCCTCGGTCACGCGCTCCGGCGCCGGCCCGCCATTGCCGATATTGTATTTGATGCCGAAATCTCCGTCGGGGCCGCCCGGGTTGTGGCTCGCCGAGAGGATGATGCCGCCGAAGCATCCGCGTGCGCGGATGACGGCGCTCGCCGCCGGCGTCGACAGGATGCCGCCGCGCCCGACGAGCATCCGCCCGAGCCCGTTCGCGGCGGCGAGCTTCAGGATCGTCTGGATCGCCGCCTCGTTGAAGAAGCGGCCGTCGCCGCCGAGCACCAGCGTCTTGCCCGCGATCCTCTCGCCCGTCGCCTCCGGCAGCGCCTCGAACAGCGCCTGGACAAAGGCCTCGAGATAACCCTCCTGGCGGAACACCGAGACCTTTTGGCGCAGGCCCGAGGTGCCCGGCCGCTGGCCCACGAACGGGGTGAGGGGCACGGTGCGGATCGTCATCGGCCTTTCCCCTGGAGCCCGCAGGCGATCGCCGCTATCGTCGGCCGAAGCCGAGCGGAGGGCAAGCGTGAAGGGGAACGCGATCCCGGAGACGGTAATCCCGGGCGAAATGCGCTATATCCAAACGAAGACCACGGGCGGGCCGGACGTGCTTGCCGTGGCGCGGCGCCCGGTGCCGGCGCCGGGTCCGGGCGAGGTGCTGATCGAGGTCGCCGCGGCCGGCCTCAACCGGTCGGATCTGGCGCAACGCCAAGGCCGCTATCAGCCGCCGCCGGGCGGCTCGCCGATCCTCGGGCTCGAAGTTTCCGGCAAGATCGCCGCGCTCGGCCCGAACACAAAGGGCCTCAAGAAGGGCGACGCGGTATGCGCGCTCGTCTCGGGCGGCGGCTACGCCGAATATTGCACGGCGCCGGCCAGCCAATGCCTGCCGGTGCCGAAGGGCGTCGGCCTCGTCGAGGCGGCGGCGCTTCCTGAAGCGGCCTTCACCGTGTGGCTCAACCTCTTCGAGCGCGGCCGGCTGAAGGCCGGCGAGAGCGTCCTCGTGCATGGCGGGGCGGGCGGCATCGGCACGATGGCGATCGCGGTCGCCGCCGCCTTCGGGGCGCGCGTCTTCGCGACGGCCGGCAGCAACGACAAGTGCGACGCCTGCAAAAAGCTCGGCGCTGCGGCGGCGATCAACTATCGCGCGGCCGATTTCGTCGAGGAGGTGAAAAAGCTGACCGCCGGCAGGGGGGTCGATGTGGTCCTCGACATGGTCGGCGGCGATTATCTGCCGAGGAACGTCGAGATCCTCGCGGTCGAAGGGCGGCTCGTGCAGATCGCCTTTCAGCGCGACAGCGAGATCCGCTTCAACTTTCTGCCGCTCGTCGCCAAGCGGCTGACCTTTACCGGCTCGACGTTGCGGCCGAAAAGCACCGCCGAAAAAGCGGCGATCGCAGCCGCGCTGAAGCAAAAGGTGTGGCCGCTCTTCGCCGCCGGCAAGGTGAAGCCGGTCGTCTTCGCGACCTATCCGCTCGCCGACGCGGAGGCCGCGCACCGCGCCTTCGAGGCGGGCACGCATATCGGCAAGATCGTGCTGACGATGGCGGAGGCGACCGGGGAAGAAGCCGCCGCGAGGCTGGAAAGCGCCGCCGCGCCGGCGGCCGCGCCCGCTACCGCGGACCGTCGGCAAACTCCCAACCCAGGTTCCGGTAGCGGTTGATCGCCATTTCGTTGGCTTTGAGCCCGAGAAAGGCGTCGAGGGCGAGCGCGAGGAGCGTCAACAGCGATGCGAGACTGGCACTGGCCCGGCCGGGCGCCAGATTGAGCGCCAGCGCGGCCACGTTGACGGAAACCATGACCGCTCCCCAAACCGCCAATCCGCGGCGGAAGAGCGGCCCGCCCAACAGGCCGATCCCGAGGAAACAGCCCCAGCTCCAGCCTTCCTGCAATACTTTCGACTGGCCCGAGACCGGATGACGCAAGAGGACGCTCATTCTGCCGCCGCTGGTCCGGGTGGCGTCTTACCGCCCTCTGCCTAAGACTTTCCTAACGTCAAGGGGCGTAGGGGCAAGGCCCCCAGCCGCCGAGCAGCGTAAACGGCAGCGCGGCGGCGCACAGCGGCACGGCGAGCAGGCTGACCGGGAACGGCACGTAATAGGCCGGCTGCGGAACGTCGTACGGCGGCTGATAGGGCGGGTAATAGGGAGCGAGATAGGCCGGCATCGGCCGCGGAGGCGGCGGCGCATCAGACCGGAATTGCGCCGAGGCCGGCGCCGCCGCGACGGCGAGCGTGACCGCCGCGATCAAGGCGGCGAAGAACTTCTTTGCGGAACCGGACATCGCGCTCTCCCAGCGGGGCCGAACCTGCGGTTTTGTGATCTTACGCTTTTCGCCATCTCCGGGAAAGATGCGACAGAGGGCCGGGGCGGGCGGCTATTGCGCCGCTGCTCGGCCGCGGCGGTGCGCCGCATGCGAATGATCGTGCCGTGCATAATGCTGACGCAGCAGGTCCTTGCCGTAATCGTTGCCGTTGGGGGTGCGCACGACGGTGTGGATGTGGTCGCGCGAGGGCGTGTCGTTGTCATAAACGATGCCGGACTGGTGATCGAACTCGACGAGGATGACCAGGCTCAGGATGCGGTAATAGAAGGGGCTCTTGTCGTCGAACGGGCCGATCCAGGCGAAATGCGTCCCGCCGAGATGGCGCTTCGCCTCGGCCCAGCGGATCTCGGCATGGCCCGGCCGGATGCGCCCGGTATAGGTGGCGATCAGCGCCTCCAGCCGCTCGCGGCCTTCGGGCGCGAGGTCGCCCCAGCGGATGCCGGCGGGCTCGATCCGCCGGTTGTCGTTGAAGGCGGCGGTCAGCAGTTCCGAGGGCAGATCCTCCCCGACCGTCGCCTGCCGCCGCTCCTCCGCCGACAGCGCGCGCATGAGCCCATGACCCTGTTCCTCCTCGGCGGCGAAAACGCGCGTGCCCTGATGCTTGCCGAAGCGGGCGAGCACGGGCTCCGAGCCCATGAAGGCGGGGGTCAGGACGAGCTGGTCGCCGAGCACGAAGCAATTGAGGTTCAAGTGATGGCCGTCGATCTGCCAGCCCCAGGGCTCCTGCGGCGACGGCGTCCCGAAGATGCTCACCCAATAGAACCATTCGCCATATTCCTCGGGCAAACCCGTGATTTCGAGGGCGTGCTCGTTGAGGCGCATCACGTCGCGGGCGGTGCGGTAGCCCGCCGCGCTGAGGCTCTCCTTCAGGAGCGCCAGCGCCGCCTCGCGCTGGTCGTGGCCGAGATCGGCAAGGCATACGCCGTGCCGCATCAGCCAGGGGTGGATGTTCGACCATCGCCGCCATGCCTCGTCCCGGATTTCGAACAAGACGGCCTTGCGCTGCTCGGCATCGAGGCTCGCGAGAAATCCGCGCGCCGCTTCGACGAGCGGCATCGGCGAGACGCCGGTCTGGCCGAGCGCAAAATGCCCCGGCGCGATGTCGCCGCCGAGGGCAACGCCGCGGAAGGGTTCGGCGAGGCCGGCACGCGCGCGCTCCAGCATCGGCTGCAAGCGCGGCGGCAGATCGAACAGCCGGATCGCCGGCGTCGGGGCCCGCTGCCGCAGCCCGAAATGCGCGGATTCTCCTGCCATGGCTGCGTACTCCTTTCCTTTAATCGCGCCGGGTTCAGCCGGCGAGGCTCGGGCTGTAGCCCTTGCGCGGGTATTCCTCCCAGTATTGCCGGAAGCCCTTCCCGGTCGCCTCGACATGCGGGCGGGCGCGCAATTTCTCGACGTCGATATCGATCCCGAGACCGGGGGCAGCTGGCAGATCGATCCAGCCGTCTTGCACCGTGAGGTTCTGCGTCGCGATTTCGCCGCACACCTCGGCGAAATTGACGAAATATTCGGCGATGCGGAAATTCGGGATGACCGCCGAGAGGTGCACGGTCGCGGCCAGGCCGACGAGCGTCGAATTGTAGTTGTGCGGCGCGATCGCAACCGCCTGCGGCTGCGCCATCGCGGCGATGTCGAGCATCGCCGAGATCCCGCCGACGACGCAGATATCCGGATTGAGGATGTCGGCCGCGCGCCGCTCGAGACAGTTGAAGAAGGCCTCCTTCGTATAGAGCGCCTCGCCGGTGACGATCGGGATCGGCACGGCGCGGCGCACCTCGGCAACAAGCTCGATGTTGTCGGCGAGGCACGGCTCCTCGTACCAGTCGATGCCGAACTCGGCGAGCCGCCGGCCGATGCGGATCGCATGAGCAGGCGCGAAGCGGCGATGCGCCTCGATCAAGAGTTCGAATTCGGGGCCGAGCGCTTCGCGCATCGCCCGCACGTAATCGATCGCGAAATCCTCGTCGCGGCGATCGACGAAAGTCCGCCACGGGCCCGGAAAGGGATCGAATTTCGCTGCCGTGAAGCCCATCGCCTTGACTTTCCGGCCGCGCTCTACCCCCTCCTCGATCGTCTTGCCCCTCGACCAGCCATTGGCGTAGACGCGCACCCGCTCGCGCGAGGCGCCGCCCAGGAGGTTGTAGACGGGCAGCCCGACCCGCTTGCCGAGAATGTCCCACAGCGCGATCTCGATTGCGCTCCAGGCGCCCAAAAGCTCGGGCGAGCCGCGGCGGATCGCGAAATCGTCGAAGACGATCTGCCCGATGTGGCGGATGTTGAAGGCGCTGCGGCCGATGACATGCGGCGCCATCCGCGCCAGGCATTCGGCGACCACGGTCTCCTTGCCGTGCACGACATAGGCTTCGCCCCAGCCATAGAGCCCGTCGTCGGTCTCGACCCGGCAGAAGAGGAGATCCTTCGAGCTTTTGGTGCCGGGGATGAGGCTCTCGATACGGGCAATCTTCAATTGTCTATCCTCTACGCGGACGGCGGTTCGCCGGAGAGCATGACGATGCCCGGGCCCACGGACAAGATCGACCATGTCGTCGTCCGCCCGGCGCCGTTCTCGGCCGGGCCCAGGATTATGCTCGCTTCGCACCGCTGAAGCGTCGTTCGTAGGCCCGGATATAGGCCTTCGGCGACGGTTGCAAATGCCGCCGCGTCAACGCGACGAACTCGTCGCGGCGCGATGCACGCAACGCCCGGATCATGTCGACGTGGTCTGCCCGGGCCCGCTCGAGCGCCTCGGGAAAGGCGTTGGCGTAGAAGCGAATTCCGTAGACCTTCTGCTCGAGCTGCTTGATCGTCTCGATCAGGCAGGAGTTGCCGCACAGCCCGAACAATGTCTGGTGGAACTCCAGATTGGCGTAGAACACCGTAAGCATGTCGTCATTGTCGATAGCGGCGCTGTGCCGCGTCTGCAGATCTTCTAGCGTCGAAAGGTCCTTTTCGGCCACCGGCAAGGGCAGGATGCGCGCGGCCATGACCTCGACTTCCTCGCGCACCGCATAGATCTCGAGCACCTCGCGCGGCGTCAGGTCGCGCACCAGCGCGCCGCGGTTCGGAATGCGCTCGACGATGCCCTTTTTTTCCAGCTCGAAGAGGGCGAGCCGGACATCGCCGCGGTGCGTCTCGAAGCGGTCGCACAGATCCTGCTCGACGAGGCGCTCGCGCGGGTGGCGCCGGCCGAGGACGATGTCCTCTTCGAGGTGCCTGGCGATGACATTCGCCATCGTGTGCTGGCGCGCATCCGGATCCGGCGGTGCCTCGCGCAGCGATCGCGCCGCGCCAGCGGCCGGGGCTCTGATCGCGCGCTTTCCTGCGGCTGTGACGGCCATCTGATCCCGCAAACCTCACCCCCAGCCTTTGATAGCGCACCCGGTGAATGTTTGCAATTTCATAAATTATTTTGTTTACAATATGCCCGGCCTCGATCATGCTTCCCGGAGCCGCGCACATAGCCGCCGCCAAAACAACAGAGCGAGGAGGGGAGGATGGAGGCGTCCCGCAATCAACGAATTTTGAGGCGGCCTCGCCGCAGGGATTTTCTCGCCCAGTCCGCCGGCGGCGCCATTGCCGCGGGTGCGTTCGCGGGCTTCGGCATCGCCCGCCGAGCGCGCGCCGCGCAAGTCGTCAACATCGGCGGGCTCTACCCGGTCACGGGCAGCTTCGCGCAGATCGGACAGGGTTGCGTCAATGCCGCCAAGCTGGCGGTGCAGATGGTCAACGATGCCGGCGGCATCAAATCGCTCGGCGGCGCCAAGCTGAACCTGATCATCTCCGACGTGCAGAGCGACCCGACCGTCACCCGCACCGAGACCGACCGGCTGATCGGCAGCTACAAACCGTCGGCCATTCACGGCTGCTTTGCGAGTGCCTTGACACTGATCGCGAGCGAGGTGGCCGAACGTGCGAAAGTGCCGCTGTTGACCGGGTCGAGCACCGACCAGCTCAACCAGGGCCGGCATTACACCTTCACGCCCTTTGCCCGCGCCTCGCAGTTCGCCAAGGCGCAATTGCAGATGGCGAAGCTCGTCAGCGACAAACCGAAGGTGGCGGTGGTGTTCGAGAACACCGCGTTTGGCACCTCGACCTCCAAGGGTCTGCGCGAGCAGGCGCCTGGCGAAGGGGTCGAGATCGTCCTCTTCGAGCCGTATTCCGCCGGCTTCGCCGATGCCGGGCCGTTGATCAACAAGGTAAAGGCCTCGGGCGCCAATATGCTGTTCCCGGTCTCGTACCTCAACGACCTCATCCTGATCATCCGCGCCATCAAGCAGGTCGGGCTCAAGATCGCCATCAACGGCGGCTCCGGCGGGTTCGTCATCCCGGACTTCTACAAGAACGTCGGCAAACTCGCGGAAGGTCTGTTGGGCGTGGCGCATTGGAACCACGACATCGACGCCGATGCTCAGAAGGTCAATGCCGTGTACAAGAAGCAGTATGGCCAATTCCTGTTCGAGTATGCGGGCGGCCTCGTGGCGCAGACCTTCATGATCGCCGGGGCGCTCGAACACGCTCGATCAACTGATCCGCAAAAGGTGCGCGATGCTCTGGCCGCGCTCGAGTTTACGAAGGGCTACGCCGCTATGGCGCCCGGCGGGAAAGTGAAGTTCGGTCCCGACGGCAAGAATATCTATGCATACCCGGTCGGCGTGCAGTGGCAGCACGCCGATCTGGCGACGGTATTTCCGAAAAAAGACGCGCGCGCGGCGTTGATGAAAATTTAGACCGATCGCTGGGCCGATGCTGGCGACAGTAGCGCAGGCCGTCATCAACGGCCTGCTGATCGGTGGGATCTACGCGCTCGTCAGCATCGGCGTAACACTGATCTTTGGTGTCGTGAAGATCGTCAACTTCGCCCAAGGCGAATTCGTGATGATCGGAATGTACATCAGCTTTTTTCTTGCCACCCGCTTCGGGTTCGATCCGTTGCTCTCGCTCGCCGTCTCGATGCCGGTCTTGTTCATTGTCGGCGTGCTGTTGCAGCGGCTGCTGATCCGCCGTGTGTTGGCGCTCGGCGACATGCCGCAGATCTTTCTGACTTTTGCCCTTTCGTTGTTGCTGATGAACCTCGCGCTGCTGCTGTTCACGGCGGATTACCGAACGGTGCAAACGCCCTACAGCGAGGCGGCGATCCACATCGGCCCGCTCTATGTGGCGGTGGCGAAGCTGATCGCCTTTCTTGTCGCGATGCTGCTGAGCGGCATCCTGTGGGTCTTTCTGCACACCAGCGATCTCGGCAAGGCGATGCGCGCGGCAGCGCAGAACCGCGACGTCGCGATGCTGATGGGCATCAACCCCGACCGCGTGTTCTGCGTCGCGGTCGGCGTGTCGCTGGCGCTGGCCGGCGCCGCCGGTTCGCTCTTGATGCCGTTTTACCCGGCCTACCCTCTCGTCGGCCAGGTGTTCGTGCTGATGGCCTTCGTCGCCGTCATCCTCGGAACGCTCGGCAACGTCATCGGCGCGCTGCTCGCCAGCTTGATGATGGGCGTCGCGGAATCGCTGGGCATTCAGTTCGTCGGCGCGGATTCGGGATTGATCGTCGTCTTCCTGATGCTGCTGTTGACGCTCGCCTTCCGGCCGAGCGGCCTATTCGGAGGATGGGCGCAGCGGTGAGGAGGCGTCCCACCGCGGGCGCGCTTTGGCTCGGCGCGCTGATCCTGGCCGCGCTCGCGCTGCCGCTGGCGGCGCCGAGCCCGTTCGCGATCGACATCTTGATCAGGGTGGTGCTGTTTGCCTTCATCGGCGTCGCCTGGAACCTGATCGGCGGCTACGCCAAGCAGCTCTCACTGGGTCACGCGGCATATTTCGGACTGGGTGCCTACACCTCGACAATCCTGCAAATTCGCTTTGGCATCTCGCCGTGGATCGGGATGCTCGCCGGCGGCATCGTAGCGATGGCGGCGAGCCTGCCGATCGGCGCCCTGTGCTTCCGATTGCGCGGCCCGTATTTTGCGATCGCGACGATCGCGACGGCGCAAGTCCTGATGCTGCTCTTTCTCAAGTTTCGCGATTTCGCCTGGGGCGCCGAGGGGACGACTCTGCCCAACCTCGGCAACGCGCCGCTGATGATGCAGTTCAATGCAAAGGCCGCCTATTATTACATCGCGCTCGCCCTGTTGGCGCTCGGCCTCATCATCACCCACCGGATCGAGCACTCGTGGATGGGCTACTACCTGATCGCCGTCGGCGAGGACGAGGACGCCGCCGAGGCGATCGGGGTGAATGCGCTGCGCGTGAAGCGGGACATCTATCTGGTCAGCGCGTTTCTGACCGCGCTGGCCGGGACTTTCTACGTCCAGTACATCTACTTCATCGATCCGAATACCGCCTTCAGCTTCAGCATCTCGGTCGAAGCGGCGTTGGTGTCGATCGTCGGTGGCATCGGCACTTTGTGGGGCCCGGTCGTCGGTACCGTCTTGTTGGAAGCGACCTCCGCGCTGTTGCAAAGCTGGCTCGGCGGCAGCCATGGCGGCGTCCAGTTGACGATCTACAGCCTCATTCTGATCGCCGTCATCCTGTGGCGGCCGAGCGGGCTGCTCGGCGTTCTGACGCAGGCGTACGGACGCCTCGTCGGCGCTCGCCCTGGGCATGCGCGAGAAGCACCCCGCGATGGCTGAAGCGCTCGTCGTGCGCCATCTGAGCAAGCGGTTCGGCGGGTTGCGGGCCGTGCAGGATCTCAGCTTCTCCGTCGCCGAGCACGAGACCCTCGCGCTGATCGGGCCGAACGGCGCCGGCAAGACGACGAGCTTCAACCTGATCACCGGCTATCACCGGCCGGACGCCGGCTCGGTCTTCGCCTTCGGCCGCGAGCTTGTCGGCCTCAAGCCGCACGACATCTGCGCCCATGGGCTGGCGCGCACCTTTCAGGTGGCGAGGCCGTTCGGCACGATGACCGTGCTGGCCAACGTCATGACCGGCGCGTTCCTGCGCGATAAGCGGCCCGAGGTGGCGGGCGCCCGCGCCCGCGAGGCGATCGATTTCGTCGGCCTCACGGCGAAGGAGCACGTCCCGGCGCGCGAGCTGACGACAATCGACCAGCGGCGGCTCGAAATGGCGCGGGCATTGGCGACGGAGCCCCGGCTTCTGCTGCTCGACGAAGTCATGGCCGGCCTCAACCCAGCGGAGATCGATCAGGCCGTGACGCTCGTCGGAAAACTGGCCGGGCGGGGGCTGACGATCGTCATCGTCGAGCACGTGATGCGCGCGATCATGGCGGTGGCGCGCCACATCGTCGTGCTCGACCATGGCCAGAAGATCGCCGAAGGCAGCCCCAGGGAGGTCGTCGCCAACGAGGCGGTGATCCGCGCCTATCTGGGGACTGGCTACGCGCCGCTGCCGGCGCCGGGAGAGGGCGGTTGCTGACGCTCAGCGGAATCAGCGCCGGCTACGGCTCGGTGCCGGCCGTGCGCGATGTCAGCCTCGCCGTCGGCGAAGGCGAGGCGGTCGGCCTGTTGGGCGCGAACGGCGCCGGCAAGAGCACCACCTTGCGCGCGATCTCCGGCCTGGTGCGGCCGACCTCCGGCACCATCATCTTTTCCGGGACCGACATCGTCGCCTTGCCGCCGTACCGGATCGCCGCCCTCGGCATCGCCCACGTACCGGAAGGCCGGCAGGTATTCCCGGAGCTGACCGTCAAGGAGAACCTCGAGATCGGCGCCTACCTCCCCCGCGCCAAGGCCGAGCGCGCCCGCACGCTCGACCTCGTCTTCACGATCTTCCCGGTACTGGCCGAGCGCCGCCGGCAGCTCGCCGGCACGATGAGCGGCGGCGAGCAGCAGATGCTGGCGCTCGGCCGCGGCCTGATGCTCAAGCCGCGTCTGTTGATGCTCGACGAGCCCTCGCTCGGTCTGGCGCCGGTCGTGACGGACGCCACCTTTCAGAAGATCGAGGAGATCCGCGCGATGGGGACGGCAATTCTCCTCGTCGAGCAGAATGTGAGCCGGGCGCTCACTCTGGTGCAGCGCGCCTACGTCTTGGAGAGCGGCAAGGTGATCATGCACGGCAGCAGCGCCGATCTCGCCAACAACAAGCAGGTGCAGGCGGCCTATCTCGGGTTATAAGCGGTTGTCGACCCGGCAAACCCGCTAGAAGGGGGCGCGCAATGCAGAAGAAGTTCGGCGTGATATCGGCGGACGGCCATTGCCGGTTGATGCACCTGCCCTTCGATCTGTGGACGAAGCGCCTGCCGCGGCGGTTCCAGGACGACGCACCGCGCGTCGTCACCGGGCCGGACGGCACGCGGCAATGGGTCGTCGAGGGCCGGCCGTGGAGCGGCGTCGGCTGGCGCGGCGTCGGCCGAGGACCCGTCAACTGCTACACCCGGGCGGGCCTCGAAGAGGAGCCGGAGCCCGGCATCTTCCGCGCCGCCAATGCCCGCTATCGGTGCGAAGACATGGACCGCGACGGGGTCGACGCCGAACTCGTCAACGGCCCCTACGAGCAATTGTCGGCGATCCGCGACCCGGAACTGCGCGCCGCCTGCGTGCGCGCCGTCAACGATTGGGCACGCGAGCTCTACGAAGAGTCGGACGGCCGCTTCATCATGCTGTTGCCGCTCTCGTGCCAAACCACCGAAGAGGCGACCTCGGAACTGCTGCGCGTCGCCGAGTTCGGCATGCCGACCGGCGTCATCTTCGACTGGGTCGGCGCGCCGCAGCCGGTCATGCACCAGATGTGGGAGCCGGTCTGGGCAGCCGCCGCCGAGACCGGGCTGCCCGTCAACCTGCACGCCAACCCGCGCGGCGGCTCGCGCCAGATCGGGGTCGGCGTCTCGGGTCTCGAGCCGCGCAACCAGTCGCTGATGACGGTCGTCAACTTTCCGATGGGGCTGATGGCGGAATTGCTGAGCGCCGTCGTCTTTTCCGGCATCTGCGACCGCCATCCGGGCGTGCGCTTCGTTCTCGAAGAGGCGGGAGTCGGCTGGGTCCCGTTCCTGTTCTGGCGGTTCGACCGGGAGTGGGAGTTCGGCGGAGCCGAGAGCCGCGTCTTCAAGCCCGACATTCCGCTTTCCGACAAGCCGACCGAGTTCGTGCGGCGCCAGGTCTTCTTCACCTTCGAGGTCGAGGAGGAAGGCGGCTTCCGCCGCGTGCCGGAAATCGGCCTCGGCAATTTCCTGTGGGCCAGCGACTTTCCCGGCCTCGACAGCCCGTGGCCGAATTCGAAGGCGATGGGGCACGCGCCGGCCGAGGCGGCGTTGGGCAAAGAGGCGCTGCGCCGCCTCGTCTTCGAGAACGCCGCCGCACTGTACAAGATACCGGTGACCCCGAATGAGGGAACTTGACATATGGCCGACAAATTCATATGTCTAGACATATGACAGAGCGCACGACCGTTCGACTTCCGGACGATCTCCTGGCCGCCGCCCGGCGCAAAGCCCTCGCGGAAAGGCGCACTCTCACCTCGCTGATCGAGGACGGCTTGCGAAGCGTACTCGCCCAGTCGCAACGGCGCGAAAAGCCGGCGCGGCGGCTGCCCCGAACCAGCGCGGGCAAGGGAGGATTGATGCCGGGGATCGATCTCACCAAAGTCTCGACGCTTCAGGAAATGGACGATCTGGCTTCGCTCGCGGCACTGAAGCGCTTCGGGTGATCCTCCCCGACGTCAATGTGCTGATCTACGCTTTCCGCGAGGATCTGCCGCAACACGCGATCTGCCGACCCTGGCTCGCCGGCGTCGTACTCGGCGAAGCGCGCTTCGGGTTGTCGCCTGTCGTTCTGAGCGCGGTTGTGCGGATCGCGACCAACCCGCGGCTGTTTGTGATGCCCAGCGCCATCGATGAGGCCTTCGGGTTTTGCGAGGATCTTCTCGGGCTGCCGCACAGCCAAATCGTCGAGCCTGGAGATCGGCACTGGGAAATTTTCAAGCGGCTGTGCATCGAAACCGAGACGCGCGGCGCCCGCCTCAGCGACGCCTGGTTCGCTGCGCTCGCGATCGAGTGGGGTTGCGACTGGATCACGTTCGACCGCGACTATGCGCGATTCCCGGGGCTCAAGTGGCGCACGCCTGCCCTGCCCGGCGGGTGATTTACAGCAACGCCCGGATGTGGCATCGCGAGTACTGAAATGCCGCCCGCGACAGACCCAGCGCCCCGCATGACGAGTACCGAGCTCGAGCCGATCGCGCATCCCCTCGCGGCCCGCATCGCGCGTCACTGGAGTCGCATCGGCGCCGGCGAGCGGTGGCTCTTGCGCTATATCGGCCCGGGCTGGATCACCGGCGCCTCCGACGACGACCCGAGCGGCATCGCGACCTATTCGCAGGCGGGCGCGCAGTTCGGCTACGGCATGACCTGGGTCATGCTGTTCACCTGGCCGTTGATGGCGGCAATCCAGGAGATCAGCGCCCGGGTCGGTCGCGTCACCGGCCAGGGGATCGCCGGCAACATCCGCGACCACTACCCGCCCGCCCTGCTGCGCGGCATTGTCGGCCTGCTGCTCGTCGCCAACATCCTCAACCTGGGCGCCGACCTCGGCGCGATGGGCGCGGCGATGAAGCTGTTGGTCGGCGGCAGCGCGCGCCTCTACGTCGTCGCTTTTGCCGTCGGCTGCGCGCTGTTGGAAACTTTCGCCCGCTACGAACGCTATGCCTCGATCCTCAAATGGGCCTCGCTGTCGCTGTTCGCCTATGTCGCGGCGGCGCTCGTCGTCCACGTTCCATGGCGGCAGGTTGCCGTCAGCACCTTCGTCCCGAGCTTTTCCTGGCAGAAGGATTACATCGTCACGATCGTCGCGGTGCTCGGCACCACGATTACGCCCTATTGCTTCTTCTGGCAGTCCTCGGAGGAGGCGGAGGAGGAACGCATCGATCCCACCGCCCATGCCCTGCTGGAGGCACCCGAGGAAGCGCCACGCGAGATCCGCCGGATTCGCTTCGACACCTATCTCGGCATGGGGTTTTCCAACCTTATCAGCTGGTTCATCATCGTCACAACGGCCGCGACGCTGCATGCACACGGCATCACCGACATCCAGACCTCGGCGCAGGCTGCCGAAGCGCTGCGGCCGATTGCCGGATCGCTGACCTTCGCTGTTTTCGCCGCCGGCATCATCGGCATCGGCTTGCTGGCGGTGCCGGTCTTGGCGGGGTCGGCCGCCTATGCGCTCGGCGAAGCCTTGGGCTGGCCGACCGGGCTCGCCCGATTGCCGCGCGACGCCAAGGCGTTCTACGGCACGATCGCCATCGGCACGCTGATCGGCATCCTGTTCAACTTCATCGATATCGACCCGATCAAGGCGCTCTTCTGGTGCGCCGTCATCAACGGCGTCATCGCGGTGCCGCTGATGGCATTGATCATGATCATGGCCATGCAGAAGCGGGTCATGGGGGCATTCACGCTGCCGCGCCCGCTGTGGGCGATGGGCTGGTTGTGCACCGGGGCGATGACCGTGGCGGTGGTCACGATGTTCGCGACCTGGTAAGCCGCGGCATGCCGGTGCGGTCCCGGTAATCGAGTACACCGGCCTCGCCATCGACGTAAGAGAAGCAAGTCGGAACATTTCCGGCGGGCAGCGGTTAAAGACGTTTTACATCCACCGGTATTCTTTGCCTATAATGCCGCCTTGCGGAGGTCTTGCGGCACGATCGGCTGCCGCCGTCGCATATAACGCAGGGATGCGAGAGAGACGGTGATCGCCCGAGCGTTAGGATGGCCTCGCTGACGGGCCCCGATCCGGCGCTTTTCGCGCAGCGGAACGTGGTCAGCCACGGCGCCGGACGCCGGCAGACGCCAGCCGGGCTCGCCGGCGATCTGCAGACGATGGCGTTGCTGCGCGAGGTCGGAGCGCTGTGCACGCGCGACGGCGCGGACGTGCAGCGATGCCTCGACGCCATCATCGATGCCGCCATTGCGGTAATGAAGGCCGAAAAGGGCAATATCCATTTGCTCGACCCGGCCGCGGGCGGACCGGTCATTGCAGCGCAGCGCGGCTTCGGCCCCGCATTCTTGCGGTTTTTCGAAACCGTCCGTACCGACGACTCCACCTGCGGCGCGGCAATGGACTCGCGAGAGCGGGTTATTGTTGAGGACGTATTGGAAAGCGGGATTTTCATCGGCCGGCCGTCGCTGCAAATGATTCTCGACGCCGGTGTTCGTTCGGTCGCCTCCACCCCGTTGATCAGCAGCTCCGGCACGCTGCTCGGCATGATATCGACGCATTGGACCCGGCCGCATCGGCCGAGCGAGCGGGAATTGGGGTTTCTCGACCTGCTCGTTCGCCAGAGCGCCGATTATCTCGAACGCAGGCGCACGGAAACCGCGCTCGCAAGACAGGCCGCCGAGCAGGCCGCGCTTTACGAATTCACCGACCGGCTGTACCGCACCGAATCACTGGATGTCGCATACGATGCGGCGCTCGACGCGATCACGATGGCGCTCGGTTGCAGGCACGCCGCCATCCTGCGGTTCGACGATCAGCACGTCATGCGCTGGACCGCGTGGCGCGGATTGTCCGAGGATTATCGCAATTCCGTAGACAAGCATTCACCATGGAATTGGCGAGAGACAAATCCGACGCCCGTCTGCATTGAGGACATCAACGACACGAGGCTTTCGAGAAGCCTCAGAAACGCGCTCGAAAAGGAAGGCATCAGGGCACTCGCCTTCATCCCGCTGGTGGCGCACGGCAAACTCGCCGGCAAGTTTATAGCCTATTACAAAGAGCCGCACTTATTCGGCGGCGAAGAACGCGATCTTGCGCTCAACCTCGCCCGTCAATTGGGCTTTGCGATCGAACGAATGGAGGGGGAGCGCGCCCGCCGCATTGCCGAACAGGAACTGCGCCGGCTGAAGGAAAAGCTGGAAGCGGAGATCGAGGAGCGCACATTGGAGCGCGACCGCATCTGGAACGTCTCCGAGGATCTTTTGGGGGTGTCGAATTTCGACGGCTATTTCATCAACATCAACCCGGCCTGGACAAGGCTGCTCGGGTGGACCGAGGACGACATCAAATCGATGCACGTCACCGAGTTGCGGCACCCGGAGGATGCGCCGCACTCGACCGCCGGCCGCGCCCAGCTGGCGCAGGGCATGCCGACGGTGCGGATGGAGAACCGCTTCCGCCACAAGGACGGCTCGTGGCGCTGGATCTATTGGACGATGACGACCGAAAATGGCGTGATCTACGTGTCGGGCCGGCACGTCACGGCGGAAAAGGAAGCGGCGCTCGCGCTGGAGCGGGCGCAACGGCAATCCGCCCATCTGCAAAAGATGGAGGCGCTCGGGCAGCTGACCGGCGGCGTCGCGCACGATTTCAACAACCTCTTGATGATCGTCAGCGGCCACGCGCAGATCTTGAAGGACCGGATCGGCGATCCCAAAGGTTTGCGTGCGCTCGACGCGATCTTGAGCGCCGCGACCCGCGGCGAAAGCCTGACGCGGCAGCTGTTGGCGTTTTCCCGCAGCCAGCCGCTGACGCCGGCCGTCACCGACGCCGCGGAGGCGGTCAATGCGATCCGCGACGTGCTTTCGGGGTTGCTGCACGTCAATATCAAGCTGACGATCGCGGTGCCGCCGGCCACTTGGCCGGTGCGCGTCGACAAGTCCGAACTCGAGCTGGCGCTCGTCAACCTCGCGGTCAATGCGCGCGATGCGATGCCGGACGGCGGCCGCCTCGCGATCATGGCCGAGAACGTCCGCCTCGGCCGCGACGACACGCCCGACGGGCTCGAAGGGGAATTCGTCGCGCTCGCCGTCTGCGACGACGGCTGCGGCATCCCGGACGACATCCTGCCGCGGGTCTTCGAACCGTTCTTCACGACCAAGGGTGCGGACAAGGGGACCGGCCTCGGATTGGCGCAGGTTTACGGCTTTGCGCGGCGCTCCGGCGGCACCGTTCTGCTGCGCAGCCGACCTCGCAGCGGCACCAGCGTGACGATCTACCTGCCGCGCAGCCGCGCCCCGATCGAGGAGGCGGCGAGCGAAGAGCGGGCGCAGGCGGCACCACCGGAAGAAGCGAGGATCCTCGTCGTCGAGGACAATCCTGAGGTGCGGGAGGTTGCGGTCTCGCTCTTGCAGCAACTCGGCTACCGCACGGTCGCGGTCGGCACTGCAGCCGCCGCCTACGAGGCCCTGGAAGCCGGCGCCTTCAGTCTCGTCTTCACCGACGTCGTATTGCCGGGCGACACCGACGGCCTCGTGCTGGCGCGGGCGATCAAGACGCGGCTGCCGCAGATGCCAGTCGTTTTGACGACCGGCTACGCGAAAGTCTTCGACGAAGACCTGGAATTCCCGGTGCTGCGCAAGCCCTATCAGATCGGGATATTGCAGCGCGTCATGCGCGATGCGCTGGCGAGCGCCGCCGCGATCGCGGCGGCGAGATCCGGTATTCAAAAGCAACCGGATAACGAGGCGATCGCTTCGCCGCTCCGCTCCTCGCAATGACAAGAGGTCGCGACGCAATCTCGACGGCCGGAGCTCGAATACCACAAGCCGCGCGTCGAGCCTGCGGGAGACCGCCTCTATTTGCGGATATAGCTGCAGGGGAAATGCTAACTCACGAGGATGCGCCGGGCGGCGGCGAGCGTCGCTTCCGCGTCGGCGCCCGCTTCGATCTGCGGCCAGTCGAGCGGCCCCGGATCCTGCGCCAGCTGCGCGGCCAGCACCTCAGGCGTCGCATCAGACGCGTCGCTGCGGCGCGCACCGATGCGCCCGGCCATCGTCTCGCCGGGCGCCGCAAGCCAGATGCCGGTGAAGGGCGCCGCCGCGCGGCGCGCGACTTCGGAGAATGCGGCGCGTTCTTCGGGGCGCAGCGACACGGCGTCTAGGATGACCGAAGAGCCGGCGGCGAGCGCCGCCGCCGCCCTGTCGCAGAGCGCGGCGTAAACCCGCCGGCTCGCCTCCGGCGTATAGGCTGCGGCCGGCAGCCGCTCTTCCGGGGCGCGGCCGGCGAGGCTCTTGCGCAGGACATCGCTGCGCAGCACGCGGGCGCCGGGGCGCACGCCGATCTCGGGCGCGAGCGCCGCCGCCAGCGTCGTCTTGCCGCTGCCGCTCAAGCCGCCGATCGCGACGAGGCGCGGCGGCGCGGGGTCGAACATATGCAGCGCAAGGTCGAGATACTGCCGCGCCTCCGCCGCCACCGCGGCGCGCCGGGCGCGCTCGGCATGCGCCGCGGTCGAGGCCGTCACATGCGCGCGGATGACGGCGCGCAGCGAGAGGTAGAGGGGCATCGCCGCGAGCCCCGGCTCTTCGCCGCCTTCGGCCGGTTCGAAAACATCGAGCCAGCGGTTCATCAGGCGGTTGGCGAAAGGCGCAAGCCCGCGGTGCTCCAGATCCATCAACAGGAAGGCGAGGTCGTAAAGCACGTCGATCGAGGCTAGGGCCTCGGAGAATTCGATGCAGTCGAAGAGCGTCGGCTCGCCCTCGAAGAGACAGATGTTGCGCAGGTGCAGATCGCCGTGCACGCGGCGCACCTTGCCCTCGTCGCGGCGCCGGTCGAGGAGCGGCGCGAGACGGGCGAGCAGCGCGCGCGTGCGCTCGCCGGCCGCTTCGATCTTTGCCCGATCGAACCCCGCGCCCTCGGCCGCCGCGAGGCACTGTCGATTTTCCTCGGCGACCGCGGCGAGCGCTGCCGCGCCGCCGAAACCGGGGCGCCGCTCGGCCGCCGCGTGAAAGCGCGCGATATGGTCGGCAAGGCGATCGATCAGGCTTACGTCGAGCCACCCCGCCTGCGCGAGCGCGTCGAAAAGCAGCGCCTGGTCGAACCGGGTCATCACCACGACCCAGTCGATCGCCTCCTCGCCCTCGCCGAAGGCGATGCCGCCGCCGCGCCGGTGCACCAGGCCGCGCACTTCGCGATAGATGGCGGGCGCGGTGCGGCGATTGAGCGCGATTTCGGCCTGGCAGGCGGCGCGCCGTCGCGCAACGGTCGTGAAGTCGAGATAGGGCATGCGCACGGCGCGCTTCAACTTGTAGGCGCGCTCTCCGGCGAGAAAGACTAGCGAGACGTGCGTCTCGATCCTCTCCACACGCTCGACGCCGCCGCCGTAGGAGGCAGGATCGCTCAGAAACGCGACGGCCTCTCCCTGCTCCCCGCCCATCGCGCTCAGCCGCGCCCCGCCTTGCGGCGCGCGATGGCGGGGGCGAGGACGCAGAGGATCTCGAACATCATCGTGGCGCCGACGAGCGCGGTGTTGCCGCTGGGATCGAAAGGCGGCGCGACCTCGACGACGTCGCCGCCGACGATGTCGAGGCCCATCAGGCCGCGGATCATGTGCTGCGCCTCGGCAGACGAGAAGCCGCCGACCTCGGGCGTGCCGGTGCCGGGCGCATAGACGGGGTCGAGCCCGTCGACATCGAAGCTGACGTAAGCTGGAGCCTTGCCGACCGTCTCGCGCGCGAGCTCAGCCGTCTTCTCCGGCCCGAGGCGAAAGAACTCCTCGATCCTGACGATGCGGATTCCGGCACCTTCCGCCCAATCCATCTCGTCGGCGTCGTAGAGCGAGCCGCGGATGCCGATCTGGATCGTCCTTTTCGGATCGACCAGCCCCTCCTCGACGGCGCGCCGGAAGGGTGTGCCGTGGGTGAAGCGCTCGCCGCCGAAATAGCTGTCGGTGGTGTCGGAGTGGGCGTCGAAATGAACGAGGCCGAGCGGCCGCGCGCGACCGATCGCGCGCAGGATCGGCAGCGTCACGAGATGGTCGCCACCGGCCGAGAGCGGCGCCGCGCCGGCCGCGTGCAGCCGCGCGAAGAAGGCCTCGATGCGGGCGAGCGCATCCATGAGGTCGATCGGGTTGACCGGCGCGTCGCCGTGATCGCCGACGCGGCACAGCTCGTAGGGCGCGATCTTGCTGACCGGATGCACGCGGCGCATCAGGCTCGACATGTTGCGGATCTCGCGCGGCCCGTGCCGGGCGCCGGGACGATTGGTCGTGCCGCCGTCCCACGGCACGCCGACGAGCGCGATGTCGAGATTCGCCGGATCGCGCTCGATCGGCAGCCGCATGAAGCTCGCCACCTCGGCAAAGCGCGGCACGGCCTTGCCGCCGAGCGGTTGCGGAAAATCTTCTCTCATCGAACACCTCCTCGCCGGTACCATCACGCAGCGCCGGGCAGATCGCAAACGGCAACTGCCGGGGTGGAGAAACGCGCGGTTTCGCCGTACAAATCCGCCGCTGCAATCGCCGGTCGGAGCCCCGCCATGATCCGCTGTCTTCTAGCATCCCTGCTATTCGCGGCGCTGGCCGTCGGCGCCGTGCGCGCACAGCAACTCCCGCCGCCCGCGCCGCTGTCGCCGCCCTCCCCCGCGGCGCTGCCGGCGGCGCCGCCCGCGGCAGCGCAGGAGCGCACCTTCTGCGGGCAGGACGTAACCTTCACGCTCGCGCCGAAAGCGAGCATCCCCAGGCGCTACCGCCGCTTTTTCGGCATGTGGAGCGACGCCGCCTGGGATGTGCGCACCTGCGCGGCGCTGATCGTCGAGAACATCCAGCCGAACGGCACCGCCTCGATCCTCTATGTCTACGGCCCAATGAGCGACGACCAGCCGGGGCCGGGCGGGGTGTTGCGCGGCACCGGCGTCATCCAGAACGGCGAACTCAGATTCCAGAACGCCGACGGCTCTCAGTTCGCTTTCCGGCCGGGCATCGTCGATCTCGACGGCAGCATGACGACGCCGGCCGGCCAGACCTACCAATCGGTCTTCAAGCAGACCCTCTGAGCCGGCCGGCCTCGCGAGTTGACGGCAGGATTTCGCATTCCCAGATGTTCCCGACGCCGGGCTTTCGTGGGATACCGTCGAAGGCTGCTTGGCCCGGAGGTTTTTTCTTGTCATGCCGGCGAGGGCGGGTATCCCCGGCGAGGGTGGGTCCCGGCCTTCGCCGGGACGACGACGACGGAATGTCCGGTTCACGACACGAGCCTCGGATGAGCGCATCATCGACCAAATGAAATGGCGATCGAACCAGTAAATCGGGCGGCGGCCGGCCAATCCGACCTCGCCTCGCCGATCCGCGAGTTGAACGACCGCGGCCGCGAGATTTTCCGGCTGATCGTCGACGGCTATGTGCAGACCGGCGACCCGGTCGGCTCGAGGACGTTGTCGCGCCGCCTCGGGCAGAACCTGTCGCCGGCGACGATCCGCAACGTCATGGCCGATCTCGAGGAGGCGGGGCTGCTCTATGCGCCGCACACCTCGGCCGGGCGCCTGCCGACCGAAGCGGGGCTGCGGCTCTTCGTCAACGGGCTCTTGGAAGTCGGCCGGCTCGGCGAAGAGGAACGGCGCGGCATCGAGGCCCTGTGCGCGGCCCGCGGCAAGAGCCTGGCGCAGGCGCTGGAGGAGGCGACGACGGCGCTCTCGGGGCTGTCGCACTGCGCCGGGATCGTCGTCGTGCCGAAGCAGGACCGGCCGCTCAAGCATCTCGAATTCGTCCATCTCGGGCCCGGCCGAGCGCTCGTCGTGCTCGTCACCGAGGACGGTCTCGTCGAGAACCGCGTCGTCGAGGTGCCGCTCGGCGTACCGCCGGCGGCGCTCATCTCGGCCGCCAACTACCTGAACGCGCGGCTCGTCGGCCGCACCCTCGAGGAGGCCGGGGCGGAAATCGCGGCCGAGATCGAATCGCACCGTGCGCAGCTCGACGAACTGACGACGCGGCTCGTCGAGACGGGGCTGGCGAGCTGGGCCGGCGGCGATCAGGGCAGCGCGCTGATCGTGCGCGGCCAGGCGAATTTGCTCGAAGACGTGACCGCGCTGGCCGATTTGGAAAGGCTGCGGCGGCTGTTCGAGATGCTGGAAGGGCGCGAGACGATGCTGCGGCTCCTGGAGGCGAGCCGCAAGGGCGAGGGCGTGCAGATCTATATCGGCACCGAGAACCCGCTGTTCGGCGTCGCCGGCTGTTCGATGGTCATCGCCCCCTATCAGAACAGCCGTGAGCAGGTGCTCGGTGCGATCGGCGTCATCGGCCCGACGCGGATCAATTACGCCCGCATCATCCCGATGGTGGACTACACCGCCAAGGTGATCGGGCGCCTCATCGGATAGGACGATCGATGGACGACATCAACGAGGATGCCAAGAAAAAAGCCCCGGCGAACGACGCGGGCGAACAGCCGCCGGCCGAGCTCGAGGGCGAAACGCCGGCGCTCGAAACCGAGTTGGCGCAGACCAAAGACCGCCTGCTGCGGGCCCTCGCCGAGACCGAGAACGTCCGCCGCCGCGCCGAGCGCGAACGCGAGGATTTGCGCAAATATGCGGTCTCGGGCTTCGCGAAAGACCTGCTGTCGGCGGCCGACAATCTGCGTCGGGCGCTCGACAGCCTGCCTGAATCCGAGGTCCACGACGACAAGGTGCGCGGCCTCCTCGAAGGCGTGGCGGCGACCGAGCGCGAGCTGCTTGCGGTGTTCGAGCGGCACGGGATCCGCCGCATCGACCCGAAGGGCGAGCGTTTCGACCACAATTTGCACCAGGCGATCTTTGAAACCGAAACCGCGGATGCGCCCGGCGGGACCGTCGTCGAGGTGTTGCAGCCGGGCTATGTCATCCATGACCGGCTGCTGCGCCCGGCGATGGTCGG
Source organism: Allostellaceae bacterium (assembly GCA_035538335.1). Lineage (GTDB taxonomy): Bacteria > Pseudomonadota > Alphaproteobacteria > ATCC43930 > CGMCC-115725 > AP-15. Next base: position 108,979 of record DATLKN010000006.1, read on the forward strand.
GGTCGCCAAGGAGGCGCCGAAAAAGGGCCGCTCCCGCAACGGCGCGGACGCCGCCGGATGAGACGGCGAAAGCCGCCGCGCGAGGCCGCGAAGGGGCGGCGGGGAACGCGGATTTCGCCGCCGGACTCTGCGCCTTGGCCGGTTGTAGCGCAGTTTCCCCGGCCATATATATCCGGCAGTCAGTATTGGGCTGAACACTCGTTTTCCCGGGGGATCAGGACGGTGCTTCTCCGGGCCGTCTGGTCCTGCTTTTGAAAAGAGGCGTCCATGAGCAAGGTAATTGGTATCGATCTCGGCACGACGAACTCCTGCGTCGCGGTCATGGAGGGCAAGAACGCCAAGGTGATCGAAAACAGCGAGGGCATGCGCACGACGCCCTCGATGGTCGCGTTCACCGAATCGGGCGAGCGCCTCGTCGGACAGGCCGCCAAGCGCCAGGCCGTCACCAATCCCGAGAACACGTTCTTCGCGATCAAGCGGCTGATCGGCCGGCGCTTCACCGATCCGATGGTCAAGAAGGACATGGATCTCGTGCCCTACAAGATCATCACCGGCGACAACGGCGACGCCTGGGTCGAGAGCCGCGGCGCCAAATACGCCCCCTCGCAAATCAGCGCCTTCATCCTGCAGAAGATGAAGGAGACGGCCGAAGCCTATCTCGGCGAACCGGTCAGCCAGGCGGTCATCACGGTCCCCGCCTATTTCAACGACAGTCAGCGGCAGGCGACGAAGGATGCCGGGCGGATCGCCGGGCTCGAAGTCCTGCGCATCATCAACGAGCCGACCGCGGCGGCGCTCGCCTACGGCATGGAGAGAAAGGGCACCGGCACGATCGCGGTCTACGACCTCGGCGGCGGCACCTTCGATATCTCGGTGCTCGAGATCGGCGACGGCGTCTTTGAGGTGAAATCGACGAACGGCGACACCTTCCTCGGCGGCGAAGACTTCGACAAGAAGATCATCGATTATCTCGCCGACGAATTCAAAAAAGAGCAGGGCATCGATCTGCGCAACGACCGGCTCGCCTTGCAGCGGCTGAAGGAAGCCGCCGAGAAGGCGAAGATCGAACTTTCTTCGTCGATGCAGACCGAGGTCAACCTGCCGTTCATCACGGCCGACCAGAACGGGCCGAAGCATCTCAACATCAAGCTGACGCGCGCCAAGCTCGAAGCGCTTGTCGAGGATCTGATCCAGCGCACGATCGAACCCTGCCGCAACGCGCTGAAGGATGCCGGCCTGAAGGCCTCCGAGATCAACGAGGTGATCCTGGTCGGCGGCATGACGCGCATGCCGAAGGTCATCGAGACGGTCAAGCAGCTGTTCGGCAAGGACCCGAACCGCAGCGTCAACCCCGACGAGGTCGTGGCGATCGGCGCGGCGATCCAGGCCGGCGTGTTGAAGGGCGAGGTCAAGGACGTCCTCTTGCTCGACGTGACGCCGCTGTCGCTCGGCATCGAGACCCTGGGCGGCGTCTTCACGCGGCTCATCGACCGCAACACGACGATCCCGACCAAGAAGAGCCAGGTCTTCTCGACCGCCGAGGACAACCAGACCGCGGTGACGATCCGCGTCTTCCAGGGCGAGCGCGAGATGGCGGCCGACAACAAGCTCTTGGGCCAGTTCGACCTCGTCGGCATCCCGCCGGCGCGGCGCGGCCTGCCGCAGATCGAGGTCACTTTCGACATCGACGCCAACGGCATCGTCAACGTCTCGGCCAAGGACAAGGCCACCGGCAAGGAGCAGCAGATCCGCATCCAGGCCTCGGGCGGGCTCAGCGAATCCGACATCGACCGCATGGTCAAGGACGCCGAGGCGCATGCCGAGGAAGACAAGCGGCGGCGCGAGCTGGTCGAGGCGAAAAACGGCGCCGACGCGCTGCTGCACACGACCGAGCGCACCTTGCAGGAATCGGGCGACAAGATCTCGGCCGAGGACAAGACGGGCGTCGAGACCGCGATCGCCGCGCTGAAGGATGTCGTCGGCGGCGAGGATGTCGGCGCCATCAAGGAGAAGACCGAGGCGCTCGCACAGGCTTCGATGCGCATCGGCGAAGCGCTCTACAAGGCGAGCCAGGCCGAGCAGCATGGCGGCGGCGACGCCGGCGGCGGGCCCTCCGGGGCGGCGGGCGGCGGCGCGGCGGGCGGCGGCGCGGCGCATGGGGCCGGCGACGACAAGGTCGTCGATGCCGATTTCGAAGAGGTGGACGAGCAGAAGAAGCGCGGTTCCGCGTAACCCTCGGGCGGGCGGGGATAGAGATAGGATGCGATCACCCCGGTGCCCGCGCGTCGGGGTGACGCACGGCTGAGAGGCTCGGAGCTGGCGCAGAGATGGCAAAAGAGGACTTTTACGATACCCTCGGGGTCGCCCGCTCGGCCAATGCCGAGGACATCAAGCGGGCCTACCGCAAGCTCGCGATGCAGTACCACCCCGACCGCAACCCGGGGGACAAGTCCGCCGAGCAGAAATTCAAGGACATCAGCGAAGCCTACGACGTCCTGAAGGACGACCAGAAGCGGGCGGCCTACGACCGCTTCGGGCACGCCGCCTTCGAGCAGGGCGGTGGCCGGGGACCGGGCGATTTCGGCTTTTCGGGCGGTTTCGCCGACATCTTCGACGAGATGTTCGGCGAGTTCATGGGCGGCGGCCGCCGCGGCGGCCAGCAGACGCAGGGCCGCGGCAGCGACCTGCGCTACAACCTCGAAATCACGCTCGAAGAGGCCTTTCGCGGGCGGCAGACGACGATCCGCGTGCCGACCCTCGTCGCCTGCGACCAGTGCAACGGCTCAGGCGCGGCGGCCGGCTCGAAACCGGTCGGCTGCCCGACCTGCCACGGGCGCGGCCGGGTGCGCGCGCAGCAGGGCTTCTTCACGATCGAGCGCACCTGCCCCGCCTGCCACGGCGCCGGACGCGTCATCGACAGCCCTTGCAAATCCTGCGGCGGCCAGGGACGGGTGCGGCGCGAAAAGACGCTCTCGGTCAACATCCCGCCGGGGGTCGAGGACGGCACCCGCATCCGGCTCGCGGGCGAGGGCGAAGTCGGCCTGCGCGGCGCCACCGCGGGCGACCTCTACATCTTCGTCACCGTGACGCCGCACCGGCTCTTCCAGCGCGACGGCGCCAACGTCTATTGCCGCGTGCCGATCCCGATCACCACCGCCGCGCTCGGCGGCCTGCTCGAGGTGCCGACCGTCGACGGCAGCCGCGCCCGCATCACGGTGCCGCCCGGCACCCAGTCGGGCCACCAGTTTCGCCTCAAAGCCAAGGGCATGACCGTGCTGCGCTCGCCGGCGCGCGGCGACATGTTCATCCAGGCGATCGTCGAAACCCCGGTCAATCTGACGAAACGGCAGCAGGAACTGCTGCGCGAATTCGAAAAGGAAGGCGAGCACGGCCGCACCCATCCGGAAAGCGAAGGCTTCTTCGCCCGGGTGAAGGAATTCTTCGAAGATTTAAGGGATTAAGATTCGATCCCGGCGGCTTTTGGCGCTCAACCGATCCGGCGGTTCCCAACCGGATGTTCTCCAGCGCTCGACCAATAGACCGACTGCAGAAACGTCTCTACGCCGACTGCCGATTGAAGCGGCCTCCTATTATGACGTGACGCCAGCCTTTCGAGCTCCTACCCCGCCGCGGCGGCGGCGCGGGCGCGGCGGGCGGGGGGCGCGGCCGGCGGCGCGCGGTTGCTGCGGGCGAGCACCTTTTCGAGGGCGGTATGAATCTCGGCGAGCTTTTGCGGGTGCTCGACCTTGTGGCCGAACAGATTCTTCACGTAGAAGACGTCGACGACCTTTTCGCCGTAGGTCGAGATCTTGGCGCTCGAGATCTGCAGGTTAAGCCGCGTCAGCTCGCGCGTCAGCTCGTGCAGGAGGCCCGGCCGGTCGCGGCCGTTCACCTCGATGACGGTGTGCGAGAGGCTAGCCTTGTTGTCGATGAGGACGCGCGGGGTGACGGTGAAGACCTCGGTGCGGCTCGGGATCGCAGGCGGGCGAGACAATTCGCGGTGCGGCTTCAAATCGCCCGCCAGCACCTTCTCGAAGGTAGCGGCGAGCTTTGCGAGCTTGTCCGGCCGCTCGAAGGGACCGCCCGTGGAATCCTGAACCCAGAAAGTGTCGAGCGCCATGCCGTTCGACATCGTCATGATCTTCGCATCGACGATGTTGGCGCCGCTCATCGCGAGCGCCCCGGCGATGCGCGAGAATAGCCCCGGATGGTCGGCCGTGTAGAGCGTCACTTCGGTGACGGCGCGGCGCGGATCGACGCGCTTTTCGACGACGAGCGGGGCGCCCGTGGCCTCGGCCTCGCGCATCAGCCGCGCATGCCGGGCATGCGCCTCGGCCGGCAACGACAGCCAGTAGAAGGGATAGCCGCGCGCGGCGAAGGCGGCGAATTCCGCGTCGCTGAAATCGGCGAGCAGCGCGCGCGCCGCCTCCTGCGCCTGCGCGATGCGGGCGTCGCGCCGCTCGGCCGCGAGCCCGCCCGAAACGACGTCGAGCGCGCGGTGGTAGAGTTCGCGCAGCAATGCCGCCTTCCAACCGTTCCACACCTTGGGGCCGACGGCGCGGATGTCGGCGACGGTCAGCACCAGCAGCAGCTTCAGGCGCTCCGGTGATTGCACGCGGGCGACGAAATCCTCGATCGTCTGCGGGTCCTCGATGTCGCGCTTGAAGGCGGTGTTGCTCATCAAGAGGTGCCAGCGCACGAGCCAGGCGACGGTCTCGGTCTCTTCCTCGGTGAGCCCGAGCCGGGGCCCCAGCTTCAGCGCGATGCCCTCGCCGATGACCGAGTGGTCGCCGCCGCGCCCTTTGGCGATGTCGTGCAACAACACGGCGAGATAAAGCGCGCGGCGCGAGACGAGGCTTTGCGCGAGTTCGGTCGCGAGCGGCAGTTCCGCCGCCAGCGCCCCGGTTTCCAGCTTGTTCAGCATGCCGATCGCGAAGAGCGTGTGCTCGTCGACGGTGTAGACATGGTACATGTCGTATTGCATCTGCGCGACGACGCGGCCGAAATCGGGGACGAAGCGGCCGAAAACGCCGGCCTCGTTCATCCGCCGCAGCGCCGTCTCGGGATCCTTTTTCGCGGTCAGGATCTCGAGGAAGAGGCGGTTCGCTTCCTTGTCCTCGCGCAATTCGGCGTCGATCCGCTTCAGGGCGTGGCTCGCCGCCCTGAGTGCCCGCGGATGGATGTCGAGTTCGTGCTGCTGCGCGACGTGAAAGAGCCGCAGGAGCGCCACCGGGTCCTTGGCGAAGAAATCCTCGCTGGGGATCGTCAGCCGCTCGCCGTCGATGACGAAGCCGTCGAAGGAGCGCCGCGCCGCGCCCCAGCGCAGCCAGGAGAGCCGGCGGCGCTTCTTCTGGTCAGCTTCGAGGATGGCGCAGAAGACGCGGGTCAGGTCGCCGACATCCTTGGCGACGAGAAAATAGTGCTTCATGAAGCGCTCGACGCCGCGCGTCCCGGCATGGTCGGTGTAGCCCATGCGCCGGCCGATCTCGGCCTGCAGATCGAAGGTGAGGCGCTCCTCGGCGCGGCCGGTCAGATAGTGCAGGTGGCAGCGCACCGTCCACAGGAAGCCCTGGGCGCGGGCGAAGCGCTGCGATTCGGCGGCCGACAGCACGCCGAGATCGACGAGCTTTGCGACATCGTCGATGCGGTAGATGTATTTGGCGAGCCAATAGAGGGTGTGGAGATCGCGCAGCCCGCCCTTGCCTTCCTTGACGTTGGGCTCCAGCTGGTAGCGGCTGTCGCCGACGCGCAGATGCCGCTCGTCGCGTTCTGCGAGCTTCGCCTCGATGAAGGCGGCAGCGCTGCCGCGCACGATGTCGCTGTCGAAGCGCTTTTTGAGCCCGGCGTAGAGCGCCTCCTCGCCCCACAGGTAGCGCGCCTCCAAGAGCGCCGTGCGGATCGTCAGATCGGATTTCGCGTGACGCAGGCATTCCTCGACCGAGCGCGTCGCCTGCCCGACCTTCAGCCCCAGATCCCAGAGCAGATAGAGCAGATATTCGACGACCTGCTCGGTATAGGGCGTCTTTTTGTAGGGCAGCAGGAAGAGCAGGTCGATGTCGGAGTAGGGCGCGAGTTCGCCGCGGCCGTAGCCGCCGACCGCGACCATCGCGATCCGCTCGCCTGACGTGGGATTGGCGCGCGGATAGATATGCCCGGTGACGATGTCGTAAGCGGCGCGCAGCAGCTGGTCGATCAGGAACGACTGCTCGCGCACCGCCGCGGCGCCGCTGCCGCCCGCCTCGAAGCGCCGGCGGATCTCGGCGCGCCCCATGGCGAGCGCCCGCTTCAGGGGCGCCAGCAGCGGCGCCCGGTCGAGGGTTTCCGCCGGCCGCTCCTCGAGCGCCGCCGTCAATTCCTCCGACAAAGCCCGACGGTCGATGATGTCGCGTTGCCGCGCGATGGTGGTCATGGCCCTGATCTTACTCCCGCGCCAGCTCGGCGAGGAGCGGGTTGAAGCGAAGGGGCGCCTCGTACTGCGCCCAGTGGCCGGCATCGGGGATGATCTCGAAGCGCGCTTGCGGCTGAACGCCGCGCAGCACGCGGGCGCGCTCCTCGAGATATGGGAAGGCGGTCGCGTCGCGCCCGCCCCAGATGCCGGAAAGCCGCGCCTTCACCCTCGGCAAGGCGAGCGCCAGCGTGTCGCCGCGCGAGAAGCGCCGGCTCTTGACGCGGCCGCGCGGTGCGTTCGTCGATTGCAGATAGACCGCGAGCTCGTCGATCTTCGTCTTGTCGGCAATCATCAGCACGCCGAGATTGTGGCGGTGGACCGCGATTTTTTCTTCCTCCGACATGTGCGGGCGTACGCGGTCGAGTTCGGTCGGCTGGCGCACGAGCCCGAGCCCGTTCGAGCCGACGATCGTGAAGCTGCGCACGCGCTCGCCCATCGCCGCCGCCACATGGCCGCCGAGCAGCCCCCCGAAGGAGAACCCGGCAAGATGGAACGGCTCGCCGCTCTGCAGCAGGCTCTCGATACCTTGCACGAGGATCGCCGCCAGTCCCTCGGCGCTGTGCGGCTCGGGCGGCGTCGCCGACTCGCCGAGCCCCGGCAGGTCGGGCGCGATGACCGTGAACTCGCGCGCCAGCGGCAGCACGTTCCTGATCCAGTGCGTCCACGCGCCGTAGCCGCCGTGGAAGAGGACGAGCGGCGGCCCCGCGCCCCAGCGGCGCCAAACCATGCCGCCCGCGCCGCACGGCGTCTCGATGCGCTCCGCCTCAGCCGCGACGCGCGCGACGAAGGCGATCGTTTCTTCTTTGAAGAAGGGCACGGCTTGCTCCTGTTATTGTCGTCCCGGCGAAGGCCGGGACCCATGCTTCCGCCGACTCGCAATTCTCGGGCTCGGCGACAGCATAGCAACGCCGCAAGCTTCGTGCAGCGGAAGGGTGGACCCCGGCTTGCGCCCGGGGTGACAGGAAGCTTCTGACGGTATGGGGCACGCCCGGCCCATTACAATCGCGGCTGAGCGACTATATGACTAAGGAGCGGGCGCTTGCCGCTTGCGAGGGCTCAACCGCTCGGAGCGACCATGCCGAAACGCGAGCTCGCAGCAATGATGTGGGCGGAAGCCTGCGAAGCGATGGACCGCGCCGAGCGGCTGCGCCGGCAGTTCTTCCATCGCGGCCACGAGACGCCGCACTGGGAAGCGCCGTGCGACATCTTCGAGACCGATAAGGCGCTGATCATCCTGGTGGCGCTGCCCGGGGTCGATCTCGAGCAAATCGAGGTGACGCTCTCTGCCGGCATCCTCGTCGTACGCGGCGAGCGGGCGCTGCCGCCGGAGCTGCGGCAGGCGCGCATCCACCGGATGGAGTTGCCGCACGGCCGCTTCGAGCGGCGCATCGAACTGCCGCCGGCCCACTTCGAGATATCGGGACGGCATCTGGCCAACGGCTGTTTGATGCTGCGGTTGGAAAAGCGCTGACGGACGCGATCGCGCGCCCCTCAAGGAACGAAACATGCCCTTCGACGAAAAAGAACTGCGCGCCGCCGAGCGCACCCCGCCACCAGCCGCCGCCGCGCTCGAGCCGGTGCTGGCGCAGCTGCCGCCCCTGCCCGAGGACGCGCTGATCCTGATCCCGACGCGCAACCTCGTGCTGTTTCCGGGCACGGTATTGCCGATCACGCTCGGGCGGCAACGCTCGGTGCTCGCGGCGCAGGCGGCGATGCGGCTCTCCCGCCCGGTCGGGCTCGTCTTGCAGCGCGAGGCGGCGACCGACGATCCGATCCCTGTCGACCTGCACCGCATCGGCACCGAAGCGGGGCTACTGCGCTATGTGACGAGCCCCGACGGCATGCATCACGCGATCTGCCAGGGGGAGCGGCGCTTCCGCATCGTCGAGTTCCTCGACGGCTTTCCGTTTCTCGTCGCGCGCGTCGAGCGCATCGCCGAGTCCGAGGTCGCCTCGACCGAGATCGCGGCGCGCCTTCTCAACCTGCGCAACCAGGCGACCGAGGTATTGCAGCTCTTGCCGCAGACGCCGCCCGAGCTGATGGGCGCGGTGCAGTCGATCGCCTCGGCCTCGGCGCTCGCCGATTTGATCGCGAGCTTCATGGACATCACCCCGCCGGAAAAGCAGGAGGTGCTGGAGACGATCGACGTGGCGCACCGGCTGGAGCGCGTCTCGGCGATGCTGTCCTACCGGCTCGAGGTGCTGCGGCTATCGCAGCGCATCAACGAGCAGACCAAGGAAAAAATGGACGAGCGGCAGCGTGAGTTTCTGCTGCGCGAGCAGTTGAAGACGATCCAGAAGGAGCTGGGCGAGGGCGAGGACGCCAAGGCCCAGGAGATCGCCGAGCTGCGCAACAAGATCGCGCAGGCGAAGATGCCGGAAGAGGTCGAAGAGCACGCGAAGAAGGAGGTGTCGCGGCTCGAGCGCATGCCCGAGGCGGCGGGCGAATATTCGATGGCGCGCACCTATATCGAGTGGCTCGTCGAACTGCCCTGGGCGGCCGACGACGCGCCGCCGGTCGATGTCGCCGAGGCGCGGGCGATCCTGGACGCCGACCATTTCGGCCTCGCGAAAGTGAAGCGCCGCATCCTCGAATATCTCGCGATCCAGAAGCTGAATCCCGGCGGCCGGAGCCCGATCCTGTGCTTTGTCGGCCCGCCTGGCGTCGGCAAGACCTCATTGGGCCAGTCGATCGCGCGCGCGACGGGGCGCAAATTCGTCCGCGTGAGCCTTGGCGGCGTCCACGACGAAGCGGAGATCCGCGGCCATCGCCGCACCTATATCGGGGCATTGCCCGGCAACATCCTGCAGGGCATCAAGAAAGCCGGCAGCCGCACCTGCGTCATGATGCTCGACGAGGTCGACAAATTGGGGCGCGGCATTCAGGGCGACCCATCCTCGGCATTGCTCGAAGTCCTCGATCCCGAGCAGAACTCGACCTTTCGCGACAACTACCTCGGCGTGCCGTTCGACCTCTCGCGCGTCATGTTCATCACAACCGCGAACGTGCTGGACAACATCCCGGGGCCGCTGCGCGACCGCATGGAGATGATCGACCTGCCGGGCTATGTCGAGGACGAGAAGCTCGAGATCGCGCGACGCTATCTCGTCGCGCGGCAATTGGCGGCGAACGGACTGAAGCCCGAGCAGGCCGAGATCAGCGATGCGGCGCTCGGCGCGATCATCCGCGACTACACGCGCGAGGCGGGCGTGCGCAATCTGGAACGCGAGATCGGCACGGTCATGCGCGCAATCGCGATCCGCGTCGCCGAAGGGACTGCCGCGCACGTCAAGATCGAGCCCCAGGATTTGCCGGAGATCCTCGGGCCGCCGCGCTTCGAGAGCGAAGTCAAGATGCGCACCAGCATCCCCGGCGTCGCGACGGGGCTCGCCTGGACGCCGGTCGGCGGCGACATCCTCTTCATCGAGGCGACGCGCATTCCGGGCGGCGGCAGATTGATCCTGACCGGCCAGCTGGGCGAGGTCATGAAGGAAAGCGCGCAAGCCGCCTTGAGCCTCGTCAAGGGGAAGGCGCAAAGCCTCGGCCTCGACCCGCAGATGTTCGAGAAGAGCGACATCCATATCCACGTGCCGGCGGGCGCGATCCCGAAGGACGGGCCGTCGGCGGGCGTCGCGATGTATACCGCGCTCGTCTCGCTGCTGACGCACCGCACGGTCAAGAGCGAGGCCGCGATGACCGGCGAGATCAGCCTGCGCGGCCTGGTATTGCCGGTCGGCGGCATCAAGGAAAAGGTCGTCGCCGCGGCCCGCGCCGGGCTTACGACCGTCATCCTGCCGGCGCGCAACCAGAAGGACTATGACGAGATCCCCGAGAGCGCGCGCAATGCCCTGCGCTTTCTGTGGGCCGAACGGGTCGAGGACGTGATCGACAACGCCCTCGAGCCGGCCCAGGAAAAGGCCGCCGCCGCGGCGCAGTAGGGCCAGATTTCGCCCGTCTCGTCATACCCCGGCGGCGGTCCCGGACGCCCGCGCCTTGACCCGACGGCGCCGGGCGGCGAAGCTGCGAGCCGCATAGCGAGGGAGGCGAGCGATGAGCGAACAGGGTCCGGCGATCGTCGTGCAGCCCGAAGAGGGGCCGTCCTATTGGCAGCCGGTGTGGGCGAACGGTTGGGCCGAGGTCAAGCTGGCGCCGAAGCTCGGCGGCCCGAGGAATCTCGCCTTCGGGGTGCAGGTCATCGCCCCGGGCGGCCATGTGCGCGAGCACAGCCACATGCCGAACGAAGAGATCCTGTTCTGCCTCGAGGGCAAGGGTACGGTCATCCTCGACGGCGTGCCGCACCCGTTCGTGCCGGGAACGACGGTCTTTGCCGGGGCCGGCGTGCGGCACAAAATCGTCAATGACGGGGCGGACGAATTGAAGATGACCTGGACCTATCTGCCGCCCGGGCTCGACGATTTCTTTGCCGCGATCGGGCGGCAGCGCAACCCGGGTGAGAAGGCGCCGGAGCCCTTCGCGCGCCCAGCCGATGTGCATGCCCTCGAAGCAAAGAGCGGCTACGGCCCGCCAATCGAGGGGTAAGCGCCGCCGTAAGCGGGGCCGCGGCCCGGCCCCGCTTCGGCACCCGAAAAACAATGAAAGCGAGCGGCGCCGGAGCGCCGCGAAGCCTCACGCCTTCGAGCGGCTCGCCGGCTTCTTCGCTTCTTTCTTCGCCGCCGTCTTGGGCTTTTTCGCCTCCTTGGTCGGCCGCTTTTGCCCCTTGGCCATGATCCTTCTCCTTGCCTTTTTCGCCGCGCCGCCGATTCCGGGCGCGCCGGTCTCGAATATGCTGCGCTTTTAGAGAGATGCAACCGTTACGGCGCTTTTCCGCCCGCAGCGCTCGATTCCGCCACTCGATGCTCGCCGCGCCGCGGAGCAATAGCGAAAAGCGATTCGGGCGGCGCGCGCCCTCACGCTGCCGCCGGCCGGATCTTGGCCGTGACGGATTGGTCGGCCGGCGCGGCGATTTCATCGAGCGCCCGCGTCAGCTCGCGGCTCGGCCACGCCGGCCCCGCCGCCTCCTCATAGGCCCGACAGGCCTGCAATACCGTCAGATCGTCCCAGAGCGGGCCCGTCACCTGCAACCCGACCGGCAAGCCGTCGGCAAAGCCGATCGGAATCGAGGCGGCTGGGTTCTTCGTCAGATTGAAGGGCGGCGTATAGGGCATCCAGGAGAGGAAATTGTTCGGGTTCGGCAGTTCGTCCTCGCGCGGCTCGGCATAGGCGGCGGGGATCGGCATCGTCGGCGACAGCAGCAGGTCGAAGCGGTCGAAGAATTTCCGCATCGCGATGCCGAGCGCAGTGCGCCGGGAGAGCGCCTCGAGATAGGTTTCGATGCCGCTGCCCTCGCCGAGCCGGCCCAGCGCGACGAGCCCGGGATCCATCAGCGGGATCGCTTCCGGGGGCAACATACGCAGCAAGCCGGCGAAGGCCGGGAGCGCCAACGCCTCGAAGATCGGCGCCGGCGATTCCGCGAACGGATCGGCCAGCTCGACGACGGCGCCCAATTCGGCAAAGACCTCGCCGGCGCGCTCGACGGCGCGGCGCACCGCCGGCTCCGGCTCGGCAAAACCGAGGGTCGGCGACAGCGCGACGCGCCTGCCCCTGAGCGAGGCTTCGCGCACCCGCTCGCGGTAGCGGATGCCGTCGTCGGGAAGGCTCGCCCAATCGCGCGAATCCGGCCCCTTTACCGCGTCGAGCATCAGCGCCGCGTCATCGATGGTGCGCGCCATCGGGCCGACATGCGCGAAATCGCCGAAGAGCGACGGCGGATGGACGGCGACCCGGCCGAAGGTCGGCTTTAACCCGACGAGACCGCAAAACGACGCCGGGATGCGGATCGAGCCGCCCGCATCGGTGCCGGTCACCAGCGGGCAAATGCCGAGCACCAGCGCGGCGGCGCTGCCGCCGCTCGAGCCGCCGGGGGTGCGCTCGAGGTTCCAGGGGTTGCGGGTGACGCCGGTCAAAGGCGAGTCGGTGACCGCCTTCCAGCCGAATTCCGGGGTTGTCGTCTTGCCGAAAAAGACCGCGCCCGCGGCGCGCAATTTGCTGACAGCGGGCGAATCTTCGTCCCACCGCTGGTCGGGGTCGATCGTCCGCGAGCCTAGCCGGCGCGGCCAGCCGCGCGTCAGCAGCGTGTCCTTGATCGGCACCGGAACGCCGTCGAGCAGCCCGATAGGTTCGCTCCTGTGCCAGCGCGCCTCCGAGGCGCGCGCCATCGCGAGCGCGGTTTCGGGATCGTAGAGGACAAAGGCGTTGACCGCCGCCTCGTAGGTTTCCAGGCGGCGCAGGGTCTCGCGCGCGACCTCGACCGGCGACAGCTTCTTCGTGCGAAAGAGCGCCAGCATCCGCGTCGCCGGCATGAAGGCCAGATCGTCTTCCATAACCCGCTCCCGTCAGGTCTCGATAACAAGGTTCGCGACCGGCTCGCCGTGCGCGAAGCGGTCCAGGTTGCGGGCGATGTCGCGCGAGCGGCGCGCCACCGTCCCCTCTGTCCAGGGCGAACAATGCGGCGTCATCAAGACGTTGGCGAGTTCGTGGAAAGGATGCCGCGAGGGACGAGGCTGCGGCTCCTGCGCGTTCGGATAGCGCCACCAGGTGTCGAGCGCGGCGCCGCCGATCACGCCATCGGCGAGCGCGCGGTAGAGCGCGTCCTCGTCGGCGACGGGGCCGCGGGCGAGGTTGATCAGGTAAGCATCGCGCTTCATCGCCGCGAGGCGCGAGGCGTCGATCAGCCCCTTCGTCTGCGGCGTCAGCGCACAGCTCAAGACGACGATGTCGCTCTCTTTCAGCATCGCGTCGAGATCGGCGAGCGCGTAGAGGCGCTCGACCGAGGGCGGACGCTCGCGCGGCGTGCGGTTGGCGGCAAGCACCCGGCAGCCGAACGCGGCGGCTCGCCACGCGACCTCGACGCCGATGCGGCCGAGCCCGACGATGCCGACAGTCGAACCGCCAAGCTCGCCGCGCCGCCGGCCACCGGCGAGCGGGCTCCACTCCCACGATCCGGCGCGGAACGAGCCCGCGACCTCGAAGAGCCGGTGGCGCCAGGCCAGCATCGCAAGGATCGCGAATTCGCCGATCGCCGGCTCGTGCCCGTAGGCGTTGCACACCGCGACGCCTTTCGGCAACGCGGCGAGGTCGATCTGGTCGATGCCGGCGAGCGGCACCTGCAGCAGCTTGAGGCGCGGCGCCGGCGGGTAATGCCGCGTCCAGGCGCCGCTAACGACGATCTCGGCCATTTCGAGTGCGGCCGCGGCGGCCGGGCCTCTTTCGTCGGCGTGGATCTCGACCTCGAGTGCGGCTTCGAGGTGCCGCGTGATGCCCGCCGCCTGGTTCGCAGCGAAAGAGCCGAGGAAGAGCGCTCGCATCAGGCCGCCCCGCGGCGGCGGAAATTCGTCCAAGATTCCATCGGCTCGCTCTCGTGTCGCAGGCCGGCGAGATTACTCGCCATGGCGACAGATGCGCCACCGGATTGCCCAAAAGCGCGGTAATATCGTGCGATGAACCGAAACGTCCGCGCCGCCGCCGCGCTCGGGCTCGCACTTTTCGTCGCCGCCTGCGCGGGAAAGTCGGAACTCCTGGCGCCGGCGCAATCGGCAAAGCCCGCAATCGTCTTCGTGCGCCCGTTCGCGATCGAGACGAGCGTCGTCACCCTCGATCCGGGCTTCGGCTTCACGCTCGCGCACGGCTTCCTGCCTCGAACGACGCGCGCGCGGGCGCTGGGGCGGGCGGTGCAGTTCATCCTTGCCGATGCACTGGAGGAGCACCTGCAGACGGCGGGGCTCGCCGCGACGCGCGGCCGGGCGATGCCGCGCGGAGCAACGACGGCGCTCGTCATCGGCGGCCAATTCCGCGCCCTCGACCAGGGCGCGAAGCGGCTCGGCGACCGCGCCCGCCCGGGCCATGGCGGCAGCCGCGTCGCCGTCGATGCCTGGGTTGCGTATCTCGCCCCCGGCAAGCCGGCGCAGCGGCTTCTCGATCTGCACGAGGATTCGGACCTCGACCGGCGGCGCGCCGAGCGGCCGGCCGACGCGAACGCCGACGCCGCGCTCGTTGGCCGGCGCATCGCCGACGCCATCCTTGCTCTCGCGCGAACCCGCGGCTGGCTCGCGTCCGGGCGCTGAGGCTCTAGACGCGGCGCGTCGCGAAGTCGATGCGCGGATCGATCAGCATGTAGGTGAGGTCGCCGACGAGCTTCAGAACGAGCCCCATCAGCGTGTAGATGTAGAGCGTCCCGAAGACGATCGGGTAGTCGCGGTTGATCGCCGCGTCGAAGCCCAAGAGGCCGAGGCCGTTGAGCGAGAAGATGACCTCGATCAACAAGGAACTCGTGAAGAGGATGCCGACGAAGGCGGCCGGAAAACCGGCGACGACGAGCAGCATCGCGTTCCGGAAGACGTGGCCGTAAAGGACCCGCCGCTCCGGCAGGCCCTTGGCGCGGGCGGTCAGCACGTATTGCTTGTTGATCTCTTCGAGAAAGCAGTTCTTGGTCAGCATCGTCAAGGTCGCGAAACCGCCGATGACGAGCGCGGCGACGGGCAGCGCGATGTGCCAGAAATAATCCGCGATGCGCGCCGGCCATGACAGCAAGACCCAATTGCCGCTGACGAGCCCGCGCAGCGGAAAGATCTGCCAGTAGCTGCCGCCGGCAAAGAGGACGATCAGCAGCACCGCGAAGAGAAAGCTCGGCACGGCGTAGCCGACGATGATGACGGCGCTCGTCCACACGTCGAAGCGGCTGCCGTCGCGCACCGCCTTCCTGATGCCGAGCGGGATCGAGACGAGATAGGTGAACAGCGTCGTCCACAGCCCGATCGAGATCGACACCGGCAGCCGCTCCTTGATCAGGCCGATGACGCTGCGGCTCTGGAAGAAACTGTTGCCGAGGTTGAAGGTCGCGTAGTTGCGCATCATCAAGAGGAAGCGCGCGAGCGGCGGCTTGTCGAAGCCGTACTCCTTGCGCAATTCCGCGATCAGCGCGGGATCGAGGCCGCGCGCGCCGCGATAGCGGAATTCGCTGCCGCCCGCGGTACTCTTCAATTCGCCGGTGCCGGCGCTGACGCGGGCGGTGGCGCTCACCGCGCTGCCGCGCAATTTGGCGATCATCGTCTCGACGGGGCCGCCGGGCGCCGCCTGCACGATGACGAAATTGATCACCATGATCGCGAAGAGGGTCGGCACCATCAAGAGGAGGCGCCGCAGCGCATAGGCGATCATCGGTCCATTCCCCAGTGCCTCTCACCCCCGGGTTAATCTGAACGCCGGCATCTATTTCTTCGGCACGGCGGCTTTCTTCGCTTCCAGGCTCTGCTCGGCGCCGGGCTTCACCCACCAGGTGTTGAAGCCGATGCCGTATTTCGGGGTAACGGCCGGGCGGCCGAACTTGTCCCAATAGGCGACGCGGAACGCGCCGATGTGGAATTGCGGGATCACATAGAAGCCCCACTGCAACGCCCTGTCGAGCGCGCGGGTATGGGCGACGAGGCTCTTGCGGTCGGGGGCGTGCACCAGCTGGGCGATCAGCTCGTCGATGGCCTTGCTCTTGACGCCGAGCAGGTTGGGGCTGCCCTTCTCGTCGGCCGAGGCCGAGCCCCAATATTCGCGCTGCTCGTTGCCCGGCGACAGCGACTGCCCGAAGGCGACGATCGCCACGTCGAAATCGAAATTCTGCATGCGCTGCTGGTATTGCGGGGTGTCGACCGTGCGCACCCGGGCGGCGATGCCGATGCGCTTCAAATTCGCGACGAACGGCAGCACGACGCGCTCGAATTGCGGATTGTCGAGCAGGATCTCGAAGCTGAAGGGCTGCCCCGTCTCGTCGTTGACGAGGGCTTCGCCTTTGAAGCCCCAACCCGCCGCCTGCAGCAATTTCAGGGCCTTTTCGAGGCCGGTGCGGATGTCGCTCGGCTGCTTGTATTCGGGCGGGTCGTATTCCTCGGTGAAAAGCCGTTTCGGGAGCTGCGCGCGGAACGGTTCGAGGATCTTCAACTCGTCGCCTTTCGGCACGCCCGTGGCGGCCAGTTCGGAGTTGTCGAAATAGCTGCGCGTGCGCGTGTACTCGCCGTAGAAGAGGTACTTGTTCTCCCAGTTGAAATCGTAAGCGTAGGCAAGCGCCTCGCGCACCCGCCGGTCCTGAAAGATCGGCCGCCGCAGATTGTAGCCGAAGCCCTGCATGCCGCTCGGCAACCGGTTGGGGATCTCGACCTTCTTGATGAGCCCGGCGCGCAATGCCGGGCTGTTATAGCCGGTCGCCCAATCCTTGGCGGCGTTCTCGACGCGCACGTCGTATTGCCCGGCCTTGAACGCCTCGAGCGCCACCGTATTGTCGCGGTAGTAGTCGTAGCGGATCTGATCGACATTGTAGCGGCCCTTGTTGACCGGCAGGTCGCGGCCCCAATAATTCCTCACCCGCTTGTAGGTGATCGACTGTCCGGGCTGCACCCCGGCGACTTCGTAGGGGCCGCTGCCGAGCGGCGCCTTGAGCGTCGTCTTCGCGAAGTCGCGGCCCTTCCAGTAGGCCTTCGAGAGTACCGGCATCTCGCCAATGATCTGCGCGAGTTCACGATTTTTCGCCGTCTTGAACGAGAAGCGCACCCCGTCCTCGCCTTCCTTTTCGGCTTTCGCGACGCCGGCGTAATAGGTGCGGTAGGCCGGCAGCCCCTTCTTGCGCAACATATCGAGGGTCCAGATCACATCCTCGGGCGTGATCCTCGTGCCGTCGTGAAAGCGGGCGCGCCGGTGCAGCACGTAGAGGACCGAGCGCTTATCCGGAGCGACCTCGATGCTTTTCGCGACGAGCCCATAGACGCTCGCCGGCTCGTCCTCCGACGCTGCCGCCAGCGTGTCGAAAGTCATGCCGATGCCGGAGGCGGCGACGCCGTTGACGACGAACGGGTTCAAGGTGTCGAAGGTGCCGATCGCGTCGAAGCGCATCGTCCCGCCTTTGGGCGCGCTCGGATCGGCGTAATCGAAATGCGTGAAATCGGCGCCGTATTTGAGGTCGCCGAAGAGCGACAGGCCATTGGTCGCCGCGGCCGCGAGGGCCCCGGCGGCGGCGAGACAGACCAGGCAGGCAACAGCGAAGCGGCGCATGGTTCCAGCGATCTTTCTATGCGGCGAGAAGGGCGAGCGCGGCGCGGTGCGCCGCGGCGTCGCCCGCGACGAGGACGCGGCCGTCGGAGGAGAGGCCGAGCGGGGCACCGCGCCAGTCGCTCGCAACTCCGCCCGCGCCCTCGACGATCGGCACCATGGCGCAGAAATCGTGAGGTTTGAGGCTTGCTTCGGCGACGATGTCGACAAAGCCGAGAGCGACGAGCCCATAGGCGTAGCAATCGGCGCCGAAGCGCACCAGCTTGGCGGCCTGGGCGAGCCTCGCAAAGGCGTCCCGGTCGGGTCCGGCGAACATGTCAGGGGTCGTCGCGAAGAGGCTCGCCGAGGACAGCGCCGGGCACGGCCGGCAGCGGATTTCGCGGCCCTGCAGCACCGTCGGCCGCCCGGCGGCGCCGACCCAGCGCTCGCCCGAGATCGGCTGGTCGATGATGCCGAGGAGCGGACGGCCGCGCCAGGCGAGCGCGATCAAGGTGCCGAACAGCGGGACGCCGCTGATGAAGGATTTGGTGCCGTCGATCGGATCGAGCACCCAGACGTATTCGGCGTCCTCGCGCGCGCGGCCGAATTCCTCCCCGATGATCCCATGGTCCGGGAAATCCGCCGCGATCAGCTGCCGCATCGCCGCTTCGGCGGCGCGGTCGGCCGCCGTCACCGGGCTGTTGTCGGGCTTGTCGTCGACCGCGATGGGCTGCCGGAAATAGGGACGGATAGCGCTTGCCGCGGCGTCCGCAAGGCGGTGCGCCAGGGCGAGGAAGGCATCGAGCTCGCTCAGCGTCCCCCGCCCTATTTGAGGGTTTGCAGATAGGCGATCACGTCGGCTCGCTTCTGGTCGCTCTTGATGCCGGGAAAGGTCATCTTGGTGCCGCTGGCGAATTGCTGCGGGTCGTAGAGCCACTTGTTCAGCATCTCCGGGTCCCAGCTCTTGTCCTTGTCCGCCTGTAATGCCGAGGAAAAATCGTAGCCGTTGCGGCCCTCGGCGATCTTGGAGCCGACGACCCCGAACAGGTTCGGGCCGATCTTGTTGGCTTCGCCTTTGCCGAAACTATGGCAGGCTTCGCAGACGTTGGTAAGCTCCTTGCCCTTCTTGGGGTCGGCCTTGGCGAGCAGCGGCCCGATCGGCTTCGGCCCGGCGGCAGCGGCGGCCTTCGGCGCCGCCGACGGCGCCGGCGTGCCGGCCACGAGGAAGGCGGGCTTTGCCGGCTTTTCCGAGCGGATCAACTGGTCCGCGAGAAGCCCCGACACCATCGCCACGATCAGCGCGGTAAGAACGGAGGCAATGATCTTGTTCCATTCAAAAGACGACATCGGCAACCTTTCGACCGAATGGGCTCGAGACCGGCGGCGCAGCCGCGCAGAAGATCGGATTCCTCCCGTCCTTTCAAATGATTTATCACGCTTCCGGCGATCGCACGAACCGGGCATCTTGTCGCGACTGGCCGATCCATCCGGGGTTTCACGGTGAACGCGTCCGCGCCCTCGAACCCGATCGTCGTGATCCCCTCGCGGCTCGCCTCGACGCGGCTGCCGGGAAAGCCGCTCGCCGACATCGGGGGGCTGCCGATGATCGTGCATGTATGGCGCCGGGCCGTCGCGGCCGCGGTTGGGCCGGTCGTCGTCGCCTGCGGCGACCGGGCGATCGCCGAGGCGATCGAAGGCGCGGGCGGGCGGGCGGTAATGACCGACCCGCGCCATGCGACGGGCTCCGACCGCATTGCCGAGGCGATGACGCGGCTCGACCCGGAGCGCGAACACGACGCCGTCGTCAACGTCCAGGGTGACATGCCGATGCTCGATCCCGCGGCGGTGCGGGTCGCGCTCTTCGCGCTAGCCGATCCCGAGACCGACATCGCGACCCTGGCCGCGCTCATCGAGGACGAGAGCGCACTCGCCGACGAGAGCGTCAACAAGGTCGTCGCCGGCTTTGCCGACCCGGCCCGGCCGGCGCGCGCGCTCTATTTCTCGAAGGCGGTCGTGCCGTGGGGCGTGGGGCCCTATTACGAGCATGTCGGGCTCTACGCCTACCGGCGCGCGGCGCTCGAACGCTTCGTCGCGCTGCCGCAGGGAGTGCTGGAAAAGCGCGAGCGGCTCGAACAGCTGCGGGCGCTCGAAGCCGGCATGCGGATCTCGGTGAGCCTTATCGAACCCGCCCGGCTCGGCGTCCAGGTCGACACGCCCGCCAATCTCGAACGCGCCCGTGCGCTGATGCGGCAACAGCTGCGGCAACAGCTTTAGTGCGAGGAACCCCGAACCCGGTTATCTAGCGTCTCGTCGTCCCGGCGGAAGCCGAGACCCAGGCTCGCCGTGGATACCGGCCTTCGCCGGTATGACCAATAGGACGAAATGTTGATGGAAACCGATAAAACCCGCGACCCGCGGCGCACTATCGCCTTCCAGGGCGCGCCCGGAGCTTATTCCGACCTCGCCTGCCGGCACGTCTTTCCCGAGATGACGACATTGCCCTGCGCGCAGTTCGAGGACGCATTCGTCGCAGTGCACGAGAAGCGGGCGAAGCTCGCGATGATCCCGATCGAGAACTCGGTCGCCGGCCGCGTCGCCGACATCCACCACCTGATGCCGCAATCGGGCCTGCACATCATCGGCGAGCATTTCGAGCGGGTGCAGCATCACTTGCTGGCGCCGCCGGGCGCCAGCCTCGAGACGATCCGCACCGTCAGGAGCCATGTCCACGCCCTCTCGCAGTGCCGCAAGCTGATCCGCCGTCTCGGCCTCGACGCCGTGGTGGCGGCCGACACCGCCGGGGCGGCGGCCGAGGTGGCCGAGCGCGGCGACCCGAGCGTGGCGGCGATCGCCTCGGAACTCGCCGGGCGCGTCTACGGCCTCGTGTCGCTGTTGGAGAACATCGAGGACGCGGCGCATAACACGACGCGCTTTCTGATCATGGCGGCGGCGCCGAGCGTGCCGCCGCGCGGGACGGCGGCGGTGACGACCTTCGTCTTCAGCGTGCGCAACGTCCCGGCGGCGCTCTACAAGGCGCTCGGCGGGTTCGCCACCAACGGCGTCAACATGACGAAGCTCGAAAGCTACATGGTCGGCGGCGAATTCACGGCGACGCAGTTCTATGCCGATGTCGAGGCGCATCCCGAGGACCGCCCGCTGGCGCTCGCCCTCGAGGAGCTGCGCTTCTTCTCGCGCGAGGTCACGATCCTCGGCGTCTATCCCGCGCACCCGATGCGCCTCAAGGCATCGGCGAGCGCGGGGGCTTAGACAAGTCCAAACGCCCCGAACGGAGCGGGTTTTCAGCCGGCCGACAGCGCCGGAGCCGGCTGCAGGTCGCGCACGAGACGCGCGACGGCAACAAGATCGATCTTACCCGAACCGAGTAGCGGCAACTTGTCGACAACCATCACCTCGGCGGGAACCATCAGGTCGGCGGCGCCTTTCGCTCGGAGGTGCGCCCGAAATGCGGTGAGTGTCGCCTGCGTCGTCTCGGTGACCAGGACGAGCCGCTCGCCGCGCCGCGGATCGGGCTGCGTCGCTACCGCCGAAAGCACGTTTGGCCACAGCTCGGCGGCAAGCGCCTCGACCGCCGTCAGCGAGATCATCTCGCCGCCGATCTTGGCGAAGCGTTTCGCGCGCCC
The DNA here is from genome assembly GCA_035538335.1 of Allostellaceae bacterium. Lineage (GTDB taxonomy): Bacteria > Pseudomonadota > Alphaproteobacteria > ATCC43930 > CGMCC-115725 > AP-15. The sequence continues at coordinate 130,132 of DATLKN010000006.1, forward strand.
CTTGATGGTGACGAAGCCGTCGTTGTCGACGGTGACGATGTCCCCAGTGTCGTGCCAGCCCGACTCGGTCGGCTGCAGCATGCCGGGCCTGTCGAGCTTCAAATAGCCCTGCATCACGTTTGGGCCGCGCACGAAAAGGCGCCCGCCCTCCGCGATTCCCGACACCGCTTCGAGCCGCACTTCAATGCCGGGCAGAAAGCGGCCGACAGTTCCCGGCCGGCTGAACATCGGCGTGTTGATCGCCAGCGCCGGCGCCGCCTCGGTAACGCCGTAGCCTTCGAGGATGCGCAAGCCGAATTTTTCCGACCAGACGCGCCGGGTTGCCTCCTTCACCGGCTCGGCGCCAGCGAGCACATAGCGGAGCGAGCGGAAATCGTAGGGATGCGCGGCCTGCGCGTAGCCGGCGAGGAAGGTATCGGTGCCGAACAGGATGGTCGCATTCGCGCCGTACACCAGTTCGGGGACGATGCGGTAGTGCAGCGGCGAGGGGTAGAGGAACACCGGAACCCCAAATACCAGCGGCATTACCAGCCCGACGGTCAGTCCGAAGGCGTGAAATACCGGCAGGACGTTGAAGACCTTGTCGGTGCGGCCAAAATCGATGCGCGCGGTCGCTTGCGCGGCGTTCGCCAGAACATTGCGGTGCGATAGCACGACGCCCTTCGGCGTCCCCTCGGAACCGGAAGTGAACAGGATCACCGCGTGGTCGCCCGGCTGGCTGCGCACGAGGACACGCCGGTGCCGAAACATCGCCTCGGCGCGATCGAATAGCGAAATCGACGCGCGGATGTCTTCCAGATAAACGACGGGAATCGATTCGGCGAGCGCTTCGACGAGTCGTTCGAGCTTTGCGCGTTCGACGAAACCGCGCGCGGTAACGATCGTCTTAACCTCGGCAGCGCCGCAGCCGGCGAGAATGTTGGCGGCACCGGCGGTGAAGTTGATCATCGCCGGGACCCGGCCGGCGGATAGCGTGCCGAGCACGGTCAGCGCGGCGGCGTTGCTGCTCGGCAGCATGACCCCGAGCGCCTCGCCGGCGCCGGCGAGCGCCGCGAACCGGCGCCCCAGGACGCGGGCTGCGATCAGCAGGCGGCGGTAGCTGAGGCGGCCGGACACCGGGTCCTCGACCGCGATTCGACCCCAGCCATGCAGCCGCGCGGCCGCGACGATGGCCTCCGGGATCGTGCGTTCGGTGTCGGTCGTGCGGAAGATCAAGTCCGACATCACCTGGTACAGTGCCGCTCCCGCCGCCTGCCGGCGCGCCCGGCCCTTCAGCGCCGGATCGACCTTGAGATATACCGGTTCGAGCACGGTGACCCGCACCTTGGGGAGCCAACGGCGCCGCACCTGCTTGCGGTCGAGGTGCGAGAAGATCGTTGCCTCGAGACCTTCGATGCGCACCGGCACGATCGGCGCACCGGACTTCTCGGCGATCAGCGCTGCCCCGTCATACACCTTCATCAGATGGCCGGTCATTGTGATCCGACCCTCGGGAAAGATGACCAGCGGAGCGCCGCCGCGGACCGCGTTGATCAGGGTGCGCGTCGCCAGCGGCCGGGTGGGGTCGAGCGGCATCGCCCGCGTCACCTTCAAGAATGGCTTCACCCACCAGCGCTGCGCGATCCCGCGGTCGATCGCGAAAACCGGCTCGGTGGGCAAGATCGCGAGCCCGACCGCAGCGTCGAGAAAGCTGACGTGATTGAGCGCAACGATCGGGTTTCGCCCCGCCCGATCGAAGTTCTCGACGCCCCTGACCTCGAGTCGGTAGAAGGCGCGCAGCACGATCGACAGGAAATCGCGAAACGCGCTGGTTGGCAATGTCGCGGCAATCCACACCGCCGAACCGAGGCCGGTCGCCGATATACCGAACATCAGAACGGTTATCGTGACACCGGCCTTTTGCAGCAGCGCAACGACCAGCGCGCCGGCTACCATGAACGCGGCGTTCAGCACATTGACGGCGGCGATCGTGCGAGCCCGCCGCTGCGGAGCGGCCCAGGCCTGCAGCGCAGCAAAGGACGGGACGATCATCAGCCCGCCGCCGACCGCGACCACTGCCAGGTCCATTACCGAGCGCCAGGCGATCGGCTGGGCAAAAAACGCGCCGGGCGGCAACGCTGCCGATATGGGCGCAGGAGGGAGCAGCGCCAGGGCGACCGCGAGGTCGAGCGCAGCGAGGCCGATCAGGGCCGAGCCGACGACGACCGGCAGCAGGACGATGCGCCCGGCCGCGAAAAACGCGGCGAGGCCGGAGCCCAGCGCGACCGCGATCGCGAACGCAGTCAGATAGACCGTCACGACGATCTCGGCGCCATGCAGCGTGCGCATCGCGAGCGGCGGCAGTAGCGACAAGACGACGGCGCCGATCATCCAAAAAATGCTCGTCGAGACGGCGCAGCGCCACTGCCGCGTGTCGCTCCACAACTCGGCGATCAGCCGACCGGTCGAGCGCAGCACGTTCGGATCGACGACAAGGCTCGGCGCAGCCCGGCCCGTCGATGGGATCAGGACGCTGGCACCCCAGCACAACAGCGAGAACAACAGCATCGCCGCGGCGATCAGAGTGGGTTCGCCGCCCCTCTGCATGACGAGCCCGCCTGCGATCGTGCCGCCGAGGATCGCAAAAAAGGTCGCACTCTCTATCAGTGCGTTGCCGCGCGGCAATTCCTCGCGCCGCAGGTGGTCGGGGAGAATGCCGTATTTGATCGGGCCGAACAGAGCGCCAATCCCTCCGAACAGAAACAGCGCCGTGAACAACAGCGGCAGCGAGCGCAGTTCAAAGCCAGCCGCCGCGACTGCCGCCGCTGCGATCTCGCAGAGCTTCAGCCGCCTTGCCACGAGCGCCTTGTCGAAGCGGTCGGCGACCTGGCCGCCAAACGCCGAGAATAGAAAAAACGGCGCAATGAAGACGCCCCCGGCCAGGCTCACCAGGGCCTCGCCCGATTGGCCGCTGATCTGGAACAGGATCAGCAGGGCGAGCGCGTTCTTCAGGAAATTGTCGTTGAACGCCGAGAATAATTGGCACCAAAACAACGGTGCGAACCGCCTCGACGCGAGCAGCGATCCTCCCATCGGTCCCCTCCGCGGGTCAGTTCGGGCGTGATGCTCGGCGTGATATGACGACATTCACGATAGCCGAAAGAGACGCCGGCGCCTACGGCTGCTGCTGCAGCGGCCGCAGCCGGCGGTAGGCATAGCCGAGCGCGACCAGGGCGCCGCCGAGACCGAGAAACGAGAGCGCGCGCAGCACGCCGCTCAGTTCCGCCATGTCGGACAGAAAGACCTTGGCGATGACCAGCCCGACGCCGATCAGCCCGACGCGCCGCAGCCATTCGTTGCGCCGCACCAGGCCAAGCGCCAGCGCGGCCCCGGCAAAGGCGAGCCAGGCGAGCGAGTAGGCGTACCATTCCGCTTCGCCGCTGGCGGCGAACAGCGAGACCTCGCCTTGGAACAAGTGACGGATCTCCAGCGTCACCCAGGCAAAAGCGAAAGCCGCGGCGGCGATCCGCGCGATCGGGCGCAGCAATGCACCGGGAGGGCAAAACCGGGCGATCGCGGCATAACACAAGGCCGGAACCGCATCGGCAAGGAGCAGGGCGTCGAGGATCGCGAGATAGCCCACGCGAGAGGCGAACAGCCCGAAGAGGAATTGGCCGAACGTCAGCATGAAGAGCTGCCAAAATACCGCCATCGGCGTCGCCGCGAAAAGCAGCAGCCTGCCGCCCCAGCGCAGCACCGGCCGCTGCCGGTAGTCACCGAGCCGGATCACCGCCGCCGCGAACGCGTGCCACAGCGCAATGAGGGCCGCCCCGCCGACGAAATCCGCGAACGGGTCGACGTCGAGGCGGCCGTAGATCGCGTGAACCAGTTCGAGCGACAGCAGCATGAATGAAAAGAGGATGCTGCCCGCTTCCAGTACCCAGACGAGCGCGTCGTCCCGGCTGGCGCCGAATTGCCGCGTCGCGAGGACGAACGCCGCCGCCGGGATGCCGTAGCCGTAAAGCAACCAGTTGAAGACCGGCATCGTGCCGAGCGGATAATCCAGCACATCGGGGTTGACGATCAGGCGCGCCAATACGATGGCCGCGATCGCCAGCGCGGCCCAGCGCAGCGCCGGGAGCCGGATGCGGCTCTCGACCCAGCCGATCGCCGGCAGGTGCAGCGCGAGAACGATCGTCAGCCACGCCTCGGCGAACCCGAAAGCGGCGGCCGTGATGGTGCTGCCGAGAACGCCGACCGCGTAGGCGGCAAGCGCGATCTCGGTCTCCAGCGCTCCGGTCCGGCGCCGGGCCACCGCAGCGGCGGCGGCCAGCTCGGCGGCGGCCAGCGCCAGGGCGGTGAGGGTCCAGGCGATATCGAGGTGGAAATTCTGCAGACGCCAGTAGGCGATGATCAGGATCAGCAAAGGCGCCGCCGCCGACAGGGCGGCCCAGCGGCCGGGCCGAGGGACCCGCGGCAGCGCAACAAAGCCGCCGCCGCCCAACAACAAGGCGTAGACGATCGCGGCGGTCGCGAACGATCTGACGTAATTCGGCTGAACCTGGAACACCAGCAAGTGCAGATCGGGAATCGGCAGGCGCAGGTCCCAGCTCGCGAGCAACGAGAGGGCCAGCGCTCCGGCGGCCGCGATCGCGTCGTCGAGTTGCTCGTCGCGATAGGCGAGGGCCATCAAGCCGATCATCAGGAGCAGCGCTGCGGCCGTTGTCGCGATCCCGAAATCGTCGGCATCGACTGCGAAGAGCAGTCCGGCCGCGATCGCCCATAAGGCCGCCCGCGTCGCGTTCCGCACGAGCGGTGTCTGCGCAATGCCGGCGAGGAATGCCACCCGCGGGACGCCGCGGCGCAAAGCCACGAAAAGGCCGAATTGCACCAGCAAATAACCGGCCACGATCGGCCCCTCAGGGTTGCGCGCGCTCGCGAGCCAGAGCGGCACCCACAGCATCGCGCCCGCGAGCGGCAGCCAAGCGAGCCACCACCAGGCGCGGTGCCGCAGCACGGCGAGCGCTCCGGCCGTCGTCACGACAAGATAGGCGAAGAGCGGCAGGGCATGCGGGTTCGGGGTCGTCACCAACAACGGCACGACGTAGGCGCCGACCAGGCCGAGCGCCGCGACGAGCGGCCCGTGTCGCAGGGATTGCGCGACGGTCGTGCCGGCAGTAACCGCAAGCAGCAGGAACGCGAAGCCGGCAGGCAGCAGCGCGTACAGCGCATGCGCGGCGTAGAGGCTGGAGAATATTGTCGCGGCGCCGGCGGCGGCGAGCGCCTGCGGAACATAGGATGCCGTGCTCGCGCCCTCCTCGGATGCTTCGCGGCGCCTCACCCATTCGGCGCCGGCCGAGAGAGCGAGCCCGAGCGCGATGCCCAGCACCACGCGCACGACCGGGGTCAGCAACCCATGGTCGATCGACAGCTTCACCAGGAATGCGCCGCCGAGCGCCAGCGCGGCGGCACCGAGCCAAACCAGCCAATTTTCGACGAGCAGCTGCTCCCAGTGCGATACCGCAGACCGGGCGCGCGGCGCGGGTGGCCGGGCCGCCCCCGGCGCTGCTGCGGTGGCTACCGGTTCGGCCGATGCGGCCGAGGCGTCTGCGGCAGCCGTTTGCGGTTGCGGCGGGGCGGTCGCTTCGGGCGAGGATGCCTCGCCGAACGGAGCTCCGCTGCGCGCTTCCGCGTCATCGGCACGCTCGGTCTCACGGCGATCGAACGCCGCGAACCTGTCGTCCAGCTCCTCGAGATCAAAGCGCAGCCGCCCGACATCGCCGCTCAGCCGCTCGAGATCCAAGCGCAGCCGCCCGAGACCGCCGCTCAGCCGCCAGGCCGTGAGTGCTGCGCCAATCGCCAACAGAGCCGTGATTGTCACGATCGCGTCCATCTCGACCCCTCCGCCCAAGAGATGTCGCCCGCGGCGCCGGTTGCGCCAGACTTGATTCGATCATATAATGAGTGAACGTTCACTCACAACCGGATTCTTATCATGCGATCGAGAAGCGTCAAAGCGAGGGTTGAAAGGGCAGCAACCGACCTGTTCGCCGCGAAGGGGGTAGACGGCGTCTCGATCAGCGAGATCGCCGCCGCGGCCGGCGTCTCGCAAGGGGCGCTCTATCGTCATTACCGCAGCAAAGACGCACTGGCGTGGAGCCTGTTCTCTACGGCCTACCTGCGCACCGCCGCGGAACTCGACGCGATCCGGGCGAGCCGGTCCGCCTTCGGCGCCCGGCTTGCTGCGATGGTCGCGCATTTTTGTGCGCTCTATGACCGCGAGCCGGCCTTATTCCGCTTCATGCTGATCGCGCAGCACGATTTTTTGCCGCGTCTGCCCGGCGACCAGCGCACGCCAATCGAGGCCCTGGCCGAGACCGTTGAGGAGGCAATCCGCGGCGGCGAGATCGGCGCGCTCGACCCGCTCGCGGCAACCGCGGCAATTCTCGGCATCGTCTTGCAGACCGCCCTCTTCGACATCTATGGGCGGCTTTCGGGCCCGCTGATCGCGCGCGCTCCATGCCTGTCGTGCGCTGCCCTCGCCGCTGTAGAGGCCCTCGCCGGTCGCGATGCGCCACACCGGGAAGCGAGGGCGGCGAGAGCGCATTCGGACCCGAGACTAAATTAGCCGCTAAACGGGCCGGCGCGTGCGCCTCGTCTCTCCCGGCGTCGTGCCGAACGCGGCCCGACAGGCAGCGCCAAAAGCCGGGGCGCTCGAATAGCCGACCGAAGCCGCGGCGCGCGGCGGGCTCTCGCCTCCCGCGAGGCGCACCCTCGCCTCTATCATCGTGGCGGTGTTCGGGCAGCCGAGCGCATCGGTCATTGCCCGACGACCCGTGCGCGGCATTCGCCGAAGCCGATCGGGGCGCGCCCCGGCATCCGGCAATGGGCGCGGAAGATCACTTCGTCGCCGTCCTGGAGAAAGCTGCGGCTCTCGCCCGAGTGAAGCTCGATCCGGCGCGCGCCGTCGGTGGAGAGTTCCATCAGGCTGCCCCAACCTTCCTGGCTCTCGCCCGAGATCGTGCCGGTGCCGAAGAGGTCGCCCGCGGCGAGATTGCAGCCGCCGCTCGCATGATGCGCGACCATCTGCGCCGCCGTCCAATAGAGGTCGAGCGCATTGCTCTTCGACATGCGGTGCGGCGGCAGCCCATTGCCGCGCATCGCTTCGGTCGACAGCAGCGCCTCGAGTTCGACGTCGAAGGCGCCCTCCCGCTGGTCGTCCTCGTCCCACAGATGCGGCAACGGGCGCGGATCGCCCGCCGGGCGCGGCGGCTGCTGCCGGCGGAACGGCGCCAGCGCCTCGACGGTGACAACCCAGGGCGAGACGGTCGAGCCGAAGCTCTTGCCGAGAAACGGGCCCAAGGGCTGCGACTCCCATTGCTGGATGTCGCGCGCGGACCAGTCGTTGAAGAGCCCCAAACCGACGACGTGCGCGCCCGCCTCGGCGATCGGAATCGGCTGGCCGAGTTCGTTGCCGGGGCCGATCCATAGGGCGATCTCCAACTCGTAGTCGAGCTTCAACGACGGACCGAAGCTCGGCGTGTTCGCCCCTGCCGCGAGCCGCTGGCCGCTCGGCCGCCGCACCGGCACGTCCGAGGGCCGCACCGAGGAGGCGCGGCTGTGATAGGCGACCGGGACGTATTTGTAATTGGGGCTGAGCGGGTTCTGCGGGTCGCGCCGGCGGCCGCCGTTGCGGGCGTGGTGGATGCCGGCGAAGAAATCGGTGTAGCTGCCGATAGCCGTTGGCAGATGCAGCGTGCAATCGCCCGCCTCGGCAAGAAGCCGGCCCGCGATGCCTTCGAGCTTTTGCCGCTCCGGCCCATCGGCGGCGAGCAGCGCGGAGAGGCGGCGGCGCAAGGCGCGGCGCGGCCCCGCACTCAATTGCATCAGCGGGTTCAGGGTCGGCCCAGCGGCCGCGACGGCGGCCGTCTCCGCTTCGCCCGAGAAGAGCCCGGCATCGAGCCCCGCCTTCAGATCGAAGATGCTGTCGCCGATCGCCACCCCGCCGCGCGGTTCCTCGCCCTTGCGGCTGAAGATCCCGAGCGGCAGGTTCTGGATCGGGAATTCACCGTGACCCTGCGCCGAGGTGAGCCAGCTCTGGCGCCCCGGGTCGTGGGTTTCGTCGATTTCGCTCATCGCGCCCCCTGCCGCACAACGGATCGAAGGATCATCCTCGCAATCGGCCAGCGCCTCAAGAACCGGGCAACGCCTCGGGCGCGGGAGCGGGCGCAACATGCGCCGCCGCCGGCAGCCGCAGCGCGAGGAGGCCGCAGAGAAAGGCGAGCAGCATGAAAGCCGAGACAAGAAGGATCATCCAGGCCCCGGTATTCTGCGGCAACCGGCCGATGAGGTATGTGCCGGAGGCGGCGATCATCATCTGCAGAAAGCCCATCAGCCCCGAGGCCGCGCCCGCGATCCGCGGATAGACGCTCAATCCCGCGGCGAGCGCCGGCGGCTGGCTCATGCCGTTGCCGATCGAGGAAAGCGCCATCGGCACGAACATCGACCAAGCCGAAAGCCCGAACCCCCATGACCACAGCGCCATGATCCCGCCCGAAGCGAGCGACAGCGTAAGGCCGGCGACGAAGAACGCGGTGCTCCCGAAACGCATCGTCAGCCGTGCGAGAAGGGCCGCCCCGACCATGTAGGCCCCCATCGGCAACAGGATCATCAGCCCGTAGGTGCTGAGCGGCGCATGCAGCAGCTGCGTCAACAAATAGGGCGCGCTGGCTGTGAAGGTGAACCACGAGGCGCTGGTGAAGGCGGCGGCGAGGGACCAGCCGAGAAAGGCCGGGGAACGCAGCAACAGCGTGAACGACGCCGCCATCGCCGCGACGTCGACCGGCGAGCGGACCGTATGGGTTTCCTCGAGCCGGCACGCGGTCAAAATCAACCCCGCCGTGCCGACCGTGCCGAGCAGTACGAAATCGGCGCGCCAACCCGCCCACACCGCGAGATAGCCGCCGATCGCCGGGGCGACGGAGGGGGCCAGCGACATCGTCATCGAGACGATCGCGAGGGCGCTCGCCGAGCGCTCGCGGTCGTAGAGGTCGCGCACGATCGCGCGCCCCAGCACCATTCCGGAAGAGCCGCCCAACGCCTGCAGCACGCGCCCCAGGATCAGTACCGGCAGGGAAGAGGCGAACCCGCAGAGGGCGGTTCCGACGAGGTAGAGGACGAGGCCGGCGATCAGCACCGGGCGGCGCCCGAAGCGGTCGGAAATCGGCCCGTAGACGAGCTGCCCGGCGGCGATGCCGACGAGAAACAAGGTCAGCACGAGCTGGACGCTCGCCGGGGGGCTGTGAAAAACGCTCGCCAACAGCGGCAATGCCGGCACCAGCAGATGCAGTGAAGCCGGCGCGATCGCGCTGACGACCGCGAGCAGAAAAAGCGGCGCCCGGCGCATCAGCGGACCGAAACTGTGGTGGGGGCGATCATTGGAGGACGATGCGGGGTGCTCGATTTTTGAGCATGTATTGTCGGCGGGAACCGCGCCCGCGGCAACCGTGCGATTGCCAGCAGAACCCGATCTACGCTAAGCACCCGGCGCCGGCGCGGAACTTTCCGGCCGCGCATTCTAGCGTCGTCCCGGCGCAGGCCGGGACCCACCCCGCCGTGGATACCGGCCTTCGCCGGTATGACATGGAAAGGAATTGAAGCATGCCGCAACAGGGGCCGCTTTCCGGCATCACGATCGTCGATCTTTCCCGCATCCTCGCGGGGCCTTACTGCACGCTGCTGCTCGCCGAATTGGGGGCGCGGGTGATCAAGGTCGAGCCGCCGCAAGGCGGCGACGACGCGCGACAGTACGGACCGTTCCGAGCCGGCAAATCGACCTATTTCCAATCCGTCAACCGCGGCAAGCAGTCGATCGCGCTCGACCTCAAATCGCCGGAAGGCCGGCAAATCTTCGAGCGGCTGCTCGACAAGGCGGACGCGCTCGTCGAGAATTTCCGCCCCGGCACGATGGAAAAACTGGGCTTCGGCTGGGAAAGCCTGCATGCCCGCTATCCGCGGCTCGTCTATGCGGCGGCCTCGGGCTTCGGGCATACGGGGCCCTTTTCGCACTATCCGGCCTACGACATGGTCGTCCAGGGTCTGGGCGGGATCATGAGCATCACCGGCCACCCCGGGATGCCGCTCGTGCGAATCGGCACCTCGGTCGGCGATCTGGCGGGCGGCCTCTTCACCGCGGTCGCGCTCAACGCCGCGCTCGTCCACCGCGAGCGCACCGGGGAAGCGACCAAGGTCGATGTAGCGCTCTTCGACTGCCAGCTGGCGCTACTCGAAAACGCGATCATGCGCTATACGGTGACCGGCGAGATCCCGGGCCCGATGGGCGCGCGCCACCCATCGATCACGCCCTTCGAGGCGTTCGCGACCAAGGACGGCAGCCTGATCATCGCTGCCGGCAACGACGGGCTTTATGTCAAGCTCACGGAGGCCCTCGGCCGCCCCGACCTCGCCCGCGACCCGCGCTATCAGACGAACCGGCTGCGCAACGAGAACCAGAAGGCGCTGCGCGCGGAGATCGAGGGGGTGCTGCAGCGCGAAGGCACCGAGCACTGGATCGCGGTGCTCGAGGCCGCCGGCGTGCCGTGCGGGCCGGTCAACAATGTCGCGCAGGCGCTCGCCCATCCGCAGGTCAAGGCGCGCAACATGCTGATCTCGGTCGAAGACCCGCAAGCCGGGACGCTGCGGCTCGCCGGCAATCCGATGAAGCTCGCCGGCTTTGCCGATCCGCCGACGCGGCCTCCCGCGCCCGACCTCGACGCCGACCGCGACGAAATCCTGCGCGAGCTGGGGCTGTAGGACCCTTTTTTCTTGCCGTCCCGGCGAGGGCCGGGCCCAGGCCCGTCGCGAATACCGGCATTCGCCGGTATGACAAGAAATCCATTTCGCAAGCTGTCCATGATCCGCCGCATCGCTCTGGGTTTGCTGATGGCCGTGCTGGCGCTCGCGGGCGGGGCCTATCTGTTTCTGCTGTCGTCGCTGCCGCGCACGGACGGGCGGATTTATGTGCGCGGCCTCTCGGCGCCGGTACGAATCAGCCGCGACAAGGACGGCGTGCCGCTGATCGCGGCCGCGAACGACGACGACGCGGTCTTCGGCCTCGGCTTTGTGCATGCGCAGGACCGGCTCTTCCAGATGGAGCTGATGCGCCGGTACGGCGCCGGGCGTCTCGCCGAAATCTTCGGGGCGCAAGCGGTGCCGGTCGACCGGCTGATGCGCGTTCTCGGCCTCTATCGTTTGGCCGCAGCCGAAACCCGCTACCTCTCCCCCGCGCTCGACCGGGCGCTCGAAGCCTATGCGGCCGGGGTCAACGCCTACCTCGCAACGCATCGCGGCGCTTTGCCGCCGGAATTCGCCCTTTTTCATTTTCGGCCGCAGCCGTGGCACCCGGCGGACAGCCTCGTCTGGGGCAAGCTGATCGCCCTCCAACTCGGCGGCGATTGGCGCGGCGAATTGTTGCGCGCGCAGATGGCCCGTTCGATCTCGGCTGCCGATCTTGAGGTTCTTTTTCAGCATTATCCCGAAGGCGCGCTGACCACCCTCTCGGGGTTGCGGCGGATTTACCGGACTCTGCCGCTCGCGCGCCTTTACGCCGCGCTGCCGGCGGCGGTGGGACCGACGCATGCCTCGAACAGCTGGGTCGTCGACGGCCGGCACAGCGCGAGCGGCAAGCCGCTTCTCGCCAACGACCCGCACCTCCCCTTCGGCGCACCAGACATCTGGTACCTCGCGCGGCTCGAGACGGCGCGGGGCGAGATCGCCGGCGCCACCGTTGCCGGCGTGCCGCTCGTCGTCATCGGCCACAACGACCGGGTCGCCTGGGGCTTCACGACGACTGGCGCCGACATCGAAGACCTTTTCGTCGAGAAGCTCGATCCGGCCGACAAGACCCGCTATCTGACGCCCGACGGCAGCCTGCCTTTCAAGACGAGGACCGAACGCATCCGAGTGCGCGGCGGCAAGCCGGTAGATTTCGACGTGCGCACGACCCGGCACGGCCCGGTCATCTCGGATGCGCTGCCGCCCGACAGCGCCGCGCCGGGCCACGTGCTGTCGCTCGCCGCGACCTTTCTGTTGCCCGAGGACAAAAGCGCGCAGGCGCTATGGAAGATCGACCGGGCCGCAGACTGGGCCGGCTTCCGCGGCGCGCTCGAAGATTTCGTCGGGCCGCCGCAAAACATGGTTTATGCCGACCGCGGCGGCACGATCGGCTTCATCGCGCCGGGGCTGATCCCGATCCGCCGCGGCGGCGCGGCGAGCGCGCTGCCGGCGCCGGGCTGGACCGACGCCAACGATTGGACCGGGTTCATCCCATTCGATCGGCTGCCGAGCGGGGAAAACCCGCCTTCCGGACGCTTCATAACCGCCAACAACCGCATCGTCCCGAAGCCCTACCCCTATTTCATCGGCCGCGGCTGGGATCTGCCGAACCGGGCCGCGCGCATCGCCGCGCTGCTCGACAAGACGCCCGTGCAGTCGCCGCGAACGAGTGCCGAGATGCAGGCAGACACCTATTCGCTGATGGCCGCGCGGCTCGTACCGCTGATGACCCGCATCGCGCCGGCGCACCCGGCGGCGCGCGCCGCGATCGGCCGGCTCAAACGCTGGAATTTCCACATGGACAGGCGGAAGGTGGCGCCGCTGCTCTTCACCGCCTGGCTGCGGGAATTCGCGCGCGCGGTGCTTTTCGGGCATTTTGGCGAGGCGGTGCGCGATTATTGGGATCTGCGGCCGCAAGTGATGGAGGCGGTTCTGACGACACATCGGGATTGGTGCCGGAATTCGAAGCAACCGGTGAAAGGCGGCTGCTCGGAGCTGCTCGCCGCTTCGCTCGACCAGGCGATCGCGCAGTTGCGCGCCCGCTTCGGCGCCGACATGTCACAATGGCGCTGGGGCCGCGCCCACGTCGCTAGCTTTGCGAACCCCGTCTTTCGCCGCATCCCGCTGCTGCGCGAGTGGCTCACGCCGCGGATCGCCGCTTCCGGCGGCTATGACACGCTCGACCGCGGCCCAAGCACGATCCGGGACGACCGCGCTCCCTTCGCGCAGCGCTTCGGCGCCGGGCTGCGCGTCATCACCGACCTCGCCACGCCGCGCGGCGCGCGGATGATGCTCGTCCCCGGCCAGTCGGGCAACCCGCTGTCGCGCCACTTCGGCGATCTGCTGCGGCGCTGGCGCGACTTCGATTGGCTCGTTCCGGGACGAACTGCGGCGGTCGCCACCTTCGATCTGCTGCCGCGGCCGCATGAGGGCGGACGATGAAGGATCTAGCTGTCAGCCTGCCGGATGTCGAACGCGCCGCCGCGGCGATCCGCGGCGCCATCGTGCGCAGTCCGACCGTCGCGGCACCGGCGCTTTCCCAACTCGCCGGCGCCGAGATTTTTCTCAAGCTCGAAACGCAGCACCTCACCGGCTCGTTCAAGGAGCGCGGCGCGCTCGTCAAGCTGCTGAGCCTCGGCGCCGCAGCGCGCAAACGCGGCGTCGTCGCGATGTCGGCCGGCAACCACGCGCAGGGCGTCGCCTATCATGCGGCGCGGCTCGGCATCCCGGCGACGATCGTAATGCCGCAAGGCACCCCTTTCACCAAGATCGACCGCACCGAAGCCTACGGCGCCACGGTCGTACTCGAAGGAACGACGCTTTCCGCCGCCAGTGCGGCCGCCGACCAGTTCGCCCGCGACAAGGGCGTTGCGTTCGTCCACCCCTATGACGACGCCGCGGTCATCGCCGGCCAGGGAACGATCGGGCTCGAACTCGTCGAGGATTGCCGCGACCTCGACACCGTCGTCGTTCCGATCGGCGGCGGCGGGCTGATCTCCGGCATCGCGACCGCAGTCAAAGCGCGCGCCCCGCGGATCGAGGTGGTGGGCGTGCAAGCGGCGCTCTATCCCTCGATGTACCGCCTGATGCGCGGCGAGGATGCAGGCTCCCCCTCGGATGCCCCGACACTCGCCGAAGGCATCGCCGTCAAGGAGCCCGGCAAGCTCACCCGCCAGATCATCAAGGCGCTCGTCTCCGACATTCGCCTCGTCGACGAGGCGGCGATCGAGGGCGCCGTCGAGGCTTTCATCGAGCGGCAAAAACTCGTCGTCGAAGGCGCCGGCGCGGCCGGGCTCGCGGCCGTCCTTGGCGCACCTGAACGATTCCGCGGCCGCCGCGTCGCGATCGTCGTCACCGGCGGCAACATCGACTCGCGCCTGCTCGCCTCGGTGCTGATGCGCGGCCTCGTGCGCGACGGCCGCCTCGTGCGGCTGCGTGCCGAATTGCCCGACATCCCTGGAGCCCTGTCGCGCATCTCGGGCGTCATCGGCGGGCACGGCGCCAATATCGTCGAGGTGCATCATCAGCGCCTGTTCGACGATACGTCGGTCAAGCGCGCCGAACTCGACATCGTCGTCGAGACCCAGAACCGCCGGCATGTCGAGGCGCTGATCGCGGCGCTGGTCGCGGCGGGCTTTCCGACCCGCCTCCTCTCCAGCAACGGCGAAACCGACCACGAATAAATCCGGATAATATTCGCCTAGAAATCGGATGCACCATCTCAGGAATATTTCAGTCAACTAGTCGTTATACGAAAGGGACGCAGATTATTCTCTACTTGGAGTATTGATTATGCGGAAGCTCCTGATCGCGGCGGTGCTGAGCGGCCTCGCGGTCGCTTCGCCGCCGGGCGGGCTCGCCTATGCCAAGGGCCACCCGCATCATGCCGCTGCCGCGCAGCCGCACGCCGCGGCACATGGCCACGCGCACCTGGCGGTGCGCGGCGTCCACCGTTTTGCACATCCCGAGTTCGGGCCGCACCCCGACCGCGATTGGCACGCCGATAGAGCGCATCACAACCGGCTGCCGTTGATAATCTTCGGCGTAGTCTCCGCGATGCTGTCCCGGCAATAAGGGCGATGCGGCTGAGGTCCTTTGGATCAGGCCGACAGCCCCTGCCGCCTCAGTTCTGATTCAGCGGAAAGCAGGATTGCGCCTTCACCGTCGGCGTCCAGGGGAACAGCCCCGAGACGACAAAATTGAAGGGCATACTGGCGGAAACGAGATTTCCGCAGGCTGTGTTCAAGGTCACCGTGAACACGCTCGAGGAGACGGTGAGGCCATACATCTGGTTCGCCGCGTAGGTCTGGGTGTCGCTTTGGTTGTCGCAGGTCGAGGTATTGACCGAGGCGCACCGCGACGCCGCCTCGACCGCCTGCTGCAGGGTCGATTGCGTCCAAAGGAGGCGCGCAAATTCCATCGTGCCGAGCAGCAGCAGCAGGAAAGCCGGGGCGATAATCGCGAACTCGATCACCGTATTGCCGTCCCGCGCCCGCGCGAACCGAAATATCTTGCGCAGCCCGCTCACGGGTAGATCCGCGCGTAGGATTGGGCGCTCAGCTTTGTCGGCAGGGTGACGCCGGGGATCGCAGGCCCGATCGCCGAGAACGGCGCCTGCGCGCACACCGTCACGTAGTGCCCGGCGGTCGAGCCGTCGCTGCAGGCCGAGCCGCAAGTCGCCGAGGTGACGCCGCTCGTCGTGTTCGGGCATCCGCACCACTCCGCCGCCGGGATGCTCGATGGCGTCGCCGATTGACACGACGGCGAAGAGGACGAGGACAAGGTCGGGGTGACAGTCAACGCCGTCGCGTTCGTCACCGCGCTCTTGATCCCGCTAGGAGTGCCGTTCACGCCTTGCACCGAGGCGTAGAATGCTCCCGCCTGGGCGGCGCTCGACACCTGCATCTGCTGCCACAGGCCGTTCGCCAGATCGATGACACCGAGCAGCAGCAGCGCGATGGCCGGCGCGATTATCGCGAACTCGATCGCACTGACGCCGTCGTCGCGCTGCCGCAGGGCGCTCAGGAATCTCGGCCGCCGCATCGCCGAATGCTTAATTCGTCGCGAGGAGCGGCGAGGACGCCGGATCTCGGACCGGGATGTTGAGCTGCTTGCAGTAGGAATGGCTCAGATACGCATTGCCGGTAATGGACACGTTGTAGGCGAGCAATTGCGTGCAGGCTGTCGCCGGCACGTTGTTGACGAGCGTGCCGCTGCCGCCGCTGTAGTTCGCGTTCTGGCTCGGCATGTAGATGACGCCGTTGATGTTCTGGTTGGCGCCGCCATTGAGCGGGTTACCCGCCTGGGCCGCGCGTTTGTCGACCCAGATGGCGATGCCTGGAATACCTTTGGTCGCGGAGGCGGTCGGCGCCGTCAGGGTTGTCGTCACCTGGGCGCCGAGCTGGACCTGACCGATGTCGGTGCAGCTGAATTCCGCCGCAGTGGTGCAATGGCTGCTGGTCAGGATGATCGTCACCCCGGTGCCGCTCAGGCTGCCGTAATTGCCGGTGCCGCTCTTGATCTTCAGGTTGCCGCGATCGATGACGTAGGTGCCGGGGTTCAGCGTCAGCTGACCGCCAGCTTCGACGGCGATATCGCAATAGACGCCCGGGTTGACCGTCAGATGGTTGCCGGCATTCACGTCGATCTTGTTGCTGCCGGTGCAGGCCGAATAGGTCTTCGACAGCGAGAAGTACGGGTCGGAGACTGTCATCTCCCCGGAGGAAACGCTGATCGACAGCTGGCTGTACGGGTCGGGGGTCGGGGCGACGTAAGTCGCCGGCGGATTGGGCGATATCGTGGAACTGCCGCCGAGGCTGTAGCCGCCGGACAGCAGGATGTGCGCCGCGGTCAGAGAGGCGCCGCCGGTGAATGTCGTCGAAGTTGCATCCGGCGAGTCGTTGTAGAGGTCGCAGGTCGGCGACGAACAGCTCCCGGTAGTCGAATCGAATGCGCCGCCAAGGCAACCGTTGATGCTGCCGCTGAGACTGACCGTCCCGCTGTCCCCCGCGGTCGTGTCCAGCGCTATGATGCACATCATGCCGGCGCCCGTATTAGCGGGCGGCTTGGCTAATGCGGTCGCTGCCACGGTCGGCGCCGAAGCAAGGAAGAGACGCGTGAAGTAGCGCGGCGCCGGCTGCGAGACCTTGACCTGGACCTCGTTGCCGCTGCCGCCGGCGCTAGGGTTGACCGAGACGCCGACGCCGTTCTTGCCGTTGACGAAGCCATAGCTGGCGGTGACCGCGTCCGCGGCATTGGTGTAGTTGTCGCCGGCCGACACGGCGACGCTGGCGGCAAGAGCCGCCGCATCGGCCGCGCTCTGCATCTTGCGGCCGGTCAACTCCCAATAGACCACGTCGACGCCGAGGCCGGCGACGCCCATAAGCGCCAACATCGCGAACGCCGTAATGATGGCGGTGACGCCGCGCCTGTCGGCCCACAGGCAGCCGATCAGGGCCGTTGTCCGATCACCCATCAGCCCACACCTTTTTCCGTTCCATGGCCGCGCCAGCGTGTCGGCGCGGACACATCGCTGCACTATCTAAGGGAATTATTTATGAGCCGTTAATTTACTCCAAACACCCTTCTGGGTTATTTATAATATTTTAGGTTAATATTTGATTGGCGATCAATGACGTCTGTCCGTGCATTGGCGGGCGGCCGCGAACGGGATAGACAGTCCGGATGTTCGGTCGAGAGGCTCCCTGGCGGCAGGCGCGGCGCGATGCAACCGGCCTCGCGCCCGACCCGGCGGCAACGCCGGAGGCAGTGATCCAGGTCTACGCCGCGCGCGCGGTGTCGTGGAAAGGTGTCTTTTCGCTGCACAGCTGGATTGCAGTGAAGCCGTCGGGCGCGCCCTCCTATACGCGCTTCGAGGTGATGGGTTTCGGGGTGAAACGAGGCGCCCCCGCCGTGCGGATCGACCGCACCGGCCCGGACAACTACTGGTTCGGCGCCAGACCGCAAATCCTCCTCGAGCGGCGCGGCCCGCAATGCGACGCGACGATCGAGAAGATCCGCGCCGCGGTCGCGGACTATCCCTACCCGCGCTCCTATCGCGCCTGGCCAGGCCCCAACAGCAACACCTTTGTCGCCTACATCGCGCGCCGCGTTCCCGAGCTCGGGCTCGCCCTGCCGGCGCACGCGCTCGGCAAGGATTTTCTCGGTCACCGCAGGTTCGCCGCGGGGGTGCCGAGCGGCACCGGCTTTCAGCTGTCGCTGTGCGGGCTCGCCGGCCTCTTGATGGCGCGCGAGGAGGGGATCGAGATCAACCTGCTGGGCCTCAGTTTCGGGTTCGACTTGCGTGCCCCGGCGCTCAAATTGCCGCTGGTCGGGCGCCTCGGCGCCGCGCCCTCGCAGCCGCGCGCCTCGGCGTGATAGCCTCGGCTGTCATCCGCATCGCCGACGCCAGCGTAGAATGCCGGCCCGAAGCTCAGGCGCGCCGCTCTTGGCGGCGCAGGAAGTCGATCAGGGTCGCCGCCAGCAAGCCGTCCTTTTTCTCCCAATCCTCGAGCGCGACATCGATGTCGGGGCGGTCCTCGGTCAGCACCTCGCGGTATTCGCTCAACGGCATCAGGCGGTGCGCGGCCTGGCCCGGCTCGCGCGGGTGCACGCGGTCGTTGCCGGGGATGACGCAGGCCGGCACGGCGAGCGAGCGCAGCTCCTCCTCGCTGACCCCGATGACCGGATGGTCGGCCCCCTCCGCGAAGCTCTTGTGCCAGCGCTCCATGACGGCGATGAAATGCTCGGGGTCGGTCGAAAGAAGGCGCTCAAGGTTCGCCGGATTGCTCCTGATCAGCTCGCTGAAATGCTCGCTCTTCGCGACCGCCTGCATGCCGCCCTGACGCGCCAGGTCGATGAATTGCGTATAGTAGTTGTGGGCGAGCTGCTTTGCCGCATAGGGGCCGCCGGTGACGCGCCACAGCAGAAGGCCGCGCACCGCCTCGGGGCGCCGCAAGGCGAGGATCAGCGACATGCGGCAGCCGGACGAGCTGCCGCCGATATAGGCCGGCAGGGCGTCGAGCCGCGACAGCAGTGCGTAAAGATCCTCGGCCCAGATCACGTTTTCCGAATCGCCGCCGTCGAGCGAGAACTGCGAAGCGCCGCAATTGCGCCGGTCGTAGACGAGGACGCGAAACCCGGCCTGCGCGAGCTTCTGCCCGAGCGGCTTCACCGCAACGAGGCCGCGGCGCCCGCCCGGCTGCAGCGCCACCCAAGGGCCGCGTCCGCCCAGGATCTCGTAGTTGATGTCAATACCGCGGACATGCGCGATCGGCATGAGCTTCCTCCCGCCATCAACCCCTTTGGGCCGAAACAATCCCGGCCCACGCCTCTTATACCGCTCTTTAACCGCCGCTGCCGCGCGGCCGGTTCTTTTGCACGATCGCCAGGATGATCAGCGCGAACATGACGAGCCGCGGGATGTAGAAGAGCGGCTCTTTGCTCTCCGGCACCCGGCCGATGCCCAGCGCAAAGCGCGTCACCGCGTCGATGCCGAAGGCGCATGCAAAGAATAGAAAGAACGCATCCCGCGTCTGCCGCCAGAAGCGCAGGAAGAACATCGTCGCAACGAGAGAGGCCATCGCCACCGCGCCCATCAGGGTCGCCTCGACCGAACTGCTCATTCGTCCCTCCAGATCAGGCCGACCAGCAGGACCGCCATCGCGACGAGGGCGACCGACGTCCGCAGCACCGACAAATCGATTTCGACAAACACGAATTTGTCGAGGACCAGCAGCATATTGTTGAGCGTCAATCCGGCGAAGGCGAGGCCGCTCCACAACAGGAGACGAGCGCGACCGCGGCGGTAGGCGCCGATCAGCAGCCAGGTGCACAGCAGCGCGGTCACCGCGCACAAGCCATAGACGATGGCGCCCACCATGTCAGCGATCCCTGCGCAACCTGAACGCGTCGGCGAACTCGCGGATGCGACGCTGCTTCGCATGTATCATGTTTGTCACCGGGATCAGCTGCCGGGCATAGACGACGGCCACGCGATCGACCACGAGGCGCTTTTCCTCCGGCTCGGGTGCATAGCGGTACGTATCCTGTGCGAAGGAGAACAGGCGGGCGGCGCAAAGCTGGGCGAGCAACGGCTCGACGTCGCGCTCGCTCATGTAGAGGCGCTTTGCGATGCTCGCCGCGTCCCAACACTCGCCGGGATTGGCGCGCAACAGCAGCAGCGCTTCCAGCTGCGCGATCGAGCCGATGTGATCGAGGATGAAGTCCCGAACCCCGACCGGGATGCCGTCCTCCGCCGCGATCACCCGAGGCTCATCGTGTCGAACCCTCCCCGACAGTGCTTTGCGGCTTGCGGCTGACGAACAGCTCGACAGCCGATGCCGCCGGCAGGGCGCCGCTCGGCGACACCCGCGTCTCGAAGGGAATAGCGAATTTCGTGAACGCGTTCATCAGGATTTTCGCAGTGTCGGCCGCCGCATTCTCGGGCACATAGACCCCGATCGCCATGCTCGGCGCGTTGCCGAAGATGACCGTCGGCTCCGGACCCATTGCCTGCCAGCCCGCCCGCTTCAGGATGTCGACGATCTGGTTGGCGTAATCGTAGGCCTCGTCGTCACCCCAGATGCAGGAAACGACGACTTCGCGGCCGCCGGATGACTGCAGGGCGGCGACGAGCTTCGCCGCCGTCTCCTCGTTGATGACGCGGCCTTTCTCGCTTCTCTCGAGATTGGCGATCTTCGAGCGCAGGGCCTTCGTTTCCCGCGACAGAGCAGCGATCTCGGCGGTCGCCCGGCCGACAACGATTTTCGGCTTAGGCGGCGGCGAGCTGGGCAGTCCCGTCGCCTGCGCGAGACGCCCGAAAGACTTCGCCTGTTTGCGGATATCGACCTGTTGCCACACCGTGGCGGCAAGCGCGAGCGAGCCCGCGAGCGTCATGACGACGAACCAGGCGCCCTTGCGGCGCGCGCCGGCGCGCATCGCGGCGATGGCGGTCAAAGAGAGCGCAAGGATGAGGACGACGCCGACGGTCGGCAGCCAGCGGATGACCAGATCCCGGTACATCGGCAATCCTCGCCGTCACTCGGCCGGCAGCCCCGCCGGCATCGGCTCCGGACTACGGCGGCCGCGGCCGATGAACAGCACCATCAACGCCGCCGCGAAGCAGAACATTCCGGCGAGCAGAAAAGCTTGCAGGTAGGTGCCGAGCTCGGCGCGCATGAAGCCGCCGAAATAGGCGGCGATCGCGCCGCCGAGCTGATGGATGACAAGCAGCCAGCCGAAGACGATCGGGGCATTGCGCGACCCGAAGACGTTGCCGGCGAGCCGCACGGTCGGCGGCACGGTGGCGAACCAGTCGAGCCCGTAGAACAGGCTGAACAGCGACAGCCCGTAGAACGACGCGCCGAGCGCGAACGGCAGGTACACCAGCGAGAGCCCGCGCAGGGCATAGTACCAGAACAGCAGCATGCGGTTGCTCCAGCGGTCGCTGAACCAGCCCGAGAGCGTGACGCCGAGGATGTTGAACATGCCCATCGCGGCGAGCAGGCCCGCGCCGGCGACCGCCGGGATACCGTGGTCGATGCAGGCCGGGATCAGATGCGTGCTGATGAGCCCGTTGGTCGACAGGCCGCAGACGAAAAAGCTGCCGCCCAGCAGCCAGAAATCGCGCCGTTTCAGGCCCAATCCGAGGACCCGGAAGGCGCTCGTCAACGGGTTGCCGGCGGCGGCCGGGCGGGGCTGCGCCGCGCCGGTTTGGCCATAGGGCGCCAACCCCAGATCCGCCGGGCGTTCGCGCATCAACAGCGCAACGATCGGCAGCAGCGCCGCGACCACGATCGCGAGCGCCAGCGTCATCGTTCGCCAGCCCTCGGCGGAGACGACCGCCGCCATCGGCGGCAGGAAGATCATCTGGCCGGCCGCGCCGCTCGCGGTCAGAAATCCGAGCACGACGCCGCGGCGGGCTGCGAACCAGCGCTCGACGACAACCGCCCCCAGCAAGGTCGCCGGCACCCCGGTGCCGAGCCCGACAACGACCCCCCACAACAATACGAGCTGCCAGCTCGTCCGCATAAAAAGCGTGAGCGCCACGCCGGCGGCGACCAGCCCCAGCGCCGAAAGCAGCGTCCGCCGCAACCCGAAGCGCTCCATCAGCGCCGCCGCGAACGGCCCGACGAGGCCATAGAGAAAGATATTGAGCCCGACGGCAAACGAGATCGTCGCCTGCGACCAGTGGAAATCGTGGTGCAACGGCACGATCAGCACGCCCGGCGTCGCCCGTACTCCAGCCGCCACCATCATCGACAGCGCGGTGACCCCGACGACGACCCAGGCGTAATGGAACCTTGCGCGTCCCGGCATCGCCGCGCGCGTCACAGGACCGGCGTCAGCAGCGGCCGGCCCGCGAAATGTGCGACCAGATTGTCGATGACGAGATCGCCCATCGCGGTGCGGGTTTCGTGCGTGGCGCTACCGGTGTGCGGCATCAGGACGACGTTCTCCAAGTCGAGGAGGGCCGGCGGGACGTCAGGCTCGTTCGCGAAGACGTCGAGGCCGGCAGCGCCGAGCCTGCCTTCGCGCAGCGCCGCGACGAGCACCGCCTCATCGACGACCGAACCGCGCGCAATGTTGACGAGGCTGCCCCCGGGCCCCAAGGCCGCGATGACCTCCCGGCCGACGAGATGCCGGGTCGCCGCCCCGCCCGGACAGGCGACGGCGAGGATCTCGCTCCATTCGGCAAGCGCTAGGAGGTCGGCGAAGAAGCGGTACGGAGCGTCGGGCTTCTCGCGCGGCCCAGAATACCCGATCTGCATGCCGAAAGCCTCGGCGCGGCGCGCAATCGCTCGGCCGATGCGGCCGAGGCCGACGATGCCGAGCCGGCGTCCGCCGAGGCTGCGGCCGAAGCGCAGCTCGCCCTCGCGCCAGCGCCCGCGCCGCACGAAGCGGTCGCCTTCGGCGATGCGGCGCTCGACCGCGAGCATCAAGGCCAGCGCTGTGTCGGCCGTGTCGTCGGTCACGACATCGGGCGTGTTGGTGACGCGCACGCCGCGCTTCTTCGCCGCGGCGAGGTCGATCGCATCGACGCCGATGCCGAAGCAGCCGATGATTTCGAGCTTCGGCAGCGCCTCAATCACCGAGGCCGGGCAGCCGTGCAGCGCATACACGGCAATGCCGCGCACCCGCGGCGCAATTTCGCGCAAAAAGACCTCGCGATCCGCCGCCTCCCAAAGCCTGTGCGCTGTGAACAGCTGTTCGAGCCGCGCCTGCGTCGGCGGGTACATCGGCCCTATGATGACGATCTCCGGCTTCATCCGCTCCTCTCGGACAGAGCCGGCATAGAGGCGGCAAACGGCCCGAAACGCAACCGGCTTCGAAACTGGGGCGTTGCGAGCGCGGGCCATTTCCGCCGGCTCCGCCTGCCGGTGCTGGCCGCCGATCGCTCCCGGCAAGCGGTAGGCGACGGCGCGGGGGTCGAGACTGAGCCGATCCGACCAGACTGAGTTTGCGCCTATTCCAGCGGCTCGGTGGCGACAATCTCGATACCGAAGCCGGCAAGCCCGACATAGGTGCGGGAGCGGGTCGCCAAGAGCTGGATCGAGGAGATCCTGAGGTCGCGCAGGATCTGCGCCCCCAAGCCCACTTCGCGCCATTGCACGCGGCGCTCCAATTCCGACGGGGTGTGGCCCTCGCCGATCGTCGACACCGGCACCCCCGAAGAGCCGTCGCGCAGATAGACGAGCACCCCCGTCCCCGCCTCCTTGAAGCGGCCGAGCGCGGTGTGAATCGGCTTCGCGCCGCCGAACACGTCTTCCAGCACATTGGCGCGGTGCAGCCGCGTCGGCACGTTGAGGCCGTCGCCGATCTTGCCATAGACGAAGGCGAAGTGATGCACGCGGTCGAAGGGCGTCACATAGGCATAGCCCTGGAGCTCGCCGATCTCGCTCGCGACGGTGAATTCGGCGACGCGGGTCACGAGCTTCTCGCGCGCCTGCCGGTAGGCGATCAGGTCGGCGACCGAGATCTGCTTCAAACCGTGCTTTTCGGCGAATTGGGCGACCTGCGGCCCGCGCATTACGGTGCCGTCGTCGTTGACGAGTTCGCAGATCGCCGCGACCGGCTCCAGTGCCGACAGCCGGCACAGATCGATCGCCGCCTCGGTGTGGCCGGACCGCATCAGCACGCCGCCGTCCTTGGCGATCAGCGGAAAGACGTGCCCGGGGCGCACGAAATCCGACGGGCCGACATTGCCGTTCGCGAGGTTGCGCACGGTCGCGGTGCGGTCGTCGGCGGAAATGCCGGTCGTCGTGCCGTGCCGGTAATCGACCGAGACGGTGAAGGCGGTGCCGTGGATCGCGTCGCCGTCGGCGACCATCGGCGCGAGCGAGAGGCGCCGGGCGATCTCGCCGGTCAGCGGCGCGCACACGATGCCGCAGGTGTGGCGGATGATGAAGGCCAGCTTTTCCGGCGTCGCCTTCGTCGCCGCGACGATCAGGTCGCCCTCGTTCTCGCGGTCGTTGTCGTCGGTCACGACGACGATCTCGCCGCGCCCGAAGGCGTCGATGGCTTGCCGTACACGCGATTGAGGCACGTTCTGTTCTTTCACCGAGGCTCTTCCGAAAAACCGTTGGCGGCGAGGAAGCGCGGGTTCGCCCGGCGCAGTTTGGCGAGCGTCAGCCGCCACAGGATAGCGCGAGCGGCGTGTCCGCACTCGTCGTCATCGTCGAACGCGCCCTGCCGCAGATCTACGGCGAAGCGGCGCCATATTTGCTGGATGTTCGCCGGCGCGTCCTTCGACTCGGCGCTTCGCGCCGGCTCAGGATGAGGGCATTCCTCGATGCCATCGAGAACAGCCTCATGCTGAGGAGCGCCCGAAGGGCGCGTCTCGAAGCACGCATTCGCCTCGCCCGCGCCATAGAACTTATCGAGCGACGCGGCGACCCTTTGCGACGGCCCCGCGCCTGCCGCCGCCTCGCGCTCGGCGATCGCCATCGCCGCCGCGACGAGCCGCGCCTCCAGCTGCCGCTCGCGCGGCAGCAGCGGCAACAGCTCCTCCAGCAGCACGTTGCGCGCCAGCGCCGAGAGCGCCGGCCCTGTCGGCAGGTCATGCATCGGCCGGGGCTCCGCCGGGATCGAGCAGCATCAGGATCTCAAGCTCGCATTCGGTCGCGCGCCGCCCGGTCAAGGCCAGATCGAGGTTGCGCTCGCCGCCCAACATATGGCGGTCGGATTGTTGAAGCGCAATTATCGCCCAGCGCACGCTGGCCAGCACTTCCCAGAAGAACACCCGCTGCGGGTCGATCCGGCGTCCCGATTCCGCCTCGTAGCCGCGGTAGAAGGGCGCGCGGTCGGCGATGCCGCCGGCTTCGCGGTCGATCCGGGCGAAGCGCCAGCCTTTGCAACAGAACCAGCCGATATCCTCGTGCGGGTCGCCCCAGCCGGCGAATTCCCAGTCGAGGATGCCCGTCAGCCGGGTGCCGTCGAGCATGTAGTTGCCGGTGCGGAAATCGCGGTGGCAGAGGACGGTCTCGGCGGGCGGCGGCAAATGCACATCGAGCCATCGGATGCCCCATTCGAGCACCGGACGCGGGTTGGCATGGGCGTCGAGATAGGTGCGAAACTGCGCGAGCTGAGGTTGCGGGCCGGCCGCTTCGGGCGGCGGCAGAAAAGCGAGATCCGGGCGCGGCGGCCGTATCCGATGGATGCGCGCAAGTTCGCGCCCCAAGCTTTCGGCGATCGCGGCCGAGGCGGCATCGACTGCGGGATCGCGCGTGATACGCTGCGCGAGCGCAGTGCCCTCGACCCGGCGCATCACGAAAAAGGGCTTGCCGAAGCCGGCGCCGCCGGCGCCCGCGAAAAGCGGCTCGGGGACCGTAACCCCGGCCGCGTATGCGGCCGAGAGAATGGCGAATTCCGCGGTCGGCGGCAGGCTCGACGGAACGCCGGTCGCGGCCTGCGTGCGCAGCACGAGCCGCTGCTCGCCGTCGAGACGGCCGCCGCGGAAATACGCGTCGATCGCCAGATTCTGCTGGATCGCGCCGCCGGCGAGCGCTTCGAGCCGGGCGATCTCGACCGTCTCCGCCCCGGCGGCAGCCGCCAGAGCCCGGGCGAGCGCGGCGCGCGGCACCTCAGATCGCGGCGACGGCGTGTCCGCCATCGACGGCGATGACGGCACCGGTGATGTAGGCGCCGGCGGGCGAGGCGAGCAGCAGCATCGCGCCGTCGAGATCCTGCGGCCGGCCGACGCGGCGCATCGGGATGCGGGCTTCAAGCTTCTTGCCGGCGTCGCTGCGCAGGAACTCGCGGTTGAAGTCGGTCTCGACATAACCCGGCGCCAGCGCGTTGACGAGGATGCCGTGGCGCGCCCATTCCATCGCCAGCACATGCGTCAGGTGGATCAGCCCGGCCTTGGCGGCGCAATAGCTCGGCACCTGCGCGATCGTGCGGCTGCCGAGGACCGACGCGATGTTGACGATGCGCCCGCCGCGCTTTTTTTCGACGAGGTGCTCGGCGAATTGCCGCGCCATCAGCCAGGCGCCCCGCAGGTTGGTGTCGAGGACGTAATCCCAGTCTTCTTCGCTGTGCTTCAGGACGGGTTTCGCGACGACGACACCGGCATTGTTGACGAGGATCGAGAGCGGCCCGAGCGCGCTTTCCGCCGTCTCGACCGCGGCGGCGATGCTATCGGTCTGCGTCACGTCGCAGGCGATCGCGAGGCCCACCCCGCCTGCCGCCCTGATCTCGCGTTCGAGCTCGGCGAGCCGGTCGGTGCGGCGGGCGGCGAGCCCCACCTTCGCTCCGGCCGCCGCGAGCAGCGCCGCCAGATGCCGGCCGATGCCGCTCGAGGCGCCGGTGACGATTGCCGCCTCGCCCGCGAGGTCGAAGCTCGGCAGCTGGGTCATTCGGGGAGTTCCTCGGCGCGCGCCGCGCGCTCCCCCTCCCTTCCCTCCCCCGCTTGCGGGGGAGGGTTAGGGTGGGGGTCGGGGTGAGGGGCGATCGCCTTCGCGCGCTCGCGCAATTCGTATTTCTGGATCTTGCCGGTCGAGGTCTTCGGCAGCGGCCCGAAGACGACATGGCGCGGCGCCTTGTAATGCGCGAGATGCGCGCGGCACCATTCGATGATCTCGTCCACCTCGACGGCGCCCGCCTCCGGCTTCAGCGTGACGAAGGCGCAAGGGCTCTCGCCCCAGACCGGATCGGGCTTGGCGACGACCGCCGCCTCCATGATTTGCGGGTGCCGGTAGAGCGCTTCCTCGACTTCGAGCGAGGAGATGTTTTCGCCGCCCGAGATGATGATGTCCTTCGAGCGGTCCTTCACTTCGATGTAATTGTCGGGATGCATGACGGCGAGGTCGCCGGTATGAAACCAGCCGCCGGCAAAGGCGGCTTCGCTCGCCTGCGGGTTTTTCAGATAGCCTTTCATCAGCGTGTTGCTGCGCAGCATGACCTCGCCCATGGTCGTCCCATCGGCCGGCACGTCCTGCAGCGTCGCCGGATCGGCGACCCGCTGGCGGTCGAGCATCAGATGCGCGACGCCCTGCCGCGCCATGCGCCCGGCCCGCTCGGCGACCGGCAGCCCGCTCCATTCTTCCTGCCAGGCGCATACCGTGGTCGGCCCGTAGCTTTCCGTGAGGCCGTAGAGGTGGGTGACGCGGAACCCCATCCGCTCCATCGCCTCGATGACCGCCGATGGCGGCGCGGCGCCCCCGGTCGCGACCTCGATGACGTGGTCGAAGCGGCGCTTCGCATGCTCGGGGGCATGCACCAGCATGTTGAGGACGACGGGCGCGCCGCAGAGATGCGTGATGCGGTGCTCGGCGATCAGGCCGAAGATCGCCTCGGGTTCGACCCGGCGCAGACAGACATGCGTGCCGGCGACGGCGGAGAGCGCCCAGGGGTAGGTCCAGCCGTTGCAATGGAACATCGGCAAGGTCCACAGATAGACGCTGTCGCGGCCGAGGCCGAAGGTGATCGCGTTGCCGAGCGCGTTCAGAAAGGCGCCGCGGTGGTGATAGACGACGCCCTTCGGGTTGCCGGTTGTGCCGGAGGTGTAGTTGAGCGCGATCGGCGCCCATTCGTCCGCCGGCGGCTCCCAGGCGGCCTCGGGATCGCCCTCGCTGAGAAAGGCCTCGTATTCGATGCCCCCACGGAGCAAGTCCGTCGGCTGAAGGCCCACGAGCGAACCGTCGCCGGAGGCGTCGTCGATCTCGACGAGCGGCAGCGCGTGGCCGAACTCCTTCAGGGCCGCCGCAGCGAGCGGGGCGAATTCGCGGTCGGCGACGAGCAGCTTTGCCTCGCCGTGCCCGAGGATGAAGGCGATCGAGGAAGCATCGAGCCGGTAATTGAGGGCGTTCAGCACCGCCCCCGCCATCGGCACGCCGTAATGCGCTTCGAGGAGCGCCGGCACGTTGGGCGCCAGCACCGCGACCGTGTCCCCCACGACGACGCCGCGCCGCCGCAGCGCATCGGCAAAGCGGCGGCAGCGCGCCCAGAACTCGCGGTAGGTGAAACGCCGCGCGCCGTCGATGACGGCGAGCTTCTCGGGGTAGACGGCAGCCGCCCGCGCGAGAAAGGAAATCGGCGAGAGCGCGGCGAAATTCGCCGCGTTTTTCGCAAGATGCGGTGCGTCGTAATCGCCTGGCACGCCGGACCCTCTTCCCCCAGCAAGTTCGGCCGCCATCCTCGGGGCCGCCGCCGCGAGCGTCAAGCGCGTCTCGCCTGCGGCTGCTTGACGAGCGAGGGCGACGCCTGCGGCATCGCCGCTTCACCGTCGGCGGGCGCCTTGCGGGCGATCTCGACGAGCGCGCGCAGCAATCTCGACACGCCCTCCAGCCGCACCTTCTCGTCTTCCCAGTTGCGCAGATAGACGAGCCGCTGGTCGGGGCGCAGCTTCAAGGTGCCGGCGTGGCGCTGGATCAGGGCGACGAGCCCCGCCGGGTTGGCGAAACGATTGCCGCGCAGCGCGACGACAGCGCCCTTCGGGCCCGCCTCGACGCGCTCGACCCCGGCCAAGCGGCAATAGCGCTTGATGTCGATGATTTCGAGCAGGTTCTCGACCTCGGGCGGCAGCGGGCCGAAGCGGTCGATCAGCTCGGCGGCGAAGGCGTCGATCTCGCGCCGGCCGGTAAGCGCTGCGATGCGCCGGTAGAGGCCGAGCCGGACGCCGAGATCAGCGACATAGGCTTCGGGGATCAAGACCGGCGTGCCGATCGTGATCTGTGGGCTCCATTCTTCCGGCGGCGCCTCGCCGCCTTCGGTCTTCGCCGCCGCCACCGCCTCTTCGAGCATGTGCTGGTAGAGTTCGATGCCGACCTCGCGGATGTCGCCCGACTGCTCGTCGCCCAAGAGATTGCCGGCGCCGCGGATGTCGAGATCGTGGCTCGCCAGCTGAAACCCGGCGCCGAGATTGTCGAGGGTCTGCATGACTTCGAGCCGGCGCTGCGCGGTCGGCGCCAACTGCTTCTTCTCGGGCAGGGTCAGATAGGCGTAGGCGCGCAATTTGCTGCGTCCGATGCGGCCGCGCAGCTGATAGAGCTGCGCCAGGCCGAACATGTCCGAGCGATGCACGATCAGCGTGTTGGCCGAGGGAATGTCGAGTCCCGACTCGATGATGTTCGTCGACAGCAAGAGATCGTAGGCGCGCTCGTCGAAGGCGCTCATCACCGCTTCCAGTTCTGCCGCCGCCATGCGCCCGTGCGCGACGGCGACGCGGATCTCGGGGACGATCCGTTCGAGCCCCTCGCGCACCTCGGCGAGATCGGCGATGCGCGGCGCGACGTAGAACACCTGCCCGCCGCGGTCGCGCTCGCGCAAGATCGCCTCGCGGACGACGACCGGGTCGAACGGCATGACGAAGGTGCGCACGGCCAGCCGGTCGATCGGCGGCGAGGCGATGAGGCTCATCTCGCGCACGCCGGATAATGCCAGCTGCAAGGTCCGCGGGATCGGCGTCGCGGTCAGGGTCAGCACATGCACATCGGCCTTCAGCCGCTTCAGCTTTTCCTTTTGCGCGACGCCGAAATGCTGCTCCTCGTCGACGATGACGAGGGAGAGATGGGAAAAGCGCACGTCCTTGCCGAGCAGCGCATGTGTGCCGATGACGATGTCGGTCTGCCCGCTCGCGAGCCCTTCCTTGACCGCCTTCGCTTCCTTGGCGCCGACCAGCCGCGACAATTGCCCGATCTCGATCGGCAGCCCGGCGAAGCGCTCGATAAAGCTGCGGTGATGCTGCCGGGCGAGCAGCGTCGTCGGCACGATGACCGCGACCTGGCCGCCGGCCATCGCCGCGACAAAGGCGGCGCGCAGCGCTACCTCGGTCTTGCCGAAGCCGACATCGCCGCAAATCAGCCGGTCCATCGGCTTGCCCGAGGCCATGTCGTCGAGCACGTCGGAAATGGCGCGCAGCTGGTCCTCGGTTTCGGGATACGGGAAGCGGGCGGCGAATTCCTCGTAGATCCCTTCGGGCGGCGCCATCGTCTCGCCGGGGCGCAACTGCCGCTCGGCGGCGACCCGGATCAGCTCGCCGGCGATGTCGCGGATGCGCGCCTTGACGCGCGCCTTGCGCGATTGCCACGCGACCCCGCCCAACCGATCGAGCTGCGCGGCCGCCTCCTCCGAGCCATAGCGCGACAGCACCTCGAGGTTCTCGACCGGCACGAAGAGCTTGTCGTCGCCGGCGTAGAGGATGCGCAGGCAGTCGTGCGGGGCGCCGGCGACCTCGATCGTCACCAGCGCCTCGTAGCGGCCGATGCCGTGGTCGGCATGGACGACGAGGTCGCCCGGCGCGAGATTCGTCGCTTCGGCGATGAACTGATCGACGTTGCGCCGGCGCCGCGGCGTCCTCGCCAGCCGGTCGCCGAGGATGTCCTCTTCCGAGAGCAGCACGAGATCTTGCGTTTCGTAGCCGCGCTCGATCGCCAGGACCGCCAGCCCCGAGGCCGAAGTCGGCAGCTCCGAGAGCGCCTCGCCGTCGGCGACGTGCCGCAGATCGGCGAGGCCGTGCTCGCGCAAGACGGTCGCGAGGCGCTCGGCGGAGCCGGCGCTGTAGGCCGCGATCGCCGTGCGGGCGCCGCCTTCGCGCCGTGCCTCGAGCCAGTCCTTGACGGCCTCGAACAGGTTGACCTTGGGGTCGGCGCGCTCGGCGGCGAAATTGCGTGCGGCGCGCGCCCCGGCGTCGAACCCGTCCTCGCCCGGCGGCGCCGCAAATGCGCTCAGCCGTATCACCGGGCGCCCGCCGAGCGAATTGCGCCATTCCTCTTCGTCGAGGTAAAGCAGCTTGGGCGGCAATGGCCGGTAGACGGGCGCCGCACCGCGCGGCGCGGCGCGAAGATTGCTGCGCGCCGCATGGAAATCGGCGATCGATTCGAGACGGTGCGCGCGCGCCTCCTCTGCCTGCTGGTCGAGCGAGACGCCGGCCCGCGGCAGATAATCGAAGAGGGTTTCGAGGCTCTCGTAATAGAGCGGCAGCCAATGTTCCATGCCGGCATAGCGCCGGCCGGCGCTCACGCCCTCGTAAAGCGGGTCGTCGGTGCCGGTGACGCCGAACTCCTCACGGTAGCGCCGGCGGAAGCGCTGGATCGCCACCTCGTCGAGCAGCACTTCGCTGACCGGCCGCAGCACCACCTCGCCGAGCTTGGTCCCCGGACGGCCGCCCGCCGAGGCGGGCGTTCCGGGGATCGAGCGCTGCGTCAAGGGATCGAAGCTGCGCACGCTTTCGAGCGTGTCGCCGAAGAAATCGAGGCGCTCGGGCTGCGCCGCCCCGGCCGGGAAGAGATCGACGATGCCGCCGCGCACCGCGAATTCGCCGGGCTCGCGCACCGTGTCGGTGCGAAAGTAGCCGTTGTTCAACAGAAAGCTCTGCAGCCGGTCGAGCGGGATGCGGCCGGCGGGGCGCAAGGTCAGCACCCTGCCCTCGAAGAGCCGCCGCGGCGGCACGCGCTGCAAGGCGGCGTTAACCGTCGTCAGCAGGACGAGAGGCTGCTCCGGGTCCTCGGTCGCCAGCCGCGTCAGCGTGTCGATGCGGCGGCTGAGGATCTCGCCGTTCGGCGAGACCCGGTCGTAGGGAAGGCAGTCCCAGGCCGGGAAGGTCGCGACCGGCAGCTCGGGGTGAAAGAATCCGAGCGCCGAGGCGAAGCGGGCCATCCGGCCGTCGTCGCGGCAGATATGCAGCCAGCGCCGCTGCGCTCCGCCCGCGACGAAGGAGCCGATCGTCGCCGCGTCGTGCCCCTCAGGCGCGCCGCTCAGCGTGATCGCGCGCGGGCGCTCGGCGAGCGAGCGCAGCAGACCGGTGAGATCCGACATCAACCGGCTGCGGAATACGGGAAGGCGAGCAACAACCGCATCACATCGGTGTCGTATGCCGGCGGCGGCGCGGCGCGGCCGGCGATCCAGTCGAAGATGTCGGCGTCAGGGCAGTCGAGCAGCGCCTCGTAGCGGTCGAGCTGAGCCTCGTCGAAGCGGGCGACATGCGCCTCGGCGAACCGGCCGAGGATCAGGTCGCTCTCCCGCGTGCCGCGATGCCAGGAGCGAAACAGGAGGCGCTTGCGGCGAAAATCGGAGGATGGCGTCATCAAATGCTCTCGGAGAAGCCCCAAGGATATAGAGTTTGGCGATGACAGGACCAGCCCAAAACACCGCGCTTGCGAGAAACGGCGTCGCCGGGGTTTCTTCGTTGCTGTGCTCCTCGCAATGACACACCCTCTCACCTGTCATTGCGAGCGGAGCGAAGCAACCTCGCGGCCGCGTTAACGCCCGTGCGCCCCGCGATCCTCGACAGGCTCTTTGCCCCGGTCAGCGTGCTCGCCGGTGTCGGACCGCAGCTCGCCCGCCTCTTCGAGCGCGTCGCCGGGCCGCTCGTCGTCGATCTGTTGTGGCACCTGCCGAGCGGCATCGTCGACCGGCGCTCCTCGCCGGTCATCGCGGCCCTCGAGTCCGACCGCATCGCGACCTTGCGCGTGCATGTCGAGGCGCACGAGCCCGGCTTCGGCCGGCGTCCCCACCGCGTCGTCTGCAGCGATCCGACGGGCCGGCTGACGCTCGCCTATTTCAACGTCAAGGGCGACTACCTGAAGCGCCTCCTGCCGATCGGCGCCGAGCGCATCGTCAGCGGCCGGGTCGAGTTCTACGGTGGGGCGGCGCAGATCGTCCACCCCGACCTCGTGCTGCGCCCGGAGGAACTCGACAAGCTGAAACAGATCGAGCCGGTCTATCCGCTGACCGCCGGGCTCGCGCCGCGCATCGTGCAGCGGACGGTCGCGGCGGCGGTCGAGCGGGCGCCGGCGCTTGCCGAATGGATCGATCCCGCGCTCGTCGAACGGCGCGGCTGGCCGGCGTGGCTGGCGGCGGTCCAAAGCGTGCACGCGCCGCAATCGGAAGCCGATCTGGCGCCGTCGCACCCGCCGCGCCAGCGCCTCGCCTATGACGAGATTCTCGCGAGCCAGCTCGCCGTCGCCCTCGTCCGCGCGCGCCGGCGGCGGCAGCCGGGCCGCGCCATTGTCGGCCTGGGCAGGCTGACGGAGCGGGCCGAGGGCGCGCTTGGCTTCGCGCTGACCGGCGCGCAGCGCGTCGCGATCGCCGAGATCGCCGCCGACATGGCGGCGCCGCAGCGCATGATGCGGCTGCTCCAAGGCGATGTCGGCAGCGGCAAGACGCTCGTCGCGCTGATGGCGATGCTGACCGCGGTCGAGGCCGGCGCGCAGGCGGCGCTGATGGCGCCGACCGAGATCCTCGCGCGCCAGCACCACGCGACCCTCGCGCGGCACGCCGCGGCCGCCGGGGTCGAAATCGGGCTGCTGACCGGGCGCGAAAAGGGCAAGGCGCGCGAGGCGATGCTCGCCGGCCTCGCCGAAGGCCGCATGCCGATCGTCGTCGGCACGCACGCGCTGTTGCAGGCCGATGTCGCCTTCGCCGATCTGGCGCTCGCGGTCATCGACGAGCAGCACCGTTTCGGCGTCGAGCAGCGCTTGGGGCTCAGCGAGAAAGGCCGCGACGCCGACACGCTGGTGATGAGCGCGACGCCGATCCCGCGCACGCTGATGATGACTCTCTACGGCGACCTCGACGTCTCGCGGCTGACCGAACAGCCGGCCGGCCGCCGGCCGATCGACACGCGCGCTCTGCCGCTCGATCGCGCCGAGGAGGTGGTCGCGGCCGTCGCGCGGGCGCTCGGGCAGGCCGCCAAGGTTTACTGGATCTGCCCGATGGTCGAGGAATCGGAGAATGCCGACCTCGCCGCGGCCGAAGAGCGTTTTCGCACGCTGGCGCCGCATTTTCCGAACCGCGTCGGGCTCGTCCACGGGCGCATGAAAGGAAAGGACAAGGACCGCGTCATGGGCGCCTTCGCCGATGGCGGCATCGATCTCCTGATCGCGACGACAGTCGTCGAAGTCGGCGTCGACGTGCCGGCGGCGAACGTCATGGTGATCGAGCACGCCGAGCGCTTCGGCCTGGCGCAATTGCACCAGCTGCGCGGCCGCATCGGCCGCGGCGACCGGCCCTCGATCTGCCTCCTGCTCTACCAGGCGCCGCTCGGCGCCGTCGCGCGGCGCCGCATCGAGATCCTGCGCGAAACCGAGGACGGATTCCGCATCGCCGAAGAGGATCTGCGGCTGCGCGGCGCCGGCGAGGTGCTGGGCACTCGGCAGAGCGGGCTGCCGAGCTTGCGCCTCGCCGATCTCGCCGTGCACGAGGAATTGGTGGCGATCGCGCATGACGACGCACGCCTCGTGCTCGAGCGGGACCCGAACCTGCAGGGCCCGCGCAGCGCCGCGCTGCGCACCCTCCTCTACCTATTCCGGCGCGACGAGGGCATCCACTACCTGCGCGCCGGCTGACCTCGCCCTTCAGGATTGCCGCGTCGCCCTGCGGGCTCCTCGCAATGGCACGGTCGACGCCGTCATTGCGAGCGAAGCGACGCAATCCCGCTAGCGGTTGAGCCAGCGGCGGGCGAAGCCCAAAAGGCCCTGCGGCATGAAGATGACGATGGCGATGAAAATGAGGCCGAGCGGGATCAGGTAGAATTGCGTGAAGAATTGCGACAAGCCCTGCTGCATCAGCAGGAAAAAGGCGGCGCCTAAGATCGGGCCAACCAATGTTCCGATACCGCCGATGACGTTGTAGATGACGGCTTCTCCCGACACGAGAAAGAACACGAAATCGGGCGCCGCATATTCGTTTTGCAGCGCATAGAGAACGCCGGCAAGCCCCGCGAACAGGCCGGAAATCATCACCGCGACGATCTTGTAGCGCTCGACCGGGTAGCCGATGGCGCGGGTGCGCGCCTCGTTCTCGCGGATCGACTGCAGCACCATCCCGAACGGCGACTGGGTGATGCGCCGCAAGAGCAGATAGGAACCGGCGACGACAGCGAGCACGAACCAATGCAGGCTGACGGCCGTGAACGGCACCGAGAAGAGGCCGGGAATGCCGAGCCGCGGGCGGGTGAAGATGAGCCCGTTCTCGCCGCCCGTGAGCGAGGTCCAGGTGAAGATGACGACGTAGAAGATCTGCGAGAAGATGAGCGTCGTGATGGCGAAATAAATATCGCGCAGCCGGGTCGAGAAATAGGCGACGCAGGCGGCGACCGCCGCCGCGGCAATCAGCCCGATCAACAGCGCCAACCACAAATCGGGCGGCGCGACGAGCAGCAGCGCCGCCGCGGCCCCGTACATGCCGAGGCCGAAAAACGCCGAATGCCCGAACGACACGATGCCGGTGTAGCCGATCAGCACGTCGGACGACATCGCCAGGAGACCCCAGATCAGGATCTCGGTCAGAAACCGCCGCCAGAACACCGGCAGCACGAGCGGCGCCACAAAGAGCAGCGCGATGACGACCGCAAATCCCGTCCAATAATAAAGGGCGTGCCGCCGGTTCATTGCTGGGTCGCGGCGAAGAGCCCGGTCGGGCGGAACAACAGGGTCAGGATCAGGACGACGAAAGAGACGATGACCGCCTGCGCCGGGCTGACCCACAAGGATGCATAAGATTCGAGCAGGCTGATGAAGATCGCGGCAGCGACCGAACCGGCGAGGTTGCCCATGCCGCCGACGACGACGACGATGAAGGCCCGCAAGATCCAGTCGAACCCCATCGTGGGCTCGACGCCGACGAGCGGACCGAACAATACCCCACTTGCTCCGGCCATCGCGGAGCCGATGGCGAAGACGACCAGCAGCACGCGCGGCACCGGGATGCCCATCGCCTGCGCCATCACGCGGTCCTGTGTCGTGGCGCGAATCCAGATGCCCCAGGTGCCGTGTTTGAGGAACAGCCAGAAGCCGCCGATGATCGCCGCCGAGAGCCCCGCGATCAGCAGGCGGTAGAGTGGGTAGTCGAGGTAGAACAGCTTGATCGAGCCGCCGAAAGGTTCCGGAAGCTTGCGCGCGACCGGGCCGAACTGCCACAGCGCGTAGTTCTGCAGGACGAGCGACAGGCCGAAGGTAGCGAGGATCGTCGTCAGCGGGTCGCGTCCGAGCAGCGGCCGCAAGGTGGTCAGATAGATCCCGGCACCGAGGACTGCGACCACCAGCGAGGCGGCGATCAGCGCGAGCCAGAAACTATTGGTCGCCGCGAATGTGAGAACGGCGACATAGGCGCCGAGCATCAGGAACTCGCCATGCGCGAAATTGACGACGTCCATGATGCCGAAAATGAGGGTCAGCCCCGAGGCAACGAGCGCGAGGATCATGCCGCTGACGAGGCCGTTCAACGTCTGGATGACGATCTGCGCGAAGGAAACGCCCATATTCATGCCGCGGGTCCCTCGCTCTGCCCGGAGTACCCCCTCCCAACCCTCCCCCGCATGCGGGGGAGGGTTGGGGTGGGGGCGGGGTGATGGGCCACTGCGAGAGGATTTTCCACGGGCCGCCTCTCAAACCCCCAGATAGCGGTGGATGACTTCGTCGTCGGGGCGCAATTCGGCCGATCTCGCGTGGTGGCGCACTTCGCCCTTTTCCATAAAATAGACGCGCTCGCTCGCTTCCAAGGTCAGCGGCACGTTCTGCTCGACGAGCAGGATCGCGACGCCCTGGTCGTGCAGCAAAGCGATGATGTCGCGGATCTGCGAGACCATCCGCGGCATCAGCCCTTCCGTCGGCTCGTCGAGCAGGATCACCTTCGGCTCGAGCATCATCGCGCGGGCGATCGCCAGCATTTGCTGTTCGCCGCCCGACAATGTCCCGCCCGGCTGCGTCCGGCGTTCGGCGAGTACCGGAAACCGCTCGAAGACGAGGTCGAGCAGCGCCTTCTTTTGCGCGTCGCCGACGCCGCGGCGATCGAGCCCGGTGCGCAGATTCTCGATAACGGTCAGCAAGCGAAAGATCCGGCGTTCTTCGGGAACATAGGCGACCCCGAGGCGCGCCAGGCGATGCGCGGGAAGACCGCGGATCGAATTCCCTTCGAAGCGGACGTCGCCCTCGCTGGGCGGCACGAGGCCCATGACGGCCTTCAAGGTCGTGCTCTTGCCGACGCCGTTGCGGCCGATCAGGCCTACCACCTCGCCGCGCCCGACGGTCAGCGAGACGCCGTGCAGGATGTGGCTCTTGCCGTAATAGGTATGGATCCCCTCGACCTCGACGAGAGGTTCGCCCGCCCCCTCGGAAGCGCTCATGTCTTCAGATAAACCTCCACCACCCGCGGATTGGCCTGGATCTCGCCCGGCGTCCCCTCGGCGAGGATCTCGCCGTAATGCAGCACGGTGATGCGGTGCGCCAGCTCCATGACGACCTGCATGTCGTGCTCGACGATGAGGATCGTCAGATCGCGGGCGATGCGCCGCACCAACTCCATCGTTTCGTGTGTCTCGGCGGCGCTCATCCCGGCGGTCGGCTCGTCCAGGCAAAGGACTTTCGGCTCGGTTGCAAGGGCGATGCCGATTTCGAGGTTGCGCTGCTCGCCATGCGACAGATTGG
Source organism: Allostellaceae bacterium (assembly GCA_035538335.1). Classification (GTDB taxonomy): domain Bacteria; phylum Pseudomonadota; class Alphaproteobacteria; order ATCC43930; family CGMCC-115725; genus AP-15. Next base: position 167,808 of record DATLKN010000006.1, read on the forward strand.
AGGCGAGCTCGTCTGCCTTCTGCCGCAGCCCGACCGCCGCCAGTGCTGCGTCGGCCTTCTCGGCAATGTCGAGAAGCGAACGGTGATGCGCAATCAGGTTCCAGCTGTGCCGGCGCGATTGGGCGGCGATGCGCACGTTCTCGAAGACGGTGACGTTGGGCATGATGTTGGTGATCTGGTACGAGCGCGCGATACCCTTCTGCGAGATGCGATCGGGCGACGACCCGGTGATGTCCTCGCCGGCGAACAGAATGCGGCCGGACGAGGGACGCAGCACGCCGGTCAGGCAGTTGAAGAACGTGCTTTTGCCGGCGCCGTTGGGGCCGATGATGGCACGCACCTCGCCCTCGGCGAGGGCGAAGCTGACCCGGTTGAGGGCCGTCAGGCCGCCGAACCGGATGGTCAGCTCCTCGGTCGAAAGAATAGGCGCCGCGGCATCGCCCGCCGCGGCGCCGGGGGGCTCGCCCGCCATAAATGCCTGCTGCGGCCGGTCCTAGGCCGAGAGCGTGCAGGCCGGCGGCACCACCGTCTTCTGCCAGGGGACGATCTCGTGGACCTGATAGGTGCCGCCCTTCATCGTGAAGATGACCTCTTCGACGAAGGCCTGATGGTCGGCCTTGCGCAGGATCTTGTCGCCGGTCGGGAAGTCGTAGCTCGCCTTCATGCGCAGCCCTTCGAGGGCGGCGATCAATTTGTCGCTGTCGGCGCGGCCCTGGAACTTCGATTTTTCGATGCCGAGCTTCAGGCAGTTCATCGCCTCGAAATTCGACTGCACATAGCGGTCGGGCAGCGGGTTCGTAAGGCCGGCCTTCTTCAGGCGCGGCACGGCCTCGTTGTAGAAGGCGTGCAGGTAGGGCGTGTTGAGGGCGGCCGGCTTGAACACCGGCACATAACGGTCGATGCCGATAAAGCCTTCGATCTTGTTGCCCATCGCGGGGAGCTGGCTCGCCGACGCCATGGCGCCGTCGCCGGCCCATTGGTATTTCTTGTGGAGGCCCAGATCATAGCCCTGGTTGATGATGTGGATGGCGTCCGGGCCGAAGAAGATGAAGAACAGCGCGTCGAAATCGCCGTTGATCTTCGACAGGAACGGCGTCATGTCGGGGGTGCCGAGCGGGATGCCGAGGGTGCCGGCGACCGAGCCGCCGTTCTCCTTGATCCCGTTGGCGTAGGCGTCGCGCGTCGACTGCCCCCAGGCGTAATCGACATAGGCAATAAACCAGCGCTTGCCGATCTTGTTGACCATGTAGGGGGTGAACGCCTTCGCCTGCCCCGGCGCGAAATCGTACGGCCGGAAGGTGTATTTGTTGCAGTGCGAGGTCGTCAGCGTCGTGTCGAGGCAGACGCTGATCATGTTGACGACCTTGTGCTCGACGAAGACCGGCACGCAGGCGAGACAGATGTTCGACAGATAACCGCCGACATGGGCATCGATCTCGTCTTCGGTGACGAGCTTTTCGACCGCGCGCCGCCCAGTGTCGGGCTTTGACTGGTCGTCGGCGACGACCAACTCGACCGGCCGGCCGAGGATGCCGCCGTTCTTGTTGATGCGGTCGACCGCCATCTGCAGCCCGATCAGCGCCGTCTTGCCGCCGAGCGCGGCGACCCCGGTCAGCGGCTGCTCGGTGCCGATCTTGTACGGCTTGGCGGCGCCGAAGGCGCGCTGCCACACCATCGGCATCGCCACCGCCGCGCCGATTGCGCCCGCTCCGAGCCCGAGCACCCGGCGGCGGCGAATGGCGCCAGGTGCCGCGATCTTCTGCGCCTCATCCCGATCGAACATTTCTAATGCCTCCCGTCTTTGAATTATCGCGCTCCACCATAACGCGACGCACCGCAACCGGCAAATCGACGCAATTTCCGGGCCGCGCCGGCGCCGCGGTCCGGCGGCGCAATTCTCATCGCCAAGCCGCGCCGAGGCGTTCGATAGCGCGTTCTGGCTCGCGCCCCAACAGGCCGAGCGCCAGCTCGTCGACGCCGGCGCGGCGATAAGACGCGGCCCGATGGAGACAATCTTCGGCCGTCCCGGCGATCGCGAACGCGTCGACAAACCGGTCGTCGAGCACTGCCGCGGCCGCTTCGCCGCTGTCCAACCGGTCGACGCAGCGCGCGAATTCCGCTTCCGCAATCCCGCTGCCGCCGGCGATCGCGGCGCGCCGCGCCGGCCGGCCCTCGGCGTTGCGCCAGAACTGCACGAGCATCGCCCCGAGCGCGCAGCGAGCGATTTCGCGCGCCTCCTCGCGCCGCGGACGCACGGCGCACGGCACGTATTGCACGACCCGCAAAGGCTCTCTCCGCTTGCACAGGGCGGTTTCGCGAAGCAGGCCGACGGCGCGCTCGCTGTAGGCCAGTGGCGACAGGTTCGAGATGATGAGGCCGTCGGCGAGCCTGCCGCACAGCCGCAGGCTGTTGTCGCCGACGGCAGCCATATAGATCGGCATGTCGGGACGCGGCGGCCGGTAGCCGAGCCTCGCCCCCTCGACCCGGAACACGCGGCCGCGATAGCTGACCTCCTCGCCGGCGAGCATGCCGCGCACGATGTGCATCGCATCGCGCAGCGCACTCGTCGGGCGATCCCACGCATGGCCCATGCGCTCGACCGCCGCACCGATACCGGCCCCAATCCCCAGCACGGCGCGGCCGCTCGACAGCTCGTCGAGCGCCCCGAACTCCATCGCGATCAGGCTCGGGTGGCGGTTATAGGGATTGACGACGCCGACCCCGATCGCGAGCCGCGCGGTCGCCGCGGCGACGGCCGCGGCAGCCGGCAGCGCGCCGCGCTCGAATGGGTTCTCGGCAAGCCACAGCGCGGCAAAGCCCGCCCTCTCGGCGCGGCGGGCGAGATCAACGACGGCAAGCGGGCTCAGGGCGCCGGAAAGCCGCAGCGCGAGGCGCGGCAGCCCGGCTGCATCGCTCATATGCCGCCCGGGCGCGGGGCGCTGCTCGCCGGCGAGAAATGCACATGGACGACGCACCAGTCGCCTTCTTGCTTGCGGAACACCATCGTCGCGCGCGAAACGAAGGCCTCGCCATAGGGCCGCGAGGGCGGCGGGCCGGGGCCGATCCAATCCGATTGCGTGTGGCGCTCGCACCACAGCACAGCGAGCTCGCCCGACACCACCCCGCCGATGTCGAACGGCGTCCAATAGCTCGACCTGACGCGGCTCTGATAATATTGCCAAAGCCGCGTCCAATGCTCGCGCCCGCGGTAGGTATGGCCGTTCAGGTTGAAGAACCTGGCCTCGGGATCCGCGCTCCAGATATCCTGCAGCTTCTGCCAATCGAAAGACGCATTCGCCTCGAGATATTCGGCGAGCCGCTCGAGCAGACGCCGGCGGTCCTCCGCCGTCCCGCCGACGAGGGCTGCCTCGCTCACGCGCTAGCCCTCCGCCGCGGCGCTGTCGGGGCTGCGATCGTGCATGGCGGCAGGCTCCTCCTGCGGCAGCGGCGGGTGCACGGGCGCCGGCGGACGGCGGTCGGCCGGAGTGACGATGCCGCCCGAGATCACCAGCTTCAGGCCCTCCTCGACAGTCATCGCCAGCGGCACGACATCGCGGCGCTGAACGAAGACGAGATAGCCCGAAGTCGGGTTCGGCGTCGTCGGGATCAGCACGCTCACCAGCTCCTCGCGCGAGAAATCCTGGATCTCGCCTTCGAGACGGCCTGTGATAAAGCCCAAGGTCCACATCTCGCGGCGCGGAAACTCGATCAGCACCACTTCGCGGAACGTCTTCGACTGTTTTGCGAGAACCGTCTCGAAGATCTGTTTGACGGCAGCGTAAAGGCCGCGGATGAACGGCATGCGGCCGAGGATGCGCTCCGACAGCCGCACGAAGACCCGGCCGAGATAGCCGGCGGCGACCGCACCGATCAAGGTGAGCCCGACGAGCGCCACGATCAGCCCGAGACCCGGGATGTGAAACGGCAGGTATCTGTTGGGGTTGTAGGCGTCGGGGAAGAGCGCGGCGACGCTCTGGTCGATCAGATTGACGATCCACAGTGCGAGGTAAAAGGTCAGGCCGATCGGACCGGTGACGAGCAGCCCGGCGATCAGATAGGTGCGCAGCCTTTCCCGCAGCAGCACGCGCCGCTTGGGCGCGGGCGCCGCCCGGGCGCGCCGCCTCAACGACAATCGGTTAGCCATCGACCGGGCCGAAGGGAAGCTATCGTCACACCGGAGTCACTGTCGCCGAGACGCCGAAAGGAGGCCGCGAGCGGCACGGCGCAGCCTACCCCAGCGGCGGCCGGAAATCCAATCCGTGGTCTACGCCGCCTCGCTGAGCAGTTCGTGGACCTGGCGGCGCAATTCGCCGGCGCGATAGGGTTTCTTCAACAGCGATCCGCGCAGGCTCGCGTCGCGCCGGTCGCGCACCCGATTGGCGAAGCCGGTGGCGAACAGGATCTTGAGATCGGGGCGCATCGCTTGCGCCTTCTCTGCGAGATCGATGCCGTCGAGCGATCCCGGCATCACGACATCGGTGAACAGCAGATCGATATGCAGCCGCGGGTGATCGAACAACAACCGATAGGCGGCGTCCGCCGAGGCGGCCTGCAGAATCCGGTAGCCGACCGCTTCCAGCAAGGTCACCGCGATATCGCGAACATCGGCGTCGTCCTCGACCACGAGAATCGTTTTTTCGGCTGCATCCATACAAACCGCTAACGCCGGTCGCCCGCGATTGCTCCATGCGAAGGGCGGATTTGCCTCGGATCGCGGCACGCTTGCGCCGCCCGGCTGAACTGGCGCATCTTCGCTCGCCGTCGTCGCCGCCACGGGAGAAGAGAGAATGTTACAAATGGCCGCGCGCATGGGGGTGCTGGGCACGGAGACGGCGTTCGAGGTGCTGGCGCGCGCCAACGAGCTCGCCGCCGCGGGCCGCTCGATCATTAATTTGGGGATCGGCCAACCCGATTTCCCGACGCCGGCGCACATCGTCGAAGCAGGCAGGAAGGCACTCGCCGACGGCCACCACGGCTATACGCCGGCGAACGGCATCCCGGCGTTGCGCCGCGCGGTCGCCGCCGATCTCTACCGCCGCCACCGGGTCGAGGTATCGCCCGACCAGGTGCTCGTCGTGCCGGGCGGCAAGGTGACGATGTTCTTCGCGATCCTGATGTTCGGCGAGCCGGGGGCCGAGATCCTCTATCCGAATCCGGGCTTTCCGATCTACGAGAGCGTCATTCGCTTTTCCGGCGCGACGCCGGTGCCGGTGCCGTTGCACGAAAGCGCCGGCTTTTCGTTCAGCGCCGAGGAGGTGCTGGCAAAGATCACGCCACGGACTCGGCTGCTGATCGTCAACAGCCCGGCCAACCCGACGGGCGGGGTCGTGCCGCGCCAAGAGCTGGACCGGCTCGTCGAGGGGCTCGAACGGCATCCGCAGGTCGCGGTGATGAGCGACGAGATTTACGGCGAAATTCTCTATGACGGAGCGGAGCACGCCAGCCTACTCGGCTATCCGCAGATCCAGGACCGCCTGATCCTTCTCGACGGCTGGAGCAAAACCTATGCGATGACCGGCTGGCGGATGGGCTATGGGGTGTGGCCCGAGCAGCTCTTCGCCGCCGCCGAGCGGCTCGCGATCAACTGCCATTCCTGCGTCAATGCGGCCGCGCAATATGCCGGCATCGCCGCCCTCGAAGGACCGCGCGAGCCGGTCCGGCGAATGGTCGAAGCCTTTGCCGAGCGGCGGCAGATGATCATCGGCGCGCTCAACGCGCTGCCCGGCTTTCGCTGCGCCCGCCCGGGCGGCGCGTTTTATGCCTTCCCCAACATCGCCGGCACCGGCTACGACGCCCGCGCGCTGCAACGCGAATTGCTCGAACGCGCCGGCGTCGCGGTCATCGCCGGCACCAGCTTCGGCGCCTTCGGCGAGGGCTATCTGCGCTTTTCCTACGCCAACAGCCTCGAGGCGATCGGCGAGGCAATCGAGCGGATTCGCCGGCTGCTCGGCAATCTCGGCAGCGAGGCGGCGGGCGGCGAGTGAGCAAAAAACCCGCCGGCGGACGGGTGGCATAGGTTATGCTTTGCCCGAGGTCGAGGAGCGTGCCTCGGCCTGGAGGGATGGAAATTCGATGAAGAAGATCGAGGCGATCATCAAACCCTTCAAGCTCGACGAAGTGAAAGAGGCGCTGCACGAGGTCGGCATCAAGGGGATCACCGTCACCGAAGCCAAGGGTTTCGGGCGGCAGAAGGGCCATACCGAGCTCTATCGCGGGGCCGAATACGTCGTCGATTTCCTGCCCAAGGTCAAAATCGAGGTGGTGATGGAGGATTCGCTGGTCGAGCGGGCGGTCGAGGCGATCCAGCAATCGGCCCATACCGGCCGCATCGGCGATGGCAAGATCTTCGTCACGACGATCGACGAAGCGATCCGCATCCGCACCGGAGAGCGCGGGCCGGACGCGATCTGAACTATTCCGTTGTCGTTGCGAGGCGCTCGCAGGGCGAGGAGGCAATCCCGTCGAGACTGCTCCGTTGCGCTCGCAAGGACCGCCCCTTCCTGATTACGACGCCGGCACGCCGGCATCGCCGGGCGCAGGCTCGGGCGACGGCAATGCCGGCGTCGCCATCGCCTGACGCAGCCTCTCGATCTCGAGCTCGCCGAGGGTTTCGCTGGCGAGCAGCTCCGCCGCCGTGCGGTCGAGCAGCGCGCGGTTTTCTTCAAGGATCGTCGAGGCCGCCGCAAAGGCGCGCTCGATCAGCACCCGCACCGCGCCGTCGACGGCCTGCGCGGTCTCCTCGCTGTACGGACGCTCCTGCGGCACCGGCATGTTGGGCTGTAGAAAGGGCGAGCGTTCGCGGTCGTAGACGACGTTGCCGAGCGCCTCGCTCATGCCGTAGCGCAACACCATCGCGCGGGCGATGTCGGTGGCGCGGGCGAGGTCGTCGGCCGCCCCCGTCGACACCTCGGCGAAGACGAGCCGCTCGGCCGCGCGGCCGCCCAGCAACACCGACATCTTGTGCTCGAGCTCGGCGCGCGTCATCAGATAGCGGTCCTCGATCGGCCGCTGGATCGTGTAGCCGAGCGCCCCCACCCCACGCGGAATGATCGACACCTTGTGCACCTTGTCGGTGCCCGGCATCGCCAGGGCCACCATCGTGTGGCCCAGCTCGTGATAGGCGACGACGCGCCGCTCGAGCGGATTGAGAAGGCGGTTGCGCTTTTCGAGCCCGGCGACGATGCGCTCGATCGCATTGTCGAAGTCGGCCATCGCCACCGCCTCGGCGTTGCGTCGCGTCGCGAGCAGCGCCGCTTCGTTCACCAGATTGGCGAGGTCGGCGCCAGTGAAGCCCGGGGTCAGCGCGGCCAAATCCTCGGGCCGCACATCGGCGGCGAGCTTAGCCTTTTTCAGGTGCACTAAAAGGATCGCCTCGCGGCCCTTCTTGTCCGGCCGGTCCACCAGCACCTGGCGGTCGAACCGGCCGGCGCGCAGCAATGCCGGATCGAGAATTTCCGGCCGGTTGGTCGCGGCCAGCAGAACGAGGCCGCTCGACGGGTCGAAGCCGTCGAGCTCGCCCAATAGCTGGTTCAAGGTCTGATCCTTCTCGTCCTGAGCGCCGAGGCCGTAGGGGCCGCGGGCCCGCCCGAGCGCGTCGAGCTCGTCGATGAAGATGATCGCCGGGGCGTGCTCGCGCGCCTGCTCGAAGAGATCGCGAACCCGCGCCGCGCCGACGCCGACGAACATCTCGACGAATTCCGCGCCGTTGATCGAAAAGAACGGCACCCCGGCCTCGCCGGCGACGGCGCGTGCCAAGAGGGTCTTGCCGGTGCCCGGCGGCCCGACCAACAGAACGCCCTTGGGCGAACGCCCGCCGAGCCGGCCATAGCGCCCCGGATCTTTGAGAAAATTGACGATTTCGGCGAGCTCCTCCTTGGCCTCGTCGACCCCGGCGACGTCGGCGAACGTGACCTTGGTTTCCTTTTCGACATAGACCTTGGCGCGGCTCTTGCCGATCGACATGACGCCGCCGATCCCGCCTTGGCCCATCCGGCGGATCGCGAACATCCAGATCCCGACAAAGAAGATCGCCGGCAGGACCCACGACAACAGGTCGCGCAACCAATGGCTTTCGACGACCCCGGTATAGGTGACGTCGTGCGCGTCGAGCTTCTTGGCGAGGTCGGGGGCGACGCGCCCGGTGACGAAGTTGACGAGGCCGTCGGGCTCCGGATTTTTCAGCGAGCCTTGGATGTAGTTCTGCGTGATCGCGACCTTGGCGACCTTATTGTCCTTCAACAGGGTCTGAAACCGGCTGTAGGGGATCGGCGTGTATTGCGTGCTTTCGAGATAGAGGCTCTGGATGAGCAGCATCCCGAGCACCGCGGCGATCACATACCAGAAGTGGATCTGCGTCTTCTTGTCCATTCCGGTCCCTCCTCGGCGCCGGTCGCGCCGCCGATAACGACGGCTTCACGAAAAGATCGTCAGGATCGCAGTCTTGTAAAGCTGTCACCGAGCCCGATGGGGCGCAGTTACCCGGCCGCAAGGGGACGGGCTGTGTCATCCGGGCGGCCAGCGCGCATTTCAGCCATGCGATTGAAAGAAATGGAAGCGGCAGCACCTAGACGAAAGCGCACACTCATGCCAGCCGAAGAGAAAGCATGATGACAAGACAGGTCCGCCCGTTCGTTTCCCGCGGTCAGGCAATCGCCTTTGCCTTGCTGGCGGCGCTGGCGTTTTTGCCGCAGCGCGCCCCGGCGGCGGAAAACGCCAGCGCCGTGGTGCGCGGATTTTACGCCACCCTTCTGCAGACGATGAAGAACGCCGAAAATCTCGGCAGCCGCGGTCGCTACGCGGTGCTCGCGCCGAAGGTCGCGGCGGCTTTCGACGTTCCGTTCATGACCCGCCTGACGGTCGGCCCGAGCTGGGATTCGCTTGGTCGATCGGAGCAGTCGCGGGCGCAGGCGGCGTTCGCGCGCTACATCGCCGCGACTTATGCCTCGCAGTTCGACGGCTATTCCGGCGAAAGGCTCGAGGTGCTCGATGAGCGGCCGTTCGCCTATGGCGTTCTCGTGCGCACTCGAATCGTCAAGGCGAACGGCGAACCGGTCAGCATCGACTACCTGTTGCGCCGGGACGTGGAGGACTGGCGCATCGCTGACATCTATCTCGACGGCACGATCAGCGAGCTGGCGACGCGCCGCTCCGATTTTGCCGCGATTCTGAGGGACGGCGGCATCGACGGGCTGATCGCCGCGCTCGACGCCAAGACCGCGAGCCTCGCCGCGGCGAAAACCTCGTGAGCGCGGTCAGCCGCCGTTCGCGGAAAACGGCGCCAGCCGCAGTGCGGCGGTGCCCGACTGCGTGTCGCTGATCCGCTGGAACCGCGGCACAGGCTTGCCGGTGAACAGCATCTTGCCGCCCGGCATCGTCATGCCGTTGCTGGTGGCCGCTGCGTACCAATATTCGCCGATCGCGCCGCCCGCCAGCACGCCGATGATCGTCGCCACGCGGCCGGTGAAATAGTAATACCCGACGGCGCCGCCGACGGCGGCGCCGACCACAATCGCGGCGGCGGCCTTTACCGCCGATCCCGATGACGAGGACGCCTCTTGCGCCGAGGCGGCGCGCGGAGCCGCGCCGAACACCGCGAGTACAATCACCAGAACGGCGAGTTTCTTCATCGAAGCCCCCCTTGCGAATTGATCTGTCTCTGATAGCACGAGACGCCGCCGACGGGCAAACCCCGCTCGCGGCATCCGGCCGCTGGCCGCCAGTTGCGCGCCAGCAGTTGCGCCCGGGCAATCTGCGCCGCGCTCATCTTCTCGGCCAGATTTTCGCGCAGCTTTGCCGCAGCATCGCGCAACGGCCCCGGCGGCAGCTGCGCGATCGCGAGATTGAGCCACATATGCGCAGCGATCGGGTCGCGCGCCACTCCGAGCCCGTTCATGTAAAGGATGCCGAGGCGAAACTGCGCGGCGGCGAAACCGCGGTCGGCCGCCTTCAGATACCACGCCGCGGCGCGCGCGTAGTCCTGCGGTAGGTCGATCCCGAACTGGTAGCGCGCGCCGAGCTGGTATTGCGCGCTCGCGAGACCGGAGCCGGCCGCCTTGCGCAGCCATCGCAGCCCGTCCGCGGCGTCGCGCGAAACCCCCTGGCCCGCCAGATACATGCGGGCGACCGTGTACTGCGCGACCGGGTCGCCGGCAACGGCGAGCGGGTCGAGCTCGCGAAAGGCTTCCGAGTATTCGCCGCGCTGGTAGGCGGCGAGACCGTGGGCCAGCTCGGCATATGCCGGCCGCGCGAGAAACGCGGCGAAGAGCCCGGCGAGGAGCAGATGCGGAAGCCCTCTCACCCGCATCCGCGGCTCATTCCTTGGCGCCGCTCGGACCGCGTCCGCCGCCGAACAGCCCGGCGATGTCCATCGGCAGCGGAAAGACGATCGTCGGCGATTTTTCGCCGGCGATCGTCTGCAACGCGATCAGCGAACGCAACTGCATCGCCTGCGGCCGTTCGGCGAGGATGTTGCCCGCCTGCCGCAGGCGGTCGGCGGCCTGCAGCTCGCCCTCCGCGTCGATCACCTTGGCGCGGCGGTTGCGCTCCGCCTCGGCCTGGCGGGCGATGGCGCGGATCATCGTCTCGTTGAGGTCGATGTTCTTGATCTCGACGTTGAGCACCCGAATGCCCCACGACTGGTAGTGCTCTTCGAGGATCGCCTGAATATTGTCGTTGATCCGCTTGCGCTCGGCCAGCATGGCGTCGAGCTCATGCTCTCCCAGCACCGAACGCAATGTCGTCTGGGCCAGCTGGCTCGTCGCGGCTTCGAAATCCTCCACCTGGATGATCGCGGCGTCGGGACTGCTGACCTGAAAATAAATGACGGCGCTGACCTTGACCGAAACGTTGTCGCGGGAGATCACGTCCTGCACCGGCACGTTGAGCACCCGAACGCGCAGATCGACCCGCACCGGCTTTTGCACAAGCGGGACGACAAAGACGAGGCCGGGACCCTTGGTGCCGGTGAACCGGCCCAAGGTGAAGATGACGAAGCGCTCGTACTCGCGCAGCACCCAGATGCTCTCGTAGAGAGCGAAAAGCACGATCGCGGCGGCGAGCGGCACGATGAAGACGCTGCTCGAGCTCACCATGAGAGCCTCCGTTGCGACGCCTCGCCGATCACCCCGAGGAGTGCCTCGCCCGCGAGCGATAATACTGGAACACGATCCCGGCCGCGGCAAATATCCAAAAATTCAACAGGAACAGGCCCCACAGCACCAGACACACGGCATAGATCGTCAGATAGGCATCGAACAGCGCGAGCACGAGGCTCGCCAGCATCGCGCGGCGCGCCGCCGGCGGCGGCCAAAAGCCGACCGGGGCGGCGAGCGCCAGGACTGCCGCGACGCCGACCGCAGCGAGCAGCGACAGGAAGGTTGCGCTGGCGCCATACCGCTGCAGGTGGTCGAGGACGGTGCCGACCCCATAATCGAACGGGTTGGCGCGATCGCGCAGGAACTCGCCGAGCGACAGGTTCCAGGGGCTCTGCGGCGTGAACAGCCGGTTGAGGTCGAAATAGCGCCGACCGGCGAAGCGGGCGTAAAGGAGGGTGATGCCGAGCGCCAAGCCGAAGAAACGCGCCGCCCCGGTCACCAGCGGGATTTCGAAATACTCGGCCGGAGCGATGCGATCGAGGATGCGCCGCTCCGCTTTCAGCGCCAGGATCGGCAGCGCGACGACGAACGCTACCTCAAGCGCTGCCCCCGCCGCCCCGACGAGGCCCCCGCCGTCACTCATCGGCCTCCCTGCACGCCGCGGCGGTGCGGCTCACATCGCGAAACGCGCAACGACCGAGGGCTTTCCCGGCATTTGCACCAGCACCACGATGCGGGCGCCCGTCCCGACGGCGGCCGGCGCCGTGCCCTGCATCGCGTTGCCGGACTTGCCGCCCGCGGCCGGCTGCAGCGCAAACTTTTCCTCCTTCTGGCCGACCAGCAGCACCGCCGTACCCTTGGCGCCGCCCGTGCCGACCGGGGCCGAGGTCTTGTCGTCGAAGACGAAAATCCGCAGATCGCTGCCCTTCACGAGCAGCTCGACGTAATAAGGCCCGGCGTCGGCGAGCGGCCCGCCATGCGGCCCCTTTCCGCTATGCGCCAAGGCGGCCGCCGGCGACAGCAAAAGGAGAACGGCGAAGATGATGTTGCGGTACATCGAACGGCTGCCCCCTCGAAGCGTTTTCAATAAGCTTCGGCGCCCTGGCCGGCTTCGTGACGGTCCTGCAATTCGCGCAGCGGCGCCTCGCCGAAGCGCAGAAACAGTACCGGGGTGAGCACCGCGTCGAGCAGCGTGGCGCTGACCAATCCGCCGAAGATGACGAGCGCGACCGGCGACAGAATTTCCTTGCCCGGCTCGCCGCCGCCGAGAATCAGCGGGATCAGCGCCATCCCGGCCGACAGCGCCGTCATCAGCACGGGCGTCATGCGCTCGAGGCTGCCGCGCACGATCAGCCGGCGGCCGAACGTCTCCCCTTCGTTGAGGGCGAGATTGATGTAGTGGCTGATCTTCAGAATGCCATTGCGCGTGCTGATGCCGGCCAGCGTGATGAAGCCGATCATGGTCGCCAGCGACAACGAGCCACCCGCGATCCACAGCGCGACGATGCTGCCGATCAGAGCAAGCGGTACGTTCGCCATGATGATCAGCGCCAGCACCGCGGAACTGTAGCGCGTATAGAGAATCGCGAAGATCAGGATCAGCGAGATGATCGAGAGAATGGCGATCAGCCGGGTCGCCTCCTGCTGCGCCGCATAGTCGCCGGTGATCATGGCGGAGTATCCGGCGGGCATCCTCATGCCGTCGATCTGCTGCTGGATGCCGCGCGTGATCGCCGCCATGTCGGAGCCGTCGGTATTGGCGAGGACCGCGATGCGCGGCAGGCCGTTCTCACTGACGATCTGGTTCGGCCCGTCGGTATCGCGGATCTCGGCGAGATCGCGCAACGGCACGTGGCCGACCGGCGTGTCGATCAGCAGGTTGCGCAGCTCGGCGGCGGTGCGGTCGCGGTCGTTGAGCCGGACCACGACATCGTAACGCCGGTTGGCATCGATCACTTGCGAGACGATTCGCCCGCCGGCAAGGGTCTCGAGGCTGCGGGTAAGCTTGGCCGGGGTGACGCCATAAAGCCGCGCATCGGCCGGATTGGGCCGGATCAGCAGCTGCGGGATGCGCGTTTGCGCCTCGACCTTGCGGTCGGTGAGGCCCTTGACGCTCGCCAGCCGCCGGTTCAGCTCGTTCGCCAGCTTGACGAGAGTATCCGGATCGCTGCCGAAGATCTTGACGGCGAGATCGGAGGGCAGGCCGGTCATCACGGCATTCATCCACATCGTGACCGGCTGGCTGATATAGGCGGGCCTCGGCAGCATTCTCAGCGCCGCGCGCACGTTGCGCAGGACTTTGGCAGGATCGGCCGACGAAGCGAGGTTGACGTGAAACTCCTGCCGATAGATGCCGTCGGCATCGAGATCGTACTCGGAGCGGCCGGTTTTATTGTCCACCGAGGTCACCCCCGGAACTTTCATCAGCAGCTTTTCCGCTGCCCGCGCCATGCGGTCGGTATCGACCAGCGAAATCCCGGGGTCGTAGTTCGCTTCGACGAGGTAGTCGCCCTCGTTGAGCGGCGGCAGGAAGGCGCGCGGCAGGTAAACCGTCCCGACCGCGGCGAGGCCGACCCCGAGTAAAGCCGCCGCGACGACCGTCGCCTGATTGGCGAAGGCCCACGCCAAGAGCCGCTCGTTCTGCCGCTTCAGAACCCGCACCAGCCCCGAATCCGCGTGCCGCATCCGCTTCATCTGAGGCAGCAGGTAATAGGCGAGCACCGGGGTCAGCGTTACCGAGGTGATGAGGCTCGCGAAGATCGAGGTGATGTAGGCGACGGCGAGCGGCTCGAACATCAGCCCGTCGATGCCGGGCAGCGCAAACAGCGGGAAGAAGACGAGAAGCACGATCAGCGTCGCGTAGAATATGCCGGTGCGCACTTCCACGCTGGCTTCGGCAATCACCCGCAGCACCGGGCGCGGCTCTTCGCGCAATCGGTTGAGGCGCAGCCGACGGTAGGTGTTTTCGACCCCGACCACGGCGTCGTCGACCAGCTCGCCGGCGGCGATCGCAAGCCCACCGAGCGTCATCGTGTTGATCGTCAGCCCGGCGAAATGAAAGACGAGCACGGTGATGAACATCGAGATCGGGATTGCCGCCAGCGAGATGACGGTGGTGCGGATATTGAGCAAGAAGGCGAACAGCACCACCGCGACCATCAGCGCGCCTTCGATCAGCACATGCTTTAGCGTGTCGATCGAATGGTTGATGTAGGTTTCCTGCGCGAAGGTGAACGGGCTGACATGCACCCCCTTCGGCAGAAAGGGGCGCATGTCGGCGAGCAGCTCTTTGATTCGCGCGGTGACGACCAAGGTATTGACCCCCGGCTGCTTCTGCACGCGAAGCAGCACCGCAGGCTGGCCCATATAGCTGGCGTCGCCCTGCTTGACGGCGGCGGCGAAATCGACTTTCGCAACCTCGCGCAGCAGGATCGGGCGGCCGTGCTGATAGGCGACGACGAGATCGCGCGCCCCTTCGAGAAGCGCCGCGGGGTTGCGGGTATGCCCGATATTGGTGATCAGAAAGCGCCGCCCGTAGGCATCGACGGATGAGCCGCCGGTGTTGGTGTCGTAACCTTTGACCGCCGTTTCCAAATCGCCGAGGGTGACGCCGAGGAATTCGAGCCGGCGCGGATCGGGCGTGATCCGCAATGTACGCACTTCCCCGCCTACCGGAAGCACTTGCGCAATGCCCGGTATCGCGAGCAGCCGCGGCCGCAGGCGCCAATCGACGAAGTCGCGCAGCGCCATCATGTGGCCGCTATCGCTCGTCAGCGCGAAATCGACGACCTCGCCGACGACCGAGGTGATCGGCAGCATCTCGGGCAGTGCATCAGGCGGGATCTGGCTCCTCGCCTGCGAAAGCCTTTCAGAGACGAGTTGGCGGTCGCGATAGACATCGGTGCCGAGCTTGAAATCGACCTGCACCAGCGACAGGCTCGGGCTCGATACCGAGCGAACCCGCTTCACGCCCTCGAGCCCGGCCATCGCCGTTTCGATCGGGAAGGTAATGCGCCGTTCGACCTCCTGCGGCGCCAGACCCTCTCCTTCGGTCAGAATCGACACGATGTTGCGGTCGATATCCGGCAACACATCGACCGGCGTGTGCAACGTCACGATCGTGCCGATGACCACCAGGATCGCGGCGCCGCACAGAACGAAGAGGCGGTATCTGAGGCTGTTGCGGATCAGAAAGGCGAACATCTGGCCTCACCGCACCTGACTCAAAAGCTCCGCCGCCTTGACGACGATCCGGCTGTTCGGCTTGAGGCCGCTGGCGATCAGCACGTCGCCAGCATCAACCGGTTCGGCGCGGACCGGCACCGGGACGAAGCTCTCGGGATGCGTATGCTGCCAGACGACTTGCTGGCCGGAGGCGTCGCGCGTCAACGCGGTGCGCGGCACCACCAGCCCCGAGCGCTCGCCCGTCGTCTCGACGATCACCGATAGCAGGCTGCCAACGCTGAGCGCAGGGCCGGGATCGGCGATCTTGAAGAAAAGCGGGATCGTCTGCCGCTCGAGCTGCGGCCCGCGGCTGACGAACCGGAGGCGATAGCCGCGACCCGTCGAGCTTTCGGCGTCGGCCCGCAGCACCTTGCCGAGGCCCATGATGTCATAGGCATAGGCCTCGACCCACAGCCGCTTCAGATCGACGACCTGGAACAGCTTATCCTGCTCGTCGACGACCTGGCCGGCGACGGCAAAGCTCGCTGCAATGACGCCGGTGCTGGGAGCGCGCAACGGGGCGCGCAGATTGTCGCGGTCGTGCAGCACCGTGCCGATCGCCTCGCGGCGTTGCAGCAGGTTCGTCAGGTGATCGCGCGCCTCGACGAGGGCGGCGGCCGGCGCCTTCGCCGAGGCGAGCTTTTTGAGGGCGTCCTGCGTGCGCGCGATCTCGCGGTCGATCTGCGCCACCTGCTGCAGAATGATGCCGCGGTCGATCGGGTTGACTACCGGCACGACCCAGGCGAGGACCTGATTCTTCTTCACCTCTTGGCCGACCCGCGGCCATTGGCCGCCGACCGGCTCGAGCCGGCCGCGAACCATCGCGTGGACTTCGCCGCTGGTTCCCGGGTCGGGGATCACCCGGCCGACCATGCGGATCGAGCGCGCCACTTTTTTCACGCGCGCGACGACGGTGCGCACATGCAGCAGGCGCTGCGTGAATTCCGGAACGAAGAGACTGCCGTCAAGTAACCGGTGCGGGCTGTCGAACGCCCCGGCGGCGACCGCCGCTGCGGGAGCGGCGGCATCGTCCCCGCTTTCATGCGCGAAGACGCCGCGGCTGATCAGGAACAACGCCGCCGTGGCGATCAACAAAAGGCAGATGACGGCGAGAATCGCCGCCTCGACCCGGCCGCCCTGCCGCACCGTCAGACCCAGCCCGGCGGCGACTCTCGACGGCAGCGTCGGCGCGCCGGCGGCGGCTTCTTCGCGCGCAGCGCCCGGCTGCGCCGGGCGGCGCCGCAGCCGCTGCGCCGCGCCGCCGCGCATATCGGCGATCGCTGCCGGCACGGTACGCAGAACCGCCATCGCGCCCTGCGCCGCCAGGCGCAGCCTCGGGCCGGCCGCCGCAGAGAACGCCTTGAACAACACGAGCCCCAGCATCGCCAGCATGCCGAGCATAAAGGCCAGCACATTGGCTCGCGATACGGCCGGCGCCGCGCCTCCCGCATCGGCCGTCGGCACCGCCGGCGGCGGCACGTCGAGCGTCCCGGCGAGTAGGTCCGAACCGTCCTTGGCGATGATCGTGAACACCGCATCGTGATGTCCCGGCCGCGCCACCCAATCGGCCGAGAGGGTGTAAACGCCCTCGTTGCCCGGCGTTGCCGTCGCGCGCTGCCCGTCGACCTCGACCTCGATCTTCGCCCCGGCCACCGGTTCGTCGGAGGCGGCGTGGTTAAGGTAGATCGACAGCGTCCGCTGGCGCGCCACGCCGACGAGATCGTAAAGATTGCTGTGCGCAACGACGCGCGGCGCCACCATCAGCGAGGCCGGCGGCGCCGCATCCTCGTCATCGCCGTGCGCGGCGGCGTCGCGCGGCCCGCCGGAGATCAAGAGCCCGACCGCGACCGTCAGCATTACGGCGGTTATCCGGTTCCGACGGGCCCTCAACATGCTACACTCCTCAGCTGGGCTCTATTGCCCGCAGTACACGCCCAAGCCCCAGCTGCGAACGGCAAGGCCGGCGCTGAAATTCAACTGCTACGGAGCACGCGGCTAGAGGTTGCGACACCTCATACTTCGTGCACCGAAATGTTACCAATTGTCCGGTTCTGATTCAATAAGCATCCGCCGCGATGGCGCGCAACGGCGCTCTCGGACGCGCCAGCCCCGCCTATCGACCCGATAAGCGAACCCTGCCGCGCCGGCCGGCTCACTCCTTGCCCCCTGTCAGCATGCGGTTCCACGTTAGTCCGCCCGCGCAATGCGATCAAGCGCCTGCCGCATCAGCGCCGATGCCGCCTTGTCGACGGCGAGCCGGGCACTCGCATTGGCGAGCCATCCGGCCGTCACCAATGCCGCCTGGTCCTCGAGCAGCAATACCTGGTCGACCGCGGCCGCGAGCTGGCCGCGATCGAGGCTGCGCTCGGCGGAAGCGACGACCGCCGCGTTGCGGTCGCCCCGCGATCCGCCGCTCGGACCCGAGGCGTACCAGGACCGCAGCCAAACCGCGGCGCGTGCGGCGACACTCGGCCGGTTCGCTTCCGACAGCGCAATCAGCCGCGGTGCCACCGTGCCGGTGAAATCGTCGCGCAGCTCGGCGACAGTCGCGACCCCGTCGCGAGAATGTTTCTGCAGCTCGTCGAGTGCAGCGCGCTCGGCAGGATCCTTGCCGGCGAGCGCGACAACCGCCGCAAGCTGGGTGGCAAACGGCCGCGAGCTGCGCAGCGCATCGCGCAGCTGGGTGGCTGCGAGAAAGAATTTCTCGCGGCGACGATTCGCCTGCCGCAGCCCGCCGACCTTCGTCTCGACGGCACTGAGCCGCGCAAGCAGCGTCGTGCCGATCTGCTGCTCGGCCGCGGCAAGCCGCGTTTGCAACCCTTGCAGATCGCCGTCGAGCGCCTTCAGGCGGCCCTCGATCGCGGCCAGCCGCGTGTCGTCGCCGCGTCGGCTAGCCTGCTCGGCGAGCAGTTCCTTGCGCGTCTCGGCGATGCTGGCGGCAAGCTTCGCCGTCGCCTCGCCACTCGCGCTCGTCCGCGTCGCGACCGCCGCCTGCGAGGCGGCCTGCGGCGGCGCAAGGGAGGGGCGCGCCGGCCTGCGGTCAGCGGCGGAATCGGTGCCTCGCACCACGGCGAGCAACTGCGCGCGGCGTCCCGGCGGTGCGAGAGAAACGGCCGCGGCGAGGATCGCGAGAAACGCCAAAACGATCGCCATGACCGCCAGGCCTCGGCCCGGCGGCTTTGCCTTCGGCGCCGCCGCTGGCGGCGGTTCCGTCCGCGGCGCCGGCTTTTCCTCCGGCGGCGGCAGATGCAGGCTCGGAAACTGGCTCGCCAGCGTCGCGAGCGCCTCCTCGTCCAGACCCGGCAGCGGCGGCTTGCGGCTCATCGGCTCAGCTACGCGGCGGAGATCGCGGCTTCAGGCGCGGCGGCTCGAGCCCACAACAGCCCGTCGATCTCGCTCGCCAACCGGGCCACCTCCTGCGCCGCGGCGCTGGCCGGCGCCAGCGCGGTCGGCGAAGAGCCGTGGAACGTCGCCTCCTGGAAGAGCACCCGGTCGTTCAGCTGGGCGTCGAGCGGGTTAGTCCTGAGGGCGACGAGCTGGGCGCGCGCATGACCGGCGATTGCCGAGCGCTTGACGCGGCATAACAGCGTGCGCGAGGGGATCGCGCGGCGCGTCATGCGCGAGGCGCTGTCGACAATCTTGGCGGTGCGCGCCGCCTCGAAGACGTTTGCCTCGTCGGTCATTGCCGGGATCACCACGAGATCGGCCGCGCCGATCGCGAAAATCATCGCCTGGTTGCCGAAGCCGGCGCAGTCGACCAGCACGACCTCGTGATCGCGCGCCAGCTCGCTGATCACCGGGATGATCGCGTGCTCGTCGGTCTCGCTCTTCAGCACCATCTCGGACAGGACGTTGCCCTTCGCGTGCCAGCGGCTGAGCGTACGATTGGGATCGGCGTCGAGCAGCGCCACCTTGCGCCCGGCCTTGTGCCAGTAAGCGGCAAGGCAGGCGATCATCGTCGATTTGCCGGCGCCGCCTTTGCCGGTCGCCGCCACCAGGACCCGGGCCGGCATGTCAGGGCAGCCCTTCGCCGGTGCGCCGTCTCGCGGGAGCGCGCACCGCGCGCTCGCCGCCGGCCGGCGCCGCGACGGACAAAACCCGGATATCGCCCAAGACGCGCTGCCCCTTTTTGCCGAAGAACAATAATGCTAACATGGATTGATTCCCGGCGAGAAGGGAATTCCGCCGCCGGCAAGGTGCCGCTATTGGATAGCGGGGGGCAATTTCTGGTTTAGTTGAGGCATAAGCTCTAAGGTCCGGCGAATGGCTGGAAGCGCCGCCGAACGGGCCGAAGCCGAGGCGTGCCGAGCGGCGGCCAAAGACGATCGTGTGGGAAGGGGATACAGATGAGTTGGGGGCAGCGAATGGAGCGGCTGGCTGGCGCCCGCGGCGTTCCGGCGGTATTGCCGGTCGTCGCGGCATTGGCGTGCGGCCTTGCCGGACCATGGGCCGCTGCGCAAGTCGCCGGGCCGCGCCCGCCGGCCGCGCAAGCCGGCAAGGAGCCCGCGGCAGCGGGCGTCGATCTCGCCGGACGCAAGGCGCTTTACATCGTGGGCTCCTCGACCTTGAAGCCGGTGACCGATTTCGTCGTGCGCAAGATGATAAAGGAATACGCGATGCCGCAGCCGATCGAGCGGTTGGCCGGCACGGCCAAGGGGTTTAAGGAGTTTTGCGCCGGCATCGGCCGCAGCTATCCGGACATCGTCTCGGCCTCGCGTCGTATGGAACAAGCCGAGTACGAGGATTGCCTTGCCAATCATGTGCTCGATGTCATCCAGATCGAGATCGGCCGCGGCGCGGTGGTCGTCGTGACCAAGAAGGGCAATCCGGTGTTCAACGTGACGCCGCGCATGTTCTATTTCGGCCTGGCCGACAAGGTCCCGGTCGAGGAGGAATTAAAATTCAATAAGAACAAGAGCTGGAAAGCGACGGACAAAAACGCGCCTGACCTGCCGATCCATGTCGTGCTTCCAGCAAAAGGCTCGGGGACGCGCGGCTTTTTCGACGATTTCTTCATGCAGACCGGTTGCCGGCACCAGAAGCTGATCGACGCTATCTTTTCAGCCGACCGACGCGTGCCGCTGTGCATCACATTGCGCGAGGACGGGGTCGTCACCGAGGTGCCGGAACCCTTCGCGGACAAGATGCTTGCCGATTTGCAGAACTCACCCCCCGGGACGCTGGCGATCATGCCGCGCCGGCTCTACCTCGACAACCGCGACAAGCTCGCGGTGCTGCCGGTCGATCACGTCCTGCCGACCCACAAGAACATC
Organism: Allostellaceae bacterium; assembly: GCA_035538335.1. GTDB lineage: Bacteria > Pseudomonadota > Alphaproteobacteria > ATCC43930 > CGMCC-115725 > AP-15. The sequence continues at coordinate 188,398 of DATLKN010000006.1, forward strand.
GACAGTTACGATTACGAAATGACCACCACGCTCGTTTATTACTTCAAGCGCGCGAACATTCTCGATAACGAGGGGCGCGGCGTCGTGCGCGGCATCCCCGAATTCATGGCCGAGGTCACCGAGCCGGCGGCGCTCGGCGAGGGCGGCGAGTTCGAAAAGCTCGGGCTGACGGCGCTCTCGCCGGACCAGCAGCGGCATCAGCAGATGGTCGCGCGCCGCATGCTGCGCTACAGCCCGTAACCGGCGCCCGAAGGGGAGTTTGTCACATGATCGGTAGGACCAGAAGTTTTGCACTCCTCGGGCTGCTGTTGTTGATGCTCCTTGTCGTGCACCCGCGCAGTGCGGCGGCCGATTTTCACCAGAACATCGTCGAACTGCAGCAGGAGTTCTCGGATTTCGTCGATAGCCTCTTCGCCCGGGCAACCGGATCCGCGCAGAAGGCGGTGACGCCGCCAACCCCGGTCGCCTTGTTCCATGCGATGGAGAAAAAGCGCGGCGTCGATTTTTGGAAAGACCTCGCCGACGCCGGCTACCAGCTCGCCAGCATCGACACTGCAGTCGCCCTCATTCCGGACGTCAAGCTGACCTTCCAGCTGGTGCGCGAACTGTCGGATGCCGACCGCCGGTATGTCGAGCGGGAACTCGAGGTCCAGGCGATGCGCAAGCGCGGCGTCATTCCCGCCATGCAGCGCCAGATCATCCGCACGCTGCTCGCGGTCGGCGAGACCGGCAACATGCGGGTCGGCAAATTGGTGATCGGCGTGCTGCCGCTGCCTTCGGCGGAATTCGCGGTCGAGCCCAACAACATCCCGCTCAGCGAGGAGCACGACGCGTTGATGCGAGCGATCGAGAATTCCCGCGCCAAAGCGGATGCGACATCGGGGCACGAGCACGGGACGCCGGCGAAACCTTCGGATTAGCCGCGCAACCTACCCCGAGGATGAATGCACGAAGGCGAGAAACGCGGTCGGCAGGATCCCGTAATCGCCGCCGAAGGGGTAGCTGAGCTTCAAGATGACGAGAAACACCGACAGCGTGACGGTGGAGACGAGCGCCGACATCAGCATCGTCGCATAGATCGTCGGGCTGCCAAAGAACCACGGAAAGATGACCGATATCATCGTGCCGACGGCCGCCACCCCCCATAGGATCGGGGTCAGCGCGCCGCGGCTGAGGCGGATGCGGTTGCCGCGGTCGTCGCGCACCACCTCGAGCAGCTGCAGCGAATAGCTGAGAGCCGACATCTCCTTCTCGGTCTGCGGCTCGATCGCGAGATAGGTGTAGTACACATTGTCGAGCGCCGCCGAGCTGCCGTAGCCGAGCCGCCGCAGCCGCATTTCCGGCCACTCGATCTGGGCGACGTTCCTCGCATAATCGCGCAGCTCCTTGCGCACCTCGTTGCGCGTCACCGCCGGAAACGCCGCAGCGACGCGGTCGAGCGTCGTCAGCGCATTGACCTCGACGACGATGTCGGCGCGCACGTCGTCGTATTTTTGATAAACGCCAAACAGCAACAGACCGATGAAGCTGGCATAGACCGAGGATAGAAACGAATAGCTGAAGCCGCCGATGATATTGTTGACGACCAGCTGCTGTGGGGTAAAGTAAGCGTTGACGATCAGCGAACCGACCATTGCGATGCTGAGGCCGCCGCCGATCGTCACCAGTGCACCGACGCCGACGGGAAGACCGTTCAGCCAATTGATGAATTCCATGACCCGAGCGATCCCCCTCTTCCGGCAAGCGGCGTCACCGGCGGCCCTGCCCCCGCACGCGCCGTCATTGTTCTTGAGTTACCGGGCCGCGACAACCGGAATCCGCCGCGCGCCGGCAAACCGCCGCCACCGGCGAATTGCCGCACGCGCCGGCGGCCGATGATCAACGAGGCGCTGCGCTGCCCAAATTGCGGGCAGCTGGGTTTTATCGAATCGACGGACGCGGCGAAGCTCGACGGGCTGGTCGGAGCGATCTGCCACTACTGCGGCCATTTTCTCGACCATCAAGGGGTCGTCGAGTGCCTCGCGCAAACCGCGGCCGCCCGGCAGGCGCGCCCGCCCGGGCGGTAATGCGCTCCTAATGCGGTTGCGACACCTCGCGAATGAAATCGACAAACGGGGCCGGGGAAATTCCATTGCCGGCGAACGGATAGCTCAGCTCGAGAATGAGCAGCACAATCGACGCCATCAACAGCGTCGACAGCGTCGATATCAGCATTGTCGCGTTGACATTGGGGCTGCCGAACACCCAGGGCAGAACGATCGAGACGCCGGTGCCGACGATCGTCACGACCCATAGGAGAATCTGCATCGTGCCGCGGCTGCGGAACACCCGCATCGATCGCTTGTCGCGTATCGAGGCCAACAGTTTGTTGGAATAGTTCAAGACCTCACGCTGCTTCTCGGTCGCCGGCTGCAGCGCGGCATAGACCGCATCGAGGGTGTCGAGCGCGTTCATCGTGACGGGGTTGGCGATGCGGGCACGTAACTGCGGCCATTCGACCCTGACGACGCGGCGCGCGTAGGCGCCGAGCGCGCGGCGCAGCTGGTCGCGGGTCGCGGGCGGGTAGGCCGCGGCCAACGCATCGAGCGTCGAGAGGTCGGTGACCTCCTGCACGACATCGGTGCGCACGGCGTCGTAGCGCTTGTAGACGCCGAACAGCAGAAACCCGAGAAAGCCGGCATAGACCATCGACAGAAAGAGGTATTTGAAGCCGCCGACGATATTGTTGAGGCTGAGTTCGCGCTCGCCGACATAGAGACCGGCCGCCGCCCGCCCGAGAATCCCGAAACTGACCGAGCCGCCGATCAACACGGCGGCGGTCACCCAGAGCGGCTGGTCGCTGAGCCACGAAATGACGCCCATGTCCCGCGTGCATCCCCTGCGGCAGGCCTCGCCGTAACGCCCGGCGCACAGTATTTAATGCCAGTTCGCCCTCGTCATGGCAAATGGCAAAGGGCGGCGATATTCGCTTGCACCGTACGTTGAATGCTGTCACCGTTCTCGTCTCGGCCTATCGGGGAGACGTTGCTGCGAGCGGTTCGGCTGCGCGCGGTATTGAAGCAGGCACATGAGGCTCGGGCACAGGCATATCCGACCGTTCCGCGATACCGTGTCGCGGCGCCTCGGCTTATGGGCTGCACTCTTCGCCGTTCTTTGCCAGATCGTCGTCCCGATCGGCCATGACCCGATCGCGCTGTTGGTCGGCCAGCGCTGCCCCGGCCTCGACCTGCCGGTTGCAGCGGGCGTGCCGCACGGCTTCGCCGGATCGGCGCACGCCGCGCCTTCCGGGCAGCCGTTGGCGCACGGCCACGGGCAGTCCTGCCCGATCTTCCAATCATTCACCTATCTGGCGCCGCTCGGCAGCTCCGGTCCGCCGCCGCTGCCGGTGCCGTCCTTTGGACGGCTCCACCATTTCTTAGCCGACTGGACCGGGCTCATCCCTGCCGACGGCTCCTTTTCCCGCCCCTTCCCCAGGGCTCCCCCGGCGCGCGCCTGATCAAGGAGCTTGAAGCTCCTTTTCGTCGCGCGGTTTCACCTTACGGCGCAGTGGCAGGCCGTCGCCCTTTCTGGGCGATCGCCGACGGGTTTCGCCGTCGCTTGCAGCGGGCGCCGTCATGGCAAGGGGAAGGGGAAAAGGAAAATGTCTGCAAAGCACGGTAAAACCGTCTTCAATGCCCGGCGGCGGCGCCGCGGGCGAACTGCCAAGGGTTGGTGCGTTTTGGGTTTCGCCGCGGGAGCGGCGGCTGCGATGCTGCCCGCCGGCAAGGCGCTGGCGCACGGCTTTGCCGGCGCCCGCTTCTTTCCGGCGACGATCCTGACCGACGACCCGTTCGTCGCCGACGAAATGTCGCTGCCGACCTTCACGCGGCCGCCGACGGGCCCCGACGGATCCCAGGAATACGATCTCGACTTCGACCTGGCGAAGCGCGTCACCAAGGATTTCGGCCTGACTTTCGGCCGCGGCTGGACCTACCTCCAGCCGAAAGGCGCGCCGGCGGCCACCGGTTGGGGCGATCTCAATACCGGTGCGCAGTACCAACTCTTCATCAACGGCGACCATGAGGCGATGGGGCTCGTCGGATTGAACGTCGAATGGGCTCATACCGGGCGCGTTCAGGCGTTGGGCGCCTCCGATTTCACGACGCTGACCCCGACTTTCGATTGGGGCAAGGGCTTCGGCGATCTGCCGGATTCGATGAAATACCTGAAACCCTTCGCGATCACCGGCAATCTGAGCGTCGATTTCCCAACCAAGACCGAGAGCGCCGGGACGCCCAACCCGAACAATTTCAACTACGGTTTCGCCCTCGAATACCCGATCAGCTACCTCGAATCGCAGGTCAAGGATCTCGGCCTGCGTTTTCCCTGGCAGCAGATGATCCCACTCGTCGAGTTCGCCGCCTCGACGCCGATCAACCGCGGCGGCGGGCCGACGATCGGTACGGTGCAGCCGGGCGTCATCTGGGCCGGTACATATTTCCAGATCGGCGCCGAGGCGATCCTGCCGATCAATGGCGAATCAGGGCACGGCATCGGCGGCGTCGTCCAGTTCCACGTCTACCTCGACGACAGCTTCCCGAACAGCCTCGGCAAGCCCCTTGCGGAGTGGTTCAAATGATCCGGGTCTTCCTTGCTCTCGCGCTCCTCGCCCTCGCCGCGCCAAGGGCGGATGCGCACGCCTTCCTCGATCACGCTTCGCCGGCGGTCGGCAGCACGGTGCACGGCTCGCCCGCCCAGGTGCAGTTGTTTTATACTCAGAATCTCGAGCCGGCCTTCAGTACGGTGAAGGTCGTCGACGCCAACGGAAAACAGGTCGACAAGGGCAACAAGGCGGTCGATCCGAAGAACCCCGCCGAGCTGGAAATCTCTCTGAACGCCCTGCCGCCCGGCGATTACAAGGTCATCTGGCGGGTGCTCTCGGTCGATACCCATACGACGGAAGGCAAGTTCGATTTCACGGTGGCGCCCTGAGCGCCACCGCCTTTTCCTCATCGGGTGAGCGGAAATGTTGACGATCCTGTTTGGCGATGCGGTTCGCGGGGCACATTACATTTCGATTGTCTCGCTCTTCGGCTGTTTCGCCTTTCTCTTCCTGGTCGCGCGGCCGGCCTTTCGCGAGGCCGGCGCCGGCGCCGCCGAACGGGAGCGGTTCGACCGCTTCCTGTCGCTGCTCGCCGAAGGAAGCATTGCGGCGACGCTCGTCACCGGCTTTCTGTGGCTCTGGGCCACCGGCGCCGGAATGGCCGGGGTCTCGCTCGGCGCTGCCTTTTCGCCCAAGCTGTTCGCGACGGTCCTCGGGCAGACCGATTTCGGCCGGGTGTGGGAGATACGCTTCGCGGTTGCACTGCTGCTGGCGGTCTTCATCGCGTTCCGCCGCGTCGCCAAGAAACCGTCGAGCTGGCTCGCATTCGCGATTATCGGCGGCCTTCTCGCCGCGTTAGTGCTCGGCTTAATGGCCTTTGCCGGGCACGGCAACGACGACGCCGGCAGTGCCCACGTCAAGCACCTGACGGCCGACATCCTGCACCTGCTCGCCGCCGGCGGCTGGCTCGGCGCCATCGTTCCGCTCGTCTATGTGTTGCGGCGTGCCCATGCCAGAGAGACCGGGAATTGGCTCGCGATCGCGCAGCGAGCGACGGTGCGCTTCTCGACCCTCGGCCTCGTCACCGTCTCGACGGTCCTGCTGACGGGCCTCGTCAATTCCTGGTACCTGGTCGGCGGCCTGCCCGGCCTGTTCGGCACGACCTACGGGCTTTTGCTGATGCTCAAGGTGGCGCTGTTCCTCGCGATGGTGAGCCTGGCTGCGATCAACCGGCTGCGTCTCACGCCGCGGCTGGCACGGCATCGCAGCGATGACGACGAACACCCGCATGCAGCGCACCACCTGAGCCGCACCGCCGCTTGCGAAGCCCTGATCGCTTGCGCGCTATTTTTCGTCGTCGGCGCGCTCGTGCATCTGAAGCCGGGCATGCACGACGAGCCGACCTGGCCGTTCCCCTACACCTTCAACTCCATGGGCAACATGGATTTCGTGTGGACGGGTACCGCCTATGTCGTCTTCTACGGCGCGATCGCGGTCGGGGCCGTCGCTGCCGCCGCGAGCGCGGCGGCGCTGTTGCTGCGGCGCTGGGGGATCGCCGGCATCGCCGTCGTCGCCGGGCTCGCCGCCTTCTACATCGCGATGCGGCCCTATATCGTCGACGCCTATCCCACCACCTACAAATATTCGCCGGTCAAGTACGGCAGCCTGCCGATCGCGCAGGGCGAGCCGCTGTTCGCGCAAAATTGCGTGATGTGCCACGGCCCCTACGGCTACGGCGACGGGCCGCTCGCCGCCTCGCTTCCGATCAAGCCGGCCAATCTGACCGAGGAGCATCTGTTCCATCATGGCGAGGGAACGCTCTTCTGGTGGATCAGCCACGGCATCGCCGGCACCCCGATGCCCGCCTTCAGGAGCGTGCTGCGTCCGACCCAGCGGTGGGACCTGCTCGCATTCCTACGCGCCCAGGCCGAGGCCGAGCAGTCGAACACGATGGGTCCGGCCGCCGGGGGCTATCATGACGTCGTCGCCCCCAACTTCGCCTTTCAGTTCCGGCATGGCGCACAGCAGACGCTCGAGGACGAGCGCGGCAAGCGCATCGTGTTGCTCGTGTTGTTCAGCGACCCCGGCTCGCTGGCGCGGCTGCACGCGCTCGACGACGCCGCACCGCAGCTCGAAAAAGCGGGCGTACGCATCATTGCCGTGCCGTTCGCGAAAAACCCGGAGGGAGAGAGCGCGAAGCAGATCGGCCTTCATCGTCTGCGCATCGCCGAAGCTGGGCCCGACGTCGCCGCCGCCTACAGCCTCTACCGCCGCACACCCTCGCTCGAGGGCGTCCCGCCGGTGCCGCCGCACATGGAATTCCTGATCGATCGCTCGGGATATCTGCGGTTTCGCTGGATCCCCGCTTGGGGCCCGGGCTGGAACCGGATGGCGGCGCTCTTCAAGCAAGTCCACCTGCTAAACACCGAGCCGCCGCGCCCGCCCGCGTCAATGGGCGGCATGCAGATGTAAGACGGTTCCGCGCCGGCTCGCCTCAGCGCGCCGGCGCGATGCCGAACCGCTTCATCAAGGGCGGCAGCTCGGACTTGCCGCCTTGCTCGTACCACCAGTCGGCGGCGAGGCCGCCGGCGACCGCGCCGGCGAAATACGTGAAATCGGCGCCGACGAGCAGGTGCAGCGCCAGCGCGCCGACGACGACGCCGGCGCCGACGACCGCGATTTCTTCCGGGGTCAGCCCCAGAATCTTCGACTCCTGCGGCGCTTGCGGCGCCGCCTTCACTTGCGCGTCGGCGGCAATCGGCGCGGCGAGCGCGATCGCCAGCACGACGGCCCAGATCAGCCGGCGCATGGCTCAGAACAACAGATAGCCAATCGCGCCGCCGACCACCACCCCGAGGATGACCGGGGTGCTGGCTCCGACGACCGCGCCGGCGACACCAGAGGCGATGACCGGCGCCGCAGCGCCTATTGCGCTGACGGTCGTCGCGGTGGCGCTGCCGATCGCCGCCGCGGTCGCATTGACGCCGGCAACGTAGACCGAACCGGCGATGCCGCCGACCACCGCGCCGACGACCAGGCCGTCGACCCTGGCCTCGGCGGTCGCGGGAGCGGCGAGCACACCCGCCACTGCCGCCACGAGAAGAAATTTCCGCATGTCCGCCCCCCTGAAGGCCCCCTTGTCCGGAAGCGCTGGACCGGTGAACCGACCCTTCTCTACACTATACGCGATTGTGGCCCGGTGCCATGCAATTCTCCGGAAACCTGCCGGAGCAAGGCCCCCCTCGGCCGGTTCCGCAGCGGCGCAGCGAGGCGCAATGAGAGGGTCGTTTTTGCATCGGCTTCTCGCCCGCAGGGGATTTGCGCTAGTGCTCGCGGCCGCCCTCGCGCTGGGGCCGGCCGGTGCGCACGCCGCCCGCCGGCAGGACGAGAACACGATCCTCGGCATGAGCCGCGTCCAGTTCGCGATCACCACCGCGATCCTGATCACCGGCTTGCGCGTCGCCGCGGTGTTCCTCGTCGGCAACTCCTTTCTCGGCCGCTCGGTCGGGACGGGGCTGATGGCCCTTTATCTCGGCCACGTCGTGGCCGAGGGTGCCATCTACGGGGTGACCGCCGGGGCGGGCGCCTACGCGCTCGGCGCTGCCGGTGGCGGCCCGGGAACGACCCCGCCGCACATCCTGCCGCAACGATTGACAAAGCCGCCGCCGCGGCCGCCTCGGCTGCCGCTTGAGTTCGGCGGCTGATCGGCGGCCGCTCGCTTTTGCGGCGGCGGCGCGATAGCATTGCCCCGGCTCTTCCCGGTCGAGGGTGCAGCACATGGGCAATGCGAGAGCGGCGGCGGTTCTTTTTCTCCTCGTGCTTTGCCTGCCGGCGGCCGCCGGCGGTCCGGCCCAGGCGCAGATGCTCGGACCGCTGATGTCGCAAATGGCCGGTCCGTTCGCCGGCCGAATGGGCGCGCTCGGGCCCGACAACATGGCGCCCTACGGCTCGCCGATGGGCGCCGCCCCGCACATCATGCAGGGAACGCAGGCGCTGATGAACCCGGCGATGAGCAACACCGTCAGCAGCGCGAGCCAGCCCGATATGGGCTCTTCGAACCGGACCGACATGGCCGGCTCGAACAGCCGTGACAATATGAAGCCGCGGGCCCGCAGCGGCGGCAATGGCGAGAAGAAGGGCGGCGACGCTCCCGACGCCGATGTCGGCGAAGGCTTCTGGCGGGTGATGGTCGGGGCGTGCGCCGGCGGCGCCTTCATCGGCGGTTTCGCGGTGGCGACGGCGGCGCCGGCCGCCGCTCCCGCCGCCGCTGCGGCGGCCCCCGCGGCGGTAACCGGCTTCCTGTCGGCGCTCGGCGTCGGTTGCGTGCTCGGCGGCGCCACCGCCGCGACCAGCCTCGGCGCGGTCTGGGTCTACCGCGAATTGGGCGGCCCCTGAGCCGGCGCTACGGCAAGGTCACATTGTTGGTGTCGGCCTGCCCCGACAGGCGCGCCCGGATATAAGACCACGACAGCCCGACTGCGAGCACGTTGGCGACCGCGACGAGCACGAGGGTCATCACCGCGCCCGAACTCGTCACCCGCAGCAACCCGATATCGATCAGCAGCCAGGTGACGGCGGCGAAGAAGGTGAGCCAGGCCGCGACGCCAATGCGGCCCAGCGAGCGCTGCGTCGCCAGGCCAAAGGTCGCGTACAAAATCGCCAGCACGAGGCCGACGAGCAGCTTCAGGATCCAGTCGCCGCTCGACAGCTGGGTGATCCAGCCGACATAGGAATAGCCGCTCGGGTTATAGGTCGCCAGCACCAGGAACATCGCCATCAGCCAGCGGGCGACGAACCCCTGAAACCCGAACGGTTCCAACGACTGCGCCATCGCCCCCAACTCAGTCCGAAGCGGACCCGGCATGCTCGATCCGCGCCTGCGCGACGCGGTCAAGCATGCGCAAAACTTCGTCGGCGGCGATCCGGATGCGGGCGTCGGCGATCCAGGCCGCGGCGATCGCCGCCTGCCGGCCGCGCAGCCCTTCGAGCGCCGCAACGGCGCCCGAGAGGTCGCCGACATCGAGCCGCTGCTGCGCCTGCCAGAGGATCTGCGTGAAGGGGCGCATGTCGTCGAGCCGGTGCATCACCGCATGCAGCCGCACCGCCGCAGCGAGCGATATGACGGCGCGGTCGAAGGCGTTGTCCCGCGCCCCGAGCAGATGCGCCAGCAGGATGTCGTTGGCCAGGCGCGGAAAGCGGGCCCGCAATTGCGACAGCGTCGGCACCCCCTTGTCGGCATAGCCGGCGAGCTGCGCGAGCGCCCCGTCGAGGCGCGGCGAGCGCGGCACCATGCCGCGCACGACCGTCAGTTCGGCGCGGAACGGCTCGTCGCCTGCGAGCGCCGGCCGCAGCTGCGCGATGCCGAGCACCAGCAGCCGCGAGGCGCCGGGATTGCCGTAGAGATGCGGCGACCAGAGGGGCGCGGTGACCGCCACCGCGAGGCTCACGATCGACACCGCGAGCGAGGCCAGCACCACTGCCCGCAGCGACCTCGCCGCGGCGCGCCCGGCCCCCTTCGGCGTCGCACCGGGTGGCGGCTCGCCGCTGCCGGCCGCGGCTTGCGGCGTCTCGTTTGAGTCGTTTTGCGAAGTCATGATATACGCTCTCCCCGCCACATCAGCGCGACCGTTATCCGATGCCGGATGGGTTTTGTTGCCGCCGATCGCCTTGGTTATGCGCCAAGCGTCACGGCATTCCAAGCGCCTTTTGCCGCCGCTCGGCCGCACGCCGGGGACGGTAGGGGCGGGCGCCGTGGCATATTTCTTCGCCCGCCTCTTCCTCAGCCTTTTTCTCGTGCTGTCGACCTACAACCCCTCGGGCTACTCCTATGTCGACTGGGTGGCCGAGAGCGGCCCTGGCCCGCTTTCGCTCAAAGTGACGCTGGGGCTCGGGCTCGTCATTATTTATTATGCGGTCCTGCGCATCGTTTACGGGGCGCTGCGCCGCCCGGGGCTGATCTTCGGCGGCATCGCCGCGCTGCTCTTCGTCACCGAATTCGTCTCGCTGACGGTCGCGGCGCCGAGCTACCGCTCCTTCGGCTTCGTCCTGCTGCTGGCGCAATACATCCTATTGAGCGCCTTTGCTCTCGTCATCGCCTTCGGCGTCTCCTGGTCGTCGCTGATCGAGCGGCTGACCGGACAATTGCAGAAGCGCTACGTGCGGTATTGAGAGCATGACGATGAGTGAGGAGACCGCGCAATTTGCCGCGGCCGGCGACGAGACCGGGGCGGACGCATCCGACCCCGCGCCGCTCGTCGCGGTCGGGATCGGCGGCCGGGTCGAGCTCGCCGGCGACCGCCTGCGCCTCGTCAAAGGCGGCGTCTTCGGTCACCTCGTCGAACTGCTGTGGCTCGGTCATGGCGTCCTCGAAAACAGTATCGCGGTCGCAGAGATCACCGCGGTCGAAATTGTCGAGACGATGCTGCTGCCGAGCTTCATCCGGTTTTCCTACGCCGGCGCCCCGACCCCGACGGGGCATTTCCTCGGCGATGCCCTGGCGGAAAACGCGCTCGTCATGAATCTCTTCGACAACCGCGGTTTCTACCGAGTGAAGGCGCGCATCGAAGTTTTGCAAAACATGCCGCTTGCCGCTCATCCGCCGATGCCGAATGCCGCACGCACAACCGCCTAGCGCCGGCCGGCGATCGCTGCTCGCCGTCCTTATCTGTCTCGTCCTATCCGTTGCGCTTCCGGCATGGTCCGCCGTCGCGCCGCCGAAACCGGCCGGCGCGCCGAGCCTGGAGGAGCGGCTCGGCACCATCGCCCAAAGCCTTTATGCCGCAGCCGAGCGCCGCATCCTTGCGCCCGCCCGCCGGGAAGCCGGCGCGGTTTATCGGCGCGTCGCGGACGAGCTGCGGCCAGCTGCCGAGCGTCTGTCGAGCGCTGCCGGCAACGCGCGGCGGACGCTTGCAGAATGGTTCGGGCGGCAGTTGGCGCGCCCGGCCACGAGCAAACCGGCGGGGCCGGCCATCGCCACCGCGGCCCTGCCGCAACCCGATCTATTGCGGAACATGAAGGGCGAGGATCCCTTCGAGCCGGTCAACCGGATCGTCTTCGACATGAACGCCAATCTGCGGCTCGCCGTGTTCGACCCGGTCGCCGGCTTCTACCTCGCGCACACCACGTCGGCCGTGCAGGCGCGCATGCGCAATTTCTTCGCCAATCTGCACGAGCCGGTGACGGTTGTCGCGAGCGCGTTCGAAGGCCGGTTCGCCGACGCCGGCACCGCGGCGGCCCGCTTCGGTATCAATACGACGCTCGGCGTCGGCGGCCTGTTCGACCCGGCGGCGCGCTTCGGACTGACAGTAGAGAAGCGGAACCTCGAACAGGCCTTGTGCCTTTCCGGGCTGCCGGCGGGACCTTATCTGGTGCTGCCGATCCTCGGGCCGGCGACGGTGCGCGACGCGGCCGGCCGGTTGGCTACCCTCGTCGCTTATTTCGAGGTCATGGGAGTGTACGTCTACGTGCCCTATCGCTTGAGCGATCTCGCCCTGCAATACGCCGATCACCGGGATCGAATATCGTTCCTCGACTCTCTCTCGCGCGATCCCTACGTTGCGCAGCGCGCGCTCTATCTGACCGCACGCAACATGGCCTGCGGCGACCAGGCCGCACTCGACAGGCAATTTCTTACGAAGTGATAGAGGGCGCAGCGCGCCGCAAACTCAAATCCTCTTGAACCATTTTCGCGAGCCGAACAGCCAATGCGTCCGCCGGCCGTTCCAGCCGCGCTCCTGGACCATTTGCTTAACGCGCTTGCGGATCTCGGGCGTCGGGAGGATGCCGTTCGTCAGCTTGGCATAAACGGCGCAGACATCGTCGAACTCCTTCTGTCCGATCTTGCTGCGCTTGACGAGTTGTTCGAGCATCGTCGCCAGATGCTCCTCGGCCTGGCTGACGAGCGCGATCCGGCGATCCGCGGCGGCGCTCAACAATACGCCCGTCGCTTCGTCGAGATTCATGCCAAATCGCGTGATCCCTTCCTTAAGGACCTTCATCTCGTCGTCGCGCGTGATCAGCTTGCCGCTGATCGCATGGATGCGGACGAAATCCACAAATTGCTTTTTATCCTGCTCCCCCGCAGACATCCCCCGCTCCGTATGCCTGTGCTCTACCGCCGCCATCGCCTGTCCGCCCCATCCCTGTCGAGCGCAGTCTAGTGGCTTCCGGGCGATCCGGCCATCGAAACCTGCGGGCCGGCCGTCAGCGGTCTCCGGCGGGCTCGCCGGTGTCGTGGACAAGCGCCACGCCGGGCGCGGAGCCGGGCGACCATCCGAGCCAGGCGGCGACGGTCGCGACGGCGGTGTGAGCGAGCACGCCCGCCCCTTCGAGCATCGCGACGACGGCGTCCTCGAGAGGCCCATACCATGGGCGCTCGCCGCTGGCGCGCGCCTCGCGCAGCATGATGCCGGCAATGGCTTCGGTGAGGCTCGGATCGGCATGCGCGTTGACCACCACGCCGAGTTCGGTGCAGGTGGTCTCATAGGAGCGCTCGCCCGCGAACCAGCCGGCACCGGGAACTTCGGTGCGCTGGCGCTTATAGGGCAGCTTGCCGCGCACCGCGGCGAGCGCGATCTGTTCCGAGGCGAACGGCACCAGCGTTATGCTGCCGCGCTCGCGCAAATCTTCGAGCTCGCTGTCGATGTAGGGCGGGGTAACAAAGCGCAGCGCCGCATCGGTGGCGCCATTGACGACGCGTTCGAGAGCGAGCGAGCCGCCGCGATGCTCGAGTTCGAGGTTACCGAGAGCGGCGTCGAGCCGCCGCAACTCCGCATAGCTCGCCGCAACAGCCCCGGCCACCGGGCCGATGTCGAGGCTGCGGCGGCGATCGGCGCGCCGCCCGACGAGATCCTCAAAGCCCCGGATCGGGCCGCCCCGGCGCACGATAGCGACGAGGCAGGCCGGGACATAGCCGTAGAATTCGAGCATGCCGCCGCTCTTCGGGTGTTCGCGGCGGTAGCGCAAATAAAAATCGCGCTCGGCGAGGCCGATGTCGCCAGGCCGTGCGGCAACCCGCTGCATGACCGCGCGCTCGCTGTCGGCAGCGGCCAGCGGAAAATAGAACGCGGCGGCAAGCTGGTGCCGAAAATTCGCCGACAGCGCAGCGAGCGCGCCCGCCTGGCCGGCGCTCACATAGATCGCGCCGCCTGCCGCGACGGCGCCGGGCGCGCCCGCCCAGAGGATCGCCAAGGCCGCAGCGAAGCACAGCCGCAGAAGCGGGCGGGAGCGCCGAACAGCGCCGTTGCCGCCGGCTCCCGTCGCGGCGCGAAATCCCATCCGATACCCTCTCGCGAATTTGCCCCATCTTAATACGTCTCGACCGCCGATGTCATTGTTTCGGGAGGGCTGCGCCCCGCGCATCGGTTGAGCGGTTTCACCTAGATTTATCTCTCAGGGCGGCGCGCCCTGTGTTATGCTCGGCCGAGGATCACCTCCGCCGGCTTCTCGGCCGCGGCGCATTGGCATCGGAAGGGGGATTGGAAATGCGAAAGCTATTGCTCGGCAGTGCGCTTGTCCTTTTGTTCCTGGTTCCTCTCGGAGCATCGGCACAGCCGGCCGCGGGTCCGAAGACCGCCGAAGTCGGCACCGCGAAGGTATTGGCGATCGGCATCGGGGCGATCCTCGGCGCGGCGGCGGCGCAGGCGATCGTCGTCGGCGACGGCGTCGCCCTTGTCGGCGGGATCGCCGGCGGCGTCATCGCGGCCTGGTGGTATGGGGAAGCAGCCGAAGGCGCGAAGCCCGCCAGCCTGCGGCAATCGCTGTTCCGGCCCGACCCGCCGCGTGCCCAGCGCACCTCCATGGCGCTGTAGGCCGTTCGAGTCCCGCAATACGTTCGCCCGCCCGGTCGGCGTCGGAGAGTCGGAACTGCCTGTCTATTCGATGACGCATCTTATTGCGGCGTTGGTTTTATTGCTCGCTACCGCAGCTGCCGCGCAGGCGGGCGACGAAAAGAATGCGGCGTCCTCGCGCCTGGCGCCGATCGAGGCGGCGATCGGGACGGCGGCCGAGCGGACTTGGGTGCCGATCGTGCGTGGCCTCGGCACGGCCGAGGCATTGATCGGCGACGCGTATTATTACGGGCATGGCGTGCCGCGCGACTATACGACCGCGGTGGGCTGGTACCGGCTCGCCGCGGCCAAGGACAATCCGCTCGCGGAAAGCACCCTCGGCGACATCTATTATTACGGGCGCGGCGTGCCGCAGGACTACGTCGAAGCGGTGAAATGGTGGCGGCTCGCCGCCGCCCAGGGCGTCGCAGTCGCGCAGCTCAATCTTGGGGTCATGTATGCCAACGGCGACGGCGTCAAGCAGAACTATGTGAAGTCGCATTTCTACACCAACCTCGCCGCCGCCCGCCTGCCGCCCGGCCGGGATCGCGACATTGCCGTCAAAAACCGCGCGATCGTCGCGCGGCTGATGACCCCCGCACAGATTGCTGAGGCGCAGCGCATGGCGCGCGAATGGCACCCGCAGTGACGCAACGCCGCCCGCCCTTACTTCGCCGCATCGCGCAAAAATCGTGATGACGGCGGTTGCATGTTGCGTTAGGTTAATCGGTGAAATCCACAGGCTGGCGCTCCGCCGCGCTTTTCTCGGGCCAGGCGCGAATGTCTCGCCAAAAAACTCGTATTTGTCGCCCGCGCTGGGGGAAATGATGCGCAGACTCCTCTGTGTTGCCGTCGTCGCTTTGATCGCCTTCATCCCGGTCGCGAGCCGGGCCCAGCAACCGGCGCCCCCGCCCCCGAGCGGCCTGACAGGGGGCGAGATCGTCGCTCTCGTGATCGTCGCCGCCGCTGCTGCCGGCGCGGCATGGTATGCGCTTGCCGGCACCACCGCGGTCGCGGCGGGCGCTGGCGCCGCCCCGGCCGCCCTCGATGCAGCCGGCGCCGGCGCGCTCGGAGCCGGCGCGGGCGGTGGGGTTGCCGCCTTGGAAGCCGGCGCCGCCCCGGCAGCGGTTGGCGCGGCCACGCCGGCCGCCGCCGGCGCGCCGGCCGCTCTCGAACTCGCCGCCGCACCGGCTGCCGAAGCTGCCGCGGCGCCAGCCGCCGGCGCCGCAGTCCCGGCCGCGATCGGCGTCGCCGCCCTCGACCCGGCGCCCGCCGCCGGCATGGCCGCAGCCGAACCCGCCGTCGCACCTGCGGCAGCCGGCGCTGCTCCCGCCGCCGCCGAGGCCGCTGTACCCGCTGCCGCCGAGCCTGCCGCCGCAGCCGGCGCCGCTCCGGCCGCTGCCGAAGCCGCGGCGCCTGCCGCTGCCGCCGAGCCCGCCGCCGCCGGTGCGGCAGGTGCTGCTCCCGCCGCCGAAGCGGCGATGGCGGGCGGCGGCGCCGGTGGCGCTGCCGGCGGAATGCAAATGGCCGGCGGGGCCGGTGGCGCCGGTATGGGCGGCATGGGCCAGATGATGGCGCGGATGGGGGCGATGACCGGCATGCCGGCCGCCGCCGCCGGCGGGGCAGCAGCCGCGCCAGCACCCTGACGGACGGGAAGCAGCTCTCTGGCGGAGAGAAATCCGATGCGCAAATGGGTGCTCGCCGTCGCTGTCGCGCTGATCGGAATTCTGCCCGCCGCGGCGCAGGCGGCGGAAACCGGCGCCCCGGCACAACAGACGACGCCGTATGAGCCGGGGTCCACCGGCTTCAACGGCGACAAGGCGCTGGTCATCGCGGCAGGGCTGGTGATCGGCGCCGCGCTCGGTTCCGTACTGACCTTTCGCGGCGCGACGATCGTCGGTGCCGTCGCCGGTGGCGTCATTGCCGGATATTGGTATGGCGACCGCTCCGACATCGCCCGCTTGCGGCCGCGCTAGATCGGGCGGCCGGCGTACGGAGCGGATCGCATCGATAGGGTTGCACGAGGCCGGGCGTCGGGCATGCGGGCGCTTCTCGCCATGGCGCTGAGCCTCGCGCTCAGCTGTTCGCCCTACCCCGCCGCCGCCGCCGGCAAGCCGGCGGCCAATCAGGACAGCGGCCGCGCCGCCATTGCCGGGCTCGGCGTCGATCAGTTGGCGCTCGCCGCCATTGCCGGCGCGGGGATCGGCGCACTCGCCGCCGCGGTTTCGCGCAACGCCGTCGCCGGCGCGACCCTCGGCACGTTCACCGGCACACTGGCGGCGCTGTACGTCGCGCACCTTTTTGTCGAAGCCGTCGTCGTCGGCGGGGTCTATTATTTCTGGCCGTGGGAGGGCCCGCAAAAGAGTGGCGCCGCATCCGGTAAAGCCATCAGAGACGCCAAGCCGCCCTCCGCAACCCCCGGGCTGCGGCTCGCGATCGAGCGCTGAGGCGCGCGGCCGCCGCCTTCACGCTCCCGCGTAGTCGACGGAGGTCATCATCCCGGCTTCCATGTGGTAGCCGTTGTGGCAGTGGAAGGCCCAGCGCCCGAAATTGTCGGCCTCGAACGCGAAAGTCACGGTATCCTTCGGCGGCACCATGACGGTGTCGCGGCGCGCCCCGTTGAAACGCCGGCCGTTGATCGCCACCACCTGGAACACGGTGCCGTGCAGGTGCATCGGATGCGACATGGCGGTGACGTTCTTTATAGCGATTTCGACGCGCTCGCCGAGCCCGACCATCAGTGGCTTGTTCTTGCCGTAGACCTCCCCGTTTATCGTCCAGACGTATTTTTTCATGTCGCCCCCGAGCACCGCCTCGAGGGTGCGGTCAGCGCGGCGCGGCGGCAGGGGATCGGCCGGCCGCAGCTTTTGTTCCAGTTCGAGCCCGACAATCCCGGACTTTTTTGCGGCCTTGTCGCGAATGCGTCCGATCTTCGCGCCCTTGGTCGCCAGCACGATGCCGGTCTGCTCGACATCGCCCTCGCGCCGCGCCAGCACCGGAAAGGCGCCGCCGCCGGACGGCAGGCGCAGCCGTACGTCGAGCCGCTGCGCCATCGCCGCCGGAAAGACGCGGCCGCGCACGGGCACGATCGGGTGCCCGTCGACCGAGATCAACTCGCCCTCGAGCGCCCCCAGATCGATGAAGAAATTCGTCGAATCGGCGCCGTTGATCAGCCGCAGCCGCACCCGTCCGCCGGGCTCGACGGGCACCACTTCCGGATCGGCAAGGGTGCGCTCGTTGGCGAGGTAGGCGTCGAAATCGATGTCGTTGACGTCCATCTGGGCCATTCCCGGCATTCCCGCCATACCGCCAGTCGTGCCGGCCTTCGTCGAACTCATGTTCATCGAGCCCATATCCTTCGAGCTCGTGGAGCTCATGTTCATCGAGCCCATGTTCATGCCGCCCATTGCCGCGCTCTTGGCGCCGCCGCCCGCCTTTCCCGCCTGCTCCCTCCCCTGCAGGCGCGCCAGGATTTCCATCGGGTCCTTGAAGGTGAAATCGTTCAGCATGACGACGACTTCCTGCTCGTCGCGCTTCACATCCTGCGGCGAGCGGATGATCAGCGGCGCCGACATCAGTTTTTGCGTCTGGTCGAGCCCGTCATGCGAATGCATCCAATAGGTGCCCGACTCGGTCAGGCGGAAATCGTAAACATAGGAGCCGCCGCCGCGGATCGGGGCCTGCGACAGCACCGGAACCCCGTCCTGCTGGCTCGGCGGCGTAAGGCCATGCCAATGGATGAGGGTCGACGCTTTCAGCCGGTTCTCGAGGCGAACGTAGAAGGGTTCGCCCTGGACAAAGGTGAAGCCGCGCTTGCCGGCCGCATCGAGCAGCGCATAGACCTTGGCGGCACGGCCATTGACCTCGATCGTTCGCGTCGTGACGTCGAGCACCTTCGGAGCAGCCGCCAGCGCCCTTGTCGCGGCGAGTCCGAAGGCGCCGCCGCCGACGGCCGCACCGGCCGCCCCCTGCAATAGCCGCCGCCGCGAAATCGCCAATTCTGTCATTGGCTTTTTCCCTTTTTTCGAAGCGTCACTTGAAGCTGTCGATCAGCGCTCGCCAGCCCATCATCCCGGCGAAGCCGGCCGCCGTCGCGGCAACCCCGAAGCCGCAACCGACGCCGGCGGCGCTCAAGATGGCCGAGGCCGGCACCGGGCCGGCGGCAAAGGCTGTCGCGGCGCCGCCGATGAACAATCCGGCGGTGCAGGCGCCCGCCATCATCTCCATCAGCGTGTCGCCGGTCATCATCATCGCCATGCCGCCGCCCATGCCGCCAGGCATCGCATTTTGCGTCGGCGCCATCATCCCGGGCATGCCCGGCATCGCAGGCATTCCGGGCATGAATTGGACCGGGCGAAGCACAGCCCGCGCCGTGCCCGCGGCAACGCTCGACGGTGCGAGCGCGAGGGGCGCCGATTGCGCCCAAACCGGCAGGCTCCCCATCAGAAGCGCCCCGGCGAGCGCCGCACCGAGAATCCGTCGGGCATGCCGCTGGCTTCGGCAATCCCTGCCCGCGCCTTCACGGCTGCTCGTCACGTCCTGCGCTCCCGGAAAGGTCCTGCCTCTGCCGATACCATGGCACCGGGTCCGCTGCCAGTGGCAACTTGGCGCAGTATTCGGCGCCGGCCGGCTCGCGGCCGCGAGATTATGCGCTTGACGCCGATGTGCGATGCCGATCGCCGCAGCCTCCTCGAGAACCGCAGGCAAAGGCCCGCAGCGGAGTCGCAACCTCTGCCGCATCGAAGGCGGCGGGCTCGACATGCCGGTCGACCAGCGTAAAAGAGCGGCTTCGCCGGGCTGATCGCGGCATTTGCGGCGGAAACTGCCGGCGAAGTGATAATTGCCGACGGATCGGCTACACTTGCGAAACAAAAGAACGAGGACGGGTCCGCCGGCGGACCCTCGGGGTGGTTTTTTGGAAGCATCGGAAGGACCGGAATTCAGGCCGCCCAGCTTCGCCCGCAGGGGATCGAAACTATGGGGCGAGCTGCTCGATACCCATTGGTTCCGGCCACTGCTTGGCGGCATGGCGGCGGCGCTGGCGATCGTCTTCGCCGTGCTTCTCGTCGGCTTGCTGAAGGAAGCGCCGCGCAGCGGCAATCCGGCGAACGCCGGTCCAGGCGGCCCTGCGCCGCAGCTCAAGCCCGGCGCCGCCGGCGCCGGCGGGACGGCCGCCTACGCGATCTATTCCTGGCGCGACGACAAGGGCGTGCTGTACCGCGCCGCGATCGCGCGGGATCGCTACGACGCCTTCGTCGCCGGCGAGCGGGCCCGGCTCGACGCCGACGCCCGCGCCCTCGCCGCGGCGCAGGACAAATCGCTGCGGGTGGGGCTAGCGCCGGTTTTCCGGGCGATCGACGATCGCGTGCCCGTCTATGCCAACTGGGTGTTCGACTGGTGGACGAGCTGGATCCTGCTCGGCCACACTTTCGGCTGGACATGGGACGAGCTGCGGCACGGCTACATCCTCGCGGCCCCCGACCGCGTCGAGGCCCGGCTCGTCGAGGCGATCCGCCGCCAATTCGTCGCCCGCGTGCTCGATCCAAAGGCGACCGAGCCGCGCGTCGGCGCCGTCCTCGACGGCAGCTTCGCCGCGATGCGCGACGGCTTCGCCCGCGATTGCGCGACCTACCAGGCGGCCTTCGACGGCTTCGTGCGCCAAGAGGCGAGCCGCGTCGAGCGGCAGGCGCCGGCGCAGGGCTGGGTGCCCGAGCCGCTTTGGCGCGCGGGCAGCGCCAGTTTCGGGCCGATCTGCCGACCGCCGGCGAACAGCGACGCGGCCGGCCTGCGCGCCAAATTCATCGAGCTGATCGAGTCCAACACGGCGAACAGCCCGATCACCGATGTGGTCGTGCGCATGGCCCGTCCCTTCGCCACCAAGCTGATCAGCTTTGTCGCCTTGCCGGTCATCGTCGCGGCGATACTGGGCGGCTTGATCCTGCCGCTGTTCCGGCTGCTGCCGGGCGTGCTGTCCGGCATCGTCATCGGGGTGCTGACGGGCGCCTTGGGCGGCCTCGTCATCGGCTTCGCCGCCAGCGCCTCGGTCGATTGGCTGCTGAACAGGACCGACGCCGCGCTCAACCGTCCCGGTTTCGAGATCGATGTCCGCCGCGCCGTCGTCGCCGGCCAAAGCGACTTCCAGGCCCGGGTGATCGAGGCGCGCCGGCGGGCGATCGACGACGAAATGCAGAAGATCGCGAACCGTCTCGCTGGACAGCCCGGCGCCTGACGCGCGGCGTCAGGCGCGCCGGTCGCGCAGCGCCAAGAGCGAGGCGCGCGCCGCCGCATCGAGGATCGCCTCGCTGTCGATGCCGTAGGCGCGGTAGAGATCGGGGATGTCGCCCGATTGCCCGAAGCGGTCGGGTCCGAGCGCAACGATCGGGTTGCGGGCGACGCTGCCGAGCCACGACAGCACCGCCGGGTGGAAATCGCCGACCGTGACGAGCGCCGCGCCGGGTCTCAGCCGACGCAATAACCGCTCGACGACGCTTGCCTCGCCGCGCGCGGTGGCGGCGCGCCAATCGCCATGCAGCCGATCGGGCGAGGTGACCGCGAGCAGGCCCGGCGTCCGCACATCCTCGCCGACGATGCCCCACGCCTCGCGCGCCTCGGGGGCGACGGCGCCGCAATAGGCGATCGCCAGATCGGCCTCGGGACCCGGCTCTTCGAGCCAATACCCACCGGCGACGATCGCCTGCGAAAGCGCCGCGTCGAGCTGGCGCTGCGGCTGCTCTATGGGCCGCGTCGACAGCCGGAAATACGAAGACCCGCCGTCCTCGCGCTGCAATTCCTCGAAGGCCCAGCGCAGCAATACCGCGAGCTCGTCGGCATAGGCCGGCTCGAACGACGCGAGGCCCGGCTGCGCCAGCCCGACGAGCGGCTCACCGATCGACTGGTGCGCGCCGCCCTCGGGCGCCAAGGTGATGCCGGATGGCGTCGCGACCAGGATGAAGCGGGCGCCCTGGTAGAGCGCATAGTTGAGCCCGTCGTGGCCGCGCTTGATGAAGGGATCGTAGAGCGTGCCGACCGGCAGCAGCCGGGCGCCGAAGAGCTGGCCCGAGAGCCCGAGCGCGGCGAGCGCGAGAAAGAGATTGTTCTCCGCGATCCCGAGTTCGAGGTGCTGGCCCTTCGGCGACATCGCCCAGCGCTGCGCCGAGACGACCTTTTCCTCGCGGAAGGTGTCGGCGCGCTCGGCGCGGTCGAAGATGCCGCGCCGGTTGACCCAGGCGCCGAGATTGGTCGAGACGGTAACGTCGGGCGAGGTCGTCACGATGCGCTCGGCAAAGGGCCCGCCGGCGGCCGCGACGTCGCCGAGGATGCGGCCGAAGGCTTCCTGCGTCGACAGCGTCTTGCCGCGCGGCACCGCGAAGCTCGCCGGCACCGGCACCGCAGGCGTCCGATATGCGCGCTCGCCCGTCTGCGCCAGCGGCCGCGAGCCGAGATACCGTGAGAGCCGCTCGGGCGCAATGTCGAGGCCGGCGAAAGGCTCCCATTCCGCTCCCGTCGGCACGCCCATGCGGCGCTGAAGGACCGCCATCTGGTCGGGGTTCATAAGCCCCGCGTGATTGTCCTTGTGGCCGGCGAAGGGCAGCCCGTAGCCCTTGATCGTGTAGGCGATGAAGCAGGTCGGCCGGTCGTCGTCGATGGCGTGGAAGGCGGCGAGGATCGAGGAGAGGTCGTGGCCGGCGAGATTGGTCATCAGCCGCTCGAGGCCCGCGTCGTCGTGCTCATCGAGTATCGCGCGGATGCCGGGATAGCGGTTGAGGTCGCGCGCGAGATGCTCGCGCCAGCCCGCCCCGCCCTTGTAGACGAGCGCCGAATACAGCGAATTGGGGCAGGCGTCGATCCATTCGCGCAGATGATGCCCGTCGGGCCGCGCGAAGGCGCGCTCCAGGAGCCGGCCGTATTTGAGCGTGACGACGCGCCAGCCCATCGTCTCGAAAAGCGCGTCGATGCGCCCAAAGAGGCGGTCGGAGACGACCGCGTCGAGGCTCTGCCGGTTGTAGTCGATGACCCACCAGAGGTTTCGCACGTCGTGCTTCCAGCCTTCGAGCAGCGCCTCGAAGATGTTGCCCTCGTCGAGCTCGGCATCGCCCGCAAGCGCTATCATGCGGCCGGGCGGATCGCCGGTCGGCACCAGGCCCTTGAGGCGCACGTAATCCTGCACGATCGAGGCGAAGAGGGTCATGCCGACGCCGAGTCCGACCGAACCCGTCGAGAAATCGACGAAATCGCCGTCCTTGGTGCGCGAGGGATAGGACTGCGCGCCGCCGAATGCGCGGAAGCGTTCGAGCTTGTCGCGGCTCTGCCGGCCGAAGAGGTATTCGATCGCGTGCAGAACGGGCGAGGCGTGCGGCTTGACGGCAACCCGGTCCTGCGGCCGCAGCACGTCGAAATAGAGCGCCGTCATCAGGCTCGCCGAAGACGCGCTGGAGGCCTGGTGGCCGCCGACCTTGAGCCCGTCGCGGCTGGGGCGCAGATGGTTGGCGTTGTGGATCATCCAGGTGGAGAGCCACAACACCTTCTTGTCAAGCGCCTCGAGGCAGGCGAGTTCCTCGGCCCGCGCGGCTGGCGGGTCTTTCTCGAACCCCCTTTCGAGGACGCGCGGCATCGCCAACTCCTTCGCTGCGCGACAAGACTAGCCGAACGGCCGCGGAAAATCCTTGCGAAGCGCCCGCATCGCGAACGAGTCTTGAAAGGATTTGTCTCTTTGGGAGCGGCTGCGGAATGAATCTTGCCAAAGAAGCGCTCGATCAGATCGATCGGCGCATCCTCGCCGAGTTGCAGCAGAACGCGCGGCTCTCAAATTCCGAACTCGCCGAGCGCGCCGGCATCTCGCCCTCGCCGTGCTGGCGCCGCGTGCGGCGCCTCGAGGAGAGCCGGGTCATCGACCGCTATGTGACGCTGCTCGATCCCGGGCGGTTGGGGCTGCGGGTCAGCGTCTTCGTTCAGGTGAGCCTCGCGACGCAGGTCGAAAGCGCGCTCGAAATCTTCGAGACCGCGATCCTCGAGCGGCCCGAGGTCATGGAATGCTATCTGATGACCGGCAATGCCGATTATCTGTTGCGCGTCGTCGCCGCCGACCTCGCCGCCTACGAGCGCTTTCTGATGGACCACCTGACGCGCATCCCGGTCGTCAGCAACATCCGCTCGAGCTTCGCGCTGCGCTCGGTCAAATACCGCACCGATCTGCCGTTGTGAGCCATACCGGCGCGGCCCGGCGGTCGCCGGTCAATCGTCGCGGTGCGTGCGCTCGATACGCTCGTGCCGCTCCTGCGCCTCGATGCTCAGCGTCGCGATCGGCCGGGCTTCGAGACGGCGAATGCCGATCGGCTCGTAGGTTTCCTCGCAATAGCCGTAGCTGCCATCCTCGATGCGCAACAGGGCTGCATTGATCTTCGAGATCAGGCGGCGCTCGCGGGCGCGGGTGCGCAGTTCGATCGCCCGCTCGGTTTCGAGCGAGGCGCGATCGGTCAGATCGGGCTGGAGAAGGCTTTCCTCCTGCAAATGCTGCAGCGTGTCGGAAGATTCGGCCAACAGCTCGGCGCGCCAGCGCAACAGCTTCTGGCGGAAATATTCGAGCTGCAGCGGGTTCATGAACTCTTCGTCCTCGGACGGACGATAGTCTGGAGGCAATGTCGGCCGCATCGGTCTCCCCGAAACCGCGTGGACTTCGGCGGCGCGGAGAATAGGAAGCGTCCTTCGCCGGTCAAGAGCTAGAATCGCATGGGGCCTCGCGATTCCGTCGGGGGTCGGCCGAATGGCCCGCTGCGGACGCCGGACCGGCGACCGCCAGGCCGGCACCCGACCGCCCGCTTTGCCGGTCGTTTTCAAGAGTTAGCAAGAACTTTACCTAAAACATCGCGAAAAAACCTGGGTATCGACTTAGGAATTCTTTAAACCTTGCGGCCTAGCCTCTCGCCATGACTGATAACCGCGAAGCGGCGCCCGCTCGCGCCGCGGAGTTCGATCTGCCGGCCGCGGAGACGAAGCGCTGGGTGGCGCGGCGCAAGGCGCTCGTCGTCGCCGCCGTGCGCGCCGGCGCGCTCTCCCTCGACGACGCCTGCCGCCGCTATGGGCTGACGGTCGAAGAGTTTCTCGGCTGGCAGAACTCGATCGAGCGCCACGGCCTCGCCGGGCTGCGCGCGACCTGGCGCAGCCCGCGCACGGTCGCCGCGCCGGCGGCCGAGAAGCTGTCGAGCGGAGATTGACAACCGCCTGAAGCGACGGTCTGATCCGCCCCTCGAACGCTTCCAGGGGAGGACCGGGTTGGCCAAGTTCAGGATCGCGACGCCCGCCGGCCAGAGCTTCACCGTCGCCGGCGGCGGCTACGGCTACGAGATGGAGGCGCTTGCCCCGATCGACGCCGAAATCTTCGAAATTCCGGCCGGCTCGGAAGAGGATTTCGTCGCCGCCGCGCGGCAGGCGGACGCCCTTTACGCGAAAGGGCGGCCGATAACGAAGCGGATGATCGACGGGCTCGAACGCTGCAAGATCATCGCGCTCGGCAGCGTCGGGGTCGACAGCGTCGACGTCGCCGCCGCCACCACTCGCGGCATCCCGGTCACCAACTGCCCCGACACCTTCATCGAGGAAGTCGCCGACCACGCGATGACCTTGATCCTCGCCACCCATCGCCGCCTGATCGTGCAGGACCGGCTGGTGCGCGAGGGGCGCTGGCCCGAAGGGCGGCCGATGCTGCTGCAGTTCCCGCGGTTGCGCGGCATGACATTGGGCCTCGTCGCCTTCGGCCACGTCGCCCGCGCCGTCGCCGAGCGCGCCAAGCCGTTCGGGCTGCAAATCATCGCCTACGACCCCTACATCGAGGAGATCGTGATGGTCGAGCGCGGCGTCGAGCCAGTCAGCCTGCCCGAGCTGCTCGCCCGCGCCGACATCGTTTCGATGCATTCGCCGGCGACCGAAAGCGCCAACCGGATGATCCGCGAGGAGCATTTCCGGCAGATGAAGAAGAGCGCGATCTACGTCTCGACCGGGCGCGGTCCGACGACCGACGAGACGGCGCTGATCAAGGCATTGGACGAGGGCTGGATCGCCGGCGCGGGGCTCGACGTGCTCGAAAAGGAGCCGCCCGGCGGCAACAATCCGCTGTTGAAGATGGACAAGGTGATCCTGACCGCGCACGTCGCTTCGGCGACCGCGCGCTTCGACCCGGCGCGGCGGCGGCGGGTCGGGCTCGAATTGTCGCTGGTGCTGTCCGGCAGATGGCCGATGTCCTGCGTCAACCCAGCGGTGCTCGCGAAGAGCGATCTGAAACGCTGGCAGCCGGTGTCGATGGAACGCGGGCCGAATTCGTAAGGCTCGTCGGGATTGCTTCGCTGCGCTCGCAATGACACCTGTCATTGCGAGGAGCATCGCGACGAAGCAATCCTGCGGCCAATAAAGAAGCGGGAGAGACAATGCCGATCCGCTATCCCGACCCGAACATCAAGGTCCTCGACCCGCGCTTTGCCCCGCTCGTGCTGCCGATGGCGGCGATCGAGGTCATCGCCTCGGGCTGCCGCTTCACCGAGGGGGCGGTGTGGTTCGGCGATCTGCGCTGCCTTCTGTGGAGCGACATCCCGAACGACCGCATCATGAAATGGGAGGAAGAGACCGGCGCCGTCAGCCTCTTCCGCAAGCCATCGCATTACGCCAACGGCAACACCCGCGACCGGCAGGGAAGGCTGTTGACCTGCGAGCACGACAGCCAGCGCCTGACGCGCACCGAACATGACGGGACGATCACGGTCATCGCCGACAGCTTCGACGGCAAGCGCCTGACCGGCCCCAACGACGTCACCGTCAAATCGGACGGCTCGATCTGGTTCAGCGACAACGGCGCCGGCACGCGCGGCAACTACCTCGGCCACACGGCGCCGCAGGAACTCCCCTATCGCGTCTACCGGGTCGATCCGCGGACGGGCGCGCTCTCGGTCGTCGTCGACGACATGGGGCGGCCGAACGGCCTCGCCTTCTCGCCTGACGAGAGCCGCCTCTACGTCGTCGACACGCCCGGCACCGGGGCGCGCACGACGCGCGTCTACGATGTCGCGGCGGATGGGACGCGGCTTCAGCAGGGCCGCCTCTTCTTCGACGCCTCGCCCGGCTTCGCCGACGGCATCCGTGTCGACTGCCAAGGCAATGTGTGGGCCGGCTTCTCCGGCGGCGAAGGCCAGGACGGGGTCGCGGTCTTCGCCCCCGATGGGGCGCTGATCGGCCGCATCCTGTTGCCCGAGCGCTGCGCCAATGTCTGTTTCGGCGGGCAAAAGCGCAACCGGCTTTTCATGGCGGCGAGCCAATCCGTCTATTCCCTCTTCGTCGAGGCGCAGGGCGCCCCCGGCGGCTGAGATGAGAGGGCGCGGGCAGCTGGTCGCGCACCTGTTGCATGGGTCCCATGGGGCTTTCGGGTAGGTAGAGCCGCAGCGCGCCCCCACATAAGCGCAAACGGCACCGCCGAACCCCGCGATGACCCCTTTGCGCCTCGCGAGCATGCCCGCCCGCTTCAGCCCTCTCGATTGGCGGCGCCTGCGGTTGCTGCTGCTGTTCGGCGCGCTGACCGCGTTCGGGGCCTTGTCGATCGACATGTACCTGCCCGGGCTGCCGCAGCTCGCCGCCGGGTTCGGGGCAGGCGCAGCCGGGGCGCAGCTGACGGTCGGCAGCTTCCTCTTGGGGTTTGCCTGCGGCCAGCTGTTCTACGGCCCGCTCGCCGACCGGCTCGGCCGCCGGCGGCCGCTGTTGGCCGGGCTCGCCCTCTTTGTCCTCGCGAGCGTCGGCTGCGCCCTGGCGCCGAGCCTCGAGGCGCTCGTCGCGCTGCGCTTCCTGCAGGCGCTCGGCGGCTGCGCCGGGCCGATCCTGGTGCGCGCCACGGTGCGCGATCTGCACGAGAAGACCGAAGCCGCGCGGATGTTGTCGCTGCTCGCCTCGATCATGGCGCTGGCGCCGCTTCTGGCGCCGCTCGTCGGCGGCCAGCTGGTCGTGCATGTCGGCTGGCGCGCCGTCTTCTGGCTCCTGGCCGCGATCGGCGCGCTGTGCCTCATCGGAACGCTGCGGGCGTACGACGAAAGCCTGCCGCCGGCGCGCCGCTGGCATGGCTCCTGGACATCGCTGTTTCTCGGCTACGGCCGGCTCTTTCACGACCGCCGGTTTCTCGCCTATGCGCTCTGCGGCGCGCTCGTTCTCGGCGGCATGTTCGCCTACATCACCGGCTCTCCGGCCCTCTTCATTACCGATTACGGCGTGCCGGCAGAGCGCTACGGCCTCTATTTCGGCGCCAACGCCGCCGGCATCATGCTGTGCGCCTGGATCAACCGCCGCCTCGTCGGCCGGCTCGGCGTCGAGACGATGCTGCGCGTCGGCGTTTCTCTCGCCGCCGCCGCGGGCGCCCTCTTGGCGCTCGCCGGCGCGACCGGCTGGGGCGGCTTTCCCGGCATCCTGGTGCCGCTCTTCCTCTTCGTCTCGAGCGTCGGCTTCGTCAGCGCCAACAGCGTCGCCGCCGGCCTCGACCTGTTTCCGCGCCAGGCCGGCACGGCGGCGGCGGTGGTCGGCACGCTGCAATTCGGCGCCGGCGCCCTCTTGAGCGCGCTCACCGATCTCCTCGGCGGCTCGGCCTTCGCGATGTGCGGCGTCATCGGCGCCGCCGGCCTCGCCGCCCTCGTTGTCCTGCGGACATTGCCCGCGAAGGAGCCGGCGAAGGCAGGCAGCTGAGCCTCAGTACGTCCCCGTCGGCTTCGCCGCCGGCGCCGCGCCTTCGCGCATCTGGCCGATCGCCCATTGGGCGCCGGCGCGGATGAAGGCCGCGTCGCCCATCACGGTCGTGAAGTCGAAGCCCATCGCGATCATCTTTTTCGCATAGGCCGGGCCGCCGGTGTGGATGCCGGCCTTGACGCCGTGCCGGCGGCAGCCGTCGAGGATCGTGCGCAGGGCCGTCATCATCTGCTCGACTTCCTTGTCGAGCCCCGGCGGCAGCCCCATCGTGATCGAGAGGTCGGACGGGCCGACATAGACGGCGTCGAGCCCGGGGGTCGAGAGGATCTCGTCGAGCTTGCGGATCGCCTCGACGGTCTCGATCATGGCGAAGGCGATGATCGTCTCGTCGGCCTTTTCCTGGTAGTCGGGGCCGCCGTAGATCAAGGCCCGGATCGGCCCCGAGCTGCGATAGCCCTTCGGCGCGTAGCGGCAGGCGCCGACGAATTTCTCGCATTCCTCGCGGCTGTTGATCATCGGGCAGATGATGCCGTAGGCGCCGGCGTCCAATGCCTTCATGATGTGCGCCGGGTCGTTCCACGGCACGCGCACCATCGGCGTCGCCTCGCTCGTCGAGATGCCCTGCAGCATCGACACCATCACCTGGTAGTCGACAACCCCGTGCTGCATGTCGACGACGACCGAATCCCAGCCCATATGGGCCATCAGCTCGGCCGAGAAGCCGGCCGGGATGCCGCACCAGCCGTTGATCGCGGCGCGGCCCTCGGCCCAGGCTTGTCTGACGCGGTTGGCGCGCATGGCCCCTATCTCCTCGAATTCCGTTGCGAAGGCCGATCCCGCCAGCCGCCGCGGCGGAAGTCAAGCCCGCTGTTCCTGCTGTTATCTGCAGGAAATCTGCAGCGAGCGGTCCGGTTGCCGCCGGCGATGCCTCGCTCCGACGGCCGAGCCGGCCGACCCGCCTTGCCGCTCTGGCCGTTCCGGCTGTTTTTGCAGCCAGAGATCAGCCAGGGAGCGCACGTCACCCGATGCCGCAGAGCCGGCCGAGATTGTGCCTATATCACAATGATGCGAATTTGTCAACGTTTAGTCTCCCTCTCCGCCCTCGGGGGCGGAGAGGGCCGGGGTGAGGTGGGGGATTTTCTCGGCCCGGCCTTGCCCACCTCACCCTCCCCATTGCTTCGCAACCGGTCCCCTCCCTCTCCGCCCTGAAGGGCGGAGAGGGCAAACTCAATATCCCCCTCTCCGCCCCGGGGGGCGGAGAGGGCTTATTTTTCCAGCTCTCGGATTATTGTTGCGAGGACGCCGGATAGATTGTCCATGACTTCATTATTCCAGAAGCGGATCACGCGGTAGCCGCGGCGCGCCAGTTCGGTGGTGCGCTCAGCATCTTCGGCCTCCCGGGAGGCATGCTGGCCGCCGTCGAGCTCGATCGCGAGCTTCCTTCCGGGGCAGGCGAAGTCGACGACATGCGCGCCGATCGGATGCTGACGGCGGAAGCGGCGGCCGGCGGGGAGTTCGCGCAGCGCACGCCATAACAGTTGCTCGGCGTCGGTGGAATCGCGACGCAGGCGTCGCGCAATAACGGTTCGCCGTCGCAGCCCCATCTCTCCCCCACCTCACCCTGCCCTCTCCGCCCCCTGGGGCGGAGAGGGAAAGAGGATGAGCTGCCCTCTGCGCGCCCAGGGGCGGAGAGGGTTTTTTCAGGCGAGCACCTCGCGGTTGACGCAGTTCTCGCGGTTG
The DNA here is from genome assembly GCA_035538335.1 of Allostellaceae bacterium. GTDB lineage: Bacteria > Pseudomonadota > Alphaproteobacteria > ATCC43930 > CGMCC-115725 > AP-15. The sequence continues at coordinate 218,251 of DATLKN010000006.1, forward strand.
GGCTGGCCGTCGAGGACGGAGAGGATGTTCTCGACGGCGGCAACGCCCATGCGGTCGACCGCCTCGCGGGTGACGCCGGCGACGTGCGGCGCGGCGATGAAATTGTCGAGGCTGAGGAGCGGGTTGTCGTTCGGGGTCGGCTCCTGGGCGAAGACGTCGAGGGCGGCGCCGGCGATGCGGTGCTCCTTCAGCGCGTCGTAGAGCGCCTTCTCGTCGATGATGCCGCCGCGCGCGGTGTTGACGATGAAGGCGCTCTTCTTCATGTGCGCGAGCCGGGCGGCGTCGAACATGCCGGTCGTCTCGGGGGTCTTCGGGCAGTGGACCGTAATGAAGTCGGCGCGCGCGACCGCGGTGTCGAGATCGGCGACCGGCTCGTAGCCCATGCCGCGGATCGTCTCGGAATAGATGTAGGGGTCGTAGACGAGGACGCGCATCTCCATCGCCGCGAAGCGTTTGGCCGAGCGCGTGCCGATCTTGCCGAAGCCGACGATGAGGACCGTCTTGCCGTAGAGATCGACCGGCATGTCCTTGTAGCGGTCGTGCCAGCGGCCTTCGCGCACCATGCGGTCCATCGCCGCGCCCTTGCGCGCCAGCGACATCGTGAGGAACACGCCCGCTTCGGCGACGCTGACCGAATTGGCGATGCCGCCGATCATCAGCGGGATCTTGCGGCGGCTGAGCGCCGGCACATCGACCGCGTCGTAGCCGACGCCGATGCGCGAGACGACTTCGAGCATGGGCGCCGCGTCGAGCTCGGGGTCGCTGAACGGCTGCACGCCGAGCGCGACGCCGGAGATGTCGGCGAGCAACTCGCGCAATTCCGCCTTCGAGACGGTCGGTGCGAAGGAGACGCCTTCCAAATCCTCGCGCGCCTCGACGAGCGCCCAGCCGGCCTTCGACATCGTCGTCGGCAGCAGCAGTTTCTTGCGGTTCGGTGCCATTCTTCTCCCCTCGGCTCGATCGTTGCGGCGGGCGAGCCTACAATGCCGAAGGAACCCGCGCCAACGCCGGAGATGGAGAGCCCCCATGCGCTTCCTGATGCTGCCGCCGCAGAGCCGAAAGACGCGCGACTGGGGCGCCCGGCTCGCCGCCGCGCTGCCGGAGATCGAGGTGGTCCTCGCCGAGGACAGGGAAGCGGCCGAGCGGGCGATTGGCGAGGCCGAGGCGGCCTACGGCACGATCCCGCCGGACCTCCTTGCAAAAGCGCGCCGCCTCGAATGGCTGCAGGCGCCGCAGGCGGCGCCGCCCGCCGGCTATTATTACCCGGCCCTCGTCGCCCACCGGGCGCAGATCACCAATTTCCGCGAGATCTACAACGACCATATCGGCGCGCATGTGATGGCGTTCGTGCTGGCCTTCGCGCGCGGCCTCGACCGCTACATCCCGCAGCAGCTGCGCCGCGAATGGAAGAAGCCGGGCGAGGACGCGGGCGTCGTGCACCTGCCCGAAGCGACGCTCCTCGTCGTCGGGGTCGGCGGCATCGGCGGCGAGGTGGCGCGCCTCGCCGCCGCCTTCGGCATGCGCGTCATCGGCGTCGACGAACGCCGCCGCGACGCGCCGCCGGGGGTGGCCGAGCTGCACCGCGCCGACGAATTGGACGCGCTATTGCCGCAGGCCGATTTCGTCGTGCTGACGGTGCCGCACACGCCCGAGACCGAAGGCTTCATGAACCGCGCCCGCTTCCGGGCGATGAAGCGTGGCGCCTATTTCATCAATATCGGCCGCGGCATGACGACGCGGCTCGACGACCTCGTCGCCGCGCTCGAGGCCGGCGAGATCGCCGGGGCGGGGCTCGACGTCTTCGAAGAGGAGCCGCTGCCGCCCGGCCACAAGCTGTGGACGATGCCGGGCGTGCTGCTGACGCCGCACGTCGCCGGCTACGGCCCCTATCTCGACGAGCGGCGCTTCGCCATCATTCTCGACAATTGCCGCCGCTTCCTCGGCGGTGAGGAATTGCGCAACCGGGTCGACAAGGCGCGCTGGTTCTAGCTAACGCAACGCCACGCCCGGTAGCGGCACCACCCAGCCCTCGACCATTTTGTGAAGATCGCGTGGGGTTCTTTTGCGGCACTTCCAGATCTGGCCGTGGTAAGGGTTCGCGTAATCCTCTGGCCTGTGGGGGACAATAGGATCTGATCCGACCCAGAGAGCCAGGCGCCGAATAGCGTCGACGCGAATCTTCACGGCTCCCATGCCAGGTTCGACCATGCGGTCCAGCGGTAAGCCGGCCCTTTCGAGCTCTTGGCCGAGATCGACCGATACGCCACCACCCAGTTCTCTCGTGTGATGAAAGGCGCCCGTAGAGATCCGTCTCCCACCGGTGTTCTCGTCGGGGGCCAGATGGGCGTCGGGATTGATGTGCCGGACGACGTAACTCTCGCCGCGAATGGCAGGATCGTCGTGCGGAATGACCTGACCAGCCGCATCCCGCTGGGGACTCAGGGGCAAGATCTCAGTCCGCAATCGCCTTGAGCTTCGGCTGGAGCTCGGTCAGGTCGTCAGTCAACTCGGCTTCCCACTCCTGGTCCGTGGCTAACT
>DATLKN010000007.1:0-28295 GCA_035538335.1 Allostellaceae bacterium
ACCTGGCGAACCACCCGTTCTCGAAGATCCACCGAATACGGCCGCGTCATCCCCCATCTCCCCCAAGATGTGGGGGCCATTCTCCCCTACTTCACCACATCTGGGAAGCCGTCGATTCTGTCAGATGAGAAAGCGCTCTAACTCATTGACTTGGTTGGCGTCCCCAAGGGGATTCGAACCCCTGTTACCGCCGTGAAAGGGCGATGTCCTAGGCCTCTAGACGATGGGGACGCGAGCGCCGCGGCAGGACTTATAGCCGCCGCGCCGAGAAATCAATCGGCGCGACCCGCCATCTTGCCGGGCGCGGGCAAAAACCGCAATCTCGCGAGCATGCCGCCACCCTCCTTCGACGACGAATTCCGCCGGCGCCTCCTCGAGCTGCTCGCCTGGCGGCGCGACGTGCGGTGCTTTCGTCGCGATCCGTTGCCGGCGGGGGCGGTCGAGGCGCTTCTCGAAAAATGTTCGCTCGCGCCCTCGGTCGGCCTGTCGCAGCCTTGGCGCTTCGTGCTCGTCGAGGACAAGGCGCGGCGCGAGGCAGTGGCGCGCGATTTCGCCGCCATGAACGCCGCCGCGCTCGCCGCGCAGAGCGCCGACCGCGCCTCCCGTTATGCGCGATTGAAGCTCGCCGGGCTCGCCGAGGCGCCGGTGCAGCTCGCCGTTTTCGCCGACCCGATGACGGCGCGCGGGCATGGTCTCGGCCGCCGCACGATGCCCGAGACGGCTGAATATTCCGCGGTCGCCGCCGTGCATACGCTGTGGCTTCTGGCGCGCGCCGAGGGGATCGGCATGGGCTGGGTATCGATCCTCGACCCGGCGGCGATCGCCGCCATCCTCGAAGTGCCGCGCGAATGGCGCCTCGTCGGCTATTTCTGCCTCGGCTATCCGCGCGCGGAGGACGAGGTTCCGCAGCTCGCCCGGGAAGGATGGGAGGAGCGCTCGGAGCCGCGCTCCTTCATCCTGCGCCGCTAGGCGGCGGCCTTCTTCCGCCGCGGCCAGCGGGCGGCGACGGCCGGGAGCACGTCCTCGATCAGCCGCCGGGTCTGCCCGAGCATCTCTTCCTCGCCCTTGGCGACCGGGCGCAGGATGAATTTCGAGATCCCCGCCGCGACATAGAGCGCGATGCGATCGAGAATCTCGCCCGCCCCGCCGATCGCGAAATAGCGCTTCGGGTCGCGCCCGGTGCGCCGCCGGTAGGCCTCCGCCAGCGGCGCGACCCCCGGCTCCTGCCAGTCGCCGAAGCGGAAGGCGAGGCCGGCGCCGTAATGGTCTTCGTCGATCGGCCGGCCGGCTTCGATCGCCGCGGCGCGGATCTGTTCGACGACGGCGCCGATCTCCTCCGGGGCCTCGCCGCCCGCCTGCCAGCCGGTGCCGAAGCGCGCGGTGCGCCGTATCGCCGCCGCCGACGAGCCGCCGATCCACATCGGCAAATCGGGCTGCACCGGCTTCGGATTGATCGCGGCGCCCTTCAGGCGGAAATGCCGGCCGTCGAAATCGACCGCCTCCTCGCGCCACAGGCGCCCGATGATCTCCAGCGCCTCGTCCGTCTTGCGGCCGCGCGTCGTCGTGTCGATGTCGAGCGCCTGCCATTCGGGCCCGAGCGGGCTGCCGATGCCGAAGGCGGGCAGGAGGCGGCCTTCCGACAGCTGGTCGATCGTCGCGCATTGCTTCGCCAGCAGCACCGGGTCGCGGAAGGCGAGCGAGAGTACGTTGACGCCGAATTTCACTCGCCGGGTGCGCCCGGCGAGCGCCGCCATCGCCGCCATCGCTTCGAGGAACGGTTCGCGGCTGACGATCCGGTCGGTCTGCCACAAGGAATCGACCCCGCCCGCTTCGCACAGATCGACCCAGCGCCAATACCCCGCCGCCCCCGAGAACGGGAACTCCATCAGCCCGAGCCCGATCGCGACATTCCTCGACATCCTGCTCTCCCGCCATGACACTGGTTGTTATGTATATACGAATTGTCTACATAACCATATGTTCGAATGGGACGAGAATAAGCGGCTGCGGACCATCGAGGAACGCGGTCTCGATTTCCGCGATGCCGTAGCCGTGTTCGACGGCCGGCCGGCGATACATGCCGTGTCTCGGCGCAGCGAGGAACAGCGCATTGTCTCGACCGCGGCGATCCACGGCAAGCTGTATACGGTCGTGTGGGTGTGGCGAAGCGGAAATCAGCGGATAATTTCGTTCCGGAGGGCGCGAAATGGCGAAGAAAGAGCGTACCGTCAGATATTCGGCTGAAGAATTGGCCGAGATGAGAAGGCGCGGCGAGACGCGCTCCGACTGGGCGAGAGCCGGGGCGACGACTGACGCCGAGATCGAGGCCCAGGCCGCCGCCGATCCCGACGAGGCGGGCCTCGATATCGATTGGCGCACGGTCAGCGTCGAGCTTCCCAAGGCCAAGGCCGCCGTGCACATGCGGATCGATCGCGACGTGCTCGACTTCTTCCGCAGCACCGGCAAGGGCTATCAGACCCGCATCAACGCGGTGCTCAAATCCTATGTCGAGAAAATGCGGCGGCCCGGGTAAGCTGCGCGCGGAAAGGGAAGGGGAGCGATGCGCGTCTTCATGACACTGCCGCAAGAGGATCTGCGTGCGGTCGGCAGGGCGGCGCGGGAGATCGAGGCCGAGGGCTATGACGGCGTCGTCTCGATGGAGAACAAGCACGACCCGTTCCTGGCGCTCGCCGTCGCCGGGGTGGAGACGACCCGGATCGAATTGCACACCGGCGTCGCGATCGCCTTCGCGCGCTCGCCGATGGCCGTGGCGCAGGTCGGCTGGGACCTTGCGGGCGCCACCGGCGGCCGTTTCGTCATCGGCCTCGGCAGCCAGGTGCGGGCGCATAACGAGCGGCGCTTTTCGGTGCCCTGGTCGCCGCCCGCCCCGCGCATGCGTGAATATGTGCGCGCCCTGCGCGCGATCTGGCAGTGCTGGAAAACCGGGGAGAAGCTCGATTATCAGGGCAAGCACTACCGCTTCACCCTGATGACGCCGAACTTCGCGCCCGAGCCGATCGCGGCGCCGCCGCCCGCCGTGATGATCGCCGCGGTCGGGCCGGCGATGCTGAGGGTCGCCGCCGAGGAATGCGACGGCGTCAAGCTGCACGGCTTCTGCACGCGCCGCTATATCGAGGAAAGCGTCATGCCGAAGCTTGCCGAAGGCTTCGCGCAATCGGGGCGCCGGCGCGAGGATTTCGAGATCTCGGGCGGCGGCTTTCTCGCCACCGGCCCGGACGACGAGACCGTCGCGCGGATGTTCGAATGGGTGCGCAGCCGGGTCGCCTTCTACGGCTCGACGCCGGCCTATTGGCCGGTCTTCGCCTTGCACGGGCTCGAAGACCTCGGCCGCAAATTGCACGGCCTGGCGCGGGACGGACGCTGGCGCGAGATGGCGCGCGAGGTGCCCGGCGACGTTGCCCGCCTCTTCGCCGCGGTCGGCCGCTACGACGAGATCGCGGGGGCGATCGAAAACCGCTTCGGCGGGCTCGTCGACGCCATAAACCTGCGCGCCAACCCCGAACTGCCCGGCAGGTTTCCGCGCGAACTGATCGGCGACATCCGCCGCCTGCCGCACGCCTTCGGCGGCTTCAGCCGCTGACCGGCTCGGCACGGCCCTCGTAGAAATAAGTGAGCGGCCGCGGGCCCGCGGCATAAAAATTCTTCAGTTCGGCGATGCGGAACCCGGCGTCGGCGATGAGCCTGTCGATCTTGCGGTCGAGATGGCAGCCGCCGGCGAGCGGACGCCACAGCGGCGCGAGCCGCTTTTGCCAGCGCGCCACTGCCGGCTCGGGCGAAAGCCCGTGCTCGACGAAGAGGAGCGCGCCCTGCGGCTTCAGTACCCGGCGCATCTCGGCCAGCGCCTGCGCCGGCTCGGCGATCGAGCACAAGGTCCAGGTCATCACCACCGTGTCGAGGCTCCTGTCCGCGAACGGGATCCGCGTCGCCGAGCCTTCGCGCAGATCGATCGGCACCCGCGCCTTCTCGGCGCGCCGCACCGCCTTGCGCAACAGCGGCCGCGACGGGTCGATCGCGAGGACGATCTCCGCCGCTTCGCCGTAGAGCGGCAGGTTGAGCCCCGAGCCGACGCCGATTTCGAGAACCCGCCCGCGCGCCGCCGGCACGACATGCCGGCGATATTCCTCGAGCTGTCCCTGGCGCATCGCCAGATCGATCAGCGCCGGCACGACAAAGCGCGCGTAGAGGCCCATGCGCGGCGCCTCAGATCGGGCGGGCGTCGCCGGCGCTGCGCGGCAGCATCCAAACCGGCGCGTAAGCCAGCGCGAACAGCCCGAAAGCGCCGCTCCATGCCGTCCCCGCGAGCTCGATAGCGAGCATGTATCCGGTCCCGGCGAGCGGCGCCGCGACCCGCAGCACCGCGGCGATCGTGACGAGCGCATAGATGGCGATGGTCAGCCGGCCGGCTTCGAGCGGCCGGCCGGTGTGGCCGAGCGAGGCGCGCGACATCACGGCGAGCGTCATCGTGCCGATCGCGCCGACCGTCAGCGCGTGCAGGGCGGCCGTCTGCGGCAGGAACGGCATGAACCGGGCGAAACCGAGGAGCATCAGGCCGAGCCCGAGCCAGAAATAGCCGAGATGCAAGACGAGCAGCAGCGGATCGGAAATGGCCGCGACGCCGCGCCAGCGCGCGAGCCGCGCGATCAGCGCAAAGCCCGCTGCGAGCGCCGCCGCGGCGGTCGCACGGCCATCGGGCGCCGCGACCCAGAGGGCAAGCGCGAGCAGGGTCGCGGCCAGCACGGCGCGGTCGAACGCATCGAACGGCGCCGGGACCGCCGCCTCCGGCTGTCGCCGCGCCAGCCAGTTGCGCGTGAAGCTCGGAACGATCCGCCCGCCGACGAGGCTGATCAGCATCAAGAGGGTCCCGATGCCGAGCCGGTTGCCGGCCTCGGCGGTGTCGGCGATACCGAGCGCGGCGAGGTGAACGAGCAGATTGCCGGCGAAGAGCGACAGCAATGCCGCGATCATCGGCAGGTTGCGCCAATTGCGGCCGGCGACGATCTCGCGCGCGACAACGCCGAGAAAGGCGAGCGGGAAGGCGAGATCGACAACCGCCGCCGCCGGCGCTCCGATTCGCTGCGACAGCAGCACCGCGGCGCGGCCGGCGAGCCATAATAGAACGAGGCCGAGCAGCGGCATGCCTTGCAGCGGCATCCGGCCGGTCCAGTTCGGGATCGCAGTCAGCATGAAGCCGGCGACGACCGCGGCGCCGTAGCCGAACACCATCTCGTGCGCGTGCCAGGCGAGCGGCGGCAAGGCGCTCGGCAGATCCTGCGCGCCGGCGAAGACGGCGAGCCAGAGCGGAACGGCGATCGCGCCCCATACCGCGGCGCCGAGAAAGAACGGCCGAAACCCGGCCGAAAGCAGGGCCGGCCCGTCGTGCCCGCGATACCGCGGGATGCCGGTCATCGGATCCTCGGGTTTGCGCATCCGCTCCTAAATGTCGTCCGGCGTTCCGGCCGCGCAAGCCCCGCGACAAGACGACCGCAGCACCGCCACCCTGACCCCCCGCTTGGGGGGGTAGCCCCCACCCTGACCCTCCCCCGCTTGCGGGGGGTAGCCCCCACCCTGACCCTCCCCCGCTTGCGGGGGAGGGAAAGTAGCCCCCAACCGTAAACCTCCCCGCTTGCGCGGGAACCCCAACTGTAATCCTCCCCCGCTTGCCGGGGAGCCCTGAAGCGTAACCCTGCCCCGCTTGCCGGGGAGCCCCTAAAGCATAACCCTCCCCCGCTTGCCGGGGAGCCCCCACTCTAACCCTCCCCCGCTTGCGGGGGAGGGAAGGGAGGGGGTAAAGCGAAGGGCAAATCAGCGCAGAGAGGAGCGCATGAGCGAGAGCGACATTCATCTGATCGTCGGCGCCGGGCTCGCCGGCGCCTCGGCGGCGCTCGCGATGCGCCAGGCGGGGTTCGCGGGCCGCATCGTGCTGGTCGGCGACGAGCCGGAGCCGCCCTACGACCGGCCGCCCTTGTCGAAGGACGTGCTGACCGCGGCCGAACTGAAACTGCCCTATCTGCACCCGGACTCGCTCTATGCCGAGCAGCAGATCGAGATGCTGACGGGCGTCGCCGTCGAGGGGCTCGAATTGGCGGCCGGGCGGGCGTGGCTCGGCGACGGACGCACGCTGCCCTATGACCGCGCGGTGATCGCGACCGGCGGCCGGGCGCGGCGGCTGCCGATCCCGGGCGGCGACAAGGCGCTCTACCTGCGCAGCCTCGAGGATGCGCAGCGGCTGCGCGCGCGGCTCGGCGAAGTGCGCCGGGTCGCGGTCATCGGCGCCGGCGTCATCGGCTGCGAAGTCGCTTCGAGCGCGCGGGCGCGCGGCTGCGGCGTCACCGTCCTCGAAGCGCTGCCGGGCGCCATGCGCCGCGTCTTCATACCGGAAATCGCCGAGTTCGCCGAGGCGCTGCATCGCGCGAGCGGCGTCGAATTGCGCTTCAGCATCGCCGTCGCCGGGATCGAGGAGCGGCCGACGGGCTTTCGCGTCGTCTGCGCCGGCGGCGAGACGATCGAGGCCGATCTCGTCGTCGCCGGCATCGGCATCGAGCGGGGGCTCGAGATCGCGGCCGTGTCCGGCATCGAAACCGACGGCGGCATCGTTGTCGACGAGTTCGCGCGCACCTCGGCGGAGCATGTCTTCGCGGCCGGCGACGTGGCGAGCTTCTGGCATCCGCGCTACCGCCAGCGCCTGCGGCTCGAGCATTGGCGGCACGCGATGGACCACGGCGCGGCGGCCGGCCGCGCGATGTGCGGCGACCTGCAGCCCTATGCCGAGATCCCGTGGTTCTGGACCGACCAGCACGGCGTCAATTTCCAGACTGGCGGGCTGCCGCTCTTGGCCGAGCGCACGGTCACCCGCGGCGAACCCGATTCCGGCCGCTTCACCGCCTTTCATCTCCGGGGCGACCGGCTCGTCGGCGCGACGACGATCAATGACGGACGCAACATGCGCCCCTCGCTGATGCTGATCCGCGACGAGGTTCCGGTCGATGCGGCGGCGCTCGCCGACCCGGCGCGCCCGTTGCGCGACCTGCTGCGGGGCGGCTGATGTCCGGCGCCGGGCCGCGGGTGCTGATCGCCGGCGCCGGCATCGGCGGCCTCGCGGCGGCGCTCGCGCTGTTGCGGCAGGGCGTCGATGTCGAGGTCTACGAGCAGGCGCCGCGGCTCGAAGAGGTCGGCGCCGGCGTGCAGCTCTCGCCGAACGGCAACCGCGCGCTCGCCGAACTCGGCGTGCTGGACAAGCTGCGCACCCTCTCCTGCGAGACGGAAGGCAAGGAAGTTCGCCATTGGGCGACCGGCGAGACCTGGCCGCTCTTCGACCTCGGCGCCGAGGGCGAGGCGCGCTACGGCTATCCGTACCTGACCGTGTGGCGTCCCGATCTGCTCGAGGTATTGGCCGCCGCGGTGCGCGCGGCAAAGCCGGATGCGATCCGTCTCGGCTGCCGCGCCGTCGGGTTTTCGCAAGCGGGCGGCCGCGTCGGGCTCGAACTCGAAGGCGGGCGCAGGGTCGAAGGCGAGGCGCTCGTCGGCGCCGACGGCGTCCATTCGCGCATTCGCCACGCGCTCTGGGGCGACGACATGCCGCAATTCGCCGGCATGATCGCCTGGCGCGGCGTCGTGCCGATGACCGCCCTGCCGCCCCATCTCGCCCGCAATGTCGCGACCAACTGGGTCGGCCCCGGCGGGCACGTCGTGCACTACCCGCTGCACCGCGGCGAGTTGATGAATTTCGTCGGCATCCGCGAGCGCCAGGATTGGCGCGTCGAATCCTGGTGCGTGCAGGGCGATGCCGGGGAATGCGCGCGCGATTTCGCCCTATGGCACGAGGATGTGCACCGCCTGATCGGCGCCGCCCCCTCGCTCTATAAATGGGCGCTGATGGTGCGCGAGCCGATGCCGCGTTGGACGAGCGGCCGCGTGACGCTCCTCGGCGACGCCTGCCATCCGACCCTGCCGATGCTGGCGCAGGGCGCGGTGATGGCGATCGAGGACGGCTTCATCCTCGGCCGCGCGCTCGCCGCCTCGCCGGAGGAGGTGCCCGCCGCCCTCGACCGCTACGAGCGCGCCCGGGCCGAGCGCACCCGCCGCATGGTGCTGGGCTCGGCCGAGAATGCCCGGCGCTTCCACAACCGTGCCCTCGCCGAGCCGCGGACGGCGAAGGAATTTCTCGACCGGGAATGGAGCCGCGAGGCGATCACGGCCCGCTACGACTGGCTCTTCACCTATGACGTGACGGCGGCCTCTATCTGACCGGCGGGTCGATCAGCACGCCGGGGTTGAGCAGCCCCTCCGGGTCGAGCGTGCGCTTCGCCGCCGAGAGGGCGGCGGCGAAGAGGTCCGGGCGCTCCTTGTCGTACCACGGCCGGTGGTCGCGCCCGACTGCGTGATGGTGTGTGATCGTGCCGCCCACCGCGATCAGCGCGTCGCTCGCGCCCTTCTTGATCGCCTGCCACGCCTCGACGAGGCCGCCGTGCCGCCCGAGCGCGTGAAAGGTGAAGTAGGGCGCGGGGCCGTCGGGATAGGCGTGCGTGAAGCGGCAGGTGACCTGGCCCGCTCGCCCCGTCGCCTCGCGGATCGCCTTTTCGGTCGCCTCCTTGACCTTGTCGTGGAAAGCTTCGAAGCGGTCCCAGGTGATCGCCGTCTCGAAGGTATCGGCGATGATCGCGCGGCGAATGAGGCGCTCGCGCGCATAGGGCATGCGGATGAAGGCGGTGCGCCAGCGCCCGGCCGCACCCTCCCGGTGCGCGTCCGCTTCCCCGCCCGCCTCGGGCCGGCCGCCGAAATCGGCGCAGCATTCGAGCGCGCGGCTGAACCACGCCTCGACCGGATGGTCGCCCGATTCGAACGCCAGCACCATGATCGCGACATTGCCGTCGGCGGCGCCGGTGTTGGCCGCCTCCTCGGGGTCGAGGATGCGGCAGTTGGCCGGATAGAGCCCGGCCTGCGACAACCCGCGCACGGCCCGCGCCGCGCTCTTGAAATCGGCGAAATGGACGGCCGAGCCGGCGCGGAAGCGCGGCCGGTCCTGCAGCCGCATCCAGGCTTCGGTGATGACCCCGAGCGTCCCTTCCGAGCCGATGAAAAGCCGCTCCGGCTGCGGCCCGGCGCCCGAGCCCGGCAGCCGCCGCGTCTCGATCGTCCCGCGCGGCGTCACGACGCGCAAGCTCTCGACGAAATCGTCGATATGCGTATAGAGCGTCGCGAAATGGCCGCCCGAGCGGGTGGCGATCCAGCCGCCCAACGTCGAATATTCGAAGCTCTGCGGGAAATGCCGCAAGGTGAGCCCGTGCGGCTTCAGCTGCGCCTCCAATGCCGGGCCGAAGACGCCCGCCTCGATGCGCGCCGCGCGCGAACTCCTGTCCACCTCGACGACCCGGTCGAGCCGCTTGAGATCGAGGCTGACCGCGGCCTGCTGCCGTACCTCTGCGAGCCGCGGCTCGACTCCGCCGACGACGCTGCTGCCGGCGCCGAACGGCACGACGATCGCGTCCGCCTCGCTCGCCCAATCGAGCACCGCGGCGATTTCGGCCTCGTCGCGCGGATAGGCGACGACATCGGGGGCGTTGTCGTAGTCGCCGACGAGGCCGCGCGCATAATCGACATAGGCCTTGCCGTAGGTGTGCGCGGCGCGGTCCCAGCGCTCGCTCGTGCAGCACGGCGCGAGCGCCGCGGGCGGCGCGATGCGCGGCCGGCGCAGCGTGATCGAGGCGAGCGGCGGCGGCGCCTTTTCGACATACTCGACGGGCCCGAAAAGCCGGCGATAGCGGGCCATCGCAAAGGCCTCCTCTTCCGCCGTCAAGCCCTCGCCCTCGCGGCCCCAGCCGAAATGCTTCAGTCGTGCGTCTGTCATCGCGCCCTCCCGCGCGCGACTATCCCACCCGGCCCCTGCAAATGCAAAGCAAGGCCGGCGCCGGCTGGACGGCGCTCCCAGTGCCGGCGCGTCGAAGGCGGTAACGAAATGTTCAGAAAAATGATCAAAATCGAGACGGAGATGGTCGAGACCCGCGAGCTGTTTATGCGCCTCAGTGCCACGCCAGGCCACACCGATCCGACGCAGACGAGAAGCCTTCTCATCTCCAGCTCCATTACGCTCGCCATATGGATCGTTGCCGCCGCCTCCGTCGACGAGAAACCGGCAATTCAGCAGTTGATGATCGTGTTGCTCGCTGCCCTAGCGACGGCACTGCTCTACGCGCTGTTCCGCGAGAGCGACCGCCGAGCTCAGCGTGAGATCGAACTTGCTGACAAACAGGCAAAACTGAAAGCGGCAAATATCGACCTCGAAGAGAGCAAGAAGCGCGCGGAGAAGGCAAACACGGCTAAATCGCTCTTCCTTGCGAATATGAGTCACGAGCTGCGAACACCGCTCAATGCCATAATCGGTTTTTCGGAGATCATAAAAAAACCGGCGAGGGGGCCGGACGGAATCAAGCGTTACGCGGAATATGCCGAAGACATCTTTAATGCCGGGCAGCACCTTTCCGCGCTGATTGGAAATATTCTCGACATATCGAAAATCGAGGCGGGAAGAATGGGTCTCGACGACGAGGTGTTCGAGATTGCCGAGCTGGCGGAGGCGAGCATTTCTCTCCTCGGTCAACGCGTTAAGCAAAAGAGCATCACGCTCGAAACCGATCTTCGAAAGTATGCGCTACGGATCAGAGCTGATGGACTGAAGCTGAGACAGGCCCTGGTCAATTTGCTGTCAAACGCGGTTAAATTTACTCCTGACGGGGGGCGCGTGACCCTTCGGCTCGAACAGGCGTCAGACGGTGAGTTCGTCATCTCTGTCTCGGATTCAGGGATCGGCATGTCGCCGGACGAAATCACGACCGCGCTTGAACCGTTTGGTCAGGTCGATGACGGGCTGGCCAAACATTATCAGGGGACTGGTATCGGCCTGCCCCTCGCGAGGCGCCTCGTCGAGCTGCACGGGGGGAGACTCGAAATCGAAAGCATCAAGAACTCCGGAACTACCGTCCGCATACGCCTCCCCGCCAATCGGGTCGTAGGACGCGCGGAGGTCGCGCCGGTGATCGCTGCGGCGTCGCTCTGCGTCCCTGCGTAACGAACCCCTGGAAGCGATCGGCCGAAGGGCGCGCAGACATCCGGTGCCGCGCATGCGCGCGAACGGGACTCTGCTCACTCCGGCCGGAACTTCGTCTCCGGCTTCACCCCGCGGCGGCGCTGGCCTTCGCTGATGCGGCCGTTGTCGAGCCAGCGGCCGGTGGCGGCGCGCAGGGCGGCTTCGTCCCATTGCGGCAGCCAGTCGCCCAAGGAATAGCCGAACCACGGCGATTGCGGGCGCAATGCCGGCAGCCGCAATTCCTCCCAGATCGCGCGTGCGCGCTCCATGTATTCGCGCTTCGGCAAGGCGAGGGGCGGCATGTCGCCCTTCATCGTCGCGTCGATGAGGAGCGTCGAATCTTCTTCGCCCCGGTGCTCGCGCTTCGGCCCGTGGCCCTGCCCGCGATGCGGCACGATCTGGATGTCCTCGATCGGGTTGGCGCGGTAGGCGAGCGCCCATAAGAGCGCGTCGGCGTTGTCGGGCTCGATGTCGTCGTTGACCGCGATCGTGATCTTGCCGCAGTCGCCCTTGAAGAAGGCGGCGCCGTGCAGCGCCCGCCACACTTCGGTCTTCGGCGTCCCCTTGTCGAGCGACAGCACGGTGACGCGCAAAAGGCCCGTCAAGGGCTCGTGCAGCGAGACGCGGTTGACGCCGCGGATGCCGAGCGTCGTCCTCAGATGCGCGAGGAAGAGGGGCTCGTAGGCGACGCGCTTGATGACGCTCGATTCCGAAGGCGCCACCTGGCTGATGTAGGAGGGGACGATCGCGCCGCGCCGCATCGTGATTGCGGTCACCCGCATCGGCATGTTGAATTCCTCGAGCGCGACGTGCCCATGCGACTCGCCGAAGGGCGCCTCCGGCTCGACCCATTCGGTGTCGATGAGGCCCTCGATGACGATCTCGCTCTCGGCCGGCACCAAGAGATCGACGGTCTTTGCCCGCACGACGTCGATCGGCATGCCGGCGAGCCCGCCCGCCACGGTCAGTTCGTCCACCCCGATCGGCAGTTTCTGCGGCCCCATGAAGGCGACATAGGGCGGGCAGCCGAGAACGATCGCGCACGGCATCTCGCGCTCTTGGCGCTTTTGGTGCGCCTGGTAATGCACAAAGCCGCCGGCGCCGCCGCTGCGCGTCGCCATGCGCACGACGAGCCGGTCCGGCGCTTTGAGGGCGGCACGGTAGGTGCCCATGTTCTGCACGAGGCTGTCGGGTTCGCGCGTCACGACGTTGGTCGCGGTCAGGGTCGGGGCGCTGTCGAAGCCGGGAGTCGAGACCGGGATCGGCAGGCGGTCGAGCCCGTTTCCTTCACCCGCCAGCGCCGCCCCCTCGAGAACGATCTCCTGGCAGACGGCCTTCTCGACGATGCGCGGCGGGATCGGGTTGGCGATCGCGTGATCCCATTTCGCCTGGATCGCCTCGACCGGCACGCCCATGCCGACGCTGTAGATCTCGCGGTTGGCGGCGATCGCGCCGACGACGACCGGCATTTCGTAATGCCGGCCGCGCGCGTCCGTGATGTTGGTGAAGAGGAAGGCCTTGCGGTCCTTTTCGGCGAGCCCGCCGACGAATTGCCAGCGCACCAGCGGGTGCAATTCCGAATCCTTGTCGATCGGCCGCTCGATCGTGACGAGCAGCCCCTTGTCGCGCAGTTTCTGCAGATGATCGTGCAGGTCGGGGTAGCGGGGCTGCGGGCGGGACATCGCCAAACCTCCGAGGGTCAGATCGGAACGGTGACGCCGAGGCGTTTGGCCGCGGCGGCGAGCGCCTGGTCCTTGGTCAAGAGGGGTAGGCCGCGGCGAATCGCGAGCTCGAGATAGGCTGCATCATAAGTGGTCAGTCGTTCGGCTCGCGCGAGCATCAGCGTTTCTCGCCACGCGCGCATGCTCGTTTCACTGTCGATCGTTATCGGCAGCCCGGCAATCAGCTCCAGCCGAGTTGCCAGATCGCCCGCCGTAATCCGCCCCCTTTTTTCCGCCTGTAACAAGATGTTGGCGAGCTCCAAATGCCAGAGTTGCGGAACGATCGCGCCGTTGTCTCGAACGTGCTCGAACTGCACATCCCATTCCGCCGAAGCTTCGTCCTCAAAGCACCAGGAGAGCGCCGCCGAGGCATCGATGACGAGCGGCATCACCGGCGCCCCGCGTCGCGCAGCTCCTTCCAGGATAATCCGCCGAGCATGGTTCCCTTGCGGAGCCGTTTCAGCTTCTCGAAGGCATCCGCGATCCGTTGCCGATCGGCATGCACGGCGCCGATGAGCCGGGCCACCGGCCGCCCATGCTTGGTTATGACAACCTCTTCGCCCTGCGCTACCCTGTCGAGAAGCGTCGAGAGGTGCGTCTTAGCTTCAAAAGCGCCGACCGTGATCATCTTGATCTCGCGCGAAAAATCTAGTTTGATAATCTAACCAGAACCATCCGAAACGGCAAGGCGGTTGGGCAGGTGGCATCGAAAATTCGCCTTTGTTGCCGCTGTTGCGTATCGGACGGCGTGCCGAAGCGCTCGTTTCTCGTCGCGCTCGTCGTCGGCACGATCCTCAACCTGATCAACCAGGGCGACGCGTTGCTGGGCGGCGGGCATATCGTCTTGTGGAAGCTGGCGCTGACCTACGCCGTGCCTTATGCGGTGGCGACTTATGGCGCGGTCTCGTTTCGCTTGCGCGCCGACGGCACTCGCGCCTCAATACCGGGCAGCAAAGAGATGAGGAGGTGACGCATGGCACGCGACAACGGCAGCGCTGCGGCGATCGGCGACCGTATCCTCGCGATCCGCGAGCGCTGGCATACCAAGAGGCACCCGTTCTTCGCCGAGGAATTGGCCTCCGGGCGGCTGCCGCTGAAGGCGCTCGGCAAGTACCAGGCGCTGCATTTCCATTTTGTGAAGCGCGCGCTCGCCGCCTTCGGGCTGCTCTACGCGCGCGGCTACGAATACGAGGACGTGCGCAAGATGATCGCCGAGAACATCGCCGAGGAGGAGGGGCTGAAAGCGATCCCCGAGCCCGGCCACGAGCCGCACGACCACAACGAGTTGATCATGCGCTTCTGCCGCGCCGCCGGGCTCACCGAGGCGGAGGTGCGCAACATGAAGATGCCGCCCGCCTGGTGGGCGCGCTCGATCTACATGTATCACACGACAGCGACCGAGCCGGTCGGCGTCATCCTGGCGATGCAATCGACGCAGGAAGGGCAGATGCCGGGGCTCATCAGCGAGGTCATCATGCCGGCCCTCGAGCGGCATTACGGCTATACGAAGAATTCGCGCGAGATCGAGTTCTTCACCGAGCACGACGCCGCCGACGTGGCGCACAGCCGCCGGCAGATCGACCTGTGCGTGCGCTATCTCGACACGCCGCAGGAGCAGGCCCGCGCATTGCAGGTCGCCGAGGAGATCTGCGAATTGCGCTGGGCCTCGCTCACCGACCTCTACCGCTCGGAGGTGCTCGGCGAGAAGGAGATCCTGCCGCCCGGCGTCAGCCGCTGATCGCTCCCTCGCCCCGCTCGCGGGGAGAGGGCCGGGGTGAGGGGCCGATTATTCGCCCTCCTCGCCGATCAGCGCGAGGCGCGCACCGGCGCGGCGATCGGCGGTTTGGGCGACAGATCTTACCGCCTCGAAAAGACGGCCGGGGTGAGCCTACCCCGATCCGGCGCGCCGCTGCTTGCATCTCAAGAGAAATAGATTGACGCCCGGTCGGCCGGTCAGGGTTGATTTGAATCCACCCTATGCCGCGTGTGCGCCGAAAGCTGCCGTGGTCCGCCGAGCGCCGAGCGGCGTTCAGCCCCTAATCCCGCCCATCATCCGGCCCCATGTCATCCAGCGGCGGAAAGCATAGAAGATGGCGACCGGCGGAAGAGCATAGATGACGCCAGCCGCCATCATGTAGTTCCACATTGCCTCGTCGCTGTTGAAGAATTGCGCGAACGAGGCCGGCACTGTCAGGCTCCGCGGCGAGGATAACAGCAGGTATTGGTAGAGGAATTCGTTCCAGGAACCCAGCAGCGAAAACATGCCGACCGTCAATTTGTCTCTTTGGTGGAAATGTTGCGAGGATGGAAAGCCCGTTCGACATCTAATGCCAGGGGGCATGGGGTGGTTTCCCAGGTTGCCCTCGGCGGGGCTGATAGGACGCCGCCGGCCGATCTGGACAGCGCCGGCCGGCCGCGTGCATCGATGGGCGCGTGTCGCTCACGGACGAACGCGGATGACCGTCTTCCCCCTGCGTCGCTCGGGCGGGTTTAAGGCGGCGACGGCATCGTCGAGGGTCGAGACGTTGCCGATGTTCGTCCGCAGTCGTCCGTCCCGCACCCGCTGGACGATCTCACTCAGTTGGGCACGATCGGACTCGACAACGAAGTCGATCGCCAAGCCGTCGGCGGGCCGCGCCTCGGCCGGCCCGACGATGGACACCAGTGTTCCTCCAGCTCGAATCAGGCGTGCGGACCGCTTTTGGATGTCGCCGCCGATGACATCGAACACCAGATCGATGCCGCCGACGTCTTCCAGCGCGTCGTTGTCGAGGTCGACGAACTCCTGCGCGCCGAAGTCGAGCGCCTTCTGACGGTCGGCCGCGCGTCCGGTGCCGATGACATACGCGCCAGCCTCGCGCGCGAGCTGCGTCACCATTGTCCCGACTGCGCCTGCCGCGCCGTGCGCGAGGACGCTCTGCCCCGCCTGAAGGTGGCCGAGCTGGAACAGTCCCTGCCACGCGGTGAGGCCCGAGATTGGCAGGCTCGCGCCCACCGTGAAGTCGACGTCGCCCGGCAACGGCGCGAGGTTGCGTGCCTCAATGGCTACATACTCCGCCAGGGTGCCGTCGCGATACCAGTCGGCGAGGCCGAACACCCGCTGTCCTACCGACAGTCCCGTCGTGCCCCAGCCGAGGGCGGTGACCACTCCGGCAAGCTCGTGGCCGGGGATCGACGGTGTTCGGTCACGGTCCCGGCGATCGGTCCAGGTTGAGGGCCACTCCATCTCAGTCGGGACGAATCCCGACGCAATAATCTGAACGATGACGTCGTTTATCGCTGCCGGCGGCTCGGGCCGCTCGGCCAGCTTCATCCCGGCCGTTCCCGCAGCCTGCTCCGTTACCACGATTGCCTTCATGGGAATTGTCTCCTTGTAAGACATCAGTTCCCGCAAGGGATCGTCAGCTCTGTCTCCTTCGTGTCGACCACGAACACCGCGAGGAGCTTGGCCGGCCTCGTATTGCTGGCATTAGCGCTGACGCCGTGGCGCTCGCCGGGCAGCTCGGAAAAGCTCTGCCCGGCCTTGTAGGTCGTTACCGGTCCGTCGTTGACCTGACTGCGGATCGCCCCTTCAAGCACCGTCGCGTAGATGAACGCGGACTTGGGATGGAAATGACAAGGCGAGTAGCCACCCGGGCCGTATCCGACGAGCACGCCCTTGATGCTCTTGCCAGGAACGTTCGGCAGCTCGTGCTGGTAGACGAGGGTCACCTTGGCGCTCTTCGACGTCGGCGCAGCCGCAAGTACGCTGCCAAACGACAGGGTGGCGACAAGCACCAAACAGAAAATGCGTTTCATGGAGCCCGATCCTTCGACGGGCACATGCAGGATCAGCCCCCAGCGGGTGAGCGCCGAAGCCACTCGTCCAAACCGATGCGGCCAAGACGCGCCTCGCCCACCGGCACAAGCGAGTGCTCAGTGACCCGGCCGCCCCAATATTGAGCTTCGGGGTCGCGCACGACCTCACGCTGGTCGCCTACCCCCTTCAGATAGCGGGCAACGATTTCGTCGAACGGCGCTCGTTCCGGGCCGGCGATTTCGACGATGCCGTTTCGCGGCGCAGCGAGCGCGATCTCCGCGACCACAAGAGCAACGTCGTCCGCCGCGATGGGCTGGAACAAGACGGGCGGAAGCCGAGCCACATTGCCGGCCACACTTGAATCGGCGATGCCGCCGAGGAATTCCAGGAATTGGGTCGCGCGGATGATGGTGTACGGGATGCCGGAGGCCACGATCAATTTCTCTTGGGCGACCTTGCCGCGGAAATAGCCATTGTCGGTCCGGTCGATGCCGACGATGGAGAGCGCGACGTGGTGCCGGACGCCCGCCGGAGCCTCCACAGCGAGAAGGTTGCGCCCGGAGGTCTCGAAGAATTCCAGCACAGCCCTGTCTTCAAATGAGGGCGAATTGGTGAGGTCGATCACCACCTGTGCGCCGGCCATGGCCTCTTTGAGGCCCGCGCCGGTGATGCTGTTGACGCCGATCTTGGGCGAGCCTGCGATAACTTCGTGGCCGCCCTGGCGCAGAATGGCGACGGTCTTCGAGCCGATCAGGCCGGTGCCGCCGATGACGACGATCTTCATGGTTTACGCTCCCTTGTCGACGGCTCAGAGCTGCAACCATGGCGTCCGTGGATTCCCGCCGGGATGTAAACACCGAGCCGGTCGGCTTGGTTCAACCGAAGTCCGCAACGCCCGGGGTATTCACGGTTCGTGCGGCGGGAATGTATCGAGAGCGGTTCCGGATTGTGCGACGCCGCTTACCACCCAATTGAGCCGACGCCGACGGGCATCGCGAACGGCAGGTGTGGGGGCGTCAGCCGTCACTCTTCACCGCAGTGAGAGCTTCAGCTCACGCGGGCTTCGTGATCTGACACACCTCGGTGCGCCAGCTGCGGCGCTGGCCTGGTCACCCCGTCGGACCTGATCACAAAATCCGCCCCTAAAATTGCCAAAATCGCATGGTAGCCTCTCTCGATCGGGCCGTGGAGCGGCCGGTATCGGAGGGGCGGGCGCGTGGCTGTAGATTCCTTGCAGATAACAGCAAAAGCAGCGGTAGCCTTGCGGCCGCCGTTCGGCTTGGGCGAATCGCCTGAGCGGCCGGCTAGCGCTCTTCGCCGATCAGCGTCAGGATGAGGGTGCGGCGGTGCGGCTGGGCGCGGTGCTCGAGGAGAAAGATCCCCTGCCAGGTGCCGAGCGCGAGCCGCCCGCCGCTGACCGGGATCGTGAGCTGCACCTGCGTCAACGCCGCCTTCAGATGCGCCGGCATGTCGTCCGGGCCCTCGTCGTTATGGCGATAGAGCCGCGCGTCCTCAGGAACGAGTCGGCGCAGAAAATCGTCGAGATCGCGCCTGACCTCGGGCGAGGCGTTCTCCTGGACGAGGAGGGAGGCCGAAGTATGCGGAATGTAAACCGTCAGCAGGCCGCGCGCGACGCCCTGCGCCTCGACCCAGCGGGCGACCTTGGCGGTCACTTCCCTGATCTCGCGCGGGCGCGTCGTGAATTCGAGCCGGCCCTCGGCGATATGCATCCTTCACCTCGATGAGAAGCGGCCGCATCCGAATCGGGATCTCGGGTTGGGAATATGGCGGCTGGCGCGGCAATTTCTATCCCGCCGGGCTGCGCCAAGCCGACCGGCTCTCCTATGCGGCCCGCGAGTTCGAGACGATCGAGTTGAACGGCACCTTCTATTCGCTGCAGCGCCCGGATTCCTTCGCGCGCTGGCGCGACGAGACGCCGGCGGGCTTCGTCTTCGCCATCAAGGGCAGCCGCTTCATCACCCATATGAAGCGGCTGAAGGATGCAGAGGCGCCGCTCGCCAATTTCCTCGCCTCCGGCGTCTTGCGGCTCAAGGAAAAATTGGGCCCTTTCCTGTGGCAGTTCTCGCCGCGCTTGCGCTTCGACGGCGACCGGCTCGACCGCTTCTTCGCGCTCTTGCCGCGCACCGGCGAGGCGGCGGCCGAACTCGCCCGGCAGCACGATGGGCGGCTCGCGGGGCGCGCCTGGACGCGGGTCGAGAAATCGCGGCCGCTGCGGCACGCGGTCGAACCGCGCCACGAGAGCTTTTGCCGCGAGGAGTTCGTTTCGCTGCTGCGCCGGCACGGCATCGCGCTCGTCGTCAGCGATGCGCCGGGCTGGCGCCAGGGCGAGGATTTGACCGCCGATTTCGTCTACGCTCGGCTGCACGGCGCTGCGGAGCTTTACGCGAGCGGCTATGACGGCTCGGCGCTCGACGGCTGGGCCGAGCGCCTGCGGCTGTGGGCGAAAGGCGAAAGCGCCGAGGATGCGAGCCTCTTTGCCCCGAATCTGCCGCCGCCGCGCCGCCGCTCGCGCGATGTCTATCTCTACTTCGATAACGACGCCAAGGCCCGCGCGCCCGTCGATACCCGGGCGCTGAAGCGGCGGCTCGAAGCGGCGCGATGACCTGGGCAGCCATAATGCGTCCTTCGAGGCTCGCTGCGCGAGGCGCTTCAGGATGAGGGTTTTTCTAAATGCCATCAAAGAAACCCGTCATGCTGAGGAGCACGCGAAAGCGTGCGTCTCGAAGCACGCACCGCGCTTATGCAGAGCCAACCAGGACACAGCCGAAATACCGCCTTCCTTGCCATACTGGCGAAAGCCGGTATCCATGTCTGCCATGGGACGACGAGAGACTGGGAACTGGCAAATGCGGTTTTCGCCCTTGACGGAGCGCATCGGCGGCCGAGGCGCCGGCGCGTGGACGGTCCATATCGAAGCGAGGCGCCGGCGCGAGGCGGGCGAGGACGTGATCCTGTTGACCGTCGGCGACCCCGACCAGCCCGCGCCGCAATCCGTCATCGAGGCGACCGTCGCGGCGCTGCGCCGCGGCCGCACCGGCTATGCCGGCATCCTCGGCTTCCCGGCGGTGCGCGCGGCGATCGCGGCGCGCGTCGAGCGGCGAAGCGGCCGGCCCTGCGCCGCCGACAATGTCGCCGTCGTCCCCGGCGCCCAGGGCGGCCTCTACTGTGCGCTGCAGTGTCTTGCCGGGCCCGGCGACGAAGTGATCGTCGGCGAGCCGCTCTATGCGACGTACGAGGCGGTCGTCGGCGCGAGCGGGGCGCAGCTCGTCGCCGTGCCGCTACGCCCGGAAAGGGGCTTTCACCCCGATCTCGACGCCGTCACCGCGGCGATCGGGCCGAAGACGCGGGCGATCTGGATCAACAGCCCGCACAACCCGACGGGCGCGGTGATGACGCGCGAGGAGGTCGAAGGGGTCGCCGCATTGTGCCGGCGGCACGATCTTTGGCTCGTCTCGGACGAAGTCTACGAGGACCTCGCCTTTGCCCGCCCGCATGCCAGCGCGTGGTCGCTGCTGGACATGGCCGAGCGCACGGTCGTGGTCTCCAGCCTGTCGAAATCGCATGCCGTCCCGGCCTTTCGCTTCGGCTGGATCGTCGGCCCGCCCGAACTCTCGGAGCATCTCTTCAACCTCTTATTGTGCATGACCTACGGCAGCCCGGCCTTCATCCAGGACGGCGCGCTGGCGGCGTTGCGCGAGGATCTGCCCGAGGTCGCCTCGCTGCATGCCGATTACGAGGGGCGCGCGGCGCTCTTGTCGGCATTGCTCGCGCATGCGCCGGGCTGTCGCGCAACCCCGCCCGAAGGCGGCATGTTCGTGCTCCTCGACGTGCGCGGCACGGGGCTCGGCGCCGGCGATTTTGCGCTGCAGCTGCTCGAACGCGAAGGGGTTGCGGTCCTGCCCTGCGACGGTTTCGGCCCAAGCGCGGCGGGCCATGTGCGCATCGCGCTCTCGGCCCCCGAAGAGCGGCTCGAGGAAGCGGGCGAGCGCATCCTGCGCTTCACCCGCGCGTTGGCCGCGAGGCGGGGCGGCTAGTCGGCGATGTCCCGGCGGTGCGCGGCGGCCAATTCGGCGAGCGAATCGAAGCGGAAATCCCAGCGCGCGCCCTCGGGTGGCGGCATCGTCGCGCCCCAGCCTCGGCTGCCGTGCCGGCGGTCGATCCAGGCCGAGGCGAGCCCTTCGCGATTGGCCGGCAGGTGATCGTGAAAGAGGCTCTGCGCGACGTGCAGGATCTCGCCCTTCTCGTATCCCCGCGCCGCGAGCGCGGTGAGCATATGGCGGAAATTGCGCGGGTCCGGCTTGTAGGAGCCGATCTCTTCGGCCGTGTAGACGGCGTCGAACGAGACGCCGAGCCGGACCGCGCTCGCGGCGAAGCTCGCCCGGTCGACATTCGACAGGATGACGAGCTTGTAGAAGCCTTTGAGATAGGCGAGCGCCTCAGCCGAATCCGGAAATGCCGGCCAGTCGCCGACCGAGCGGCCGAAGGCGGCAGGTTCCGCCTCTTCGGCCGGGGCCTCCCATTCGCCGGCCAGCCGGCGATGCACGCGGGCAAGCAGTTCCGAATAGCGCAGCCCCGGAGTTTCCGCCTCCTGTGCGCTCTCGTGACGGGCGAAGCTTTCGAGCATCTCCTCGCGCGAGCGGGCGGGCCGGCTGCGCGCGGCGAGCGGCGCCAATGCCGCGGCGATGCCGCTCTCCCAATCGATCAGCGTGCCGTAGCAGTCGAACGACAAGACTTTGAAATCGCGCAGGCGCAATTAGGCTCTCCTACCCCGCCTCGCGGGGTCGACCAACCGGCTTCTTTTAGCTCGGCCGGCTCGCGGAGCCAATCGCATGAGCGGCCTAACCGGTCTCGAGGCAGAGGAGGGCATGCTCGTCGCCCTGGCCGGAAACCGGGCCATGACCGTTGCGGTGGCGTTGGCTCGAACCGCCGATGTTTTTCTCTTCATCACGATCTCGAGGGAGTACGCTTTACGCGTAATATCCCCATATGGAATTCGAGTGGGATGAGCAGAAGCACGCCAAAACGCTGCGAGAGCGCGGTATCGGCTTCGACGATGGCGCCCGAATTTTCTTGGGACGGGTACTGGTTTGGCAGGATGCGCGGCGCGATTACGGCGAGGACCGGTTTCGCGCGATCGGTGAAAGCCTGGGCGAAATTCTCCACGTCGCGTTCACGTGGCGGGGAAGGGTGATGCGGATCGTCTCGGTCCGGAAAGCAAGTCGGAGGGAGGTCGAGCTGTGGCGATCAGCAAATTGAGATCGGAGGAGATCGAGAGGCGCCCCTCAAAGCGCGATCGCGCCAAGATCGCGGCGACGAGCGAGGCCGACATTCGGCGGCAGACGATCGAAGACGGCGACAATCCCGACGAAGAACTTTCTGAGAACGACATCATATCGCCCTGGCACATCCGCAAGCGGCTGGGAATGTCGCAGAAGGAGCTTGCCGACACGCTCGGCATCCCGGTCGGCACGCTGAGGAATTGGGAGCAGAATCGCGTCGCGATGGAGCCGGCGACGGTGGCGCTGATGCGCATTCTCGCCCGCGAACCTAAAGCGGCGCTGCGGGCGCTGCGGCGCAAGGCGGCATAGTTACTGCGCGGCCGGAGCTTCCTCGACCCGCAGTTCGCCGAGATAGGCTTCGCGGATCAGCGGGTTCTCGCGCAGGCTCGCCGCCGGCCCCGACAGCACGATCTGCCCGGTCTGCAATACATAGGCGCGGTGCGCGATCGAGAGCGCCATGTTGGCGTTCTGCTCGACCATGAAGATCGTCACGCCCTGCCGGTTGATCTCCTGGATGATGTCGAAGACCTGCTCGACATAGGCGGGCGAGAGGCCCATCGAGGGCTCGTCCATGCATAAGAGCTTCGGGCGCGCCATCAGCGCGCGGCCGATCGCCACCATCTGCTGCTCGCCGCCGGAGAGCGTCCCGGCGAGCTGGGCGAGGCGCTCCTCGACGCGCGGGAAGAGCTGGAAGACGCGTTGCAGATCTTCGTCGAACTCGCGGCCCTTGTGGCGCGTATAGGCGCCCATTTCGAGGTTCTCGTAAACCGTCATGCGCGGGAAGAGGCGCCGCGCCTCGAGCACCGGCGCGATGCCGCGGCGCACCCGCTCCGCGACGCTGACGCCCTTCAAGGATTGCCCTTCGTAGAGAACCTCGCCGCGGCTCGGCACGACGATCCCCATGATCGCCTTCATCGTCGTCGATTTGCCCGAGGCGTTGCCGCCCAAGAGACACACGATTTCGCCGGCGTCGATCCGGTAATCGACGGCTTTCAGGACGTGCAGATCGCCGTAATGCGTGTCGACGGCGCGGAACTCAAGCAACGGCGGCGCTCCTGCCGAGGTAGGCGCGGATCACCTCGGGGTCGCGCCGCACCTCCGCCGCGGTGCCCTCGGCGATTTTTTCGCCATGATCGAGCACGATCACCTTGTCGGCGAGGTTGGCGACGACATCGAGCTTGTGCTCGATCAGGAGGATCGTCAGGCCTAGTTGGTGCAGGCTCTTGATCTGCTCGACCAGTTCCAGGGTTTCCGCCGGGTTCATGCCGGCGGTCGGCTCGTCGAGCAGCAACAGGCGCGGGCTCGCGGCCAGCGCCCGGGCAATCTCGGACCGCCGGCGGTTGGCGTAGGAGAGGCTGCCGGCGAGATGGTCGGCGCGCGGCAACAGGCGGTTGCCGAAGAGGGCCAGGATCTCGAGCGCGCGCTCGCGCGCCTGCGCTTCTTCGCGCCGGTTCCACGGCAGCCGCGCCAGCGCTCCGATGGCGCCGGTCCTGAGCCGCGCATGCATGCCGACCAGCACGTTTTCGAGCACGCTCAGCCCCGGGAAGAGGCGGAGGTTCTGAAAGGTCCGGGCGATGCCGCGTTCGAGCACGCGGTGCGGCGCCAGCCCGCGGATTTCCTCGCCGGCGAAATTTATGCTGCCGCCTTCGGCAGTGACGAGCCCGGTCATGACGTTGAACAGCGTCGATTTTCCCGACCCGTTGGGGCCGATGATGGCGACGACGCTGTGCGCGGGCACGGTCAGGTCGATCGAGCGCAAGGCGACGAGCCCGCCGAACCGCACGGTCAGCCCCTTGATCGAGAGCAGCGTTCCGCTGTCCGAGCGATCGACCGCACCCAATCCTTCGAGGCTCGTGAAGCCGCCGCGCTGCACCTGCGCCACCTGCTCTTCGAGCGACAGCGGGCGCACGCGGCGCGTTGCCGGGATCAGCCCTTGCCGGCGATAAAGCATCATCGTCACGAGGATCAGCCCGAAGATCAGCTCGATCGAGGAGGCGAGCTGGACGCGCTGCAGCCAATCGACATCGATGAGGCGTCCCAAGGCATGCAGCCATTCCGACATGTCTTCGAGAATCCAGGATTGCAGGATCTGCAGGATCATGGCGCCGACGACGACGCCCCAGACATTGCCGATGCCGCCGAAAACGATCATCACGAGGATCATGACCGAGACTGGGAACATGAACATGTCGGGGGTCGCGGTCTGCAATTTGGCGACGTAGAGCGTGCCGGTCGCGCCGGCGAAGGCGGCGCCGATGGCAAAGGCCAAGAGCTTGAAGCGCACCCGGTCGACGCCCATCGCCCCGGCCGCGATCTCGTCCTCGCGGATCGCCATCCAGGCGCGCCCGACCCGCGAATCCTTGAGCCGGTAGCTGGTAAAGATCAAAAACGCGATCAGTCCGACCCCGACGTAATAATAGGGCAGCGCTTTGATGCCGAAACTGTAGCCGAATATCTGCGGCGGGATGACCCCGTTGAGGCCCATCGCGCCGTTGGTGATCGTCGGCGTGTTGCGCGCGACGATCGGCACGATCTCGCCGAAGCCGAGGGTGACGATCGCCAGGTAATCGCCCTTCAGACGCAAGGTCGGGGCGCCGAAGAGGATGCCGAAAAATGCGGCGATCGCCGCCGAGATCGGCAGCATCAGCCAGAACGACACCTGGAAATGCACGAGATCGCCCGTCGGCTGGTGCACGCGGGCGACGAGATCGAGCCACTGGAAGGGCTCCCAAAAGCCGCTCCAATGCGGCTGGATCTGCCACGACGCGAGGGCGCCGTAGGCGTAGGCGCCGATCGCGAAAAACGCCGCATAGCCGAGGTCGAGAAGCCCCGCGAATCCGACGACGATGTTGAGCCCCAGCGCCAGCGCGGCGAAGGAGAGCGCGTTGGCGGCCGCGTCGATATCGGCGTCGTTGCCGTGGATCACCGGGAACAGCACCGCCAGCAAGGCGATGCAGAGGATGCCCAGGCGGGCGCGCAGGCTCGGCGAGATCCGCGCGAAGGGGCGGCCCAACACTGCCGCCTTGGCGCCGAGATCGACCATCTCTTGCCCTAGGATTTGTTCGGCGTGGCGCGGCCCATCAGGCCGCTCGGGAAGAACACGAGTACGATGACGAGGATCGAAAAGATGATCACGTCGGTCCAGCGCACCGCGATCAGCTGGCCGCCGAGCGACTCGACGAGGCCGATCGCGATGCCGCCGAGCATCGCCCCGGTGACGCTGCCGATGCCGCCGAGCACGGCAGCGGTAAAGGCCCGCAGCCCGGCCTTGTAGCCGATTAGGAAGCTCGTGAAGTTGTAGTAGAGGCCGAAGATCAACGCCGCCGCTCCGGCCAGGGCCGAGCCCAGGAAAAACGCCGTTATGATGACCCAGTCGACATCGACCCCCATCATCCGCGCCGCCTCGGAATCCTGTGCGGTGGCGCGCATCGCCTTGCCGAGCCGGGTGCGGCTGACGAAGAGGTGCAGCGCGACCATCAGGGCGAGCGCAATCCCCCAGATCAGGAATTCGCGCATTTCGAGGACCACCCCGCCGATCTGCCAGCGCACGACCGGCAGCGGGTTGGGAAAGTTCTTCGCATCGGCGCCGACGGTTAGGAGGATGATGTTGAACAGGATGTAGGAGACGCCGATCGTCGTGATCATCGCCGCGGTGCCGCGCACGTTGCGCATCGGGCGCAGCGCGATCCGCTCGATCAAAACGCCGAGCACTCCCGAGAGAAGCATCGTCACGACGAAGGCGAAAACCAGCACGCCGATCAACGCGAAGCCGGTCAACACCCGGCCTTGTCCATGGATGCCGAGCAGCTGCAGCGCCCACATGCCGATGAAGGAGGCGACCATGAACACGTTGAAATGCGCGAAATTGATCAGCTCCAATATGCCGTAGACGAGGGTGAACCCGAGCGCCAGCAAGGCATACATGGCGCCCAGGCTCAGCCCGTTGACGACCTGTTGCAGCAGGATCTGGTAATTCATGTACGCACTGACGCCGTAAAGGGCGGTTGCCGCGGGCGTCGGCCCCTCACCCCGACCCTCTCCCCGCGAGCGGGGAGAGGGAGGGACCCGCGGCGAAGCCGTGGGAGGGTGAGGGGCAGAAGACACCCCTTCACCCCGACCCTCTCCGCGCGAGCGGGGAGAGGGAGGGACCCGCGGCGAAGCCGTGGGAGGGTGAGGGGCAACGAGCGCCCGGGTGCCTCGACCGGCATTGGACGGCGCCCTGGATCTTGCCGCATTCTCTTACGCGGTCTGCGGCGCCACCCCGAGATATTTGTATTGATGGCTCACGTCGTCGACCGGGTATTTCGGGTCGTGGTGCGCCTGGAAGACGCTGACGATGCGGTTCTTGATGTCGCCGTTCGCGTCGAAGCTGACGGTTCCCTGCAGCGTCTTCACATTGCTGGTTTGGATCGCATCGCGCATGGCATCGCGCGTCACCGGCTTGCCGGAGGCGGCGACCCGCTTGATCGCGTCGATGATGGCGAGCGCGGCGTCATAGGAGGTGATCGAATAATCCTCGGGCGCCTTGCCGTAGGTCTTCGTGAACCGCTTGACCCAGGCGGCCAGCGCCGGGCTGTTGACGACGTGCGGCGCCGCGATCGTCGCATACCAGCCCTCACAGGCGGGGAAGCCGGCGCCTTTCAAGAGCGAGGAGGAGTACATTCCGTCGCCGCCGCCTTTGAGGACCTTGGGCAGGATATCGGCAGACTGCTTGGCCACCTTGACCCCCGCCTGCGCAACCCCGCCGTAGTATAGCGCCTGCGGGTTCATGGCCTTGATCTTCGTGAGGATCGTCGTGTAGTCGGCTTCCTTCGGATCGAGCTGGTCGTGGCCGAGCACCTTGATCCCGTCCTTTGCCGCCTGGGCGGCAAAGGCGTTGGCGATGCCGACGCCGTAGGCGCCGCTGTCGTCGAGCACGTAGATCGTCTTCACCTTCAGGGTCTGCGCGAAATAGTTGGCCATGTTCGGCCCCTGGAAGGCGTCGGTCGTGACCGTGCGGAAATAGACCGCCTTGCCTGCCGGCCGGAACTGCTGGGCGAATTTCGGGTCGGTGATGTCGGGATTGGTCGAGGACGGGGTGATCGTCGCCAGATTGCCCTCGGAGAGGATCGGCGACATCGCCTTGCCCGAGCCGCTCATCTGCGGCCCGATCGCGGCGACCACCGACTGGTCGGAAACCATCTTGCGGGCGTTGGTCGCGGCCTGCGCCGGATCGTATTGCCCGGCCGTCGCGGTGCCGTCGTCCAGCACCAGGACCCGGATCTTGTACCCGGCGACGCCTTTGGCGTTGGCGTCCTCGAAGGCCAGAAGCGCACCGTTCTTGATCAACAGCGCGTCATCGGCGTCGGCGCCGGTGAACGGCAGGCTGATGCCGACCGTTACGTATCTCTCGGCGGCGGCGAAGGAGGACCTCGCAAATCCCGCGCCGGCGGCGGCAACGAGCGAGGCTGCGGGCAGTTGGATGATCAGCTTGCGGCGAAGCATGGCTTGGTTCTCCCAGGGTTTAGCCTCGTTGACTATTACCATAGCAACTGCCGCGCCAAAACCCCCGCGCGCGGCAATCTGCCGGCCCTTGCGGCCGGCCTCACCCGGGCGGCTTCATCGCGACGTCGAACATCACGTTTGGCAGGATCTCGCGGATGACGCTGCGCAGCCGCGCCTCATCGGCGGCGGTGGCGGCGACGATGACGCGGCGCGAGCCGCGCCGCAGCACGCGCGCGGTGGCGCGGCCGTCACGGTCGGGCCGGATCGTCGCGAAGGCGTCGGCCGGCTCGACCCGGCGCAGCACGCGGCGCAACGCCTGCAAACCCTCCGCGCTCTCGATGTCGTAGACGGGCGTGTCGCCGGCCTCCGCTTCCGGCTCCTCTTCGACCGGCGCGTCGATCGCCTCGACCGGGCGGTAGCGCGCCAGCGACTGATAGATCGCCCGCCCGGCCTCGGCGTCGATGCGCGATTGCAGTTCCCAGCTTTCCCCGCGCGCCGACAATTCGCTGATCAGTGCGAACAAATCGTCGCAATCCTCCTCGTGGCTGCAGGTCAGGAAGGCGAGCCGGCCGTCATGCTCGACGACGCGGTCATCGTCCTCGGCAAAGCCGAGCTCGGCGAGCGCGTTGTCGAGCGCCCGGCGCGAGGCGACGAGCAGCGTCGTGACATGCAGCCGTCGTCCGCTCTCCGCCGGATCCTTCTCCGCCATCATACTCCTCCGCATCGATACCGCCGCTCGGCATCCTGCTATCTAGGGACATTCTGCAAAAGTCATCGCCCAGTTATCATGATATAGTATGCCTCGGGGGCTATAGTGCATAGGGTTGGGGCAATGAAGCAGCTGACGCTGGCGACATCGGGGTTCGAGCGCTACGCCAAGACGACGCGGC
>DATLKN010000008.1:0-254325 GCA_035538335.1 Allostellaceae bacterium
CCCTTCACCAACTCGAAGGCCCTCGGTAAGCTCGCGATCGTCACAGCCTGTGGCATTGGGGGTGCTCCTCTTTGCGGACTTCAGCAACCCGCCGAGTACCCCCTCTCACAGCCCTGACACAAATCTCCGTACATCACCCGCGCTCGTACCCTCCTTGTAAAAATACACAGAATCCCGATAGAGTTGTCGAAACTCGCGCCTATCGAATGGCAGCTTGCGGCGCCGAGGCGGTGGTTACGTCTTCGCTGGGAGGGGGAGCATGTTCGGCCGATTTCTTGCGACGATCACTGCCGCGCTCGCCACTTTTACGGCAATGAGCCTGACCCCCGACCGAGGGCTCGCTGCGCCAGCGCGGCCGCCTTCGATCACGGCGCAGCTCGCCGTGGCGCATTTCCCCGATCCGCTGATCGCCACGGGTAGGACAACCGCGGCCGAGAACGCGGCGTTGTTGCGCGCGCTCGTGGTCTATCAGCAGCGGGCCCGCGTCGACGATCTTTCGAGCCTTGTCGAGTTTCTCCAGGCTCATCCGCATTCGGGTTGGCGCGTCGCGCTCTTGACCAATCTCGGGCTTCTATACCTCCACTACGGGTATTTCTCGGGTGCGCTCGCTGTCTGGGAAGAGGCCTGGCGCGATGGCAAAAACGCCCGTGGCCACCAGGCGCGGGCGCTGGCTGACGAGGCGGTCGGCAAACTGGTGCTGCTCGAGGCCGAGCTCGGGGATCAAGGCCGGGTTGCAACGTTGCTCGATGAGATTGCGCACCGCCCGGTGAGCGGCGCGGCGACGTCCTTCGTGCAGATCGCGCGGGAAATGCTATGGGTCATGCGAAACGACCCGAAGCATCTTTATTTGTGCGGCCCGGAAGCTCTGGCGAGGCTGATGCTGGCGAACGGCGCGCAGGCGAAGGATCTGCGCTTCCTGTGGAAATTGCGTGCAAGTCCCAAGGGCGTGAACCTAGCGGCGCTGGCGCGGCTCGCCGCCGAGGAGAAGCAGCCCCTCGTGCCGGTGTTCCGCGGTCCCGGCGAGCCGGTGCCGGTGCCCTCGATCGTGCATTGGAAGGCCGGACATTATGCGGCGATCCTGCGCGAGAAGAACGGGCGCTATCGGGTTGCCGATCCGGTGCTGGGTCAGCAGGCGCGATGGCTGACGAGGAGGGCGCTCGACGCCGAAGGCAGCGGCTATTTTCTTGCCCCGAAAGACGAGGTGAAATCCGCCGGCTGGCGCGCTGTCGATGCCGGCGAAGGCGGCAAGATTTGGGGTGCCGGCCCGACGAATGGCCCGCCCCCGACCGATCCGGGGCCGCCCGCCGATCCGCCTCCCGATTGCAGCGGAATGTGTGGCTACAACATCAGCGAATTGCAGGTCGGCGTTGTTCTGACCGACAACCCAGTCGGCTATACGCCGCCGATCGGGCCGTCGGCCAAGGTCACCCTCACCTATAACCAATTTGAGGCGAACCAGCCCGCCGTCTTTGGCTTTTTCAATGTGAGCCAGAAATGGACGTTCAACTTCCTGACCTATATTCAGGACGATCCGAACAGCCCCGGCTCGAACGTCAGCCGCTACCGCGAGGGCGGCGGCGCCTGGCTCTACAGCGGCTACAACAGCACGTCGGGCGCCTTCACCCCGGAGGACGAAGATGATTCGGTGCTGGTTCTAGCGTCGCGCAACCCGGTCACCTACCGGCGCTACCTGAAGGACGGCACGGTCGACGTCTATGCTCAGTCCGATGGCGCCACGAGCTACCCGCGTCACGTATTTCTGACCGCGATCACCGATCCGCAAGGCAATACGCTGACCCTCAATTACAGCAGCGTCGGCGGCCAGGTGGTGCTGCAATCGCTGACCGACGCGACCGGGCGACCGACGACTTTCATCTATGGATCATCGACTTCGCCGCTGCTGGTGACGGCGATCACCGATCCGTTCGGGCGCTCCGCCACGCTCAATTACGACAGCAGCGGCCGATTGATCTCGATCACCGACGTGGCGGGCCTGACCTCGACCTTCACCTACGATTCCTCGTCACTGGTCAACTCGCTGACCACCCCTTACGGCACGACCAGTTTCCTCTATGGCGGCAGTGGCAACCAGCGGTTCGTCGAAGTTGCCGATCCGCTCGGCCACCATGAGCGGGAGGAAACCTTGCAGCCGGCGCCGGTCCCGTTTTCCGACCCGTCCGCCACGGTGCCGCAAGGCATCCTTGCCCCTTTCAACCAATACCAGAACTACCGTGACAGTTTTCATTGGGACAAGCACCAGTATGTCGTTGCCGGCTGCAACACCAACGGTAGCGGCGGCTGCAATTATGCGATGGCGCGCGACACGCATTTCGCACATTACTTCTTCAATGGTAGCGTGCAGAATTCGACCGGACACTTTATCGAAAGCATCAAATACCCGTTCGAAAACCGCATCTGGTACGATTATGAGGGCCAGGAGGTGCCGGGCTGCAACGGCCTCGGCACCGCCTGCGACGGCAGCTATAACCAACCGATCGGCGTCGGCCGGGTTCTGGATGACGGCACGACCCAGCTGACGCAATACGGATACAATGCGGTCGGCAATCGGACGCAGTTCATCGATCCGGCCGGCCGAATTACGAAGTTCCGTTATGCTCCGAACGGCATCGATGCTGTTGCGGTCCAGCAGGCGATGGACGGCGGCGATCAGACGATCGCCAGCTACACCTACAACGCCCAACATCGGCCGCTGACCTATACCGATGCGGCCGGGGAGCTGACGCGCTACAGCTACAACCAGCGCGGCGAGCTGACGCAGGTAGTGCTGCCGCTCGGCCGCGTGTGGAAACTCGTTTACGATCCCGCCGGCGACCTTACGCAGGTGGTCAACCCGAACGGCAAAATCGCGACGAGCTATACCTACGATTCCTTCGATCGGATCGCGACCAACACGGATTCAGGGGGCTATACCCTCGCTTACTCTTACGACAATTACGATCGCCTCACGCAGATCGCTTATCCCGACGGCACGACGCGCAAATTCGTCTACAGCAATCTCGATTTCACTGCGGCGACCGACCGTCAGGGGCAGACGACGAGCTATGTCTATGACGCTGACCGCCATCTGGTCACGGTAACCGATCCGGCAGGCGCCAGTACAAGTTACGCCTATTTCGAGAACGGCGCACCGCAGAGCTTCACGGATCCGAACGGCAACGTCACGAAATGGACGATCGACGACCAGAGCCGGGTCACGCAAAAGCAATTCGCCGATGGCAGCGCGGTAACCTATGCGTATGAGGCGACGACCAGCAGACTTCATTCGACGACGGACGCGCTCGGCCAGACGAAGCAATATGCCTATACTGTTGACGATCAGCTGGCCGCGGTCACGTACCAGAACACGGTCAATCCGACCTCTTACGCCTACTTCTATTACGATCCGTTCTTCCGGCGGCTCATAGGGACATACGACGACAACACCGGCTGGACCGGCTTTTCATACGTGCCGGCCGGGTCGCTGGGCGCCCTCAAGCTCGGCAATGAGACAAATTCGCTTCTGAACGCGAACATCGTCTATGAATATGATGGCGCCGGGCGTCTGGTTGGACAGGACCTCGGAGGGATCCGGGAGAGGTTCGCCTATGACGCCCTCGACCGGCTGACGAGGCACGTCAGCCGGCTCGGCCAATGCAGTTTCTCCTATCTCGGACAGACGTCGCAGCAAACCAGTCAAAGTTGCGACGGCATTCGGCAGAGCCTCGCATATTTGCCGAACAGCGGCGATCGGCGTCTGAAGTCGATCGACAATTTCGGCGTGCACCACGATCGCTTCTCGACGACGCCGGAGGACCTGATCAGCGCGATCGCCTCAAATGATCCGCTCGACAGCTGGAAATACGGCTACGACGCGGACAGCCGCCTCGTCAGTGCCAAATCACCGGCCGGGTCGCAGCTCCAGCTGGCGCTCGACCCCGACGGCAACATGATCTCGGTGCATTCCGGCGCAGGCGACATGACCCTCGCCTATAATGCCGTCAACGAGCTGACCGGCACGAAGCTGACCACGTCGAAAGGCAGCACCTCCGTCGCCTACAGCTACGACGCGGACGGAAATCTCCTTTCCGACGGCCAGCGCAACCTGAGTTGGGATGCGGCGAACCGGCTTCTCGGCGTCGGCTATGTCGGTCAGTCTCCGAAATCGACGCAGTTTATCTACGACGCGCTCGGCCGGCGGGTCGCGATCGTCAACACGTCGCAGACGGGCACCTCGGTGACGAGCCTCTTCCTGTGGTGCGGGCTGCGGATATGCGAGGCGAAAAATTCCCCGGGCAAGGTGACGCGCCTCTACTATCCCGAAGGCGAAGTCATCCCCGCGACCGGAGCGCGCATTCTCTACGGCACCGACCAGGTCGGCTCGGTTCGCGACTTCGCGGTCCTCGATTCCCAGGGGACGCATTTCAACTCCTTGTATTACGGACCCTTCGGAGGACTCCAACAGGCGCCTTCGGGGCAACCGAAGCCTCAGTTCCTGTTCGCCGGCATGTTCAACGATCCCAGCAGCGGGCTCTATCTGACGCAGTACCGCGCCTACGATCCCACGATCGGGCGTTGGCTGTCGGGCGACCCGATCGGGCTGCGGGGCGGGCTCAACCTTTACGCCTATGCCCAGGGGAACCCGATCAGCCTCATCGATCCTTCCGGGCTGTCTTCTGGGCAATGTATGTACTACCCAGGCGACCAACCTCCAGTCCAAGAACCGCTGCCGGGCGGGCCTTTTTTCTTGGGTGACCAACCGACCAACGGCGAGGGCAGCGGCTGGACGGGTGCCTACTGGCAGGGAAATCCCCCCGCATACGGCGTCTTCTACGGCGACGACGGCTCGGGACCATACTACCAGTATGATTGGGGCTGGACTGACGTCTACGGCAATCCCGTTGACAATCCGTACGATTCAACCGGCCTTCCGCCCCCGGTGCCCGACAAGCAACCTTTCATACCGATCTGGAACCTCTACAACCCGTTCAATTCGCCGTGGCCGGGTTACATCCCGAAGAACCCGCTCGGCATCTCGAACCCCTACAACACTAAGAGTGTCTCCTGGACGCTGCGAAACGGCCATCTTGCGATCACCAAGAGCCGGCCTGCGCATACGGTCAACCTCAATCCGCATCCTTGAGGAGGCAAAGTATTCCGAGCGGCTGAGCCGGAGGGGTTGCTCTAAAACGAAAACGCGTACACCCGCCCGTCGGCGCCGACATAAAGGCGGTTGCCGGTCGCGATCAGCGTCTGCAAATGGCGCAGGCCGCTCAGTTGCGGGCTCATATAGAGCCTCCCTCCGGTATCGCCGCGAAAGCCCCAAAGCTGGTTCGAGCCCTCGCCGTCCACTATCCAGACGATCGGATTGGCGCCGCCGTCGGTGGTCGTGACGATCGGCGAGCCCGAGCCGTCGAAGTTGCCGTTGCACCAGGCGGTCGTCATCGACGGCGGCGAGCCGGCGCGGATGTCGAGGATGACGACGCCGTTATTGTGCCCGGCCCGGCAATTCGCCCCCGCCCCGCCAAAGGCGGCGTAGACGCCGTCGGCGGAGGGATAGGCCGCGGGCGCGGTGATGATCTCGCCGCTGGCGACGGTCATCGCGAGCAGGCTGTGGCCGATGCCGCCGAGGTTCTGCCGGTCGATCAGGTAGGCGCGGCGGTTCTTGCCGAGCGCCAGCAGCAGCGGCTGCGTACCGCCGCCCGGCAAGGGCGGGTCGAGCGGCAGCGGGTTGGTGCCGCCGATGTCGAGGTCGCGATTGTCGAGGCGGCGCCAATCGGCTGCCGCGAAAAAATCCGCCGCGCTCGGCGAGTGGGCGAGCGAGGGCGGCAGGCGGAACACCGCCTCGCCGTCGGCCCAGCGGCTGGCGCCGACCGTGTTGCCGGTGGCGGCGAAGAGGCTGCCGCCGCTGCTGCCGATCCCGCCCGGCGCCCAGATCCCGCCGCCCTGGGCGCGCGTCCGCCAGGTGACGATGTCGCTCGGGCTGGCGAGGCTGATGCCGACGATCCAGCCTCGATAGGGGCCGCAATCGCCGAAATGCCCGCCATAGGGCACATAGACCCGGCCGCCGAGGATCGCGAGCGCGCCGCGCTGGTTCTGGTAGAGCGGCTGAAAGCCGCCGACCGCGGCGCCGATATCGACGGGCCAGCCCGGCAGCGTCGCGCCGTCTTTCAGCGACAGGCCCCAGACCTGATGATGCATTTGTCCGGTGCCGCCGGTGGCGGCGTCGAGGAAGACCGCCTGCGATTTGGCGTCGATGACCGGCGTGCCGGTGATCCCGAGCGGGTCGATATTGCCGCAAGGCAGCGAGGAGCCCGGCACCGGCGTGCCGAGCGATCGCGACCACAGGATGCCGCCGCTCGTCGCGTCGATGGCGTAGACGTTGTCGCTCTCGGTCGCGACGACGAGCACCCCGGAAGCGGACCCCGGCGCCTGCCAATAGAGCGGCTGGGCGTAGAGGTTGCCGGTGAATTGCGGATTGAAGCTCGTGTCGAGCTGCAGCGCGGGGGCGTGGGCCCAGGTGAGCTTCGGCACGACGAAATTGCCGCTGCGGTCGGGCCGGCCATGGTAGGTCAGGACCTCGCTCGTCGGCCCGGCGGCGAGAGCGGCGCTGCCGCAGCCGAGCAGCAGCAGCCCGATCAGCGCGCCGAGGCGCTTCATCGGCGGCGCCGCTTCTCGCGGGCCGCGGCGAAGGCGGCGTCGAGCAGTTCGGCGGCGCGGTCGAGCTGTTCTTCGCTCGTGCTCGCCGGCGGCACGAAGCGCAAGACGCTGCCTTCCCGGCGCAGGCTGAAGATGAGGCCGTGCGCGAAGGCATGCGCATAGACGCGCCGGCCGAACTCCGTCGCCGGCCGCCGCGTATGCCGGTCCTCGACCAGCTCGATGCCGAGCAGGAGGCCGCGGCCGCGGATGTCGCCGATTTCCTCCCAGCGCTGCGCCAGCGTTTCGAGATGCGCCGTGAAGCGCTCGCCGATCGCGCGCGCCTTTTTCGGCATGTCCTCCTCCCCGATGATTTCGAGGCTCGCCAGCCCGGCGGCGCAAGAGAGCGGGTCGTTGCTGTGCGAATGCGTCGCGACGAAGCCGGCCGCCGCCGCTTTCTCCTCGATCGCCGCCGTCGCCGTGACGGCGCTGATCCCGACGCCGCCGCCGAAATGCTTGGCGACGGTGATCATGTCCGGCACCACGTCTTCGGCCTCGCAGGCGAACATCGCGCCGAGCTTGCCGAGCCCCGTCTGCTCCTCGTCGAGGATCAGCAGCATCCCCCGCTCGCGGCACAATTCCTGGAGCCGCTTCAGCCAACCCGGCGGCGGCTCGATGACCCCGCCGGCGCTGAACAAGGGCTCGGTCATCACCGCCGCCGGCTGCCCGCTCGCCTGCGCGTCGATCAGCTCGAAGCTGGCGTCGAGGCAGGCGTAGCCGCATTGCGGAAAGCTCTGGCGCAGCGGGCAGCGGTAGCAATAGGGCGCGATCATCGCGTGCGCCCCGGCCGGCAATTCGCCCTGCTCCCGGCGCCAGCCGGCGAAGGTCAGGGAGCGCGCCGTGTCGGAAAGCCCGTGAAAGCTGACATGCGGGCTCGAAACCTCGCGGCCGCCGGTGTAGAGGCGGGCGATGCGCACCGCCGCTTCGTTCGCTTCCGAGCCCGATTGCAGAAATAGGCTCTTGTCGAGCCCCTTCGGCATCACCCGCGCGAGCCGCTCGGCGAGCCGGATCTCCATGACGTTGAAATAGCTGCTGTGGGCGTGCAGCAGGGTGTCGCAAGCCTCCCTGATCGCCGCCGCGATCCGCGGATGGTTGTGGCCGAGCGCGGCGCACATCTGCCCGGAATTGAAGTCGAGATAGCGCCGGCCCTCGGTGTCCTCGACCTCCGAGCCCGCGCCCTTGACGAAGATCGGGCCGCCGGCCGCACCGCCCGATCTGCCGTCCATCCGCGCGCGAAAACCGTAGCGGCGCGCCAGCTCGAGCAGTTCGGCTTCGCTTTCCATGGCCCATCTCCCGCCGGCAACCCGATAGACGATACTCGGCCCGGCCGCCGCCGGAGAAGCGTGCTGTTGCGCCGGGCCGGCCGTCGGGCCAGAGTTGCCGCGACCCGTTGAAAGAGGGGAGGGCCATGCCCGAGCCGGCATTGATCGAGGACCTCGTCGCCGCCAACCGGATTCTCAGCAACGAGGGCGTGCTCGACGCCTTCGGTCATGTCAGCGTGCGCTCGGCGCCCGGCGCCGACCGCTTCCTGCTCGCCCGCAGCATGGCGCCGGCACTGGTCGCGGCCGCGGACATCATCGAATTCAACCTCGACGGCGAGCCGGTCGGGTCCGACCGCCGCACGCCCTATCTCGAGCGCTTCATCCACAGCGAAATCTACCGCGCCTATCCCGCGGTCGACGCCATCGTCCACAGCCATTCGCCGTCGGTCATCCCGTTCGGCGCGACCGCCGTGCCGCTGCGCCCGATCTATCATATGAGCGCCTTTCTCGGCCCCCGCGTCCCGGTCTTCGAGATCCGCGAGACCGCGGGATCGGCGACCGATCTGCTGATCACCGACCCCGCGCTCGGCGCCGCGCTGGCGCAGAAGCTCGGCGGCCATCCGGTCGCGCTGATGCGCGGCCACGGCAATGTCGTCGTCGCGGAAACGCTGAAGATGGTGGTCTTTCGCTCGGTCTATACGGAAGTCAACGCGAAGCTCGCGGCGCAGGCCCTCCAGCTCGGCGCCGGCCGCGTCGAGTTCCTGAGCGAAGGCGAGATGGCGACCGCGACGAAGAGCGTCGGCGGCCAGGCCAACCGCGCCTGGGAAATGTGGCGCCGGCAGGCCGAGGCGCGGCGCTGATTGTCATTGCGAGCGCAGCGAAGCAATCTCGGCGGGATTGCCGCGGCACCTCCGGCGCCTCGCAATGACAGCCCGCAAAGGTAAGGCCATGGGACCGCAAATCCGCATCTCGAACGTCAGCGTCTTCACCGTGCGGATCGCCGCGCGCACCGTGCATTCGCACGGCATCGGCGACGTCGCCGCCAGCACCAACGTGATCCTGCGCCTCGACACCGATGCCGGGATCGCGGGCTGGGGCGAGGCGGCGCCGTGGGCCGTCTTCACCGGGCTGCCGGAAACCGCCGCCGCGGCGCTCGAGGTGCATCTGCGCCCGCTGCTCTTGCGTGCCGACCCGTTCCGCATCGGCGCGCTCCTCGCCGCCGCCGACCGCGCGATCGTCGGCTGCGGCGAAGCCAAGGCGGCGATGGAGATGGCGCTCTTCGACATCGTCGGCAAGGCGCTCCAGGTGCCGGTCTGCGAGCTTCTGGGCGGCCGCGTGCGCGACGAGATCCCGCTCAGCTTCACCGTCGCGAACCCCGATTTCACGGCCGATCTCGAATTCGTGCGGCAACTCGTTGCCGAAGGCATCCGGCTCTTCAAGCTCAAGACCGGCTTCGCCGAGCACAAGGAGGATTTGCGCCGTCTCGAAAAGCTGCGCGCGATCCTCCCCGCCGACGCCGAGATCCGCGTCGACTACAATCAGGGGATGCAGCCCTGGGAGGCGATCCGGCGGCTGCGCGACATCGAGAGCTTCCGCCCGACCTTCATCGAGCAGCCGGTGCCGGCGGCGCAGCGCGAGGCGCTCGCCGCCATCACCGCCGCCCTCGACACGCCGATCATGGCCGACGAGAGCGTCTTCACGCCCTCGGACGCGCTCCTCGTCGCCGGGCGGCGCATGGCGGACCTCATCAGCATCAAGATCCAGAAATCGGGCGGCATGCTGCGCGGCCGCGAGATATCGGCTATCGCCGCGGCCGGCGGTCTCGCCTGCTACGGCGGCGACATGTTCGAGACCGGGATCGGCTGCATCGCCGGCACGCATATGATCGCCGCGACCGAGAACATCTCGCTCGGCTGCGAGTTCTACCAGCCGAACTACTACCTCACCGAGGACCTTCTCGCGCAGCCTTTCCCGGCTGCCGGCGGCAAGGTCCGGGTGCCGACCGGCCCCGGCCTCGGCATCGAGGTCGACGAGGACAAGCTTCGGCGCTACGCCGTTTGATTATCTCGCCAGAGCCAGATCATGGTCAGCTCGTTCGGCTCGGCCGCTCCATCTTGAGCTCGCCGCACCAGCCCCCACGCGAAAGCAGCAACGCTGAAATTGCCATGATCGCATGATATCTTGTGGTCGGAAAGGCCGCCCTCGGTCGTGGCAAATCTGAACGCAAACATGCCGATGGCTGTAGATTCCTTGCAGAAAACAGCGGAAACAGCGGCAAGGCCGGTGCGCGGACGGCCTTTTCGCAAGGGCCAATCGGGAAACCCGAAGGGGCGGGCGCCCGGATCGAAAAACCGCAAAACCCGGATCGCCGAATTGCTGCTTGAAGGCGGGCGGAGGCGCTGGCGCGAAAGGCGATCGAGCTGGCGCTGGGCGACGATGCCTCGGCGTTGCGGCTCTGCCTCGGGCACCTCTTGCCGACGCGCCGCGGCCGCGCGATCGAGCTTCAGCTCCCCGCGATCGAGCGGCCGGACAATG
This sequence comes from Allostellaceae bacterium, assembly GCA_035538335.1. Lineage (GTDB taxonomy): Bacteria > Pseudomonadota > Alphaproteobacteria > ATCC43930 > CGMCC-115725 > AP-15. The sequence continues at coordinate 10,491 of DATLKN010000008.1, forward strand.
TCTGGGACGCGCTCTCGGCAATCGCCGCCGCCGTCGCCGCGGGCGCGATCACGCTCGAGGAGGGCAGCGAACGCGGCCGATTGATGGAAAGCCTGTTGCAGGCCGTCTCGGCCGGCGTCTTGAATTGGCGGCCTCGGCCGAAGCCGAAGCCTTCCGAGGTCCGCCCTCGGCCGCCCTGGGAGACCTGGGCGGATTCTCAGGGTTCGTGAATTGCCAGCCCGAGCAGCCGCCCTGCGCGCGCCGCGTGGAAATCCCCTGCGGTTGTGATAACTTGGCCGGCCCCACGGCATTTTGCCGCGGGTGTTGCGCCCGATAACAGCGGTGGCCCGCATCGCGCACGCGATCCCTGGCATGGATGTTGAACGCCTCTACGCCTGCCGCGCCGCCGCACCGCACGCACGTCACGAACCGAGGGAGGGGTAGAATGGCCAAACAGAGTTCCGAGAGTTCCGACCGGCCGCAACTTGTCGCCCGGCGCAGCACGCTCGCCGCGACATTGGCCGCGGCGGCGGCGATCCCGGCATTCGTCGCTGCCCCGAAGCGGGCCAAGGCGGCGCAATCGGGCTCGTCTACCTGGGAGCAGATCAAGAGCGCCGGCAAGGTGCGCATGGGCATCTTCAACTTCCCGCCCTACTACTCGCGCGATCAGAAGACCGGCAAATGGCAGGGCGCGCTGGTCGATATGGGCGAGGACATCGCGAAGCAGCTGAAGCTCAATTTCGAGCCGGTCGAGATCGGCGGCTGGGACGAGGTCGTGCTGTCCTTGCAGGCGAACAAGATAGACTTCCACCTCGGCTTGCAGGCGACCCCGCTGCGCGCCACCGCGATCTATTTCGCGGGGCCCATCTACTGGATCCAGTGGGTGACGGTGAACAACCCGAAATTCCACGGGCGCACCTGGGCGGATTACAACCATCCCAACGTCAAGGTGGCGGTCCAGACCGGCTCGTCCGACGCCCTCATCCTGCAATTGAAGGCGCCGCAGGCGACGCGGGTGCAGTTGCAGACGCTGTCGGAGATCGTGCTCGCCGTCTCTTCGGGCCGCGCCGACGCCTTCACGACGACCGTGCTCGCGAGCCTCGTCGCCAAGACCAAGAACCCCGGCCTCGGCGATTTCGTCACGCCGACGCCGCGCGTCGCGCTGCCCGGCTATGCCGGGATCCGGATGGAGGACGATCTGCGCTTCCAGGAATTTTTGAACCGCTGGGCGGAGTGGAACAACATGCTCGGCTACAACGAGCAGCGCATGCGCGGCTCGCTCGTGCAATTGGGGATCAAGGAGATCCCGCCGGGCATCTCGTTCGAGCAGTCGTAAGAGGAAACATTCTGCTCCCTCTCCGCCTCTGGGGGCGGAGAGGGCAGGGTGAGGCGATGGGCTATCACTGGGATTTCAGCGTCGTATCGGGGTACACGGATTATTGGCTGCGGGCGGCGGGGGTGACGCTCGCCTACTCGCTCGGGACAGTCGTCGGCGGGCTGATCATCGGCGTCGTCTGCGGCATGGCGACATTGACCCGCAAACCCTGGATAACCGCGCCCGTGCACGCCTATGTCGAAGTCTTCCGCTGCACGCCGGTGCTGGTGCAGATCATCTGGTTCTACTTCGCCCTGCCGATCGTGCTGCACGTCTCGCTGCCGGCCTGGCTCGCCGCCGGCCTTGGCCTCACGCTCTACATGGGCTCGTTCTCCACCGAGATCGTGCGCGGCGGCATCATCTCGATCGACCGCGGCCAGTGGCAAGCGGCGCGAGCCCTCGGCATGACCTATGGCGAGATGATGCGGCACGTCATCCTGCCGCAGGCGATCAGGCGGATGGTGCCGCCGCTCGTCAACCAGTCGGTGACGCAGCTGAAGAATACTTCGCTCCTCTACGTCGTTGCCGTGCCCGACCTGATGTATACGGGGTCCATCGTCGTCGCCGAGACCTATCGACCGCTCGAGGTCTATACCAGCGTCGCGGTCATGTACTTCGTCATGCTGTATCCGCTGACCCGCTGGGCGAAGCAGCTGGAAACGAGCATTGTCCACTGAGCCGAGGAGAGCCGCCCCGCCGCCCGAGGTGATGGTCCGCCTCGACGGCATCCACAAGAGCTACGGCGCGGTGCACGCGGTGCGCGGCGTCTCGATGGAGGTGCGCCGCGGCGAGGTCGTCGTCGTCATCGGTCCCAGCGGCTGCGGCAAGTCGACCCTCTTGCGCTGCATCAACCTGTTGGAGGAGCCGACCTCGGGCCGCTTGCAGCTCGCCGACCGCACGATCGCCTTCGGGCGCGGCCAGCGCCTGCCGGCCGGCCGCGACCTCGCCCGGCTGCGTGCCCATACCGGCATGGTGTTTCAGCAATTCGACCTGTTCCCGCACATGACGGCGCTGCGGAACGTGATGTCGGGGCCGGTCATCGTCAAAAAGATGCCGCCGCGCGAGGCGCAAATCCTCGCTGCCGGGCTGCTCGCCAAGGTCGGGCTCGCCGATTGCCACGACCGCTACCCGCGCATGATGTCGGGCGGCCAGCAGCAGCGCGTCGCGATCGCCCGCGCCCTCGCGATGTCGCCCGACGTGATGCTGTTCGACGAGGTGACATCGGCGCTCGATCCGGAACTCGTCGGCGAGGTGCTCGACGTCATCAAGGCGCTGGCGGTCGAGGGCACGACGATGATCGTCGTGACGCACGAGATGGCGTTTGCCCGCGACGTGGCGGACCGCGTCGTCTTCATGAACGCGGGGCAGGTGGTCGAGGAGGGCAGCGTCGACGAGGTCCTGGTCGTGCCGCGCAACGAGCGCACCCGCGCGTTTCTCTCGCGCTTTCACAAGACGATCGCCGAGGCGCGCAGCTGAGCGCGAAGCACCCCTCTCGTCGTCCCGGCGAAAGCCGGGACCCACGGTGCCGCCGCTGCTAATCTTCGGCAGCGCACACCAGCTGGTGCGGCGGAACGATGGACCCCGGCTTCCGCCGGGGTGACGAAATGCCAACTGGGGACGAGTGATGATCCCGCAAAAGAACGATCTGACGATCTGCTTCGCGCATGTCGCCTATCAGCTCGAGGCGCAATTCGCCCGCCGCAACGCCGGCATCGCCGCCTTTCAGGTATGGAACCGCGAGGAGCTGGAGGCGCGTCTGCATGCGGCCGATGTCCTGGTGGTTTCTGGGCTGTGGCGCGACGATCTCCTCGACCGCGCCCCGAGGCTGCGCTTCATCCAGTCGATCGGCGCCGGCACCGACCAGTTCCCGCGCGAGAAGTTGCGCGAGCGCGGCATCCGCCTCGCGAGCGCCAGCGGCGTCAACGCGCGCGCCGTCTCCGAGCACGCAATGGCGCTCGTCCTGGCGCTCGCGCGGCGGCTGCCGGAGGCGCGCGACAATCAGCGCGCGCATCAGTGGCGCGGCATGATCTCGGATCTGAGTCAGCGCGAGGACGAACTCGGCGGCAAGACGATGTTGATCGTCGGCATCGGCGCGATCGGCGGGCGGCTCGCGCGCCTCGCGAAGGCCTTCGACATGCGGGTCGTCGGCGTGCGCCGCGATCCCGCCGCCGGCCAAGGTGAGGCCGACCGGGTGGTCGGGCTCGACGGGCTGAAGAATGCGTTGCCGGAAGTCGATTTCGTCGCGCTCTGCTGCCCCCTGACCCCGGCGACCGAAAACCTGATGAACGCCGATGCCTTCGCGCGGATGCAGCGCTCGGCTTTCCTCGTCAACGTCGCGCGCGGCCGCGTCGTCGACGAGCCTGCCCTCGTCGCGGCGTTGCAATCGGGGCAGATCGCCGGGGCCGGTATCGACGTGACGGTCGAGGAGCCGCTCGCGCCGTCCTCGCCCTTGTGGGACATGGCGAACGTGCTGGTGACCCCGCACACCGCCGGCGAGACCCGCCGCTACGAGGACAACGTCATCGACATCCTTTTCGACAACCTCGGCCGCCTGTGGAAAGGCGAGGCGGCGCTCCGAAACCAGGTGGTCTGATCACTGCGCGCGATTGCCCCCACCCATTCCCTCCCCCGCAGGCGGGGGAGGGTTAGGGTGGGGGCGGACGCAGACGCAAGGCCGGGGTGAGTCGTCTCCCTACCGCATGTTCCCCGTATGCCCGAGCGAATAGCGCCCGGGCTGCGGCCAGACGCACAGCCCATGCGGCTCGATCCCGACCGGGATCTTCTCGACCTCGCCCGTCGTCGTGTCGATGCGGTAGGCGACGTTGTCGAAGCGTCCCGAAAGCCACAGATGCTTGCCGCTCGGCGTGACGTTGCCCATGTCGGGGCTGCCGCCGCCCGGGATCGGCCACACGTTTTCGATCTTGCGCGTCGCGAAATCGATGACGGCGACGCTCCCGGGCCCGTGCGGCCGGCCGAAATTGCCGTGCGAGCCGCGATTGTCGACATAGAGCTTTTTGCCGTCGCGGCTCGGGTAGAGCCCGTGCGCCCCGATCCCGGTCCTGATGAAGCCGACCCGCGCGAAGCTGTCGCCATCGACGAGAAAGACGCCGTCCTTGTGCATGTCGGCGACGTAGAAGAGCTTGCCGTCGGGCGCGATGCGGATGTCCTGCGGCGCGCCGCCGTGGGCGAGCTGCAGATAGCCGAGGACGCGGCGGTTGACGGTGTCGACCTTGACGAGCCCGCCGCCGAATTCGCAGGTGAAGATCGCGTAGCGTCCGTCGATCGAGAAGTCGCCGTGGTCGATGCCGGGGCAGCCCGGGGTGGGCAGCGAATATTGCAGCTTCATCGTGTGCGGGTCGCGGAAATCGAGCCGCTTCAGCCGCTCGGCGACGACGATCGCCGATGTGCCGTCGGGCGTGAAATACATGTTGTAGGGGTCGGCCACGAAGACCTTCGGGCCGGGCTTGCCGGTCTTCGGATCGATCGGCGTCAGGCTGCCGTCGAGGCCGCGCTTGCCGTTGTTGGTGACCCACAGCGTGCGCAGGTCCCAGGACGGCACGACGTGCTGCGGCTTGAACCCGACCCGGAAGCGGTCGACGACCCGCATCTTTTTCGGATCGATCACATAAACGTCGTTGGATTGCAGATCGGGGACGTAGACGCGGTAGAGCGCGCCGGCGGTCTTCGCGCTCAGCATGCCGGCGCCGGCCTGGCTGTAGAGGTTGCTCGGATCGACGACCGGCGGCATGCCGGGGATGGTCTTTATCGCCTGCGCGGCCGCCGGCTGCGCCGCGGCCGCAGCGAGGAGCGCCGGCATCAGAAGACAACGAAGAACACGATCGATCACGCAACCCTCCAGGAGAAAAATCGATGAACGCGCGCGACGCGCCCTCAGCGCCGCGCGACCGCCTCTTTGATCGCCGCCACCGTGCGTTCGACGATCAGGCGCACGCCCAATTCGCCGAGCGCCGCGCTCGATTTCGCCGGGTCGCCGTAGACGCCGTCCCTCGCGCTGAATTTCCTGCCCGATTTCAGCAGGTTCTGGCGCACCAGAGAGGGCGCGACGGCGAGCGTCAGCGAGGTGTCGGCGAGCGCCGCATGCGTGCCGATCTCGGCCTTCGAAAAGCCGTGCTGCGCGAGGATGCGGTTGAAGCCCTCGTAGCTCGCCCGGTAGTACTCGTGCATCGCGATGGCGCGCACGCCGCTCTTCGCCCAGCGCCGGTTCAGCCGTTCGGCCACGACCTGGTCGAGCCGCTGATAGCTGCCATGGTCGCCGAGAAAGACGATATCGCGGAACCCGGCCGCCTTCATGCTGCGCGCCGCCCCTTCGAGCATCGCCTCGAAGGCGTTTTCGGGGATCGTGATCGTGCCGGCAAAGCCCATATGCCCGCTCGGCGGATGAATGTGGCCTTCCGGCACGTAGGCAACGACCGGCGCGACGATGGCGTTGCCGAGCGCCCGTGCGATCCGCGCCGACAGGATCTTGACACGGACATTGTGCTTGCCCAGCGCCATCTGCGGCCCGTTCTCCTCGGTGCCGCCGATCGGGATGATGGCCGTCGTCTTGCCGGCATGGATCAGGTCGCGCAATTCGGTCCAGGTCAGCTCTTCGAGAAAGACCGTGTTCGGCGTCTGCGCGAGAGCGGGCCGGGCGAGGCCGAGGTACGACAGAACGAGGGCGCCGGCGAGCAGCCGGGGCGCCGAGAGGCGGAGGGTCATCGGTCAGGTTCCGATCAGCAGCGGGGTGGTCAGCTTCTTCAGAAGCGCCACGACCGAGAGCGGCGTCAGGCGCCCGGTGCGCGGGTTTTCGAGGCTCGGCACGCCCTCGATCTGCATCGAGAAGCGCGCCGCCTCTGCTTCGACCTCGATGCGGTGCGTGTTGCGGGTGATGCCGGGGTCGGCCCAGATCTCGACCATCGTGCGGTCCGGCCCGACGCCGGCGAGCGCCAGCGCCGCGGCGACATTGACGTTGGCGGGAAAGCCGCGGGCGGCCTCGCGGGCGGTGCCGGCGAAGACGCGCTTGGCGGCGTTGAGACCGCTCACGTCGATGTCGTGCTCGACGAGATAGGGCGCGCCGGCCAGCCCGTTCGGCGGCTTTCGCGTGATCATCGTGACCGCGGCGATGCCGCCTTCGGCGGCGGCCGCCACCGCGTCGAGCCCCAACAGCGCCCCCGTCGGCACATGAATGCAGCCGCCGCCCTCCCGCGCGAGTTCGATGAGATCGAAATTGTCGAGCAGCGCGCCGCAGCTCAAGACGACGAGCCGCCGCCCGCGCGCGAGCGCCGGCACGGCGATCTCGCGCAAAACTGCCGCGGGCGCGCATTCGATGACGACATCGCCCAGTTCGGCAAGCTCGGACAGCCCAACAACCGGCGCCGGATGTGCGAACCCGGCCATCTCCGCCTCGGCCCGCCCGCGGTCGCGCGCCGACACGGCGGCGAGCCGAAGCCCGGGAAGGCCGCGGTCGAGCGCTTCGGCGACTTTTTTGCCGATCGCCCCGAACCCGCCGATCGCGACGCGCAGTTCACCGTTCCCCGACATCGGCGCCACTCCTCACGAGAGGGGCGCATCATCGCGCAATCGGGGGCTCCGCGCCAACGCCGCCTGCCGCGTCATTCCCGCGCAACGGGCGCGGGGTGTTGCCCTATTTTGCCGGCGATGCGAGCGGCTTGCCCTTCTCGACGACCCAGGTCGCGAGGATCTTGGCCCCCTTGGGGCCGGCGCGCCCCCAATGCGGAGTCTCGGCGGGCACGTAGCTGGTCTGCCCGGCCTTCAGCGTCCGCGTCGGCTCGCCCTTGACGTTGAGCGTCAGGCTGCCTTGCAAGACGTAGCTGATTTCCACGCCCGGATGGGTATGGTGCGGGAAGGCGACATCGGGGCCGATCTGGGCGATGCCCTGCACGCTCTGCAAATTGCTCCCCGGCAGATCGTGGGTCTGCAGAATGGTTCGCTTGATCCCCTGCGTCTGGGCCGGCTGCTGCGCGGCGAGCGGGCCGCCGCCGAGGGTTGCCGCGAACACCGCGGCCGCGACGCAATAGGCGATTCGCTGGAGCATGATGTCCTCCCTCCGCTAGAGAAGCCGCGATGCTAGCGCGAAGCGTGCAGTGCGGAAAGCGGCAGGCGCGTTGCCGGCAATCTGCCGGCCCGCCGGCCTGATTTCGCCGGCGATGCGAGCGGTCTTCCCTGCGGTATGACCCAGGTCACGAGGAACGCGACGCCCTCGGGGCCGGCGCGCCCGCCATGCGGGATTCCCGGCGGATTGTAGGCCGTCTGCCCCGGCGTCAGCGTCCGCGTCGGCGCGCCTTCGACCTCGAGCGTCAGGCTGCCTTGCAGCACGTACATGATTTCCGGCCCCGGATGGGTATGGCGGGGGACGACGCCGTTGGGGCCAACTTCGGTCACCGCTTCCACAAATTTGTAAGTGGTGCCCGGCACGTTGTGGCTCTGCAGGATCGTCCGCTCGATCGCCTCGGCCTGCCGGTCGTGTTGCGCCGCGAGCGGGGCGGCCGTGAACGTCGCGAGGGCGATCGGGGCCAGGATTCGCCGGAGCATGAGGCCCCCGCTCAATACGATTTCGGCTGGCCGAGGACGCGCTCGGCGATGTAGCTGAGCATCAGATGAGGGGTGACGGGCGCGATGCGCGCCAGCTGGATTTCGCGCAGGTAGCGCTCGACATGGTATTCGCGCGCATAGCCCATGCCGCCATGCGTCATCACCGCGGTTTCGCAGGCGCGGAACCCTGCTTCCGCGGCGAAGTATTTGGCGGCGTTGGCCTGCGCCCCGGCGTCTTCGCCGCGGTCATAGGTCTCGGCCGCCCGCAATACCAAGAGCTCGGCCGCTTCCAGATCGACCCAGCAGGCCGCCAGCGGATGCTGTATCGCCTGGTTCTTGCCGATCGGCCGGCCGAAGACGACCCGTTCCCTGGCATAGCGCGCGGCGCGGTCGAGGGCGGCGCGCCCCAGGCCTACCGCCTCGGCGGCGATCAGGATGCGCTCGGGGTTCATGCCGTGCAGGATGTAGTGAAAGCCCTTGCCCTCCTCGCCGATCCGGTCTCTCTCCGGCACTTCGAGCCCGTCGATGAATAGCAGGTTCGAATCGACGGCCTTGCGTCCCATCTTCGGGATCTCGCGCACTTCGACGCGCGAGCGGTCGAGGTCGGTGTAGAAGAGGCTCATGCCGAGCGAGGGTTTGGCCGCCTCCTCGGCCGGGGTCGTGCGCGCCAGGATCAGCATCTTTTCCGCGACCTGCGCAGTCGAGATCCAGATCTTCCGGCCCGACAGGATGTAGCGGTCGCCCTCTCGCACCGCGCGCGTCTTGAGGCGCGTCGTGTCGAGCCCGGCATCGGGCTCGGTGACGGCGAAGCAGGCCTTCTCGCGGCCCTCGATCAGGGGCGGCAGAAAGCGGCGCTTCTGCTCCTCGCTGCCGAAGACGACGACCGGGTGCAGCCCGAAGATGTTCATGTGGATCGCCGAGGCGCCGGAGAAGCCGGCGCCGGACTGCGCCACCGCCCCCATCAGGATCGCCGCCTCGGTGATGCCGAGCCCGCTGCCGCCGTATGCCTCCGGCATCGCAATGCCGAGCCAGCCGGCCGCCGCCATCGCCTGGTGGAAATCGTGCGGGAAGTCGCCCTCGGTATCTTTCGCCAGCCAGTAATCCTCGCCGAAGCGGGCGCACAGCCGCGCCGCCGCCTCGCGGATCTCGAGCTGCTCGGGGGTGAGGGCGAAGCTCATGCGCGGTCAGCCGATGCCCTCGACGATGAACGCGCGGCAGGTCGAATTAGCGAGCCGGCCCGGCAGGATCTTCTGGTATTCGGGCGAGTTGTACCAGCGCTTCACCGCCGCCGCGTCGGCGAATTCGAGGATGACGATCCGCTTCGGCTCCGGCCCGCCTTCGATCAGCTCCGCCTTGCCGCCCCGCGTGAGGAACTTGCCGCCGTATTGCGCGAGCGTCGCCGGCACGGCCGCGCGATAGGCCCCCATCGCCTCGGCGTTGGTGGCATCCAGTTCGACGACGAAATAGGCCGGCATCGCTTGCCTCCCGTGCGGCTGTTGACGGGCGCAGCCTATCGCCCCGCGCCGGGCGTGGGAAGGCGCTCCCGTATCGACCGAGGGCGCCGATGCTTATATCCTGCGGTGCAGACAATTCGGAGCCAGCCCGTGCCGCTCGATCTTGTTCACAGCACCTGCCCGCACGACTGCCCCTCGGCCTGCGCGCTCGAGGTCGAGCGCATCGACGGGGTGCGCATCGGGCGCATCCGCGGCGCCGCGGATCAGGCCTACACGGCCGGCGTCGTCTGCGCCAAGGTCGCGCGCTACGCCGAGCGCCAGCATCACCCCGAGCGGCTTTCGGTGCCGCTGCAGCGGGTCGGCGACAAGGGCGTTGGGCAGGCGGCTTTCCGCCCGATTTCGTGGGACGCCGCGCTCGACGCGGTGGCCGAAAAGCTGGCGCGCGCCGCCGAGCGCTGGGGCAGCGAGACGGTGTGGCCCTACTACTATGCCGGCACGATGGGGCTCGTGCAGCGCGACGGCATCAACCGGCTGCGCCACGCGATGCGCTATTCGCGCGAGCATCTGTCGATCTGCAATGCGCTGTCGGATGCCGGCTGGCTCGCCGGGGTCGGGCAGAAGCGCGGCGTCGATGGCCGCGAGATCGCCAAATCCGACCTCGTCGTGGTCTGGGGCGGCAACCCGGTCTCGACGCAAGTCAACGTGATGACGCACGTCGCGCAGGCGCGCAAGGAGCGCGGCGCCAAGCTCGTCGTCGTCGATCCCTACCGCACGCCCACGGCCGAGATTGCCGATCTGCATCTGGCGCCTCTGCCCGGCACCGACGGCGCGCTCGCCTGCGCCGTCATGCACGTGCTCTTCAAGGAGGGCTACGCCGACTGCGCCTACATGGCGCGCTATGCCGACGATCCCGAGGGGCTCGAAGCGCATCTGGCGAGTCGCGGTCCGGCCTGGGCGGCGCCGATCACCGGGCTCTCGGAAGAGGCGATCGCCGATTTCGCCCGGCTCTACGGGCGAACCAAGCGCGCCTATATCCGCGTCGGCTACGGTTTTTCGCGCTCGCGCAACGGGGCGGCGCAGCTCTTTGCCGTCACCTGCCTGCCGACCGTCACCGGCGCCTGGGCGCACGAGGGCGGCGGCGCGCTCTATTCGAGCCACGGGCTTTTCCCGATCGACCGCACGCTGATCGAGGGATTGGACGTCCTCGACCCGAAAACCCGCATCCTCGATCAGTCGCGGATTGGCCCCGTCTTGACCGGCGATCCGCACGACCTCGGCGCGGGCCCGCCGGTGACGGCGCTCTTCATCCAGAACACGAACCCGATGGTCGTCGCCCCGGATTCGGGTCTCGTCCACGAAGGCTTCCGCCGCGCCGACCTCTTCACCTGCGTGCACGAGCAGTTCATGACCGAGACCGCCGCGATGGCCGATATCGTGCTGCCGGCGACGACCTTTCTCGAGCATGACGATTTTTATACTGCGGGGGCGCACAGCTTTCTGCAGATCGGCCGCGCCGTGGTGCCGCCCTTTGCCGAGTGCCGCTCGAACCACGACGTCGTCTGCGCGCTCGCGCAGCGGCTCGGGGCCGAGCATCGCGGCTTTGCCATGAGCGCCGTCGAGATCATCGACGAAGCGCTGCGCGCGAGCCGCCTCGGCGACGCCGAGAGCTTTTCCGAGCGGCGCTGGATCGACGGCCGGCCGCCCTTCGCGACCGAGCATTTTCTCGACGGTTTCCCGCAGCCCGACAGGAAATTCCACTTTCGCGCCGATTGGGCCGCGATCGGGCCGGATTACCGCCGTCTCGGGGCGTTCCCCGATCATGTCGCGATCATCGACGACGGCGACCCGGCGCGCCCCTACCGCATGGTGCCGGCGCCCTCGCGCTCGTTCCTCAATACGAGCTTCAACAACACGCCCGGCAGCATCGCCCGCGAGGGCCGGCCGACCGCGATGATCCATCCCGAGGCGCTTGCCGAACTGGGCCTGGCCGACGGCGGGCGGGTGCGCATCGGCAACGGCAAGGGCAGCGTCGTCGTGCATGCGCGTGCCTTCGACGGCTTGCAAAGGCGCGTCGTCGTCGTCGAGGGGCTGTGGCCGAACCATGCCTTCGAGGAGGGGATAGGGATCAATCTGTTGACGAGCGCCGACGCCGGTTTGCCGAATGGCGGGGCGGTGTTTCACGACACCTCGGTGTGGCTCGCGCCGGCGTGATATCAGCCCCTCTCCGCCCTTCAGGGGGGAGAGGGAGGGGCCCGTCGCGCAGCGATGGGAGGGTGAGGTGGGCAAGGCCGGGCCGAGAAAATCCCCCACCTCACCCCGACCCTCTCCGCCCCCAGGGGCGGAGAGGGAGGCTCCCCTTGCAGGTGAGAGGAGGTGGGTCGTTCAATAGCATCTGACTAGGAGGTTCATGAGCCGAGACTTGGAAGATAACAAGCGTTTGCCGGGCGAAGCCTCCTCGGCCGAGGTCGACGCCTTTCTCGACGAATTGAAGCGGGCGCCCGCGGTGCGCCCGGCCGGCGGGCGCGGGCGGCTCGTCTTTGCGCTCGATGCGACGGCCAGCCGCGAGCCCACCTGGGACCGCGCCTGCCGCATCCAGGGCGAGATGTTCGAGGCGACGGCCGGGCTCGGCGGGCTCGAGATCCAGCTCGTCTTCTACCGCGGCTTTGCCGAGTGCAAGGCGAGCCGGTGGCTCGCGAGCGCGGCGGAATTGCACCGCGCGATGCGTTCTGTGCATTGCCTCGGCGGCGAGACGCAGATCGAGCGCGTGCTCGACCATGCGATCCGCGAGACGCAGCGCCGGCGCGTCAATGCCCTCGTCTTCGTCGGCGACGCAATGGAGGAAAGCGTCGATCGCCTGTGCCGCCGGGCGGGCGAATTGGGGCTGCTCGGCGTCCCGATCTTTCTTTTCCATGAAGGCCGCGACCAGACCGCGGCGCATGCCTTCCGGCAGATGGCGATGCTGTCGCGCGGTGCCTATCTGAGCTTTGACCTGGCGAGCGCCGACCGGCTGAAGGAGCTGCTCGGCGCCGTCGCCGTCTACGCCGCCGGTGGCTGGCGGGCGCTTTCCGCCTATGGCGACCGAAAGGGCGGCGAGGTGCGCCTCTTGACCGCCCAGCTGCGCGGCTGAGCGATGCTCTTCCTGTTGGGCGGCATTCTGCTTCTCTGCGGGCTCCTGCTTGCGGTCTATCTCTTCGTCAACGCCGATGCGGCGCAGCTCGCCCGCGGCCTCAAATGGGCCGGGATCGGCATTGCCGGGCTCGCCGTCCTGGCGCTGATCTTCTCCGGCCGGCTCGCGCTCATTCTCGCGCCGATCGCGATGCTGATGCCGTTTTTGGTGCGCTTCAAAAGTCTCGTCGACCGCTGGCGTCCCGCCTCCTCCGGGCGGACCTCAACGGTGACCACCGATTTTCTGCGCATGAGCCTCGAACACGACACCGGCGCGATGACCGGTACCGTGCTGCGCGGCCAATTCGCCGGCATGCAGCTCGACGAGTTGGGGCCGGGCGAGCTCTTGTCGCTATTGCGCGAATGCCGCGCCGCCGACGAGCGCGGCGCACGGCTGCTCGAAGCCTATCTCGACCGCATCCACCCGACTTGGCGCGACGAGTTCATCGGCGATCGCGGCGGCGCCGCCGCCGCATCCGGCGGCGAGATGAGCGTCGAGGAAGCCTACCAGATCCTGGGGCTGGCGCCCGGCGCCGGCGCCGACCTGATCAGGGAGGCGCATCACCGGCTGATGAAGAAGGTGCATCCCGACGCTGGCGGCTCGGACTATCTCGCGACCAAGATCAACCGCGCCCGCGACGTGCTGCTCAACCGCGCGCGGGCTTGAGGCCTTGCCGCAGAGCCGACTTCAGCTGTGAAACCCGGAAATCGTGCAGTTGAAGGACTGCACCGGCGCACCATCCGAATAAACGTCGACGCGCGGCGCCGCATTCTTGGTATAGACGACATAGACGTCCGCGTTGATGCCGTAAACGGTACCCGATGAGCTGGGTGCATGCGCGTACGACTGCACATTTTCGCTCAGGTCCAAGTTCTCGTCGGTCAGGTACGAGTTGAGCGCCACGCCCCCCGACGCCAGAAAGTACGTGCAGGACACGTGCGTCACGATGGTCTTCGACGGCAGTGCCGGAAAGACGATGGCGCAGTCGCCCTGATCGGTGCAGTTCGTGCTGCCGACCTGCTGATAGGCTTGGCTCAGCGGATTGAAAGAAGCCTCGGCCGGAGCAGGCGCGATTATGGCTGCCGCAATGCCGACCGACAGGAACAAGCGCGCCAGGATAAATCTACGCATCGTTGCCTCAAACAAGTTTATTAGTACACAGCTTAAACTACTCTAAGGCGTAAAGCAATAGCATCGTTAACGCTTTCCAAATACGACGATCCCTGTAAAATCGGATTCAAATACAATCGAAGTGGGCGAAACGCTCGCCGACGCCGAGTCCCTCGTAATCGACCTTGCGCAGCTTCGCGGCTTTGCCGTGCCGGGCGCAGGCCTCGCCGGCGAGGCGGGTTGCGTCGGCGAGCCCATGGACGACGGCGTCGTAGCGCACCGTGACGGCCTGCGGCGAATCTTCGAGCAGCTGCGGCCCCGAGCAGCCGGCCAGAGCGGCAATACCGAGGACCACCATCGCGCGCCGCACCTGCATCCCGCCTCCGCTTCGCCCGAGCCCTGGCGCAAAAGCATAGCAGCGGCGCTCGGCGCTCTGCGACTATATCCTTTGTCTATGTTCTGGACGCGGCTATCGTCGCGGCCATGAACGAAATCGCCCCTCGGGCGAGCGTGAAGGGGCTCGCTTCGCGCCCGGTGCTGGTGCCGCTGATCGTCGCCTGCGCCCTCTTCATGCAGAACCTCGATTCGACGGTCATCGCCACCGCCCTGCCGGCGATCGCGCATTCGCTCGACGAGACCCCGCTCGCCCTCAACGTCGCGATCACCTGCTACCTGCTGAGCCTCGCGGTCTTCATCCCGATCAGCGGCTGGATGGCCGACCGCTTCGGCGCACGGCGCGTCTTCAGCGCCGCGATCGTCACCTTCACGCTCGGCTCGATCGCCTGCGGCTTCGCCAATTCGCTCTCGGCGCTCGTGCTCGCCCGCATCGTGCAGGGCATGGGCGGGGCGCTGATGGTGCCGGTCGGCCGGCTCGTGCTCGTCAAGACCGTGGCGAAATCCGATCTCGTGCGGGCGATGTCCTATGTCAGCGTGCCGGCCTTGATCGGGCCGGTGATCGGTCCGCCGCTCGGCGGCTTCATCGTCACCTACAGCACTTGGCGCTGGATCTTCTTCATCAACGTCCCGATCGGCATTCTGGGCGTCGTCCTCGTCAATCTGGCGGTCGCCGACATCAAGGAGAAGGGGACGCGGCCCTTCGATTTCATCGGCTTTCTGTTGACTGGGGTCGGGCTCGCCGCGCTCGCCTTCGGGCTTGAGAATGTCGGGCGCGGCGCGCTGCCGCCGGCCGCCGTCGCGGCCCTCCTCGTCATCGGCGCCGCAGCGATCCTCGCCTATTTCCGGCACGCCGGCCGGGTGCCGCATCCGATCATCGATCTCGCGCTAATGAAGATCCCGACCTATTCGGCGGCGACCATCGGCGGCTTTCTGTTCCGCGTCGGGCTCGGCGCGCTGCCGTTCCTGTTGCCGCTGATGCTGCAGGTCGGGTTCGGGCTCGACGCGCTCTCCTCGGGCCTTTTGACCTTTGCCAGCGCGGCCGGCGCGATGACGATGAAGATGACGGCGGTGCCGATCATCCGGGCGCTCGGCTTTCGCCTGGTGCTGGCGGGCGACGCTGTCATCAGCAGCCTCTTTCTCTTCGGCTACAGCCTGTTCCGGCCGTCGACGCCGCATGCGGTCATCTTCGCCGCCCTCTTGGCCGGCGGCTTTTTCCGCTCGCTGCAGATGACCAGCATCAACACGCTCTCCTATGCCGACGTGCCGCCCTCGATGCTGAGCCGCGCCACCAGCCTCTCCAGCATGGCCCAGCAATTGTCGCAGACGGTTGGCGTCGCGATCGGCGCGCTGCTGTTGCAGCTGACCCTGGTATTGCGCGGTGGCACGGCGCTCGCTGCTGGCGATTTCTACCCGGCCTTCGCCGCGGTCGGCGTCATCTCGCTGTTGTCGGTGCCGTTCTTTCTGAAGATGGCGCCCGATGCCGGCGCCGCGGTCAGCGGCCGCGCCTCGGCCGATTGAGGGTGCGTGCTCCTCACGTCTCCCACACGCTGACGACCTCGATGCCGCAATTCTCGAAGTCGTGCGGGTCGCGGGTTGCGATCGCCAGCGCGCGCGAGCGGGCGATCGCCGCGATCAACCCGTCGAAGCCCGCCAAGGGGCGGCCGACGCGCTCGCGCGTGACGACGAGATCGCCGTAGACCGCGGCGGCCGGCGCGTCGAATTCGAATACCCGGCCGGAAAAGCCGCGGGAGATGAAGTTGTCGAAGCGGGTCTCGAGATCGGCGCGACGCCGCCCCAACCCGAGGCGCGCCAAAGCGTAGCGGATCCGCGCGACGCTGATCGCCGTCGTGGCGAGCTCGCTCGGCGCCCGGGCGCCGAGCCATTCGACCACGGCGGCCGTCGGGGCCGGACGCATGATCTCCGCGATGACAGGGGTGTCGAGGAGAATCATCCGCCGCCCGCAGCAGGCCCGCGAGGAGCTGCGACCGCGGGATGCGGCTCCAGCGCGATGCCGTGCGCCGCGCCGAACATCTCGCGCGCCAGGTCGGCGAGCGTCCGCGGCCGTTCGCTGTCGAGAGCGTCCCGCAGGATGCGGCGCGCCTCCTCCTCCATCGAATGGCCGTGCTCCGCCGCCCTGACCCGCAGCCGAACTTTCAAGCCGTCGTCCAAATGCCGGATCGTGATGCTTGCCATCAGAACCCCCATATGACTGCGACGTAATCATAATCGGAATCTGACGACGATGATAGCGTATCTGCCTGTCCGCTGCGGCGCACCGGCTTGCGAGCGATCCCCGCGCTTGGCACTGATATGCGCAATAGAGAAATCTGCACCCTCCGAAAGAAACTAAAAAAATAGCAGGAAATATTCGTTATTATTGCAAAATTTGTCAATTTTTGTATTAGAATATTCACAATTCTTTACTTTACGAGCTCGCGTCGGCGGCGCTACTCTTCCACGCTGGACCTTGTGCCCGTCAGCTTCGATGGAGCCCTGCGCACATCCCGGCTCGAGACAATCGAGGCCTCGAGGTCTGACCCAAACACGCGATGCGCTCCGGCCACCAAGTTTGCCCCGCTGGACAAGTCGGATTTGCTTCAGGATGGATGCGAAGCGACCTGGAATGCCCTCAGTGCAAATCGGAAGGAATGGCATCGCTGCACTGGCGAGAGCCGCGATTTCTGCGGTGCCGCCGATGCGGCGTTCTATTTCGTCATCCTTTGCCAACCGAGGCGGCTCTCGCCGAGTTGTACACGACCGGTTGGCGCAATAACCGGCACACCGAGACAGGTGGAACAGATGCGGAGATCGCCAGAATATTGGTGGAACGATTATCCGAGCTTCTACCAGGCCGTCGATTTCTCAATACGCGTATTCTGGACTACGGTGCTGGTCGTGGCGCCGTTGCCCTGGAACTGATGAAAGTTGGTGCCAATATTGCGGCTGTCGAACCGTTTGGCTGCGAGTTCCTTACCAGCCTTGGCATTACGGCGTATCGCGACCTTGCGCAGCTGCCGGAAGGATCGCAGTTTGACGGGATTGTATGCCTTGATGTCGTCGAGCATCTGCGTGAACCGCGCCGCGCATTGGCAGACCTGTATCGGCGCTTGTCCTCACAGGGATGGCTCCTGATCCAGACCCCGAATATTGCGAGCCTCCCGGCGATGCTCAAAGGCCGGCATTGGCACGAAGCAACCATACCGGGTCACCTTGTCCTCTTCACCCCGGCAGCGCTGCGCAAGGCCTTGCGCGAGAGCGGCTTTCGGCGAGTCCGGCGGCTGCGCTGGGTAATCCATTATCCGCGAGCATCCCTGTTGCGCGCTTTGGTTCATTCTGGAATGCAAGCGTTGGCGATCGGCGGCAATATGCACATGGTCGCCTACAGGAATTGACGAAGCTCTCGATGTAGGCGGCACATCGGCCGGCTAATCTCCGGTCGCGCGCAGCCTTTGTTGCGCGCCGCCGACCTGGCGCTGGATCAGCCGCGCGTAAAGCCCGCCGCGGGCGAGCAGTTCGGTATGGCTGCCGGTCTCGGCGATGCGGCCGTGCTCGATGACGGCAATGACATCGGCGTTGCGCACCGTCGACAGCCGGTGCGCGATGACGATCGTCGTGCGCTCGCGCATCAAGGCGTCGAGCGCGGCGCGCACTTGCGCCTCGCTTACCGCGTCGAGATGCGAGGTCGCCTCGTCGAGGACGAGGGTCGGCGCATTCTTCAGAAAGGCGCGGGCGATCGCGACCCGCTGCCGCTGCCCGCCCGAGAGCTGCACGCCGCGCTCGCCTACCTGCGTCTCGAGGCCCTCCGGCAGGCTCGCGACAAAGCCGCTGAGGGCGGCCTCCTCGAGGGCGCGGCGGATCGCCCGCTCGTCGGCCTCGGGGCGGGCGAGCGCGACATTGGCGCGCAGCGTATCGTTGAAGAGATAGGTGTCCTGCGAGACGAGCGAGATGCGGGCGCGCAAATGGTCGAGCTCGAACTCGCGCAGATCGCTGCCGTCGATCAGGATGTGCCCGCGGTCGGGGTCCCAGAAGCGCAAGAGCAGGTTGGCGAGCGTCGTCTTGCCGGCGCCCGACGGGCCGACGAGCGCGACGGTGGCGCCGGCGGGGATGTCGAGGCTGACGCCGTCGAGCGCCGGACGGGCGCCGCCGGGATAGGTGAAGCCGACCCCCTCGAAGCGGATGCGCGAGCCGCCTCTCGGCGCCGGCGGGCGCGCCGGCCCGTCGCGCACCGCCGGCTCTTCGCGGTTAACGGCATAGAGCCGGCGCGTCGAGGCAATCGTGTCGGCGAGCTGGCGGCTCGTCTGGGCGATCTCCGAGATCGGCAGGAACGAGGCGAGCGCCAGCAGGATCAACAACGGCAGCACCGCCGGGCCGAGCTGGTTCGTTGCCGCGAGATGCGCGCCGACGACCGCGACGGCGAGCCCGCCGAGCCCCGTCACCGTCTCAAGCACCGCGGTTTGCGCCGACAGATCGGCGAGCAGCGCGAGGCGCACCCGCTGATAGTCGCGTACCAGCTCCATGAAGCCTTGGCGCCGCCGCTCCAGCGCCTGGAAGGCGAGAAGATCGGCGAGGCCCTGGATCGTCTCGGTGACATGCGCGCCGAGGATGCCGAGCGCGCCGCGCGCCTCGCCGCCGAGCCGGTCGATCCGCGCCCGGCTGACGACCGGCGCGAGCCCGGCATAAAGGACGAAAGGCAGCAGCGCGAGCGCCACCGGCCAGGCGATGACGGCGAGCGCCGCGAGCACGGTCGAGGGCACGAGGAGCGCGACGAGGGCCGGGGCGACGGTGTGGGCGAAAAAATACTCGATCGTCTCGATGTCCTGGCTGGCGAGCGCGATCAGATCGCCGGAGCGGCGGCGCACCAGATAGGCCGGCGCGAGGTTGTCGAGCTTCTCGAACAGCGCGATCCGCATTTCCGCCAAGAGCCGGTAGGCGATGTCGTGCGCGAGCCAGGATTCGAGCCAGTGCAGCAGCCCCGCGAGCGGCGCCGTCAGGGCGAGCGCGATCAGCAGATAGCCGAAAGGCGCATGCGTCTTGACGGCGGCGACGGCGAGCGCGCCGATGACGCCGACGCCGATCAGGGCGGCGACGCGGGCGATCCCGGAGGTGACGACGACGGTAAACCGCCGCCGCCACGGCCGGATGATCTCGGCGAGCGTCGCGAGCGTCGCGCCCCAGCCGACCGCGGCCGCCGCCTCGGCAAGCATGTCGGGCGCCGCCCGCTCGCCGACCGCCGCCTCCTCGGCCGGCGCATCGGAGGCGAGCAAGACCTCGGCGCCGATCGGCGCCCCCTCGGCCCGCTCCTCGGCCTGCGCGCCCATCAGCCGGCGATAGGCGCCGTCGCGGCGGATCAGCTCCGCATGGCGGCCTTCCTCGACGATATGCCCGCGGTCGAGAACGAGGATGCGGTCGGCGCCGACCACGCTCGAGAGGCGATGCGCAAGGATCAGCGTCGTGCGGCCGGCGGAGAGGCGGTCGAGCGCGCGCTCGATGGCCGCCTCATTCTCGGCATCGACCGAGGAGAGCGCCTCGTCGAGGATCAGGATCGGCGCGTCGCGCAACAGCGCGCGGGCGATCGCGAGGCGCTGGCGCTGCCCGCCTGAGAGCAGGATGCCGCGCTCGCCGATCACCGTGTCGTAGCCCTGCGGCAGCCGCGCGATGAATTCGTGGGCGTTGGCGTCGCGCGCCGCGTTTTCAATCTCGGCACGGCTCGCATCGGGCTTGCCGAGCCGCAGATTGTCCTCGACCGTGCCGTGGAAGAGGTAGGTGTCCTGGTGGACGACCGCAATCATCCTCCGTAATGCCGCCGGGTCGAGCGCGCGCACATCCTCGCCGCCGACCCGCACGACGCCTTCCTGCGGGTCGAAGAGGCGCAGAATCAGGCGCACGATCGAGGACTTGCCGGCGCCGCTGGGCCCGACGATGCCGATCTTCTCGCCGGCGGCGAGCGCGAAGGAGAGCCCGTCATGCGCGTTGCCTCGCCCGCCCGGATAGGCAAAGCGCACGCCCTCGAATTCGATCGTCGGGGCGAGGCGGCGCGGCGCCGGCGGCAAGGGCGTCGCGGCCGCCGCCGGGACCAGCGGCTCCGCCGCCAGCAGCGCATTGATGCCGGCCGCCGCCGACTGCCCGACGAGGCCCTGGTGCAACACCTGCCGCAGGTCGCGCAGCGGCCGGAACACCTCTGTGCCGGCCATCAGGACGATCAGCAGCGCCGGCATGCCCATCAGGCCGTGCGACACGCGATAGATGCCGAGCGTGAGCGCGGCGGCGGCGCCGATCGCGACGCCGCAATCGGTGATGCCACGCGTCATCACGCCGATCGAGAGCACCTCCATCGTGCGCTGCGACAAGGCGCGGGCGCGCTCCGCAAGGCGGCGGCCATAGGCGGCGCTCTGTCCGAAGGCCTTCAATGTCGGCAGCCCCTGCACGCCGTCGAGAAATTCCGAGCCGAAGGATTTGAGCGCCTGCTGACGCTCCCGGCTCGAGCCCCCCTCGCGGTGCAGAAACGCCATCGGCGCGAAGAGGGTGAGGAAGGCGAAGCCGAGCATCACTGCGGCGACTGGCAGGTCCCACCAGGCGATGAAGGCGAAAATCGCGATCGGCGTCAGCGTCGCGACCGCGACCTGCGGCAGGTATTGGCCGAAAAAGCTCTGCAATTGCTCGACGCCGTCGACGATCGACAGCATCACCCCGCCGGTGCGCTCGCCGGCGAACCAGGCCGGCCCCAATTCGGCGATCTTGTCGTAGAGACGGCCGCGCAGCGCCTCCTGGACCCGTGTCGCGGTGTGATGGGCGACCATCGTGCGCAGGTGCTCGAAAAACCCGCGCAGCACGACGGCCGCCGCGACGCCGCCGGCCGGCACGGCGAGCGCCAAGAGGCCGGCGCCCTGGAAGACGCGCGCCAGCAGCAGCCCCATCAGCACGAAGCGGGCGATCCCGACGGCCGCCGCGATAAGCCCGACGAGGATCGCGGCGAGAATCCGTCCGCGCAGGCCGCGGGTCAGCTGCCAAAGCCGTCGGTCGAAGAACATGGCGCGATGCTGGCGGTTACAGGCTTCGCGGATCGTCGACCGCGACCGTCAGATGCTCGGTCGGCTGCGGCGTCGCCGTCATCAGGCTGACGCCGTCGGGCGCTTCGAAGCGGTGCCAGGTGTTTTGCGGCACGATCGCCAGCATCCCGGCCTTCAGCTCGAAGGATTGCCGCCCGTCGTCGGTGACGACGTGCAGAATCGTGGCACCGTCGACGATCTGCACGATCTCGTCCCCCTGCGGGTGGCGCTCCCATGCGCCTTCGCCGGCAAATTTGGCGGTGAAGACGGCGCCGTCGCGATAGGGCGCCAGCCTCGCGAAAGCACCCTCGCGCTCGGCCGCCGGCGTTTCCGGGGTCCGCCCGCGCAGCATCTTGAGTTTCGCGAATTCCATGTTGAGGTCGAGTATTGTGATCATCGTTCCCGTCCTTCAATGCGCCTTCTCCGGCGCCTCTTGCCACGCGATACTATCAGAGCAGAGAGGATTGGCGCAGATGACGGAAAAAGGCGGGGAAACTAGCCGGCTCGAACAGCGCCTCGCTGCCGGCCTCTTTACGATCACCGCCGAGCTGGTGCCGCCGTTGTCGAGCGACCCGGCCGAGCTTCTCGCCCGGGCGGCGCCGCTGAAGGGCCTCGCCGCCGCCGTCAACGTCACCGACGGGGCCGGCGCCAGGGTGCATCTGTCGAGCCTTGTCGCCGCCGGCCTGATCGCCCGCGAGGGCATCGAGCCGATCCTGCAGATGACCTGCCGCGACCGCAACCGCCTGGCGCTGCAAGGCGATCTGCTCGGTGCCTTGGCGCTCGGCATCCGCAATCTGCTGATTATCTCGGGCGACGACCCGAAAACGGGAGACCAGCCGGAGGCGAAGCCGGTCTTCGATCTCGACTCGCGGGGACTGCTGTCGCTGGCGCAGCAGGTCTCGCAGCAAGGCCGGCTGCCGACCGGCGCCGCGGTCAAAGGCCCGACGCGGCTGTTTCTCGGCGCCGCCGCCCTGCCGATCGATCCGCCGCGCGACTGGCCGGCCGCCGATCTCATCGACAAGGCCGATCGCGGCGCCCGCTTCGTGCAGACGCAATTCTGCATGGATGCCGGGCTGACGCGCCGCTGGGTCGGCCGCTTGCGCGAGCTGGGCGTGACCGAACGGCTCGGCATCCTGATCGGCGTGGCGCCCATCCCCTCGGCGCGCTCGGCGCGCTGGATGCGCGAGAAGCTCTACGGCACGATCATCCCCGATGCCCTCGTCGGGCGGCTCGAGCGAGCGGGTGATCCGCGGCGCGAGGGCCTCGACATCTGCGTCGAGCTGCTGCACGAACTGGCCGAGATCCCGGGGGTCGCCGGCGCCCACATCATGGCGCCGCAGAATCCCGCGGCGATCCCGGAAACGATCGAGATGTTCTCCTCGGCATGCGAAAGGAGGCGCTGATGATGAACCGGGTGCTGATCACCGGAGCGGGCGGCGGCATCGGCCGCTCCTTGCGCGAGACGTTGCGCGGGGTCTACCCGATCCTGCGGCTCTCCGACCGCGTGCCGCTCGCGCCGGCGCGCCCAGCGGACAATGGCGTCGAGGAGGTCGATCGCACCGACATTGCCGACATGGCCGCCGTCGAGCGCATGGTCGCGGGCTGCGACGGCATCGTCCATCTCGGCGGCATCTCGGGCGAAAATACCTGGGAGAAGATCCTCGAAAGCAACATCGCCGGGCTCTACAACGTCTTCGAGGCGGCGCGCCGCGCCGGCGTCCAGCGCATCGTCATGGCGACCTCGAACCACGCGGTCGGCTTCTACCCGCGCGCACAGACGATCGACCATCGCGTCGTCCCGCGCCCCGACAGCCGCTACGGCGTCTCGAAGGCGTTCTCGGAAGCGCTCGCCAGCCTCTACGCCGACAAGCACGGCATCGGATTTCTGTTGACGCGCATCGGCAATTTCGGCGAGCGGCCGATCGACAAGCGGCGGCTGTCGATCTGGATCAGCCCGCGCGACTACACGCAGCTGGTGCGCATCGGGCTCGAGCATCCCGACATCCGTTACGAGATCGTCTACGGCGTCTCGAACAACCGGCGCTCGTGGTACGACAACGCGAACGCCTATCGGCTCGGCTACCGGCCGCAGGACGATTCCGAACCCTATGCCGAGGCGGTGCTCGCTGCAGAGCCGGCGGGCGCCGACCTGATCGCCGAACGCTATCAGGGCGGCACATTCTGTGCCGATGAGTACACGGCGCCGACGCCGCGCGATTAGATTGGGAGCCGCCCTGCGGAGCGAGCGGACGCATTGACATTTCCGCATCATTATGATATAAGCATCGACATCACCGCGGCTCTGTCCGGGCCGCGGCGTCGTCGCTTGGGGCAGGGGTAGGGGTGTCTGATGGCTGATCCTGGGCTGCAGAATCAGCCAGAACAGCGAAAGCTCGTTAGAGCACCGCGAGCACCTTTTCGGGCGGGCGGCCGAGCGCCGCCTTGCCGTTGGCCACGACGATCGGGCGCTCGACGATGATCGGATGCGCCGCCATCGCCGCGATCAGCGCTTCCTCGGACATCCTTTTCGGGTCGATGCCGGCTTCCGCTGCCTCCTTTTTGCGGGCGAGCGCGGCGGCCGGCATCTTCAGCTGCCGAAGCAGCTCCTTCAGCTGCGCTGCCGTATAGGGCGTTTTCACATATTCGACGATCTCGGGCTCGATCCCCTTTTCGCGCAACAGCGCCAGGGTTTTGCGCGAGGTATTGCAGCGCGGGTTGTGATAGATCCTGACCCTCATCCTCTTTCCTCCCCGAAGAGACGACGGATTATGGCATGAGCGCCTCGCCCCTCGCCGGAATCAAGATCATCGACCTGACGACCGTTGTGCTGGGGCCTTTGGCGAGCCAGATCCTCGGCGATCTCGGCGCCGAAGTGATCAAGGTCGAAGCGCCGGAAGGCGACATCATGCGCTATGCCGGGCCGGCCCGGCATCGCGAGATGGGGCACGTCTTCCTCAACCTGAACCGCAGCAAGCGCTCGCTGGCGCTCGACCTGAAGCGCCTGGAGGCGGCGGCGGTCATGCTGTCGCTGGTGCGGCGGAGCGATGTCTTCATGCACAACATGCGGTCGCAGGCGATGGCCCGGCTCGGCTTCGGCTGGGAGCGGCTGCGCGATGTCAACCCGCGCCTCGTCTACTGCTCGGCGAGCGGCTACGGGCAGGATGGGCCGCACGCCGACCGGCCCGCCTTCGACGACATCATCCAGGGCGCCTGCGGGCTCGTCGCGCTCTCCGAGCTGACGACCGGCGACGCGCGCTTCGTGCCGACCCTCGTCGGCGACAAGACGGTGGGGCTGACCATGGTCTACGCCGTGCTGGCGGCACTCGTCGAGCGCGGCCGCACCGGCGAAGGCCAGGCGGTCGAAGTGCCGATGCTCGAAACCATGACCGCCTTCGTGCTGGCCGAGCATATGGGCGGGATGACCTTCGAGCCGGCGATGGGCGAGCCCGGCTATGCGCGCATGCTCGCCCCCGACCGCCGGCCGCACAAGACCGCCGACGGCCACATCTGCATCCTGCCTTACACGACCCGGCATTGGCAGGACTTCTTCCGCATCGCCGGGCGGCCGGAGCTGTGCGACGATCCCCGGTTGAAGGACGCCGAGACGCGAGCCCGCCATGTCGCCGAGCTCTACGCGCTCGTCGCCGAGTGCGTGCGCGGCCGGCCGACCGCCTTCTGGCTCGAGCGGCTCCGAGGCGCCGATATCCCGTCGGGGCCGGTCAACGCGCTCGACGCCCTGCCGCGGGACGAGCATCTCGCGGCCGTCGATTTCCTGCCGCTCGTCGAGCACCCGAGCGAGGGCACGATCCGCATCGCGCGCCCGCCGGTGCGCTTTGCCGGCGAGGAGTGGGCGCCGCGCCGGCATGCGCCGCGCCTCGGCGAGCAGTCGCGCGAGATCCTCGCCGAATTGGGGCTCTCGCAGGCCGACATCGACGACCTCTTCGCCCGTGGCATCGCCGTCGAGCCGCAATTGGAGTAGAACGGAGCGGCCAGCTTTCCGGGCGGCGGCGCCGGGCTGAGATCAACCCGCGCGCTGGCACGTTCAAACTGCTACCGGTGCGGCTGAAGGAAAGAGCCCATGTCGACGATGTACCGCTACACGCTTCCGGTCGAGCAGACCGAATGGAAATTCGATGGCAAGGCGGAGACCTGCTTCACCTGGGAATACGAGGACGAGCGCGCGGCGCTCTTGCAGCTCTACGACAAGGGCAAGAAGCAGCAGTGGGACGCCGCCGAGCGGATCGACTGGTCGCTCGACCTCGATCCCGAGAACCCGATGCTGCTCGACGACCGCGTCGTCCACATCTGGGGCTCCGACTTGTGGAACCGGATGACCGACAAGGAAAAGCGGGAGGTCCGCCGGCATCTGCAAGCCTCGCAGATCTCGCAGTTCATGCATGGCGAGCAGGGCGCGCTGATCGCCACCGCCAAGATCGTGCAGACCGTCCCCGATCTCGACGCCAAGTTCTACGCAGCGACCCAGGTCATGGACGAGGCGCGGCATGTCGAAGCCTATTCGCGCCTCTTGCACGAAAAATTCGAATTCGCCTACCCGATCACCCATGGTCTCAAATCGCTGCTCGAACAGGGGCTCTCGGACAGCCGCTGGGACATGACGTACCTGACGATGCAGATCCTGATCGAGGGGCTCGCGCTCGCCGCCTTCCAGCGCATCCGCGACCAGGCGCAAAACCCGCTTGCCGCCGCCGTCAACGCCTATGTGATGCAGGACGAGGCGCGCCACGTCGCCTTCGGACGCATCGCGCTGCGCGACTATTACCCGCAGCTCTCCCAGGCCGAGCGCGCCGAGCGCGAGGAGTTCGTCGTCGAGGCCTGCTGGCACATGCGCGACCGCTTCAACCAGCTCGAAGTGTGGCGCCGGCTCGGCTTGCCGGAACAGGAATGCCTGCGGCTCGTCGAGGAATCCGAAACCATGAAGGTGTTCCGCGGCCGCATCTTCAGCCGGATCGTACCGACCGTGCGCGACATCGGCCTGTGGGGCGAAAAGGTGCAGCAGGCCTTCGCCGCGATGGGCGCCATCGAATTCGCCGGCGTCGACGCGGCGGCGCTGCTCGACAACGACGCGCGTGTCGCGCAGGAATTCGACGCCCGCATGCGCGTCGCCGAGGTCGCTCCTTCGGCCGCCTAGAAAAGCGAGTGGGCCGGGCAGCCTGCGCCGCCCGGCCCGACCTCACGCTGCGATCAGGCTAATAGCAGCCGTACGCGTCGCAGGCATAGCCCGGCGGATAGTAAGCCGGATAGCCCGGATAGCCGTAATAGCCCGGATAGCCGTAATAGCCGGGGTAGCCGTAATAGTACGGGTTCGCCGCCGCCCCGACCGCGCTGCCGAGCGCGAACGCGCCGACGCCGATGCCGGCCGCTACGCCCGGGCTGATCGCGTGTGCCGGACGCGGCATCGCCGCCGTCAATCCGACCGCCGCCAGCGTCGCGGCGCCCAGGGCCAAGCCGCGGCCCGTTCGGCCGATAAGATTGCGCAACACCATCTTTAATCCTCCTGTCTCTGTCTCGGCTCTCTGATCGTAAATCGGATCGTTGCGGAGCCACTCGAATTAATAAACACCTATAGGCCTAAACGCATTCCCCATGAATGACGGAGCAAATCTATTCAGGAGCTATGAGGGTATGCCTCCATATAGATGTGAGGTATTTATAAATAAGGCAAAGCCCCTACTGTAGATTTATCAAATCCAGAAAATTTCTTGCATCCGGCGATAGCGATGGACCTATCCGAAAATATCATAGCTGCTTATGTTGCGCTGCAACATAAGGGGGGTTATCTGCGCGTTGCAGGAGAAAATCATCGGGGTCGGATCGATGCGGCTGCAGCTAGCCCAACTCGGCGCGCCGCGCAGGACGCGCTCGCCGCTGCGCTTCGAGCCCCTGGCGCGACGCCGGGGCGAGGCCACCGGCGCAGGGCTGGTCACGGCGCGTGCCGTTGGCGAGGGTCTGCCGCCGGGCCCGCGCGCCTGGGCGATGCTCGCTCTCTCGATCGCTCTGACGATGGCGGTGCTGGACGGCGCCATCGCCAACATCGCGCTGCCGACGATCACTCGCGAGCTTTCGACCGAGCCGTCGCGCGCCATCTGGGTGGTCAACGCCTATCAGCTCGCGGTCACCGTCTCGCTGCTGCCGCTCGCCTCGTTGGGCGAGCTTTACGGCTATCGCCGGGTGTTCATCGGCGGGCTGCTGGTCTTCACCTTGGGCTCGCTCGCCTGCGCCTATTCCGGCTCGCTCGACACGTTAATTCTGTCGCGCATCGTGCAGGGCTTCGGCGGCGCCGGCGTCATGGCGGTCAACAACGCGCTCGTCCGCTTCATCTTTTCACGCCGGCGGCTGGGCCGCGGGGTCGGAATCAACGCGCTCGTCGCCGCGACCTCGGCGGCGGTCGGCCCGACCGTCGCGGCGGCGATCCTGTCGGTCGCGGCGTGGCAATGGCTGTTCCTGATCAACGTGCCGATCGGCGCCGTCGCGCTCCTTCTCGCAATCCGCGCCTTGCCCGCGACGCCGCGGGCCGGCCACCGTTTCGACTGGCTGAGCGCGCTGTTGAGCGCCGGCCTGTTCGGCCTCTTGATGATCGGCATCGACAATCTACGAGGGCTTTCCTGGGCCGTGCCGGCCGAGCTTGCCGGCGCTCTCATCTTCGGCGGCCTCTTCGTCTTCCGGCAATCGCTGCTGCCCTATCCGATGCTCGCGGTCGGTCTGTTCAAACGGCCGGTTTTTGCGCTGTCGGTGGTGACCTCGGTGTGTTCCTTCGCGGCGGCGATGCTGGCGCTGGTATCCCTGCCGTTTTTCATCGAGGAGGTGCTCGGCCGCTCGGCAGTCGAAACCGGCCTCTTGATCACGCCTTGGCCGGTCGCCGTCGGCATCACCGCGCCGCTCGCCGGCCGCCTCGCCGACCGTTATCCGGCTGGCATCCTCGGCGGCATCGGCCTTGCCCTGTTGACGGCGGGACTCCTGTCGCTCGCTTTTCTGCCGGCCCACCCGGCGGCGGCGGACATGGTGTGGCGAATGGCCCTGTGCGGCGTCGGCTTTGGCTTTTTCCAGTCGCCGAACAACCGCACGATCCTCGCCAGCGCCCCGGCCGAGCGGGCCGGCAGCGCCAGCGGCATCCTCGCCAGCGCGCGGCTCGTCGGCCAGACCTTCGGCGCCGCGCTCGCCGGGCTGATCCTCGCGCTCGCGGACGCCCGCGCCGGCGGCATGGCGCATGCCGCGCAGTGGTCTCTTCTTGCCGGCGCCGGGTTTGCCGCGCTGGGGGCGTTCGCCAGCAGCCTGAGGCTCTTCGGCTATCGCGCGGCCGAGCTGCCGGTCGCGCGCTGAGCCGCAACTGCCTCGCCCGGCTCGTCGAAGACGATGCCGAAGGTGTCGCGAAAACCCTGTCTGCCGGCCGCCGTGACGATGACAGCGCGGCTGTCCTTCTTCCGCTCGGTCCAGCCGATCTCGAAGCAGCGCCGCGCCAATGCCGCGCCGACGGCGCCGCCGATATGCGGCCGCCGTTCGGTCCAATCGAGGCAGGAACGGCAGAAGCGCCGCCGCCGCATGCCGGCGGCATACAGGTCGATCCCGAACTCTTCGAGGAACCGGGCGCCGCTCGGCGTCACTTCCGCGCCCTCCTCGTCGAGCAGGACAAAGCGGGATCGGCTCAGGGAATCGGCGAGCGCGATGCCGAGCTGGCCGGCGAAGTGGTCGTAGCAGACCCGTGCCGAGCGCAGCTCGCGCGCCAGCGGCGACAGCGGCCGATAGCGCGGCCGCTCGTCGATCGCCACCGCCATGATGCCCTCGAGCATCTGTGCGACGCGCGGCGATGCGAGGCGAAAATACCGGTGCCGTCCGGTCTTGAGCGGCGCGATCAGCCTGGCCTCGGCGAGCTTTGAGAGGTGCATGCTCGCGGTCTGCGGCGTGACGCGCGCGGCGTAAGCGAGTTCGCCCGCCGTCAGGGCCCGCCCGTCGAGCAGCGCCGTCATAATGCTGGCCCGTGCCGGCTCGCCGACGAGCCCGGCGATTTCTGCGATCAGGGGTGCGGTGTTCATGGCCTCAATGTAGCACCGCGCCAGGCAACTTGCGGCGCCGATGCTTCGATGGCCGCAGAAGTTTTCCGGCGGTGAACGCTAGAGCTAATCCGGCAGGCCGAACACTTCCTCCGGTTGGTTGAGGCCGCGCACCGGGTGGAAGCCCAGCGAGACGAGCGGCCGCGGGCACACCTGCGCGAAGGCGCGCGAGGTCAAGAGCGGGCGCAACAGGCGCTTCGTCAGCCCCTCGATGCGCGAGGCGAGGTTGACCGCCGGCCCGATCACCGTGAAATCGAGCCGGTCGGCGGCGCCGACATTGCCGTAGATGACCTCGCCGAGATGCAGCCCGATGCCGGTCCTCATCTCGATCCGGTCGCTGTCGCGCCGCATCCGGTTGGTCGTGTCGAGACGCTGCAGCGCCTCCATTGCCGCGTCGAGCGCGCGCAGGCTCGCCGAGGCGAAATCCTCCTCCTCCTCGGCCGCGAAGATCGCCAGCATGCCGTCGCCCATGAATTTCAACACCTCGCCGCGGCGCTTCTCGACCGGCGGCACCACCGCGTCGAAATACTCGTCGAGCAGTTCGATGACCTGGTCTCCGGGCAGCCGGTCGGAGAGGCCCGTAAAACCGCGCAGATCGGTCATCATGATGACGGCGCGCAGCTGCTCGCCGCTGGCGCGCAGGATCTGCCCCGAAAGGATGCGGCGGCCGGCCTGAGCGCCGAAATAGGTGTCGAGCAGGTTGGCGCTGACCCGCCGCACTGCGCGCGTCTCGACGATGGCGGCGAGCGCCGGGTTCACGTCTTCGAGCGCGGCGACCTCGCCGTCGCGCAACCCGCCCGCCTGGTCGGTCGTCCAGCTGACGACGGGGAAGCGGCGAAAGGTGCGGTTGAGCGGCAGCGCCAGATAGTCGGTGCCGCCGGCGGCGCCAATCTTGTGCAGCAGCGGATATTCGGAAAGGTCGCCCTCGAGCCGACGGCGGAAAGGCGTGCCGCGCTCGACCGTGTCGCGGATCGGACTGCGCAGGTACTCGTCGGTCGCATCCGAGCCGTGCAAGATGCGGATTTCCTCGATCAGCTTGCGTTCGCGCCACCACCGCAGGCTGATGCCGCGGATTTGCGGGTGCAGCGTGCCGATGTGCAGCGTCGCGCGCCACAGCGGCACGCCGTCGCCGAGCAAACGCCAGCAAAGCTCGTCGAACAGCTCCACTTCGCTGTCGATCTGCGGCCCGTCGACGAGCAGCCAGCGCTCGACCCCGCCGCCGATGATCGGCGCACCGAGCCCCGTATAGGCGCCCTCGATGCGAAAGAAATCGTCCCCCTGCAGCGGCGCGCGATTCGGAGCGAGGAGGTTCGGGCTGGTGTCCATCGGCGCAAGCTTTTCCGCAACGGAGCGCAGGCTCGCCTCCGCAATTACGCGATAGATAGTGAGCTGCCCGGGAATTGCGAACCGCAAGGTCGCCCGCCGGTTCCTGGCGCGCGGCGCAGGCTTTCGGTTGCGCCTAACGCGATAGTCTGCAAGATAGCGGTGCGCAGTGGTGTCGCAGCCCCGTTCGTCCTCGGCACCTTCGCCCGATTGAAACGTTGGACGGGTAAGATTCGGACAGCTTCCGGGCCGCCCGCCGCCTGACCACAGGTCGCCGGCCCGGAATTTGCGGGGAACGCAGCGATGCGTGTGCGCCGAGGGAGTAGCAGATGAGCGCTACCAGAACCAATCCACTGAAGAGCTTACAGGAATTCGGGCAGTCGGTGTGGCTCGACTTCGTCAGCCGCGAATTGCTGCAATCGGGCGGGCTGAGGGCGCTCGTCGCCAGGGATGGGGTGCGCGGGGTCACCTCCAACCCGTCGATCTTTGAAAAGGCGATCCTGCACGGCGCAGATTACGACGCGCAGATCGCCGCCCTCGAGGAAGCGGGGGACCTCGACCCCGGCAGACTCTTCGAGCAGCTCGCCGTCAAGGACATTCAGGACGGCGCCGACACGCTGCGCCCGGTCTATGACGAGACGCAGCGTCGCGACGGCTACATCAGCATCGAGGTGTCGCCCTATCTGGCGATGGACACCGAGCGCACAATCGAGGAGGTGCGGCGCCTGTGGCGCGAAGTCGGGCGCGACAATCTGATGGTCAAGATCCCGGGCACCAAGCCCGGTCTGCCGGCGATCCGCCAGATGATCGGCGAGGGCATCAACATCAACATCACGCTGCTGTTCTCGCAGAACGTCTATGCCGAGGTGGCGGAGGCCTATATCGCCGGACTCGAGGCGCTCGTCGAAAAAGGTGGCGACCCGCACCGGATCGCCAGCGTCGCGAGTTTTTTCGTCAGCCGCATCGACACGCTCGCCGACGCCGCTCTCGACGAAAAGATCGCCGCCGCGCGCGATCCGGCCGAGCGCGACCGGCTGCAAGCCCTTAAGGGCAAGGTGGCGATCGCCAACGCCAAGCTCGCCTATCAGATGTACAAGAGCATTTTCTCCGGTGAGCGCTGGCAGCGCCTTGCGCAATCGGGGGCGCAGACGCAGCGCCTCTTATGGGCGAGCACCGGCACGAAGAACCCGGCCTACAGCGACGTTCTCTACATCGAGGAGCTGATCGGCGCCGACACCGTCAACACGATACCGCCGGCGACGATGGACGCGTTCCGCGAGCACGGCCGGCCGCGGCCGAGCCTCGAAGAGGATGCCGAAGGCGCGCGGCGCGTGCTCGATGCGCTGCCGCCGCTCGGCATCTCGCTCGACGCGATCACCGCCCGGCTCGTCGAGGACGGCGTCAGTCTTTTCGCCGAGGCGGCGGACGGTCTCTACGGCGCGGTGCAGAAAAAGCGCCGCGCCGCGCTCGGAGCCCGGCTCAATGGGTTCGAGGCGCGCCTGCCGGCCGAACTCGAGCGCGAGGTCGGCGCGGTCCTCGACGACTGGCGCCATCGGGGCGACGTGCGGCGCCTCTGGGCTGGTGACGCCAGCCTGTGGACGGGCGGCGATGAAGGGAAGTGGCTCGGGTGGCTCGATGTTGTCGAGAGCGAGCGCAGCGGCGAGGCGGAGCTGCAGCGCTTTGCGGAAGAAGTGAAGCGGGCCGGCTACCGCGACGTGGCGCTGCTCGGCATGGGCGGCTCGAGCCTCGGCCCCGAGGTTCTCGCCGAGAGCTTTCCGCAAGCGCCCGGCTTTCCCCGCCTGCACGTACTCGATTCGACCGATCCGCAGCAGATCAGGCATTTCGAAGAGGGGCTCGATCTCGAAAAGACGCTGTTCATCGTGTCCAGCAAGTCGGGCAGCACGCTCGAACCCAACATCTTCCGGGCGTATTTCTTTGCCCGCGCCGCGGCGGTGCTCGGGGAGGCGGCGGCGCGGCGGCGCTTTGTCGCGATCACCGATCCGGGTTCCGCGCTCGACCGCGACAGGGACGGCTTCGGCCGGATCTTTCACGGCGTGCCGAGCATCGGCGGGCGTTACTCGGTACTGTCTAAATTCGGCATCGTGCCGGCCGCCGCGATCGGCATCGACCTCGCGCGGTTCCTCGAGTGCGCCGCCCGCATGGTGCGGTCCTGCGCGCCCGCCGTGCCGCCCGCCGAAAATCCGGGCGTCAGGCTCGGCGCGATCCTCGGTGCCGCTGCCAAGGCGGGACGCGACAAGGTGACGATCCTGGCTTCGCCCGGCCTCGCGGATTTCGGCGCCTGGCTCGAGCAGCTGCTCGCCGAATCGACGGGCAAGCAAGGCAAGGGCATCGTGCCGGTCGATGCCGAACCGCTCGGGAGCCCGGAGGTCTACGGCAGCGACCGGCTCTTCGCCTATCTGCGGCTGCCGAGCGACGCCGACGACGAGACCGCCCGCCGCGTCGCGGCGCTGGCCGCCGCCGGGCATCCGGTCGTCGAGATTACCGTGCCTGAACCGATGCAGCTGGGGCAGGAATTCTTCCGCTGGGAGATGGCGACCGCGGTTGCCGGCGCGGTCATCGGCATCGATCCGTTCGACCAGCCCGATGTCGAGGTCTCGAAAGTGAAGACGCGCGAATTGACCGCTGCCTACGAGACGAGCGGGAAATTGCCCGAGGAGGCGTCGTTCTTCGCGGCGGACGGCGTCGAGCTGTTTGCCGACTTGAAAAACGCTGCCGTGTTGAAGCCGGAGGCTTCGAGCCTCGGCGGGACGCTGAAGGCGCATCTGCGGCGCGCCGGTCCGGGCGACTACGTGGCGCTGCTCGCCTATGTAGAGCGTTCGCCCGAGCACGTCGCCCTGATGCAAAGGCTGCGCCGGACGATCCGCGATAAGACGAAAGCGGCGACCTGCCTCGGCTTCGGCCCGCGCTTTCTGCATTCGACGGGCCAGGCCTACAAGGGCGGGCCGAACAGCGGCGTCTTTTTACAGATCACCGCCGCCGATCCTTTCGATTTGCCGGTCCCGGGCCAGCGCTACGGCTTTTCGACCGTCAAGGCGGCGCAGGCCCGCGGCGATTTCGACGTGCTCGCCGAGCGCGGCCGGCGCGCCTTGCGCGTCCACTTGACGGGCGATCTAGATGCCGGCCTTGCGAAACTGGTGAAAGCCGCCGACGAGGCGCTCGGCTGAACCTGCGGAGGGAGAATTCGGATGCAACTCGGCATGATCGGCCTCGGGCGCATGGGCGGCAACATCGTGCGCCGTCTGATGCGGGGCGGCCATGGCTGCGTCGTCTACGACAAGAGCCCGGAGGCCGTGCGGCAACTCGGCGGGGAAGGGGCGCAGCCGAGCGCCGACCTGACAGAATTCGTCGCGCTCCTCGAAAAGCCGCGCGCCGTCTGGGTGATGCTGCCCGCGGGCGCGATCACCGACGCGACGATCAGCGATCTGGGGCAGCTTCTCGCGGCCGGCGACATCGTCATCGACGGCGGCAACTCGTTCTACCAAGACGACATCCGCCATGCGCGGATGCTTCAGGCAAAGGGCGTGCGCTATCTCGACGTCGGCACCAGCGGCGGCGTGTGGGGCTTGGAGCGCGGCTATTGCATGATGATTGGCGGCGACCGCGACGCCTTCGAGCATCTCGACCCGATCTTCAAGACCCTGGCGCCGGGGCTCGGCGATATAGAGCGCACCCCGACCCGGGCGGGGCGCGATCCGCGCGCCGAACAGGGCTACCTCTATTGCGGCCAGCCCGGCGCCGGGCACTTCGTCAAGATGATCCACAACGGCATCGAATACGGCCTGATGCAGGCCTATGCCGAAGGTTTCGACATCCTGAAGGGCGCCGCTTCCGCCGCGGTGCCCGAGGAGCGGCGCTACCAGCTCGACCTCGCCGACATTGCCGAAGTGTGGCGGCGCGGCAGTGTCGTCGCGTCGTGGCTGTTGGATCTGACGGCGATCGCGCTCGCCCGCGACCCGGCGCTCGCGGCATTTTCGGGCTACGTCGAGGATTCGGGCGAGGGCCGCTGGACAGTGATGGCCGCGATCGAGGAAGCGGTGCCGGCCGATGTGCTGTCGACCGCGCTCTACACCCGCTTTCGCTCGCGCCAGGAACATACCTTCGCCGAAAAGATCCTGTCGGCGATGCGCAGGGAATTCGGGGGCCACCGCGAGCCCGGCGAGGACAAGGGCTGAGCGATGGACGCGCCCGCCCCCAATACGCCGACGAGCGCCTCGCGGCGCGCTGTTCAGGTGCCGCCTTGCGCGATGGTGATCTTCGGCTCAAGTGGCGATCTGACGAAGCGGCTCCTGATCCCAGCGCTCTACAACCTGGCGAAAGGCAAGCTGTTGCCCGATAATTTCGCGCTGATCGGCGTCGATCGCGCCGAGCGGTCGCACGAGGAGTTCCGCGACTATCTCGCCGAAGGCGTCAAGAGCTTCGTGTCCGACACCGCCGCGGGCGGGCGGACCCAGCCCTTCGACGCCGCGACCTGGGACATTCTTGCGAAGAAGATGACGCGGGTCGGCGGCGACGTCACAAAGCCCGAAACCTATCGCCAGCTCGCCGCCCAGCTTGCTTCCGTGGAAAAGGAACACGGGACGGGCGGCAACGTCGTCTTCTACCTCGCCGTGGCCGCCGCATTGTTCGCGCCGATCGTCGAGGGGCTCGGAGCGGCCGGGCTGTTGCGCGAGGAGGAGGGGCGCTGGCGGCGGGTCATCATCGAAAAGCCGTTCGGCAGCGACCTCGCCTCGGCGCAAGCGCTCAACGCCCGCATCCTGAAGCTCCTGAGAGAGCCGCAGATCTATCGGATGGACCATTTTCTCGGCAAGGAGACCGTCCAGAACATCATGGTCCTGCGCTTTGCCAACGGCATATTCGAGCCGCTGTGGAACCGCGACCATATCGATCATGTGCAGATCAGCGTCGCCGAGACTGTCGGCGTCGAGCACCGCGCCGGCTTTTACGAGCAGACGGGCGCATTGCGCGACATGGTGCCGAACCACGTCTTTCAACTCTTCTGCCTGACCGCGATGGAGCCGCCCGGATCGTTCGCTGCCGACGCCGTGCGCACCGAGAAGACGAAGGTGCTGGAGGCGGTGCATCCGCTCGACCACGACGATGTGCGGCGCAACGTCGTGCGCGGCCAGTACGCGGCCGGGTCGATCCGGGATGCGGCGGTCCTCGGCTATCGCGATGAGGAGGGTGTCGCCCGCGACAGCCGCACCGAGACTTACGTGGCCTTGCGCCTCAACATCGACAATTGGCGCTGGGCCGGCGTGCCGTTCTATCTGCGCACCGGCAAACGGATGACCCGCCGCTCCACCGAGATCGCGATCCACTTCAAGCAGGCGCCGATCGCGATGTTCCGCGACACCACCGTCGATATCCTGACGCCGAACGTGCTGGCGCTGCAAATTCAACCGGACGAGGGCGCCTCGCTGCAATTCGGCGCCAAGGTGCCAGGCCCGGAAATCTCATTGGGCGGCGTGCGCATGGATTTCCGCTACAAGGACTATTTCAACATCGCGCCGGCCACCGGCTACGAGACCCTGATCTACGACTGCATGATTGGCGACCAAATCCTGTTTCAGCGCGCCGATAGCGTCGAGGAGGGCTGGGCGGTGGTGCAGCCGATCCTCGACCTGTGGCGGAGCGACAAGGCCGTGCCGGTGGAAAGCTACGCGGCCGGCAGCGCCGGCCCGGCGGCCGCAGACGAGCTGCTGTGGCGCAGCGGCCGACAATGGCGCCCGCTCGGCTGAGGGGCGCCCCGGTTTATGGCCGATCGCCCCGTCATCGTCGCGCCGTCGATTCTGTCGGCTGATTTCGGGCGCCTCGCCGAGGAAGTGCGCGCGGTCGCCGCGGCCGGCGCCGACTGGATCCACGTCGATGTGATGGACGGCCGCTTCGTGCCGAACATCACGATCGGGCCGGTCGTCATCGAGGCGGTGCGGCGGGCGACCGAGAAGCCGGTCGACGTGCACCTGATGATCGTCGAGCCGGAGCGCTATCTCGACGATTTCGCGAAAGCCGGGGCCGATCATCTGCTCATCCATTGCGAGCCCTCGGCGACGATCCATCTGCATCGCACGCTGTCCCATATCCGCGAGCTCGGAAAGCGCGCCGGCGTCGTCTTGAACCCGGCCACTCCGATCGCCTTTGTCGAAGAGGTCCTGCATCTGTCCGACATCGTGCTCGTCATGACCGTCAATCCGGGTTTCGGCGGGCAGCGGTTCCTGCCCGAAATGCTGCCGAAAATCCGCGCCTTACGCGCGCTGTGCGAAGAGCGCGGGGTCGCCCCGACGATCGAGGTCGATGGCGGGCTCGGCGGGGAGAACGCCTGGCAGGCGCTTGACGCCGGGGCCGATGCGATCGTCGCCGGCTCGGCCGTCTTTCATGCGCCGGACTACGCCCGCGCCGTCGCCGCGATCCGCGGCTCGCGCCGGCCATCGAAAGATCATCCGCGATGATCGATGTCGCAGCCGATCCCGAAGCCCTCGCCCAGCATGCGGCGGCACGGGTCGCCGGGCTCGCTCGCGCTGCCGACGGGCGCTTCGCGATCGGCCTTTCCGGCGGCTCGACGCCGCGGCGCACCTACCAGCTGCTCACGCAACAGGCGATGCCGTGGGAGCGCATCCACTGGTTCTGGGGCGACGAGCGCTTCGTGCCCCCGGATGACAAGGACAGCAACTACCGCATGGCGCGAGAAGCTCTCTTCGACCACGTCCCGGTGCCGCCCGAGAACATCCACAGGGTCCCGACGAGCGGCACCCCGGCCGAAGCGGCGCGTGCCTATGAAGAGGAATTGAAATCCTATTACGGCGCGAGGCGACTGGACCCGGCACGCCCGCTTTTCGATGTGCAGCTGTTGGGCCTGGGGACGGACGGCCATACCGCCTCGCTCGGGCCCGGCCGCCTGGAACTCGAGGAGCGCCGGCGCTGGGTCGTCGAGGTCGTCGGCTGGCAACCGCAGATGCGCATCACGCTGACCTATCCGGCGCTCGAATCGAGCCGGCACACGGCGTTTCTCGTCGAGGGGGCGGGCAAGCGCGCGATCCTCGCGCGGGCGCTGGCCGGCGATCGCTCGCTGCCGGCGGCCCGGCTCGCGCCGGTGGGCGAGCTCTTGTGGCTCGTCGATCGAGCGGCGCGAGGGGGTGCGTGAGCGATCGGCGCGATGCGCTGAAGCGCGCGGCGGCGTTGCGCGCGGTCGCCGAAGTCGAGGACGGCATGGTAGTCGGGCTCGGCACAGGCTCGACCGCGGCCTTCGTCGTCGAAGAGCTCGCCGCCCGCGTCGCGCGCGGATTGCGGATTGCCGGCATTCCCACTTCCGAGCGCACGGCGGCCATGGCGAAGAGGCTCGGCATCCCGATCGCGGGCTTCGCCGAGCATCAGCGCCTCGATCTGACGATCGACGGGGCCGACGAGGTCGAGCGCAAGACGCTCCATCTGATCAAGGGGTTGGGCGGGGCGCTGCTGCGCGAGAAGATCGTCGCGGCGGCGAGTCGGCGCCTCGTCATCGTCGTCGATCGGGAAAAGCTCGTCGATCGCCTCGGCGAGCGCAGCCTGGTCCCGGTCGAGGTGACGCAGTTCGGCTGGCAGGCGACTGCCGCCGCGCTGGCGCGGCTCGGCGCGGTGCCGCGGCTGCGCGCCGCCCAGACCGGCGAGCCCTACCTCACCGACGGCGGCAATTACATCCTCGACTGCCAGTTCGGCCCGATTGCCGATCCGGCGGCACTCGAGCGCGACATCGCGATGACCGTGGGGGCGATCGAGAGCGGGCTCTTCATTGGGCGCGCCACGGCCGTCGTCAACGCGAGCGAGGAGGGCGTCGAGGTCCTGACACCTACAGCGGGAAGAGTCCCATGAGCAAATTCGCACTCGTCGTTTCCGATGTCGACGGCACCCTCGTCACCCGCGACAAGGTGCTGACGCCGCGCGCGATCGCGGCGGTCGGCCGGCTGCACGACAAGGGCATCGCCTTTTCGATCTGCTCGAGCCGGCCGCCCTTCGGGCTGCGCATGCTGATCGAGCCCTTGCGCCTGCAACTGCCGCTCGGCGGCTACAACGCCGGCTCGATCGTCATGCCCGACCTGACGGTGGTCGAACAACAACTGATCCCGCCCGAGGCTGCTAAGCTGGCGGTCGAAATCTTTCGCGCGCACAACATCGACTGTTGGGTGTTCGTCGGTAACGAGTGGGTGATCACCAACCGCCACGGCGATCACGTCGATCACGAGGCGCATACGATCCAGACGCCGCCGACCGTCGTGCCCGAATTCGCCGAAGAGCACTTTCGCGCGGTCGGCAAGATCGTCGGCGCCAGCGACGACCACGACCGCGTCGCCCGCGTCGAGCGCGCGATGCAGGAGGCGCTCGCCGGTCGCGCCAGCGCCGGACGCTCGCAACTCTATTACTGCGACGTGATCCCGCCCGGCATCAACAAGGGGCGCATCGTCGATCTGCTGGCGCAGCGGCTACGGCTCGCGCGCGAGCAGATCGCGGTTCTCGGCGACATGGAGAACGATTTGGAGATGTTTGCCCGCGCCGGCTTTGCCGTCGCGATGGGCAACGCCGCGCCGGAGGTCAAGGCGCGCGCGCAAGGGACAACTCTGTCGAACGAGGAGGACGGCTTCGCCGCCGCGATCGAGCGCTACATCCTCGCCGTCGATTATTGAGAAAGGCGCGATCGCCCGGACCGAGCCGGGAATTGCTTCGTCGCTCGCAATGACTGCCAAGGCGTCATTGCGAGCGAAGCGAAGCAATCTCGTTCAGGGCAACTGGGTGCCTAATACCGCCGTTGCGGCATGCCCGAGCCTTCGTATCGGTTGAAGCTCGCGATGCATTGGGCGTGCAGCTGCGGATCGGTGATCGGGCCGCATTCCTTTCTCATCCGATAGGCGCGGAAGGCGGGGTTCGTCGCCACCAGACGATCGTAATGCTGACTCTCGACGACGTTCTTGCGCGCCGACCATCCCGCCACGTCGCCGGGGTTGGTCTGCGGGCCGTTGGTGATCAGCTGGCGCTGTTGCGCCTGCGCCGGCTGGGCGATCGCGATCCCGAGCACGCAAGCCGCCGCCAAAGCCAAGCCTGTCGCAGTCTTGTTGAACATGACCGTCGCCTCCTTGCGTAAATGGTCACGCGCGGTAAACGACGCCTGCCGGGTCCCGGTTCCGTGTCCGGAATAGGGCACCGGACGGCATTCCGCCCCTATAGCGCCGGCTCGGCGAAGCCCCGGCGCCGGCAGGCCGCGAGCAACGTGTTGCGCAAGAGACAGGCGATCGTCATCGGGCCGACCCCGCCCGGCACCGGCGTAATTGCGCCGGCAACGCCGCTCGCCGCCGGGTAATCGACGTCGCCGACCAAACGGCTTTTTCCGTCCACCGCCGGGATTCGGTTGATGCCGACGTCGATGACGGTTGCGCCAGGCTTGATCCAGTGGGGGCGGACCAGTTGCGGCCGGCCGGCGGCGGCGACGAGGATGTCGGCGCGCCGGCAGATGCTCGCCGCGTCCCGACTCCTTGAGTGCGCCCAGCCGACCGAGCAATCGGCGGCGAGCAGCAGCGCCGCCATCGGCTTGCCGACGATGTTGGAGCGCCCGATCACGATCGCTTCCAGGCCCGCGAGGTCGGCGTGCACGCTTTTCAGCAACAGCATGCAGCCCTGCGGCGTCGCCGGTACCAGGCCCGGCAGCCCGCTCCACAGCCGGCCGATATTGAGCGGGTGAAAGCCGTCGACATCCTTCGCCGGGTCGACCGCGGCGATAATCCGCCGCGCCTCGATATGCGCCGGCAGCGGCAACTGGACCAGGATGCCGTCGACGCGGTCGTCGCGGTTCAGCCGCTCGATCTCGGCGAGAAGCGCGGCCTGCGAGGTCGTCGCCGGCAGCGCCAAGGTCTGCGCGGCGAGCCCAGCGGCGGCGGCGGCGCGGTCCTTGCGGCCGACATAGCTGTGGCTTGCCGGGTCGTCGCCGACGAGGATCGCCACCAGCCCAGGCGGGGTGCCGGCCGCCGCCGCGACGTCCGCCGCCGCCGCGCCGACGCGCCGGGAAAGCTCGTCGGCGAGCGCCTTGCCGTCGATTACCCGTGCCGTTGCCATCGGCCGCTCCTCGGAGATGCGCCTCGACGCCGCCCAGAATGGCCCGGGTCGCCGGGCGGCGGCAACCTACCGCGTGCCGCGGGAGATACACATCGCGATGGCATTTCCGGCTACCGGCGCATCAATCGGGGGCGGTGACGGCGCGGGTCGCCGACCCGATGTTCTGAAATCCCCTGCTATTCGATGAGTGCTGCGGGCAGGTGCAGGCCGACTTCCTGCATCAGCGCCCGCAAAGCCCCGCCCTGGCCGGTGGCGGCGGCGACCGCATCGTACCACAGACCGGCCTGTGCCAGGATAGCGGCGCGGCGTTCCGGCGGTGCGGCCTGCGCCGCCTGCTCGATGCCCGGGTCGGCGGCTACCCGCAAGAGCGAGGCGCTGGCAACGACGTCGCGCGAGGGCTCCTGCGAATTGACGATCGCAGAAATTGACCAAGTGTAGACGATGCCGCGCGCCAGCCGCACGCCGTAGCGGGCGAGCCGCACCCTGTGGATGCCGGCTTCGCGCGGTGACGGAATCACCAGATCGATGACCGGGGCGGCTTGCCATGGCTCGCTGATCGTCAACCGGGTCGGAAAGGCCACCGGCCCGGAAACGTAATAATAGAGCGTCGGCGACCGGTGCGTCGTCTCGCCTGCTTCGCCGTCGGGGGCAATGAGATCGATGCTCGGCAATGCCGCCGCGATCTTGAAGGTGCCGCGCGAGGCGCCGCCGACGCGGCCGCCGGGCGCGCCGCCGACCGGCGGCTTGTAGACCGGCGGCTGGTCGCCCGCCGCGGGGGAGGACGGCCCCGCATGAGCGAGAGGCGACGAGAGGAAAAGCGCGGCGGCGAGGAAGGTCGGCGCGGCGGTCCGCCGTTTTCCGGTCATCGTCCGCCCCCTCACAGCCAGTCGCCGATCAACAGATAGGGCGCCCAATAGGCCGGGTGCGCAAAGCGCGGGTCGGCGGCAAGCGCGCGTTGCGCGGCGCGCAGCGCCTGCGCCCGCGACAGCCTTGCATTGAGGCCCTTGTAGAAGGCGGCGATCATTGCGCCCGAGGCCTTGTCGTTGATGTACCACAAGGTGGCGAGGGCGCTGCGCGCCCCGGCCTTGAGCGCAACGCCGGCGAGGCCGAGCGCGGCCCGGTCGTCGCCGCTCGCCGTCTCGCAGGCGCTCAGAATGAGCAGCTCAAGCGGTATATCGCGCTTGGAGCCGTGTTTTATGTCCGATTCGAGGTCGTCCATCGTCAGCTTGCCGTCGTAAGCGAGCACGAAGGTGCGGCTCGGATCGTTGCCGAATTGGCCGTGCGAGGCGATGTGCACGATGTCGAAGCGCCCGCTCTTCAGATCGCGCGCGAACCGCGCCCGCGTGAAGGCGCTGTTGAGCAGCTCGTCGCCGCCTTCGAGTTGGTGCACGGCGGCGGCCTCGTGCTCAACGTTCGGCAGCGGCACATAGCCCTGGACGCTGTGCGAGATGCCGAGCACGAGTGCGGTGCCCACCCCGGGCGCCAGCGGCTTCGGCGCTACCAGCGTGAGGCTTGGGACGATCGCCGTGGCGTAACGGTCGACGAGGAATTGATGTCCATCGAAAAATGCCGCGAACGGCACGACGCGCAGCACTTCGTCCGGAACGATGACGAGCGTGTCGACGCGATGCGCTGTCAGCGCCGGCTCGATCGGCCGGATGATCTGGTTGTAGAGTTGCTGCGCCGGCACCAGGTACTCGTTTGTCGTCCGTTTTTCCAGGAGCTCGCGGAAACGGGTCACCTCCCGCCGGAGCCGGTTCTCTGGTATCGGCACCGTCAAATCCCTGATTTCCTTGCCGAAGCTGACGAGGATCTCGAGCCGGTCAGGCAGCGAGACCGGGTAAAGCACGGCGGTGCCCGGCGCGATGCTTTCGATCGGCTTGTGCTGCGCCTGGAAGGCGGTGACGCAGGAATCGTGGAAATAGTCCTGCAATTCGCTCTCGCGCAGGCGATCGACGGTTGCGCGCGCCTCGCGCAACAGCGGCTGCGCCGCGGCCGGATCGGCCTTGGCGCGGTCGAGCAGCAAAGCGGTGAACTGCAGATAGAGGGGTCCGAAGGTCGCGCGGTAAGACGATACCCCGCGGTGATACTCGACCGGGATATCCTGGCGGATCGACTGCAGATCGGCGATTGCCTCGCGAT
This sequence comes from Allostellaceae bacterium, assembly GCA_035538335.1. Classification (GTDB taxonomy): domain Bacteria; phylum Pseudomonadota; class Alphaproteobacteria; order ATCC43930; family CGMCC-115725; genus AP-15. The sequence continues at coordinate 53,192 of DATLKN010000008.1, forward strand.
ATCTGGCAAGCGCGGCGGCGATGCGGCCCTGGGCGCGGTCGAGACGACCGTCCTGCCATTCCCAGCGGAAGCGGAGGTCGGCCGAGGAGGCCCGCTGCGCCGCGAACAATGCTTCCTCGGTCAGCCGGCGGGCGTCCTCGAGGCGCCCGGCTCGCTCGTAGAGTCGGCCCAGATTGCCGAACGCCAGGGACGACATGGTCCAGTCGTGCGACGCCTTGGCGGAAACCGTGGCCGCATGAAACGCCCGGTAGGCGGTCGCCTGTGCCTCGGGCGATAGCTTGCCGTTATCTTCGAGCAGCACCGCGCCGGCGGAGACCAGCGCCATGTCGCGCCCGTAGGAGGGCGGGGCGCGCTCGAGGCGATCGACGGCGCGCGACAATAGCGGCAGCGCGCCGCCGTGATCGGGCTGCTGCGAGGCGAGGCGGGCGGCATTGATTTCGGCAGTCGCCGCAAGGGCGCCATCATGCGCCTGCTCGGCGGCCCCGGCAGCCTGGCGATAGGCCGCCGCGGCGGCCTCGGGCCGCGCCGTAGCGGCGTAGAGGTTGCCGAGGTCGTTGCTGCTTGCGGCCAGCGTTTCAAGGTCGCCCAGTCGGCGCGCCAGAGCGCGGCTGCGCAGCAACAGCGGCTCGGCAACGGTGCTGCGCCGCGCCATGAAGGCGAGGTTGCCGAGAGCCCCGGTGGTCGCGGCGATCAACTTTTCGTCGCCCTGCCGCTCCGCCTTTTCGAGGGCAGCGTCGAGATCTTTGCGGGCATCGCGAAAATAGCCGGCGACGCGATAGGCTTCGCCGCGCCGAGCCAGTGCCTGCGCCTCGAGATCGGCCGCCCCGGTTTGCCGGCACAAGCGGATCGCCTGCGACCAGTGCCGCGTCGCCGCGACGAGGTCGCCGGCCTGGAAGGCCGCGGCGCCGCGGCCGATGTCGTCGAGCGCTTCCTTGCGGGCATTGTCGGCCTGCGCCGAGGCTGGCCGGGCTGCCACGGCGAGAAGGGCAAATGCCGCCATGAAGGCGATGGCAGCACCGAATCGCATCATTTCTCCGTCATCACGATCAAGCTGCCAGCCTGGCCGGCTTCGAGCCGGCGATGATGGAACGCGGCGCACGGGTCGTCCGGGAACTCGCGATGCAACTCGGCGAAGCTGGCGGTCGCTTGCGGCGACCCGCCCGCGAGCGCCGCGAACGCCGCCTCGTAGCGCGCGATGTGCTCTTCGGTGTATCGGTGCCCATCCAAAGGTTCGAAGATCCGGATCGGTTGGCGCCTTCCCTTGACGACGAAATCGCCGATCGGCCGGAAGCGGTGCCGTTGCGACTGCCGCACGATCGCCTCCGAGACGCAGATTCGCGTGCCGATCGCCTTGTTGAGTCCTTCCAGCCGTGAACCGGTGTTCAGCATGTCGCCTTGCGCGCTGTATTTCAACCGCGACGGTGTGCCGACATTGCCGACCATCGCGACGCCGCAATGCACCCCGACGCGGGTGTGGTGGAAGCCGACGCCGCGGGCGCGCTGCTCGGCGCTGAACCGCTCGCCGAAGGCGGCGATGCCGAGGGCCGCGGCGACCGCCCGGTCGGCGTGGTCGGGCTGCTCCTGCGGCGCGCCGAAAAAGGCGAGGACGCCATCGCCCATGAACTCGTTGATGTACCCGGCCTCGGCGAAAATCGCGGCGCCGACGCCGGCGAAATATTCGTTGGTGAGCGGCGTCAGATCGGCGGGGTCGATCGTTTCGGACAGCGTCGTGAAGTCGGCGACATCGGAAAAGACGACGGAAAACTCGCGGCGCTCGCCACCGAGTTCGGGCAGCGCGTCCGCTTCGAGCATCTCGGCGATGATCGCCGGCGGCAGGTAGTGCTCGAAGCTGCGGCGCAGCCGCGCGCGGGCGCGGTTGCTCGCGGCGTGCAAAACCTGGTTGGTCAGCGCCGCCGCGGCGAGCAAGGCGCCGGCGGCCGGCACGGCCGGCAGCAGGAGGCTCATGCCGAACGCGGCATAGACGATGCCGGCGAGCGTGCCGAGCCCGGTGGCCGCGGCGATGAGGGCCGGTATCGTCAACCGAATCGCGAGCCCGAGCGCGGCTCCGACCATCGCCGACGCCCAGATCCACAAATTTTCGAGGGGCCGCGGCAATCCGCGCAATGCCTTTGATCCAGCGAGCGCCTGCCGGATCAATTGATCGGCGATTTCCGCGTGAATGTCGAAGCCCCAGATGCGTGGGGCGTTGCCTAACCCGGTATTGAACGGCGTATAGAACCTCTTCTCGACGCTTTCGGCGTGGCTGGCGACGATGATCGCACGGCCGTGGACGAGCGGCTTTGCTGCATCGCTCTCCATGACGCTGCGAAAGCTCACGGCCTGGAACGGGCTTGGCCCGCCGTGGAAATCAAGCAGGGTCTGGAAACCTTTGGTGTCAACTCGCAAATAGGGCCCGCGCGCCCCGTTGAGCGGCTCGATGACGGCCTTGCCGAGCTTCAGGCTGCCCGGGGTCGGTCCCGGCTCGGGTGCGATCTTGCGATCATACCATACGTAATTGCGCGCCAGCGCCATTCCCAGCGTCTCGTATTCATTATTGTCGGCGGCGGCGTAGAGCAGGCCCCGGCGTACGATGCCGTCCGGGTCTTGGACGACGTCGGAAAGCACCGCGCGGTCGCCGTCCTTGCCGTGCAGCTCGCGCGGCGGCGGTATGCCCGGGTTATTGCCGTCCCCCAGCTTGAACACCCAAAGAATGTTCGGATTTTGCCGCAGCACCTCAGCCAAATGCTGAGTGCCGGCCTTGTCCTCCCGCGGCCGCGCATAATTGTGGTAGATGTCCACCCCGATTACACGCGGCTGCCAGCTTTCCAGCCGTTCGAGCAGGACTGCGAAATCGCGGTCGCGCAACGGCCAGCCATCCTTCAGTTCGTTGATTTCGTTCTCGGTGACGGCGACGATCAGCACCCGCTTGCTGGCCGCGTGCCCGGCCCAGGCGACACGCAATTCGTCGTAGGCGATCAGCTCCAAAGGCTGCAACCAGCCCTCTGTGCGCACCAGGATGATGGCGCCAGCGATCAGTTGCGCGCCGAGAAATGCCTTGACGCTCGCCCGGCGCAATAGCCGCGGCAACCAATCCCTGAGCGGCGGCCGGCTTCGCGTCGGTGTGCCGGCGGTCGCCGTCATCGCGCCTCAACCGCAGTGCATGTCGAGGCGGATCGCGGTGTGGCGCAGCGCGCTCGGCGCCGTTCCGTCAGGGGCGCCGGGACCGTGCGCCGGGGCGTGCGCGGCGATGTAGAGCGCCGGCAACTCCGCCTCGGGGTCTTGCGGCAGCCCGCCGCGCCCGCCCACGACAAAGCTCGACTCCGGCAGCCCGCGGCTCGCCGCGCAGCTCGACCGCAGGATCGCCTCGGCGCTGTACAATGCGTCCGACAAGACGATGAGGCTCCCGCCGAGCTCGGCCGGCGGGTTCGTGAAGGTCACGAGACCGGTCGCTATGACCTGGCTATCGATGGATTCGAAAATTGCGAATTTGGAGATGAAGATGTTCCCGTTGACGCCGCTGCCGAACGCGGTCGCGATGATGTCGCTGCGCTGCAGGACCAGTAGTCGAGGGTCGATCGTGATGTTTCCGCCATTGCCGGTGCCGGCGAGGCCAGCGCTGCCGACCTGGGTGGTGATCGTGCTATCGATCAGATACATGAGGTCGCGGACATTGATCGTAATGTTTCCTCCGTTTGCGAAGGACGCTCCTGCCGAGATCGTGGCACCACCGCTCATCGTGAGGTTTCCCGCCGAAACCGTGATCTGTCCCGCATCGCCGTTTCCGAATCCAAATACCGTGATCCCGGTGAGGGCGGGGACCCCCATGAAGGCGGGGCTGTTGGCGCCGTCGATCGTCAGCTGTCCCGACACCGCGACCGCCACGTCGCCGCCCCGGCTGCCGAGACTGTTGGCCGAAATTTGGCCGCCGGCGGCGAGCGACAATTCGCCTGCAACAACGGAGACGGAACCCCCGGGCCCGAGGCCTGCGCCTCCTCCCCCTGGAAAAGCTCCCGTCGTAATTCCAGTAAAACCAACTGCGCCCGCTCCGTCGATTGACAGCAACCCACTGGCGCTCACAGAAACGCTGCCGCCTTTGCCGACCCCGAATGTCCCGCTCGAGATCAGGCCATTGTCGAGGATAGAGATGCTGCCCGCGGCGACTGTGATGATGCCGCCGTTGCCGCTCCCGAGCGTGTCGCTCGAAATGTCGCTGCCATTTGCGAGGCTCAACGTGCGGGCGCTGATCGAGATGATGCCGCCGTTGCCGCCTCCGAGCGTGTCGCTCGAAATGTCGCCGCCATTTGCGAGGCTCAACGTGCCGGCGGTGACCGTAATGTTGCCGCCGTTACCGCTGCTGTTTGGCCCCGCTGCTGCAGCGATAAAGCCCCCTCCGTCGATCGTCACCTGGCCGGTCGCAGCGATCATTATTTCTCCAGCAGTCCCCGGGCCAAAAGCCGCGCTGGAGATGTTGGCGCCATTGGTGAGGCTTAGCCCGCCGGCCGTCACCGTTACGGTGCCGGCGGCTCCCGCCCCAGTGCTTGGGGCGAAGACGCTGGCGTTGTTGCTAATTGTGATCGTGCCGTCGGCTTGCAGCTGGATCGTACCGCCGGGCCCGGAGCCGGAATTTTCGGCGCTGATAATGCTCGCATCGACCAACAGCGTTCCGGCGCGAATGACGACGCTGCCGCCGCTCGCGACACTGACAAAGGCGTTTTGCGTGATGCTGACCGGGCCGTAGCTCGTCACCGTCGCGCCGGGGCCAGTGAGCGGATTGACCGGAATCTCGCCAGGGCCGGCGGCGCTCGCGATATGGATCGTGCCGTCCGCAAACAGCGTGGCGCCGGTGATCGTGACCGGCCCGCCGACGAGGCCGAGCGTCCCCGGAACCGCGCCGAGGGTGCTGCCCTCGACCGCGATCGCCGGCGGGCTCGCGGAGAGAAAACCGAAGGCGGCGGGTGGCGCCGCGCTGAAGGTGCTGCCGTTGGCGAGGCGCGCCGAAAATATTGAGCCGTCCGACATCTTGAGGTAGTCGGCGGTCGAGGCGTGAAAGCTGCCACTGACATTGACCTTCGCGCCGGCCCCGAAGACGATGCCGAAGGGGTTGATCAGAAAGAGGCTGGCGCCCCGGATCGCCGAGATGATCGCGCCGTCTATCGAGGAGGGGCTGCCGCCCGTCACTCGGCCGATGATGTTGGCGATGGCGCTGCCCTCGGAGCCGGTGAAGGTCGCGCTCTCGCCGGCCAAGAGGCCGAACTTGCTGAAGCTCTGAAAGAGGTTGCCGCCGACCTGTTTGCCGAGGCTGGAGGGGATTATGTATTTGGGGCCGACGAGCGTCTGCGCCGGCCCCACGGTGCCGTCCGTCGTGATGCTCTGCGCCGACGCTGGCCGCGGTAGCAGCGCGGCAAGGAACGCCAGGGCGGCGACCAGCTTCGGCGCGACAAGGTGCGGTCTCACGCGCAACCCTCCCCGATCCCCTCGACTATGCCGCAGCCTCGCGCACCCGTCCAGGGCGGCTGCCGCCGAACGCTCTCAACCGCGGCGCTCTCGATCGATGTGGGGCTGCCGCCCGTCACCCGGTCGATGATGTTGGCGATGCCGGCGGGGCCAGTAAAGGTCGCGCTCTCGCCGGTCGCGAGCCCGAATATGCCGAAGCTGTGAAAGAGGTTGCCGTCGACCTGTCTGCCGAGGCTGATCGTGTTGTTGGAGCCACTCAGCGTAACGCGGGTTCCCAAGCTGCCGTTGGCCGTGATGCTCTGCGCCGCCGCCCGCGGCAGCAGCGCGGCAAGCAACCCCAAGGCGGCGAGGAGCTGCGGCGTGACAAGGTGCTGTCTCACGCGCAATTCTCCCCCGATCCGCCGACTATGCCGCAGCTCGCCGCCCTCGTCCAGCGCGCCGCCGATCGGCTTGCCGATCCCATCGCGATCGTATAGTGGGGGAGGCAATCCAACCGCCTGCGCGCAAGGGTGTCTGCGCCGATCATGGAACGAGTTGTTCGGGATATGCCGCGGCGATCGTGCAGGCTCGCGTTTTGCTTCGCGCTGGCGGTGCTGGCCGCGCCAGCATCCGCCGAAACGGCAAAACCGCCGGCGGCGGCGACGGCGATCGACGGTTTTCGCGATGCGCATTTCGGCATGACCGAGGCCGAGCTGCGCCGGGCGATCCAGGCGGATTTCCCGAAAGCGGCCGTCGCCATCGCGATCAACCCGACCGAAAAGACGACGATCCTGTCGCTGACCGCGGGCGGCCTGCTGCCGGATACGGGCCCGGCCCGCATCTCGTACATTCTGGGCTACCGCTCGAAGCGGCTGATCCAGGTCAACATCGTCTGGATCAGCAGCGGCAGCGCCGCGAGCGATGCGGCGGTGGTCGGGTCGGCCAATACGCTGCGCGATTATTTCTCGGCGCGAAAATTCGAGCCGGCGAGCGTCCTGCGCAATCAAAATCTCCGCGACGGCGCCATCCTCGTGTTCCGCGGCAGCGACAAGGACGGCCGCATGGTGCTGCTCGTGCTGAGCGGCAGGACGGCCGCCGAGCGGCGCGGCAAGAAGCCGCCGCCGGCGCTTTTGATGCTGCAGCTTTCCTACATTGCCGACAGCGCCCGCCCGGACATCTTCAAAATCCGCAAGGGGCAGTTCTAATAAGCGCCATGACGCTCGCCGCTTATCGCTGCGCGCTGTGCGGGCGCGAGGTGCCGGCCGACCGGCCGCTCTGGCGCTGCGCGTGCGGCGGCCATCTGAACCTGTCGCCGGGGCGGGGGATGGCGCGCGCCGAGATCGCCGGCTCCGAGGCTTCGTTGTGGCGCTATGGCGCCGCGCTCGCGCTCGCCGGGCCGCCGCGCGTCAGCCTCGGCGAAGGCTGGACGCCGCTTGTCGCGCGCGATTGGGCCGGGACGAGCGTCTATTTCAAGCTCGAATCGCAGATGCCGACGGGCTCCTTCAAGGACCGCGGCACGGCGGTCATGCTCAATCACCTGCTCGAGGTGGGGGTGGGCGCGATCCACGAGGATTCCTCGGGCAATGCCGGCGCCTCGATGGCGACCTACGCGGCGGCCGCCGGAATTCCGTGCTGCATCTATGTCCCGGCCGCGGCGCCGCGCGGCAAGCTCGTGCAAATCGCCGCCGCCGGGGCCAAGATCCGTGCCGTCGCCGGCAGCCGCCAGGCGGTCGCCGAAGCCGCCCTCGCCGCCGCAGGTGAGAGCTTCTACGCCAGCCACAACTGGCAGCCGTATTTCATCGAAGGCACCAAGACGCTGGCCTACGAGCTGTGGGACCAGCTCGGCTGCCGCGCCCCCGACAACATCCTGGTGCCGACCGGCTATGGCAGCAACATCCTCGGGCTCGACCGCGGCTTCGAGGAGCTCGAGCGGCATCGCGAGATCGCCCGCCGGCCGCGCCTCTTCGCGGTGCAGGCGGCGAACTGCGCGGCGATTGCGGCGAGCTGGGTGGCGGGGCGCGAAAGCTTCGTCGAATTCGCCGCGGAGCCGACGATCGCCGATGGAATCGCGACGCCGCGCCCGGTGCGGGTCGTCGAGGTGATCCGCGCGCTGAAGCGTTCGCAGGGCGGCGTCGTCGCCGTCGCCGAAGGGGAGATAATGCCGGCCTTGTCGGCCTTGGGGCGGCTCGGCCTATTCGTCGAACCGACGGCGGCGACCGCCGGAGCGGCCCTGACGCGGCTCTTGTCCGACGGCACGATCGCTGCGGCTGAGCTGACCGTCGCCGTGTTGACGGGCTCCGGGCTCAAAGCCGCCGAGCGGCTCGGCGAGTTCTTCGGGATCGGCTGAAGGTCAGGGGCAGCCCGCCCGTGGCAGCAGACCGATCCCAAACCGCCAGGGCGATAAAAAGCCTTGGCGCGAAAAGGTGCGTCCGCGGCCGGTCCTCAGCCGCAGCGCATCGTCAGGTGGATCGCGGTATGGCGGGGCAGGGCAGGCGCGGCCGGGGGCTCCCCGGCGGGCCCGCCCGAAGCGGCACGCGGCGCGAGATAGAGCGCCGGCAGCACCGCCTCGGGGTTTTCCGGCAAGCCGCCGCGTCCGCCCGCGACGAAGCTCGACAAGGCGCGCCGTGCCGCACAGCGCGATTTGAGGATCGCCTCGGCGGCCTTCAGCGCGTCAGGCAAGACGACGAGCGCGCGCGTCATCTCGATCTGCTGCCCGAAGATCGAGACGATGCCCGAGACGCTTTTGTCGGAGTGGGCATCGACGATGCTGTCGACCGAAGCAAGATAGATATCAGCGGCGATGGTGATGCTGCCGCCCGGGCCGTTATGCGCGCGGGCAATGATCTTGCCGCCGTTCAGAACGACGAAATGGGCCGCGATATTGATGTTGCCGCCGCGCCCGACCGCCGAGGTGGTGATCTCGCCATTGAGCAGGTAGAGGAGGTCCGTGACCGTCAGCGTGATGTTGCCGCCGTTTCCCCGCCGCGTCGCTTGAGTGGCGATGCCGGCGCCGTTCTCGATCGTCACATTGGGGGCGGTGATCGAGATCGTTCCGGCGCGGCCCGACATGGTCGCCGTCGCGCTGATCTGGGCGAGCGGCCCGGAAAGCGTCAGCCCCCCGCTCGTCACGTCGATGTTGATGCCGCCGCCACCGCCCCGGCCCTTGTTGACGACGTTGATCCCGCCGGCGCCGGCGATCGAGATTGCCCCGGCTGTCACCGCGATGCGGCCGGCGGCGCCGGCATTGAGGTGCGAGCCCGAGCTGATGCCGGTCAGGACGCCGGGCGTCGCCTGCGAGCCGTCGATCGACAGCAGCCCGGCGACATTGATGAGGATGTTGCCCGCATTGCCGACATGCGGGTCACCCCGGGCGCCTCCGAAAGTGCCGGTGCTGATGCCGCCGTCGCTGAGGATGACGAGGCTCCCCGCATTGAAGGTGATGTTGCCGGCATTGCCGAACCGGGTGCTCTTGCTCGGCTTCATATTCTTCGGGATCAGCGAGCGCGATTGGATGGCGCTCGCCGGGCTCGCGGCTGTCGGATCGCCCGCGATCAGCGCTTGACCAGCGATGTTGACGAGGATCGTGCCGGCACGTCCGGGCTGGAAGTCGTTTGCGGCATAGGAGTCGGTCGAGACCGTCGAGCCGCCGGTCAGGGCGAGGCTCCCGCCGGTGATCAAGATCCGGCCGCCCGGCCCGGTCGAGCGCGCGTTGGCGTGGACACGAGCGCCGTTTTCGATCGTGATCGCGCCGTCGGCATTGAGCTCGATCCGCCCGCCGGCTCCGCTGCCGTAATTGTCGTCGTTGAGGGCGGAGGCGTCGATCGTCAGGTCGCCCGCGCGCATGACGAGGGTGCCGCCGCTCGCCTCGCCCCTCGGGTCGCTGACCGCGAGCGTCGAGTTGCGGACATAGAGGGAGCCGAATTGCGACACCGTGGTCGCCCCGGCGCCCGCCCCGTCGATCGCCACCTCGCCGGTTCCGGCAACGCTCGTCACCTCGAGGGCATGGCCGGGCGCCGTCAGCGTCGCCCCGATGATCGTGACCGGGCCGCCGACCAGCTCGAGACCGTGCGGCACCGTCAAATTGCTGCCCGAAACCATGATCGCCGGCGGGCTCGCATTGAGGAAGCCGAAAGCGGCGGGGGGCGCCGCGCTGAAGGTGCTGCCGTCGGGGTGCGTCGCCGAGAATATCGCGCCGTCCGACAGCTTCAGATAGTCGGCGGTGGAGGCGTGAAAGCTGCCGCTGACGTTGATGCTCGCGCCGGCCCCGAAGACGATGCCGAACGGGTTTATCAGAAAGAGGTTCGCGCCCTGGATCGCCGAGACGATCGCGCCGTTGATATTGGACGGGCTGCCGCCGGTCACCCGGCCGATGATGTTGGCGATTCCCGCCGGGCCGGTGAAGGTCGCGCTTTCGCCGGCCAGGAGGCCGAACTTGCCGAAGCTCTGAAACAGGTTGGCGCCGACTTGCTTGCCAAGGCTGGCGCCGATCGTGTAGCTGGGGCCGGAAAGCGTCTGCGCCGGCGACAACGTGCCGTCGATCGTAATGCTCTGCGCCGCCGCCGCCCGTGGCAAGAGCGCGAGAATTAACGCGAGGGCGGCCAGCCATCGCGATGCGACAAGTTTCGGGCCCACGCGCAACTCCCCGATCCGCATTACTATGCCGCGGCCTCGGGCGCCCGTCCAGGGCGCGGGCGTCCGGGCGGATCGCTTTCGTGTCATCGGCGTTGACGCGCTTTAGCAAGGGTATTCGATGCGGGGTCGGCGGATGTCGCAGGCGATCTCGGTGAGAGTCCTCGGGGCTCTCGCTTGCGTTTTCCTCGTCGCCTTGCCCGGAGCGGCAGCGGCGCATCCCCGAAAGGCCGTCGTGCCGGCGCCGCAGTCGGCCGCTCAATGCGCGCCAGCGGCAGCTGCCGCGGCTCTCTCTCGGCTCGCGCGCGCCGTCGAGGGCGCCGAATCGAACTACGGCGAGAATCCGCGGATGTGGCGGCCGGACCCCGCCGGGCCGCAGGGGCCGATGCAGGTGACCGCGGCCGCGGCGGCCGATGTCGGCGGCGGCGACCGCTTCGACCCGGCGGTGAACCTCACGCTCGGCCGCGCCTATCTCGCCCATATGTACCGCCGTTTCGGCAGCTGGTCCGAAGCGGTCGCGGCCTACAATTGGGGGCCGGGCAACCTGGATTCCTGGATCAGGAACGGCCATTCTCCGGTGACGCTGCCGCCGGCGGTCGCGCGCTATCGCAACCGGGTGCTCGCGGCGGCCGAACTGCCGTTGCCGAAGGGCGCCACGCTCGGCGAGAGCTGGGCCGCGGCGCTGCGCCGCCCGCATCTCGCCGGCATCGCCCATGCGCAGCCACGCCGCACGGGCGTCGCCGCGCGCGCCGGCATCGACTATGCCCAGATCGCTTCGCTCTATAACCAGCTGATGCGGGCGAGCGCTCCTGGTTCGCGCTGAGGGGCGCCGGCTCGCGCTCGGGGTTCGTCCGGTTTCTCGGAAGCTGCAAGAGATTGGCGTCGCCGCACGGCGCCGTGCTAAAGCCCTGCGCTGTCACATGGCGGAGCATTTGCGATCATGGCGCTGTCGGCCGAAGAATACCGCTCGCACCTCGATTCGACCGGCCGGCGCGCCGGCTTCGACTTCGCCGAAATCGTCCTGCCGGACGCGCGCTCGCTCGCCCTCGGCGGCCTGCGCCTCAGCTGTCTCGACTGGGGAACGCAGGGGCTGCGGCCGATCCTCTTTCTGCACGGCGGTGCGCTCAACGCCCATACCTGGGATTTGTGCTGCCTCGCATTGCGCGGCGAGTTTTATTGCCTGGCGCTCGACCAGCGCGGCCACGGCGACAGCGACTGGGCGCCCGACGCCGATTATTCGATCGCGGCGCAGCGCGAGGATGTGCGCGGCTTTGCCGACGCGCTTGGGCTCGACCGGTTCGTGCTCGTCGGCATGTCGATGGGCGCGATCAACGCGCTGGCCTTCGCGGAGAGCTGGCCCGATCGGCTGTCGGCGCTGGTGCTGATCGATGCCGGCCCCAAGACGCGGCGCCCCGGCTCGCGCCGCATCCGCGATTTCGTCAACGGCGTTGCCGAGGCGCCGTCGCTGGAGGCGATCATCGAGCACGCGCTCGCCTTCAACCCGCGCCGCGACCCCGAGATCCTGCGCCGCAGCCTAATGCACAATCTGCGGCGCACCGAGGCGGGCGGCTGGGCCTGGAAATACGACCGGCGGCGTTTTCAGGCGCTCGACCAGGAACGGTACCTGGCCGAGCGCGCGGCCCTCGCCGAAGGCCTCGATCGCGTCCTCTGCCCGGCCCTCGTCGTGCGCGGCGGCGACAGCGACGTCTTCTTCGAGGAGGACGCGCGGGAGCTGGCGGCCGGCTTGCCGCGCGGCCGGCACGTGACGGTGCCGCGGGCCGGCCACACGGTGCAGGGCGACAACCCTAAGGGTTTGGTTGCCGTGCTGCGGGAATTCCTCAAGGTTGGGGACTAACGGTCTCGCGGCAGCCTACCGGAACCACTCTCTGAGCTCGATGCGGAACCCGTTCGGGTCGCAGATCTCGGCGCGCGCGTAGCCTTCGCGCGTGATCGGCCCCCACACAACTTCGACGCCCTTCTCCTGCAAATACGCGAGCGTGCTCTTCATGTCGTCAACCTCGAGCGCGATCATCCGGCAGCCGAGATGCTCCTCCTGCGGAGCAGGCGCAACCGGCGCGCCGTCATAGGACAGTAGCTCCACCGTCGTGCCGCCGAGTTCGAGATAGACGAGGTCGAGCGGCACGCCGAGGCCTGATCGCTCGGCCCGGTCGCGCGCCTTCACCTTGAAGCCGAGCACCTCGGTGTAGAATTTGACCGTCCGTTCGGGCTGGTCGGTGACGATCTCGACATGATCGATGCGCTTGAACATCGCCCCCTCCGCACGAGAGGCAAGGCAACAAAACTGGTCGGAGTGAGAGGATTTGAAGCTCCGGCCCTGCCGCGCGAAGCAGTGCATAGATTTGCCGGTATTTGCAAGCGCCTGTCTTGCCGTCGCCGGCTTCGTCGAACGCGCCTCGCCGGTGCGCGTCGCCGAGCTCGATCACGCCGCCGCCCGGTCCGGCGCCGCGCGGTAGCCGAGGCCGCTCGGCGCGAGGTGCACCTCGAGGGTCGCGCCGGCGTCGGCGAAGGGGCGCAGCAGCTCCGCCGGGATCAGCCCGCATCCGTCCGTCCAGCGGCGATCCTGCTCGTCGTCGTGGAAGCCGTCGGCGAGCAGCCGGTGGCCGTGGCCAGCCTCGATCCGCAAATCCTCGGCGTGCAGCACGAGCCGCTCGACCGGCACGCCGAGGCGCCGCAGCTCGCGGGATTCCGCGACGTCTTCGGCCGGCACCGCGGTGCGCAAAACGAGGGATACCGCCGCGGCACCGGCCGGCAGCATGAAGCGGTAGGCGCGACTGCCGATCATTTCGGCATCGAGCCGCGCGCCATCGACGAGGAGATGCAGGCCGGCATCGGTCTCGAGCGGGTGCCCCAGCGCCTCGGCGCGCGCCAAGAGCCGGGCGCGGATCGCGGTCAAGGCGTCATCGCTCCAGTCGAGGACGGGCCGGCAGAACCCCCAGCGCGGCCGCTCGTCGTCGGGGTAGAGCGCCTCTTACTCGGCCGCGTTCGCGAACCTCAGCCGGTTGTCGCAATCGACGTAGCTCTCGGCCGGTGCTCCCTCGGCGAAGAGGATATCGTGGGTGTCGAACTCGACGTGAAAGTATTCGACCCGCTCGACCGTTTCGGCCTGCACGATCGTGGCGCTGTTCATCAGATGCTCGGCCAGCACGAAAACGCCGTCCAGATACATCGAGTGCCCCGGCGACACCCACAGCTCGCGCGCCGGCACGCCGTCGGCGAGCGCCTTCTTGGCGATGCGGATCGGCAGCACGTGGCGGTTGCCGGCGATGAAGCGGCCGTCGAAGGCGCGCCGCCCGATCCAGCGCACGGGCCGCGCCTCCTCCGACAGCGTCGCCGCCTTGTCGCCGATCGCCAGATCCTCGACCGGCGCCTCACCGTCCGCGGTCCGGATGCGCGTGCCGCGGCGGAAGCAGGTGGCGACGATCACGTCGGTGCCGGTGCCCGCATCCTCGATTGCCGCCCAATGGATGCCGGGATAATTGCCGGCCAGGTTCAAGGTCAGCGTCTCGCTGCCCTAGACGATCGTCAGCACGTCGCCCGTCTCGGTGACGCTCGCCCCCGTATGGTGAAATTCGTCAGGTCGATGATGTCGTGGAAGGCGGTGAAGCCCTCGATCGTGCCGGGCCGCGAGGCGGTATTGCCGATGACGAGCGTCTCGTCATGGCTGCCTGTCGGCGCCGCAAAATCGACGGTTTGGAAATTCGTCAAGCCCAGGCTGTTGTAACTGACGCCTGAACCCAGCGTTGGCAGCTAAATGGTTGCTGAGTGCATCGAGCGGTCTTGGAGGCGGCTCGTAACTCATTGAAGAACTGGTCGGAGTGAGAGGATTTGAACCTCCGGCCCCTGCCTCCCGAAAGCAGTGCTCTACCAGGCTGAGCTACACTCCGTCGACCGGCCGCCGTCTATAGCGCCGGCGCTGCCATGATGCAATATAAGTGCGCCGCGCTTCAGAAGCTACGCTCGGTGGCGAAAATCGCCGCCTCGACGAGGGCGCGCCGCTCGGCCCCGTCGCGGAACCCCGACAGCGCCGCGATCGCGACCTCGCCATAGGCGCGGCCCCGCTTCAGCGTCTCCGCGAGCGCGCCGCGGCGCTCGACGAGCGCGATCGCGCGTTCGAGATCGCCTGCCTGCTGCTGCATCTCGCCGAGCGTGCGGCGCCAGAACGCCCGCTCCTCCACGTCGCCGCGGGCCAGCGCGACGAGCACCGGCAGCGTGATCTTGCCGTCGCGGAAATCGTCCCCGACGGATTTACCTAATTCGGCCTGGCGCGCCGAATAGTCGAGCATGTCGTCGACCAGCTGAAAGGCGATCCCGAGATTGCGCCCGAAGCGGTCGAGCGCCTCCTCCTCGGCCGCCGGACGCTCGGCGACGACCGCGCCGATCCGGCTCGCCGCCGCAAACAATTCGGCGGTCTTCGCCTCGATGACCGCCAGATAGGCCGCTTCTGTCGTTTCGGTGTCGTTCGTCGTCAGCAGCTGGTGCACCTCGCCTTCGGCGATGATCGCCGAGGCGCGCGACAGGATCTCGAGCACGCGCAGCGAGCCGTCCGCGACCATCAGTTCGAAAGCCCGGCTGAACAGAAAGTCGCCGACGAGAACGGCGGGCTTGTTGCCCCAGACGGCGTTTGCCGTGTCGCGGCCGCGCCGCAAATCGCTGGAATCGACGACATCGTCGTGCAAGAGGGTCGCCGTATGGATGAACTCGACCGCCGCGGCGAGCGCCACATGCCGGGTGCCGTGATAGCCGCACAGCCGCGCCGAGCCGAGCGTCAGCATCGGCCGCAGCCGCTTGCCGCCGCCCGCGACGATGTGGCCGGCGAGCTGCGGGATCAGCGCCACCGGGCTCTGCATGCGCTCGACGATCAGCCGGTTGACGCGGCCGAGATCCTGGCGCAGCAGCTCGGCGAGCGGATCGAGAGAGGGTTTGCCCCGTCCGTCGCCCCGATCGACGCTCGCCACCGACGCCACCCGCTTCTCCTCGCCCCCGCGGGGCAATCTCCAGGCCGTCCTCTCGTGCGGCCGATCCGCTTGACGCGCGCGAGCGCGAGCGAGCATAGAAGGACCGAAAGGCCGGTCAAGGGCCGGGCGTTTTCTCCTCTGTCGCAGTCTCTAGAACCCAGGCGATGAAAGAGCTGCTGCGCACCAACGACGCGGTCCGCCTCTCCTGGCTGCAGGCGCTGTTGCGCGATGCGGGGATCGACAGCCTCGTCCTCGACGAGCATACGAGCCTCGTCGAGGGCAGCATCGGCGCGATACAGCGCCGCCTGATGGTCGCCGCGGCCGACCACCGCCGCGCCCGCGCGGTGCTCATCGGCGCGGGCGAGCTGGCGGGGCCATGAGCGGCTCCGAGGCGGTCAGCGAAGACCGCCTGCTCGGCGGCCGGCTGCGCCTCAAACAGCCCGAAGCGGGCTATCGCGTCGCGATCGACCCGGTGTTTCTCGCCGCTTCGGTGCCGGCCGAGGAAGGGCACACCGTGCTCGACATCGGTTGCGGCACCGGGGCGGCAATGCTGTGCCTCGCCGCGCGCCTGCCGCAATGCCGCGTCGTCGGCCTCGAGATGCAGCGTGAGCTCGTACGGCTGGCGGGCGACAACGTGATCCTCAACGACATGACGGCGCGCGCCTCGGTGATGATCGGCGACCTGCTGCGTCCGCCGCCGCGGCTGTCGCCCGGCTCCTTCGATCACGTGATGGCGAACCCGCCCTATCTCGAGCGCGGCCGCGCCACGCCCCCCGCCGACCCGGCGCGGGCCGGCGCCAACATCGAGGGCGAGGCGGATCTCGGCGCCTGGGTGCGCTTCGCGCTCGCGATGGCGAGATCGAAGGGCACCGTGACCCTCATTCATCGCGCCGACCGCATCGACGCGCTGCTGGCCGAATTTGCCGGCCGCGCCGGCGAAATCGTTGTTTTTCCGCTGTGGCCGGGCAAGGGCAAGCCGGCGAACCGCATCCTGGTGCGGGCCCGCAAGGATACCGCGGCGCCGGCGCGGCTCGCCGCCGGCCTCGTGCTGCACGAGGCGGACGGCCGGCTGACCGCGCTCGCCGAAGCGGTGTTGCGCGACGCCCGTGCATTGATCCTTTGAGCATTGCCCTTTTTGCGTCGCCCCGGCTCTCGCCGGGACGACGAGGCGAATAGCTTTTTCACTCGCCCCTCCCCATCTTCGCGTCCATGAAGATCCTCGACACGCTGAAAGACCGGTTCCGGCGCGGCCCCCTCGTCGCCGTGTTGCGCCTCGAAGGCGTCATCGCGCCGCGGCCGCGGCGCGGCGTCATATCGCTCGCCAGCCATGCCGCGGCTATCGAGCGGGCGTTTTCCTTCCGCCATCTCGCCGCCGTCGCGCTCGTCATCAATTCGCCGGGCGGCTCGCCCGTACAGTCGGCGCTGATCTATCGGCGCATCCGCCAGCTCGCCGAGGAGAAATCGGTCCCGGTCTTCGCCTTCGCCGAGGATGTGGCGGCCTCGGGCGGTTATTGGCTGTTGCTTGCCGGCGACGAGGTCTACGGCGAGGAAGCCTCGATCTTGGGGTCGATCGGCGTCATCAGCGCCGGCTTCGGCTTTGCCGGCCTGATCAACCGCTTCGGGGTCGAGCGCCGGGTCCACACCGCGGGCGAGAAAAAGTCGCTGCTCGACCCGTTCCTGCCCGAGGACCCGGCCGATGTCGAGCGGCTCACCACCTTGCAGCAGAATATCCATGCAGTCTTCAAGGAGCACGTCGCGCGGCGCCGCGCCGGCAAGTTCGACGCGGCCGATGAGAGCCTCTTCTCGGGCGATGTGCTGACCGGGCGCATGGCGCTCTCGCGCGGCCTTATCGACGGCATTGGCGAGGTGAGGGGGGTGATGCGCGCCCGCTTCGGCGAGGATGTCCGGCTGCGCCCGATCGCAGCGGAGCGGCGGCGCCGCCTGTGGTGGCCGCGCCTGCCCTCGGTGACGCGCCCGTCCTTCGAGCCCGTCGCCGACCTCCTCGACTGGGCCGAGGCGCGGCTTATCTGGGCGCGGTTTGGGCTCTAGGCGAGGGGCCGGCTTGACCGCGCTCGCGGCGAACCGTAAACCTCGCTGATGTTCGAATTGCCGAAGCTCGTCTTCATTATCCTGGTGTTCGGCGCCGTGTGGTGGGCCGTGCGCTGGCTCAACGCCGTGCCGCGCGATCTGCCGCGGCGCCCGCCGCGCCCGCAACGCCCGCCGCGGCAGCCGCAGCGCCGCGCCGCCGGGGGCGGCGAGATCGAGGCCGAGGACCTCCACGCCTGCGGGGTGTGCGGCGCCTATGTCGCGGCGAGCGCGCCGAGCTGCGGCCGGCCCGATTGCCCGAGGCCGCGCTGACCGGGCGGGCGAGGGCTCGCCGATGAGCTTTCAGTCGCTGATCCTCGACTTGCAGCGCTTCTGGGCGGCGCGCGGCTGCGTCATCCTGCAGCCCTACGACGTCGAGGTCGGCGCCGGCACCTTTCATCCGGCGACCGCCTTGCGCGCGCTCGGGCCCGAGCCTTGGCGCGCCGCCTATGTGCAACCCTCGCGCCGGCCGACCGACGGCCGCTACGGCGAGAACCCGAACCGGCTGCAGCATTATTACCAGCTGCAGGTGATCCTTAAGCCGGCGCCCGCCGACAGCCAGGCGCTGTATCTGGCGAGCCTTTCGGCGATCGGCATCGACGCGCGGCTGCACGACATCCGCTTTGTCGAGGACGATTGGGAGAGCCCGACGCTCGGCGCCTCCGGTCTCGGTTGGGAAGTCTGGCTCGACGGCATGGAAGTCAGCCAGTTCACTTATTTCCAGCAGGTCGGCGGCATCGAATGCGACCCCGTCTCGACCGAGTTGACCTACGGGCTGGAGCGGCTCGCGATGTATGTCGAGGGCGTCGAGAGCGTCTACGATCTCGACTACAACGGCGTCGCAGGGCCGGGCCGCATCACCTACGGCGATGTGTTCAAGCGCAGCGAGCGCGAGTTCTCGGCCTACAATTTCGAATACGCGGATACCGCCCGGCTCGTCCGTCATTTCGCCGACGCCGAGGCGGAATGCGCCGCGCTCGTCGGCAAGGGGCTCGCGCTGCCGGGCTACGACCAGTGCCTGAAGGCCAGCCACCTCTTCAACCTGCTCGACGCGCGCGGCGTCGTCAGCGTAACCGAGCGCGCCTCCTACATCGCGCGCGTTCGCGCTCTCGCCAAATCGTGCTGCGAAGCCTGGCTCGCGGAGCGCTCCCTCTCCCCGCATGCGGGGAGAGGGCCAGGGTAAGGCGCTTCGGCGCCCGCCCATGAAAACCGGCGAACTCCTGCTCGAACTCCTGTCGGAGGAGATCCCGGCGCGGATGCAGCGCCGCGCGCTCGCCGACCTGAAGAAGCTGGTCGGCGACAGGCTGGCCGCCGCCGCGATCCCGGCCGCCAGCCTCGATGGCTATGTAACGCCGCGCCGGCTGGCGCTGATCGCGCGCGGGATCCCCTCTATCCGGCCTCAACAGAGGACGGTGCGCGCCGGACCCCGCGTGGGTGCGCCACAATCAGCTATTGACGGCTTCCTGCGATCGGCCGGTCTGAACTCAATCGATCAATGCGAAATTCGGGATCTTCCTCGCGGTAAATTCTATGTTGCGGTTATTGTCGAACCTCAGCGGGAAGCGAAAAAACTGCTGTCCCCGATCATTGAGGCCGTGATCGCTGAATTTCCGTGGCCGAAATCGATGCGCTTTCCGGCCGCGCCCTTCCGCTGGGTGCGCCCGCTATCTTCGGTCATCTGCCTTTTCGACGGCGCCGTCGTGCCGCTCGACGTTGGCGCAGTTCCGGTCGGCCGGGCGACGCGCGGCCAACGCTTTCTCGCGCCCGAGGAATTCGAGGTCGCGGATGCCGAGGATTATGCGAAGCGGCTCGCGGCGGCAAATGTCGTCCTCGACCTCGACGAGCGCAGGCAGCGGATCGAGGCCGAGCTGGCGCGGCTCTCGGAAGCCGAGGGGCTGACCTATGCGCCCGACCCTGGCCTTCTCGAAGAAGTCGCCGGCCTCGCCGAATACCCGGTCGTGCTGATGGGTCGCGTCGAGCCCGAATTCATGGATTTGCCGCCGGAAGTCTTGGCGACCGCGATGCGGACGCACCAGAAGTATCTCTCCTGCCGCTTTCCGGACGGCAAGCCGGCGCCGCGCTTTCTCTTCGTCGCCGGCAACCGCGCCCCCGACGGCGGCAAGGCGATCGTCGCCGGCAACGAGCGGGTGTTGCGCGCCCGCCTCGCCGACGCCCGCTTCTTCTGGGACCAGGACCGCAAGACCCGTCTCGAAGACCGCGTCGCGGCGCTGAAGGGCCGCGTCTACCAAGACAAGCTCGGCAGCGTCCTCGACAAGGTCGAGCGGATGGGCTCGATCGTCTATTTCCTCCATACCCGGCCCGATGAGGTGAGGGAGCGGGCGATGCGCGCGGCCCGGCTGTGCAAGGCCGATCTCTCGACGGGCATGGTCGGTGAATTTCCTGAATTGCAGGGAACCATGGGGCGTTACTACGCGCTGCACGACGGCGAGGATCCGCGCGTCGCGCAAGCCATTGCCGAGCATTACAAGCCGCTCGGGCCGAACGATGGCGTGCCGACCGCGCCGGAAAGCGTCCTCGTTGCGCTCGCCGACAAGATCGATGCGCTCGTCGCATTTTTCGCGATCGGCGAGAAGCCGACCGGCTCGGGCGATCCCTATGCCTTGCGCCGCGCCGCGCTCGGCATCATCCGCATTATTCTCGAAAACGGTTTGCGCCTGCGTCTCGAGGAAATCTTCCGCAGCGCCTCTCTGGGGCTCTTCCAGTGCGACGCGGGCGCCGAGCTGCTCGAATTCGTCGTCGATCGCATGAAGGTGCATCTGCGCGAAGCGGGCGTGCGGCACGACCTGATCGCCGCCGCCTTCGCCCCCTCGGGCGGGCTCGAAGACGATCTCGTGCGGCTCGTCGCGCGGGTGCGGGCGCTCGAAACCTTCCTCGCCTCGGATGACGGCGCGAACCTGCTCGCCGCCTATCGCCGCGCCGCCAACATCGTGCGGATCGAGGAGCGCACCGGCGGCTGGGGGCCCGGCGCCGTCGATCGGAAGCTGCTCAAAGAGCGCGAGGAAATCGCGCTCAATGACAAGCTGCACGCGGTGGAGGCGGCCGTTTTGCTTTACGAGGAGGATTTTTCCGCGGCGATGAGCGCGTTGGCCATATTACGCCAACCGGTGGACGAATTTTTCGAGCGTGTGACTGTTAATGCCAAGGAGCAGGAATTGCGCGAGAACCGGCTCCGCCTGTTGTCGGCCATTCGCGCGACGATGAATCGGGTCGCCGATTTCTCCCGGATAGAGGGATGAGAGGATGAGCGGCGCATGACGAAATGGGTCTATCGCTTCGGCGCGGGGGCGGCCGAGGGCGGCGCCGAGATGCGCGACCTGTTGGGCGGCAAGGGCGCGGGGCTTGCCGAGATGAGCAGCCTCGGACTTCCCGTGCCGCCCGGCTTCACGATCACGACAGAGGCCTGCACCTATTTTTACCAGCACGACAAATCCTATCCGCCGGGGCTCGAGGAGGCGGTGGCGAAGGAGCTGGCCGCGCTCGAGCGGGCGCTGCAGATGCGCTTTGGCGACGCGGAGAACCCGCTGCTCGTCTCGGTGCGCTCGGGGGCGCGCGTATCGATGCCGGGAATGATGGACACGGTGCTCAATCTCGGGCTCAACGACAAATCGGTCGAGGGGTTGGCGAAGAAGAGTGGCGACCCGCGCTTCGCCTATGACAGCTACCGCCGCTTCATCCAGATGTACGGGCAGGTCGTGCTCGGCATCGAACATCACCATTTCGAAGAGCTGATCGAGAACCACAAGCTCGACGCCGGCGCGCTGCTCGACACCGAGCTGTCGGCAGAGGATTGGCAGGCGATCGTCGCCGGCTTCAATGAGGTCGTCGCGCGCGAGACCGGCAAGCCCTTCCCGCAGGATCCGCAGCAGCAATTATGGGGCGCGATCGCCGCCGTCTTCGGCTCGTGGATGAACCCGCGCGCCATCACCTACCGGCGCCTCCACGACATCCCGGCCGATTGGGGCACCGCGGTCAACGTGCAGGCGATGGTCTTCGGCAACATGGGCGAGGATTGCGCGACCGGCGTCGCTTTCACCCGCGATCCCTCGACCGGCTTGAACCGGTTCTACGGCGAATATCTCGTCAACGCGCAGGGCGAGGACGTTGTCGCCGGCCTGCGCACGCCGCAGCACCTGACGATCGCCGGCAAGGAGGCGAACCAGTCGAAGCTGCCGGCGATGGAAGAGGCGATGTCGGAGGTGTTCGCCGAGTTGAACCGAGTGCGCCACGTCCTCGAAGACCATTACCGCGACATGCAGGACATCGAGTTCACGGTGCAGCGCGGCAAGTTGTGGATGCTGCAGACGCGCTCGGGCAAGCGCACTGCGCAGGCCGCCTTGAAGATCGCCGTCGATCTCGTCGCCGAGGGCCGCATCGGCCGCGAGGAGGCGATCCGCCGCATCGAGCCGAATTCTTTGGACCAGCTGTTGCATCGCCGGCTCGACCCGAAAGCGAGCGCCGCCGTGCTGGCGCGCGGCCTGCCGGCCTCGCCCGGGGCCGCCTCCGGCAAGATCGCGCTTTCGGCCGAGGAGGCGGAGGCGCTCGCCGGGCATGGCGAGGCGGTCATCCTCGTGCGCATCGAGACGAGCCCCGAGGACATCCACGGCATGCACGCCGCCGCCGGCATCCTGACGACGCGCGGCGGCATGACGAGCCATGCCGCCGTCGTGGCGCGCGGCATGGGCCGGCCCTGCGTCGCCGGCGCCGGCGATATCCGCGTCGATTACGAGGCGCGCACGATCTCGGTGCGCAACACCGTTCTGAAAGCAGGCGAGGTGATCACGATCAACGGCTCGACCGGCGAGGTGATCGCCGGCGCGGTTCCGACGATCGAACCCGAGCTGTCGGGCGATTTCGCGACCCTGATGGGTTGGGCGAACGAGGCGCGCCGCATGAAGGTGCGCGCCAATGCCGAGACCCCGCTCGACGCCGAGACGGCGCGCCGCTTCGGCGCCGAGGGCATCGGCCTGTCGCGCACCGAGCACATGTTCTTCGAAAGCGACCGCGTCGGCGCGATGCGCGAGATGATCATGGCCGAGGCCGAGGCCGGCCGGCGCGCAGCGCTCGCAAAGCTCTTGCCGATGCAGCGCGCCGATTTCATCGAGATCTTCCGCATCATGCGGGGCTTGCCGGTGACCATCCGGCTGCTCGACCCGCCGCTTCACGAATTCCTCCCGAAAACCGAGGAGGAGTTCGCCGAGATGGCGAGGGTGACGAAGACGCCCGTCTCGCAGATCCGCCACCGCGCCGCCGAACTGCACGAGGCGAATCCGATGCTCGGCCACCGCGGCTGCCGGCTCGGCATCAGCTATCCGGAAATCTACGAGATGCAGGTCCGCGCGATCTTCGAGGCGGCCGCCGCGGTGATGCGCGAGAAAGGCGTCGCGGTCGAGCCGGAGATCATGCTGCCGCTGATCGCGACGAAACGCGAGTTCGACATCTTGAAGGAGTTGGTCGACCGCATAGGTGAGGAGGTGATGAAGAAGGCCGGCGTCGAGATCCCCTATCTCGTCGGCACCATGATCGAGCTGCCGCGCGCCGCGCTGCGCGCCGGCGAGATCGCCGAGAGCGCGCAGTTCTTCAGCTTCGGCACCAACGATTTGACGCAGACGGTCTTCGGCCTCTCGCGCGACGACGCGGCGAGCTTTGTCGGCGCCTATCAGAAGCTCGGGATCTTCGAGCACGACCCGTTCGTCACGCTCGACACTGCGGGGGTCGGCGAATTGGTCAAGATTGCCGCGGAGCGTGGCCGCGCCGCGCGCCCCCAATTGAAGCTCGGGATCTGCGGCGAGCACGGCGGCGACCCGGCCTCGATCCGCTTCTGCGAGGCGGTCGGGCTCGATTATGTCTCGTGCTCGCCCTATCGGGTGCCGATCGCCTGCCTCGCCGCGGCGCAGGCGGCGCTCGCCGGCGAGACCGGCTCGGGGACGGGGTGAGGGCGGCCGCCGCGGCCTTTCTCCTCGTCGCGGCGGGCCATGCGGGGCACGCCCCGAGTACGTTCGTCCCGGCGCCGGCTCCGGTATTCCAGCCCGCGATGCCGGCGCCGTTGCCGCCGCCGACCAGTCCGGGCCCCGGCCCGGCAATGCCGTCGAGCGGCATCTCGCCGCTGCTCCTCGGGCCTGGCGCCGAACCGGCCGGGCCCTCCGCCCCGGGCGTTCCCGCGCCGATCGACCAGCAGAAGCTGCAATCCTACCGCAACGATCTGCAGGACCAGCAGTGGTCCCTCGACCGGGCCGGCGTCAGCCCGGCCGACCCGCGCTACCGCGACATCCAGCAGCGGCTGCTGCAGCTCGACAATCCCGGCTCGCCGTAAGCGCCCCTCACCCCGCCCCTCTCCTCGCGCGCGGGGAGAGGGGCGGGGTGAGGGGCAAACGGCGAGCGCCTGTGTTGATGACCTCAAGGGGTTGCGGCTTCTTCGGATTCCGGAAGCCGCATCCAGTCGGGTACTTGCGGGGTAAGACGCGCCTCGCCGCAGTCGAGCGGCCGGCCGGCGCGCACCGCCTCGAGCCGCAAGAGCGCCAGCCCCGTTCCCTCCCGGCTCGACCGCATCTCGCCGGCCTCGCGCCCGTCGAGCGTGACGAGCGTGCCCGGCGCCGGCGCGGCGCCCTCGATCGCGACCGGCATCAGGCGCCGCTTCACGAGGCCGCGATATTTCGTGCGCGCGGTCAGCTCCTGCCCGACATAGCAGCCCTTTTGCCAATCGACGCCGTGCAGCTCGTCGAAGCCGGCTTCGAGCAGGATCGACTTGTCGACCGCGAGATCGCGGCTGCCGTCGGCGACACCGAGGGAAAGGCGCAGCCGGTCGTATTCGGCGGGGTCGGCCTCGGATATCCCTATCCCGGCTGATGCCGCGCCCGCTTCGGCGCGCGGCAAGATGACGCGCATGCCCAGTCGGGCAAGCCGCGGATCGACGTAGATCCTGCCGCCGCCGAACTCTCGCGCGGCGCCCGGCTCGGGGGTCAAGCCGGGCGCCGGCGGTCCGAGCACCGCCGCCACGGCGAGCTGCGGCATCTCGTCGAGCGCCACCCTGGCGCGCAGCCGGTAGATCGACAGCCGGCGCTTCAGGTCGGCGAGGCGCGCCGCTTCGGCGTCGAGCCAGATCGCCTCGCCGGCTGCGACCATGAAGAAATCGTGGAGGTACTTGCCCTGCGCCGTCAGCAGCGCCGCATGAAGCGCGCGCTCGGGCCCGAGCTTCTCGACGTCGTTCGTGACGAGGCCTTGCAGAAACGCCAGGCGATCCGGCCCCGACACCGCGAGGACCGCCCGCTCGTCGAGCAGAACGAAGCTTTCTCTCGCCATCCGCCGATCTTCGTAATAGGGGAAGCGGGGAGTAGAGTTAAGATCGGCCCAGCGCTTTGGCAAGCGAGGGCGAGAGGCTGGGAGTAGTCCCTATCGACCCGATGCGCATTCTGTTCGTGACCGCGACGCGGATCGGCGACACCGTTTTGTCGACGGGGCTGCTCTCGCATCTCCTCGTGCGCCATCCCGGCGCGCGGCCGACGATCGCCGCCGGGCCGGCCGCGGCGCCGCTCTTCGAGGCGGTGCCCGGGCTCGAGCGGCTGATTGTCGTAGAGAAGCGACGAGCGGCGCTGCACTGGTTCGAGCTTTACGCCGCGGTCGCCGGGCGCCGCTGGGATCTCGTCGTCGATCTGCGCGGCTCGGCGCTCGCCTGGGCATTGTGGGCGCGCCAACGCAAGGTGACGGCGAAGGGCGACCCGCGCGAGCACCGGGTGCGCCAGCTCGGCCGGCTCTTCGATCTCGACCCGCCGCCGGCGCCGAAATTGTGGACGGCGCCGCGGCACGAGGCGGCTGCCCTCGCGCTCGTTCCGGCCGGGCGCCCGTTCCTTGCGATCGGCCCCGCCGCCAACTGGCGAGGCAAGGAATGGCGCGCCGAGCGGTTCGCCGAACTGGCGCGGCGGCTGACCGGGCGGGCAGGGCCGCTCGCCGGGATGCGCGTCGTCGTCATGGCGGCCGGGCAGGAGCGCGCGCAAGCGGCGCCGCTGCTCGCCGCGCTGCCCGAGGGTCGCGCGCTCGACCTCGTCGGCAAGACCGATCTCTTGACGGCAGCGGCGGTGGTGCGGCGGGCCGCGCTCTTTATCGGCAACGACACCGGGCTCATGCACATCGCCGCCGCGACCGGCGCGCCGACCCTCGGCCTCTTCGGCCCGAGCCCCTCCGAGCAATACGCGCCCTGGGGGCCCAATGCCGATATCGTGCGCTCTTCCGAGCCACGCGAATCTCTGTTCCCGCCCGGTTTCGACCACCGCACGACCGGCACGCTGATGGACGGCCTGACGGTCGATGCCGCGGAGGCCGCGGCCTATCGTCTATGGGAGCGGGTCCAGGGAGCCGCCGCATGAGCAAGGCCGCCGGCGTGCCGCTGCTCTCCGCTCTCGTGGCCGCGCATGACGAAGAGCGCCAGCTGAGAGAGTGCCTCGAATGCCTTTCCTTTGCCGACGAGATCGTCGTCGTTCTCGACCGCTGCACCGACCGCTCGCGCGAGATCGCGCTGGAATACGGCGCTCGCCTTGTCGAGGGCGCCTGGGAGCGCGAAGGGCCGCGCCGGCATGCCGGGATCGAGGCCTGCCGCGGCGCCTGGATCCTCGAAGTCGATGCCGACGAGCGCGTGCCGCCTGAGCTGACGGCCGAGATCCGCCGCACAGTGTCGGCCTCCGCCGCCGACTGGCACCTGGTGCCGGTCGACAATTACATCGGCGCACGGCTGGTGCGCTGGGGCTGGGGCGCCTCGTTCGGCCGCTCGGCGCATGCCGCGCTCTACCGCAAGGGGAAAAAACACTGGGCCAACGAGCGCGTCCACCCGGCGGTGACCTTGTCCGGGAATGAGGGGGCGCGGCTCAAGGCGCGCCTCGTCCATTACGTCGATCGCGACATCTCCGACATGCTGCGCCGGCTCGACCGCTACACCAGCGCGCGGGCGCAAGATCTGCGCGACAGCGGGCAGATCGGCAGCTACGGCCGCAATCTGCGCCGCATCCCGTCGCGCTTCTGGAAATGCTATGTCGGCCGCAAGGGCTATCGCGAAGGGCCCTACGGATTTCTGATCGCGCTGTGCGCGGCGCTTTACCCGATCCTTTCCTATCTGAAGGCGCGGCTCGAGCCGGCGCCGGAATCTCCTGGCCCTGCGTGTTTCGAGACGCGCCCTGCGGGCGCTCCGCAACATGAGGAACCTGGTTATGACAGTCCGCATCCTGAAGCGACTCGCGCAGCGAGGCCTCGAAGGACGCATAGCGCCGATCCGGCGAGATAAGCGGAAACCGGCCTGATGGCGCACATCGTGATGGCCGACGATGGCATCCCGTTTGACGGCAGGACGGCCGAAACGGGGCCGCTCGGCGGCGCCGAGACCGCCTTTGTCGCGCTCGCCGAAGCGTTGTCGGCGCGCGGCCACCAGGTCGAGGCGCGCAGCCGCTGTCGCGAGGCGCTCGTCCACAACGGGGTCTCCTGGGCGCCGATCGAGACCGGGGCGGGCGAGGTCTGCGATCTCTACATCGGCAACCGCGGGTACCGCGTGATCGGCTACCTGCCGCGCGCCGGCCGGCGGCTCTTCTGGTTGCACAACCCGGCGCGCTACCTGAAAAAGCCGCGCAACCTCCTGCGCCTCGCCTGGTGGCGGCCGACCCTCGTCGCGACCGGCCCCTACCATCTCTCGACCGTGCCGGGATGCCTGCCCTGCGGCGGCCGGATCGTCATCCCCTACGGCGTCTCGGATTTCTTCCGTAAAGCGGTCCCGCGCGAGCCGCCGCCGCCGCGCGCGATCTTCACCTCGAACCCATTGCGCGGGCTCGACTGGCTGCTCGATCTCTGGACTCGACGGATCGCGCCTGCGGTGCCGGGGGCCGAATTGCACATCTATGCAGGCCCCGCCGTATATGGCCCCGGCCGCGGCCGCAAGGCGGGGTCGATGGAGGCCGTCCTGGCGCGGGCGGAGGGGCTCGCCGCCGCCGGCGTCCGCCGTCACGCGCCGGTCGGCCATCGGGCGCTCGCCGCCGCCCTCGCCGGGGTGCGGGCGATGCTTTACCGCGGCGACCCGGGCGAGACCTTCTGCCTCGCGCTCGCCGAGGCGCAGGCGATGGGCGTGCCGGCCGTCGTCACCCGATCGGGTGCTGTCGCCGAGCGCGTGATCGACGGCGTGACGGGCTGCGTCGCGGTGGACGAGGATGCTTTTGTCGAGGCCGCCGTGGCGCTGCTTTCCGACGACGCGCTGTGGCGGCGCCGCCATCTGGCCGCGCTCGAACGCCAGCGCGGGCTCGCCTGGGACGAGGTCGCCGCCCGCTTCGAAGCCACCCTCTGATGGGCGGCATCGCCGGGCTGATGACCCGCGACGGCGCCCCGCCCGCTGCGACGCCGCTCTTGCATATGGCCGACGCGCTGCGCCACCGCGGCCCCGACGGCGACGGGCATTATCGCCTGGGCGATGTCGGCATGGTCTCGGTGCGCCTCGCGGTCGTCGATCTGGCGACCGGCGACCAGCCGCTTTACGAGCCGGGCGGCGCGGCGCTCGTCGCCGATGCGGAGATCTGCAATCACCTCGAGCTGCGCCGCGATTTGCCGGGCGTCGCCTTCTCGACAGGTTCTGATTGCGAGCCGCCGCTGCATCTCTATCGCCGGCAGGGGCTCGACTTCACCCGCGGGTTGCGCGGCATGTACGCAATCGCGCTGCATGACCCCGCTTCCGGCAGCCTCGTGCTGGCACGCGACCCGTTCGGCATCAAGCCGCTCTATTACGCCGAGACGCCGTCGGGCTTCGCATTCGCGTCGCAGCCGCGGGCGCTCTTTGCCGCCGGACTCCTGAGCCCGGCGCTCGTCCGGGCGGCGCGCAACGAACTCGTCCAGATGCAGTTCACGACCGGCCGGGCGACGATCTTCGCCGGCATCGACCGGCTCTTGCCCGGCGAAATGCTCGTCGTGCGCCGGGGCCGGATCGTCGAACGGCGGCGCTCCGAGCCGCTCGGCCGAAGCGGCCCCGAGCCGCTCGGCGAGGAGGAGGCGCTCGCCCGGCTCGACGTCGTCCTCGCGGACAGCGTGCGCCTGCACGGGCGCGCCGACGTGCCGTGCGGCTTGCTGCTCTCGGGCGGCATCGATTCGACGGCGCTGCTCGCGATGATGGCGCGCCTCGACGAGCGCCCGGTCGCGGCGCTGACGCTCGGCTTTGCCGAAGGCGGCGACGAGCGTGCGGCCGCCCGCGCGGCGGCGCATGGTTTCGCCGCCGAGCATGTCGAGATCCTCTTCGGAGAGCGCGATTTCTGGCGGGGGCTCGGCGAAATCGCCGGCCTCTTCGACGATCCCGCCGCCGATTACGCGGCATTGCCGATCTGGCGGCTCGCCGCCGCCGCGCGCGAGGCCGGGCTCAAGATCGTCCTCACCGGCGAGGGCGGCGACGAGCTGTTCGCCGGCTACGGCCGCTACCGCAGCGTCATGCGGCCATGGTGGGCGGGCGGCCGCGTGCCGCGCGCCCGCGGCGTGCTCGACGGACTCGGCGTGTTGCGGGGCGAGATCGCCGGCTGGCGCGACGGCATCGCCGCCGCCGAGGCGCGCAATGCCGGCGGCGGGCGCACTGCATTGCAGGCGGCGCAGGCCGTCGATTGCGCCGACTGGCTGCCGAACGACCTGCTGTTGAAGCTCGACCGCTGCCTTTCAGCCTTCGGCTGCGAGGGCCGGACGCCGTTTCTCGATCCGGCCGTGGCGCGGCTCGCCTTTGCGCTGCCGGACGGCCTCAAGGTGCATCGCGGGATCGGCAAATGGCTGCTGCGCCGCTGGCTCGCCGACAGGCTGCCGGCGATGCAGCCGCTCGCGAGAAGGCGCGGACCGACAGTGCCGGCGGCGCGCTGGATCGCGCGCCGCGCCAAGCAGATCGCGCCCTTCGTCGCGGGCTCGCCGGCGATCGCCGAATTCTGCGAGCCGGCGGCGGTCGCGAGCCTCTTCGCCGCCGCCGATCAGCGCCGCGCCGGCCGCGCCGCATGGACGCTGCTATTTTACGCGCTCTGGCACCGCCGCCACATCGAAGGCGAGAGCATGCCGCCCGACCCGCTGCTCGCCCTCGCCGAGACGGCCTGAGGAACGGCGATATTGACGCGACGGCGCGTCCGCCCTAGCTTCGCGTCATGGTTTCGATCGCCCTCTTCCCGCTTCTGCGACGTCGCCGCTCAAGCGGCGGGGCTCTGGCGCTTTGCGCGAAGAGGACTGCCGGTCGCTCGAGGCCACCCCGGCCGCGCTGACCGGCATCCGGTTCGAGGAAGACCAACCCCGCCGCTCGTCGCGGCGGGGTTTTTGGTATTTGCGGAGGGTCGTATGGCGAGCAACAAGCCGAGCATCTTCATCGACGGCGAAGCAGGGACGACCGGCCTCGGCATCCGCGGGCGGCTCGAGCGCCGCCCCGAGATCGCGGTCAAGAGCATCGCGCCCGAGCATCGCAAGGATCCATCGGCGAGGCGCGACATCATGGCCGAGGTCGATCTCGTGGTCCTCTGCCTGCCCGATGCGGCGGCAAAAGAATCGGCGGCGCTCGCCGCGGGCCTCGGCGCCGATGCCCCGAAGCTGCTCGACGCGAGCACGGCGCACCGGGTCGATCGCGAGTGGGTGTACGGCTTCCCCGAGATGCTGCCCGGGCAGGCGTCGCGCATCGCCGCGGCGCCGCGGGTCGCAAACCCCGGCTGCTACCCGACGGGCGCGATCGCGCTTCTCCGCCCGCTCGTCGAGGCCGGGCTCATGCCCGCCGACTATCCGGTCGCGATCAACGCCGTCAGCGGCTATTCGGGCGGCGGCCGGTCGCTGATCGAGGCGCACGGCCGCGACGCCGGCCCGGCCTTCGAGCTCTACGCGCTCGGCCTCGAACACAAGCACGTGCCGGAGATCGAGCTTTACGGCGGGCTCAAGCGGCGGCCGATCTTCGTGCCTTCGGTCGGGCATTTCCGGCAGGGCATGCTGGTGTCGATCCCGCTGCATCTCGAGACGCTGCCAGGCGCCCCGAGCGGGGCCGACCTCCTCGGCGTCCTCGCCGACCACTATCGCGGCGCGGAGTACGTCGCGGTCGCCGCGGGCGAAGAAAAGCTCGAACCCGAGGCGCTCAACGATACGAACCGGCTGGAGCTTTACGCCTATGTCAACGAGGCGCGCCGCCAGGCCGTGCTCGTCGCCCGGCTCGACAATCTCGGCAAGGGCGCCTCGGGCGCGGCGGTGCAGAATATCGAGCTGATGCTTGGGCTCGACGCATCGCACCGGGATCGAGCATAGGTTGATACGATTTGAAATCGTCTTGGCCGGGCTTAGCCCGGCGATCCACGGTCTGATGATCGGCACGGCGAAACTCAACAAGCTCGATCCGCAGGCTTGCCTCGCCGACGTCCTGCGCCGGATCAACGATCACCCAGCCTCGCGGCTCGACGAGTTTGCTCCCCTGGAATTGGAAAGGCCGGTCTGCCAGATTGGTTGCATAAGCGCTGCCTACGAGGAGGCGACCATGACAAGAGGATCGAAGGTATTCAGGCCAGCCGATGTATCGGAGAGCAACGCATCCAGCTATCCCGAGCCATTCCGGGAGGGACAGCGAAAGCGCTATACTCGGCGCCTTGGTGATCATGCGGGGCTCAAGAATTACGGCGTCAATCTTGTTCGGGTTTTGCCCGATGGTCAGTCGTCGGCGCGACACACGCATTCCAAGCAGGACGAGTTCGTTTACGTGCTTGAAGGCGAACTCGTGCTTGTGACCGACGTGGGTCGCGAAACCGTTGGGCCGGGCACCTGCATCGGCTTTCCAGCTGGAACGGGCGACGGCCATCATTTCCTGAATCTCACGCAGACAGATGCCATCTTCCTCGTGATCGGCGACCGGACGGGAGGCGATGAGGTGACGTATCCGGACATCGATCTAGAGTTGAAAGCGGGCCCCGATGGCGTGAGAGGCTTCCACCGGAAAGACGGTACGCCGTATCCGCGCGCAGCCCGGGATTGAAGCCTTCCTAGCGGCTCGGGCAAAAGTTCAAGAAATGTGCGGCCGCGGTTCATGACCGTCTTTAGCCCGCGGTCTTCGGCGGATGGTTACATCAATATCGGGGCTCGGCGGCGGCGGTGGCCCCTCACCCCGACCCTCTCCCCGCGAGCGGGGAGAGGAAGGGACCCGCGCAGCGGGAGGGTGAGAGGGCATAGGCGACGAATTTCGGGCCGAT
Organism: Allostellaceae bacterium; assembly: GCA_035538335.1. GTDB lineage: Bacteria > Pseudomonadota > Alphaproteobacteria > ATCC43930 > CGMCC-115725 > AP-15. The sequence continues at coordinate 84,516 of DATLKN010000008.1, forward strand.
TTGGCGGATAAGTTTTCGGTCCTCGGCTGCTCCGCGCTTTTTGCGATTGGCGGACGTGCTACCCGACGCGCCAGCCTAGGGTCTCGCCGCCGCGAAAGACCGAGACAGCCTCGGCGCCGTCGCCGATCTGCGCCGGCACGCGATAGGGCTCGCGGCGCAATGTCACCCGCGCCTCGTTCACGGGCAGCCGGTAGAAGGCGGGGCCGAAGAGCGACGCAAAGCCTTCGAGCCGGTCGAGCGCGCCTTCCTCGTCGAAGACTTGCGCATAGAGTTCCAGGGCGCAGGCGGCGGTAAAGATGCCGGCGCAGCCGCAGGCCGCCTCCTTGGTCGGCACCGCATGCGGCGCGCTGTCGGTGCCGAGAAAGAAATGCGGGCTTCCCGAAACGGCGGCGCGCCGCAACGCAAGGCGGTGCCGCTCGCGCTTCGCGATCGGCAAGCAATAGAGATGCGGCCGGATGCCGCCGGCGAAGATCGCATTGCGGTTGATCATCAGATGATGCGCGGTGATCGTCGCCGCGAGGTTAGGCCCGCCTTCCTCGACGTACTGCACCGCTTCTTCGGTCGTGATGTGTTCGACCACGACGCGCAATTCCGGCAGCCGCCGGCGTAGCGGGTCGAGCACGCGCTCGATGAAGACCGCCTCGCGGTCGAAGACATCGACCTCCGGCTCGGCGACCTCGCCATGCACGAGCAGCGGCATGCCGATCGCTGCCATGCGTTCGAAGACCGGCATCACGCGCTGGTAATCGGTGACGCCGAAGGCGGAGTTGGTCGTCGCCCGGGCCGGGTAGAGCTTGACCGCGGCGAAGACGCCCCCCTCGTAGCCGCCCGCGACTTCGGCCGGATCGCTGGCGTCGGTCAGATAGCAGCTCATCAGCGGCGTGAAACCCCCTCCCTGACCCTCCCCCGCCCGCAGGGGAGGGAAGGGTGGGGGCGGCAGGGCGGCGCGGATGCGCTCGCGATAGGCGCGCGCCGCCGCGATCGTCGTCACCGGCGGCACCAGATTCGGCATGACGATCGCGCGCGCGAATTGCTTCGCCGTGTAAGGCAGGACGAGCGCCAGCATCGCGCCGTCGCGCAGATGCACGTGCCAATCGTCCGGCCGGCGCAACGTGACCGCCGCCGCCATGTGCGTCATTCCGCTTTCCCCGGTGCGATCCCATTTCTAGGATAGAGCGGTGCCGGCGCGCATGCTACGCCGCCGCGGCCCTAATTCCGGAGGACAGGAATGACCGAGTGCATCGTCGGCTGGGCGCACAGCAAATTCGGCCGCCACGAGGGGCGCGACCTCGAATCGCTGATCATCGAGGTGACGCAAGCCGCGCTCGCCGACGCCGGCGTCACGGCGTCGGACATCGATGCCGTCTTTCTCGGCACGATGAACGGCGGCTTCGTGCGCCAGGAATTTCCTGCTTCGCTCGTTTTCCAGGCCGACCCGGGCTTCCGCTTCAAGCCGGCGACACGGGTCGAGGACGCTTGCGCGACCGGCTCCGCCGCGATCCATATGGGCGCGAACGCGATCGCCGCCGGCCGCGCCAGGCTCGTCCTCGTCGTCGGCGTCGAGAAGATGACCGAGGTGTCAGGAGCGCAAGTCGGCGACATTCTCCTCGGCGCCAGCTACCGCAAGGAGGAGGATGCGACCCCGGGCGGCTTCGCCGGCATCTTCGGGCGCATCGCGGAGAGCTATTTCCAGCGCTATGGCGACCAGTCGGACGCGCTCGCCCGCATCGCCGCGAAGAACCACAAGAACGGCGCCGCCAACCCGTTGGCGCAAATGCAGAAGGATCTGGGCTACGAATTCTGCCGCGCCGTCTCGGACAAGAACCCGATCGTCGCCGGCCCCTTGAAGCGCACCGATTGCTCGCTTGTCTCCGACGGCGCCGCCGCAGTCGTGCTCGCCGACACCGGGACCGCGCTCGCGATGAAGAAAGCGGTGGCGTTCCGCGCCCGCGAGCAGGTCAACGATTTCCTGCCGATGAGCCGGCGCAACATCGTCGCTTTCGAGGGGCCGGAACTCGCCTGGAAACGGGCGCTCGCTTCGGCTCGGCTCGGGCTCGACGACCTCGATCTCGTCGAGACGCACGACTGCTTCACGATCGCCGAGCTGATCGAATGCGAGGCGATGGGGCTGGCGCCGAAAGGGCAGGGCGCGCGCGCCATCCTCGAAGGCTGGACCGAAAAGGACGGCAAACTGCCGGTCAATCCCTCCGGTGGCCTCAAATCGAAAGGGCATCCGATCGGCGCCACCGGCGTCTCGATGCACGTGCTGGCGGCGATGCAGCTGACCGGCACGGCGGGCGGCATCCAGGTGCCGGGCGCCAAGCTCGCCGGCGTCTTCAACATGGGCGGCGCGGCGGTCGCCAATTTCGTCAGCCTCCTCGAGCCGCTGCGCGCCTGAGCCATGCCGTTCCGCGCGCTGGTTCTGCACGAGGAAGCCGGCAAGGTCGTTCCGCGCATCGAGGAATTGGACGACAGCCGGCTGCCGCCGGGCGATGTCACGGTGCGGGTCGAGCGCTCGACGCTCAACTACAAGGACGGCATGATTCTGCAAGGGATCGGCCGGCTGGTGCGCAAATACCCGCATGTCCCCGGCATCGATTTCGCCGGCACCGTCGAGCATTCCGAGAGTCCGCTGTTTCGCCCGGGCGATCCGGTGCTGCTGACCGGCTGGCGGGTCGGCGAAGTGCATTGGGGCGGTTTTGCCGAGAAGGCGCGGGTCAAGGCCGCGTGGCTGGTGCGCCGGCCGCAGGAGTTGAGCGCCGAAGCAGCGATGGCGATCGGCACCGCCGGCTTCACCGCGATGTTGGCGGTCATCGCCCTCGAACGGCACGGGCTCGCCGCGGGCGCGGGCGATGTCCTCGTCACCGGCGCGGCGGGCGGCGTCGGCAGCGTCGCCATCGCGATTCTGTCCGCCCTCGGCCACCGTGTCGTCGCCTCGACCGGCCGCATTGCCGAGCGCGAATATCTCGAAGCCTTGGGCGCCGCCGAGATTATCGACCGCGCGAGCCTTTCCTCGCCGCCGGCACGGCCGCTCGACAGCGAGCGCTGGGCCGGCGCCATCGACGCGGTCGGCGGCACGACCTTGGCGACGATTCTGACGCAGCTCAATTACCGCGCCAGCGTCGCCGCCTGCGGGCTCGCCGGCGGCAGCGATTTGCCGGCGAGCGTCATCCCGTTCCTGCTGCGCGGCGTCAATCTGCTCGGCATCGATTCGGTCATGTGCCCGCTCAAGGAGCGTGCCGAGGCATGGGAGCGTCTCGCCCGCGACGTGCTGCAAGGGCATCTCGCCCGCATCACGACAACTGTGCCGCTGACACAACTGCCGGCGCTCGCGCCGCGCATTCTGCAGGGCGGGGTGCGCGGCCGCATTGTCGTCGATCCGGGAGGTTGAGAGCCGGAATTTGTCGCCGCGCGCCATCGTTAGAAGGACGAACGAGCATCGCTCGGGAAGCCTTGAGAGTAGCGGCGATGAAGGACGGTTCTGCGAGCAACGATATTCCCGGTCCGGCCAGGCGCGGTCATGTCGTTCAGCGCGTCATCGTCGACGGCTGGACGACCGCCGACGCCGCCCGCGCCGCCGGAGTCGATGAGCGCAGCGTTGCCCGCTGGGTCGCCGATTACCGGCGCCGCGGCATGGCGAGCCTGCGCGAGGACGGACGCAGGTGGAATTTGCCTCAGCGGTTTGTCGTCTTCCTCCGGACCGTGCGTCGCGCGGCCTTGCATTGGCTTGGCGCGTACTCCGCCGCTCCGCCGGAAAGCCCAAGCCCGCTGCGCCTCACTCGCGACGACCGCCGCTGACGCCCCGTTTTTCGCTGCCGGCGGACCGGATAATCGCGTAGATACCTCGGGGTGGACCAAGATCTGCGCCAGCCGGCCGCTGCTCTGGACGCCTTGCCGTCTGCCCTGGATGCCGGCAGCGCCGTGCGTGAGCTTGCTGCTGGCGAACTGCTGTTTCGGCAGGGCGACCGTGCTGCCGCGATCTACAAGGTCGAAAGCGGCCGGCTCCGCCTCATCCGCCGCACCGTCGATGACCATTTGGTAATTCTGCATACGGCGCAGCGCGGCGAGTTGTTCACGGAAGCCGCGCTCTTTGCCGATGCCTATCATTGCGATGCCGTCGCTGCCGCGCCGTCGCGCGTTCGGGTCTATCCGAAGGCAAAGGTGATGGCAGCGCTCCGCTCCGACCCGGCGCTCGCCGAAGCTTTCATGGCGCGGCTCGCCCGGCAGCTGCAGGAACTTCGCGCCCGCATGGAGCTGCGCAACGTTCGTTCCGCGCGCGAGCGCGTGTTGCAATACCTGCGTCTGAATGTCGGCATCGACGGTCGCAGCGTCCCGCTGGAGGGCGAGCTTCAAGACATCGCGGCCGAAATCGGTATCACCCGCGAGGCGCTCTACCGGACGCTCGCGGCACTCGAAGCCGAAGGGCGCCTGACCCGCACTGATGCGGTAATCCGGCTCGACAGAACAGACGGAACCGGGCGCACTTGATTCACATCAATGCCGCTCGCCCACACCACTTAGACGGTGATTCCATAGAATTGCGGACGGGAAATCTGATGCTGTCGCGGCGCGAATGGATCGAGCGGTTCGCGACTTTGGTCACCATGGCCGGATTTGCCCGGCAGGCGGCGGCAGCCGGAGCGAACGGAAAGGTCACCCAGGCAGCTGCGCAATACCAGAACCATCCGAAGAACGGGCAGATGTGCGGCATGTGCAAGTTCTACATCCCTCCCGGCGGTCGGGCCGGGGCCGGGATGATGGGCGGCGGCATGATGGGTCGCGGCATGACGCGTGGCCACGCCGGGATGATGGCGGCCGGAACCTGCGAACTGGTCGAGGGATCGATCGGCCCGATGGGTTGGTGCCTGCTCTACCGACCGCTTTCTGGCTGAACCTCCACCGCCGACAGGGGAGAGTGCCTCGGGTGACATGATCCCGATCATGCGCATGCCGCCGTTCGGCCCTTAAAATGCGCCCTCACAGAGCCTTTAACGGGAGTTTTACAATGCGTCGCACCATCAGGCTTCTCGGCATAGCCGCCGTGCTCGCCATCACCGCCGCCGGTCTCGCGCTCGCCCAGACGATGCCCGCACAGCAGCAAATGGGTCCCGGCCAGAGGCAGGGGATGATGCAATCCGGGGGGCAGGCGATGGGGCCGGAGCGTATGCAGGAAATGATGGGCCGGCATCACGGGATGATGCCGATGGGTGGCCGCAGCGGTATGCAGGTGCCGACTTTCCCGGGTCAGGACGCTTTCGGGGCGATCCAGGAAATCGTCCGCATCCTCGAGGCCGATCCGAAGACGGACTGGTCGAAGGTCAACCTCGAGGCATTGCGCCAGCACCTGATCGATATGAACGATGTTACCCTCAAAGCCGACGTCGCGGCCAAACCCGTCCCTGGCGGTATCCGCGTCGCGGTCACCGGCATCGGCCGCACGATTGCCGCCATCAAGCGGATGGTCCCCGATCAGGCGGCGATGATCGACGCGACCCATCCGCGGGGTTGGAGCGCGAAGACCGAGCCGCTGCCGAATGGCGTCACGTTCACGGTCACCGCGAAAGATCGCAGGCAGGTCGAGATCATTCGCGGCCTCGGCTTTATCGGCGTCATGGCGAGCGGCAGCTATCATCAGATGCACCACTTGGCGATGGCCAAGGGCGCATTCATGCAGATGCACTGACCGGGGGCATGACGCTCCGAGGGGTCACAGCTCTCTGGCGAAGGTCGAACAAACTCCGGCCGGCGTCGTCGGCTGAAGCCCTGATCTGGCCTGGAAGTTCGCCCGGTTTCACGGCATAATTTACCGCGGACGGAGATCCTCGCCTCACGCGCGGGTGCCCGGCCGGGGGGTGGGGGAATGCGGGAGATCGCACTGCGGCGGCGCGCTGTGCTGCGCCTCGCCGCGGGCGCCGTTGCAGCGTTCGCGGGCGCTTCGGCAGGCGAAGCCGCTCGGGCATGGCCGCCTTTGCCGAAACGCAAGCCGTTGCCGTTCGAGCGGCCGACCGTGGCGCTCGACCCCGGGCATGGCGGCAATGATCCGGGCGCGATCGCCCCGGACGGCGTCTATGAAAAGACGATCACGCTCGCAACCGCGCGCGCCCTGGCGTATGAGCTGTCGCTGTCCCGCCGCTACCGGGTCGTGCTGACGCGCTACCGCGACGAATTCGTGCCGCTCGAAGAGCGCGTCGCGCGCGCCCACGCGGCGCATGCCGACATATTCCTGTCGCTGCATGCCGACGCGCTGCCGAACACGGCGATGCGCGGCGCTTCCGTCTTCACCTGGTCGGCGAAGGCCTCCGATGGCGAAGCGGCCCTTCTCGCCAAGAGCGAGAACGAGGGTGCACTCGCGCATCTCGGCCTCGGCCGCGAACCGCGCGAGGTGGGCAATGTCCTTCTCGACCTGCTGCACCGCGAGAACGCCAACCGCTCGATCGTCCTGGCGCACAAGGTGGCCGGCGAGCTGCGGCGGCAGGTGGCGCTGCTCGAACGCCCGCTGCGCTCGGCCGGCTTTGTCGTGCTGAGCGCGCCCGACATTCCCTCGGCCCTCGTCGAGCTCGGCTGCCTCTCCAACCCCGGGGAAGAACGCCTCTTGGAAGAGCCGGGCTATCGGCGGCGCCTCGCCGCGGCGCTGGCTCGCGGCATCGGCGATTATTTCGCCTTCCCCCCGGCGGCGTGAGGCGGGCCGGCGAATTCTGCGCTCTCCTCTTTTCCTCGCCGTCCTGGCATAGTCGAGGCGCCGCCGTCGCGGCCTTTCGGGGGTGGTCATGTTGGTGTTTCGCCAGCTCTTCGACGCCCAGTCCTCGACCTACACCTATCTGCTCGGCGACGGGCACAGCGGGGACGCGGTCATCATCGATCCGGTCTTCGAGCAGATCCGGCGCGACAAGGCGCTCCTCGACGAATTGGGCCTCGAGCTGCGGTTCGTCCTCGAAACTCACGTGCATGCCGACCATGTGACCGGCGCCTGGCTGTTGAAGGCGGCAACCGGCTGCCGGATCGCGCTCTCGGCGGCGAGCGGCGCGGAGGGTGCCGACCGCTACCTCGTGCACGATGACGTCGTGTCCTTCGGCCCGCGCAATCTGCAAGTCCGCGCGACCCCTGGGCATACCTCGGGCTGTCTCACTTATGTCCTCGACGACCGCAGCATGGCCTTCACCGGCGATTGCCTGATGGTGCGCGGCAGCGGCCGCACCGATTTCCAACAGGGCGATCCGCACGCGATGTACCGCTCTATCCGCGACCAGATCTTCACGCTGCCCGATGCGTGCCTTCTTTATCCGGCGCACGACTACCGCGGGCTGACGGTGACGAGCGTGCGCGAGGAGCGGCTCTTCAACCCGCGTCTCGGCGGCGAGATCGGCGAATCCGATTTCGTCGGCTACATGCAGAATTTACGCCTGGCGCATCCGAAGCAGATCGATGTCGCGGTGCCGGCGAACCTCAAATGCGGCCGGCCGGAAGGCGGCAGCGCCGCCGCCGAGCCGGGCTGGGCGCCGCTGCGCTACACCTTCGCCGGCATCTGGGAGATCGATCCGCACACCCTCGAAGAACACGCCGACGCGGTGCAGATCCTCGACGTGCGCGAGCCGCAGGAGTTCGAGGGGCCGCTTGGGCACATCAAGGGCGCGATGCTGATCCCGCTCGGCGCGCTCGCCGAGCGGGTGCAGGAGCTCTCCCGCGACCGCCCGATCGTCGCGCTGTGCCGCGCCGGCAGCCGTTCGGCGCAGGCGACGGTGATCCTGCGCCAGGCCGGCTTCAACGACGTCGCCAACCTCAACGGCGGCATGCTGCGCTGGCGCGCCGAGGGCCACCCGGTTGTCGGCGGCAGCGCTTGATCTGCCGGCAGCGAGATCGCTTCGTCGCTCCGCTCCTCGCAATGACAGCCCGCTCCCATGTCATTGCGAGCGCAGCAAAGCAATCTTCCAGATGCCATGCTAAGCTCGACCTGGGAAACGCAAGGACGCAAAGAAGAAAGGAAACGCCATGGCCTATGACCTGCTGATCAAGAACGGCCGCATCGTCGACGGCTCGGGCATGCCGGCATTCCGCGGCGACGTCGCGGTCAAGGACGGCAAGATCGCCGAACTCGGCAAGCTTTCCGGGCCAGCCGACAAGGTCATCGACGCAGGCGGCCGGGCGGTCGCGCCCGGCTTCATTGACAATCATTGCCATTACGACGCGCAGGTCACCTGGGACCCGCTGTGCTCCTATTCCTGCGACCATGGCGCGACGACCGTCATCTTCGGCAATTGCTCGCTCGCGCTCGCGCCCGTGAAGCCCGGCACCGAGAAGCGCGTCGCCGAGTTCCTCTCCTACGTCGAGGCGATCCCGGTCGAGGTGCTCGACACGGTCGAGTTCGATTGGGAGACGATCCCGCAATACATGGAAAAGCTCGACCGCCGTCTCGGCGTCAACGTCGGCACGCTGATCGGCCATTCGGCGGTGCGCTATTACGTGATGGGCGAGGATTGCCAGAAGCGCGCCGCCACCGAAGACGAGCTGAAAGCCATGCAGGCGGTCGTGCGCGACGGCATGGACGCAGGCGCGCTTGGCCTCTCGGTGTCGCGTAACCGCGGCCATTACGATCCACAGGGCGTGCACATCCCGGCGCTCTGGGCGGACGAGGCCGAGATCTTCGCGCTCGGCGACGTGCTGCGCGAGCTCGGCACCGGCACGATCCAGTCGGGCGGAGGCCGCGCCGCCGAGATGAAGGACGGGCTGATGAGCCGGCTCTCGGAAGCCACCGGCCGCACCGTTGTCTACAACAATCTCGGGCAAACCGTGCGCGAGCCCGATCTGTGGAAGAAGCACATGGCGCGCCTCGAGGAGACGGCGCGCGCCGGCATCCGCGCCTACCCGCTGTGCAGCCCGAACCGGGTGACGCAGAGCTTCACGATGAAGAACTGCCAGGTGTTCCGTGGCGCGCCGACCTGGCACCCGATCCTCCTCGCCCCGGACGCCGAGAAATTGCGCGCCTACGGCGATCCCGCGATCCGCCAGAAACTGCACGAGGAGGTGGTCGAGCATCGGGTGACGGTGCCCGCGGCCGGCTATTCCCGCAGCTGGTGGGATTACATGTGGGTCGATGAACCGGCGCTCAAAAAGAACAAGGGCCTCAAGGGCAAGACGATCGGCGAGATCGCCAGGGCGCAGGGCAAGCGCGTCATCGACGCCTTTCTCGACCTCGTCGTCGAGGAGCGGCTCGAAACGATCTTCATGCAGGCCGAGAACAACGTCGACAACGAGGCGATGGCGAAGATCCTCACTCATCCGAATGCCATCGTCGGCCTCTCGGACGGCGGCGCGCATGTGCAGTTTCACGGCGGCTACGGCTATTCGACGCGGCTCCTCTCCGAATGGGTGCGCGAAAAGCAGGTGATGTCGTTGGAACAGGCGGTGCGGCGCCTCACCTTCGATTCCGCTTCCGCCTTCGGCCTCTACGACCGCGGGTTGTTGCGCCCCGGCATGGCGGCCGACATCGTGATCTTCGATCCCGAGACGGTGCGCCCGCTGCCGGAAAGCATCGTGCACGATTTCCCGGCCGGCGGCTGGCGCTTCAAGGAGCCGGCGGCCGGCATCGCCGCGACGATCGTCAACGGCGAGGTCCTGCTCGAAGACGGCACCCACACCGGCGCGCTCCCCGGCCGCGTCTTGCGCAACAGCCGCTACCGGATGAACGGCGCCGCGGCCTGACACCCTCTCCGCCCCTGGGGGCGGAAAGGGCAGGGTGAGGTGGGGGCTTCATCGGGCCACGTTCGTGCTAACATGCGGCACCGCCCCAGCTTTCCCGCGAGGCCGCGCCCGTGAAGCCCGCCCGTTTCGACTACCACCGCCCCGCTTCGATCGACGAGGCGATCGCCGTGCTCGCCCGCTATGACGGCGAGGCGCGCATCCTCGCCGGCGGCCAGAGCCTCGTGCCCATGATGAATTTCCGCATCGCAACGCCGGCCGCGCTCGTCGACATCAACCGCATCGCCGCGCTCGCCCATATCACGGTCGAGGGAGATATTGTGCGTGTCGGCGCGATGACGCGGCAGCGCGAGATCGAGCATTCGCCCGTCATCAAGGAGAAGCTGCCGCTGCTCGCCGAGGCGATCAGGCTCGTCGGGCATCTGCCGACGCGTTCGCGCGGCACGGTTGGCGGCTCGATCGCGCATGCCGACCCGGCGGCCGAGATCCCGATGGTGCTGGTGGCGCTCGACGGCGAGGTCGTCGCGAAGGGGCCGAAGGGCGAGCGGCATATCGCGGCGCGCGATCTCTTCCAGGACGCGCTGACGACAAGCCTTTCTTCGGACGAGGTCCTGACTGAAGTGCGTTTCCCCGTGATGCCGGCGAATGCCGGCTGTGCCCTCGAGGAATTCTCCCGCCGGCACGGCGACTTCGCGCTGACCGCGATCGCCGCGGTCATCGTCCGCGACGGCGACAAATGCACGCGCGCGCAGCTGGCGACGGGCGGCGTCGAGCCGGCTCCGCGCCGGCAATCCGCCGCCGAGGCGATCCTGATGGAAAGGGGCCTCGGCGAGGAGGCGATCGCCGCCGCCGCAGCGAAGGCGGCCGAGGGCGTCGAGCCCTTGTCCGACCACCACGCTTCGGGCGACTACCGCCGGCACCTGACGCGCGTGCTTTTGGAGCGCGCGGTCAAGCGCGCGATCGGCGCGCGGTCCTGAGGGTGAGCGCGATGTCGGAGGTCGAAATCCGCCTCACTGTCAACGGCCGCAGCTGTGCCGGGCGTTGCGAGCCGCGCAAATTGCTCGTCGATTTCCTGCGCGAGGATCTGGGGCTCACCGGCACCCATATCGGCTGCGAGCACGGCATTTGCGGCGCCTGCACGATCCTTGTCGACGGCGCGGCGGCACGCTCGTGCCTGTTGTTCGCGGTGCAGGGCGAGGGGGCCGAACTCGTCACCGTCGAAGGGCTCGCTAAGGAGAATGGCGAGCTCAACCCGCTGCAGCAGGCGTTCCACCAGCACCACGCGCTGCAATGCGGCTTCTGCACTCCCGGCATGCTGATCGCCGCGACCGATTTCTTGCGGCTCAATCCGAGCCCGAGCCGCGACGAGATCCGCGAGGGTTTGTCGGCGGTGTTGTGCCGCTGCACCGGCTACCGCAACATCGTCGATGCGGTCGAGGCGGCGGCCCCTGCGATGCGTGCCGAAAAGCCGTGAGCGAGGCGTCCGCCTCCTGGGTCGGCCGCCCGCTCTTGCGGCGCGAGGACGAGCGGCTCTTAAAGGGGCAGGGCGCCTTCGTCGCCGATTTCGTCCTTCCCGGCATGCTGCATGCCGCCTTTTTGCGCAGCCCCATCCATCGCGCATGCCCGCATCCGCGCGGTCGATCTGTCGCGGGCGAAAGCCGCGCCCGGCGTGCATTTCGCGATGAGCGGCATCGAGCTGGCGCGCCGCGTGCCGCCGGTCCCCGACAGCCAGCTCGTATTGCCGCGGAAATGGACGACGCAGGTCCAGCATTCCTTCAAGAACCCGCGCCAGCCGCTGCTCGCGCACGACAAATTGCGCCATGTCGGCGAGGCGGTCGCGGTCGTCGTCGCCGACAGCCGCTATGCCGCCGAGGACGCGGCCGAACTGATCCGGCTCGACCTCGAACCCTTGACCCCGGTCGTCGATCCCGAGGCGGCATTGCGTCCCGGCGCCCCCGTCCTGCACGAGCAGTTCGACGGCAATCAGATCGGCAGCTTCCGCATCGAAAAGGGCGCCGTCGAAGCGGCGCTCGCCGCCGCCCCGAAGCGCTTCCAACGCCGCTTCTACACGCACCGCTACAGCGCCGTGCCGATGGAGTGCCGCGGCGTCGTCGCCGCCTTCGACCCGCGCACGCAGACGATGACGATCTGGTCAGCCACGCAGATGGTGCATTGGCTGCGCCGCGAGGCGGCGGGCCTGCTGGGGACGCCCGAATCGCGGGTGCGGGCGCTGGCGCTCGATGTCGGAGGCGGCTTCGGCGGCAAGGGGCACGTCTATCCGGAGGATTTGCTGATCGCCTTTCTCGCGCGCGAGATCCGCCGGCCCGTGCGGTGGCTCGAGGACCGGCACGAGCACCTGCTCTCGGCGACACATTCGCGCGACCAATTGCACGATGTCGCGGTCGGCTTCGATGCCGACGGGCATATCCTCGCTTTCCGCGACGATTTCATCCTCGATTGCGGCGCCTGGAACCCGATCGGCGCCGGCATCGCCTACAACACCGCGGTGCATTTGCCGGGGCCCTACAAGATCCCGAACTTCGCCGCCGCGGCACGGATCGCGACCACCAACAAGGTGCCGAACTCGGCCTATCGCGGTGCCGGCCGTCCCGAGGCCGCCTTTGCGATGGAGCGGGCAGTCGATCTCGTCGCCCGTGAATGCGGGTTGGAGCCGGCCGAGGTGCGCCGCCGCAACATGGTCGCGGCCGCCGAGATGCCGTACGCGGTCGGTCTCGCCTACCGCGACGGCGAGCCGATCGTCTACGACAGCGGCGACTATCCGGCGGCGCTCGAAAAAGCGCTAGCCGTCGTGGGCGGGCTTTCCGCGTTTCGCGAGCGTCAGCGGCGGGCGCGCGCAGAAGGCCGCTCGCTGGGGTTCGGCATTGCCGCCTATGTCGAGGGCACTGGCGTCGGCCCCTTCGAGGGCGCGACCGTGCGCATCGATTCCTCCGGCAAGATCTATCTCGCCTCCGGCGCCGCGCCGCAGGGGCAGGGGATGGAGACGATCTTCGCCCAGATCCTCGCCGACGAGTGGTCGGTCGCGCCCGACGACGTCGTGCTGTCGCTCGCCGATACGGCGGCGATCGCCGACGGCCTCGGCACGATTGCGAGCCGCACGACGGTCTGCCTTTCGGCGGCGCTGACATATGCGAGCCGGCGGCTCAAGGACAAGGTGTTCCAGATCGCCGCGCATCTCCTCGAATGCGCGCCGGCCGATCTCGAACTGCGGGCCGGCGGGGTGGGCATCAAGGGCGTTCCGGGCGGCGAACTCTCGCTCGCGCGCCTCGCCGCGGCGGCGAAGCCCGGCTGGGACAACGGCCGGCCGCCGGGGGTCGAAGCCGGGCTCGAAGAGACCTGCTACTGGGAGCCGCCGACCGTCACCTGGAGCTATGCCGTGCACGTCGCAATCGTCGAGGTCGACCGCGGGCTCGGGCGCGTCAAGCTCGAGGATTACGCGATCGCGCATGATTGCGGTACCGTCGTCAATCCGCTCCTCGTCGAGGGCCAGGTGCGCGGCGGCGTCGCTCAGGGGATCGGCGGCGCGCTTTTCGAAGAATTCGCCTATGACGGCGAGGGCCAGCTCCTGACCGGCTCGCTCGCCGACTATCTGCTGCCGACCGCGAGCGATGTACCCGACATCGCGATCGTGCCTCTGCATTCGCCCTCGCCGCTCAATCCACTCGGCGTCAAGGGCGTTGGCGAAGGCGGCGCCGTCGCCCCGCCGGCGGCGATTGCCAACGCGGTCTCCGACGCGCTCGGCGTCGAGATCAACGAAACGCCGGTCAAGCCCGAGAAATTGGTTGCGAGGTTACGGCTGTAATATTCTCGTCATACCGGCGCAGGCCGGTATCCATGCCTGCCATGGGTCCCGAATTTCATCGGGAGGACGGGGACTTCGAAGCGCAGCTATCCTTCAGCCGCGGTAAACGCGATCTCCTGCGCGCCCTGCCATAGGGTGAGCCGGCCGAGTTCGGCCAAATTCTCGCCGCCCGCGACGATCGTCAGGAAATGGTTGCCGGCGAGCTGCCCCGCCTTGCTCGCGAAGCGGCAAGCGCCATAGGCGAGGAGCAGCTCGGTCTCGCTGACCCCGCCCGGGTAGAGCAGCACCGCGCCGGGCGGCGGGTAGCTCGTCGCGTTCTCGTGTGCGAGGCCGAGATCGAGGCTGCCGAGCGGTATCCAGCACGCTTCGCCGCTCCAGCGCACGTGAATCAGGCGATTGCGATAGGGAAGCATGCGCAGGAAGGCGGCGCAGGTCTTGGGCGCCGCCTCGCGCTCGAGGCGCGCGAGGAAGGCGAACGGCCCCGCACATATCCGGATGTCTGCCATTTCACCCCCGTTCGCGCAATTTGAAGCGCTGGATCTTGCCGGTCGCGGTCTTCGGCAATTCGTCGAGAAACTCGACCCAGCGCGGGCATTTGAAGGCCGGCAGCCGCGCGTTGGTATGGGCGATCACCACCTCGGCGAAGGCCGCGCCGGCCGTGGCGCCCGGTTTCGCGACGACGAAGGCCTTGGCTTTGACGAGGCCGTCCGCATCGGCCGCGCCGACGACCGCGGCTTCCAGCACCCCCTCGTGTTCGAGCAGGACGGCCTCGACCTCGGCCGGCGAGACATACTGGCCGCTGACCTTCAGCATGTCGTCGCTGCGCCCGCAATAGACGTAGTAGCCGTCCGCGTCCTCGAGATATTTGTCGCCGGTGCGCGTCCATTCGCCGACGAAGGTGGTGCGGCTGCGCTCGCGGTTGTTCCAGTAGTAGGGCGCGCTCGACGGGCCGCTGACCCAGAGGTCGCCGATCTCGCCGCGCGCGGCCGGCAGCCCGTCTTCGCCGACGATCTTGAGCCCGTAGCCGGGGATCGGCTTCCCCGTAGTGCCGTAACGCAAATCGTCCGGCCGGTTCGAGAGGAAGATGTGCAGCATCTCGGTCGAGCCGATGCCGTCGAGGATGTCGGTGCCGGTGCGCGTCGACCAGCGCCGGCCGATCTCCTGCGGCAGCGGTTCGCCGGCCGAGGCGCAGCGGCGCAAATTGAGTTCGTCGCGACCGGGCAATTCGTTCGAGGCCAGCATCGCGTTGAAGAGCGTCGGCACGCCGTAGAAGATCGTCGGCCGGTGTTCTCTCAAGATGCGCGCGACGACGGCGGGGCTCGGCCGCTCGGCCGTCAGGATGCTGGTCGCGCCGACCGCGAGCGGGAACGTCAAGGCATTGCCGAGGCCATAGGCGAAGAACAGCTTCGCCGCCGAGAACACGACGTCGCGTTCCTCGATGCCGAGGATCGGGATGCCGTAGAGCTCGGCCGTCGCGAGAAGGCTCGTCTGCACGTGCACGGTGCCTTTCGGCCGCCCGGTGGAGCCCGAGGAATAGAGCCAGAAGCAAGCTTCGTCCGGATGCGTCGGCGCGACCGGCGGCGCGCCTTGCGCCTGCGCGAGCAGCCCATCTACCGTATATTCCCCGTCCCCGCCCGAGACGATGATGCGCGGACGCTGCGAGAGGCTCGCGGCGGCCGCCTCGAGCGCCGGCAACAGCGGCGCCGAGACGACAACCGCCCGCGCCCGGCTGTCGGCGAGCATGTAGGCGAAGTCCTCGGGCCCCAGCATCGTGTTGACCGCGACCGGCACGACGCCGGCCCAAATCGCGCCGAGAAACGCGGTCGGGAAATCGATCGAATCTTGCAGCGCGATGAGGATCCGCTCCTCGCGGCGCAGGCCGAGCCGCGAGAGGGCATCGGCGAAGCGTCCGACGCGGTCGGCGAGATCGGCGTAGCTGTACCTGCCGCGGTCGTCGACGAAGGCGGTCTTTTGCCCGCGTCCGGCGGCGAGGTTGCGGCCGATCAGCTCGGCGGCGGCATTGTAGGTCGTGGCGCTGCCCATTCGCGTTCGCTCCATGCCGCCGCTATTACGGCGGCGGACAACAAGCATTATATTTCCGGCAATGGTCGCATTGCTGAACCGCGGGCGCAAGCAGATGGCGGATGGAAACCTCGAGGTCAATGAGGAAAGTGGCGTCGCGGCGGCCCGCGACGGCTATCTATGCGGTCTCGGCGAGCGGGTGCGCGCCGAGCGGGCGCGGCGCGGCATGACCCGCAAGATCCTGGCGCGCGACGCCGGCCTGTCGGAGCGCTACCTGGCGCAGCTGGAGGCCGGCAAGGGCAACATGTCGATCGCGCTGTTGCGCCGCGTCGCCGCGGGTCTGCATTTGCCGCTCGCACGGCTCGTCGGCGAGGAGCCGGAGGAATCCGTCGAGCTGCGCCTCGCGGTCGAGGCGCTGCGGCGTCTCGCTCCAGGCGAGCTGCGCCAGGCGCGCGACATGCTGGAAGCTCGCTTCGGCCTTGCCGAGCCCGGCGAAAGGCGGCGACGCATCGCGCTGATCGGGTTGCGCGGCGCCGGAAAATCGACGCTCGGGCGCCGCCTCGCGCAGCACCTCGCCGTCCCCTTCATCGAGCTCGACGCCGAGATCGAGCGCGATTGCGGTCTCTCGCTCGGCGAGATCTTCGCATTGCACGGACAGGCCGCCTACCGCCGCAGCGAGCGGCGTGCGCTCGACGGCGCGCTCGATCGCCATTCCGCTTTCGTCCTCGCCGCCGGCGGCAGCATCGTCGCCGAGGCCGCCACCTTCGAACGCCTCTTGGCCGGCTGCTATACGGTGTGGCTGACCGCCTCGCCCGAGGAACACATGAACCGCGTCATCGCGCAGGGCGATTTGCGTCCGATGGCCGACAACCGCGAGGCGATGGCCGATCTGAAGCGCATCCTCGCGGTGCGCGGGCCGCTTTATGCGCGCGCCGATGCGACCGTCGACACCGCCGGCCGCACCATCGACGCGACCTTCCGGCAATTGCTCGCGGCAATGCCGCGGCCGGAACTGGCGATCCCCGCGGAAGATTGAAGAATTTTGCATGTTAGAGGTTGACCTACTGGCCGGTTTACGCACTATAATTCCGCTCGATGATCGATTTTGCTACCGACCCGGCGCATTACCGGCACTGGCGGCTTGGCTTCGCCGGCCCGGTCGCGACCCTCAGTCTCGACGTCGCCGAGGATGGCGGGCTCGAGCCCGGCTATAGGTTGAAGCTCAATTCCTACGACCTCGGCGTCGACATCGAGTTGTCGGACGCCCTCGACCGCATCCGCTTCGAGCATCCGCAGGTCCGCGCCGTCGTGCTGACGAGCGCGCGCGAGCGGGTGTTCTGCTCGGGTGCCAACATCTACATGCTGGCCCGCGCGAGCCACGCGGCGAAGGTCGATTTCTGCCGCTTCACCAACGAGACGCGCAACGGCATCGAGGATTCGAGCCGCCACTCCGGGCTCAAATTCATCGCCGCCGTCAACGGCTCCTGCGCCGGCGGCGGCTACGAACTGGCGCTCGCCTGCGACGAGATAATCATGCTCGACGACCGTTCAAGCACGGTGAGCCTGCCCGAGGTGCCGCTCCTCGGCGTGCTGCCGGGCACGGGCGGGCTGACCCGGCTCGTCGACAAGCGGCGTGTGCGCCGCGACCTCGCCGACGTCTTCTGCACCGCCGCCGAGGGAGTGCGCGCGCCGAGGGCCAAGGAATGGGGCCTGGTCGACCGAATCGCCCCGCCTGCCCGTTTCAAGGACCTCGTCGCCGAGCGCGCCCGCGAACGGGCGGCGGCGAGCGACCGCCCGGAGGATGCGGCGGGCGTGAAGCTGACGCCGCTCGAGCGGCGCATCGAGCCCGACCGCTGGCGCTACCGCTCGGTCGAGGTCGAGATCGACCGCGGCCGCCGCCACGCGACCTTGACCGTGCACGGGCCCGAGCGTGCCGACATCCGCGACGGGGTCGCGGCGATCCTCGAGGCAGGGGCGCGCTGGTGGCCGCTGCGTATGGCCCGCGAACTCGAGGATGCGCTGTTGCTGCTGCGGGCCAACGAACCGGCGATCGGCACTCTGGTCCTCAAGACGCAGGGCGACCCGGAAGCGGTGCTGGCGAGCGATGCGACGGTCGCGAAATGCGAGGGGCATTGGTTCGTCCGCGAGACGCTCGGGTTCTTGCGCCGCACGTTGCAGCGTTTCGAAGTGGCCTCGCGCAGCCTCTTCGCGGTCATCGACGACGGCTCTTGCTTTGCCGGCAGCCTTTTCGAATTGGCGCTGCTCGCCGACCGCAGCTACATGCTGCGCCGCGAGGAGGGGGAGGGGCCGCGCATCGCGCTCGGCCGCCTGAACTTCCGCGGGCTCGAGGATTTGCAGGGCCGCACCCGGCTCGCCGCGCGTTTCGCCGGCGCCGAGCCGCCGGCCGAGCGGGGCGCGCTCTTCAACGCCGCCGCCGCGCTCGCCCGCGGCCTCGTCACCTTCGCGCCGGACGAACTCGACTGGGACGAAGAGATCCGCCTGGCGCTCGAGGAACGCGCGAGCCTGTCGCCCGATGCGCTCTCCGGCATGGAGGCGAGCCTGCGCTTCGCCGGCGGCGAGAGCCTCGCGACCAAAATCTTCGGGCGACTGACGGCCTGGCAGAACTGGATCTTCGGGCGCCCCAACGCGGTCGGCGAGCAGGGCGCCTTGAAACGCTACGGCGGCGGCGGCAAGCCGCGCTTCGACTGGGACCGGGTCTGACGCCGTCATTCCCGCGAAAGCGGGAAGCCAGGGAGCCAAGACCGGAACGATAGCCCTGGACCCCCGCCTGCGCGGGGGTGACGATGCAGCAAGGGGAGACGGGCATGACGATCGACTACCGCGAGCGGATTCCGAACAATGTCGGGCTCGGCGAGGATAAGGCGCTGCAGCGCGCCCTCGAACACTGGCAGCCGCGCTTTCTCGATTGGTGGCGCGAGATGGGCCCGACCGATTTCCTCGCCGCCGACGTCTATCTGCGCACCGCGACGAGCGCCGACGCCAAGGGCTGGGCGAGCTACGGCAAGGTGAGGCTGCCCGAATACCGCTGGGGCATCTTTCTCGCCACGCCGACGCCGGACCGCCGCATCGGCTTCGGCGACGATTACGGCGAACCGGTCTGGCAGCAGGTGCCGGGCGAGCACCGCGCGACTTTGCGCCGGCTCATCGTCACGCAAGGCGACACCGAGCCCGCTTCCGTCGAGCAGCAGCGCCTCTTGGGCTTTTGCGCCCCGTCGATCTACGATCTGCGCAACCTCTTCCAGATCAACGTCGAGGAGGCGCGGCATCTGTGGGCAATGGTGTACCTGCTGCACGCGCATTTCGGCCGCGACGGGCGCGAGGAGGCCGAGGCCTTGCTCGACCGCCATTCCGGCAATGCCGATCGGCCGCGCATTCTCGGCACCTTCAACGAGCCGATCGAGGATTGGCTCTCCTTCTTCATGTTCACCTATTTCACCGACCGCGACGGCAAGTACCAGCTGAAGAGCCTCGCCGAGAGCGCCTTCGACCCGCTGTCGCGGACCTGCAATTTCATGCTGACCGAAGAAGCCCATCACATGTATGTCGGCGACAGCGGCCTGACGCGCGTCATCCGCCGCACCATCGAGATGATGCGCGAACTGAAGAGCGAGGATCCCGTCCGCCTGCGCGAATGCGGGGTCATCGACTTGCCGACCTTGCAGCGCTACATGAACTATTGGTTCAGCTCCTCGCTCGACCTGTTCGGGGCCGAAGTGTCCTCGAATGCGGCGCACTATTTTGCCGCCGGCATCAAGGGCCGGCCGGACGAGGCGCGCTTTCCGGACCACCGCGAGACGGATTCGCTGATGGCGCTCGAGCTGCCGAACGGCAAGGGCGAAATCGCCATCGACGAGGTGCCGCTGCGCAACGCGATGAACGAGGTGTCGCGCGCCGCCTATGTCGCCGATTGCAATGTCGGTATCGGGCGCTGGAACAAGCTGATCGAGAGGGCCGGACGCGATTTCCGCTTCCGCCTGCCGAGCCCGCGCTTTCACCGCGCGATCGGCGCCTGGTCCGGTGTCCCGGTCGATCCCGAAGGGCATATCGTCAGCCGCCAGGCGTGCGCCGCCGGCGCCCGCGAGTGGTTTCCGACCTCCGCCGACCGGGCCTTCGTGCGGAGCCTGATGCAGCGCGTCGTCGAACCCGGCAAGATCGCCGGCTGGATTTCGCCGCCGAGCCATGGTGTAAATAACCTGCCGCTCGACTATGAATATGTCCGGCTGAACTGACGCAGCTCTATCTGTCGTTAATCACCCCGGCGCAGGCCGGAGTCCACCGATCAGCCTCGCCGAGCCGGATCGGGTTTCTAATTCCTCGCAATCTGTTGTAGATATGCACGGGCGGAGAAGCGGGTCCCGGCCTTCGCCGGGACGACAGAGCTTGTCCGGCCTTTCGAAGGAGGCGAGCGCCGTGGATTGCATCGAGGATTTCGACCGGCTGCGCGAGCTTTACGGGCCGGCGAGCGAACGCTCGCTGAGAAAAGAGCTGCGGCATCTCGACCGGCATTGCCGCGCCTTCATCGCGAAGTCGCCCTTTCTGGTGATCGCCTCGACCGACCCCGAGGGCCGCTGCGACGCCTCGCCGAAGGGCGACGCGCCGGGTTTTGTCGAGGTCGTCGACGACAAGACGCTGCTGATCCCGGACCGGCTCGGCAACAACCGCGTCGATACGCTCGGCAATCTGCTCGCCTGCCCTGGCGTCGGGCTGATCTTCCTGGTGCCCGGCGTCAACGAGACGCTGCGCGTCAATGGCCGCGCCCGCGTCACCACCGATGCCGCCCTTCTCGAAACGATGGCGGTCAACGGCAAGGTGCCGCGCAGCGGCATCCTCGTCGCCGTCGAGGAAGTCTATTTCCATTGCGGCAAGGCGCTGATCCGTTCCGATCTGTGGAACCCGGAAAAACAGCTGAAGCGCGGCGAATTCCCCTCCTTGGGCCGCATCCTCGCTGACCAGATCGGCGGCATCAGCGTCGAGGATTCGGAGCGGCTGACTGCGGAAAGCTACCGCACGCGGCTGTATTAAGTCGGACCGGGATTGCTTCGCCGTGCTCGCAATGACGCCCCAAAGGCTGTCATTGCGAGGCGCGCCGCGACGACGCAATCCGGGTGGGGTAATGGGGCGAGTGACCGGATTCGAACCGGCGACATCCAGATCCACAATCTGGCGCTCTAACCAACTGAGCTACACCCGCCGCAAGCCCTTGAGGTAGCCGCTCGCCGCTGCTGCGTCAAGATTGGCCGCGGGCTTTGCCGCGCTGCACGCCGTTCCCACATCTTGATAATGATCGGCTCATCCGCAGGTTGGCGGGCGCACGTGCTGTTGCCGCCCAAGGAGATGAGCGAGGCCGACCGCCTCGCGATCGCCGGCGGCGTTGCCGGCATCGCGCTGATGGAGAAGGCCGGGCTGGCGGTCGCCGACGCGCTCGCCCGGCGCTCGCCGCCGCGCCCGCTCGCGGTTCTCTGCGGGCCCGGCAACAACGGCGGCGATGCTTTCGTCGCGGCGCGTGTGCTGGCGGTGCGCGGCTGGCCGGTGCGGCTCGCGCTGCTCGGCGCGCGCGGTTCGCTGAAGGGCGACGCGGCGCTCGCGGCAGCGTCTTGGAGCGGCGATGTCGAGGCGCTCTCGCCCGCCATCCTGGAGGGCGCCGAGATCGTCCTCGACGGCCTCTTCGGCGCCGGGCTCGCCCGCCCGGTCGAGGGCGAGGCGCGCGCGGTCATCGCGGCGATCGAGGAACGCCGGCTGCCGGTCGTCGCAATCGATGTGCCGAGCGGCATCGACGGCGCCAGCGGCGAGGTCCGCGCCCTCGCGCCGAGGGCGGCGCTGACCGTCACCTTCTTCCGCCTGAAGCCGGGGCACCTGCTGCTGCCTGGCCGGGAGTATTGCGGCGAGACCGTGCTGGCGCAGATCGGCATCCCCGAGAGCGTGCTGGAGCGCATCGCGCCGCAGACGGCGGCGAACCATCCCTCGTGGTGGCGGGACGAACTGCGTTGGCCCGGTCTCGACAGCCACAAATACAGTCGCGGCCATGCGCTCGTCGCCGGCGGCGCGGCGATGACCGGCGCCACCCGGCTCGCCGCCCGCGCGGCGCTCGGGCTCGGCGCTGGGCTCGTCACGCTCGCCGCGCCCGAGGCGGCGTTCGCAATCTATGCCGCCTCGCTGACCGGCGTCATCACGACGGCCGTCCGCGACCTCGACGGATTTCGCGCGCTCCTCGCCGATCCGCGCAAGAACGCCGCGCTGATCGGCCCCGGCGCGGGGATCGGCGAGGAGACGCGGGATAAGGTGCTCGCCATCCTCGCCGCCAAAAAGCGCACGGTGCTCGACGCCGACGCGCTCTCCGCCTTCGCTGACGATCCGCCGGCTCTCTTCCGGGCGATTGGGGCGCCTTGCGTGATGACGCCGCACGCGGGCGAGTTCGCGCGCCTCTTCGATTCCTCGGGCGATAAGCTCGAACGGGCGCGCCGGGCGGCGCATGCGGCGGGCGCGGTGATCCTCTTGAAGGGCGCCGATACCGTCGTCGCCGCGCCGGACGGACGCGCCGCGGTCAACGCCAACGCGCCCGCGTCGCTGGCGACGGCCGGCAGCGGCGACGTTCTTGCCGGTATGGTTCTGGGGCTGCTCGCGCAAGAGGTCGAGCCTTTCGCGGCGGCGGCGGCGGCGGCCTGGATGCACGGCGAGGCGGCGTCTCGGGTCGGAGCGGGGCTCATCGCGGAGGATCTGATCGCGGCGTTGCTGCCGGTCTTGCATGATTTCGCGCCCGATGGAGCAACCGCGTATACCGGGCGTTTACCATCGCCTATTAAGGGATCGACGGCGATGCGCCGGAAGCGCACCGTCGCCGGCCAGCCACCATTTCTCGGGTCCCGATGAGCGACCGCACAACCGGCAGTTTCTTCGAGGGCGTCGTCGACCGCACGCTCGGCAATCTGCGCAACGCCTGGCGCGAGATCGCCGAGTCGGCGCGCGGCAAGTTTTCCGGCACGTTGCGCCCGGAGCTTGCCGCCGGCGACCGCGAGCGGCTCCGCGAGCAGATGTTGGACTGCCTCGACGGCAGGGGCGGCGAGGTCACGGCGCGCGCTCGCGCGGCCGATCTCGGGCGTACCTATCTCTCGCTCGACAAGGCCGGCCGCGAGCGCTTCCTGCGGCTTCTCGCGGAGGAGTTCGATGTCGACCGCGGCAACATCGACCGCTGCTGCGCCGCGCTTGTGGCGGCGAGCGGCAGGGCCGAGCGCGCCGCCGCCGAGGCCGCCTTGCGCGACGCCCTGGAGCCGCCGCGCATCAATCTCTTGCGGCAGTTCAACGCGCTCCCCGAAGGCGTCAAGTTCCTCGTCGACCGGCGCGCCGAACTGATGGATCTGAACGGCGATCCGGCGCTGCACGGCCTGCAGGAGGATCTGAAGCGGCTCCTCGCCAACTGGTTCGACATCGGCTTTCTCGAATTGAAGAGCATCGCCTGGGATTCCCCGGCAGCGCTGCTGGAAAAGCTGATGGCCTACGAGGCGGTGCATGCGATCCGCAGCTGGACCGACCTCAAGAACCGGCTCGAGGCGGATCGCCGCTGCTTTGCCTTTTTTCATCCCCGCATGCCCGACGAGCCGCTGATCTTCGTCGAGGTGGCGCTGGTTTCCGGCATGGCGAGCAACGTGCACGCACTGCTCGACGAAGCGGCGCCGGTCGGCGATCCGCAGGCGGCCGACACCGCCATCTTCTATTCGATCTCGAACTGTCAGCGCGGCCTCGCCGGCATCAGCTTCGGCGATTTCCTGATCAAGCGCGTCGTCGACGCGCTGGCGCGCGAATTGCCGCGGCTGAAGACCTTCGCCACGCTGTCGCCGGTGCCGGGGTTCCGCGTTTGGCTCGACCGCGAATGCGAAAATGCGCCGGCGACCTTGTTGCCGCAAGCCGATTGGCTTGCCATCGACGCGCTCGGCGAAGGCGCGCCGGAACGCGATCTTCGGGCCGTGCTCGACCGGCCGGATTGGCAGAACGACCCGCTCATCGTCCAAGTCTTGCGCGAGCCCTTGCTGCGGCTTTGTGCGCGCTATCTGGTGCGCGAACGCTCGCGCGCCGGCCGGGCACTCGACCCGGTCGCGCATTTCCATCTGTCGAACGGCGCCCGCATCGAGCGCATCAACTGGCTTGGCGACGTGTCCTCGAAGGGGATGCAGCAATCCGCCGGGATGATGGTCAACTATCTGTACCGGCTCTCGGACATCGAGGCCAATCACGAGGCCTATCAAGGCGAGGGCGAGGTCGCGGCGGCGGCGGCGGTGCGCAACCTGCTGCGCGCCGGCTGACGGTTGCGGCGCGCCCGCTATGGCGGATGGGCGCGGTTGTGTTAGAACCCGCCTTCCCGAGGCGGGCGTGGCGGAATTGGTAGACGCACTGGATTTAGGTTCCAGCGATGCAAATCGTGGGGGTTCAAATCCCTCCGCCCGCACCAGCTCCGCCACGGCGCGCCGCGCAGCCAATCAGAGAATGACAGGCATCCCTTCATGGAAGTCATCGAAACCAGCGCCGAGGGCCTGAAACGCGAGTTCAAGATCGTCGTTCCGGTGGGAGAGATCGAGGACAAGATCAACCGCCGGCTCGACGAACTCGGCCGCACGATACGGCTACCCGGCTTTCGCCCGGGCAAGGTGCCGATGCAGCTGTTGCGCCGCCGCTTCGGCAACGCGGTGTTCAGCGAGGTGCTCGGCGCGACCCTTGAGGACAGCACGGCCGACGCGCTGAAGGAGCGCAATCTGCGCCCGGCCTTGCCGCCGAAGGTCGATATCGTCGCGAGCGGCGAGGGTGCCGATCTCGAATACAAGCTTTCCCTCGAACTCTTGCCCGACATCCCGCCGGCCGATTTCGCCGACCTCGAAATCGAGCGGCTGGTCGCCGAGGTGCCGGAGGAGGACATCGACAAGGCGCTGGACCGGATCGCCGAGCAGCAGGGCAAGATCGAAAAGCTCGAGCGTCCGGCCGAGAAGGGCGACATCCTGCTCGCCGATATCGAGGCGCGCGTCGACGAGGAGGAGATCCCCGGCGGCGGCGGCGCCGATCGCCGCATCGAACTCGGCGCCGGGCATTTCGTGCCGGGCTTCGAGGAGCAGCTGGAGGGCGCCGCGGCCGGCGAGACCCGCACCGTGCGCGTCACCTTCCCCGAGAATTACGCGGCCGCGAACCTTGCCGGCAAGGAGGCGGTCTTCTCCGTCGCCGTCAAGGAGGTGCAGCATCGCGTGCCGCTGCCGGTCGACGACGAGCTGGCAAAGGCCGTCGGGCTCGAAAATCTCGCCGAGCTGCAGGACGAGGTGCGCCGGCAGATGCAGCGCGACTGGGACGTGTTGGCGCGGCAGCGGCTGAAGCGCACGCTGCTCGACAAGCTTGCCGAGCGCTACGACTTCCCGGTGCCGCCGGGAATGGTCGATATCGAGCTTGAGGGCCTCGTGCAACAGGCAGCCGCGCAGCAGGCGGATGGCGATCCGGGCGAGAACGCCGCGCCAGCCGCCGCCGACGCCGAGGCGGCGGCCGAAACAGCGGGCGGGGAGAATGCCGGCGGCGCCCCCCAATCGGATCCCGAGGCGCTTAAGGCGACCTATCGCCCGATCGCCGAGCGTCGCGTTCGCCTTGGCCTCCTCCTTGCCGAGATCGGCCGGAGCAACAATATCACGGTCACTCAGGAGGAACTCAATCAGGCGCTCGCCCGCGAGGCGCGCATGCATCCCGGCTACGAGCGCAGGGTCTTGGATTTTTACCGGCAGAACCCCGAAGCGGTCGGCAATCTGCGGGCGCCGATCCTCGAAGACAAGGTCATCGACTTCATCGTCGAGTTGGCCAAGCTCGGCGAGCGCAAGGTGACGCCGCAGGAACTTCTGGCCGAGGCGCAGGGCGAGGGCGAAGAGGAAGACGATGCTGCCTGAGCCCGTTCGATGGACAGCTGGCGCCGGCCGCCCGGCGCCGTAGGAGGCCTTTGATGACGGACCTTTTCGAGCCTTACATGAACACGCTGGTGCCGATGGTCGTCGAGCAGACGAACCGCGGCGAGCGCGCTTACGATATCTATTCGCGCCTCCTGAAGGAGCGGATCATCTTTCTCGTCGGCCCGATTCACGATGCCGTCGCCAGCCTCATCTGCGCGCAGCTGTTGTTCCTCGAGGCCGACAACCCGAACAAGGACATCAACTTCTACATCAATTCGCCAGGCGGCGTGGTGACGTCCAGCCTCGCGATCTACGACACGATGCAATACATCCGCTCGCCGGTCGCGACCGTGTGCATCGGCCAGGCCGCCTCGGCCGGCTCGCTGCTGCTCGCCGCCGGCGCTAAGGGCAAGCGCTATTCGCTGCCCAATTCGCGGATCATGATCCATCAGCCCTCGGGCGGCGCCCAGGGGCAGGCGACCGATATCGAGATCCAGGCGCGCGAGATCCTCGCCTTGCGGGCGCGGCTCAACGAGATTTACGTCAAGCATACCGGGCAGCCGCTGGAAGCGATCCAGGCCGCACTCGAACGCGACAAGTTCCTGTCGCCGCTCGAAGCAAAGGATTTCGGGCTGATCGACGAGGTCGTGGAAAACCGTCCGGGAACCGAGGAGGCGAAGGTCGTCGCCTGAGGACTCGGATCTCGTCAGCCCGGCGCAAGGGCGTCCACCGTTCCGCCGCGCGAGCCCACCGGAGGGATCGGCGCCGCCCGGCGCCGAACAAATCCGCGCGAGAGCGGCGGATCGCGTATGATTAACCAGTTGTTGATCGGCTGCGAGCACATATACTCGATTGACCGGGGGCTGCGGATGCGGCTTCTTTTTGACGAGGCCTGGATGGCCAGGACATTCTCCCGGCCGGGGACGGAGCGGCGATGACCAAGTCCAGCGGCAGCGATTCGAAAAATACGCTCTACTGCTCGTTTTGCGGCAAGAGCCAGCACGAGGTCAGAAAGCTGATCGCCGGGCCGACCGTCTTCATCTGCGACGAATGCGTCGAATTGTGCATGGATATCATCCGCGAGGAGCACAAGACGACGCTCGTCAAATCGCGCGACGGGGTGCCGGGACCGCGCGACATCTGCAAGGTGCTCGACGATTACGTGATCGGCCAGGACCACGCCAAACGCGTGCTGTCGGTCGCCGTGCACAACCACTATAAACGGCTGGCGCACGGCGCCAAGAACAACGACGTCGAGCTGCAGAAATCGAACATCCTTCTGGTCGGCCCGACAGGCTCCGGCAAGACGCTGCTCGCGCAGACGCTGGCGCGCATCATTGACGTGCCGTTCACGATGGCCGACGCGACGACGCTGACCGAAGCGGGCTATGTCGGCGAGGATGTAGAGAACATCATCCTGAAGCTGCTGCAATCGGCCGACTACAACGTCGAGCGGGCGCAGCGCGGCATCGTCTACATCGACGAGGTCGACAAGATCTCGCGCAAATCCGACAACCCCTCGATCACCCGCGACGTCTCGGGCGAAGGCGTGCAGCAGGCGCTCTTGAAGATCATGGAGGGGACGATCGCCTCGGTGCCGCCGCAAGGCGGCCGCAAGCATCCGCAGCAGGAATTCCTGCAGGTCGACACGACCAACATCCTGTTCATCTGCGGCGGCGCCTTCTCCGGCCTCGAAAAAATCATCTCGCAGCGCCGCCAGGGAACCTCGATCGGTTTCGGCGCCGAGGTGCGCGGGCCGGAAGAGCGCCGCACCGGCGAGATCCTGAAGGACCTCGAGCCGGAAGACCTGCTGAAGTTCGGCCTCATTCCGGAATTCGTCGGCCGGCTGCCGGTAGTGGCGACGCTCGACGATCTCGACGAGGGGGCGCTCGTCGACATCCTGACCAAGCCGAAGAACGCGCTCGTCAAGCAATACCAGCGGCTCTTCGAGATGGAAGACGTGCGGCTCGAGCTCAGCGAGGAGGCGATGAAGGCGATCGCCCACAAGGCGATTCTGCGCAAGACCGGCGCTCGCGGCCTGCGCTCGATCATGGAATCGATTCTGCTCGATCCGATGTTCGAGCTGCCGAGCCTGGTCGGCGTCAGCGAGATCGTCATCAACCGCGAGGTCATCGAGGGGCGGGCGAAGCCGCTCTACATCTACTCCGACCGCCGCGGCGACGTCGGCGCCGGCGACTGACCGCGGCATCGGCGCGGGCGAGCGCGCCGCGGCCCGCCGGCAGCGTCGCACAAATACCTAGGCGACTTGACGCCCGGCCATTCCGGGCCAACCTTAAAGCGGTTTGTCGAGACTGCCGTCCGCGGCTCGTCGCGGGCGGACGAGAGTGAAAGAGGTCTTATGTTGGAACTCGCGCGCGGTGCGCTTTATCCCGTCCTGCCTCTTCGCGACATCGTCGTCTTTCCGCACATGATCGTGCCGCTCTTCGTCGGCCGCGAGAAGTCGGTGCGGGCGCTCGAAGATGTGATGAAGGACGACAAGCAGATCCTGCTCGTCACCCAGAAGAACGCCGCGCAGGACGAGCCCTCGACCGCCGACATCTATTCGGTCGGCACGGTCGGTACGGTGCTGCAGCTGCTGAAGCTGCCGGACGGCACGGTCAAGGTGCTGGTCGAGGGCGGGCAGCGGGCGCGGCTTCTGCGCTTCACCGACAACGAGCAGTTCTTCCAGGCCTATGCCGATACGATCGGCGAGAAGCTTGGCGAGGCCCAGGAGGTCGAGGCGCTGGCGCGCACCGTCGTCAGCCAGTTCGAGCAGTACATCAAGCTGAACAAGAAGATCCCGCCGGAGGTGCTGGTCTCGATCAACCAGATCGACGACCCGGCGAAGCTCGCCGACACGGTGGCCTCGCACCTCACCTTGAAGATTCCCGAGAAGCAGGAGCTGCTCGAGACCGAGAGCGTGTCCGAGCGGCTCGAGCGGGTGTTCGGCTACATGGAGGGCGAGATCGGCGTCCTGCAGGTCGAAAAGCGCATCCGCAGCCGCGTCAAGCGGCAGATGGAGAAGACGCAGCGCGAATACTACCTCAACGAGCAGCTGAAGGCGATCCAGAAGGAATTGGGTGAGGGCGAGGACGGCCGCGACGAGATGGCCGAACTCGAGGACCGCATCAACAAGACGAAATTCTCCAAGGAAGCGCACGACAAGGCCATGTCCGAGCTGAAGAAGCTGAAGAGCATGAGCCCGATGTCGGCCGAGGCGACGGTGGTGCGCAATTATCTCGACTGGCTCTTGTCGGTCCCGTGGAACAACCGCACCAAGATCAAGCGCGACATCAAGAGCGCCGAGAAGGTGCTGAACGCCGACCATTACGGGCTCGAGAAGGTCAAGGAGCGGATCCTCGAATATCTCGCCGTGCAGCAGCGCATGAAGAAGATGAAGGGACCGATCCTGTGTCTGGTCGGCGCCCCCGGCGTCGGCAAGACCTCGCTCGGCAAATCGGTGGCGCGCGCGACGGGGCGCAATTTCGTGCGCATGTCGCTGGGCGGGGTGCGCGACGAAGCCGAGATCCGCGGCCACCGCCGGACCTATATCGGGTCGATGCCCGGCAAGGTCCTGCAGGGCATGAAGAAGGCGAAGTCCTCGAACCCGCTGTTCCTGCTCGACGAGGTCGACAAGCTCGGCGCCGATTGGCGCGGCGATCCCTCCTCGGCGCTCCTCGAAGTGCTCGACCCCGAGCAGAACAGCACCTTCAACGACCATTATCTCGAGGTCGATTACGACCTCTCGGACGTCATGTTCGTCACGACGGCGAACACGCTGCGCATTCCGCAGCCGCTGCTCGACCGCATGGAGATCATCCGCATCCCCGGCTACACCGAGGATGAGAAGGTCGAGATCGCGCGCCGCCACCTGATCCCCAAACAGACGCAGGCGCACGGCCTGAAAAAGCACGAGTGGGCAATCAGCGACGACGCGCTGCGCGACCTCATTCGCTACTACACGCGCGAAGCCGGCGTGCGCAATCTGGAGCGCGAGATCGCCAACCTGACCCGCAAGGCCATCAAGGACATCTTGATGAAAAAGTGCGAGCGGGTGACGGTGACGCGGCGCAACCTGCCGAAATATGCCGGGGTGCGGCGCTTCCGCTTCGGCGAGGCGGAGAGCGAGGATCTGGTCGGCGTGACGACCGGCCTCGCTTGGACCGAAGTGGGCGGCGAGCTGCTGACAATCGAGGCGGTGACCTTGCCGGGCAAGGGGCGCGTCACGGCGACCGGCAAGCTCGGCGATGTGATGAAGGAATCGGTGCAGGCGGCCGAGAGCTACGTCAAATCGCGCAGCCATGCCTTCGGCATCCGGCCTTCGATTTTCGAGAAGCGCGACATCCACGTGCACGTGCCGGAAGGGGCGACGCCGAAGGATGGCCCCTCGGCCGGTGTCGCGATGGTGACCTCGATTGTCTCCGTGCTGACCGCGATCCCGGTGAAGCGGGATATCGCGATGACCGGCGAAATCACGCTGCGCGGCCGGGTTTTGCCGATCGGCGGGCTGAAGGAAAAGCTCCTCGCGGCGCTGCGCGGCGGCCTCAAGACGGTGCTGATCCCCTCGGATAACGAGAAGGATCTCGCCGACATCCCGGACAACGTGAAGCGCGGGCTGAAGGTCATCCCGGTGAAGACCGTCGACGAACTCTTGAACAATGCGTTGGCGGCGCCGTTGACCCCGGTGCCATGGTCCGAGGACGGCGAGCCGGCCCCGGTCATTCCGGTTGCCGGCGAGGAGCGTCCCGGGGTCGTCACGCATTGACGAATTTTGTGGAAGAAAGGTGTGATTGCGCTTGAGCAAGAACCCGTAATGCCTCAAATTCGCTCTGGTTCCGGTGTCGTCGGCGATTGACCAGATGCCGGGAGGGCACTAAACTCTATGGCGAATATGTTGCAGCGAAATCCCGGACACTCGCGCAGGGGGGCGGCCCGTGAATAGAAACGAACTCGTCGACGCCGTTGCCAGCAGGACCGACCTGAAGAAGACCGAAGCCGGCAGAGCCGTCGACGCGGTGTTCGAGTCGATCGAAGGCGCTCTTAAAAAGGGCGACGAGGTTCGTCTCGTCGGATTCGGCACCTTCACCGTTGCGCATCGCGCGGCCTCGGAGGGGCGCAATCCGCGCACCGGCCAGAAGATCAAGATCGCCGCTTCGAAGCAGGCGAAGTTCCGGCCGGGCAAAGGGCTGCGCGAGTCGCTGAACTGACCCTGGCGGCGCGCGGCGCCGCTGCGGAAGGACGCCTCGGCGGGCGGCGGGCGATTAGCTCAGCCGGTAGAGCATCTCGTTTACACCGAGGGGGTCGGGGGTTCGAATCCCTCATCGCCCACCATCTGCGCGGCCCCGCCTGCTCGGCGGCCGGGGGCCGCGCTTGACACTCGGTGGCCCCGGGGCTACCAGTGGCCGCCTCGGTCGACGGCTGCCGGGGGTGTAGCTCAGCTGGTTAGAGCGCCGGCCTGTCACGCCGGAGGCCGCGGGTTCGAGTCCCGTCACTCCCGCCATTGACCGCCGTTCGGCGCCGCTCGTTGCGCCGCAGCAATTTGTCGCGGCCGGCCGGTGCAACTGGGTTTCCTTTCCGGCAGCCGCGCCTATATCACGATGCAGCAGGACCCCTGAGCGAGAGCACCTGATGGAAAGCTTGCTCCGCGCATATTTTCCGATCCTCGTCTTCCTCGCGGTCGCCGGCGGCCTTGCGCTGGTGATCGTGCTGGCCTCGCTGCTGATCGCCCGCCAGCATCCCGATTCGGAAAAGCTGTCGCCCTACGAATGCGGCTTCGAGCCGTTCGAGGACGCGCGCATCCGGTTCGACGTGCGCTATTACCTCGTCGCGATCCTGTTCATCATCTTCGACCTCGAGGTCGCGTTCCTGTTTCCCTGGGCCGTCTCGCTCGGCGATATCGGGCTGTTCGGGTTCTTCTCGATGGTGGTGTTCCTCGCCGTGCTGACGATCGGCTTCATCTATGAGTGGCGCAAGGGAGCGCTGGAATGGGAGTGATCGGCGAGCCGGACCGACCGTTGCCGAGAGGCCGGCAGCAGGAACTCCTGCTCAAGGCCGCGACCAGCGAGATCGAGGAGAAGGGCTTTCTCGTCGCCAAGCTCGATGATCTCGTCAATTGGGCGCGCAGCGGCTCGCTGTGGCCGATGACCTTCGGGCTCGCCTGCTGCGCCGTCGAGATGATGCATACCGGCGCCAGCCGCTACGATCTCGACCGCTTCGGCGTCGTCTTCCGGCCGAGCCCGCGGCAGTCGGATGTGATGATCGTCGCCGGCACGCTGTGCAACAAGATGGCTCCGGCATTGCGCAAGGTCTACGACCAGATGGCGGAGCCGCGCTGGGTCATCTCGATGGGCTCGTGCGCCAACGGCGGCGGCTATTACCATTATTCCTATTCGGTGGTGCGCGGCTGCGACCGCATCGTGCCCGTCGACGTCTACGTCCCCGGCTGCCCGCCGACCGCCGAGGCGCTGCTCTACGGCGTGCTGCAACTGCAAAAGAAGATCCGGCGCACCCGGAATTTCGTCCGCTGACCCGGCGATGGAAGAGAAACTGAAGGCGCTCGCCGAATACCTCTCGGCCACCCTTGCCGATGCGCTCGCCGACGTCGCGATCCGCCATGGCGAGCTGTCCTGCCGGGTCGAGCGGGAGGCGCTCCCTCGCGTGCTGGCGCTGTTGCGCGACGATCCGCGCTGCTCCTTCGAGGTTCTCCTCGATATATGCGGGGTCGATTATCCGGACCGGCCGCAGCGCTTCGAGATCGTCTACAACCTGCTGAGCCTCAAGCTCAATCAGCGCATCCGGCTCTACGTCGCGACCGACGAGGAAACCCCGGTGCCCTCAGCCGTCGGGCTCTATAGCTCGGCCGGCTGGTGGGAGCGCGAGGCGTGGGATTTGTTCGGTATCTATTTCTCGGGGCACCCGGATCTGCGCCGCATCATGACCGATTACGGCTTCGAGGGTCATCCGCTGCGCAAGGATTTCCCGCTGACCGGCTATGTCGAGCTGCGCTACGACGAGGAGCAGAAGCGGGTAGTGTACGAGCCGGTGCGGTTGACGCAGGAATTCCGCAGCTTCGATTTCCTCTCGCCGTGGGAAGGCATGGACAAGATCCTGCCCGGCGACGGGAAGGCGCAGACGCCGGAAGGTAATTCCTGATGGATCGTGTCATTGCGAGGAGCGTAGCGACGAAGCAATCCGGGTGGGTCTGTGGACCAGGAGCACGAGATTGCTTCGCTTTGCTCGCAATGACACGCGGTCGGTGGCGAACGGGATGAGCGAGGCGAGGGACGAGGCGGCCGACAGCGCTCTCGATCGCGCGCCGCAGATCAAGAACTTCATGATGAATTTCGGGCCGCAGCACCCCGCCGCCCACGGCGTCATGCGGCTCGTTCTCGAGATGGACGGCGAGATCGTCGAGCGCGCCGACCCGCATATCGGGCTGTTGCACCGTGGCACCGAGAAGCTGATCGAGTACAAGACCTATCTGCAGGCCGTTCCCTATTTCGACCGGCTCGACTACGTGTCGCCGATGTGCCAGGAGCATGCCTACGCGCTCGCCGTCGAGAAGCTGCTCGGCATCGCGCCGCCGCCGCGGGCGCAATACATCCGGGTCCTCTTCGCCGAGATCACCCGCATCCTCAACCATCTGCTCAACGTCTGCGCCTTCGGGCTCGATGTCGGGGCGATCACGCCGTTTCTCTGGGGCTTCGAGGAACGCGAGCGGCTGATGGAGTTCTACGAGCGCGTCTCGGGCGCGCGCCTGCACGCCGCCTATTTCCGGCCCGGCGGTGTCCATATGGACATGCCGGCCGGGCTTGCCGACGATATCCTCGCCTTTTGCGACAGCTTCCCGAAGACGATCGACGACATCGAGGGGCTGCTCACCGAAAACCGCATCTTCAAGCAGCGCACCGTCGATATCGGCGTCGTCAGCGCCCGGGAGGCCGCCGATTGGGGCTTTTCGGGGCCGATGCTGCGCGCTTCGGGGGTCGCCTGGGATTTGCGCCGGGCGCAGCCCTACGACGCCTACGACAAGATGGATTTCGACGTGCCGATCGGTCGGCAGGGCGACTGCTACGACCGTTATCTCGTGCGCATCGAGGAGATGCGCCAGTCGCTGCGCATCATCCGGCAGGCGCTCGAAGGCATGCCTGCGGGCCAGGTCAAGGTCGACGACCGCAAGGTGGCGCCGCCGCCGCGCGCCGAGATGAAGAACTCGATGGAAGCCCTCATCCATCATTTCAAGCTGTACACCGAAGGCTACCACGTGCCGGCCGGGGACACCTACACCGCGGTCGAGGCGCCGAAGGGCGAGTTCGCCGTCTACCTCGTCGCCGACGGCACCAACCGGCCCTACCGCTGCAAGATCCGCGCGCCCGGCTTCGCCTTCCTGCAGGCGACCGATTTCATGTCGCGCGGGCACATGCTCGCCGACATCGTCGCGATCATCGGTTCGATGGATATCGTCTTCGGCGAGATCGACCGATGAGCCACGACAACGGCGGCCCGGCCTTCGAACAGCCGGAGAGCTTCGAGTTCACCCCGGAGAACCTCGAAAAGGCGAAGGCGCACATCGCCAAATACCCGAAGGGGCGGCAGGCGAGCGCGGTCTTGCCGCTGCTCGACCTGGCGCAGCGGCAGATGGGCGGCTGGCTGCCTCGCGCGGCGATGGACCATGTCGCCGACATGCTCGGCATGCCGCCGATCCGGGTCTACGAGGTCGCGACCTTCTATACGATGCTGAACCTGCGGCCGGTCGGACGCTATCTGCTGCAGGCCTGCACGACGACGCCGTGCTGGCTCGCTGGCTCCGACGTCGTCGTCGCGGCCTGCGAAAAAAAGCTCGGCATCGGCATTGGCGAGACGACCGCGGACGGGCTCTTCACCCTCGTCGAGGTCGAGTGCCTCGGCGCCTGTGTCAACGCGCCGATCCTGCAGGTCAATGACGACTACTACGAGGATCTCGACGGGCCGGCGGCCGAGGCGCTCATTGACAAGCTGCGCGCCGGCGCGGCCCCGCCGCCCGGCTCCGCTAAGGGCCGGCAGGGTTCGGCGCCGAAGAGCGGACCGAGGACGCTGCTCGGCGGCGAAGAACGAGAGAGCACGGGATGCTGACGGACAAGGATCGCATCTTCACCAACCTCTACGGCCAGGGCGACTGGCGGCTCGCCGGCGCCCGCCGGCGCGGCGACTGGGACGGCACCCGCGAGGCGATCGCGAAGGGGCGCGACTGGATCGTCAACGAGATCAAGGAATCGGGGCTGCGCGGCCGCGGCGGCGCCGGTTTCCCGACCGGGCTCAAATGGTCCTTCATGCCGAAGGAGAGCAACAAGCCGGGCTATCTCGTCGTCAACGCCGACGAAAGCGAGCCCGGCACCTGCAAGGACCGCGACATCCTGCGCAACGATCCGCACAAGCTCGTCGAAGGCTGCCTCCTGGCCGGCGTCGGCATGGGCGTCCATGCCGGCTACATCTATGTCCGCGGCGAGTTCTATCGCGAGGCCGAGCACCTCGGCGCCGCCATCGCGGAAGCCTACGAGGCGGGACTGATCGGCAAAAACGCATGCGAGTCCGGCTGGGATTTCGAGCTTTACCTGCACCGCGGCGCCGGCGCCTATATCTGCGGCGAGGAGACGGGGCTGCTCGAAAGCCTCGAGGGCAAGAAGGGCCAGCCGCGCCTCAAGCCGCCCTTCCCGGCGCAGGTTGGCCTCTACGGCTGTCCGACGACGGTCAACAACGTCGAGACGATCGCCGTCGCCCCGACGATCCTGAAGCGCGGCGCGCTATGGTTCGCCGGCATCGGCCGGCCGCGCAACACCGGCACGAAAGTGTTCTGCATCTCGGGGCACGTCAACGAGCCGTGCAACGTCGAGGAGACGATGGGCATCCCGCTCAAGGAGTTGATCGAGCGGCATGCCGGCGGGGTGCGCGGCGGCTGGGACAATCTGCTCGCCGTGATCCCGGGCGGCTCGTCGGTGCCGGTCTTGCCGAAATCGATCTGCGACGAGGTGCTGATGGATTTCGACAGCCTGCAAGCGGTCAAGAGCGGGCTCGGCACGGCCGCGGTCATCGTCATGGACAAATCGACCGATATCGTCAAAGCCATCGCGCGTCTCTCAAAATTCTACAAGCACGAGAGCTGCGGCCAGTGCACGCCGTGCCGCGAGGGGGCGGGATGGATGTGGCGCGTCATGGAGCGCATGGTGACGGGCGAAGCGAGCCCGCAAGAGATCGACACCTTGCTCGACGTTTCCTACGAGATCGAGGGGCACACGATCTGCGCCCTCGGCGACGCCGCCGCCTGGCCGGTGCAGGGTCTCATCCGGCATTTCCGCCCGGAAATGGAGCGGCGCATCCGCGAATACCGCGCCGCCGCGGCGCCGAAGGCGGCGGAATGATGTGCAACAGGATCGGCCCATCGCGTCCTTCGAGGCCTCGCTTCGCGAGGCGCCTCAGGATGAGGAGGATTTCTTGATGCCATCAATAACGCGTCTCATGCTGAGCGCCCCAACGGCGCGTCTCGAAGCGCGCACGGCGCCGATGCAGCCTGATGTGAGGCGGGGAGCCGGATGCCGAAGCTGACGATCGACGGGATCGAGACCGAGGTGCCGGCCGGCACGACGGTGTTTCAGGCCTGCCAGCAGCTCGGCATCGAGATCCCGCATTTCTGCTTCCACGAGCGCCTGGCGATCGCCGGCAATTGCCGCATGTGCCTCGTCGAGATGGAAAAATCGCCGAAGCCGATCGCGTCGTGCGCGATGCCGGTCGGCGACGGCATGGTCATCCACACCGCCTCGGAAAAGGCGAGGAAAGCGCGCCACGGCGTCATGGAGTTCCTGCTGATCAACCATCCGCTCGACTGCCCGATCTGCGACCAGGGCGGCGAATGCGACCTGCAGGATCAGGCGATGGCCTACGGCTTCGATCGCAGCCGCTTCGCGGAGAACAAGCGAGCCGTGCGCGACAAGGATTTCGGGCCGCTCGTCGAAACCTGGATGACGCGCTGCATTCACTGCACGCGCTGCATCCGCTTTCTGACCGAAGTGGCCGGGGTCGAGGAACTGGGCGCCACCGGGCGCGGCGAAGACATGGAGATCGGCACCTATATCGAGCGCGCGCTCGGCTCCGAGCTGTCGGCCAATATCATCGATCTGTGCCCGGTCGGGGCGCTGACCTCGAAGCCCTATGCCTTCCTCGCGCGTCCGTGGGAATTGCGCAAGACGCCGTCGGTCGATGTCCTCGACGCGGTCGGCAGCAACATCCGCCTCGATTCGCGCGGCCGGCAGGTCATGCGGGTATTGCCGCGCCTCAACGAGGAGATCAACGAGGAGTGGATCTCAGACAAGACGCGCTTTGCCATCGACGGGCTGCTGCATCGCCGGCTCGACCGGCCGTATGTGCGGCAGGAGGGCAAG
The DNA here is from genome assembly GCA_035538335.1 of Allostellaceae bacterium. Lineage (GTDB taxonomy): Bacteria > Pseudomonadota > Alphaproteobacteria > ATCC43930 > CGMCC-115725 > AP-15. The sequence continues at coordinate 121,385 of DATLKN010000008.1, forward strand.
CTCATCGCGGTCGATTGGGGGCGGGCGATCGAATTGGCGGCGGCGCGGCTGAAGGCGGCGCCGGGCGAGCGCATCGCGGCTATTGCCGGCGATCTGTGCGACGCCGAAGCGATGTTCGCGCTGAAGGAGCTGCTGACGGGGCTCGGCGCGGCGAGCCTCGACTGCCGGCAGGATGGCGCCAAGCTCGACCCGCGACTGCGCGCCGGCTACCTCTTCAACACGACGATCGCCGGCATCGAGCAATCGGATTTGTGTCTGCTCGTCGGCAGCAACCCGCGCTGGGAAGCCCCGCTCGTCAATGCCCGGCTGCGCAAGCGCTACTGGGCCGGCGGGTTCCGTGTCGCCGCGCTCGGGCCGCGGCTCGATCTGACCTACCCTGTCGATGAGCTCGGCGCCGGCCCCGAGACGCTGACCGCGATCGCCGCCGGCGATCATCCCTTCGCCGCCCGGTTGCGCGATGCGAAGCGGCCGATGATCGTCCTGGGGCAGGCGGCGCTCGCCCGCCGCGACGGCGCCGCGCTCTTGGCGCTGACGCGCAAGATGGCGGTCGATTTCAACCTCGTCCGCGAGGGTTGGAACGGCTTCAACGTCCTGCACCGCGCGGCGGCGCGGGTCGGCGGGCTCGATCTCGGCTTCGTGCCGGGTCCGGGCGGCTGCGATGTCGCGGCGATCCTCGCGGGCTGCCGTGCGGGCGATATTGAGGTGCTTTACCTGCTCGGCGCCGACGAGATCGATACGAGCGATCTCGGTTCCGCCTTCGTCATCTATCAGGGGCATCACGGCGACCGCGGCGCGCACCGCGCCGATTTGATCCTGCCCGGCGCCGCCTACACCGAGAAGGACGGTACCTGGGTCAATACCGAGGGTCGCGCGCAGCTCGGCCGCCGGGCCGTCTTTCCGCCGGGCGAGGCGCGTGAGGATTGGGCGATCCTGCGTGCCCTCTCGGGCGCCCTCGGCATGCCGCTCTCTTTCGATACGCTCGGGAGCCTGCGGCGCCAGTTGCAGGAAGCCCATCCGAGCTTTGCCGTTCTCGACCGGGTGAGCGCCGGCCCCTGGGGCGAGTTCGGCGCGCCGGGCCCGCTCGATCCGCAGCCCTTCGCCTACCCGATCGCCGATTTCTACCGGACCGACCCGATCAGCCGGGCGAGCGAGACGATGCAGGAATGCAGCCGGCTCTTCGTCGGGGGGGAGGCCGACGAGGCGAGGCGGACGGGCACGCATGGCTAGCTTCTGGCACGAATACGGCTGGCCAACGCTGCTCATCGTCATCGAGGTTGCGGTGGTCATCCTGCCGCTGCTCGTGGCGATCGCCTACCTGACCTATGCGGAGCGCAAGGTGCTCGCCTTTTCGCAACTGCGCAAAGGCCCGAATGTCGTCGGCCCGCTCGGCCTCCTTCAGCCGATCGCCGACGGCTTGAAGCTGTTCTTCAAGGAGACGGTGGTGCCGAGCGGCGCCAACCGGATCGTCTTCGTCGCCGCGCCGGTCGTCACCTTTACCTTGGCGCTCGCCGCCTGGGCGGTGATCCCGTTCGACTACGGCGTCGTCATCGCCAACATCAATGTCGGCATCCTCTACCTTTTCGCGATCAGCTCGCTCGGCGTCTACGGCATCATCATGGCCGGCTGGGCCTCGAACTCTCGCTACGCCTTTTTGGGCGCGCTGCGCTCGGCCGCGCAGATGGTCTCCTACGAGGTCGCGATCGGCTTCGTGCTCGTCACCGTGCTCGTCTGCGTCGGCTCCTTGAACCTGACCGACATCGTCATGGCGCAGCGCCACGTCTGGTTCGCCGTGCCGTTGTTGCCGATGTTCGTCATCTTCTTCATTTCCGGCCTCGCCGAGACGAACCGCGCTCCTTTCGACCTGCCGGAGGGCGAATCGGAGCTGGTCGCCGGCTATTTCGTCGAGTACTCGGCGATGACCTTCGCCCTCTTCTATCTCGGCGAATACGGCAACATGATCCTGATCGCCGCGATGACGAGCATCCTGTTCCTCGGCGGCTGGCTGCCGCCGTTCGGGGTGGCGCCGTTCACCTGGGTCCCAGGGCCCATTTGGTTCGCCCTCAAGATCGCCTTCGTGCTGTTCTGCTTTCTCTGGGTGCGCGCCACCTTTCCGCGCTTCCGCTACGACCAGCTGATGCGGCTCGGCTGGAAGGTGTTTCTGCCGTTTTCGCTGCTGTGGCTGGTGCTGACGGCGGGCGTGTTGACCGCGGCCGGCTGGCTGCCGGCGCATTGATCGCGCAGCGGGGGAGATCGGGGGAGGCGGCTTGTCATTCGGGCGTGTGCGGCTATGGTAGCCGCCGCGGCATGAGTTGACGGAGGCAGGATCACAGGATGGCGTTTTTCGAGCGCAGCGCCCGCGGCTTGTTGCTGACCGAGCTGATCTCGGGGCTGGCGATAACCTTGGGCTATATGTTCAAGCGTCCGGTCACGGTGAACTATCCCTACGAGAAGGGTCCGCTGTCGCCGCGCTTTCGCGGCGAGCATGCGTTGCGCCGCTACGCGAACGGCGAGGAGCGCTGCATCGCCTGCAAATTGTGCGAGGCGATCTGCCCGGCGCTCGCCATCACGATCGAGGCCGAGCCGCGCGAGGACGGCAGTCGGCGCACGACGCGCTACGACATCGACATGACCAAATGCATCTATTGCGGCTTCTGCCAGGAGGCCTGCCCGGTCGATGCGATCGTCGAGGGGCCGAATTTCGAATTCGCCGCCGAGTCCCGCGAAGAGATGTTCTACGACAAGGACAAGCTGCTCGATAACGGCGACCGGTGGGAAGCCGAGATCGCTCGCAACCTGGAACTCGAGGCGCCGTACCGGTGAGCGGGGTTTCGGCCCGTCGCCCTACCCCCACCCTGACCCTCCCCCGCAAGCGGGGGAGGGAGGGGAGGGGGCAACGCGCATAGCGGCGCCGATGATCCTCCCCGCCCTCATGTTCTACCTTTTCGCCGGGGTGGCGATCGCCTCGGGCGTGATGGTCGTCTCGGCGCGCAACCCGGTGCATTCGGTGCTCTTCCTGATCCTTGCCTTTTTCAACGCCGCCGGCCTCTTCCTGCTGCTGGGGGCGGAGTTCCTCGCGATGATCCTCGTCATCGTCTATGTCGGCGCGGTGGCGGTGCTTTTCCTCTTTGTCGTGATGATGCTCGACATCGATTTCGCGCAACTGCGGCAGGGCTTCATGCGCTATCTGCCGGCCGGCGTCTTTGTCGGGTTTCTGCTGCTCGCCGAGCTGTTGCTGATCTTCGGCAGCTGGACATTGGCGCCGGTGGCGCCGCGCGGCGCCGGGGCGCCGCTGCCGGCGGGCGGGGTGAGCCTCACCAACACCCGTGCGCTCGGGGACATCCTCTATACGCAATATCTCCTCGCCTTCCAGGCGGCGGGCCTCATCCTGCTGGTCGCGATGATCGGCGCGATCGTCCTGACCCTCAGGCGCCGCGGCGACGTCCGCCGACAGCGGATCGCGGCGCAGATCGCCCGCACCCGCGCGCAATCGGTCGATGTCGTCAAGGTGCCGATCGGCAGCGGAGCGTCCGGCCGATGACGATCGGCCTCACCCATTACCTGACAGTCGCCGCAATCCTCTTCACGCTCGGCATCTTCGGGATTTTTCTCAATCGCAAGAACGTCATCATCATCATGATGTCGATCGAGCTGATGCTGCTCGCGGTCAATATCAACCTGGTCGCCTTCTCGGTCTTTCTGAACGATCTGACGGGCCAAGCCTTCGCGATGTTCGTCTTGACCGTGGCCGCCGCCGAGGCGGCGATCGGGCTGGCCATTCTCGTCGTCTATTTCCGCAACCGCGGCACGATCCGGGTCGAGGACATCCACCTGATGAAGGGCTGAGAAGTGGCCGTCGCCGTCGTCTTCCTGCCGCTGCTCGCTGCGATAATCGCCGGCATCTTCGGCCGCGCGATCGGCGACCGCGGGGCGCAGATCGTGACCTGCGGCGCGGTCTGCATCGCCGCCGTGCTCGGCATCTTCGTGTTCCGCGAGATCCTCGCGAGTTCCGGGCCGCAGGTCGTGCCGATCGTCGACTGGATCTCGGCCGGCGGGGTCGATGTCGCCTGGTCGATCCGCCTCGATACGCTCTCCGGCGTCATGATCCTCGTCGTCACGATCGTCTCGGCGATGGTGCATGTCTATTCGGTCGGCTACATGGCCGAGGATCCCTCGATCCCCCGCTTCATGGCCTATCTGAGCCTCTTCACCTTCTTCATGCTGGCCCTCTGCACGGCAAATAATTTCGTGCAGCTGTTCTTCGGGTGGGAAGGGGTGGGGCTGCTGTCCTATCTGTTGATCGGCTTCTGGTACGACCGCGGTACGGCCAACGACGCGGCGATCAAGGCCTTCATCGTCAACCGGGTCGGCGATTTCGGCTTCGCGCTCGGCATCTTCGCCGTGTTCGTCATCTTCGGCAGCCTCGATTTCGGCACCGTCTTTGCGAAGGCGCCGGGCGCCGCCGCCACGACGATCGACTTTCTCGGCTGGCAATTGCCGTCGCTGACCCTCGCCGCGACCCTCCTCTTCATCGGCGCGATGGGAAAATCGGCGCAGATCGGCCTGCATACCTGGCTGCCCGACGCGATGGAGGGGCCGACGCCGGTCTCGGCCCTCATTCATGCCGCGACGATGGTGACCGCGGGCGTCTTCATGGTCGCGCGCCTGTCGCCGATCTTCGAATACGCCCCCGGCGCGCTCGCCTTCGTCGGCGTCATCGGCGGCACTACGGCGATCTTCGCCGCCAGCATCGGCATGGCGCAGAACGACATTAAACGGGTCATCGCCTATTCGACCTGCAGCCAGCTCGGCTACATGTTCTTCGCCGTCGGCGTCTCGGCCTATGCCGCCGGCATGTTCCACCTCTTCACGCATGCCTTCTTCAAGGCGCTCTTGTTCCTCGCCTCGGGCTCGGTCATCCACGCGATGGGGGGCGAGCAGGACATGCGGCGGATGGGCGGGCTGTGGCGCAAGATCCCGATCACCTATGCGTTGATGTGGATCGGCAGCCTGTCGCTCGCCGGCATTCCGTTCTTTGCCGGCTATTATTCGAAGGACACGATCCTCGCCGCCGCCTGGGCGTCGGGCACGGCGGTCGGCCGCTATTCCTTCGTGCTCGGCAACTTCGCCGCGTTCATGACGGCATTCTATTCGTGGCGGCTGCTGTTCATGACGTTCCATGGCGTCCCGCGCGCCGACGAAGAGACGTTGCATCACGCGCATGAGAGCCCGTGGGTCATGCTGATCCCGCTCTTCGTGCTGGCGGCGGGGGCGGCGTTCGCCGGCTTTCTGTTCCATGGCGATTTCGTCGGCGACGGCCGCAATGCGTTCTGGAAAAGCTCGATCCTGGTGCTGCCGGGCCACGATTCGATCGCCTCTGCCGACAGTATCCCTGATTACATTACGCTGATGCCTTTCGTCCTCGCGCTCGCCGGCATCGCGACCGCCTATGTCGCCTATATTCGGAAACCCGAATTACCGGGGCTCTTCGTCAAGCGCTTCCGCGCCCTCTACCTGTTCGTGCTCAACAAATGGTATTTCGACGAACTTTATGATTGGCTATTCGTCCGCCCGGCCTTCCGGGTCGGCGACGGTTTGTGGAAGTCCGGCGACGGGGCGGTCATCGACGGGCTCGGACCCGACGGCATTGCCGCCGCGACGCGCGACCTCGCCCGCCAGGCGAGCCGATTCCAGACGGGCTATGTGTATCACTACGCCTTCGTCATGCTGATCGGCGTCGTCGCGCTGGTCACCTGGTATCTGTTCCCGCGGTGATGCGCGCGATGTTTGCCTCACATTGCGGCAGAAACCGTGCGTGCTTCGAGACGCGCCCTGCGGGCGCTCCTCAGCATGAGGAACTCCTTTGATGGCACTAAGGAAAGTCCTCATCCTGAGGCGCCTCGCGCAGCGAGGCCTCGAAGGACGCATTGCGGGCGGATTGGGGGCGGGGGCATGAGCCATTGGCCGCTCCTCACTCTCGTCACCTTCCTGCCGCTGGTCGGCGCCTTCTTCATCCTGCTGGCGCGCGGCGAGGAGGCGGTCGTCGCCCGCAACGCCCGCTGGATCGCGCTGTGGACGGCGCTGATAGATTTCGCGCTGTCGCTTGTCCTATGGATCGATTTCGATCCGCAAACCCCCGATTTTCAGTTCGTCGAGCGTGCCGACTGGATCAGCCTCGGCGGCTTCAAGATCCAGTATCACATGGGGATCGACGGCATCTCGCTGTTCTTCATCCTGCTGTCGACCCTGCTCACCTTGATCTGCGTCGTCGCCAGCTGGGAATCGGTCACCAGCCGCGTCAAGGAGTACATGATCGCGTTTCTGATCCAGGAAACGCTGATGGTCGGCATGTTCTGCGCCCTCGACTTCATCCTCTTTTACATGTTCTTCGAGGGCGTGCTCATTCCGATGTTCCTGATTATCGGGGTGTGGGGCGGGCCGCGCCGCATCTATGCCGCCTTCAAGTTCTTTCTCTATACGCTGCTCGGCTCGGTGCTGATGCTACTGGCGATCCTCGCCGTCTATTATCAGACGGGGACGAACGACATCACCGTGGCGCTCAACCACAGTTTCCCGTTCGGCCTGCAGAAATGGCTGTGGCTGGCCTTCTTCGCCTCCTTCGCCGTCAAGCTGCCGATGTGGCCGGTGCACACCTGGCTGCCGGACGCGCATGTCGAGGCGCCGACCGCGGGCTCGGTCATCCTCGCCGGAATTCTCTTGAAGATGGGCGGCTACGGCTTCATCCGCTTCTCGCTGCCGATGTTCCCGCTCGCCTCGCATTACTTCACGCCGCTGATCTTCAGCCTCTCTGCCATCGCCGTCATCTACACCTCGCTCGTCGCCTTGGCGCAGACCGACATGAAGAAGCTGGTCGCCTATTCCTCGGTCGCCCATATGGGCTTCGTGACGATGGGCATCTTCGCCGCGACGAGCGAGGCGGTCGCCGGCTCGGTCATCCAGATGCTGAGCCACGGCATCGTCTCCGCCGCCCTCTTCCTCGTCGTCGGCGTCGTCTACGACCGGCTGCACACGCGCGACATCGCGCGCTATGGCGGGCTGGCCGACCGCATGCCGGCCTATGCCTTTGTCTTCATGGTGTTCACGCTGGCCGCTGTCGGGCTGCCCGGCACGAGCGGCTTCGTCGGCGAGTTCTTGATCCTGCTCGGCACCTTTCGCGTCAGCACGCTCGAATGCACGCTGGCGGCGACGGCGCTCTTCCTCGGCGCGGCCTATATGCTCTATCTCTACCGCCGCATCATCTACGGCGTGATCATCCACCCCGATCTGCGCGGCATGCTCGATCTGAGCCTCAGGGAAAAGCTCGTCTTCGCGCCGCTCGTCGCGATCGTCTTGTGGATGGGCGTCTATCCCGAGAGTTTTCTGAAGCCGATCCGCGCCTCCGTCGACCATCTCGTGCGGCAGGTCGCCGCCGCCAACGCGGCGGCCGGCATCCGCGAGGCGAGCCGCTAGCCCGATGCCCGGCCCCGCCCTTTCCGATTTGACGCCGGCAATGCCGGAGATGTTCCTCGCCTGCGCTGCGATGGCGCTGCTCGTCTTGGGCGTGCTGCGCGGCGAGGGGTCGGCGCGGCTCGTCTCGTGGCTCTCGGTGCTGGTGCTGCTGCTGACGCTCGCCGGCGAATTCGCGCTCGGGGCGGCCCCGAGGGTCGGCTATTTCGGCATGTTCGTCACCGATGCCTTCGCCATCTTCATGAAGGCGCTGGTGCTGGTTGGCTCCGCGGCCGCCATCGTCATCGCGCTGCGCTACAACGAGGACCAGGGGATCTCGCGCTTCGAATTCCCGGTGCTGATCCTGTTGTCGGCGATCGGCATGATGGTGATGGTCTCGGCCGCCAATCTGATCACCCTTTATGTCGGGCTCGAATTGCAGAGCCTCGCGCTCTACGTCGTCGCCGCCTTCGACCGCGATTCGGAGCGCTCGACCGAGGCCGGCCTCAAATACTTCGTCCTCGGCGCACTCGCCTCGGGGATGCTGCTTTATGGCGCTTCGCTGATCTACGGCTTCACCGGCACGACCGATTTCGCCGCGATCGCCAAGTCTGTCGGCGCCGGCGCGCCGGGTGCGGGGCTCGTCATCGGCATGGTCTTCGTCGTCGTCGGCCTCGCTTTCAAGGTCTCGGCGGTACCGTTCCACATGTGGACCCCGGACGTCTACGAGGGGGCGCCGACGCCGGTCACCGCGTTCTTCGCGGTGGCGCCGAAGGTGGCCGCGATCGCGCTCTTCATCCGCTTCATGATCGCGCCCTTCGGGCCGTTGGTCGCCGAATGGCGGCAGATCATCATCTTTCTGTCGATCGCCTCGATGGTGCTGGGCGCCGTCGCCGCGATCGCGCAGGAGAATATCAAGCGGCTGATGGCCTACAGCTCGATCGGCCATGTCGGCTACGCCCTGATCGGGCTCGCCGCCGGCACCGAGAACGGCATCCGGGGCGTCCTCGTCTATATGTCGATCTATCTGTTCATGAATGTCGGCGCGTTCTCGGTGATCCTGTGCATGCGCCGCGGCGGCCGCATGGTCGAAGGGATCAGCGACCTCGCCGGGCTGTCGCGCACGCAGCCGGCGCTGGCGCTGGCGCTGGCGATCTTCATGTTCGCGCTCGCCGGCATCCCGCCGACCGCCGGGTTGTTCGCCAAGATCTACGTCTTCCTCGCCGCCATTGACGCGAAGCTCGCTTGGCTCGCCGTCATCGGGGTCGTCACCAGCGTCGTCGGCGCCTACTACTATCTGCGCATCGTCAAGACGATGTATTTCGACGAGCCGGCAGCCCCCTTCGACCGCCCGCTCGGCCTAGAATTGAAGGCGATGATCCTCGTCACCGCGGTCGTCACCCTGTTCTTTTTCCTCTATCCGGGACCGCTCGTCGGTGGCGCCGAGGCGGCGGCCGCCTCGCTCTTCCTGCGATGACGGGCGGCGGGCCGATCCTGCCCCCCGGCTATCGGCTCGCGCGGCACGACCGGATTGCGAGCACGAACGAGACGGCGAAGCGCCTCGCGCGCGACGGGAAGCCGGCCGGGCTCGTCGTCTGGGCGCGCGAGCAAACCGCGGGCCGCGGGCGCCGCGGCCGCCCCTGGGTCTCGCCCCCCGGCAATCTCTACCTCTCGCTACTGTTGCGGCCGGCTTCTCCGGCGAGCGAGGCGCCGCAACTGAGCTTCGTCGCCGCGCTTGCGCTCGCCGACAGCCTCGCCGCCTTTCTGCCGGAAACGGCGTCGATCGCCTGCAAATGGCCGAACGACATCCTGCTCGGCGGCCGCAAAGTCGCCGGCATCCTGCTCGAAAGCGAGATTGGCGAGGACGGCCGGCTCGCCTTTCTCGTTGTCGGAGTTGGCGTCAACCTCGCCTCGTCGCCGCCCGATGCCGAGTTTCCGGCAACTTCGCTCGCCGAGGCAGGGGTGCAGGCGGTCGCGCCGGCGCGCCTCCTCGAGCGCTTCGTCGCCGATTTCGACCTTTGGGAGCGGCGCTGGCGGAGGGAGGGTTTCGCGCCGGTGCGCGAGAAATGGCTCGCCCGGGCGAGCTTTCTCGGGGAAAGGATCCATGTGCGGCTGGACACGGCTGGCTTCTGCGGCCGTTTCCTCGATATAGATGCGCAGGGCGCCCTGCTGCTGGAGGCGGGCGGCGAACGCCGCCGCGTCGCGGCCGGCGCGGTGTTCCCGGCAACGGGCGGATGAGAAGAGATGCTGCTCGCGATCAACGCCAACAACACGAACACGGTATTTGCCGTGTGGCAGGGCGACCAGCTGAAAGGCAGCTGGCGCGCCGCCACCGAAACGCGCCGCACCGCCGACGAATACGTCGTGTGGCTCGACCACCTTCTCGGGCTCGAAGGGTTGACGCGGCAGCAGCTGACCGGCGCGATCATTGCGAGCGTCGTGCCGGAGGCCAATTTCAACCTGCTGCGCCTGTGCCGAAACTATTGCGGCAGCGAGCCGCTGATGGTCGGCCAGGCGGGCGTGGTGCTCGGCGCACGGGCGCTCGTCGACCGTCCCGAGGAGGTCGGCGCCGACCGGCTGTGCAACACCGTCGGCGCGCATGACCGGTATGGCGGTCCGCTCGTCGTCGTCGATTTCGGCACCGCGACCAATTTCGACGTCGTCGACGCCGAGGGCAATTACCGCGGCGGCGTCATCGCGCCAGGCATCACGCTGTCGTTGCGGGCGCTCGCCACGGCGGCGGCGAAATTGCCGAGCGTGCCGATCGAGCGGACCGAGACGGTGATCGGCACCTCGACCGTCGCCTGCATGCAATCGGGGATTTTCTGGGGCTATGTCGGGCTGATCGAGGGCATCGTCGCCCGCATCCGCGCCGAGCGCGGCGAGGCGATGAACGTCATCGCCACCGGCGGGCTCGCCTCGCTGTTCGTGGGTTCGACCGCGGTGCTCGATCGCGTCGATCCCGATCTGACCCTCTGGGGGCTGCGCCTGATCTACCGGCAAAACCGCGGCTGATGAAGGCTCGCCCGTCCACGCCGGGGACGGGGATGGCCGTCTGGGAGCACGACCCAGAGGCGCTGTTTTTCGTGCCGCTCGGCGGGTCCGGCGAGATCGGCATGAACCTCAACCTCTATGGCTATGGCGGCGATTGGCTGATCCTCGATTGCGGCGTCACCTTCGGCGACGATTCGCAGCCCGGCCTCGACGTCGTGATGCCCGACCCGGCCTTCATCACCGAGCGCCGCGACCGGCTGCTCGGCATCGTCGCGACGCACGCGCACGAGGACCATATCGGCGCCATCCCCTATCTGTGGTCGCGGCTCAAATGCCCGGTCTGGGCGACCCCGTTCACCGCCTCGCTGCTGCGCGCGAAACTGATCGAGGCCGGCATGGCCGAGCGCGTGCGTATAAACATCGTGCCGATGTCCGGCCGTTTCGCGATCGGCCCGTTCGATCTGGAGCTGGTGACGCTGACGCATTCGATCCCGGAGCCGAACGCCGTCGTATTGCGCACGCCGGCCGGCACGGTGCTGCACACCGGCGACTGGAAATTCGACCCCGATCCGCTGATCGGCCCGACGAGCGACGAGGAGGCGCTGCGCCGGCTGGGGCAAGAGGGCGTGCTCGCGATGGTGTGCGATTCGACGAACGCGCTGCGCCCTGGCACCTCGGGCTCGGAAGCCGATCTGCGGCGCTCGCTCAGCGAACTCATCGGCCACTACCGGGGGCGCGTCGCGGTCGCCTGCTTCGCCTCGAACGTCGCGCGCCTCGAAACCGCGGCGCTCGCCGCCGCCGAGCACGGGCGCAACGTCGCGCTCGTCGGCCGCTCGCTGTGGCGCATCGACAAGGCGGCGCGCGAGACCGGCTACCTCGCCGGCCTGCCGCCGTTTCTAACCGAGGAAGAGGCAGGCTTCATGCCGCGCGAGCGACTCCTCCTCGTCTGCACCGGCAGCCAGGGCGAGCCGCGCTCGGCGCTCGCCCGCATCGCCCGCGAGGACCATCCGAACATCGTACTGGATGAGGGCGATGTCGTGATTTTTTCCTCGCGCGTCATCCCCGGCAACGAAAAGCCGATCGCGCGGCTGCAGAACGCGCTCGCTAAGCTCGGCGTCGAGATCGTCACCGACGCCGACCATTTCGTGCACGTCTCCGGTCACCCGGCGCGCGACGAATTGGTGCGCATGTACCAAATGGTGCGCCCGCAGATCGCGATTCCCGTACACGGCGAGGCGCGCCACCTGATCGCCCATGCGCAACTCGCCGAGGAGTGCCAGGTCGTGCAAGCGCTGATCGTCGAAAACGGCGACATGGTGCGGCTCGCCGCCGCCGGCGCGAGCGTCGTCGAAGAGGTCGCGGTCGGCCGGCTCGCGAGCGACGGCAAATCGCTGCTGCCGGTGGGCGGCGCCGCGCTCAAGGACCGCCGCCGCGCCGGCTTCAACGGCACCGCGGTTGCAACGCTCGTGCTCGGCCGGCAGGGAAAGCTCGCCGCGCCGCCCGAAGTGAGCCTCATCGGCATCGTCGAGGAAGACGCCGCGACGGCGGCCGCCCCTGCCTTGCGCGAGGCGCTCACTCGCGCGCTCGACGAATTGCCCGCGGACGCGCGCCGCGACGACGAAAGCGTGCGCGAGGCGGCCCGCCGCGCCTTGCGCCGGGCGGTCAACGAGCGCTTCGCCAAGCGCCCGCTCGTCGAGATCCATCTGCTGCGGGTTTAATGCTGTCGCCGCGGGCGCTATGGAATTATTACGTCACCCCGGCGCAGGCCGGGGTCCACTCAGCCGCCGCGCGGACCGGAGAAGAGCGTCCTATGTCCTCACAATCGCCTGAAAATGCGCGCGGGCTGAATGGTGGGTCCCGGCCTTCGCCGGGACGACGGTGCTGAAATGATCGGCCGGCTCAACCATGTCGCAATCGTCGTCACCGATCTCGAAGCGGCGGCGGCGCTTTATCGCGACCTCCTCGGCGCCCGGGTCTCGGCGCCGCAGCCGCTGCCGGCGCACGGCGTGCGGGTCGTCTTCGTCGAATTGCCGAACAGCCGCATCGAGCTGCTCGAGCCGCTGGGCGAGAATTCACCGGTCCGTGGTTTTCTCGACCGCAACCCGGCGGGCGGCGTCCATCATCTGTGCTACGAAGTCGCCGACATCGTCGCGGCGCGCGACCGGCTCGTCGCCGGCGGCGCGCGGGTGCTGGGCGACGGCATGCCGCGGCCCGGCGCCCACGGCAAGCCGGTATTGTTCCTGAACCCGAAGGATTTCTGCGGCACGCTGATCGAGCTGGAAGAGGCGTGAGTGGGGGATGGGTTGGCTGACCGCGATCGTCGTCTACGTCATCACCTGGTGGGTGACGCTGTTTGCGATTTTGCCGCTGTGGGTGACGCCGAGCGAGCCGGGCGACCCCGGTCACGCGGCGGGCGCGCCGCAGCAGCCGCGGCTGCTCTTGAAGGCGGCGATCACCACCGCCGTCGCGACGGTCATTTGGCTCGGCATCTGGCTGCTCGTGCGCTCGCCCTATCTGAGCTTCCGCAGCTGAGATGAGCGCCGCCTACTGCCGGGCCGCGCCCGGCCATCCGCTGCACGGTCCCTACCACGACGCCGAATACGGGTTTCCCTCGCGCGAGGAGGCCGTCCTCTTCGAGCGCCTCGTGCTCGAGATCAACCAGGCCGGGCTCTCCTGGCTGACGGTGCTCAAAAAGCGCGCCGCCTTTCGTGCCGCCTTCGCCGATTTCGATGTCGACCGCGTCGCCCGATACGGCGAGGCGGAAGTGAACCGGCTGCTGTCCGACGCCAGCATCGTGCGCAACCGCCTGAAGATCGCCGCGACGATCGACAACGCCCGGCGCATTCAGGCCTTGCGCGCCTCGCACGGCTCGTTCCACGCCTGGCTCGAGGCGCACCATCCGCGCCCGAAGGAGGAATGGGTCAAGCTCTTCCGCAGCACCTTCCGCTTCACCGGCGGCGAGATCGTCGGGGAGTTCCTGTTGAGCCTCGGCTATCTGCCGGGCGCGCACGAGCCCGATTGCCCGGCCTATGCCCGCATCCTCGAACTCTCGCCTCCCTGGGCGAACGGCGCAGGCTGACCGGCCTCAGTGAGGGCAGGGCGGCTCGCCCGGGTGGCCGCAGGCAGGTGGCGCCTTCTCGGGCGGATGCGGCGGCGGATGCTGCTGCGCGCGCTGCTGCTCGATGGCGCGCTGTTGCGCGGCGCGTTGCTGCGCCTGTTGCTGCGCGCGCTCTTGTGCCGCCCTCTGCTGCTCGGCCGCCCGCTGTTGCGCAGCGCGCTGTTGCTGCTCCAGGGCTTGCTTACGGGCCTGTTCCTGCTGCTGGGCGGCGTGCTGCTGGGCGGCGCGCTGCTGCTGCTCCAGGGCTTGCTTGCGGGCCTGTTCCTGCTGCTGGGCGGCGTGCTGCTGGGCGGCACGCTGTTGCTGCTCCAGTGCCTGTTTGCGAGCCTGTTCCCGCTGCTGTTGCTGCTGGCCGGCGCGTGCTTTCTCCTGCTGCCGGCGAAGCGCCTCTTCGCGCGCCTTCTTCTGTGCCGGCGTTTCAGCCGGAGGCTGTTTGCCGGGCGGTATGACGGCCGCGTTCGCCGGCCCGCTCGGCGCTGGTGCATGCGGCGGCGCGGCAGCCTCGTTCTTTTTGGGCTTCTGCGGCGCCGAGAGTGGCGGCGGCGTCTTCGCGACGCCGGGACGCACCGGCCGCGCCGGCACCACAGGCCGGGCGACCGGGTGGGCGACGACCGGCGCGATCTTCGGCGCGGTCAGCCGTACCGGCGCCTGCTCGAGCTTGGCTTGTTCGACCTTGAGCCGCGCCTTGGCGACCCGGCCGCCGCGCTCGAAGACCGGCCGCGGCACCACCGTGGCGAAGCGCCGGTTCGAGAACTTCCGAGCGGCCGCTTCGCGCGGCGGCGCGCCTCGCGGCCCGGGCTTCAGGCGATCGACATCTTTCACCGCGCCCGCGTTCAGGCGGCGGATATAGGCGAGGTTCCGCGTATAGCTCGGCCAGTACGCCTCGCCCGGGGCGAGCGGGAACCAGCCCACCCCGGCCCCGCCGATAAAGGCGACCAGCGCCGGGGCATAGACCGGGCCGCGCTCGAAGCGGCCTGGAACCCAACCCCAGCGCCCGCCGATATAGGCCCAGCGCCCGTAATGGAACGGCGCGAAGCCCCAGGGCGCCTCGTCGACCCAGGTCCACCCCCAGGGCGCGATCCACACCCAATGGCCGAAGCGGTAGGGCGCCCAATCGGCCGGCACGTCGTTCGGATACCAGACTTCGCCGTATTCGGAATTGGCGGCCCAGCGGCCGTATTGGTCGAGCGCGGCATAGCCGGCGATCTCGGGCGAGAGGTAATAGGGCGCGGCGAGCCGGTTCTGGTGATAGTCGTGCGCCCGGCACCAGGCGAGGAAGGCGTCGCCGCGCGCCGGCACGAACTGCGCCGTGACGGGGTTCTCGCCGCGCAAGGTCACCGCCTTGCCGGCGGTAATGCCGATATCGGCGCCGTCGCCGACAAAATGAGCGCGGCCCGAAAAGACGGCGACTTGCGCCGGTTCGTTGCTGCCGCCTGCCGCGATCTCATATTCGCCTGGCGAGAGCAGCTGCACCGCGCCGCGTGGGATGTCGACTTCGATGCTTTTGCCGGCGTCGATCGCGCGGATGTGCAGGAGGAGCCGGCCGCTCCACAGCCCGAGCCGGGTCGTCGCGGCGTCGAGCGTCGTGAGGTCGAGGGTGCTGTCGCCGTCGAGCCCCAGTGTATTGGGGCCGAGCTGCATCTGCGCGCGCGCCCCAGGCGCGGCCCAGAACGTCGCCCCGCTCGCTGCCGGATAGTTGAGTGCGGCGGCCGACCATGCGCGCTCGCCCGCCATGTGATAGGCGAGGGTGCCGGCGATGAGACTGACCCGCCCGACCCGCTCCGGCGGTGCTGGTTGCGCCAGTGCCGGCGCGGCGGCCAGCAACAGGAAGGCCGAAAGCCCGAAAAACAACCGACGCATCGAGGCCACCCATACGCGTTACGCTGCCGAGAACGTGCTTCTATTCAAACCGACAACGAATGGATTGCGACCGGTTTGTGGCATCCGCCCCGTGGAAAGGATCTACGCGCGGCCCCAGAGGCGCGCCGAGGCGATTTCGGCGCCCTCGACCATCGCGCGCAATTTCTTGAACGCGATGTCGGGGTCGAGCTTGCCGTAGCCGGCGAAGGTGCCGAAGCCGCAATCGGTGCCGGCGATCACCCGCTCGCGCCCGACGATGTCGGCGAAGCGGCAAATGCGCTCGGCGACGAGCTCGGGATGCTCGACGTAATTGGTCGAGGTGTCGAGGACGCCCGGCACGAGGATCTTGTCGTCGGGCAGATTCGTCTCCTGCCACACGTTCCATTCATGCGCGTGGCGCGGGTTGGCGGCCTCGACGACGAGCGCCATCGGCTTCGCCTTGACGAGGATCGGCGCGACCTTGGCGAAGTCGATGTCGTGGTCGTGCGGGCCTTCGTAATTGCCCCAGCAGATGTGGATGCGCGAGCGGTCGGCCGGCACGTTGCGCAGCGCGTGGTTCAACACCTCGACATGGAAGCCCGCGCGCTTCAGGAAATCCTTTTCGTCCAATTCCTGAAAGCTCGTGTGGTGCGCCATCGCGAGGTCGGGGCAGTCGAGCTGCAGTACGAAGCCCGCTTCGACGATCGCCTCGTATTCCTCCTGCATCGCCGCCGCAATCGCCTCGACATAGGCTTCGTGCGAGGGATAGTAGGCGTTCGTCTGGAACACCGGCACGAGCCCCGGCGAGGCCGCAGTCATGAAGCCCTCGACGACCTTCACCTGTTCGAGCGCGGCTTTGAGGTTCGCGATGTCCTCCTTCAGCGGCTCGCGGTCGCGCACCGCGATCGGTCCGACGCAGCGCGCTCGCCGCGCCACGTTGGCGCCGGTCATCCGCTCGAGTGCGGCGAGGAAATTCGGATGGTCGCGCGTGTCCAGCCGCTGCTTTGCCGGCTCGTGCCCGGCAAAGCCGGAAAGCCGGTCGGCGACATAGGTCGAGTAGCCGGGCTTCGACATCTCGCCGTCATCGACGATGTCGATGCCGGTCTCGGCCTGGCGCCGCACGATCGCGAACACGGCCTCGCGCGTCAGCCGCCTCAGTTCCTCCTTGTCGTAGGGTTCGCCTTGGTCCTTCTTGACGAGCAGTTGCCGCAATTCCGGCGGCCGCGGCAGGCTGCCAACATGCGTCGTCAGAATCCGATCTCGGCTCGTCTGCATGGCGTTTCTCCCGGTTTCGCTCCTTGACGGGCAAGGGTAGCATCGCGCAAACGGGAGGGAAATCCGATGAAGCTCAGCACCGACCGCATTCTGACGACGCATGTTGGCAGCCTGCCGCGCCCGCCCGATCTGTTGGCGCTGCTGGAGGCGCGCGAGAGAGGCGAGGGGTTCGACGCCGCCCTCTTCGCGGACCGCCTCGCGGCGGCGGTGCGCGAGATCGTGC
This sequence comes from Allostellaceae bacterium, assembly GCA_035538335.1. Lineage (GTDB taxonomy): Bacteria > Pseudomonadota > Alphaproteobacteria > ATCC43930 > CGMCC-115725 > AP-15. The sequence continues at coordinate 138,277 of DATLKN010000008.1, forward strand.
AACGCCAGGTCGACGCCGGCATAGACAGCGTCTGCGACGGCGAATTGGGCAAGATCTCGTACACCTTCTATGTCCGTCACCGGCTTTCCGGGATCGGCGTTCTGCCCGGCGGCGACAACGCGCTTCCGCCGCAGACGGCGGCGCATCGGGATCTTCTCGACCACCCCGATTATCAACAGCAGCTTGCTCGCGCGCGCGGCGGCGTGCAGTGGTTCAGCCGCGCCGCGGTGCCGTGCTGCAACGGTCCCGTGGCCTATCAACACCGAGCCCCGCTCGAGGCTGACCTGAAAAATCTCGCCGCCGCCTGCGCCGCGGCAAAGCCGGTCGAGGCCTTCATGAACGCCGCCTCGCCGGGTGTTTTGACGAAATTCGTCCCCGACACCTGGTACAAGAACGAGGACGCCTATGTCGAAGCCTTGGCCGAGGCGCTCAAGGCGGAATACGAGGCGATAACAGAGGCCGGCTTCATTCTGCAGATCGACGCCCCCGATCTCGGCTCGGCCCGGCACAACCAGTACCAGCACCTGTCGGACGCGGAATTCCTGCGCGTCGCCGGGCGCAACATCGCCGCCCTCAACCACGCGACCGCGAACATCCCGCCGGAGCGGATGCGGATGCATCTGTGCTGGGGCAATTACGAGGGCCCGCACACGCACGACATCCCGCTCGCGACGATCTTCGCGACTGCGATGCGGGCGCGGCCGATGGGCCTTTCCTTCGAGGGCGCCAACCCGCGGCATGCGCATGAATGGGAGGATCTGCAGGCGCTGAAGATCCCCGACGACAAGGTGCTGATCCCGGGGACGCTCGATTCGACGACGAATTTCGTCGAGCATCCGCGGCTGATCGCGCAGCGCATCTGCAACTACGCGAACATCGTCGGCCGCGAGCGGGTCGTCGCCGGCGCCGATTGCGGCTTCGCCACTTTCGCCTGGACCGAGAATCCCGTCGTCCCCTCCGTCGTCTGGGCAAAATTCGCCGCGTTGGCCGAGGGCGCGCGCATCGCCAGCGATCGGCTGTGGCGTTGAGGGCTCAGCGGCCGCCCGCGGATTTCACGAACCGCCCGCGTAGCGGATCCCAAGAGAGCACCACGTCGCGGATGGCGGCGCGCGTCGCGCCGTCCATTTGCGCTTCGACCTCGTAGCCGTACCAGGGTTTAAGCGTCGCCACGGTACTGGCGCGATCCGGCACGTAATCGATCGACGGCGTCAGACCCGCGAGCGCGTTCGGCATGCGATGGCCCGGCTTGATGAATTCCGCCGGCGCTACCCGGGGCACGCTGGCGCCGAAGGGAAGGGACCGTAGTCCGTCGCGGGAAGTGCTGAACACCTGCGCCGAAAAGCTGCACCCGTCGGCGCAATTCGAAGCGGCGGCGAGCAGAAGCTTGCCGCCGTCGACTTTGCGGTACAGCGCCATCGTCAGAACCTGGTCGGTGCCGAGGCTGTCGTCGATCCGCAAATATCCGACGCGCCGGTCGATGACGACCGCCCGCGACGTGCCGGCTTCGAGCACTTCGCGCGGGCTCTTGTTGGCGGCGGCGGCCTCGCGCAGGAAATCGAGCGGGCCGATGTATGTCCGGCCCGTGATCTCTTGCCGGTAGTAGAGCGCAAAACAATCGACGATATCGGCCCCCGCCGCGGGCGCGGCGCGGCACAACGCGAGCAGCAGGAGGGCGCTCGGAACCAGGCGTCGCATTTAGTCTCTGACCAACATGGCGCCGTCGCGCAGGCGGCACTTGCCCGGCGGCGGTTCGATGTCGGCGCTCGTCACCATGACGATATCCGGCACGTAGAGCGGGCGATTTTCGGCGAAGCCGGTGGTCGCCACCATGCGCGCGCGCTTGCCCGCCTTGGCCTGTGAATAGGCGATCGCCACTCCGTAAAGAAATTGCGTGTCCTTGGCCCAGTCGAGGCGCAATACGACGACGGGCCGGCCGGCGGCGTCCCGCGCCGGCCAGCGCTCGACTGCGGGCGCCGCTTCCGTCCTGCCGTGGCCGGGATAGACCTTCCCGTTCAGATCCACCGTGGTCTGAGTGAGATCACCGAGCGGAAGGCGCGTGCGGACAGATTCTGTATTGCGCCCGGTCCAGATCTCGAGATGCGGCAGATCGGTCGCGGAGCGGCCCGCCCTCAGGCTCTGCGCGTTCGCCTCGGGATCGAAGACCTGGATCAAGAGCGAATTAAGCGACCCCGCGATCACGCGGATCTCCGCCGCTTGCCCTGGAGGCGCCGGGTTGCCGAAAGCCATGAACCCGTTCCTGCCGGCGGTCGTCATCGCCGGAACGCAGTCGCCGATCGCGGTGCCGCTCGGGATCTTCGCCGTGCCCCCGTCGCCGCCGAGGTTCGGCGCCACGATACTGTAGGCGCCGAAGACGCCCGGCACCGGTTGCGCCGCGAAATGCCGCCTCGCACCCGCCGGCCAATCCGGGCATCCGACATCCTCGCCTTGGCTGCTCGCGCTGTCCTTCGCGACCGAACGGGCGCGCATCGTCAAATAGTCGATGACGGTGATCGCTCCCGTCTTGGGCGACAGAACGTTGAAGCTGCAGTCGCGCTCGGCGATCGCACGCCACGGGGAGAGCGTGAAGGTGAGCGTGCTCTCCCACCGCCACGCCGAGCCGCCGACCTGGGTATGGACAAGACGATTGGCGGTGACGGTGACCATATCGTCGCCGACGCCCGCCGCGCCGTAGCCGTCGTTACACAGCTTCAGGACCTGTTTCGGCGGCGCCGCGTCCTCGAGCAGCCAGTACTCGCGCCCGCCGTCGGGCTTGTCCTCGCTGCGGCAGCCGGAATCGGGCCCGTCTGCGGGCTTGTCGGCGATGCCGAGACGCACTTCGAGGACACTGAGCGCGGCGCCGCTCGCCGATCTTCCGGCGTCGTAGCGCTTTGCGATCGTGCAGGTCGGGCGGACGCCGCAGATGGTCGATTTCTGTGCCGCCGTGAGCGCGCTGAACGCGGCGGTCGGGCCCGGCACGACGAGGGCCAGAGCAAGCAGGCGAATAAACTTTGTCGGCATCAGGTCCGGACAAGCGAATAGGGTCTTGGTATGGGACGAGGAAGGCGCCTATATACCATGCGACGGAATGTCGCGGCTCGCGCGTGACCGGCGGCCGGAATCGAACATTAAGTCGGGCGGGAGCCGCGGCGTCTCGAACAGACGTTCGGGAGGATGAACCATGGCGATCCGAAACCCCATCGAATGGACGACGGACCAGTTGCGCCTGACGGCCCTCGCGGTCGGCACGATTAGCCATGCCGGCCGCCACGAAGGCGAGGAGGGCGCCGCCGCCGCGCCGCCGCAAGTTCGACATATCTCGGTCGCCGACCTCGGCGAGGCGTTGATCGCCGGCTTCGAGGATTTCACGGCATGGCGCACCGACGTGATTTTTCTCTGCCTGGTCTACCCCGTCGCCGGCCTCGTGCTGACGCGGCTGGCCTTCGGCTACGGCATGCTGCCGCTGGTTTTTCCGCTCGCCTCGGGCTTTGCGCTGATCGGCCCGGCCGCAGGGCTCGGCCTCTACGAGATGAGCCGGCGGCGCGAGGAGGGCATCCATACCGGCTGGCCCAGCGCCTGGGGCTTCGTGCGCTCGCCCTCCTTCGGGGCGATCGCCGCGCTTTCGCTGCTGCTCTTCGCGATCTTCGCGCTGTGGCTCTTGGCGGCTGCCGGCATCTACCGGGTGACGCTCGGCCCCGGGTCGCCCGCCTCGGTGGCCGCGTTCATTCGTGACGTGCTGACGACGCCCGCCGGCTGGACCATGATCGGGGTCGGCTGCGGCGTCGGCTTTCTCTTTGCCGTCCTGGCGCTGTCGCTCTCGGTCGTCTCTTTCCCGCTGCTGCTCGACCGCGATGTCGATACCGGCACGGCGATCGCCACGTCGCTGCGCGCCGTCGCCCGCAATCCCGGGCCGATGGCGCTGTGGGGACTGATCGTCGCGGGCGGGCTCGTCGTCGGATCGATCCCGCTGCTGCTTGGCCTGATCTTCGTCATGCCGGTGCTGGGGCACGCGACCTGGCACCTCTACCGGCGGACCGTCACCGTCTGATCAGGGCGGCGGTGCGACCGGCATATTGTCGATGAGGCGGGTGCGGCCGAGCCGCGCGGCGGCGAGGATCCGTGCCGGGCGCCGTACCTCGCCCGAGACCGGGGCGAGCGTCTCGCCGTCGCGCAATTCGAGGTATTCGACCGCGAACCCGGCCTTCGTCAGATCCTCGATCCCGCGCGCGATCTCGCCGGATACGGCGCCCGGCTCGCGCGCGAGCGCATCCGCGATCCGCCGCAACACCCGTGCCAGTTCGGGCGCGGCGCGGCGCTCTTCCGGCGACAGATAGGCGTTGCGCGAGGACATCGCGAGGCCATCGGGCTCGCGCCGGGTCGGCACGCCGACGATCCGCACCGGAATGTCGAGGTCGCGCGCGAGGCGCTTCACGATCAGCAGCTGCTGATAGTCCTTCTCGCCGAAATAGGCGGCGTCGGGCAGCGACTGCTGCAAGAGCTTCGTCACGACCGTGGCGACGCCGTCGAAATGCCCCGCGCGCTGCGCGCCGCACAAACCCTCGCTGAGCCCTTGCACACGCACCAGGGTCGAAAACCCTGCCGGATAGATATCCTCGATCCCCGGCAGAAAGGCGAGGTCGACCCCGGCCGCGCGCAGCTTTTCGAGATCGGCCTCTTCGCCGCGCGGATAGGCCGCGAAATCCTCGTTCGGCGCGAACTGCTTCGGATTGACGAAGATCGAGGCGATCGTGCGGCGGCATTCGGCGCGGGCCCGCTCGACGAGCGCGAGGTGGCCCGCATGCAGTGCCCCCATCGTTGGCACCAGCCCGATGCGCGCGCCGTCTCGGCGCCAGTCCGCGACCTCCTCGCGCAGCGCCTCGATCGTGCGCGCGATGCGCATGCCGGGCTCCTGCCTCAGCGCGGCCTGTCGGCGAGCACGCGATCGACCATCGCCGGCGCGGCGCCGAGATAATTCGCCGGGTCGCAGAGCTCGGCGAGCCTCTCGGCGCCGAGCGCCGCTGCCTGCGGCACCTCGCGCAATACCTCCAAGAGCGGCCGCTCGCTCTCGATCGCCTTGCGGCAGGCGTCGTAGACGAGGTCATGCGCCTCGTTGCGGCCGATCGAGGGCGCGAGCCCCATCATCACCGCCTCCGCGACGATGAGCCCGTGCGTCATGCCCAGGTTCTTCGCCATCCGCGCCGGATCGACGATGAGCCCGCCGAGGAGGAAGCGGGCCTGCCTGAGCGCCCCGGCGGTGAAGCCGAAAGCTTCTGGCAGGGCCGCCCATTCGGCGTGCCACGGTCCCGTCGCGCGCTCGAAATCGCTAACCAGCGCGTCGAGCATCAGGCCGGCGTGCTGCCGTACCGCCTTGGCGCAAGCGAGGATCAGTTCGCACGAGATCGGATTGCGCTTTTGTGGCATCGTCGAGCTCGAGCCGCGGCCATGCGCAAAGGGCTCGGCCGCTTCGCCGAACTCAGTCGCCGACATCAGCATCACGTCGAAGGCGATCTTGCCGAGGCTGCCGGCGAGGAGCGCCAGCACCGAGACTGTTTCCGCCATGCCGTCGCGCACAACGTGCCAGGTGATCGGCGGGTCGGCGAGCTTGAGTTCGCGAGCGAAGGCGGCGCGGCACTCGAGCGCCTTCTCGCCGGAGCCGAGAGAGGCGAGCGTGCCGGCGGCGCCGCCGAATTGCGCGAGCAGCACGCGCGGCCGCAATTCGGCGAGCCGCGCGGCGTGGCGGTCGAGCGAATAGAGCCAAACAGCCGCCTTGTAGCCGAAGGTGATCGGCAGCGCGTGCTGCAGATGCGTGCGGCCGGCCATCGGCGTGTCGCGATGGCGCCGCGCCAATGCCGCCAGATGCTCGCGCGCCGCCGCAAGGTCCTCGTCGATCAGGTCGAGCCCGGCGCGGATCTGCAGAACCTGCGCGCTGTCGACGACATCCTGCGTCGTCGCGCCCCAATGCACCCAGCGCCCGGCCGGCCCGGACAGTTCGGCCAGTTGCCGCACCAGCGGCAGGATCGCGTAGCCGACCGTCTCGGTCTCGGTTTTGAGCCGCGCGAGGTCGAGCGCCGGCGTTCCCTTGTGCAGCGCTTCGGCCGTCTGCGTGATCGCCGCCGCGGCCTCCAGCGGCACGATGCCGAGCCCCGCCTGGGCTCGCGCCAGCGCCGCCTCGACCTCGGCGCAGCGCAAGAGAAAGGCGCCGTCGCCGAACGCCTCGCGCATCTCGGGCGTCCCGAACATGTCGGCGAAGAGCGCGGAATCGAGAACCCCGAGCGGCATCGGATTCTACCACACGCGCTTCGTCGTCCTGGCGAAGGCCGGGACCCACGCCTGGGCTACCCCCGAATTGAGAGGGGCTGCGCCGGTAGTGCCGTATCTCTTCGGTCCGTGCGGCCCCGGCGTGGACCCCGGCCTACGCCGGGGCGACAAGCAAATCGCTGACCTAGTACGGCTCATCTCAACTCGGGTACAAACCGCGTCCAGCCGTCCGGGTTCAGCCGTTCGAGCCCGGCAAAGCGCGCCTTGTAGGCCATCTTCGGGCTGTCGGCGATCCAATAGCCGAGATAGACATAGGGCAGGCCGCGGCGCCGGCATTCCTCGACGAGCCACAGAATGCTCCAGGTGCCGAGGCTGCGCTTGCCCTCGCGCGGGTCAAAAAAGCTGTAGACCGCCGAAACCCCGTCATCGAGGCGGTCGATCAGCGACACCGCGGCGAGCCGCCCGACGGCGTCGCGAAATTCGACGATCTCGCTGCGCACCGCGGTGTCCTCGACCATGCCGCGGTATTCGCCGTAGCTCATCGAGGCCATGTCGCTGTCGGCGTGCCGCGAGTGCTGATAGGCGAGAAACAGGCGAAACTGTTCGGGACTCGCCTGCGCCGTCGCGACGCGCCCGACGAGATCGCGGTTCGCGTTGCGGATGCGCCGGGTCGAGCGGCTGTCGCAAAACTCGTCCGTCACGATCCGCACCGGCACGCAGGAATTGCAGCCGCGGCAGGCCGGACGATAGGCAAAGCGGTGGCTGCGGCGAAACCCGGCGCGCGACAGGTCGTCGTAGAAACGCGAAGCGCCGGCGCCGGACAATTCGACGATCAGCTTGCGTTCGGCGCGGCCGGCGAGATAGGGGCAGGGGACGGGCGCCGTGACGAAAAATTGCCGGGCGGACGCAGCCGGGCGCGCCGGCCCACCCCGACCGTATGCCTCCGCCGGCTTGCCGCCGTCTTCCGGCGCAAACTCCATCACCCGCTCCCGTTGCGGCGCCGGTCGATAGTATGAACGAGAGGACGCCGCGGGCGCCAGCCCCGCGAGCCGGGCTGCGTCACTCTCGCCCCCGCTGCTCCGGGCCGCGGGTCCAGCGGAAGCCGACGAGAATGCCGTTGTGAAACCGGCACTCGACTGCGAGATCGCGGGCCATGCGCGCCCCCTTCGGCAGATCGGTGCGCTCGGCCGTGACTGTCGCGCGCACGTCGGTGATGCTGAGCGCCGCCGCTTCTTCCTTGCCGGTCTTGATGTCGGCGCCGGGATAGGACTGTTGCATGATCGCGGCGCAGCGCCCGGCGAGGCTCTGATCGTGCAGCCCCGCGACCGTGTTGCAGCCGGCCCCGAGCGCGGCGATCGCGAGGGCGGCGGCGAGCCTCGGGCGCTGCATGCTCAAAACCGGTCGCAAGCTTCCGCCGCGCGCACGTAGGCCTCGGCGTCGCGCGGCAGCAGCAGCCGCTCGGCGACGAGGGCGGCCGCCGCCGCCTTCACCTTCGCAACATAAGCCTCGCGGCTGCCGTAGCGCTCTTCCAGCGAGGGCCGAGGGTCGTCGGCTGCTTCGCGCTCGGCGCGGCTGCGCGCGAACGGGACGAGCGAGCCGTCGCGGTCGCACAATTCGCACGGCTCGGCGCGGTAGAGGTTCCAGCCGGTATGCGTGCCGAGCGGCACGGCAATCGCCGGCAGGCGGATGCCGGCCTGCTCGTTGCCGTCGGCATCGACCGCCGACACGAGCGTGCCGTAGGCGAGATCCTCGCGCGGCCGCGGCTCAACCCAGTCTGAGGGCGGTAGGATGCGGTTGGCGCCGGGCGGATGCGCGAACCCCTTGACCCGCGGGAAATGGATGCTCTCGGCCGCCACTGCGGTGCCGTCGGCGATCCGCGGCACCCGGCTCGAAGGCGGCTCCCGGCCGGTCGCCACCCATTCCTCGAGCGCCAGGAAGAGCGCCCGCAACGCTGGCGTCGCGCTCGTCGAATTGCGCGGGTTGAGGCAGGGTCCGGGGCTCGGATCGACGCCGGGCCGCGCCATGTGCTGCGTGCCGGCGACGAGATAGGTGCGCGCGTTCGGCGGCAGGTCCGCGTCGCGCCGGCCGCCGGGATCGGTGTGAATCAGCGAGGCGCCCTTTTGCCAATACTCGGTCGCGCTGTTCGCCTCGATGATGCAGGGATCGCTCGGCCGGCCTTTCAGGATGGCGTCCTCACGGCCGGAAATCGGGTCGGCAAGGCGCGCCTGCGAGAACGGAAACCAGTTCTCCGGATAGAGCCGGTCCTCGTGCTGCGTCGCGGTGCGCCCCGGCATGCCGAAGCGATGATTGGCGAACACCTTGCCGGCGCCCGCGACATTGGTCATGACGCCGTCGAAGACGCGCCGGCCGCTTCCGTCTTCGTTCATGCCCAAATCGAGGAAATGGCGCAGAAACCGCCCGCTCTGCGAATTGCCGAAGGCGAGCGCATGCCGGATGCCGAGGGTGGGATCGTCGTAGCGCAGATGCGCAACGAGGTCACGCACCGCGGCAAAGCCGAGCCCGAGCACCTTCGGTCCTTCCGCCTCGTACCAGATTTCGTAAATCGCGACCGGCGCAAAGGCCGTGCCCTCGGGCAACAGGCGGATCGAACGATCATCGACGAATTCCCAGGACTCCGCCGGGATCTCGCGGCGTTCGTCGCTTTCGCGCGCCCGCACGGTCAGGCGCGCGCTTCTCTTGTCCAGGCTCGCAGCGGGATAGGAGAGTCGCGCCGCATCGCCCTTGCCGGGCGCCCGCGTGCCGATGTGGAACTCGTCGCGGATCCGCCCCCGGATCGGCTTGCCGCCTTCGAGCGCGGTCGGAAAGCGGGCGCCCAGCGCGTGGTTCGCCGCCGGTGCGCCCGGGTCCCAGCCCGACCACAGGAGCGTATAGCCGCGCCCGAGCGTGAAGCCGATCCCGGCATCCGCGGCGGTCTTCGGGTCGTTGGCGCGCGCCGGATCGCCCGGGGCATTATCCAATTGCTGCATGATCCGCAGGTTGCCGCGATTGGCGACGTCGTAGACGAGGACGCCCCTGGTGCGGCCCGGATCCTGCGGCCGCAGCATGAAGAAGTCGCTCTCGTATTCGACGCGCCCGCGCGGGTTCGTCGGCGCTTTGTCGAGATCGACGATCGGCCGGTTCTCGGCCGCGGCCGGGTCGAGCGCCCCCTTCATGACGCCGCGGACTCTGAGGTAAGGCCCGGCCTCGCCGAAACTCTGGCCCTCGGCGAAGGGCTCGACCGCATCGATCCGGATCTCGACATCCGCCATCGCGCTCTCCTCGATTTCGCGGCCGATCATAAGGCGGCGATGCAGCCCTCAGAAGGAGGAATCGGGCTCGGCGAGAAAGGCCAGCTCCACCGGCGTCGAGGCGCGCCCCAGAACCGCGTTGCGATGCGGAAAACGGCCGAAGCGGGCGATGATCTCATGGTGCCGGCGGGCGTGCCGCAGCGGATCGGGAGATTCGGCCGTCGGCGGCAGCGCGGCGAAGAGAGCGAGCGCGCGCTCCTGGTCGGCGAGATCCTCGCTGTGCTCGAGGGGCAGGTAGAAAAAGCCGCGCCAGGCGCACGGCACCGCGCGGTCGAAGCCGCGCGCGAGCGCCCGGTCCGCCGCCGCCCGCGCCAAGGCGTCGTTCGCATAGGCGCGCGGGCTGCCGCGAAAGATGTTGCGCGGGATCTGGTCGAGCAGCAGGACGAGCGCCAGTGCGGCTTCGGCCGATGCCTCCCACGACGCGAGCCTTCCGGCGGCCGCGTCTTCGTGATCGGCGAGGAATTCCCTCCGCAAGAGGGCGTCGAATTCGGGCGTGCTCTCGAACCAGATCTGGCGCGCCGCCTCGCGCCCGGGATCGCCGGGCGGCCCGAACCAGCGGTCGAGCAGCCGCTCAGCGCGGCGCGGCAGGTCTTGCCGCATATCGGTCCGCCGCTGCGCCGAGGCGGTCATAGAAAAAGCCGCCGCCGCCGCCGATGACGAGCCAAAAGACCGCCGAGACGGCGAGCGAAGCGAGCGCGAAAGGCGAGGTCAAGCCGCCGCTCGCACCGGGCGCGGGGCCCTGCGGCGCGCCCAGGAGATGCGGCGCCAGGATTGCCGCGACCCCGGCAATTCGCCACACGACCCGCCTTCCGAACACGATTGCCGCGAGCCCGGCCGCGGTCGCGAGCGCGGTCCCGAGCCACCACAGCTGGCGCGCCGCCAATCCGGCGGTCTCGGCGCCGGGCAGCGCCGGCGGCAGGCCCAACGCCGGGGCCAGCGCAAAGACGAGAAACCCGGCCGCGCCCCAGAGCAGCCCGCGCCGAAGATCGACGGCGACCCCTCGCCGGTCGGCGGCGAGCGCCATGCCTGCGACGAGCATCAGGGCGAAACCGATCCCGGCGAGCAGATCGGCGAGAACGGCATAAAAGAGATGCCCGCCGGCCGGCATTGCGGCGGGATGTTCCAGCAGTTCGGCTCGATCGATCATCGGAAAGAGCGCCGCCGCCTGGATTGCATAGCTCAGCAGGCCGGCGCCCGCGCCGGCCGCGAACGCGCTGCAGAATATCCGCCGCACGATTAGCTGGGGCGGCGCGTCAGTGGCAGGGAAAGGCGAAGGCGTGCCGCACGTCGTGCGCCGCGTTGTGGATCGCCGCCGGGCCGGCGAAGCCGACGCCCCAGATCAGCAGCGCGCCGAAGACGATCGCGAGGAGCGGCGCGGCCAGGCTGCCGGCCCGCACGGAAGCCGCCTGCCGGGCACTCGTCGCTATATCGGTCATCGGCGTTCCCTCCCGCAGCTGCGCATGGCGCTCGATCCTAGGAGCCGTGCGATCTCGGGTCAATCGAGGCGCCGCGCAGACTTGTCGGCTCCGGCGCTCGCCTCGTCCAGTATCCGCACGATGTGGCGCGCCTCGCGGCCGAGCGCGTCTTTGATCTGATGCCGGCAGCTGGTGCCGCAGGCGGCGAGCATCGTCTCTGGCGCGGCGGCCCGCATCTTCGGCAATACCGAGAGTTCGCCGATCTTCAGCGACATCTCGTAATGCTCGGCCTCGTAGCCGAAGGCGCCGGCCATGCCGCAGCAGGTCGAATCGAAGGTTTCGACATCGAGATCGGGGACGAGGCGCAACGCCGCAGCCGCGGCGCCCAGCGTGTTGAACGCCTTCTGGTGGCAATGGCCGTGCAGCAGCGCCTTCTTGCCGGGCAGCGGTTCGAGCGGCAGGGCGAAGCGGCCGGCCTCGCGCTCGGCGGCGGCGAATTCCTCGAAGAGCACGGCCCGGCGGGCGAGGGCGGCGGCCGGTTCGCCCGGCAATAAGGCCGGGTACTCGTCGCGCAGCGTCAAGAGGCAGGAGGGTTCGAGGCCGACGATCGGCGTGCCGGCGGCGATATGCGGTGCCAGCGCCTCGGCCATGCGCCGCGCTTCGCTGCGCGCCTCCTCGACCAGCCCCGCCGACAGGAACGTCCGCCCGCAGCACAGCGGCCGCGCGCCCGGCGGGTCGGCGCAGATGACGCGATAGCCGGCGCGGGCGAGCACACGCTGCGCGGCGCGGGCGTTTTCGGGCTCGAAATACCGGTTGAAGGTATCGACGAGAAGCACGACCGGCGGCCCGTCGCCCGCTTCGCGCCCGCGATAGGGCGCGCCGGACCAGCGCGGCAACGCGCGCTGCGCGCTGAAGCCCAACAGCCGCTCGCCGAGCCGGGCGAGCGCCGGCACATGGTTCCTCAGGTTGAGCAGCGGCGCCAGCCGCGCTCCGTGCGGCGCCCAGCGCGGCAGATAGGCGAGGAGCCGGTCGCGGCGGGACAGCGGATGAGTTTTTCGGTATTGCGCCAGGAACTCGATCTTCATGCGCGCCATGTCGACGCCGGTCGGGCATTCGCGCTTGCAGCCCTTGCACGAGATGCAAAGCGCCATCGTCTCGCGCATCGCGTCCGAGACGAGCGCGTCGCGCCCCAATTGCCCGGTCAAGGCGAGGCGCAATGTGTTGGCGCGGCCGCGCGTCAGGTGCACTTCGTCGCCGGTCGCGCGGAAGGAGGGGCACATGACCCCGGGGTCGCCGACCCGGCAGGCGCCGTTGTTGTTGCACATCTCGGCGGCGCCGAGAAAGCCGCCCCATTCCGACCAGTCGAGCGCGGTTTCCATCGGCTCGGCGCGGTAATCGGGCTTGAAGCGAAAGAGGCTGCGGTCGTCCATCTTCGGCGCCCGCACGATCTTGCCGGGGTTGAAGAGGCCCCCGGGATCGAACGCGTCCTTCACCTCCTCGAAGGCGCGCACCAGCCGCCCGCCGAACATCGCCGCGTGAAATTCCGAGCGCACGAGGCCGTCGCCGTGCTCGCCCGAATGCGAGCCTTTGTAGTCGCGGACCATCGCGAAGGCTTCCTCGGCGATCGCCCGCATCTTCCTCACCTCCAGCTCCTGCTTCAGGTTGAGCACCGGGCGGACATGCAGGCAGCCGACCGAGGCGTGCGCGTACCAGGTGCCGTAGGTGCCGTGCTTCTGGAAAATGCGGGTCAGCCGATCGGTGTATTCGGCAAGGTCCTCGAGCCTGACCGCACAGTCTTCGAGGAAGGAGACGGGTTTTCCCTCACTCTTCATCGACATCATGATGTTGAGGCCCTGCGTGCGGACGTTCCAGATCGCCGCCTGGAACGCCGGATCGACCGCCTCGACGACGCTGTCCGGGTAGCCGAGATCGCCCATCAGCGCCCCGAGCGCCTTTAGCCCGGCCAGATTGGCGTCCGCGTCCTCGCCCGAGAATTCGGTCAGCAGCAATGCCTCCGGCTCACCCTTGACGAAGCGGGCGAGGACCGGCCGGAACATCGCGATGTCGCGCGCCAGGTCGATCATCGTGCGGTCGACGAGTTCGACCGCCGAGGGGCCGAGCGCGACGATCGCGCGGGTCGCGTCCATCGCGCTGTAGAGGCTCGGGAAATGGCAGACGCCGAGAACGCGGTGTGGCGGGATCGGCTGCAATTCCAGCTCGATCTCGGTGAAGAAGGCGAGGGTGCCCTCCGAGCCGACCAGCAGCCGGGCCATGTTGTGGCCCCCTTGGGACTCATCTCCGGCGATGCTGTCGATGTTGTAGCCGCCGACCCGGCGCAAGACCTGCGGGAAGCGGCGTTGGATCTCGTCCTTCTCGCGGGCATGCAGCGCGCGCATCTGCAGCACGAGGTCGCGGTAGCGGGCGGAGAGGCCCTCGGGCAGGTTTCCCGGCACCTCGGCGAAGCGCGCCGCGCTGCCGTCGGCGAGGATCGCCTCGACCGCGCGCACATTGTGCACCATGTTGCCGTAGCGCAGCGAGCGCGAGCCGCAGCTATTGTTGGCGGTCATGCCGCCCAAGGTGGCGCGGCTCGCCGTCGAGGGGTCGACCGGGAAGAAGAGCCCGTGCTTGCGCAGTTCCCTGTTCAGCCGGTCGAGCACGACGCCCGGCTCGACCCGCGCGCGGCGGCCCTCGACATCGACCGCGACGATATGATCGAGATATTTGCTGCAATCGACGACCAGCGCCCGCGCCACCGTCTGCCCGCATTGCGAGGTGCCGGCGCCGCGCGGCAACACCGGCACGCCTTCCTCGCGCGCGATCTCCAGCGCCGCCGCGACATCTTCGCGGGTTTTCGGCACGACGACGCCCAAGGGCTCGATCTGGTAGAACGACGCATCGGTCGCATAGCGCCCGCGGCTATAGGGATCGAACAGCACCTCGCCTTGCGTCTCCCGTTTGAGGCGGGCTTCGAGGCGAGGCGGCGCGGCGTTGTCGAGCGGCATGGAGTTCTTCGAATAAACCACAAATTCAGGCGCACAGCCTATCGGCTCGCCACGCTGGGAAACAACCGGTCTCGGCGGAGTGACGCGGCGCCGCTGCTTTCGCTGTTATCTGCAGGAAAAAATACAGCACGGAAGCCTTCTGGCCTTCGCGGGTCCCCGCGAGTCGCGCCCGAAGATGAGAACAAACCATGAATATCGTGGTTCTCTTCCGACAGTTCAAGTGGAAGACGCTTGATCGTCAGGGTCGACATGCCTTCGCTTAATATGTGTGGCTGCGCTTTCCGACGCCGATTGGGGCGTCATCAAGTCGGGGAACTACGATGTCATTCCGAAGGGGAGCAGGGGCCTTTATCGCTCGGGATAGGGCGGAAAGCCCTGCCTTGCGTCTCCCGTTTGAGGCGGGCTTCGAGGCGAGGCGAAGGCGGCGTCGTCCAGCGGCATGGCGCCTCTCATGGTGGGCGAGGGGGGTGTCGTCAACGGCTTTTGGTGTATTCTCAGGCGCGAGCGGCGCGTCTCGGATGGAGGGTTTGGTGGCGGACCGATTGATCTCCTGCGACGACCATATGGACCTCTCGCAACTGCCGGCGGACATCTGGCAGAGCCGGCTGCCCGCCACATTGCGCGGCCGCGCGCCGCATATCGAGGAGCGCGACGGGCAGGCGGTGTGGATCTGCGACGGCAAAATCTGGGGCCGCTGGGACGGGAAGGCGCCCGCCACGGGCAATGCGCGCCCCGTGAAGCAGCTCTACAACGCCTTCGACCGCGCCGGCATCCACGACCAGAGCGCGCGCCGCCCGGCCATTGCCGAATTGCGCCTCGCCGACATGGATAGGAACCACATCGAGGCGCAGGTCATCTTCGGCCCGATCTTTCAGATCTCGACCGACGACTCGACGCTGCGCGAGGCCTGCTACCGCGTCTACAACGACTGGCTCATGGAATTCTGCGCCGCCGCGCCGCAGCGCCTGATCGGCGTGCCGATGCTCCCCGAGACGCCCGACGCCGCGGTGAAGGAACTGGCGCGTCTCGCCGCCAGGGGCGGCGTCCGCCAAGTAACGCTGATGATCGCCAACATCTCCCCGAAGCTCGACGACCCGGCCTGGGAGCCGCTCTGGAACCGGCTCGAAGAGACAGGGATCATCCTCTCCTGGCACATCACCGTCTTCGTCGGCAAGCCCGGCGACCGCGTCGCCGGCAAGCCGGCGAGCGTCTTCGAGAACACCAAATTCTTCATGGCGAATTTTCTCGAGCCCTTTGTCGATCTGTTCGCCTGGGGCATTCTCGAGCGGCATCCGAAACTGAAGATGGTGATGGCCGAGGCCGGCACCGGCTGGCTGCCCTGGCTGGTGCAGGAGCTCGACTACCGCCATTGGCGGCTGTGGGAGGCGAAGGAGTTCTGGGCCGACAAGGGCGGCATCCAGCTCGAAACCAAGCCGAGCGAACTCTTCAAGCGGCAGATCTATGCGACCTTCCAGGAGGATTATGTCGCGATGGCGCTGATCCCGTTCTTCGGCGACGGGCACCTGATGTGGGCGGCGGACTACCCGCACCCCGACAGCGTGTGGCCAAATTCCCTCGCCGCGATCGAGCGGCAGATGCCGCATCTGTCGCCGCAGATGCGCAAGAAGCTGACCTACGACAACGCGGCGACGCTCTACGGGCTCGGCTGAGGGGATGCCGGGCGCGATCGAGCCTTCCTCCTCGCTCGACGTCGTCGCCCATGTCATCCAGGTGGCGCTGGCACCGGTCTTTCTGTTGTCGGGCATCGCGACCCTGCTCAATGTCTTTTCGACGCGGCTGGCGCGCGTCGCCGACCGCGTCGAGCAGCTGACGAAGGCGATCGACGCGGCGGGCGACGCCGAGGCAGCGGTCCTCGCGGCGCAGCTGCCGACGTTGCACCGCCGCTCGGTCGCGCTCGACGCGGCGGTCGTCTTGGGCGCGATCGGCGGCGCCGCCACCTGCGCCTCGGTCCTCGTGCTGTTTGTCGGCGCCGTCAGCGACCCGACGATCGCCTCGGTATCGTTCGCCACCTTCGGCCTCGCGCTCGTCTGCACGCTCGGTGCGATCGGCGCCTATACGCTCGAAATGCTGATGGCGGGAAGCGGGGTCAGGGCGGAGGTCAGGGCGAACCGGAAGGCGGCCCAGCCGGAGTAGCTCTCAATGCGGGTTTTGCAGGCCAACATCCGCTGAGGGTCGTGGTCATCGACGGGCATCTGTGCATCGTCAACCGATTCCGCAGCCCCTGACCCGCAATGCCGCGGCAGCAAGGCGGGCGGCGCGCGATGCTTGTCGCCGGCCGCGTTCGCGGGCATGTTGGCGCCCCGCCACGGAGCCATTCGCATGAAGAACACCGCCCTCCACACCGGCCGCCATTTCCTGCAGATCCCGGGCCCGACCAACGTGCCGGAGCGGGTGTTGCAGGCGATCGCGGCGGCGACGATCGACCATCGCGGCCCGGAATTCGCCGAGTTGGGGCGCGAGGTCGTCGCCGGCATGAAGCGTGTCTTCCGCACCGAGGCGACGGTCGTCGTCTATCCTTCCTCGGGGACGGGCGCCTGGGAAGCGGCGCTCAGCAACACCCTGTCGCCGGGCGACCGCGTCCTGATGTTCGAGACCGGCCATTTCGCGAGCTTGTGGCGACAGATGGCGGGCCGGCTCGGGCTCGAGGTGCAGTTCGTGCCGGGCGATTGGCGGCATGGCGTCGATCCGGCGCTCGTCGAGGAGACGCTCGGCCGCGACCCCGAGCACCGCATCAAGGCGGTCTGCGTCGTCCACAACGAAACTTCGACCGGGGTCGCGAGCCGCATCCCCGAGATCCGCGCCGCGATCGACCGGGCACGGCATCCGGCGCTCTTCATGGTCGATACGATCTCCTCGCTCGCCTCGATCGACTACCGGCACGACGAATGGGGCGTCGACGTGACGGTCGCCGGCTCGCAGAAAGGGCTGATGCTGCCGCCGGGGCTCGGCTTCAACGCGGTTTCGAAAAAGGCGCTCGCCGCCAATGAGAGCGCGCGGCTGCCGCGCTCCTACTGGGACTGGCAGGGGATGCTGGAAACCGCGCGCACCGGCTTCTTCCCTTATACGCCAGCGACGAACCTGCTCTACGGCCTGCGCGAAGCCTTGGCCATGCTGCTCGAAGAGGAGGGGCTGGAGGCGGTCTTCGCCCGCCACGCCAGGCACGCCGAGGCGACGCGGCGGGCGGTCGCCGGCTGGGGGCTCGAAGTTCTCTGCCTCGACCCGCGCGAATATTCGGGGAGCCTGACCGCCGTCCTCGTCCCCGAGGGGCACGATGCCGACCGGCTGCGGCAGGTCATCCTCGAGCAGTACGACATGTCGCTCGGCACCGGGCTTGGCAAGATGAAGGGCAGGATCTTCCGCATCGGCCATCTGGGCCATTTCAACGATTTGATGCTGTGCGGCACGCTGTGCGGCGTCGAGATGGGCCTTGCGCGGGCCGGCGTGCCGCACCGGCCGGGCGGCGTCGCGGCGGCGCTCGAATATCTCGGCGCAGCGGAGACACCAGCGGCTTGAACGGCGAGGGCCCGCCCGTCGCCTATGACGGGCTAGCGCGCTTTCTGCACTGGCTCACAGCCCTGCTCGTCGCGATCGTCGTCGGGCTCGGCTGGGCGCTCGGTTGGACGCCGCGCAACACCGCTTCGCGCGATTTCGTTCTATGGCTGCACCGCTCGGTCGGGCTGCTCGTCCTCGTGGCGATGCTGTTGCGGCTGTTGTGGCGCTGGCGGCGCCGGCCACCGCCTTTGCCGGAAAGCCTGCCGCTCGGCGCTGCGCTGCTCGCCCGCGCGACGCATTACAGCCTCTACCTGCTGCTGATCCTGATGCCGCTCGCCGGCTACCTGAATGCCGCCTTCGAAGGGCATGCCGTCAGCTTTTTCGGGCTGTTCGTGCTGCCGCCGCTGCTGCGCGAAGACGACCGGCTGTCGCAATTCGCAATTCTCGTCCATCTCGCCGGGCAATATTTTCTCTATATCCTTATCGCGCTGCACCTCGGCGCCGCCTTCCTGCATGGCGTCGTGCTGCGCGACGGCGTCGTCTGGCGGATGCTCAGCCCGGCCCGGCTGCGACGAGGTTGAGGGGCGTCCTGAAGAACGCCAGCGCCTCCGGCAGAGAAGCGGCGGCGCTCAGCCGCTGGCGGCCGCTCAGCACGATGAATTCGGCGGCCTGCCCGCCGGTCCCGCCGGTCTTGACGATACGGTACACCGGGCCTTCCTGGCTGTGCCGGAACACCGAGAACAGCGCCATGCCGTCGCGGTGGTCGATCGCGTAGTCGCGCCACACGCCGCGCGCCACGTGCCGGCTGTAGAGGCCGAGCAGCTGGTTCAGTTCGGAGCGGGTGAAATAGAGCGGCCGGCGCCGTGCCCGATAATCCCCGAGGGCCACCACCGATGCGCTCTTTCGGCTCATCATCGACCGCTGCCGTTGCCGCTGTCACGGAGTGTTCACGATTTCCGCGGCGAGGTCCAGCCGTCTCGCGCGCCGCCCCGCGAATCCTCCGGGGCTGCGACGCGTTGCCCCACCGCGCACCGCCGCCGCGGCCCGGCCCGATTTGCGCTGAGCCGGTCGAGCGGGTATGGTAAACCCCTGCCGAGAAAGGCGCCCGGAGCGGCCGTGACCGAAATTTTCCGCGAGATCGACGAAGAGCTCCGGCGCGACAACCTGTTGAAGCTGTGGGCGCGCTACGGCCGCTATGTGATCGCCGCGGCGGCGCTCGCGTTGCTCATCGCCGGCGGCATCGTCGCCTGGCGCAACCATCTGCAGTCCGAGCGCGAGGCTCAGTCGCTGACTTACGCCTCGGCCTTTTCGCTGGTCGGCGCCGGCAAGAATGCCGACGCCGCGAAAGTCTTCGGCGCCATTGCCCAGGAAGGCGGCGGATACGCCGTGCTGGCGCCGTTCGAACAAGCCGCCGTGCTCGCCAAAGAGGGCGACGGCAAGGGCGCTATCGCCGTCTACGAGGGGCTCGCCCGCAAGGCCGGCATCGATCCGGTGTTCCGCGACCTCGCGACCTTGCTCGCCGTCATGCACGAACTGCCCGGACAGGATCCGAAGGCGCTGGTCGCGCGCCTGCGGCCATTGACGGCGCCAGGCAATCCGTGGCGGCCGACCGCGCTCGAGCTGACCGCGATCGCCGAAATCGATGCGGGCGACAAGACGCGCGCGCTGGCGATCTACAAGCAGCTCGCCGCCGATCCGGCGACGCCCCGAAACCTGCGCGCCCGCGCCGGACAGATGGCCGCCGCTCTCGCTCCTTAGAGATTTTCCGTTACCCGCATGAAACGCCGCGCGCTCGTTCTCGCCGTGCTCGTCCCGCTCGCCGCTTGCAGCTGGTTCGGGGGAGACAAAAAGGTGCCCTTGCCGGGCGAGCGCATCTCGGTGTTGAGCCTCGACCGCGAGCTGACGCCCGATCCCGATCTCGCCAAGATCGCGATCACCCTGCCGAAACCGCAGCTCGACAAGAACTGGCCCGAGGCCGGGGGCTATCCCGACCACGCGATGTATCACCTCGCCTTGCCCGATGCGCTGGCCAAGGCCTGGCAGCGCAGCGTCGGCGCCGGCGCGTCGGACAACACGCGCATCCTGTCCGAGCCGGTGATCGATCGCGGCCGCGCTTACGCGATCGACGGCCGCGACCGGCTCGGCGCCTTCGACGCGCAGACCGGCAAGCGGCTGTGGCAGGTCGATTTGAAGCCGAAGGGGCAGAAAGGGCATTCCTTCGGCGGCGGCGTGGCGTTCTGGAAAGACCGGCTCTTCGTGTCGACCGGCTACGCGCAAGTCCTCGCGCTCGATCCGGCGAACGGCAAGGTCATCTGGCGAAAGGATGTCGCCGCGCCGATATTCGCCGCGCCGACCGTCTCCGACGGCCGCGTCTTCGTCGTTACCGTCGAGAACGAGCTCGACGTGCTCGCCGCCGACGACGGGCGCCGCTTGTGGTCGCATAACGGGCTGCCCGAAACGGCGGGCCTGCTCGGCGGCGCCAGCCCGGCAGTAGCAGGCGAAGTCGTCGTCGTCGCCTATTCTTCAGGCGAGCTCTACGCGCTGACCGTGCAGAACGGCCGCGCTCTATGGTCCGACAATCTCGCCGGCACGCGCGGCATCGACGCGGTCTCTTCGCTCGCCGACATCCGCGGCCGACCGGTCATCGACCGCGACCGCGTCTTTGCCGTCAGCCACAGCGGACGCATGCAGGCGATCGATCTCAGAACCGGCGAACGCGTCTGGGAGCAGCAGATCGGCAGCGTGCACGGGCCGTGGGTCGCCGGCGATTACGTCTATCTGCTGACGAACGACAACGAACTCGTCTGTCTGACCCGCAACGAGGGCAAGGTGCGCTGGGTCGTGCAACTGCCGAGCTGGGAGAACGAAAAGAAGCAAGAGGATCCGATCATGTGGGCCGGCCCGGTGCTTGGCGGCAACCGGCTGATCGTGCTGTCCTCGAACGGCCAGGCGCTGTCCGTCTCGCCCTATACCGGAAAGCCGCTCGGCCGCATCCGCATCGAAGCCGGCAGCTATCTCGAACCGGTGATCGCCGACGGCACGCTCTACATATTGTCGGACGACGGCACTCTCGCCGCCTACCGGTGAGGGGCCGCCGCAGCGGTTCCGCAACGCCATGGCCGCAGAGAAACGATTTTCGGTCGCCATTCTCGGCCGGCCCAATGTCGGTAAATCGACCCTCTTCAACCGGCTCGTCGGCCGGCGGCTGGCGCTCGTCGCCGATACCCCCGGCCTGACGCGCGACCGGCGCGAAGGCGAGGGGCGGCTCGCCGACCTCGAATTCCGCCTGGTCGACACCGCGGGGCTCGAGGAAGCGGCGCCGCAGGACCTCGCCGGGCGGATGCGGGCGCAGACCGAGCGGGCGCTCGCCGAGGCCGACATCGCACTGCTGCTCGTCGACGCGCGCCATGGCATCACCCCCGCCGATCGGCATTTCGCGGCCTGGCTGCGCAAGAGCGGCAAAGAGGTCGTGCTCGTCGCCAACAAGGCCGAAGGGCAGGGCGCCCTGCCGGCCATCGCGGAGGCCTATGCGCTCGGCCTCGGCGAGCCGGTGCCGCTCTCGGCCGAGCACGGCGAGGGCATGGCGCTGCTCTACGAGCGCCTTGCGGCCTTTGCCGGCGAGAGCGCGCAGGCGCCGCCCGAGGAGAGCGCCGACAAGCCGCTGCAGCTGGCGATCGTCGGGCGGCCGAATGTCGGGAAATCGACGCTCGTCAACCGCCTCGTCGGCGAGGAGCGCCTCCTGACCGGGGCGGAAGCCGGCATCACGCGCGACGCCATTTCCGTCGATTGGCAATGGCGCGAGCACAAGGTTCGGCTCGTCGATACCGCCGGGCTGCGGCGCCGGCCGCGGGTCGAGGGCAAACCCGAGGAGCTGGCGGTCGGCGACGCGCTGCGCGCGATCCGCTTCGCCGAGACGGTGATCCTCGCCATCGACGCGCTGCAGCCGTTCGAGCGCCAGGATCTGACGATCGCGAGCCTCGTCGCCGAGGAGGGCCGCGCCATCGTTGTCGCCGCCAGCAAATGGGACGCGGTCGGCGACCGCAAGGCGACCATGCAACATCTGAAGGAGCGGCTCGAAACCTCGCTGCCGCAATTGTCCGGCGTGGCGCTCGTGCCGGTCTCGGGGCTGACGGGGTTCGGCCTCGAGCGGCTG
The DNA here is from genome assembly GCA_035538335.1 of Allostellaceae bacterium. Classification (GTDB taxonomy): domain Bacteria; phylum Pseudomonadota; class Alphaproteobacteria; order ATCC43930; family CGMCC-115725; genus AP-15. Next base: position 159,923 of record DATLKN010000008.1, read on the forward strand.
ATGGAAGAAACGCTCGCGGCCTATGCGGTATGGAACAAGCGGGTGCCGACGGGCGAACTCAACCGCTGGCTGGCGGCGGCGCAGGCGCGCCACCCGCCGCCGCTCGTCGCCGGCCGGCGCTTGCGCCTGCGCTATATGACGCAGGTCAACACGCGCCCGCCGAGCTTCGCGCTGTTCGCCTCGAAGCCGGGCGAATTGCCCGATTCCTACCGCCGCTATCTCGTCAACGCGCTGCGCCAGGAATTCGGGCTGCCCGGCACGCCGGTCCGCATGATGCTGCGCAAGGGCAGAAATCCCTATGAGGGCCGGTGAGTGTGCCGCGTCCGCGAATAATGCCGCTGCGCCTTGGCGCGGTTGCCGCAGGCGGCCATGTCGCACCAGCGCCGCGTCCCCGCCTTGCTGCGGTCGATGAAGAGCCACAGGCATTTCGAGTTGGCGCAACGCCGGATGCGCAGGCCCTCGGCCCGCGCCAAGAGATCCGCGGCCGACCATAAGACGGGCGCGAGCAGCGCCGCGGCGCCACCGCTCGACGGCTCCGCCGCCCAGGCGTAACCCGGATCCTCGCGCATCAGCCGGACCCGCGGCGGCGCCAGCGCCAACGCCGCATTAAGCGCCGAGAGATCGGCCGCCGCGGCCGCCCGGCCCTCGGCGATTTCGCTGAAAATGCGGTAGATCGCCTCGCGCAACGCGATCGCTTGCGCGAAAAGCGCGGCCGCCGCGCTCTCGTCATCCGCCGCCGCCAGCAATTGCCGCGGCAATCCGGCGCGCGCGAGCCAGGCGAAGAGCGCCGGACAGTCGGCGAGCCCTTCCGTCGGCGTCTCGCTGCCGCGCCAGAACCGCGTGTTGGCGAAATCGATCGCCAGATCCTCGCGCGATGCCGGGATCGGCATCATAATATAACCCCTTATATGGTTGACACGCGGTTTTACCCGGGCGTATATAACCTTTCATCCGGTTAAGTGAGTGACCGGACCGCATTATGCAAAGGAGGTATCCGATGATCGACCATGTTTCGCTCGGCGTGCGCGACCTCGCGCGGGCAAAGCGCTTCTACGACAGCGCGCTGGCGCCGCTCGGCTATCGCTGTCTCAGCGAGAGCGCGGGCTCGCTCGGCTACGGCCGTGAGGCGCCGCAATTGTGGGTCATGGCCGTCGAGCATCCGGTACCGGCGGACGACGGGTCCGGCCTGCATTTCTGCTTCACGGCGCCCGATCGGGCCACCGTCGCTGCATTTCATCGCGCCGCGCTCGCCGCCGGCGGACGCGACAACGGGGCGCCGGGCATCCGCGCGGAATACAGTCCCGACTACTATGCCGCCTTCGTCGTCGATCCCGACGGCTACCGCATCGAAGCCTATTGCGGCCCCGCCGGGGCGTAATGCGGGGGACGCGGCAGTCAAGACATCGAGAAGAGGAGCAAAGATGACCGAGCAATCCCGAAAACTGTTGTGGCGGGCGGACGAGCTGAAATCGCAGGAGCGCCAATTCACGCAGCGCCTCAACCCGAACTCGCATTTGCACCGGATCGGGCTGTCGCGCCTCGCCGGCCTGAAGCGGGCGCATGTCAGTCTTGGGCGCATCCCGCCGGGCAAGGATTCCTTCGCCTATCACGCCCATATGATCGAGGAGGAATGGGTGTACGTCCTCTCGGGGCGCGGCCTCGCCGACATCGACGGCGAGACCTCGGAAGTCGGGCCAGGCGACTTCATGGGGTTTCCGGCGCCCGGCACGGCGCATCTGCTGCGCAACCCGTTCGAGGCCGATCTTGTCTATCTGATGGGTGGCGAATCGGTGCCGCTCGACGTCCTCGACTATCCGAAGATCGGCAAGCGGTTTCTCTTGCATTACGAAGGCGGCCCGCCCGATTTCTACGAGCTGGGCACGCCGGGAAAACCGTTCGGCTTCGTCAAATAAGCTCGTCATTGGGTAGTGACCCGGTTTGCCATGGCATCGGCGCTATGCATGCTTCGAGGCGCGCCCCCCTTCGAGACGCCGCCTTGCGGCGGCTCGTCAGGACAAGGGGCGCTCCTCGGCATGACGAGGTTCTTGGTGGCATCACGAAGGACGTCATCCTGAAGCGCCTCGCGCAGCGAGGCCTCGAAGGACGCAGGACGGCTCTCCACGCCGAGCTGAAGCGCCCTCGCAAGGACAGCACCGAATCAGGCGATGACCAGCTCGCCGTTTCTGGTGCACTCGGGCAGCGCGAGGGCAAGAAAAGGCTCGGTCGCCTCTTCGGGCGGCCTGAGCGCCGCCGGGTCTTCGCCGGGGAAGCCGCGGCGGCGCAGCCGCGTGCGCGTCGTGCCCGGATCGACGAGGTTGGCGCGCACCGGAGTGCCGGCGATTTCCTGCGCATAGATGCGCACCAGCGCCTCGAGTCCCGCCTTGGCGACCGCGTAGGCGCCGCCATAGGCGACCGGGGCCCGCCCGATCTCGCAGGTGACGAAGATCGCGCGGCCGGCAGGCGCGCGGCGCAAGAGGGGGTCCATCGCGCGAATGAGGCGCCAGTTGGCGGTGAGATCCAGATCGAGAATCTGCCGCCAGGTTTCGGGGTCGATATGCCCGAGCGGCGAGAAGTCGCCGGCCTCGGCGGCGTTGCCGACGAGGATGTCGAGCCGGCGCCAGCGCTGGTAGAGCGCCGCCGCCATGTCGTCGATCTTACCGAAATCGGCAAGGTCGACCGGCACCAGCGTGGCGCTGCCGCCCGCCGTGCGAATTGCGTCGTCCACTTCTTCAAGGGCGCCCGGGGTGCGCGCCGCCAGCACGAGATGCGAGCCCTCTTCGGCGAACCGCAACGCGACCGCCGCGCCGATGCCGCGCGAGGCGCCGGTGACGAGCGCGACCGTGCCGGCGAGCCGGCCTTGTGCTTTCGAACTCAGGCGGGCTCCGCGAGCAGCGACAGCTGCAACTCGACCTTGCCGTCGTCGGCGTCGGTCGGCGGGATCGGATAGTCGCCGGTGAAGCAGGCGTCGCAAAAGGCCGGGCGCCGCGGGTCGCGCGCGGCTTCGCCGACCGCCCGGTAGAGCCCGTCGATCGACAGGAAGGCGAGGCTGTCGACCCCGATATGCTCGGCCATCTGCGCGACGTCGAACCGCGCCGCCAGCAACTGCTCGCGCTTCGGCGTCGCGATGCCGTAGAAGCAGGAAAACCGGGTCGGTGGGCTGGAGATGCGCATGTGCACTTCGCTCGCCCCGGCATGCCGCACCATGTCGACGATTTTCGTCGAGGTCGTGCCGCGCACGATCGAATCGTCGACGAGGATGACGCGCTTGCCGTTGAGGCTGGCGCGGTTGGCGTTGTGCTTCAGGCGGACGCCCAAATGGCGGATCTGGTCGGTCGGCTCGATGAAGGTGCGGCCGACGTAATGGTTGCGGATGATGCCGAGATCGAAGGGCAGCCCGGATTCGGCGGCGTACCCCAGCGCCGCCGGCACGCCCGAATCGGGAACCGGCACGACGAGGTCGGCATCGACGTGGCTTTCGCGCGCCAGCTCGCGCCCGATGCGCTTTCTCGCCTCGTAGACGCTCGTGCCTTCGACGCTGCTGTCGGGCCGGGCGAAATAGATGTACTCGAAGATGCAGAACCGCTTTTCGGCACGGCCGAACGGAAAAAGGCTTTTGACGCCGCCGGGGCCGATGATGACGATCTCGCCCGGCGCCACGTCGCGCACGAAATCGGCGCCGATGATGTCGAGCGCGCAGGTTTCCGAGGCGAGGATCCAGGCCTCCGCCAGCCGCCCCAAAACGAGTGGGCGCACCCCCAGCGGGTCGCGCACGCCGATCACCGCCTCCTGCGAGATCCCGACCAGCGAGTAGGCGCCCTGGACCTGGCGCAGCGCGTCGATCAGCCGCTCGACGACGCTGTCTTTGAGGCTCGTCGCGATCAGGTGGACGATGACTTCGGTGTCGCTCGTCGATTGGAAGAGGCTGCCGCGCCGCACCAGCTGGCGGCGCAGCTGGTAGGAATTGGTCAAATTGCCGTTGTGGCAGATGGCGAGCCCGCCGAACTCGAAATCGGCGAAGAGCGGCTGCACGTTGCGCAGCACCACCTCGCCCGTCGTCGCATAGCGCACATGGCCGATCGCGGCGTTGCCGCGCAACCGCCCGATGACCTCCTTCGAGCCGAAATTGTCGTCGACATGCCCCATGCCGCGATGCGCGCTGAACTGGTCCCCGTCATAGGCGACGATGCCGGCGGCCTCCTGGCCGCGATGCTGCAGCGCGTGCAGGCCCAGCGCCGTCAGCGCCGCCGCGTCGGGGTGGCCATAGACGCCGAACACGCCGCATTCTTCGTGCGGGTGGTCGTCCTCGAAAGGCTCGGTCGTCAGCATGTGCGATCCGCTCGCTTCCCCTGAAAGATAGGCGCTCGCGGCACGGAATACGAGCGCACTGCCGCGGCGGACGATTCAGCGGCTGTTGTTCTGGATGACCCGGTTCAGTTGCTGCTGCTCGCCCGGCTTATAGATCGGCGCCGTGTTCGACGGCGCTGGCACGCTCGGGTTGGAAAGCGCCCCCATCGCGCCCTTTGCGTCGCGCGCCTGCTCGATCGCGCGCTGCGCCGCGCTCGCCGCCGCCTCAGTCTTCAGCTTCAGCGACGGCGGCAACAGGTCGCGCAGCATCTGCGCCCCGTCTTCGAGGAAGGGCGCGCTCTTCGCTTCCGTGATCCAGCTCGGCCGGTCGCTCGGCGGCACCGCCGCATCGAGCGCCAGATAGGCGAGCGAGACAAGCGCGACGCCGCGGGCGAGGCCAAAGATCAGCCCGAGCGTGCGGTCGAGCGGGGAGAGCGCGCTCCCCCGCACCCGCCGCGCGAGCAGCCCGGTGATGATCGTCAGGACGACGAGGCTGCCGAGGAACAATGCGGAGCCGGCGACGAATTGCGCGAGCAGCTTCGTCTTGATGAAACGCTCGGTGAAGACGAGCGCGTCCTCGTAGCCGTAGAGGGTGGCCGCCGCCGCGCCGACCCAGGCGACGATCGACAGCGCCTCGCGGACAAAGCCGCGAGCGAGCGCGAACAGCGCCGACAGGATAACGATTGCGAACACGGCTATGTCGAGGCCGTTCACGGCAATGCTCCGATGCGTTCGCGCCCTGCCGCGCGGCCGAGGGGCCGGCGTTGCGCTCCCGGCGACAGGCGTTCGACGAGTTCCCGCAAATGCGCGATCCCGACTGTCGCGAGCCCCGAATCGGCGATGCGCCGGCGTCCGCCGCGCGCCGCCCCGGCGGGGATCCAGGCTTCAAGAAAGCCGAGCTTTTGCGCTTCCTTGAGGCGCGCCTCGGCGTGCCCGACGGCGCGCACCTCGCCCGACAGCGCGATCTCGCCGAAGACGACGGTCTCCGGCGGCACCGGCCGTTCGCTCATCGCCGAAATGAGTGCCGCGGCGACCGCGAGATCGGCCGCCGGCTCGAGGATCCGTAGGCCGCCGGCGACATTCAGATAGATGTCGTTGGCCCCGATCGACAGGCCGCAGCGCGCGTCGAGGACGGCGGCGATCATCGCAAGCCGCGTGCCGTCCCAGCCGACGACGGCGCGCCGCGGCGTGCCGAGCACGGCCGGAGCGACGAGCGCCTGGATCTCGACCAGCACCGGCCGCGTCCCCTCGATCCCGGCGAAGACGGCGGCGCCCGACAGGCTGCGCGGCTGCGGCACGTCGTTGTCGGCGCCATCCGGGCGGCCGGCGAGAAAGAGGGCCGACGGGTTCGGCACCTCGACGAGGCCGCGGTCGCTCATCTCGAAGACGCCGATCTCGTCGGTCGCCCCATAGCGGTTCTTGACGGCGCGCAGGATGCGGAACTGGTGGCCGCGCTCGCCCTCGAAATAGAGCACCGTGTCGACCATGTGCTCGAGCACGCGCGGGCCGGCGATGACGCCTTCCTTGGTGACGTGGCCGACGAGGACGAGGATGAAGCCGCGACGCTTCGCCAGCCGAATCAGTTCCTGTGCCGCGCCGCGCACCTGGCTGACCGTCCCCGGCGCGCTGTCGAGCGTGTCGAGAAACATCGTCTGGATCGAATCGACGACGACGAGGTTGGGGGCATCCGTCCGGTCGAGGGCGCCCATGATGTCGCGCACGCTGCTCGCGGCGGCGAGCTGCACTGGGCTCGCCGCGACGCCGAGGCGCTGCGCCCGCAGCCGCACCTGGTCGATCGCCTCCTCGCCGGTGATATAGGCGGCGCTGCCGGCCTCGCCAGCCGCTCCGCCCGCGGCGATCGCCGCGGCGGCTTGCAGCAGCAGAGTCGATTTGCCGATGCCCGGGTCGCCGCCGACAAGGATCGCCGAGCCCGGCACGAAGCCGCCGCCGCACACCCGGTCGAGTTCGGCGATGCCGGTCTGCCGCCGCGGCGGCAATTCGCTCGGCCCCGTGAGGCCGACAAAGCCGAGCGCCCGGCCGCCCTTGCTGCCGCCGGCGCTTTTCCGCTCGAGGCCGGCGGGAAAGGTTTCGCGCGGCAGCTCCTCGATCAGCGTGTTCCAGGCGCCGCACGCTTCGCAGCGGCCGCTCCATTTCGGATAGGCCGCGCCGCATTGCTGGCAAGCGTAGCGCGCCTGCGGTTTCGCCATCGGCTCAGCTCCGGAGGCCGAAGATCATGCGGCGCGCACCTCCATGCGGATCGGCCCCTCGGCGCGGCCGTGCACGAACTGGTCGACATAGGGGTTGCCGGAGCGGTCGATCTCGGCCGTCGGGCCCTGCCAGATGATGCGCCCCTGATGCAGCATCGCGACGCGGTCGGCGATCTTGCGGACGCTCGTCATGTCGTGCGTGATCGACACCGCGGTGGCGCCCAGATTGCGCACGCATTTCTGGATCAGCTCGTTGATGACGTCGGCCATGATCGGGTCGAGGCCGGTCGTCGGCTCGTCGAAAAAGATGATCTCGGGCTCGGCCGCGATCGCGCGGGCGAGCGCAACGCGCTTCTGCATGCCGCCGGAAAGCTCCGCCGGGCGCAGCTCGCCGACCTCGCGCCCCAGTCCGACGGCAGCGAGCTTGTCGATCGCGATCTCCCGCGCCCGCTGCCGTTCCATGCCGCGTCCCTGGATCAATCCGAACGCGACATTCTCCCACACTGGGAGCGAATCGAACAGCGCGCTGCCCTGGAACAGCATGCCGAATTTCTGCATCAGCCGGGCCCGCGCGCGGCGCCGCAGCCGCGCTGTCTCGGCGCCGTCGATGCGGATCGAGCCGGCTTCGGGGTGCAACAGCCCGAGGATGCATTTGACGAGCACCGATTTGCCGGTCCCCGAGCCGCCGATGACGACGAGGCTTTCGCCGGCCGCGCAATCGAGATCGATGCCGTCGAGCACGCGCTTGCGCCCGAAGCTCTTTTTCAGCCCGCGCACGAAGATCTTCGGCGCCTCGTTGCCGCTCATCGGGCGAAGAACGCCTGCGTGAGGAAATAGTTGGCGAGGAGGATCACGACCGAGGCGGAAACGACGGCGTAGGTCGTCGCGTGCCCCACCCCCTCGGCGCCGCCGCGCGAATAATAGCCGTGGTAGGAGCCCATCAGCGCGACGATGAAGCCGAACACCGCCGCCTTGACGAGGCCGAGAACGACATCCTTCACCTCGAGGAACTGGTGGGTTTGGTGCAGGTATCCCGACGGGTTGAAGCCGAGCTTGTAGGTGCCGACGAGAAAGCCGCCGAAGACGCCGATGATGTCGGCGACGAGCACGAGAAAGGGCAGCGTGATGAGCCCGGCGATCAGCCGCGGCAGCACGAGATAGCGCAATGGGTCGGTCGACAGCGTCGTCAGCGCGTCGATCTGGTCGGTGACGCGCATCGTGCCGATCTCCGCCGCGATCGCCGCGCCGACGCGTCCGGCCACCATCAGCCCGCCGATCACCGGCCCCAGCTCGCGCGTCATCGACAGCACGACGACGGTGGCGACCGAGCCCTCGGCGTTGAAGCGGGCAAAGCCGGTATAGGATTGCAGCGCCAGCACCATGCCGGTGAAGAGCGCGGTCAGCCCGACGACGGGCAACGAAAAATAGCCGATCTCGATGATCTGCCGCAGCACGAGGCGCGGGTAGAAGGGCGGCGAGAAGAGCGCCACGATCGTCTCGACGCCGAACCGCGCGAGCCGCCCGGTGGCGGCGAGGAAAGCGAGAAAGACGGCGCCGATCGAGGCGAGAAAGCGCAACATCAACGGCTCTCGCCGCGGTAGACCCGATGGTAGCGCCGACCGAGCGAGGTAAGGATCTCGTAGCCGATCGTGCCGGCGGCGGCGGCGGCGGCGTCGACCCCGTATTCCTCGTCGAGCAAATCGACGAAGGCCCCCGGCCGCGCGATTTCCTCGGGCAGCGCCGAGACGTCGAAGACGACGAGATCCATCGAGACGCGGCCGACGAGCGGGATGCGCAGGCCGCCGATACGGGCGCAGCCGCGATGGCTCAGGGAGCGGGGCCAGCCGTCGGCATAGCCGATCGCGACGGTTGCGAGGCGTCCCCGGGTTTCCATGATGTGGCGCGCACCGTAACCAACCGACTCCCCCCTGTCAATCTCGCGGACCTGCGCGATTCTGCCTTTGAGACGAACCACTTGGCGCATCGGGTTGGGGGCGCCGGGCTGCGGGTTGACGCCGTAGAGGGCGGCGCCCGGGCGGACGAAATCGAAATGGTAGCCGGGGCCGAGAAAGATGCCGCAGGAGGCGGCGAGGCTGGCGGGCAGCGTCGGCAGCCGGCGGCGCGCGGCGGCGAAGCGGTCGCGCTGAAGGGCGTTGAGCCGGTGCTCCGGCTCGTCGGCGCAGGCGAGGTGGGAGAGCAGCGCGCGCCAGCCGATGCCGCCCGGAAGCCCGGCATCGGCGAGCGCGGCGAATTCGCGCGGGGTCAGCCCGAGCCGCGCCATGCCGGTGTCGAGGTGCAGCATCGCCGCGGGCAAGGGCGTCGGCCCATTCGCGGCGAATCGCTGCCACTCCTCGATCTGGCCCGGATCGTTCAAGACGGGGATCAGATCGTGCGCGGCGAATTCTGCGGCCGTCCCTGGAAAGAGCCCGTTGAAGACGGCGATGTCGCCGGGCGCCGTCAGCGCACGGCGCAGAGCGACCCCTTCGTCGAGCGTCGCGACGAAGAACAGCCGGCAGCCCGCCTGCGCCAACGCCGCTGCGATCGGCGCGGCGCCGAGCCCATAAGCGTCGGCCTTGACGACGGCGGCACAGGCCGCCGGCGCGACGCGCTGCGCAAGCAGGCGCCAGTTCGCCCGCACGCCGTCGAGATCGATCTCCAATATGGCGCCGGCCCGGTCGGCCGGATCGCAGCTCATCATCGGCACTTTCGCCCGGTCACGGGCGCCCGCATTCGACGGCGCCACTATAGCAAGTCTGCCGCCGGACAGGTGGCGACGGCGATTTTGAATTTCTCTTGCGGCCCGAAGCACGAGTGCAGTGCGCCCAGGCGACGACGCCCGGCGCTGCCCCCTAAGCGGCCATCCGGAGTAGCGCCGAGGAGCGGCAGGCTCGGGTGGAGGGCGGTCCCACTCGACCGCAAGCGACATTCGAGGTCGATCGATTAGGGCGGCATCCCCGCTTTTCGCAAGCCTTCGAGAAATCGCTCCCGGTCGGCTACCCGCGCGAAGGGCCGCTTCAGGCGGTCATCGCTCGCCGTCAGGTTCGGCATGCGGTGCATCAGCTGATCGAGCGCTTCACCAGCCGCCGCCGCTCTCCCCAAATGACCATTCGTGGATGCCAGGACGGCATATATGTCGGGAAATTCGGGATTGGCTTCGCCTGCTTGAGCCGCGAAATCTATCGCCTCTTCGAAGCGTTCTGCACTGAGCGCCGCCCAGCCCTTGCACAAACGCCAGATCGCGACCAACGGGCCGCGTGGGCTGAGCAGCAGCGCCTCATCCAGCTGGGGACAAGCGGCCTCATAATTGCCGGCAAAGGCGTAACAGGCGCCTAAATACCCGCGGGCAAACACCGAGTTCGGATCGAGGTCGAGAGCCACATCCAACCGGCGTCGAGCTTCTTCGTGCCGGCCGGAAAACAGGTCGAAGATCGCCAGCGAAGTATGAGCCATCGCATCGCTGGCATCGGCCGCAACTGCTTTGCGCGCAGCCTCTCCGAGCCGCGCATGCGACTCGGCTGGCCCATCGCCCCATCCGAAAACAGCCTCGAAGTGCCGGGCGAACGCCAGGTCGGCGAGCGCCATCGAATTCGTGGGATCCAGCGCAATCGCTTCTGTCAGAAGCCGGCGTGCTTCTGCCAAATCATGCTCGGTAAAGCGGCGAATATGCCAATGCGCGCGCACCGTCCGGTCCCAGGCGTCGAGCTGGCTTGGCTCCTTGCGCTGGGCGTGCTGAACCTCGGCCGAGAGGATGCCAGGGGCGATAGCGCCGGTGATGTGCCGGGCAATTTCGTCCTGCACAGCGAAAACATCGGCCAATTCGCGATCATAGCGATCGGCCCACAGATGATGGCTGCCCGCCGCATCGATCAGCTGTGCCGTGATGCGCACACGGTTTCCGGCGCGCCGGACGCTGCCTTCGAGGATATAGCGCACGCCTAGCTCGCGGGCCACCTTGCCTATATCGGTGGCGGGGCCCTTGTAGGTGAACGAGGTGCTGCGCGAAATCACGAAGAAGGCGTGGTTGCGCGAGAGGTTGGTAATGATGTCTTCGGTAATGCCGTCCGAGAAATATTCCTGTTCGGCGTCGCCGCTCATGTTAGCGAAGGGTAGCACTGCGATAGTCGGCTTTTGAGACGCGAAGCCCGCGCTCGGCGCTGCGGGCGAGGCGGCATCGGCAGCGCCGCTCAGCACGATCCGATGGGTGCGGATGGGCCGGGTGATGTTCTTCACCTGTCGCTCGCCCATGTCTTCGAATGAGAAGTCGAGTTTGTCGCGTACCTGGTCGCGCACCGCCCGGCTGACGCAGATGCCGCCCGGTGCGGCCAGGCCTTCGAGGCGGGCTGCGATATTGACGCCGTCGCCGTAGATGTCCTTGTCGTCGATGATGATGTCGCCAACATTGAGCCCGACCCGGAACTCGATGCGGCGTTCGGCCGGCACCTCGGCGTTGCGCTCAGCCATCTGGCGTTGGATGTCGACAGCGCAGCGCACTGCATCGACGACGCTGGCGAACTCCACGAGCATGCCGTCGCCGGTGGTCTTGACGATGCGGCCTCGGTGTTCGGTGATCTTCGGGTCGATAACAGTGCGCCGGTGGGCCTTCAGAGCGGCGAGGGTGCCTTCCTCATCGATTCCCATCAGTCGTGAGTATCCCGCGACATCGGCCGCAGGAATGGCCGCGAGCCGGCGCTCAACACGCTCTTCGCTCAACCCAGCCTCCTGATGCCCGATCAACCGGGCCGCAGAGCGAATTGTCGCTTGATAGAGCTTGGTGATCAATCGTCGGGAGGACCTTGTCTACCGTGCCCAAAGGTCCGACACCGGTCGAACCCGCCGGCTCGCTACCGCTCGCTCGGATCGCTGCCGTTGGCGCGGAATGCCGTCGTGCAATCCAGCCGCTGCATTCAACGGTGGCAATTTAGATCAAGGCGTGGGACCGGTTAAACCTCCGGCGGATCGGGCCGCTTCACATTGCCGCCGGCACGTGCTCGGCGCCCATGTAGCTGTCGAACTTCGTCGTCTCGGCATCGAAGGCGAGCTTGATCGTGCCGATCGGCCCGTGCCGCTGCTTGGCGATGATGACCTCGCCGAGCCCGTAGACTTCGTTGAACCGCTTCTGCCAGCGCTCGTAGCGGTCGTTGTACTTTTCCTCGGTCTCGTCGGGCCGGTGCACCGGCTGCGAGCGCGACAGATAGTATTCCTCGCGATAGATGAACATGACGACGTCGGCGTCCTGTTCGATCGAGCCGGATTCGCGCAGATCGGCGAGCATCGGCCGCTTGTCCTCGCGCTGCTCGACGGCGCGGGACAGCTGCGCCAGCGCCAGCACCGGAACGTTCAGCTCCTTGGCGACCGCCTTCAGCCCGCGGGTGATGTCGGAGATCTCCTGCACCCGGTTGTCGAGCGAGCGCACCGGGGTCGAGGGCCGCAGCAATTGCAGATAGTCGACGACGATGAGCCCGAGCCCCTGCTGCCGCATCAGGCGCCGGGCGCGCGTGCGCAAGGCCCCGACCGACAACGCCGGGGTGTCGTCGATGAACAGCGGCAGGGCGGCGAGGCGCTGGCTCGCCTCGACGAATTTGTCGAAATCCTCGCGCCCGACATCGCCGCGCCGGATGCGGTCGGACGAGACGCCGGACTGTTCGGCGAGAATGCGGGTGGCCAGCTGCTCGGCGGACATTTCGAGCGAGAAAAAGCCGACGACGGCGCCGTCCTCGGCGATCGTGCGGCCGTCCGGCGCCTCGCCGCGGCGGTAGTCTTTCGCGGCGTTGAAGGCGATGTTGGTGGCGAGCGAAGTCTTGCCCATCGAGGGGCGGCCACCGAGGATGATCAAGTCGGAGGGATGCAGCCCGCCGAGCTTCTTGTCGAGATCGGCAAAACCGGTCGCCACGCCGACGGTCTTGCCGCTGCGCTTGAACGCCGCCTCGGCATTGCCGATGGCGCTCGTCAGCGCGGCGCGGAACGGTTGGAAGCCGCCCTCGGCCTGGCCCGCCGTCGCGAGGTCGAAGAGTTTTTTCTCGACCCTCTCGATCTGCGTCGTCGCCGGGTCGTCGAGGTCTTGCCGGAAGGCGTCGTTGACGGTGTCCTCGCCGACCGTGATCAGCTCGCGCCGCAGGTGGAGATCATGGATCTGCCGCCCGTAATCCTCGGCGTTGATAATCGTCACCGCGGCGCCGGCGAGCCGCGCCAGGTACTGTGCCCCGCCGATCTCGGCGAGCGCGCCGTCCTGGTCGAACAGGTTCTTCAGCGTGATCGGATTGGCGATCTGGCCGCGTTCGATCAGCTTGCCGCAGGCGGCATAGATGCGGCCGTGCACGGCGTTGCCGAAATGCTCGGGCGCGAGAAACTCGCTGACCCGGCCGTAGGCGGTGTTGTTGACGAGGATGGCGCCCAACAGCGCCTGCTCGGCCTCGGGGTTGTAGGGCGGCGTGCGCAGCGGCTGCGGGTCGGCCTCGCGCAGCGGCGAGAGCCGGGTCGCCATGGTTGTTTCCATGGAGCGAGAGTAGCACCGCGCGCGGCCGGCTTCGCGCGCGAAAGGGTCCACAGCGTGTGGAACACGGGGATGACCGGCGGCCGCCCCGTGGGCTTGCGACTTGCGCTATGCCGGCTTCGCCGTCCGCAAATCCGCGAGCGCCGAGTAGACGACGAGAAGCACGAACCCGGCGCTGCCGGCTACCGCCAAGACTATGCCCCCGCCCTGCGACAGCGCGTCGGATGCGGAAAGAATCACATAGATCAGCCCGCCGATCGCGAATTCCGCCTTTGCCGGCGGGCTGTCCCGGCGGGCGATCCACCGGCCGGCCGAGTGCGCCATGACCAGGATCGCGGGGATCAGCAGAAACCGCAGCATTTGCGGGCTGTTCGCGAGGCCGCTGAGCAGCCCGGCAATCGCGCCGCTGGCGCAGGCCGCCGCGAACGCCGCCGCTGCCACCAGCGCAATGCGTGAAGGTCTGATCATCCTCGCCCCTCGCAGCTCCATGACCGTGCTTCCCATGCTCGCTCGCGAGGGTTAACAACCCCATAAAGCGGGTAGACCCGCTCCCGCACGGCGGTGATTGGGGCAAGCATCCGGCAGCACACTCGAACACGCCTTGCGCGGGCTTGACCCGCGCACCCACGTCTTTCCCGTGGGTGGCCGGGCCAAACCCGGCCAAGACGAATAAAGGGTTCGAGTTGCCTGGAGGTACGGTAACCGCGGAAGGCCGTCTTACGCCGCCCGTTCGGCGGCCTCGGCCGGGGCGCGTTCGCTGTCGACCATGTAGTCGCGCACCAGCGGCACGGTGTCGACCGCCTTTGCCAGCTGCATCTGAAAGACCATGTGGTCGTGCCGGCGAAAGGCGATCTCGGAGCCGACGAGATACATCTCCCACATGCGGCAGAAGCGCTCGTCGTAGATCGCGCGCAGGCGGTCGCGATTCTGCGTGAAGCGGCGGCGCCAGGCGCGCAGCGTCTCGGCGTAGTGCAGCCGCAGGATCTCGATATCAGTGATCCACAGCCGTGTCTTCTCGACCGCCCGCGTCACCTCCGACAGGGCGGGCGAATAGCCGCCCGGAAAGATGTATTTGCGGATCCACGGGTTGGTCGAGCCCGGCCCCTCCATGCGTCCGATCGCATGCAGCAGCGCGACGCCGTCGGGGCATAACAGCGTCTTCATCTTCTGGAAAAAGATGCGGTAGTGGTTCACCCCGACATGCTCGAACATGCCGACCGAGACGATGCGGTCGTAGGCGCCCTGTTCCTCGCGATAGTCGCGCAGGTGAAAGCGCACGCGGTCGGCGAGCCCCGCCGCCGCTGCCCGGCGCTGCGCCACCTTCAACTGCTCGGCGGAGAGTGTCAGGCCGTCGACCTCGACGCCGTGCTCGGCGGCGAGGTGCAGCGCCAGACCGCCCCAGCCGCAGCCGATGTCGAGCACCCGCTGGCCGGGGCGCAACAGCAGCTTCGCCGCGATATGCCGCTTCTTGTCGAGCTGCGCGCGGTCGAGATCGTTCTCCGGGCTCGTGAAATAGGCGCAGGAATATTGCCGGTCCTGATCGAGGAAAAGCTCGTAGAGCTGGTCCGAGAGGTCGTAGTGATGCGCTGCGTTCCGGCGCGCGCGATAGAGCGGGTTGAACTGGTGCACCCGGCGCAGCGCCGTCGAGGAGCCGTTGTAGAACCGCGACATCAGTCCCGGCGGCAGGGCTTCGAGATTGACGGCGAGCAGATCGATCAGATCGTAAAGCCCGCCTTCCTCGACCGTCAGCGAGCCGTCCATCACCGCTTCCGGCAAATAGAGGCGCGGGTGCACGACCAGCTTCCAATGCAGCGCCGGATCGGAAAGCCGGATCGCGACGCTCGGCCCCGGCATGCCGGAGAAGCTGTGCCGCCGGCCGGCGGCGTCGACGATTTGCAACCGGCCGATCGAAATTAAGCGGTCGAAGAGACGCGCCAGCAGCATGGCGACGAGACCCCAGCCGGTTCTGATCCGCTAATATCGAGCAGGGCGGGGCACAATATCAAGTTTTTGCTGCGCGTTTTCGGTCAGGCCGGTGGAGCGGGCTCCACGGCCGGCGCGTCGGCCGCATTCTCGTCCTCGTCCCGCCGCAGCAGCGGGTCGATGCCGCGCGCCCGCAATTCCGCTTCCTCGGCCGATTGCGCGACATTGGCGGTGATCGTCACCGAGACCTCGGGATGCAGCACGACGCGCAGCGGAATGAGGCCGAGGCTCTTGATCGGCCGCTCGAGCACCACCTGGCGCTTCTCGATCGTGAAGCCGGAAGCGGTCACCGCCTCGGCGATGTCGCGCGCCGAAACCGAGCCGTAGAGCTGGCCGCTCTCGCCCGCCTGCCGGACGATGACGACCGAAAGGCCTTCGAGTTTTTGCGCGACCTCGCTCGCCTCCGAGCGGCGTTCCAGATTGGCCGCCTCGAGCTGCGTCCGCTGCGTCTCGAAATAGGCGAGGTTCTCCTTCGTCGCCCGCAGCGCCTTCTTTTGCGGCAGCAGGAAATTGCGGGCGTAGCCGGGGCGCACCTTGACGACCTGGCCCATCTGGCCGAGCTTTTCGACGCGCTCGAGCAGGATCAAATCAACCATCGAAACTACCTCCTCAACCAAGCGAAACGGCGCCTCAGCCCGAGCGAGGCGTCGATCAGCCCCATCAGCGCGGCAACCAGAAAAGGCCAGCCGAAGAGCCCGGCGAGCACATAGAATATGGTGAGCGGCACGGCCGGGCGAGCATATCGGCGGGCGGCGGCGTGGAAGAGGGCGAGCCCGCCGAGGCAGAACGGCACCGACAGCGCGATCAGCATATTGACGCCGACAAACCGCGCGTCGGCGCCGAAGAGCGTCGCCGCGGCGGCGGCGGCGGCGGCAAGCGGCAGCCAGAACGGCAGCGCAATCTCGGCGATGTCGGGGCTCGGCCGCCAGTTGGCGCCGAAGCGGGCGAGGACGCCCTGGGCGAGGACGGCGTTGGTTATCGTCATCACCATCCACGAGGCCGCCGTGATGCCGGGAACGACGGAGGCGATCAGGCGCGCGATCGCCGTGCGCTCGGCGGCGGGCGCCTCGCTCAGCGCGGCGAGCGCCGGGTCGAGCTCCCCGCGAATCATGCTTTGCAGGCCATGCGGGCCGCCAAAGGCCACAATCGCGACGCCGAGTCCCAACAGGGCAAGGCCGGCGAGCCAGGCGGTCAGCGCGCCGGGCGGATACCAATCGAGGCCGCCCACGGCATTATGCCGCGCCAGCAGCGCCTCCCGGGTCAAAAGCACGACGGGCGCCGCGTTGAGTGCCGCAAACAGCAGGGCATCGCTCAATTCGGCGGCGGCGAACACCGCGGCGAGCGCGCTCGCGCAAGCGATCGCGGCGCCGCCGAGGCCGAGCCACAGCCCGGCGGCAAACAGCGGCAATTGCGCGAGCGAGACGAGGATCGCCGCCCCCGTCGAGCCGAGCGCCACGGCGAGGTAGAGCATCGCGGCGGCGACCCCGCACAGCGCCGCGACGATCGCCATATTGCGCGCGCCCATCCCGGCGCGGCTCCGGCTATTTCACCATATAGGGCAACAGGCCGAGAAACCGCGCCCGCTTGATCGCCTGCGCCAGCTCGCGCTGCCGCCTCGCCGATACCGCGGTGATGCGGCTCGGCACGATCTTGCCGCGCTCCGAGATGAAGCGCTGCAGCAGTTTCACGTCCTTGTAGTCGATCTTGGGCGCGTTCGGGCCCGAGAAGGGGCAGGATTTGCGCCGCCGGAAGAATGGCCGCCGGGCGGTTGCCGCGCGCGGGCCCGGGCCGTTGCCTTGGCTTTCCATCTAGGCCTCCACCGATTCGGCGGCGGGTTCGGCGGCGGGTGCGCCGGCCGGCGCCCGGTCGGCGCCGTCGCGGCTCTCGTAGCGGTCGCGGTCGCCCGGCCGGCGCGAGCGGTCGTCGCGGCCGCCGCGGCCCTGCACGATCGCCGACGGGCCTTCCTCGAGCGCCTCGACGCGGACCGTCAGGTAGCGGATCACGTCCTCGTTGATGCGCATCGTGCGCTCCAATTCGGCGATCGCGGCCGGCGGCGCGTCGAGGTTGAGCAGCACGTAGTGCCCCTTGCGGTTCTTGCGCATGCGGTAGGCGAGGTTGCGAAGCCCCCAATATTCGCGCTTCTTCACCTCGCCGCCATTGTCCGCGACGAGCTGGGCAAAGCCGTCGGTGAGCGCCTCGACCTGCGCGCCCGAGATGTCCTGGCGCGCGATGAATACGTTCTCGTAGAGGGGCATAAAGGCATCCCTTATGGCTGTTGATGGCCCGGAGCGCGTTGGCCGGCCGGGCCGAGCCGGCATCGCCGGCAAGGGTTCGCGCGCGAAACTAAGCGAGGCCGGGCGCCGGCGCAAGGGGCTGCCGGCGGAACTGACCCTCACCTTCCGCCGCGCGAGGGGGGCTCCCTCTCCCCGCTCGCGGGGAGGGTTGCGGTGAGGGGCCGCCGTCGGCGAGCTTCGGACCGCTTCAGCCGATCTTGACGAGCGCCCCGCCATCGACCGGCAGGGCGACGCCGGTGATGAATTGCGCCTCGTCCGAAGCGAGGAAGAGGGCGGCGTTGGCGACGTCCCAGGCGGTGCCCATGCGGTGGCGCAGCGGCACCTTGGCGTCGCGTTCGGCCGCCACCTCGGCGCGGCTGCGGTTGCTCGCGCGCGCCCGCGCGTCGACCGCCATTGGCGTGTCCATCAGCCCTGGCAGGATGACGTTGGCGCGGATGCCGTATTCGGCGTTCTGGATCGCCAGCTGCTGCGTGAAGGCGATCATCGCCGCCTTTGTCGCCTTGTAGGCGACGAGCGGGTAGTTCTCCCACGCCGCGACCGAGGAGATGTTGACGATGGCGCCCGAGCGCTGCTGCCGCATGATCGGCAGGACCTGCTTGCAGGCCATGATCGTGCCGCGCAGGTTGATCGCGCAGACCCGGTCGAAGGCCTCTTCGGTCAACTCCAACAGCGGCTTGTCGCCGCCGGCGATCGAGACGCCGACATTGTTGTGCAGGATGTCGATGCGGCCCCAGCGGCGATGCGCCGCCGCGACAGCCGCTTTCAGCGTCGCCTCCTTCGTCACGTCCGCTTCGAAGGGGACGCATTCGCCGCCTTCCTTTTCGACCAGCCGGGCGGTGTCGGCGGCCGAGGCGAGGTCGCGGTCGACGGCGAGGATCTTGGCGCCCTCGCGGGCGAAGCGCAGGGTCGTGGCGCGGCCGTTGCCGACGCCTTCGCCGGGGCTCTGCCCGGCGCCGACGACGATCGCGATCTTGCCTTCGAGGCGCATGCGTTACCGCCCTTCGGCGGCCTGGCGCGCCGCCATCGCCGCTTCCCAGTGGCGCCCGTCGAAATGCCGCGAGGGGAGCAGCGCCTCCGCGTCGATCCCGTCGAGGCAGCGGGCGTTGACGCTGAAATCCTGCGGGTCCGAGCGCGGCACGTAGAAGGAATGGATGCCGCAATGCCGGCAGAAGGTGTGCTTGGCGACGCCGGTGTTGAAGGTGTAGGTGCTGAGCGCATCCTCGCCCGAGAGCAGCGTAAAATCCGCATGCTTCACCGGCAGATGCAGGATCCCCTTCATCGTGCAGATCGAACAGTTGCACACGCCGACCCGGGAGAGATCGGCGCGGATGCGGAACCGCACCCGGCCGCAATGGCACCCGCCTTCGTAGGTCTCGACCGCCATTCCCTCGCTCCTCTTCGCCTCGGGCAAAGCTATCGCAAGCCTGGGCGTGCGCGTCAATAAAGCCCGCCGCTGCCGGGGCCCGGCCGCGAGCTCCAAGGCGGCGCCGCCGAGGCCGTCTCTGTGGCCGGCGGCGGTGCGGCAGCCTGAACGGCGGGCGGCGCCGCCGCGGCAGCCTGGAGGGCAGGCGGCGGTGCTGCGGCAGCCTGAACGGCAGGCGGCGGCGCGACGGGCTGTACCGGAGCCGGCGGCGCGGGCGGCAGCGGGGCGGCCACCGCGGCTTCGCGCGGCGCCGCGGCTGCCTTCTCCATTGCCGTCCCGTGCGGCAGCATATAGACAAACACCAGATTCGCGACGACGCTGGCGACGACGGCGTAGAAGAACCCGGCCGCTTTGCCGAAGGCGCCGTGCAGCATGCTCCGTTCCTGCATGGTTCGGCCTCGCTGTTGGACGAACGCCCGATAGCGAAAGGGGGAAAAAAGGCAAAAGCAAGTCGCGCTCAGGTTATTTCAGCGGCAACGGGCGAGTTGACGCCGATCGCGCCTCGCCCCTACGCTGGCTTGCCGCAACCGCGCGGGGAGGCCGCCGATGGCCGAGATCGTGCTCGGGATCGCCACGTCGCACACGCCGATGCTCAACGCCCCGGCCGAGGACTGGCCCCGCTTTCTGGAGCGCGACCGGGTGCGCGCGTTGCTCGACAGGGAAGGCCGGCCGGTCCGCTACGACGAGCTGCTGGAGCGCGCCGACCCGGCGGTCTTGGCCGAGCTGGCGCCGCCGCGCGTCGCGGCGCGCCACGCCGAGGCGCAGCAGGCGCTCGACCGCCTCGCCGCCGCGCTCGGCCGCGCCGAACTCGACGCGCTCGTCATCGTCGGCGACGATCACCGCGAGCTTTACGGCGACGACAACCTGCCGAGCCTGCTCGTCTATCGCGGCGAGACGATCCGCAACCAGCCGCCGGCGGGCTTTTCTGGGCCCGATTGGGCGCGCCGCGCGAATGCGCGCTATTACGAGGAGCGCGAGCCGCGCGACTATCCGGTCGAGGCGCGCCTGGCGACGCATCTGATCGAGACGCTGATCGAGGAGGAGTTCGACCCCGCCTCGAGCGACCGGCTGGCCCCGGGCCAGAGCGAAGGCCACGCTTTCGGCTTTGTGCGCAAGCGCCTGATGGACAACCCGGATCTGCCGGTCGTGCCGGTCCTCCTCAACACCTACTTCCCGCCGAACCAGCCGACGCCGCGGCGCTGTTATCGGCTCGGCCAGGCGATCCGGCGGGCGGTCGAGAGCTGGCCCGGCCGGGCGCGGGTCGGCATCGTCGGCTCGGGGGGCCTCAGCCACTTCGTCGTCGATGAGGCGCTCGACCGCGCCGTCATCGCCGCGCTCGCCGAGAAGGACCAGGAGGCGCTCGAAACCCTGCCGAGGCGGAAGCTCAACTCCGGCAGCTCGGAGATCCGCAACTGGATCTGCGCCGCCGGCGCCAGCGAGCGTCTCACCCTCGCCTGGTCGGCCTATGTTCCGGGCTACCGCACCCCGGCCGGCACCGGCACCGGCCTCGGCTTTGCCCTCTTTTCGTAACGGAGGCCCGGTCGCCATGAAAGAGCGGGAGAGCGAGGAACTGACGCGGGTCGGGCCGGGCACCGTGATGGGTCAACTCTTCCGGCAATACTGGCTGCCGGCGGCGATGTCGTCCGAGCTCGTCGCCGACGGCCCGCCGATGCGCCTCGTGCTGCTCGGCGAGCGGCTGATCGCCTTCCGCGATACGAGCGGCCGGGTCGGCGTCATGGATCATCGCTGTCCGCACCGCTGCGCCTCGCTGTTTCTCGGGCGCAACGAGGAGGGCGGGTTGCGCTGCGTCTATCACGGCTGGAAATTCGACACGCAGGGGCGCTGCCTCGACATGCCGAGCGTGCCGGCGCACCAGGATTTCCGCGACAAGGTGCGGGCGAAGGCGTACCGCGCCGCCGAGCGCAACGGCATCCTCTGGGTCTATATGGGGGCGCGCGAGACGGCGCCCCCGTTGCCCGCGATCGAGGCTGCGCTGCTCCCCGAAAGCGAGCTGCAAATCATGTTCGCACAGCGGGAGTGCAACTATTTGCAGGCGCTGGAAGGCGACATCGACACCTCGCATTTCGGCTTTCTGCACGCCGGCGGCGTCGGGCCGGCGGATCTGCCGCTGGACAATCTGATCCGCTATACCGTCGCCAACCGGGCCCCCGAATATCACGTCGCGGACACCCCCTGGGGCACGATGTACGCCGCCTACCGCGCCGCCGAGGGCGGGCACACCTATTGGCGCTTCGCCAATTTCCTCTTCCCGTTCTGGACGCAGACGCCGCAGGGCGCCTTTGACCGGGTGCAGGCGCGGGGCTGGGTCCCGCTCGACGACACGCACACGATGTTCGTCAGCCTCTCGTGGAAGAATCTGCCGTCGGCGCTCGCCATGCGCAGCAACAGCCGGGTCATCCCCGGCTCGACGACGATGCCGCAATATCTCCCCAACGGCACCGACTGGTTCGGCCGCTGGCGGCTCTCCGGCAATGCCGGCAACGACTGGCTGATCGACCGCGAGGCGCAGAAGGAGGGCGGGATCTTCACCGGCATCGCCGGCATCCATGCGCAGGACCAGGCGGTGACCGAGAGCATGGGGCCGATCACCGACCATGCCTTCGAGCATCTGGGGCCGGGCGACCGCATGATCGCGCGCACCCGGCGGCGGCTCTTGCTGGCCGCCCGCGCGCTTGCGAAGGACGGCACCGTGCCGCCGGCGGTCGACGATCCGGAGATCTGCACCGAGGTCAGAAGCGGCGATTTCCTCGCCGACGCGCGCACACCCTGGCGCGAGGCCTACGCGGGGCAAATCCGCCAGGCGCTGCGCCCGCTGCAAGCGGCGGCCGAATAGCCGTCGGCGGGCTCCGCGAGGACCGCCCGTCTGCGTCGCGCGTCGCCGTATGTTTTCGGCGCGGAATCGGGTAAGCTTGCGGACGCGCAAACAAGCGCGCGAAGGCGGGGACATGGGGGCGCGCCGCTTTGTCGTCGAGCTGATCAAGCCGTCGCATTACGACGACGACGGCTACGTCATCCAATGGATGCGCTCGTGGATCCCGTCGAATTCGCTCGCGTGCCTTTACGCCCTCACCGAGGACGTCGCGGCGCGGCAGGTGCTCGGCGCCGATGTCGCGATCGAGCTGCGCGCCTACGACGAATGCCACACCGTGATCCCGGTCCGACGGATCATCCGGCGCATCGGCGCCGCCGATGGCGGTCTCGTTTGCCTCGTCGGCGTGCAGTCGAACCAGTTTCCGCGGGCGGTCGATCTCGCCATGCAGTTCCGCGCCGCCGGCCTGCAGGTCGTGATCGGCGGATTTCACGTCTCGGGTTGCATGGCGATGCTGCCGGATTTGCCGCCCGACATCGCGGCGGCGCGCGATCTCGGCGTCTCGCTGTTTGCCGGCGAGGCGGAGGGCCGGCTCGCCGAGGTGTTCGCCGACGCGCTCGCCGGACAGCTGAAGCCGATCTACAACTATATGAGCGATCTGCCCGCTTTGCAGCAGCAGGTGACGCCGTTCCTGCCGATCGCCATCGTCCGCCGCTACAGCGAGACGCTCGGCGCCTTCGACGCCGGCCGCGGCTGTCCGTTCCAGTGCAGCTTTTGCACGATCATCAACGTGCAGGGGCGCAAGTCGCGCTGGCGCGAGGCCGATGATGTCGAGCGGCTGGTGCGCGCCAATCTGGCGCACGGGGTCTATCGCTTCTTCATCACCGACGACAATTTCGCCCGCAACCGAAACTGGGAAGCGATCTTCGACCGGCTCATCGGGCTGCGCGAGGAAGAGGGGCTGAAGCTCCAATTCCTGATCCAGGTCGATACGCTGTGCCACCGCATCCCGCGCTTCGTCGAGAAGGCGGCGCGCGCCGGCGTCGCCCGCGTCTTCATCGGGCTCGAAAACATCAATCCCGACAACCTGCTCGCGGTCAAAAAGAAGCAGAACCGGGTGCACGAGTATCGCGAGCTTTTCCTCGCCTGGCGCCGGCAAAAGATCATCACCTATGCGGGCTACATTCTCGGCTTCCCGAAGGATACGCCGGAGCGCGTCGCCCGCGACATCGCCGAGCTGCAGCGCGAGCTGCCGGTCGACCTGCTCGAATTTTTCATCCTGACGCCGCTGCCCGGCTCCGCCGACCACAAGCAGCTCTATACCGACGGGGCGTGGATGGACCCCGACATGAACAAATACGATCTGGAGCACGTCACCGCGCATCACTCGGCAATGAGCGACGCGGAGTGGCAGGCGCTCTACCGGCGCGCCTTCGATCTCTATTATTCGCCCGAGCATATCGAGCGGCTGTTCCGGCGCGCCAAGGCGTCGGGAATGAAGCCGGTCCGCCTCGTCAACCATGTGCTGCAGTTCTATTTCACCTTCCGGCAGGAGAAGGTGCATCCGCTGCAAGGCGGGTTCTTCCGCCGCAAGATCCGCCGGCAGCGCCGTTCGGGGTTACCGCGGGAAAATCCGCTCTTTTTCTATCCCCGCCGGGTCTGGGAGGTCGTCGACACTCACGCGAGGCTCGTCGCGTTCTATCTGTTCCTGCACCGCATCCGCAAAAAGGTGGAGCGCGATCGGCAGCCGTATCACGAACCGGCGTTGCTCCCGGCCGAGGCGCCGGCGGCCAGCGCCCCCGTGCGTGCCGAACTGAGCTCGGCCGCAGCGGATTAGGCCGCAGCCTATCCGCCGAAGGCGGCGATGCCGGTCTGGGCGCGCCCCAGGACCAGCGCGTGCACGTCGTGCGTGCCCTCGTAGGTGTTGACCGCTTCGAGGTTCAGCACGTGCCGGATCACGTGAAATTCGTCGGCGATGCCGTTGCCGCCGTGCATGTCGCGCGCCATGCGGGCGATGTCGAGCGCCTTGCCGGTGTTGTTGCGCTTCAACAGCGAGGCCATCTCGGGTGCGTCGCGGCCCTCGTCCTTGAGGCGCCCGAGGCGCAATGCCGCGTGCAGCCCCAATGTGATCTCGGTCTGCATGTCGACGAGCTTCTTCTGGATCAGCTGGTTGGCCGCCAGCGGCCGGCCGAATTGCCGGCGCTCGAGCGTGTAGCTGCGCGCCGCGTGCCAGCAGAACTCAGCGGCGCCGAGGGCGCCCCAAGCGAGGCCGTAGCGGGCGCTCGTCAGCCCGGTGAAGGGGCCGCGCAGCCCCTGCGCGCCGGGCAGCAGATTCTCTTCCGGCACGAAGACCTCGTCCATCGCGATCTCGCCGGTCGGCGAGACGCGCAGCGAGAACTTGCCCTCGATCTTCGGGGTCGAGAGGCCTTGCATGCCGCGCTCCAGGATGAAGCCGCGAATGACGCCGTCCTCGGTCTTGGCCCAGACGAGCAGCACGTCGGCGATCGGCGCGTTGCTGATCCACGTCTTCGCGCCGGACAGCCGCCAGCCGCCCATGACCGCGCGCGCCCGGCTCGTCATGCCGCCTGGGTCGGAGCCGTGATCGGGCTCGGTGAGACCGAAACAGCCGACCCATTCGCCGCTCGCCAGCTTCGGCAGGTATTTCTGCCGCTGCGCCTCGCTGCCGAATTCGTGGATCGGATGCATGACGAGGCTCGACTGCACGCTCATCGCCGAACGGTAGCCGCTGTCGACGCGCTCGATCTCGCGCGCGATCAGGCCATAGGAGACATAGCCGACGCCGGCGCAGCCATAGCCCTCGATGGTCGGGCCGAGAAGGCCGAGCGCGCCCATCTCGTTCATGATCTCGCGGTCGAAATGCTCGTGGCGGTGCGCCAGGAGCACCCGCGGCATCAGCTTTTCCTGGGCGTAGGCGCGCGCGCTGTCGCGCACCATGCGCTCCTCCTCGGTCAACAGATCGTCGAGAAAGAGCGGGTCGGCCCAGTCGAAGCGGGCGGATCGCGGCGCCGAGCGGGAAGCGGCAACAGGGCTGTTCATCGGATGGCGGGCATGCTGCGGGCGAGGCAGCAACCACTATAGCGCAGCCGCCGGCGGGCGGCAGCACGAACGCGCGCCCCGCTGGCGGGCGGGGCGCGCACGGATCTTCGAGGCGCGAGTGCTACTTCTTGGCGCCGGCTGCTGCCTTGCGCGTCGCGTGCCGTCCGGCGCCGCGCCCCAGCCCGATCTTTTTGGCGAATTCCGAGCGCTGCTCGGCGTATTTCGGCGCGACCATCGGATAGTCGGGTCCGAGGCCCCATTTCGCCCGGTATTCGTCGGGCGTCATGTGGTAGGTCGAGCGCAGATGCCGCTTCAGCATCTTCAGCTTCTTACCGTCTTCCAGGCAGATCAGATAGTCGGGGGTAATCGACTTGCGGATCGGCACCGCCGGCTTCATCGGCTCCGCCGGCGGTTCGGCGCCGCGGACTTCGAGCCCGCGCAGCGAGCTGTAGACGGCGTTGATCACTTCACCGAGCTGAGCTGTCGGCAGCGAGTTGTTGCTGACATAGGCCGCCACCACGTCTGCGGTCATCCGCAAAAGTTCTTCCTCCGCCAGTTTCGGCGCAGCATTTTCCGTCATTTGTGGCCTCGATCGATCTCGAAACGTTCGCCGAGTGACCCATAAACGCAGGGTTTTCGCCTGTCAATAGAAAGTTGCGCGACTATATAGTAATCAGCGGTCGGCCTTCTTCCGCAGGACTTCGAAGCGGCGCGCCGAGACGGCGCGGCGGCGCTCGCTCGCTCGCGCTCGGCCGCAGTATCATTTGCCGCGCGCGGGATAGGCGAGCTAATGGTATGCTGCTGGCAGCCCGCCCCGAGATCTGGTAGAACCTCGGCATGAAACCAGCGCCCGGCAACGGATTTTTCGACGACACGCTCGCCGCCGCCGACCCCGAGATCGCCGCCGCGATAGCCGGCGAATTGGGGCGCGAGCAATCGCAGATCGAGCTGATCGCCAGCGAGAACATCGTCTCGCGGGCGGTGCTGGAGGCGCAGGGCTCGCTTCTGACCAACAAATATGCCGAGGGCTATCCGGGCCGCAGGTATTACGGCGGATGCGAATTCGTCGATGTCGCCGAGAGTCTCGCGGTCGAGCGGGCAAAGCGGCTTTTCGGCTGCGCTTTCGCCAATGTCCAGCTGCATGCCGGGGCGCAGGCCAACCAGGCGGTGTTCCTGGCGCTCTTGCAGCCCGGCGACACGGTGCTCGGCATGTCGCTCGCCGCCGGCGGCCACCTGACGCACGGCGCGCCGCCGAACCTGTCGGGCAAATGGTTCGCCGCCATCCCTTACGGGGTGCGGCGTCAAGATGCGCGGATCGATTACGACGAAGTCGAAGCACTTGCCCGCCGCCACCGGCCGAAGCTGATCATCGCCGGCGGCAGCGCCTATCCGCGAATCATCGATTTCGCACGCTTCCGCGCCATCGCCGACGACACGGGCGCCTATCTGATGGTCGACATGGCGCATTTTGCCGGGCTTGTCGCCGGCGGCGTGCATCCGAGCCCGCTGCCGCATGCGCATGTCGTCACGACTACGACGCACAAGACGTTGCGCGGTCCGCGCGGCGGCATGATCCTCAGCGACGACGAAGAGATCGGCCGCCGCATCAATTCGGCCGTCTTCCCGGGGCTGCAGGGCGGCCCGCTGATGCATGTGATTGCCGCCAAGGCGGTGGCGTTCGGCGAAGCGCTGCAGCCGGGCTTCCGGGATTACGCGGCGCGCGTCGTCGAGAACGCGAAGACGCTCGCGGCGACCCTCGGGCGGCGCGGCCTCGACATCGTTTCGGGCGGCACCGACACGCACCTGCTGCTCGTCGATCTGCGGCCGCTGAAGCTGACCGGCCGCGACGCCGAGAAGAGCCTCGAACGCGCCGGCATCACCTGCAACAAGAACGGCATCCCGTTCGACCCGGAGAAGCCGACCGTGACCTCCGGCGTCCGCCTCGGCTCGCCGGCGGCGACGACGCGCGGCTTCGGGTCCGAGGAGTTCGCCGCCGTCGGCGAGTGGATCGTCGAGGTACTCGAAGGCCTCGCCCAGCGGCCCGACGACAATGGCGCGGCCGAGGCGCGGGTGCGCGGCAAGGTCGAGGCGCTGTGCGCGCGCTTTCCGATCTACGGAGCGGGCAAGTGACGAAGGCCGCCCCAAGCAGGCGGACGGAATAGGGAGGCGGAGATGCGCTGTCCGTTTTGCGGCACCGATGACACGCAGGTCAAAGATTCGCGGCCGACCGACGATCGCGGCGCGATCCGGCGCCGCCGTTTTTGCCCGAATTGCGCGGCCCGCTTCACGACCTTCGAGCGCGTGCAGTTGCGCGAACTGACCGTCGTCAAGAAAAACGGCCAGCGCGAGCCGTTCGAGCGCGACAAGCTCGCGCGCTCGCTCTATGTCGCGCTGCGCAAGCGGCCGGTCGAGCCGGAGCGCGTCGAGCGCGTCATCAATTCGCTGGTTCGCCAGCTCGAAAGCTCGGGCGAGACCGAGATCCCGAGCGATACGATCGGCGGCCTCGTCATGGATGCGCTTTCCAGCCTCGACCAGGTCGCTTACATCCGCTTCGCCTCGGTCTACCGCAATTTCCGCGAGGCCAAGGATTTCGGCGAGTTTGTCGGGCGGATCGCCGCCGATGGCGATTGCTAGGACGAGTCCCGACCGCGACCTCGTGATGATGCGCGTCGCGCTGGCGCTCGCTCGGCGCGGCCTCGGCGATGTGTGGCCGAACCCGGCGGTCGGCTGCGTCATCGTCAAGGACGGCCGCGTCGTCGGGCGCGGCTGGACGGGAAAGGGCGGCCGGCCGCACGCCGAGACCGAAGCGCTGCGGCGAGCGGGCGAAGGCGCGCGCGGCGCTACCGCCTATGTCTCGCTCGAACCTTGCTGCCATTGGGGGAAGACGCCGCCTTGCGTCGATGCGCTCGTGGCGGCGGGCGTGCGGCGCGTCGTCGTGGCGCTCGAGGATCCCGATCCGCGCGTCGCGGGCGGCGGGCTCGCGAGGTTGCGCGAGGCGGGGATCGCGGTCGAAGCGGGGCTTCTCGCCGAGGAGGCGGCCGAACTCAACATGGGGTTCCTGATGCGCGTCGGCCGCGGCCGGCCGCTCGTGACCTTGAAGCTCGCGACCTCGCTCGACGGCCGCATCGCGACCGCCGCCGGCGAGAGCCGCTGGATCACCGGGCCTGCGGCGCGCGAGCGGGCGCATCTGCTGCGCGCCGAGCACGACGCGGTCATGGTCGGCACCGGCACGGTGCTGGCCGACGATCCGGCGCTCACCTGCCGGCTCCCCGGCCTCGGGCAACGCTCGCCGGTGCGGGTCGTGCTCGACCGTCGGCTGCGCCTGCCGCCGGCCGCAAAAGTTTTCGCCGAGGCGGCGGCGGTGCCGAGCTGGGTGCTGACCGCGGCCTCGGCCGATGCGGCCCGCCGGCGGGCGCTCGCCGAAGTTGGCGTCACCCTGATCGACATAGAAGGCGCAGCAGAGGAGGGGCTCGACCTCGCCGCCGCTCTCGCCGCGCTCGGCGGGCGCGGCCTGACGCGGCTTCTCGTCGAAGGCGGCGGCCGGCTCGCCGCCGCGCTCTTGCGCGCCCGCCTCGTCGATCGCCTCCTCTGGTTTCACGCCCCGCGCATCCTCGGCGGCGACGCGATCCCGGCGGCTGCACCGCTCGGGATCGCTGCCCTCGTCGAAATGCCGCATTTCGAGCGCACCGCCGTCGAGACGCTCGGCGAGGATGTGCTGACGAGCTGCCGCGTCCGCTACTGAGCAAAGGCGGCGACGACCTCGCGCGCCGCCTCGATCCCAAGCGCCGGCCACAGGATCGGCAGATCGAGCCCGGCTTCGCGATAGGCCGCCAGCCGCTCGCGGCAATGCCCGACCGGCCCCAACAGGCAGATCGCGTCGAGCACCCGGTCGCTGAGCGCGTCGCCGCCGGCGCCTTGCTCCGCCCGGTCGGCTTCCGCGGCGAAGCCGCCCGCCCGCAAGAGGCGTTGAAAGAACGGCAGCGCGGTGAAGAAGCCGAGATTGGCGCGCGCCGCCGCGCGCAATGCGGCGATGTCGGTGCCGACGAAGGTCGGCAGGCCGAGCGCCATCTCCAGCTTGCCGCGCCCGCTCGACTTGGCGCGGCCGCGCTCGACCCAGGCTTTGCTGCGGGCGACGCGCTCGGCCGACCACCAGAGCGGCATCACGCCGTCGGCGATCTCGCCGGCCAGCTCGACATTCTGCGAGGTCAGGGCAGCGAGATGGATCGGCACCGGATAAGCCGAGGGCTGCTGCGGCAGGTGAGTGGCGGGACCTTCGCCCCTGAGCCAGGCCGCGACCTCGACCGCGTAACGGCGCAGCGCCCCCGCCGGGTCGGGCATCTCGATGCCGAGCGCGCGGTTGACCGGCTGGTGGCTGACCCCGAGGCCGAGGATCATTCGGCCCCCGGTCGCGTCCGCGGCGAGCGCGGCGGCCTTTGCGCAAAGATAGGGCAGGCGCAGATAGATGTGCGCCACCCAGGTCCCGACCTTGATGCGCCGCGTCGCCAGGCCCATCAGCAGCGCGGTGGCGATCGCGTCGTTGTTGACTTCGGTGCAGAACACCGCATCGAACCCGGAATCCTCGGCGGCCCGCGCGACATCCTGTATCTCGGCCGCGCGCCACCCGGTCCCCGGGATCAGCCCGAGCCCCAACCTCTCCGGCATGACAACCTCCCGTTCGAATTCGGCCCGCGATTGGTTCGCGGTGCCGAGAACAGGTTACAGCACCGCGCCGGGGCTGCCGAGGGCGTTTTCGGCGAGCGCCTTGATGATGATCTCGTAGGCTTCGTCGATCGAATCGGTGCGGTGGAACAGCCCGACATCTTGCGGACTGATCGTGCCGTATTTGACGAGCGCGTCGAAATTCACCACTTCGTCCCAGTATTTGGCGCCGAACAAGACGATCGGCACGCGCTTGCGCATCTTGCGCGTCTGCACCAGCGTCAGGATCTCGAACAATTCGTCGAGCGTGCCGAAGCCGCCTGGAAACAAGACGACCGCCTTCGCCAGATAGACGAACCAGAACTTGCGCATGAAGAAATAATGGAAATGGAAGTGCAGTTCCCGGCTGACATAGGGGTTGTCGAACTCTTCGTTGGGGATCGAGATCGTCAGCCCGACATTGAGGCCGCGCGCCTCCGATGCGCCGCGGTAGGCCGCCTCCATGATGCCGGGGCCGCCGCCGGTGCAGACGACGAAGCGCCGCTCGTCCTGGCTCAGGTTTTTCGACCACTCCGTCAGGCGGCGCGCGAGGCGGCGCGCGGCCTCGTAATAGGCCGACAGTTCGACGGCGAGGCGCGCCGCTTCGATCCCCTCTCCCGATTGCTCGGCTTTCTTCAGCGCGGCTGCCGCTGCCTCTTGCGAGAGCAGCCGCGCCGAGCCCATGAAGACGATCGTGTCCTGCACGTTGTGCCGCTGAAAGCGAAAGAGCGGCTCGAGGTATTCCGCGAGGATGCGCAGCGCGCGGGCATCCCTGCTTTCGAGAAAGCGCGTGTCTTGATAGGCCTTTGGCCGGCGCGAAGCCGGGCGGGCGGCGGGTTTGTCCAAGCGGCACCTCGGTTTTGTCTGCGCAAGACGAACGGCGGGCGCGGAGCCTCGTTCGCGCGCCGGCTGCGCGAAACGCTGGTCAACGTCCGGGGCGGCCCTTAGGTTAGCGCCTATGTTCACCGGCATCATAAGCGATCTCGCGGAGGTGCGCCGGCTCGTCCGCGGCGAAATGCTCGATCTGACGATCGCGACCGCATACGACACCGCGACGATCGCGATCGGCGCCTCGATCGCGTGCTGCGGCGCCTGCCTGACGGTGGTCGCGGTCGAGCCCCATGCCTTCACGGTGCAGGCCTCGCGCGAGACCCTGGCGCGGACGACGCTCGGCGGTTGGCGCGAGGGCACACGCGTCAACCTCGAACGCGCGGCCCGGCTCGGCGACGAACTCGGCGGCCATCTCGTGCAGGGGCATGTCGACGGGATCGCGCATATCGTCGAGCGGCGCGAGGAGGCGGGCTCGGTGCGCTTCCTCTTCGAATTGCCGCCGGGGCTCGCGCGCTATGTCGCGCCGAAGGGCTCGGCCGCCCTCGACGGCGTCAGCCTGACGGTCAACGAGGTCGAGGGCCGGCGCTTCGGCGTCAACATCATTCCGCACACGCTCGCAGTCACCAATTTCGGCCGCGCGGCCGTCGGGCAGGCGATGAATTTCGAAGCCGACCTGATCGCCCGCTACGTCGCCCGGCTCATCGACCCCAACCTTCGGAACCCATGATGCGACCGCCGCACGTCCTCCTCGTCGAGGCTCCCTTCTACCCGCATATCACGCAGGCCCTGCGGCAAGGCGCCGAGCGGGCGCTCGCCGCCGCCGGCGCCACCTTCGAGGCGGTCTCGGTGACCGGCGCCTTCGAGGTGCCGGGCGCCATCGCCTTTGCGGCGCGGGCGAGCGGGCGTTTCGACGGCTTCGTCGCGCTCGCCTGCGTGATCCGCGGCGAGACGACGCATTACGACCATATCTGCGCCGAGACCGCGCGCGCCTTGCAGGATCTCGCGGTGCGCGACGGGCTCGCCGTCGGCTTCGGCGTCCTCACTTGCGAGAACGAGGCGCAGGCGCTTGTGCGCTCTTCGCCCGAGGGCCGCGACCAGGGCGGCCGGGCGGTCGCCGCCTGCCTCGCGATGGTCGAGTTGAAGCGCCGCTTTCAGGGCGAGGGCGGATGACCGCCGAGCTTGCCGCTCCGGCCCAGGCGAAGCCGCGGCGCGGCGGCAGCCGGCGCCGCAGCATGGCCCGTCTCGCCGCGGTGCAGGCGCTCTACCAGCTCGAACTCAACCCGAGCCTCGAGGCCGAGGGCGTGGTGCGCGAGTTCGCCCGCCACCGTCTCGGCCGCGAGATCGACGGCGAGCAGTATGGCGAGGCCGACGCTGAGTTCTTCGCCGACATCGTGCGCGGCGCCTCGGCCGATGCCGAGCGCCTCGACGAGACGATCTCGGCCGCGCTCAGCGAGGAATGGCCGCTCGACCGCCTCGAAGCCGTGCTGCGCGCGGTCCTGCGCGCCGGCGCCTACGAGCTGGTGCACCGCGCCGACGTGCCGCCGCGCGTCTCGGTCAGCGAATACACGACGATCGCGCACGCCTTTTTCTCCGGCAAGGAGCCCGGACTGGCGAACGGCGTCCTCGACAGCCTCGCCCGCGCCCTGCGCCCCGCCGATTTCTGATTCCAGACTCGCCGGCCAGGGCCTTGTGCTCACGCTTCTGATTTACAGCCGCCCCTTGCCCGGATTTGATCCGGGCATCCACGTCTTTATAGCCGTTCCTGCGTATTGCCGAGAGAACCGTGGGTGGCCGGGTCGAGCCCGGCCACGGGGGTCTTGAGCATGGCCACTCCGCCCCCGCCGGCAGCTTCGCGAGGCTCCCGGCGCACGGTTCTGTTGCTCTCGGCTTGCCTCGCCCTGGCGATGACCGGCAACAGCATTCTCGGCGTGACGGCGGCGATCGTCGGCAACATGCTGAGCCTCGACAAGGCGTTCTCGACCCTGCCGGTGGCGTTGCAGATGACCGGCACGATGTCGGCGACGATCCCGGCCGCGATGCTGATGGCGCGGATCGGCCGGCGCGGCGGCTTCTGGACCGGCGCCGCGATCGGCTTTGCCGGCGCCGCGACGGCGGGGCTCGCGATCCTCACGCGGTCGTTTGCCCTGTTTTGCGCCGGGACATGCCTGCTCGGCGCCTATAACGGCTTTGCCCAGCAATACCGCTTCGCCGCCGCCGAATGCGCGGACGAGGAGTTCCGCTCGAAGGCCGTCTCGCTGGTGCTGAGCGGCGGCGTCGTCTCGGCGCTTGTCGGCCCGCAGGCCGCGAAGTGGTCGGCCGGCCTCTTCGCCCCGTTCGCGTTCGCCGGCTGCTACGCGGTGATCGCCTGCCTCGCGCTGACCGCCGCAATCGTCCTCTCTTTCGTGCGCCTGCCGCCGGCGCCGCCGCGCGCCCGGCGAAGCGGCGGCCGGGGCCTGCGCGAGATCGCGCTGCAACCGCAATTCCTCGCCGCCGCTCTCGCCGGCATGACCGCCTACGGCGCGATGGCGCTCGTCATGACGGCAACTCCGCTCGCCATGCTGGGCTGCGGTTTCGGCTTTGCCGACGCCGCCTTCATCATCCAATGGCATGCGCTCGGCATGTATGTGCCGAGCTTTTTCACCGGCCGCTTGATCCACCGCTATGGCGTCACCGCGGTGATGCTGACGGGCGCCCTGCTGCTCGCCGCCTGCGGGTTACTCAACCTGTCGGGGCAGAGCGAGCCGCATTTCTGGTCGGCGCTGGTGCTGCTCGGGGTCGGGTGGAATTTCCTCTTCGTCGGGGCGACGACGCTGCTGGGCGCCGCCTACGGCCCGAGCGAACGGGCCAAGGTGCAGGGCCTCAACGATTTTCTCGTCTTCGGCACGGTCGCGCTGTCGTCCTTTTCGTCGGGCGCGCTGTTGAGCGGGCCGGGCTGGGGCACGATCCAGTTCGCCGTGCTGCCGCTCGCGGTGTTCGCCGCGGCGGCGGTGCTCCGCCTGCGGTTACGCCCGCCGTCCGCCGCAGGAATACGCCGGGTTGCAGAGCAGGTGTCCACCATGACAGTGCGGTTGCCTCCGGATTAGGCTTCTGGCATGTTTCGCGGGCTCTGACCTGCTCCCGCTTCGCGGCTGGAGCAGGCATTTTTATCCTCCAGGGGAATGCTTCGGATGGTGTCGGTATACGTTCTCGTCGTTCTCTGCGGCGTCCTCGCGCTCGCCTATGGCCTCGTCACCAGCCGGGCGGTGCTCGCCGCCGATGCCGGCTCCGCCCGGATGCAGGAGATCTCGGGGGCGGTGCAGGTCGGCGCCCGCGCCTATCTCAACCGCCAGTACCGCACGATCGCGATGGTCGGAGTCGTCGTTCTGATCGTACTCGGCATCACCCTCGGCCTGCGCGTCGCGATCGGCTATCTGATCGGCGCCGTGCTGTCTGCGACCGCCGGCTATGTCGGTATGAACGTTTCGGTGCGCGCCAATGTGCGCACCGCGCAGGCTGCCCGCGGCGGGCTCGAAAAGGGGCTCGACATCGCCTTCAAGGCGGGCGCGGTGACGGGGCTGCTCGTGGTCGGGCTTGGGCTGCTCGGCGTCGGCGTCTATTATTTCATCCTGCGCGCGACGATGAGCGGCAGCGAACTGCGCCCGGTGTTGCAGGCGATGGTGGCGCTGTCCTTCGGCGCCTCGCTGATCTCGATCTTCGCCCGCCTTGGCGGCGGGATCTTTACGAAGGGCGCCGATGTCGGCGCCGATCTCGTCGGCAAGGTCGAGGCCGGCATTCCCGAGGACGACCCGCGCAACCCCGCCGTCATCGCCGACAATGTCGGCGACAATGTCGGCGATTGCGCCGGCATGGCGGCCGATCTGTTCGAGACCTACGCGGTGACGCTCGTCGCGACGATGCTGCTCGCGGCGATCTTCTTCGCGCCGCCACTGCGCGACCGCATGATGCTGCTGCCGCTCGCCATCGGCGCGGTGTGCATCGTCACCTCGGTGATCGGCACCTTCTTCGTGCGCCTCGGGGCCGACCGGCGCATCATGCGGGCGCTCTACAAGGGGCTGATCGCGACCGGCCTCTTGTCGATCGTCGCGATCGCGGCGGTCGTCTTCTGGCTCGCCGGCTTCTCGGCGCCGCTGGCCATGGTCGGCGCCGGCACGGTGACCGGGGTGGGGCTGCTCGGCTGCGCGATCGTCGGGCTCGGGGTCACCGGCCTCATCGTGTGGATCACCGAATATTACACGGCGACCGAATACCGCCCGGTGCGCAGCATCGCGCAGAGTTCGACGACCGGGCACGGCACCAACGTCATTCAAGGCCTCGCGGTGTCGATGGAGGCGACGGCGCTGCCGGTCGTCGTGATCTGCGTCGGCATCATTCTGTCCTTCATGCTCGCCGGGCTCTTCGGTATCGCCGTCGCGGCGACGACGATGCTGGCGCTCGCCGGCATGATCGTCGCGCTCGACGCTTACGGCCCCGTCACCGACAATGCCGGCGGCATCGCCGAGATGGCCGATCTGCCGAGCGAGGTGCGGCGCACGACCGACGCGCTCGACGCCGTCGGCAACACGACGAAGGCGGTCACCAAGGGCTATGCGATCGGCTCGGCCGGGCTCGCCTCGCTGGTGCTGTTCGCCGCCTATACGCAGGATTTGAAGAGTTATTTCCCAAGCCTCGACGTGCGCTTCGCGTTGCAAGATCCCTACGTCGTGATCGGGCTCTTCATCGGCGGCCTGATGCCGTATCTCTTCGGCTCGATGGGGATGACCGCGGTCGGCCGCGCCGCGGGCTCGGTCGTCGTCGAGGTGCGCCGCCAGTTCCGCGACATCCCCGGCATCATGCAGGGCACCGCGAAGCCCGATTACGGGCTCGCCGTCGATTTGCTGACCCGCGCCGCGATCCGCGAGATGATCGTGCCGTCGCTGCTGCCCGTGGCGGCGCCGATCGCGCTCTACATCGTCGTCGCCCTCGTCGCCGGCCGCGTCGCCGCCTTCACCGCCTTGGGCGCGATGCTGCTCGGCACGATCGTCACCGGCCTCTTCGTTGCGATCTCGATGACCTCCGGCGGCGGCGCCTGGGACAACGCCAAGAAATACATCGAGGAAGGCCACCACGGCGGCAAAGGCTCGGAGCCGCACAAGGCGGCCGTCACCGGCGACACCGTCGGCGACCCCTACAAGGACACCGCCGGCCCGGCCGTCAACCCGATGATCAAGATCACCAACATCGTGGCGCTGTTGCTGCTCGCCGTCCTTGCCGCCTGGACGCACTGAGGGCCGGTTTCCCACGCGGAGCGCTCCGCCGGCGAGCAATCGACGGAAGGAAACCAGAGGGTGAACGGGCTGTCGGCGATCGCCTTATTGACGAGCTTCGGCGCCGGCCTCGTCTCGTTCCTCTCGCCCTGCGTGCTGCCGCTGGTTCCGGGCTATGTGTCCTATCTGGCTGGCGACGCGCTCGGTGCCGCCGGCGGGACGCGGGCCCAGAGAGCAAGGCTCGCGGCATTGCGCCTCAGCCTATGTTTCGTGCTCGGCTTCTCGACCGTCTTCGTCATCCTCGGGGCGAGCGCCACCTCGCTCGGCCGGCTGTTGTTGTCCTACCGCTACGACGCCGACCTTGCCGCCGGGGCGGTCGTCGTCCTCTTCGGGCTCGTCATGATGGGCCTCGCCAATCTCGCGTGGCTGCAACGGGAGTTCCGCTTCCATCTCGATCTGCCGGGTGGGCGTCCCGTCGCCGCCTATGTCGTCGGCGCCGCTTTCGCATTCGGCTGGACCCCGTGCATCGGCCCGATCCTCGGCGCGATCCTGACGACGACCGCCGTCTCGGCGACGGTGCCGCAAGGCATCGTGCTCTTGAGCCTCTATTCGCTCGGCCTCGGGCTGCCGTTTCTCGCCGCGGCGGTGTTCACCGATAGCCTGATGAAACGCTTGCGCGGCTTCGGCCGGCTCGGGCGCTTGTTGCAGTTCGGCGCCGGCTTGATTGTCGTCGGGGTCGGGGTGGCGATGCTGACCGGCGAGTTAACGAGACTTTCATACTGGCTGCTCGATACCTTCCCGATCCTCGCCAAGCTCGGCTGAGGGGGTGGCAATGGGCTTTCCGTCCCGACCGGCATCCGAGGTGCACCGCGGCCCGACGCGCCGCCGCCTCGTCCTTTCCGCCGCTGCGCTCGGGATTTCCGGCTTCCCCTGGGCAGCCCCAAAAGTGCGCAACGGCGGCCCGGGGGCGGAGGTTTATCAAGAAATCATGCCCGAGAAGGGCGTCGATACCGGGCTCATATTCGGCGACGCAATCCCGAGACTGATCGCGGCCGGCGCGCTCGACCCGGATAAGCTGCGTGCCCTGGGCGACGGCCTGCCGCCTTGGGTCGAGCGGCTCTTTGCGGCGCCGTCCGAGACGCCGATCGTCTTCACGCGCGAGCGCGCGCCCTATCTCGTCAACCTCTTGTGGCCGATCGGCCTTTCGAACCGGGCGGCGTTCGATCGCCGGAGCCCGATCGACAACCTCCGCCTGCCGAGCTATGCCGGCACCGGCGGCTGGACGCTCGGCCGTGCGGCGAACGGCTATGTCTATTTCGATGCCGTCGAGGCCGTTGCGATGACGCCTCGACAGGCGGCATTGGCGCTCGACGTCGCAAGCAACTCGTTCCGCCCGTGCTGCGACAACAGCACCTTCTTCCAGGACTGCAACCATGGTTCGGCCCTGTTGGGCCTGATCGAGCTCGCCGCCTCCCAGGGGGCGGCTGCGGAGAGGATCTACGGCATTGCGCTCACGGCCAACGCGTATTGGTTTCCCCGGGAGTATGCGAAGACCGCCCTCTATTGCCGGTATTTCGAGGGCCTCCCGTGGACGGCCGTCCCGGCGCGGCTCATCCTCGGCGCGGCCTATTCCTCGCTCGACGGCTGGCGGCGGAATGTCGAGGCGCCGCTGCGGCGGGCGAAGATCCGCCTCCCCGCCGATCCGCAGGCGCCGCGGCCGGCGTGCGGGATCTGAACCCGCATGGCGGCGGCACCCCGAAGCCGGGCTACTTTTTGGAAAAGAAGAGGTATTTGACGAGCGCGGCAGCCGCGAGCAGCAGCAATAGGATGACGAGGAGCCAAACGAGCCCCATTCCCCACATCATCGACCCTCCCATCATCCCGCTGCCTCCTCCCGCCGGCCGCACTCTCTCCGCGACGTTTCGTCCGCGCCTGACGCAGGCTCGTTTTATCGCCTGACGATAATGGTTCCCACCATCCCGGCCCAGTCGTGGTCGGCGCAGTAAAAGCGGTAATGGCCCGCCACCCTCGGAATGACATAGAGATCCCGCGCGCCGCCCGGCGGCACCGCCAGCTGGCTGTCCGCCTCGTTCAGGACCTTTGCATTGCCGAGCGTGGCGGTCCTGAAAAACCCGGGGGCGGTGAATTCGTGCCATTCCCTGCCGAGGTTGACGAAACGGAGCCGGTAGGGGACGCCGCGCCGCAGCACGAGCCGGCTCGGCTCGAAGCGGTAATCGGGCATCAGGATGCGGAGATCCGTCGGGTGTGACCAGTCGCTCGCCGCCGCCCGTCCGATCGAGCCGGGCAGCATGAGGAGGGCGCCGAGAAGGAGCGCCGTCATCCGACCGGCCGAAAGCCGTGGGCGCCTCGCGAAAGCGGTCACGAGCCGCTCCTCCGCCCGGTTCCGGAAAGGCCGAGATGCCTGCGCAGAATCCCGATTATCTGCGGGCTGTCCCAATCCGCCGGGCCGATCTTGCGCCCGACTTCGTGCCCGTCGCGGTCGAGCAGCAGCGTTATGGGAATGCCCGGCGCATCGATTTGGTCCGCCGCCTCGCCGGACGGGTCGACATAGACGCCGAGCGCCTCGAGACCGAGTTGCCGGTAGAACCGCCGGACCGCCGCCGCCCCTCGCCGGTCGATCGAGAGCGGCAGGACGAGGAGCGTGGATTTGTCGAACGCCTGCTGCAGCCGGTCGAGAGTCGGCATCTCCTTGCGGCAGGGGACGCACCAGGTCGCCCAGATATTGAGCACGATCGGGGGTCCGCGGAAATCGGCGAGCGACAGCGCGCGCCCTTCCCCGTCGGTGAAGCGGAGATTCGGGACCGCGCGCAGCTCGGTCCAGAACGAGAGCCGGAAGAGGTCGGAGGCGGCCGGGCTCTGCGGTGTTCCGTCGCCGACCGGTGCGCGCGCGACATGATAGGCGCCGGCGCCCGCCAGCACCGCGGCCAGCACCAGGGCCGCGGCGGCCGCCCAATGCCTGCCGCGCCGAGGCCGATCCGGCGTTGGCGTTGCGTCCATCGTCAGCGAGCCCCTTCCTTCGCTTCCGGCCGGGGCGCCCGCAGGCGCTGGATCAGCGGCAAAATCGTGCGGTCCAGCACCTCCGGCGTGATCGGGCCGATTTCTTTGAAGGCGATGCGGCCCCGGCGATCGACGACGAAGGTCTCGGGCACGCCATAGACGCCCCAGTCGATCGCGACGCGCCCGTCGAGGTCGGCGCCGGCGCGGGCGTAGGGGTC
This sequence comes from Allostellaceae bacterium, assembly GCA_035538335.1. Lineage (GTDB taxonomy): Bacteria > Pseudomonadota > Alphaproteobacteria > ATCC43930 > CGMCC-115725 > AP-15. The sequence continues at coordinate 198,559 of DATLKN010000008.1, forward strand.
GCCCATCCTCGCGAGCCAGCGCATCGCGTCATCCGGCTTGTCCTTGTAATCGATGCCGTAGATCGGCACGGCCCCTTCCGCCTTCAGCCGCATCAGCAGGGGATGCTCCTCGCGGCAGGAGACGCACCACGAGGCGAAGACGTTGACGAGCGAGACTTTGCCGCGAAGATCGGCCGAGGAGAGCCCGCGCGAACGCCCCTCGACCGGCGGCAGTTTGAACGTCGGCGCCGGCTTGCCGATCAGCGGCGACGGCACGAGGCCCGGATTGAGGCGCAGGCCAAAGCTGAAGGCTGCAAACACCCCGACAAAGAGCATGAGCGGGACCAGCAGCGCCGGCTGGAACCGGCGCGCCGGCCCGCCTCTCCCGGCAGCGGAAGGCTGCCGATCTGTGTAATCTTCGCTCACCCCGTGCCGCCGCAGCCGTCCGAGAGGTTCCACACCTCGGTCACCTGCGGGCCGGTAAAGCCGCGGTCGCGGATCAACAGCTTGGCGAGGCCGCCATAGGCATGCCAGCGCCAGCATTTGCAGCAGCACGGGCCCTTCTCTGCGGAATGCCGCATCGCGTAGGTGTAGGCTGCCTGCTGCACGGCGGCGAGCTTGATGCCGTAGGCGGCGAGCATCTTTTTCGCGAGACCCGCGTCGATGTCGTAGGGGTCGGGGGGTATCTCCGGCACCTTGGCGTATTTTCTGAGGCCCTCGACCTGCCGGATATAGCGCTGCAGCACCATCGGGCTGCAGCACGACCCTTGCAGGCGCGCGCCCGCCGGCATCGAGGCGATCGAATCCATGAAGGATTGCGAGCACGAGGAATTGCCGTGCGTGCTCAAATAGGCAAAGCGCGCCGCGAGGCCGCCGTGTGCCATCGGATCTTTCCCGGCCGCGCCCGCCCGAGACGGCCCCGAGGCGAACACCGCCAGGACCGCGAATGCCGTTGCCAACCCTCGTCTCATCGCAGATTCTCCTTGCCCTCTCGGTCATCGCATCATGTTGCGCATCATCGCCGGCATGCCGTCGCGCACGAAACCGTCGAGCTCGCGGGCATGCGCGCGGATGACCGCGACCATCGCCGGGTCGTCGCTGGTCTCGGTCACCGCGACGCCCTTCGGCGTCGCTTCGAGCTTGCGGTGGTAATCCGTGCTGTGCGCGAACATCGCCGGAACGCTGCGGCTCATCATGTAGGGAAAGCCGCGGTTCTGGTCGAGCCGCTGATACATCTCGCTGACATGCGCCTGGATAAAGCCCGCGGTCTTCGGGTCGTCGGATTCAGTGACGGCATGGATGCCGTTCGGCAGTTCGGTGACGGTGCGGCGAATCTGCTTGTGGCGTTCGAAGAGCTCCATGCCGGTGCGCATCGGCCCCATCATGTTGCCCGGCGACATCATCTCGCGCATGCCGCCGCCCATCATCCCGCCGGATGGCGGCGCAGCCGCAGCCGAGAGTGGGCGCGAGCCGAAGAGACGCGCGGCGGCGGCCGCGGCAGCGAGGCAGACCAGCTGGATCAGCGGGCGGCGTTGCATGTTCCTGCTCCACCATCAAAACGTCATGAACACGGTCGGCTGGCCGTGTTCGGGGATAGCGAAGACCGTCAGCTTCCCCTCTTTTGCCCCCATCATGCCGGGCGCCCCTGCGGGCATCCCCGGCAAGGTGATGCCCTTGAGCGGCGGACGGTCTTCGAGGAGCTTCTGCACCGCCGCGGCCGGTACGAGCCCGCCGACGACATAGCCCCCGATATAAGCCACGTGGCAGCCTTCGAGGTCTTTCGGGATGCCGGCTTTGCGGCTCATCGCCGAGACCTCGTCCGGGGAGGCCGATTTGACGGTAACCGCAAAGCCGTGCCGCCGCAGATAGCCGACATAACTCTCGCAGCACCCGCATCCCGGATCGCGATAGAGCGTCGCGGCGGCCGGCTCGGCGTGCGCCGCCGGCGCGAGCGAGAGAAGCGGCGCGGAAAGCAGCAAGGCGCGTCTGGTGATCATCGCAATTACCTTTCTTGGTTGGAGAGCGGCGCACCGGTCCGCTCGATCGGCGCGACAGTCGCGCTCGAAGCGTCTGTTTGCACGCCCGGCAGCGCCGCCGGGTTCACGCTCCGACGCATCATGCAGAGGCCGAGCGCGCACATCACGGCGCAGGGCGCGATCGAAAGCAGGATCGGGGCGAGGCCGATGGCGACGAGCCATGGCCAACCGAGCGCCGCCCCGCCGATCGCGAGCGCCGCGACGCCGAGCAGAAGCCCGCGACTCCCCCGCAGCCGGGTTGGGAGATGGCTGTTCCGTAGGGAGCTGTTGCTCTCGGATCCCTGCTGGCGGCAGGCGTCCGCAGAGCGCGTGCTCGGGTCCGCGCCCCTCATATCCATCGTTGGCATCCGTGCGACCCCTTCTCTTCGACGGCCGGCGGCGCGACGGAGGATCGGTTCGCGCGCCGCAGCAATGTCGATGTAAAGCAGTGCCTAGGCCGGTCAGCCGGCGGAATCCGCCTGAAAGCGACCGCGCATGGTCATCGCCGCCGGCTGGAAGCCGGCGCTTACGCGAGGAGGGGAGGCCTCGGAGGGAAGGGATCGGGGGCCGGATTGAGCCCGGGCGGGATGCCGCCCGCGCTCAGGGCGAAGCGATGTCCGGTCCAGGCGACCGGCGCTGCCATCGCATTCGGGCTGGGCAGCGTGGCGGGTGCGAGGCAGGGCAGCTGACACGGCTGCATGCCGACATGCCCAACCATGCCCGAACCCGGACATTTGCCGTGCGCGAGCGGGCATTCGCTCTTCGCGGCGCTCGAAGCCATGGCCAGCACACCTGTACCCTGGGTTATCAGCCAGAGGGCTATGGCAATCACGACGGCTATCGAACGCACCCTGCGCCACATGCCGGTCTAAGTGCGCTTCGATGTTCTCGTTGTCAACTCGGCGTAAGGGCGCTAGCCGAGCATCCTGCCGTCGATTGACAAAACTGCAACGGGGCGGCCGGGCGCAGTTCGTTCTTACGGCGGGTTGCCGCTCGGCGTCGTGTTGAACCGCCCCATATTGCCGATCAATTGCTCGAGAAAGGTCAGGTGGCGGCCGGGCGCCGGCGTCGCCCCCGGCGCCGGCGAGATGTTCTCGGCGTCCTTCATGCCCTTGTGCACGACCGCCTTGACGACCCCCTGCTGGTTGAACTCGACGACATAGACTTCCTGGTCGAGCACCTTTGGATCGAAGAAGGCGATCCGCTTCGTGCGCTTGCTGATGTAATACCAGTGGTTCGGATCGAAGACGCCGACGCTCGATGGGCTGCCGAGAATTTGCGTGACCTCGGTCTTCGTCGTCTTGCCGGGATGGATCTGCGCGATCTCGTCGTGCGACGGCAGGTTGCCGTGCAGGTTCACGTCGGTCTGGCAAGCCGCCGCCGTTCCCGCGACGAGGGCGAGGAAGAAAAGGGTTTTGCTGTGCATGGCCGGCGATGCGGAAGATTTTGGCAATCCGCCCCGAGCGGAGCGGAGACGTTGAAAGGATACCGGGCGGTGCCCATTTCGTGTGACACCTTCAGCCGCCAGCCGTTGTTTGTCAACGCCGCGTATCGTGTTGGATGAACGCGTGATTTCCTTTTCGCGACAAAAGGGGGTCGAGGAAGCCGCCGGGCTCGCCTATCTCCGGGCCGTCGAAGAGGCGCGCCAGCCGCTTCTCTTCACCGATTACGGCGTGCCCGACACGCTCGACGGCCGCTTCGAGCTGATCTGCCTCTTCGCTTTCCTCTACCTCTACCGCCTCAAATCCGAGCGGCCTCGGTCGGCGGCGCTCGCCCAAGCGTTTTTCGACACGATGTTCGCCGATATGGACCGCAGCCTGCGTGAACTGGGCACCAGCGATCTGCGCGTCGGCCGCGAGGTTAGGCGGATGGCCGAGGCATTCTATGGCCGCATCCGCGCCTATGAGGCGGGGCTCGACGGCGATGACGAGGCGCTGTGCGCGGCGCTTGCGCGCAACCTCTATGGCACCGTCGCGCCGCCGCCCGAGGCGGTTGCGGCGATTGCGCGCTATCTGCGCGCCACCGCCGCCGCGCTGCACCGCGAGGACACGGCCGAACTCCTGCAGGGCCGCGTCCGCTTCGCCCCCGTGCCGCCGCTTGCGGAGGCGTCATGACCGCCCCGACGCCCGAATTCTCCCGTCTCGTGCCGCTCGCGCGGATCGGCCGCGACAAGCACCATGAACCGATCGAGGCGAATGCGGAGGAGCGCGAGGCGCTCGCCCGCCGCCTCGACCTCGTCGCGCTCGACCGGCTGTCGGCGGTGGCGGCGCTGTGGCGCGAAGCCAATGGCGAGATCGTGCTCGAAGCGGCCTGGGAGGCTGAATTCGTGCAGAATTGTGTGGCCAGCCTCGAACCGGTTGCGGGTGCGGCCAGCGACGCTTTCGTGCTGCGCTACGGGCCGGAAGCGGCGAGCGGGCGGCTGCTTCTGCTCGGACCCGACGAGGCGGATTTCGAGCCGCTCGCCGGCGACTCGGTCGATGTCGGCGAGGCGGTGGCGCAGGAATTGTCACTGTCGCTGCCGGCCTTCCCGCGCCACCCCGACGCGACGGCCGAAGCCTCGCTCGAAGAGAAGCGGGCGGAGACCGCCTTCGCCGCGCTCTCCGCGTTGCGCCCGCCCGGCGATACGTGAGCATTCTTGCGCGCCGGCCGGATCGCTGTTGCCGCGGCCGGGGTTTTTAGCATATTACCATCTGCGCAATCCGGTTTGCCCCGAACCTCGAGTTTCCCCAATGGCCGTTCCCAAAAAGAAGACTTCGCCGTCGCGCCGCAACATGCGCCGCTCGCACCACGCGCTCACATCGGCGGCCTACGCCGAGTGTTCGAATTGCGGCGAGCTGAAGCGGCCGCATCACCTCTGCCCATCCTGCGGCTACTACAACGGGCGCGAAGTCGTCCCGCCGCGGGCGGAGACGGCTTGACCGGGAAAGCCGGGCGCGAAGGCCGCGCAAGGTGACCGCAGCGACGACGATCGCACTCGACGCAATGGGTGGCGACAAGGCGCCCGGCATCGTATTGCGCGGCGCCGATATCGCGCTGACGCGCTTTCCGCAGACGCGGTTTCTGGTATTCGGCGCCGAAGACGCGGTGCGGCCGCTGCTGTCGAAGCTGCCGGCGCTGGCCGAGGCCGTCACGCTGCACCACACGAGCGAAGCCGTCGCCGACGATGCGAAGCCTTCGCAGGCGCTGCGCGGCGGGCGGCAGACGAGCATGCGTCTCGCCATCGACGCGGTCGCCGAGGGACGCGCCGACGGCGTCGTCTCGGCCGGCAATACCGGCGCGCTGATGGCGATGGCGAAATTCGTGCTGAAAACATTGCCGGGGATCGACCGGCCGGCGATCGCCTCGCTGTTCCCGACGCGCCGCGGCGAGAGCGTCATGCTCGACCTCGGCGCCAATGTCGAATGCGATTCCGAGAACCTCGTGCAGTTCGCGCTGATGGGCGACGTGTTCGCGCGCACCGTGCTCGGCCTCGTCGAACCGACCGTCGGCCTCTTGAACGTCGGGGCCGAGGATCTGAAGGGCAACGACGCGGTGCGCGCGGCCAGCGCCCGGCTGCGCGGCGCGATGACGCCAATTCGCTTTTATGGCTTCATCGAGGGGGACGACATCACCGCCGGCACGGTCGACGTCATCGTCACCGACGGCTTCACCGGCAACATCGCGCTGAAGACTGCGGAAGGCACGGCCAAATTCTACAGCGAGGCGTTGCGCGCGGCCTTGCGCCACTCGCTGTTGGCGCGCATCGGCTGTCTGTTTGCCCGCGGCGCGCTCAGAAAGCTCGGCGCTCGGCTCGATCCGCGGCGCTATAATGGGGCCGTGTTCGTCGGGCTCGGGGGGATTGCGGTGAAAAGCCACGGCTCGGCCGACGCGTTCGGCTTCGCCAACGCGATCGGCGTCGCCATCGACATGGCGGCCAACGGCTTTCTCGAAAAGATCCGCGTCGAGCTGGCGCGGCTTTACGACGCGCACGCGACACCGCAGCCGGCGGCGCTGTAGGGCGCGGCCGTGCTCCTGCGGTCCCAGATCGCCGGGTGCGGCGCCTATTTGCCCGAGCGCGTCGTCGGCAACGAGGAACTGGCGAGCCGGCTCGACACCTCCGACGCGTGGATCCGGCAGCGCACCGGCATCTCCGAGCGGCGCATCGCCGCGCCGGGCGAGCTGACCTCGGACCTCGCCGTCGCCGCCGCCGAGCGGGCACTCGCGCGGGCCGGGATGAGCGGCGGCGACCTCGATCTGATCGTGCTGGCGACCGCGACCCCGGACAACACCTTTCCGGCGACCGCGACGCGGGTGCAGGCGCGGCTCGGCATGAAGCGGGGCGCCGCCTTCGATGTGCAGGCGGTGTGCGCCGGCTTCATTTTCGCGCTGGCGGCCGCCGACAACGCGCTGCGCCTCGGCCAGGCGCGCACTGCCCTGGTGATCGGGGCGGAGACCTTCTCGCGCATTCTCGACTGGCAGGACCGCGGCACTTGCGTGCTGTTCGGCGACGGCGCCGGCGCGCTCGTGCTGAACGCCGCGCCGGCCGGCGGCAAGCGCGGCGTGCTGTCGACGCATCTGCATTCGGACGGGCGGCAATACGACATCCTCTATGTCGATGGCGGGCCGTCCTCGACCGGGCTCGCCGGACATCTGCGGATGGAGGGGCGGGAAGTCTTCCGCCAGGCGGTCGAGCATCTGAGCGCGGTCGTCGACGAGGCGCTCGCCGCCAACGGCCTCGGCCCTTCCGACATCGACTGGCTAGTGCCGCATCAGGCGAACAGCCGGATCATCGATGGTATCGCGAAGAAGCTCGCGCTGCCGCGCGACAAGGTGGTGATGACGATCGACCGGCACGCCAACACCTCGGCCGCCTCGATCCCGCTGGCGCTCGATGCGGCGGTCGCGGACGGCCGCATCGAGCCGGGCGATCTCGTGCTGATGGAGGCCTTGGGCGGCGGACTTTCCTGGGGCGCCAGCCTGGTGCGCTGGTAGGCCGGAAAGCGCCGCATTTTTTGCTCGAAGAACGCGTTGCAACGCTTTGGAATTTGACGAGGTTTTGCGGCCGGTTTAACCTCGGTCCCGATCGAACGGGGGAAGGGCGTCATGGCCGGACAAACGGTTACCCGCGCTCAGCTTTGCGAAGCGGTCTATCAAGAGGTGGGACTGTCGCGAAACGAATCCGCCGAACTTGTCGAATCGGTGATCGGCGAGATTGCCGGCGCCCTCGAACGCGGCGAGATGGTCAAGATCTCGTCCTTTGGCAGCTTCGCGGTGCGCCAAAAGGGCCAGCGGGTGGGGCGCAATCCGAAAACCGGCCAGGAGGTGCCGATCAGCCCGCGCCGGGTGCTGGTGTTTCGCGCCTCGCACACGCTGAAGGACCGCATCAACAACGGCCTCACCGGCGGCGAGCGCAAGGGGCGGACGGCGCGAGCCTCATCGGCCAAGGCGTCGTCGGCGTGACGTGAGCGAGAGGGAAGCGGCGGCGATCCGCCGCCCCGGCAAATCGCCCGCCGCCTTCCGGACCACCGGAGAAGTCGCCGAGGAACTCGACCTGCCGGCCCATGTGCTGCGCTTCTGGGAATCAAAGTTCGCCCAGCTGAAGCCGCTGAAGCGCGGCGGCGGACGGCGCTATTACCGGCCCGAGGACGTCGACCTGCTGCGCTCGATCCGGCGCTGGCTCTATCAGGAAGGCTATACCATCCGCGGCGTGCAAAAGCTGCTGCGCAACCCGAGCGGACGCGAGGGCGGGCCGGCGGAGGCGCCGCCGCCAGCCGTCCCGCCGGCCGCGGCGACACTCTTCGCCTTCGACGAGCCGGCCGCGCCAACGCCGCCGCGCCCGCCTCTGCGTGCCGCCCTCGAGGAGGTGCGCCGCGAGCTGCTCGAGCTCCGCGCCCTGCTCGACAAAGTGTGAGCCCGGACGCGTCGTTGCGCAGGCGCCCGCTGATCACTATCATAATGGGCTCAGGCCGGTCGGAGCGTAGCGCAGCCTGGTAGCGCATCAGCATGGGGTGCTGGGGGTCGTGAGTTCGAATCTCACCGCTCCGACCATTCTCCCGATCTCGCGCGAAGGAGCGCCGCCATGGACCAGGCCCTCGAACCTTGGCAATGGCCCGAGGAGGAGTGGCGGCGGCGGGTCGAGAGGGTGCGCGCCGGGCGCCGCCTGCGTCCCGCCGACTGGCCCGAGGGGGCGCGCTGCGCGATCGCGCTGTCCTTCGATTCCGATCACGAAACCAACGAATTGCGCGACGGCGGCAAGTCGATCGGCCGGCTCGCCTGGGGACAGTACGGCGCCCGCGTCGGTGTCCCGCGCATTCTCGACCTGCTGGCCCGGCACGCCGTCAAGGCGAGCTTCTACGTGCCCGCCGTGACTGCGCTGCTGCACCCCGAGGAACAGCGCCGGGTCGTCGCAGAAGGCCACGAGATCGGCATCCACGGCTGGATCCACGAGGTCAACAGCCGGCTGCCGGAGGCCGCCGAGCGCGACCTGATGCGCCGCTCCGCCGATGTCCTCGAACGGGTCGCCGGGGTGCGGCCGGTCGGGCTTCGGACGCCTTCCTGGGATTTCAGCTGGCACACGCTCGAGATCGAGAAGGAGATGGGCCTCCTCTACGATTCCTCGCTGATGTCGGACGAGGATTGCTACGAATTGCTGCTCGACGGCGAGCCTTGCGGCGTCGTCGAGCTGCCGGTCGAATGGGTGCGCGACGACGCCGTCTATTTCTGGATGGACCGCTTCCAATCGCTGCGGCCCTACACGCCGCCGGCCCAGGTCTTCGACATCTTCCGCCGCGAATTCGACGCCGCCTATGACGAAGGCGGCATCTTCCAGCTGACGATGCACCCGCACGTCATCGGCTACCGCTCGCGCATCTGGATCCTGGAGGAGATCATCCGCCACGCCAAGGCGCGGCCCGGCGTCTGGTTCGCCACCCACGCGGACGTCGTCCGCTGGGCGAAGGAGCACGCGGCGTAAAGGCTGGCGTCTCGATCCTCATGGATTGCAGTTGTTTTGTCCGGACGGATTGCCCGAGATCGTGCCAAACGCCCCAGAGGCCAGCGGGTTGTTCGGCGCACCGGCGCACAATATCCCCCATTGGCCGTTGTTGACGATCTGGTTCTGCGAATTGCCGAAATTGGCGACGCTGTTGTTGGTCAGGAACACCCCGTTCTGCGTGTTCGACTGAATGGTTGCCGGCCCCGCGCCGCTTCCGATCTGCACGCTTCCGACCGTTACCGCAATCCCGTTTTTGGCATTCGACTGCACGACGGCGTTGGTTTGTAACACAGCGCGCCCGCCGCCGTAGACCCCGATGCCGTTTCCCGAATTGCCGGAGACAACGGTTGTCGAGTTCCGCACCTGCAGCCAGCCGTCTACGACCGTGACTCCGTCGCCGGCATTGTTCTGCACAAGCACGCTGTCGCCGGCGAGCGGCATGAAGCGGCCGAGCCGGGCGGAGCCGCCCAAATAGAGTAGTATGCCCGAGCCGCCGGTGTTGTTTTCGACCACCCCGTTCCAGAAGCCAAGATACCCGTTGCCGCCGGAGAGGACGCCGCCCCCTTCAGGCACCCCTTGAGAATTCGACAGTGTACCGTTGCCGGTGATGACGGCACCCTCGTCGATCGCGATGCTTCCCCCGCTCGATGCTTCGAGCCCCCAGTTCGGGTTGTTCTGGACCGTGCCGCCGTCGAGAATGACGCTGCCGCCGTTTGTCGAGGCGATACCCTCGTTTGCCGAGTTCTCGATGGTCGAATTGATGAGCGTGAGGCCTCCCGAGTCGAGGACGTCGTAGGTCGAACCTCCCGTGATCACCAGATTCGTGCCGGTGACGCCGCCCGTCTTGTGCACGAGCAGCGGGTCCACCCCGCCCGATATAGTGAGGCCGGTGAGCATGACGCCGCCGCCGCTGATGCCGAGCACCGGGTTGGCCGACGAATTCGGCGCCGAGAGGCCGTCGCCCGGCGCTGCGGCCTGTATCGTGACCCCGCCCGGGACATCGTCCACCGCTTCGCTGCAGACGCCTTTGATCGTGATCGTCATCGTGTTCGTGGTCCGCGGGCGGAACGCGAGCGCCGCGGCGAGCGTTCCGCCGTTGGCGCAGTTGACGGTGCAGGATATCGGGTTCGAGGTGACGCCGCCGGCCGCCGGCAGGCCGCTGCATCTGAGCCCGGCCGCGCGGCTTTGGCCGGCCGAGAGCACGAGGGCGGCGATGGCCAGAAGGCAGGCAACGTGCGAACGTCTCATGAGGAGCCTCGCGCTTACGTCGAGATCAGGATAATCCGCGAGCCGCTGAGGCGATGCTACGAGGCAGTTGCAAAAACTTCCGAAATCTTGCAAAAGCCGGCCGCTCGCATTCTACCGGAGCGTGTGCTAGCCTTCTCGAGGGGCCGTGGTTCCGAGGTGAGGCATGAACCGCGAAGAGCGCGTTTCGTCAGGCGTTTTCGCCTTCGAAAACTTCCGCTTCGACCACAGTCGCGGCGAGTTGCTGCGCCTCGATAGGAGCGGCAATGCCGAACCTGTGGCGATAGGCTCGCGCGCCCGCGACTTGCTCGGCCTCTTGGTCGAGGAGCGAGGGCTCGTCTCGAAAGAGCGGATTCTCGATCGCGTCTGGCCCGGCATATGCGTCGAAGAGGCCAATCTGACCGTTCAGATTTCGGCGCTTCGCCGCATTCTCGATCGCGACCGGGGAGGGGGCAGCTTCATCCAGACGGTCCACGGCCGCGGCTACCGCTTTGCCGCCCCGGTGAGGAAGGTCGCGCGCGGGGTCGTGCCCGACATTGCAGAGGCTTCGGCGCCCGCCGTGCCCGACAAGCCGTCGATCGCCGTGCTGCCGTTCGCGAATCTGAGCGGCGACCGGCATCAGCAATATTTCGCCGACGGCATGGCCGAGGAGATCATTACCGCCCTCTCGCACATCCGCTCTCTCTTCGTGATCGCCCGCGGTTCTAGCTTCACCTACCGGGGCCAAGCGGTCGATGTGCAGCGGGTGGGCCGGGAATTGGGCGTGCGCTACGTCCTCGCAGGATCGGTACGCAAAAGCGGCAGAGCGGTCCGCATCGCCGCGCAGCTGACCGAGGCCGAAACGCGCCTGCAACTGTGGGCCGACCGGTTCGACGGCGTTCTCGACCGCATCTTCGAATTGCAGGACAGCGTCGCAACGAGCGTCGCCGCGATGATCGAGCCGACGATGGAAGCGAACGAAATCAGCCGCTCGATGCGATGCCCGACCGATAATTTGACGGCGTACGACTGGTACTTGCGGGCGCTTCCGGAATGCTTCTCGTACAGCGCAGAGCCGCAGCTGCGGGCGCTGAAGGCGTTCGAGAAGGCGATCGCCTGCGATCCGGGCTTCGGCCGCGCGCTCGCGCTCTCGGCGAGCTGCCGGCAGCTCCTAGCCTGCGCAGGTTGGGGAGAAGATCCGCAAACCAACCGGCGAGCGGCGATCGATTTGGCGCGCCGAGCGCTGCAAGTGGCCAACAACGATCCGGTCGTTCTCGCGGAAGCGGCGCGCGTGCTCGCCTATTTCGACGACCGGGAGGTCGAGGCGGCGATCAGCCTGGTCGAACGTGCCGTCGCCCTCAATCCAAACTATTCGCGCGGCTGGTACTGGAACGGTTGGGTCAGGCTCTACGCCGGCGATCCCGAGCTGGCCCTCGCGCATTTTCGCACTTCCCTGCGCCTCAACCCACGCCATCAGACGCAATCGTTCATGACCGGCACGGGTGTCGCGCATTTCTTCTGCGGCCGATACCAGGAGGCATGCGAGGCTCTCCTCGAGGCGCTCAATGTCGCACCCGGCTGGCCGACGACCTACCGGTTTCTCGCCGCCGCCTACGAAAGGCTCGGCCGGCTCACCGAAGCGCGGGAAGTCGTCGAACGGCTGCGCAAGCTCACGCCGGCTCTTGCCTCCCCCGCCGACCGCTCGATGATGCCGCCGTTCCGCAAGCACATGGACCGCTATCTCGAAAGTCTGCGCCGCGCCGTCGGCGAGGACTCGGTGGCCGGCTGAATGTGCCGCCTCATCCCGCCACTGTCGCCTTGAACCTGAGGCGGACGTAATCGGCGATCCAGGCGCCGGTCTCGTCCATCAGCGCCGGCCGGCACAATTCGGCGATCTCGGCGCGCGCAGCCGGCCGCTCGGCCTCGGGCAGCGCGCCGAGGAAGTCGCCGACGAAGGTGTCGAGCCAGGCTTCGAGGCCCGCTTCGAGGACGGTCGGGCGGGGTATCAGCGCGATCTCGTCGACCGCGAACCCGGCGGCTTCGAGCTTTTCCCGAAAGGCGCCGGCCGAGGGAAAATACCAGGGGCTCAAGCTTTGCGCGCTGCGGCCGCGCCGCTTGAGGACGGCGTCGAGCGCGACGCGGACGGCGGCGATGTTGCCGTGCCCGCCCATCTCGCCGACGAACCGGCCGCCCGGCCGCAAGGCCCGCTGCACGCCCGCGAGCACCCTTTCGATCGGCCGCATCCAGTGCAGCGCGGCGTTCGAGAAGACGGCGTCGAACTCGGCCGCGAAGGCGAGCTCCTGCCCGCCGACGAGGCGGGCGTCGAGGCCGCGGGCGCGGGCGGCGGCGACCATGTCGGGGGCGGCGTCGACGGCGATGACCGCAGCGCCGGCGGCGGCGATCTGCTGCGTCAGGATGCCGTCGCCGCAGCCGAGGTCGAGAATCCGCTCGCCCGGTTGCGGCGCCAGGAGTTCGAGCACGGGCGCGCCGAGCGCCGGCACGAAATGCGCCGTCTCGGCATAGCGCCGCGCCGACCAGCGCTGCCGCACGCGCTCGCTCACCGCCCCCACCCTAACCCTCCCCCGCATGCGGGGGAGGGGAGAGAGGGGGTGCGGCGGCGCGGCGGATCGCGGACAAGGTCGTGCGCGTCGTGATCATGTCCGGATCCATCGCCAGCTCGATGATGGCGGGGCGCTTTTGCGCGGCCGCCTCCTCGAAGGCGGGGGCGAATTCTTCCGTCCGCGACACGCGCGCGCCGAAGGCGCCGTAGGCGTGCGCCAACGCCTGAAAATCAGGGTTGGCGAGCGCCGTGCCGACGACGCGGCCGGGAAAGCGGCGCTCCTGATGCATGCGGATCGTGCCGTACATGCCGTTGTTGAAGAGCAGGATGATCGGCCCCGTCCCCTCGGCGAGCGAGGTCAGCAATTCCTGCCCGGTCATCATGAAGCCGCCGTCGCCGCAAAAGCCGACGACGAGCCGGTCGGGATGCACCAGCTTGGCGGCGACCGCGGCCGGCACGCCGTAGCCCATCGCGCCGCTGGTCGGCCCGAGCTGCCGCCCCGGCCGGCGATAGCAGAGATAGCGGTTCGGCCAGCCGCTGAAATTGCCGGCGTCGGAGGTGACGATCGCATCGTCGGGCAGACGCTCCCGCAGCCAGCCCATGACGGCGCCGAGATCGAGAGGGCTCGCCGCCGGCGAGGGGATGAGCCCCGCCTCGTATTCGGCGCGCGTCTCGGCCCGCCATTGCTTCCAGCGCGCCGGCTGCACCGGTTCGAGGGCGGCTGCGGCCGCGGCGAATTCGGCGACGCCCGATTGGATCGCCAAGTCCGGGCGGAAGACGCGGCCCAGTTCCTCGGCCGCGGGGTGCACGTGGACGAGCGTCTTGCCGGAGTCCGGCACCCCCAGCAGCGAATAGGATTGCGAGGTGATCTCGCCGATGCGGGCGCCGACGGCGAGCAACAGGTCGGCCGCCTTGAAGCGCGCCACCAAGCTCGGCGCGGCGCCGGTGCCGAGATCGCCGACCCAGTTTTCGCGGCGGTTGTCGATAATGTCCTGGCGACGGAAGGAGGAGCAGACCGGCAGATCGTTGGCGGCGGCGAAGCGGGCGATGTCGCGGCAGGCTTCGTCCGTCCAGCCGCCGCCGCCGACCAGCATGATCGGGCGCTCGGCCTGGGAAAGCCGCCGGCGCAATTCGGCGAGGTCGGCCGCGCCCGGATGCGCGTGCACGGCCTTGTAGGGGCCGCTCGCCGCCGCCGCGGCGCGGTCCCGCAGCATGTCCTCGGGGAGCGCCACGACGACCGGCCCCGGTCGCCCCGAGGTCGCCACCTGAAACGCCTGGTTGATCAGTTCGGGGATGCGCTCGGCCATGTCGATTTGCGTCACCCATTTGGCGAGCGGGGCGTACATACGGCGGAAATCGACCTCTTGAAAGGCTTCCCGGTCGATCTGGTGGCGCGCCACTTGCCCGGCCAGCATGACGAGCGGGGTCGAATCCTGAAACGCCGTGTGGATGCCGATCGCCGCATTCGAAGCGCCGGGGCCGCGCGTCACCAACAGTACGCCGGGGGTATGCGTCAGCTTGCCGTAGGCTTCCGCCATGAACGCGGCGCCGCCCTCCTGCCGGCAGGTGACGAGCCGGATGTCGGGGGCGTCGAAGAGCGCGTCGAGGACTTCGAGATAGCTCTCGCCGGCGACGCTGAAGGCGTGTCGGACGCCGTGCGCGCGCAGAGAAGCGACGACGAGCTGGCCGCCGCTGAGATGTGGGAGGTTCGCACTCATCTAGGGTATCCTTATGACCGCCGCGTCTCTTTCGATCCTCATTCGGGGCCTCGGCTTGCGGACGACCCCGCAATGGCCGACGGGGCGCACGCAGAGCCGCTCATATAGCCGGGTGGCCGGCCGCGTGGAAAGCCGGGACGTTTCTTTGCCTTTTGGCATATAACCGTGCGCGGCGGCACCGCCGCCCGGTCGCCGGGTCGCGGGCCCCTACGGGTCCTTGGCGCTAATGGACGACGAGCCTTTGCATATCGCCGAACCGCCGGCGCGGACGCAGCCGCCGCGCGCGCCCGCGTCCGCCGAGGTGCGGGGCAGGCCCGGGCGCCGCTCGCGGCTGCGGCAAGGCGTTGTCGTCATCGTGGTCGCGGCGCTCGTCGGGGCCGGGATCTATCTCGCGACGAAGCACAGCGGCCAGCCGACGACAGCGCGATCCGGCAATGCCGGACCGCTGCCGGTCGGCGTCGCGCCGGTGACGCGGGGCGACATGCCGATTACGCTGACGGGGCTCGGCACGGTGACGCCGCTCGCCACCGTCACGGTGCAGTCGCAGATCAGCGGCCAGCTGACCGAGGTCGGGTTCCGCCAGGGCGAGATGGTGCAGAAGGGCCAGTTTCTCGCGCAGATCGACCCGCGCCCCTATCAGGTCGCGCTCGAGCAGGCGCAAGGCCAGCTCGCCAAGGACGAAGCGTTCCTCGCCAATGCGCGGCGCGATCTCGCCCGCTACGACACTCTCGTCGCGCAGAATTCGGTGGCGCGGCAGACGCGCGACACGCAGGCCTCTCTCGTCCAGCAATACGAGGCGACGATCCAATCCGACAAGGCGCAGATCGACGCGCAGAAGCTGAACCTCGCCTATTGCCACATCGTCGCGCCGGTCGCGGGGCGCGTCGGGCTGCGGCTCGTCGATCCCGGCAACTACATTCAGGTCGGGCAGTCGACCGGCATCGTCGTCATCACGCAGATGGACCCGATGTCGGTCATCTTTTCGATCCCCGAGAACAGCCTTTCCCCGGTGTTGGCGCGGCTGCGGGCGGGCGCCGGCCTGACGGCCTACGCCTACGACCAGACGGAAAGCGAACTGCTTGCCACCGGCAAGCTCGAGGCGGTCGACAACCAGATCAACACGACGACCGGCACGGTCAATCTTCGCGCGATCTTCGCGAACCCGAAGGACCTGTTGTTTCCGAACCAGTTCGTCAACGTGCGCCTGCTCGTCGATACGCTGAAGAACACGCTCTTGGTGCCGACCGCGGCGGTGCAGCGCGGCGCCCCCGGAACCTACGTCTACCTCGTCGAGGCGAACAACACGGTGAAGGTGCAGCCGATAAAGCTCGGTCCTGCCGGCGCGACGGATGACGCCGTCAACTCCGGCCTGTCGGCGGGGGACCGGGTCGTCGTCGATGGCGCCGATCGGCTGCGCGCGGGCGCCAAGGTGCAGGTCGTCGCGCCGCCGGCCGGCAAGTCTGCGGCGGCTGCCGCCGCGCAGCCTCCGGGGTCGGCGCCGCAGCATTGAGCGATACCGCCGGTCCATAGATGAGCCCGTCGCGCCTCTTCATTCTGCGGCCGGTGGCGACGACGCTGCTGATGGCGGCGATCATCCTGGTCGGACTTTTCGCGTATCGTTTCCTGCCGGTCTCGGCTCTGCCCGAGGTCGCCTATCCGACGATCGAGGTCTCCACCTTCTATCCCGGCGCCGCGCCCGATGTCATGGTTTCCTCGGTGACGGCGCCCCTCGAAGTGCAGCTCGGCCAGATGCCGGGGCTCGACCAGATGTCGTCGATCAGTTCGGCCGGCGCTTCCGTCATCGTGCTGCAATTCAGCCTGAGCCTCGGCCTCGACGAGGCCGAGCAGGAAGTGCAGGCGGCGATCAACGCGTCCGGCAATCTGTTGCCGTCCGACCTGCCGGCGCCGCCCGTCTACGCCAAGGTCAACCCGGCCGACGCGCCGATCCTGACCTTGGCGCTGACCTCGCAGACGATGCCGCTGACGCAGATCGAGGATCTCGCCGAAACCCGGCTCGGCCAGAAGATCTCGCAGCTGCCGGGGGTCGGGCTGGTCACCGTCGCGGGCGGCCACCGGCCGGCGGTGCGCGTCGCGGCCAACGACCGCCAGCTCGCCGCCTACGGCCTCAACATCGACGATCTGCGCACGACGATCGCCAACGCCAACGTCAACCTGCCGAAGGGCAATTTCGACGGCCCCAGCCGCGCCTACACGATCAACGCCAACGATCAGCTGATGAGCGCCGCCGAATACAACGATCTGGTCGTCGCCTACCGCAACGGCGCGCCGGTGCGGCTCGGCACGGTCGCGGCGGCGACGGAGGGGGCGCAGAACAGCCAGCTCGCCGCCTGGGCCGACCGGCAGCCGGCGATCCTGCTCAACATCCAGCGCCAGCCCGGCGCCAACGTCATTACCGTCGCCGACCGGATCAAGGCATTGCTGCCGCAATTGAGCGCGGCGTTGCCGCCGGCGGTGCAGGTGCGGCTGTTGACCGACCGCACGGTGACGATCCGCGCCTCGGTCGCCGATGTCGAGTTCGAGTTGGGGCTCGCCGTCTTCCTCGTCGTCGCGGTGATTTTTCTCTTTCTGCGCACTCTCTCGGCGACCGTGATCCCGAGCCTCTCGGTGCCGCTGTCGCTCGTCGGCACGCTCGCGGTCATGTACCTGTTCGGCTTCAGCCTCAACAATCTGTCGCTGATGGCGCTGACCGTCGCCACCGGCTTCGTGGTCGACGATGCGATCGTCATGATCGAGAACATCTCGCGCTACATCGAGGCGGGCGAGGCGCCGCTGCAGGCCGCGCTGAAGGGCTCGCAGCAGATCGGCTTCACGATCATCTCGCTGACCGTCTCGCTGATCGCCGTCTTGATCCCGCTTCTCTTCATGCCGGACGTCGTCGGGCGGCTCTTCCGCGAATTCGCGATCACGCTGGCGATCACGATCCTGATTTCCGCGGTCGTGGCGCTGACCCTGGTGCCGATGATGTGCGCCAAGATCCTGCGCCGCCGGCGCCCCTCCGAAATGCACGCGATTGCGCGCCGGAGCCAGGAGTGGTTCGAGGCGCTGATCGCGCGATACGGCCGGGCTCTCGATGTCGTGCTCGATCATCAGCCGCTGACGCTCGCGATAGCGGTTTTGACGCTGGTGCTGACCGTCTATCTCTACGCCGTCATCCCGAAGGGCTTTTTCCCGGTGCAGGATACCGGGCTCGTTCAGGGCGTCTCCGTCGCTTCGCCCTCGGTCTCCTTTGCCGCGATGGCGCAGCGCCAGCAGGCATTGGCCGACCTCATCCTCAAAGACCCCGAAATCGTGAGTCTCTCTTCGTTCATCGGCGTCGACGGCACCAACATGACGCTGAATTCGGGCCGTTTCCTGATCAATTTGAAGCCGAAGGACGCGCGCCGGTCGAACGCGAACGAGATCGTCCGCCGGCTCGCCGCCGCGACCAACGGCGTCACCGGCATCGCGCTCTATCTGCAGCCGGTGCAGGATCTGACGATCGACGCGACGGTCAGCGCCTCGCAATACCAGTTCGCGTTGGAGGACGCCGATCCGGGCGCCTTTGCCGAGTGGGTCCCGAAGCTCCTGGCGCGGCTGCGCCAGCTGCCGCAGCTAGAGGACGTGTCGAGCACTTACGAAGAGAACGGGCTCGCCGCCTATGTCAATATCGACCGCAGCGCCGCGGCACGCTACGGCATCACGCCGGCGACCGTCGACAACGCGCTCTACGATTCGTTCGGCCAGCGCATCGTCTCGACGATCTTCACGCAGTCGAACCAGTACCGTGTGATCATCGGCGTCGATCCGAAAGAGCAGCGCTCGCTTGCCGCGCTCGGCACGATCTATCTGCCGTCCTCGCTGTCGGCGACGGGCGAAGTGCCGCTGTCGGCGATCGCCCATATCAGCGAGCAGACGGCGCCGATCGAGATCGGTCATCTGGGGCAGTTTCCGTCGGTCACGGTGTCGTTCAACCTCGCCCCCGGGGCCGCCCTCGGCGACGCGGTCGATGCGATCAAGGCGGCCGAAAAAGAGACCGGCATCCCGGCCAGCATGCTGACCAGCTTTCAGGGCGCGGCGCTCGCCTTCCAATCCTCGCTCGGCAACGAATTGCTGCTGATCCTCGCCGCCATCGTCACCGTCTACATCGTCCTGGGCGTCCTCTACGAAAGCTTCATCCACCCGATCACGATCCTGTCGACCCTGCCTTCGGCCGGAGTGGGGGCGCTGCTCGCGCTGATGCTCGACGGCAGCGAGCTGACGGTCGTCGCGATCATCGGCATCATTCTCTTGATCGGCATCGTCAAGAAGAACGCGATCATGATCGTCGATTTCGCGCTCGACGCCGAACGGCACGAGGGCAAGTCGCCGCACGAGGCGATCCATCAGGCATGTCTCTTGCGCTTCCGGCCGATCCTGATGACGACGATGGCGGCGCTCTTCGCCGCATTGCCGCTGATGCTCGGCACCGGCACCGGTTCGGAGCTGCGCCATCCGCTGGGCTTGACGATCGTCGGCGGCCTGATCGTCAGCCAACTGCTGACCCTCTTCACGACGCCCGTCATCTACCTCGCCTTCGACCGGCTCGCCCTGCGCCTGCGCCGGCGTTTCGGCGGCGCCGCGGCGAGCGGCGAGGGGGCGCCAGGGTGAGCCGGCACGTGAGCCGCTCTTGAACCCCTCGGCGCCCTTCATCAGGCGGCCGGTGGCGACGACGCTGTTGACGATCGGCGTCGCGCTCGCCGGCTTCCTCGCCTATTTCAAATTGCCGGTCGCGCCGTTGCCGCAGGTCGATTTCCCGACGATCTCGGTCAGCGCGACCTTGCCCGGCGCCAGCCCCGAAACGATGGCGACCAGCGTCGCGACGCCGCTTGAGCGCTATCTCGGCATCATCGCCGATGTCAGCGAGATGACCTCGACCAACACCGTCGGCAATACCCGCATCACGTTGCAATTCGGCCTCGACCGCGACATCAACGGCGCCGCGCGCGATGTCGAGGCGGCGATCAATGCGGCGCGCGCCGATTTGCCCGCGAGCCTCAGGCAGAACCCGAGCTACCACAAGGTCAACCCGTCCGATGCGCCGATCGCGATCCTGACGATGACCTCGGACGCCCTGACGCGCGGCCAGATCTACGACGCCGCTTCGACCGTCATCCAGCAATCGCTGTCGCAGATTCCCGGCATCGGCGAAGTCGAGCTCGGCGGCAGCTCGCTGCCGGCGGTGCGGGTCGAGCTGAACCCGCTCGCGCTCTTCAAATACGGCATCGGGCTCGAGGACGTGCGCGCCGCGCTGTCGGCGGCCAATGCCCACAGCCCCAAGGGGTCGATCACGGTCGGCGACCGCCGGCTGCAGATCTATACCAACGACCAGGCGACCCATGCCGCCGATTACCGGCCGCTCGTCGTCGCCTACCGCAAGGGCGCGGCGGTGCGCTTGAGCGATGTCGCCGAGGTCGACGATTCGGTCGAGAATTTGCGCAATCTCGGCCTGTCGAACGGCGAGCCGGCGGTCCTCGTCATTCTTTTCAAGCAGCCGGGCGCCAACATCATCGACACCGTCGATCGCGTGCGCGCGCTGTTGCCGATCCTGCGCGCCTCGGTGCCGCGCGCCATCAACATCGACATGCCTATGGATGCGACGACGACGATCCGCGCCTCGGTGCACGAGGTCGAGGGCACGCTGCTGATCGCGGTCTGCCTCGTCATTCTCGTCGTCTTCGCGTTCCTGCGCAACGCACGCGCCACCATGATCCCGGGAGTGGCGGTGCCGGTATCGCTGCTCGGCACCTTGGGCGTCATGTACCTGTTGGGCTACAGCCTCGACAATCTGTCGCTGATGGCGCTGACGATCTCGACCGGTTTCGTCGTCGACGATGCGATCGTCGTGCTGGAGAACGTCACCCGCCATATCGAGGCGGGCATGCCGCGCATGCAGGCAGCATTGCAAGGGGCGGGCGAGGTCGGCTTCACGGTCTTGTCGATGAGCGCCTCGCTCGTCGCGGTCTTCGTGCCGATTCTCTTGATGGGCGGCATCGTCGGGCGCCTGTTCCGCGAATTCGCCGTCGTGCTGTCGACGACGATCCTGATCTCGCTGCTCGTCTCGCTGACCACGACGCCGATGATGTGCGCCTATCTGATCGCCGGCCCGAGCGGCGGGCACACCGCGCACGGCCGCCTCTATCGCGTCGGCGAGCACATCTTTGATCGGGCGCTCGCCGCCTACGACCGCTCGCTGCGCGTCGCCCTCGCCAACCCGGCGCTCGTCATGCTGAGCCTTTTCGCGACCGTCGGCTTCGCGGTCTATCTGGTCTCGATCATTCCGAAGGGGTTCTTCCCGCAGGAGGACACCGGGCGGATGATCGGCACGATCCAGGCCGACCAGAGCATCTCCTTTCAGCACATGCAGCAGAAGCTGGGGCAGTTCATCGGCATCATCAAGGCCGACCCGGCGGTGCAGAACATCGTCGGCTTCACCGGCGGCTTCCAGACCAATTCGGGCTTCACCTTCGCCACCCTGAAGCCGCTGTCAAAGCGCAACGCCTCGGTCTTTCAGGTGATCGGCCGGCTGCGCCGCAAGCTGGCGCAGGTGGCGGGCGCGCGGATCTTTCTGATCCCGGTGCCGGACATCCGCGCCGGCGGCCGCCTCAGCGCCGCCGAATATCAATACACGCTGGTCGGCGACGACGACAAAGCGGTGTATGCATGGGCCGACAAGCTCGAGGCGGCGTTGCGGCGGCTGAAGGTGCTGCGCGACGTCAACATCGACCAGCAGCAGAAGGGGCTGGAAGAGCATTTGACGGTCGACCGCGCCGCGGCGGCGCGCCTCGGCCTGTCGATGAGCCAGATCGACAATACGATCTACGACGCCTTCGGGCAGCGGCAGGTGTCGGTCATCTACAACCCGCGCAACCAGTATCACGTGGTGATGGAGGTCGCGCCGAAATACTGGCAAAGCCCGCAAACCTTGCGGCAGGTCTATATCAGCACCAGCGGCGGCGCGGTCGGCGGCACGCATGCGACGAACGCCGTCGCCGGCACGGTACTGGCCAAGGCCCCGGCGGCCGGCAGCAGCGCCGCCGCCACGACGGCGGCCCAGATTGCGAGCGACACCGCGCGCAACCAGGCGACGAACGCGATCGCCAATATCGGGCACGGTGTCGCCTCGACGGGCGCCGCGGTCGCCACCTCCGCCGAGACGATGGTGCCGCTCTCGGCGGTCGCCCGCTTCGCCGCCGGCAGCACGCCGCTGGCGATCAATCACCAGGGCCTCGCCGTCGCCTCGACGATCTCTTTCGACCTCGCGCAAGGCGCCTCGTTGAGCGAGGCTTCGGCGGCGATCGAGCGTACGGTCGCCGGGCTCGGCATGCCGGCGACGATCCACGGCAGCTTCCAGGGCACCGCCAAGGTCTTCCAGGAATCGCTCGCCACCGAGCCGCTGTTGATCGCTGCGGCGCTGATCGCGGTCTATGTCGTCCTGGGCGTCCTCTACGAGAGCTATATCCACCCGGTCACGATCCTCTCGACCTTGCCCTCGGCCGGGGTCGGCGCCGTGCTGGCGTTGATGCTGACCGGCACGCAGTTCAGCATCATGGCGTTGATCGGGCTTATCCTCTTGATCGGCATCGTCAAGAAGAACGCGATCATGATGATCGACTTCGCGCTCGATGTTGAGCGGCGCGAGCGCCTGCCGCCGCGGGCGGCGATCCATCTCGCCTGCCTGAAGCGCTTCCGTCCGATCATGATGACGACGATGGCGGCGATGCTCGGCGCATTGCCGCTCGCGATCGGCTTCGGCGAGGGCGCCGAGTTGCGCCGCCCGCTCGGCATCGCGATCGTCGGCGGGCTGGTCGTCAGTCAGGCCCTGACGCTATATACGACGCCCGTTATCTACCTCTATCTCGACCGTTTCGCGCTGTGGATCCGCGGCGTCGAGGCGCGCGGCGGCGCGGCCGCACAAGCCGGCGAATGAAAGGGCTCGCGGGCGCGGCGGCGCTCGGCCTCGCGCTCGTTTCCGGCTGCACCGTCGGGCCCGACTACAAGCGGCCGGCGGCGCCGGTGCCGGCTGTCTTCAAGGAGGCGGCGGGCTGGAAGAAGGCGGCGCCCGAGGACGCCGCCGACCGCGGCCCTTGGTGGCATATCTACGGCGAACCCGAACTCGACCGGCTCGAGCCGCAGATCGACGTCTCGAACCAGAACCTGAAGGCGGCCGAGGCCGCCTACCGGCAGGCGCGCGCGGTCGTCGCCGCCGCCGAGGCGCAATTCTTTCCGACGCTCGGCCTCACCGGTTCGGCGACGCGCAGCGGCAGCGGCCCCGGCTCCAACAGCGGCCGCCTCGCCGGCTTCTCGCGCGGCGGCTTCGCGCAGAACCTCTTCGCCGTCTCGGCCGATGCCAGCTGGGCGCCCGATCTCTGGGGCAAGATCCGCCGCACCGTCGAGAGCAATGTCGCCAGCGCCCAGGCGAGCGCCGCCGAGATCGCCTCGGCGCGATTGTCGGCGCAGTCGGAACTGGCGACGGATTATCTGGAACTGCGGATCGAGGACGCGCTGAAGCGGCTGCTCGACAGTACGGCCGCCGCCTATGCGCAATCGCTGGAAATCACCAAGAACCAGTTCAATGCCGGGATCGCCACCGGCTCCGATGTGGCGCAGGCGCAGGCGCAGTTGCAGACGACCGAGGCGCAGGCGGTCAATGTCGGCGTGTTGCGCGCGCAGCTCGTGCACGCGATCGCGATCCTTATCGGCAAGCCGCCGGCGGAGTTCTCGATAGCCGCCGCCCCGCGCGTCCCCGGCATCCCGGTGGTCCCCGCCGGAATCCCCTCGGCATTGCTCGAGCGCCGGCCCGACATCGCCGCCGCCGAACGGCAGATGGCCGCCGCCAATGCGCAGATCGGCGTCGCCGTCGCGGCCTATTACCCGAACGTCACCTTGTCCGGCGATTACGGGCTGCAATCGACGATGCTGGCGACCTTGTTCGAGGCCAAGAGCAATATCTGGTCGTTCGGCACGAACCTCGCCGAGACGGTGCTCGACTTCGGCGCCCGCGCCGCCGCCGTCGCCGAAGCGAAAGCGGCCTACCGGCAGAACGTCGCCAGCTACCGGCAGACCGTGCTCGCGGCCTTCCAGCAAGTCGAGGACCAGTTCGCCGCGCTGCGCATCCTCGCCGAGCAGCAGAAAGTGCAGGACCAGGCGGTCAAATCGGCGGAGGAGGCGGCGCGCCTCATTCTCAACGAATACAAGGCCGGCACCGTCGCCTATACGAGCGTCATCGTCGCCCAGGCGGCCGCCCTCGCCGACGAGGAGGCGGCGCTGACGGTCCGCCAGAACCGCTTGACCGCGAGCGTCGCGCTTATCCAGGCATTGGGCGGCGGCTGGAATGCGCGCGACCTGCCGACCCCGGCCGAGGTCAAGGACGAGGCAAAACCGTCAGGGAAGCAGGGCGCGGCCGCGCTCTCGGGGAACAATCCCCATTGAAATGCGCCGCCCCGGCATGCAACTTGCTGCGGCCGACCTGCCGGCGCAGCCCCAGGCGCGCGGCGATCCGCTTTCGAGGGAGGGGAGACGCATGACCACAACCCGCCGCAGCCTGATCCGCACCGCCGGCGCCTTGACGGCGGTCGGCCTCTTCAACCTGCCGGTCCTGCGCCCGGCGCTGGGCGCGACCCTGCCCGAGATCAAGAAGCGCGGCTATATGGTGGTCGCCACCGAGGACGATTTCCGGCCCTTCGAATTCGTCGACAACGGCAACCCGACGGGCTACGACACCGAGCTGTTGAAGCTCCTCGCCAAATCCGCCCCCTTCAAGGTGCAGCAGGAGCGGATCCCGTGGAACGGCATCCTCGCCGGCGTCACCACCGGCAAGTACGATGCGGCCGTCAGCGCCGTCCTGATGACCAAGGAGCGCCTCGGCTTCCTCGATTTCTGCAGCCCCGTCGCCGAGGCGACCGACTACTACCTGAAGCGCAAGAACGACAACAACATCAACGCCATCAAGGATCTGAGCGGCAAGATTTGCGGCGTCGAGCAGGGCAGCGCGATGCTGGCGAAATTGCCGCAGCTCGAAGCGATGCTGCAGAAGACGGGCGGCAAGATGGGCAAGGTCGTGCAGTACGTCTCCTACCCCGAGGCGTATCAGGACCTCGCGATCGGCCGCATCGACTACGTCGTCAACACGCTGATCAACCTGCGCACGATGGTGCGCGAGCATCCGACCCAGTTCGCCGTCGGCCAGCCGGTGTCGAGCACGACCTACATCGCCTGGGCCGTCAAGAAGGGCAACAAGGGCGTTCTCGACTTCATCGACGCCTTCCTCATGAAAGAGCGCAAGAACGGGCAGATGTATGCGCTGCAGGAAAAGTGGCTCGGCCAGTCCTTCAAGAACATGCCGGTGAACTGGACCCCGACGGACTAGCCTGATGGCGGCTCGGCGCATGTTTCGCCCACTCCGACAGGATTATTCGTCGCCCCCGCGCAAGCGGGGGTCCAGGGCAACGGCTCTTCGCTCGCCTCTGGGCTCCCGCTTTCGCGGGAACGACGATCTGATCGGTCGCAAAATGCTCTGACCATGTCGGGAGCCAACTGGCTCGCGCTTCTGCAAGGCGGCGGCATCACCGCGGTGGTGTCGCTCGCCGGCATCGCGATCGGCCTGCCGTTCGGCCTCTTGCTCGCGGTGCTGCGCTGGCTCAGGGTGCCGGTGCTGGCGCAGGCGGCGGCGGTCTATGTCAGCGTCGTGCGCGCCGCGCCGGCAGTGACGCTCGGGCTCCTCATCTTCTTCGCGCTGCCGACGATCGGCATCGAGATCGGCCCGATCCCGGCCGGCATCGCGACGCTCGCGATCTCGACCTCGGCCTTCGACTGCGAGATCTTCCGCGGCGGCCTCGCGGCTTTCCCGCGCGACCAGCTGGAGGCGGCGATGAGCTTCGGCATGCCGGCGATATTGCGCTTTCGCCGCATCGTGCTGCCGCAGGTGTTGCGCAACGTGCGCCCGGCGCTGATCAACGAGATGACGCTCATCGTCAAGGCGAGCCCGGCGATCGCGGTGATGGGCGTCGTCGACATCACGCGCGCCGCCGTCGAGATCGGCGCCGCCACCTATCGCCCGCTGCCGCCTTTCCTCGCCGCGCTGGTGCTCTACAGCCTCTTCGTGCTGGTCTTCGTCGTGCTGCAGCGCACGGCCGAGCGGCGCGCCCGCGCCGAGGCCGTCGCATGAGCCGCGGCTGGCTGATCGTCTGGATGCACAGGGGCGAACTCCTCGCCGGGCTGGCGACGACGCTGTGGATCTCGGTCCTCGCCTCGCTCGCCTCGCTCGCGCTCGGCGCCCTCTTGTCGATCGCGCTGATGTCGCGGCACCGGATGACGGCGCGGACGGCGCGGTCGTTCGTCGATACGATGCGCTGCGTGCCGTTTCTGCTCTTCGTCTATGTCGTCTATTATGGGCTGCCGTCTTTCGGCATTGTGCTCGGCAATTGGACCGCGGGGCTCGCGTCGCTGATCGTCTACAACACCGGCTATATGGGCGAACTGATCGCCGCCGCCTGGCGCGCCCTGCCGCGCGAGACGATCGAGGCGGGGCATGCCTTCGGCTTTCACCGCTTCACGCTCTTCCGCTGCATCATCCTGCCGCCGGTGGCGCTGACCGCCGCTCCGATGATCGGCAACCAGGTGGTGCAGATCGTCAAGGATTCGGCGTTTCTGACGATCATCGCGGTGGCCGAGCTGACGCACGCCGCGACCAACATCCAGTCCTTCTATTTCGTGCCGTTCGCCGCCTTTCTCTCGGCCGTGCTGCTCTACTGGGCGCTGTGCGTCGCGATCGAAAGCGGCGTCGGGCTCGTGCAGGCGGTGGCGGAGCGCCGGCGGTGACAGCGCCGCTCTTGGAGGTCAGGCGGCTGCGCAAATGCTTCGGCGCGCACGTCGTCCTCGACGACATCGACATGGCTGTGGCGAAGGGCGAGACGGTGTGCATCCTGGGGCCGTCCGGCGCCGGGAAATCGACGCTTCTGCGCTGCCTCAACTGGCTCGAAAAGCCGGACGCCGGCACGATCCTTCTCGGCGGCAAGCGCATCGGTCACCGGCCCGGCAGCGAGGCGCCGATGCGCGATGCCGAACTCGCGCACATGCGCACGCGCATGGGCATGGTGTTCCAGCAATTCGCGCTGTGGCCGCATCTGAATGTGCTGCAGAACGTCATGGAGGCGCCGGTGCATGTGCAGCGCCGGCCGCGCGCCGAGGTGCGCGCCGAGGCCGAGGCGCTGCTCGACAAGGTCGGTCTTCTCGACAAGCGCGCAGCTTACCCGGCGCATCTCTCCGGCGGCCAGAAGCAGCGCGTCGGCATCGCCCGCGCGCTCGCCATGCGCCCGGAACTCTTGCTCTTCGACGAGCCGACCAGCTCGCTCGATCCCGAACTCGTCGGCGAGGTGCTCTCCGTCATGGCGGCGCTGCGCCGCGACGGCATGACGATGCTCGTCGTCACGCACGAGATGGGCTTCGCGCGCGAGGCGGCGAGCCGCGTCGTGCTGCTCGACCAGGGCCGCGTCGTCGAGGAGGACACCCCCGAGCGCTTTTTCACCGCGCCGCGCGCCGAGCGCACGCGGCAATTCCTCGCCCGCTACGCCAGTTCGCTCTCACCCAACCCTCCGCGCCGGGTGCCCGCATGACCGAGCCGATATTCCACATGCAGGCCGGCGCGCCGCCGCCGGTCGCTCCCTACAGCCATCTCGTCGAAGTGGACGGCTGGCTCTTCGTCACCGGCCAGATCGCGAGCGAGGCCGAGGGCGACCCGTTGCCCGAGGGCATCGAGGCGCAGACGCGCAAAGTGATTGAGAACCTCCGCCGCGTCCTCGAAGGCGTCGGCGCCAGCCTCGGCAACGTCGTCGCGGTGCGCGCCTTCCTCACCGATTTCGAGCGCGACTACGCCGCCTTCAACCGCGTCTACGAGGGGTATTTCGCGCCCGGCCGGCTGCCCGCCCGCACCACGATCGGGGTCACGGCCCTGGCGCGCGGCGGCATCCTCGAGATCGACATGATCGCCCGGCGCTGATCGAGCGATAATTGCCCGTGGCGGCAGCCCCTTGCCCCGTCCCCACCCTAACCCTCCCCCGCAAGCGGGGGAGGGTTAGGGTGGGGGAAACGCGGGCCCTCACAGCGGGATGGGGACAGGCGGCTTCCCTCACCCCCGCTCGACGACAATTTCGATCGGGGTCGGGGCAAATCCCGCGGCGGGGTTGTGGCGCTGCGGACAATTCGACAAGACAGCGATAACCGGCATCTCGGCGCGCAACTCGACATGGTCGCCGGGCTTCGACAGGCCCGGCTCGATCGCCATCGAGCCGTCCTCCTTGACCGGCACATACATGAAGAAATTGACGTTGGCCGCGATGTCGGCGGGCGACAGCGACCAGCGCGCGAGCTCCGCGACGAAATTGGCGTGGCAGCTCGGCGTGTCGGCGACGCCGTAGCGCGCCAGATTGCTCCAGCCGCTGCAGCAGCCGCCTATCGTGTCGTGCCGGCCGACCGTGTCCTCGACGATGGTCAGCATCGCCTTGGCCCGGTCGGAATAGAGCTTCGCGCCCTTGCCGAGATAGATCGAGCCGTTCAATTTCATCGTGTTGGCGGCGTTGTAGCGGTCGGCCGGCAGGCTCGCCGAATAGGCGAGGAAATCGACCGCCTGCTGCCCCTCGAGATCGACGATGCGCAGCCGGTCGCCCGTCTCGAGCCGCGTCGAGAAGCGCCCGCCGGCCTCGATCGTCCGCCGGAGCAATTCGCTCATGGCTCAACCCTCCGCAGGATTGCGTCGGCGGCAGCCTAGCTTTCGAGAGAGCCGGCGTCGAGGTAACACTCTATCCCGATGCCGCTCACCCGCCGCCTTTCGACCGGCCCGCTGATCGCCGCGATCTTCGTCGGACAGGTGCTCGGCATGGCGGGAGCGATGTCGTTTCCGGCGCTGCTGCCGAGTTTCCAGCGGCTATGGTCGCTGTCGGGCGCGCAATCGGGTTTCGTCAGCGGCGTCTATTTCGCCGGCTATCTCGTCGGCGTGCCGGTATTGAGCACGCTGACCGACCGCGTCGATCCGCGCCGCATCTATATCGGCTCGCTCTTCCTCGGCGCCGCCGCGGCGGCGGGCTTCGCGCTTCTCGCCCACGGCGTCTTGAGCGCCCTACTGTGGCGCTTCCTGCAAGGCCTCGGCTTCGGCGGCACGCATATGCCGGGCCTCAGAGCGCTGAGCGACGTGGTGCCGTTGTCGCGCCAGCCACGCGCGGTCGCCGTCTACACCGCGACCTTCACGGTCGGCGCGAGCCTCTCTTTCGCGTTCTCGGGCGCGCTCGCCGCGGCTTTCGGCTGGCGCGCCGGTTTTCTGCTGCTGGCATTGGGGCCGCTCTGCGGCGCCGCGCCCGCGGCATGCCGAATTCGGCTGGCTGCCGCCGCTGCGCACACTCTTCGGCAACCGCCGCGCCTTTCTCTATGTCGGCGCCTATGCGCTGCACAACGGCGAGAGTTCGCTGATCCGTAGCTGGATCGTCGCGCTGCTCGTCTTCGCCGCCGAGCCCGAGCGCCGCGGCGCCTTTCTTGCCGTGCATGCGCTCGCCGGCTTCGGCGCCGCGGCTTTGTCGCCCGTGCTCTTCGGCCTGGTTCTAGATCTCGCCGGCGGCAGCGGCCGCGGCGCGGCATGGCTCGCGGCGATCGCCGCCGCGGCCGTCGTCAACGCGCTGTGGCCGCTCGCCTATCTGCGAGGCCGCCTCGATCAGGGTTGATATCTGAGGCTCATGCCCTCGACGCCGGCCGCCACGTCGAGCCCGCTCTGGCCTTCGACGCTGACCGGCTGCAAGGTGAAAGACCGGCCGCTGCCGCCGACCAGCACGTTGGCGCCGGCGCCGACCCCGACCGCGGCGCTGCCGGTGACGCCGGTATAGTTGCCGGTCAGCATGCCGCGCGCCGGTCCCGGCGCGCCGTTCGGCGAGATCACGTCCCAGACCAGCCGGCCGCCGTTCAGATAGCCGATGTCCATGCCGAATTTCGACACCGTGCCGGCATAGTGCTCGGGCCCGGCGGGGCCGCTGTAGGTGCAGGACAACGGGCGCACCGAGCCGATGATGTAGCCGGGGCCGCCGCCGATGTTGCAGGCCAGCATGCCGACATCTACCGCCGCCCGGGCCGAGGCCGCGAGCGACAGCGCCGCGATGGCCGCGCCGGCCGCCGCGATGAACGGACGAGCATACCCATGCATGTGATCACCCTCCTTGAGTGACGCATCCGGGTTGACGCATGCGCCGGCTGTTCGCCGCCGCGCCTCAACCCATGTCGTAAACATTGAGGCGGGCGAAAAATCCGGAACGATCCGGGCGCTGCGGCAAAGCGCACCGGCGCGCGCCGGATTGACAGGCACCCTCCGGCGTCCGAAGACTGCGGCTTTTCGCGGGAAAAGAGGCGGGCGTGAGGAGCACGGATAGGGGCGAGGCGCGTCTCGGCGTCGATATCGGCGGCACCTTCACCGATGTCGCGCTCGAGGCGAAGGGCAAGCGCTGGAGCGCCAAGGTCCTGACGACGCCGCAGGCGCCCGAGCGCGCCGTCATCGAGGTCATGCACCAGGTGCTCGGCATGGCGGGGCTCGCGCCCGGCGATCTCTCGATCATCATTCACGGCACGACGCTCGCCACCAACGCCGTCATCGAGCGGAAGGGCGCGAAGACCGCGCTGCTGACGACCGAGGGCTTTCGCGACACGATCGAGATCCGGCACGAGAACCGCTTCGAGCAGTACGACGTCAACATCGACCTGCCGCCGCCCCTGGTGCCGCGCCGGCTGCGCTTTCCGGTGCCGGAGCGGATCGACGCGCAGGGCAGGGTGCTGACCCCGCTCGACGAAGGGGCCTTGCGGGCGCTGGCGCCGCGCCTCGCGGAGCAGGGCGTCGAGAGCCTCGCCATCGGCTTTCTGCACAGCTTCACGAACCAGGCGCATGAGCGGCGCGCCGGCGCGATCCTCGGGAAGCTGCTTCCCGGCGTGCCGATCACGCTCTCCTGCGAGGTGTCGCCCGAGATGCGCGAATACGAGCGCTTCTCGACCGCCTGCGCCAACGCCTATGTGCAGCCGCTGATGAGCCGCTACCTGCAGCGGCTTTCCGATCTGCTGGCGGCGCAGGGCTTTGCCTGCCCGCTCTTTCTGATGCTGTCTGGCGGCGGGCTCGCGACGCTCGACACCGCGGTCCGCTTTCCCGTCCGGCTCGTCGAATCGGGGCCGGCGGGCGGCGCCATCTTCGCCAGCCACATCGCGCGGCAGTGCGGCCTCGACAAGGTGCTCTCCTACGACATGGGCGGCACGACCGCGAAGATCTGTCTGATCGACGACGGCCGGCCGCAGACGAGCCGCGTCTTCGAGGTGGCGCGCATCTACCGCTTCAAGAAGGGCAGCGGCCTGCCGCTCAGGATCCCGGTCATCGAGATGGTCGAGATCGGCGCCGGCGGCGGCTCGATCGCCCGCGTCGACCGGCTGCAGCGCATCACCGTCGGCCCCGACAGCGCCGGCGCCGATCCCGGCCCCGCCTGCTACGGCCGGGGCGGCCAGCGGCCGACCGTCACCGACGCCGACCTCGTCCTCGGCCGCATCGATCCGACGGGCTTCTCCGGCGGCCGCATGGCCCTCGATCGCGCTGCGGCGGAAGCGGCGCTCCAGCGCGAGGTGGCGGCGCCGCTCGGCCTCACGCTGCCGCTCGCCGGCCTCGGCTTGAGCGAGATCGTCGACGAGAACATGGCGAGCGCGGCGCGCGTGCACGCGATCGAGAGCGGCAAGGACGCGCGCGGCCGCACCCTCGTCGCTTTCGGCGGCGCGGCGCCGCTGCATGCCTGCCGGCTCGCCGAGAAGCTCGGCATCGACCGCGTGCTGGTGCCCTCCTATGCCGGGGTCGGCTCGGCCGTGGGCTTTCTGCGCGCGCCGATCGCCTATGAGATCGCGCGCTCGCATCTGGAACGGCTCGAGCATTTCGACGCCGCCGCCGTCAACGCGCTGCTCGCGGCGATGCGCGCGGAGGCCGAGGCGATCGTCCGCCGCGGCGCCGGCGATGCGCCGCTCTCCGAGACGCGCTCGGCGCTGATGCGCTATCGCGGGCAGGGGCACGAGATCGTCGTACCGCTGCCGGTGCGGCCCTACGGCCGCGCGGACGCGGCGCTGCTGCGCGCCGATTTCGAGGCGGAATACCGCCGGCTCTACCGCCGCATCATCCCGGGGGTCGAGGTCGAGGTGCTGAGCTGGGTGCTGCTGCTCTCCGCGCCCGTTCCGGCCGAGCCCGGCGCGCCGCCGGCGCCGCCGCCCGCCTATTCGCCGCCGCCCGCCCGCCGCCGCGCGATCGTCGATCCGGAGACGGGCGAACCGGCCGAGGTCGCGATCTTCGAGCGAGATACGCTGCGGCCGGGCGCCCACATCCTAGGCCCAGCCGTCATCGTCGAGGACGAGACCTCGACCGTCATCGGCCGCAATTTCGACGGCCTCATCGACGCCTTCGGCTATATCGAGCTGACGCGCCGGGTCGGCTGATACCGCCGATCACCCGCCCGCGTCGTGGTATTCTGGCACGCCGGCTCTCGCCCGCCCGGGGCTCGGCTCGCCCGCACGCCGCCGCGCGGCCTCGCTGGCGGCCCAGGATTCCACGGTATGCTCGCGCCAGATCGCGCTGACATGCGCCTGTCGCGGCGCAAAGAGCCAATCGAGGCTCCAGATGCCGCCGCCCGCGAGCCAGAAATAGAGAAAGACGAAGCAGTAGACGATCGCCAATTCGCCGCCATTGAGCAGCGGAAAGAAGCCTCTCGGCGCATGCGAGATGAAATAGGCGGCCGCCATGTCGCCCGCCAGGATGAACGCGACCGGGCGCGTGAACAGGCCGAGCGCCAAAAGCGCGCCGCCGACCAGCTCTATCAAGCCCTGCGCTCCCGGGACGAGGGTCAGCAGCGCATAAGGGTGATGCGTCGGCTGGTGCGGGAAGTCGACGATTTTTGCAAGCCCGTGTTCGAGGAACAGGAGCCCGAGGACGATGCGGACGACACTCAGCAGGCGTGGCTCCCAGGAGAGCCGGCTCTGCGCGAAATCTGACATGGATAGCCTCTATGGCGGCTGCCCGGACGGGTCTGGGTTATAGAAAATTAAGCCGTCGGCCGGCCGAATCGTTCCCCTGCGCGGCCGGTTGCGGCGATAGATCGCAACAAGGCTGCAATGCAAAGCTGCCTGTTTATTCGGCAACGCCGGGGGTGGATCTTCTCAGCCCCGTTTTTCCAGCGAGAGGTCTCTGAGCGCAACGCATCCTCCGATCGTCGTCCCGGCGAAGGCCGGGACCCAGGCCCGCCATGGATACCGGCTTCCGCCGGTATGAGGAGAAGGGAAGGGTGGCTGCTCTCGATCGGCTGACAAGAACCGGAGCTCTTGGACGAAAGGACAAGTACATGGCCGCGACTGCGCCCGAACTCGCCGCCCGCCTCGACCGCCTGCCGATGACCCGGCATCTGTGGTGGCTCGTCACGCTGATTTCGCTCGGCGGCTGCTTCGAGCTTTACGATCTTTTCCTCACCGCCTACATCGCGCCGGGCCTCCTGAAGGCCGGCTACTTCACGCCGCAATCCTTGGGGCCGTTCGCGGTCCTCACCCCCTACGGCATTGCCGGCATCGGCACCTTCGTCTTCGCGCTCTTCGCCGGGCTTTTCGTCGGCGCCATCTTTCTCGGCCATTTCGCCGACCGCTACGGCAGGCGCCGCGTCTTCACCTTCTCGCTCGTCTGGTACTCGATCACGACGGCGATCATGGCGTTCCAGCAATCGGGCTTCGCGGTCGATCTGTGGCGCTTCATCGCCGGCATCGGCATCGGCATCGAGCTGGTGACGATCGACACCTACGTCTCCGAATTGGTGCCGCGCACGCATCGCGGCCGCGCCTATGCGTACAACCAGTTCTTCCAGTTTCTCGCGGTGCCGGTCGTCGCGTTCCTCGCCTGGCTGCTCGTGCCCAATATGCCCTTCGGCTTCGACGGCTGGCGCTGGGTCGTGCTGATCGGCTCGGTCGGCGCGATCTTCATCTGGGCGATCCGTCTCAGCCTGCCGGAATCGCCGCGCTGGCTGGCGC
Source organism: Allostellaceae bacterium (assembly GCA_035538335.1). Taxonomy (GTDB): domain Bacteria; phylum Pseudomonadota; class Alphaproteobacteria; order ATCC43930; family CGMCC-115725; genus AP-15. Next base: position 232,117 of record DATLKN010000008.1, read on the forward strand.
GCCACGGCCGCGCCGCCGATGCCGAGCGGGTGGTCGGGCGCATCGAGGAGCGGGTCGCCGCGCAATCGGGCGGCAGGCTGCCGCCGGTCGGCCCGCCGGAGGCGGAGAGCGAGGGCGAGCCGACTTTCGCCGAGATCTGGCAGCCGCCCTATGACCGCCGCGCGATCATCCTCTCGATCTTCAATTTCTTTCAGACCTTCGGCTATTACGGCTTCGCCGCCTGGGTCCCGACCTTGCTGATCGCCAAAGGCATCAAAGTGACGACGAGCCTCGAATACTCATTCGTCATCGCGATCGCCAACCCTGTCGGGCCGCTCCTCGGCATGCTGATCGCCGACAAGATCGAGCGCAAATGGCAGGTCTGCCTCGGCGCCGTCGGCATCGCCGTCTTCGGCATGCTGTTCGCCAACGGCAACGGCGCGACGGCGCTGATCGCGTTGGGCGTGCTCGTCACCCTCTGCAACAACCTCCTCTCCTACAGCTTCCACAACTACCAGTCCGAGCTGTTCCCGACCCGCATCCGCTCGCGCGCGATCGGCTTCGTCTACTCCTGGAGCCGGCTGTCGGCGGCATTGTCGGGTCTCGTCGTCGCCTTCCTGCTGCACGCCGGCGGCGTCAACGCGGTCTTCGGCTTCATCGCCTTTGCGATGCTGATGGTCGTCGTCTCGATCGGCGGCTTCGGCCCACGCACCCGCGGCCTCGCGCTGGAGGCGATCTCGCACTAGTCGGCGCGCCGAGTTCGTGTGGAAATTATGATCAACCGCGAATAGGCGAAAGTCGCGGAACTCGCGAGCGAATTTTGGTGTTGCTGGTGCACCTTTTCGGGAGGAGCGGCAATGCCAGCATCAACAATGGTCCGCCTCGCCGGTGCCGCCTCGGTCCTCGCCGCGGCGACGTTTTCTGCGCCGCCGGCCGCCGCCGGCATGTCGTGCGAGACGCTGGTCGCTCTGTCGCAGCCGGGCAATTTCGTGATCACCTCCGCGGTATCTTTCCCGGGCGGCTCGTTCTCGGCCCCCGACGGCAACGTCTACGAAAACGTGCCGCCGTTCTGCGAGGTCTCGGCCGTGATGACGCCCAGCACCGACTCTGTGATCAACGTCTATGTCTGGCTGCCGAGCGCGGGCTGGACCGGAAGATTCGAGGGCACCGGCAACGGCGGCTACGCCGGTACCGTGGCGCTCTCCGTGCCGGCCATGATCTCGGGCCTCGAGACTGGATCGGCGGTGGCCGGCACCGACATGGGCACCGCCCCTTCGGCCAACAACGACGCGGACGCCCTCGTCGGCCATCCCGAGAAGTGGATCGATTTCGGCTATCGCTCGACGCATCTGATGACGAGCCTCGGCAAGCAGCTGGTGCAGGCGTTTTACGGGCAATCCGCCGCGTTTTCCTATTTCAACGGCTGTTCGACCGGTGGCCAGCAGGCTCTGATGGAGGCGCAGAGCTTCCCTGACGATTACAACGGCATCCTCGGCGGCGACCCCGCCGCCAACCGCACCCACGTCCACACCGCGGTCCTGTGGAATTACGCCAAGATGCACCAGTCGCCGACGAGCCTCTTCGTCGGCACCAATCAGACGCAGGCGATTACGAACGCGGTCGTCGCCGCCTGCGTCGTCAAGAGCGGCGGGTTGAGCACCGACCCGTTCCTGACCGACCCGCGCAAATGCGATTGGGACCCGGGTGCGCTGGCCTGCACCGGCGCGCCTGACGGCACCTGTCTCACCCCGGACGAAGTGACGGCGGCGCGCGAGATCTATGCCGGCGCCACCGATCCGGTCACCGGCCACCTGATCTTCCCCGGCTCGGTCAGGGGCGGCGAGAGCGACCCGCAATTCGGCTGGGTCGGCATCCAGGACCAGCCGGAGGTGCCGTTCGGTTCGCTGTTCAAATGGGTGTTCGGCCTCGATTGGCTTTGGCCGACCTTCGATTTCAACCAGGATATGGCCGATGTCGATCAAGTCCTCGCGCCGATCCTCAACGCCAACAGCCCCGACCTCAGCGCCTTTGCCGGCCACGGCGGCAAGCTCTTGATGTACCAGGGCTGGGCCGACCCGCTGATCTCGCCGCAGATGCTGATCGACTATTTCCTCGAGGTCGTGGCGCAGAACAACAGCAACCGCAAGGACGGGCTCGCCGACACGCGGCAGTTTTTCCGCCTGTTCATGGTGCCGGGCATGTATCACTGCGCCTTCGGGCCCGGGCCCAACGCCTTCGGCAATCTGTTCAGCGGCCAGGTCTATGCCGCCCCGCCACCGGTCGAGGACGCCTCGCACGACGCGCTGATCGCGCTCGAGGAGTGGGTCGAGCAGGGCACCCCGCCGCAGCAGTTGATCGCGACCAAATACAACAACGACCTGCCGCAAGCGGGCATAGCGATGCAGCGGCCGATCTGCCCCTTCCCGCAGGTGCCGCACTACAACGGCAGCGGCCCGACCAACCAGGCGAGCAGCTTTTCCTGCGTCACCGACAACTGGGACGTGAACCCGACGCCGTCGCCGGAATACCTGTAGCGGGGCCCTGAGGAGAACCTTTATTTCCCGCGGAAGTATTCCTCGTACGGGATGTCATTGCTGACGAGGACGCCGCCGTCGACGTCGAGCGCGATGCCGGTGCACATGCGTGACCTGTCGCCGGCGAGGAAGATGACCGCGTCGGCGATGTCCTCGGGCTCGACCATGCGTCCCAAGGGGATCTTCTTCGCGCGCGCCGTCTTTTGCTCGGCTGTCGGCAGCCCGCCGACGAAAGGCGTCGCGGTCGGGCCGGGACAGACCGCGTTGACGCGGATATTGTCGGGCGCCAGCTCATAGGCGGCGTGCCGGGTGAAGCCGAGCAGCCCCGCCTTCGAGGCGGTGTAGTTGGCGCCGCCGCCGAACGAGATGCGCCGCCCGGCGACCGAGGCGATGTTGACGATGGCGCCTTGGCCGCGCGCCTTCATATAAGGCAGGACCGCCTGCACGCCGTTGAAGGGGCCGCGCAGATTGACCGCGATGACCCGCTCCCACGCCTCGAGCGGCATCTTGGCGATGATGTGCCGCGTGATCGTCCCGGCGCAGTTGACGAGAATGTCGATGCCGCCTTGCCTCTCGCCGATCTCGGCCGCGAGCCGCGCGAAGGCCGGTCCGTCCGACACGTCGAGCGCGTGCGCGTTCGCCGCGCCGCCTATCTCGCGCGCGATGCGCTCCGCCGCCGCGCCGTCGTAATCGACGGCCGCGACCCGCGCGCCTTCCCTCGCGAAGGCGCGGCAGCAGGCGGCGCCGATGCCGCTGCCGCCGCCGGTGACGAGCGCGACCTTGCCGGCGAATTCTCCAGTCATATTCGGGTTCCTCCTTCAATCTGTCATACCGGCGAAGGCCGGTATCCATGGATGGGGCAAGCTCGGGCGGCTCCTGTGCATCGCTGTCGCGAGCCCGTGGCGGTGGCGCGATGGGTCGCGGCTTTCGCCGGGACGGCGGTTCAAGAAGACGGCTCGAACCGGCCGCCGATGCCGACGCGGCTGCGCCCCAATCCCGGCAATTCCCACACGCCGGCGCCCGCGGGGTTGAGGTCGGCGCCGACATTCGCATCGATCAGGCAGGGCTTGTTCGCAGCCACCGCCGCCTGCACCGCCTCGGCGAGGTCGCCCGGCCGGTCGACGCTGACGCCCTCGATCCCGGCGGCCCGCGCCATCGCCGCGAAATCGGGGTTGTAGGGCTTGCCCGTCTCCGGATGGCGGAAATCGGTCGCCAGCTCCCGCCCCTCGAGATAGCCGCGCTGCAGCCCGCGGATCGAGGCGTAGGCGTAGTTGTTCCACACCACCCACACGACCGGCAGCCCATATTCGACCGCCGTACCGAGGACGCTCGCATGCATGAAGAAGGCGCCGTCGCCGCACACCGACACGCATGGCCGGTCGGGGGCGGCGAGCTTGGCGCCGAGGACGCCCGCCACCCCGAACCCCATCGGCCCGAACCCCATCGAGCCGATCAGCGAATCCGGATGCCGCGGCCGGCAATAGAGGTTGAGCCAGTTGTGGTGCACGCCGATGTCGCTGACGAGGATCGCGTTCGCGGGCAGCGCCCGGTCGATCTCGTGCGCGGCGCGTTGCGGGTGGATCGGCGTCCCCTCGTCGCGATAGCCGGGCGCGACGAATTCCTCCCATTCGCGCCGCCACCCTTCGATCGCCGCGAGCCAGCCCCTGCGCGCTTCCGCCGCTTCCGCCGCTTGCGCCGCCGGCCGCCGCGCCTCGATTTCGGACAAGAGCTGGCGCAGAAAGGTGCGCACATCGGCCATCAGCCCCAAGGCGACGGGATAGTTGCGGGCGATCTCCTCGGGATCGATATCGACGTGGATCAGCTTCGTCGGCGGGATCGTGAAGGAATAGCCGGGAAGCCACGAGCTCGAGGTGCGGTCGTCGAAGCGCACCCCGAGCGCCAGCAGCACATCGGCCTCGCGCGCGGCCCGGTTGGCCGCCAGATGCCCGGCCCGCGACACGAGCCCGAGCGCGAGCGGATGATCGGCCGGTATCGCGCCGAGCCCGCTTGCCGAAGCCGCGACCGGGATCTGCAGCCGCTTGGCGAGGGCGAGCAGATCGGCCGCCGCGCCCGCGTACTTGACGCCCTGCCCGACGAGGACGACCGGCCGACGCGCCGCCAGCAGCATGTCGGCGGCGCGGGCGAGGCCCTCCGGGTCGGCGCCGCAGCGGCTGGAGACGTTGGAATTCCACTCCTCGGGCGGCGGCGTCTCGCCGGCCGCTTCCTTGAAGATGTCGAACGGCACGTCGAGAACGACCGGGCCCGGCCGTCCGGTCACCATCGTCTTCCAGGCCTGCCGCACCGCGATCGGCACCATCTCGCCGCGCGTCGGCTGGAAGACGCGCTTGCAATAGGCCCGCACTGTCGAGGGGTAATCGGCCTGGTAATGCCGGTAGAGTTCCTGGAAGGCTCCGCGGTTGAACTGGCTCGTCGGCACGTTGCCGGTGACCGCCAGGAACGGCACCGAATCGAGAAAGGCGTTGCCGAGCGCGATCGGCAAATTGGCCGAGCCCGGCCCGCATGAGGTGAAGGTCGCGATCGGCTTGCCCGAGACGCGGTAGAAGACATCGGCCATGAAGCCGGCGACGCTCTCGTGATGCACCGAGATCGTCGCGATGTCGCTCTTGCGTTCGTGGAGCGCGTCGATGAAGCCGATATTGCCGTGGCCGCAAAGGCCGAAGGCGTAAGGCACCTTCTCGCGGACCAGGTAATCGACGATGACCTGCCCGCCGTCGAGCCTGTTGTCGAGCGCCATCGATATTCTCCTGTCCCGACGCCGATTGCGGCAAACCGCATGTGCGGCGCACTATATCGGCGCTCGATGCCGATGGCGCAGGAAGATCGATGCCGACCGTCAACGTCCTTGCAATACAGCGCATGCGCCCCGACGAGCGGGCGGCGATCGAGGCGGTCGATCCGCGCGTCCGCCTCGTCGATGCCGGCGGCTGGTTCGACGGCGAATACCGCGACACCTGGCCGGCGCATGCCGTCGCCCGCTATCTGCGCCCCGGCTCGAACGGAGAGGGCACGCGCGGGCAGCGCGACCGGCTTCTCGCCGAGGCCGAGATCATCCTCGGCGGCTGGCCGTTCCCGCTCGATCTTCGGGCGCGCGCGCCGCGCCTCAAATGGTTTCACCAGCGCCCGGCCGGGGCGAGCAATCTGCGGCTCGGCGACCTCTGGGGCAGCGACGTCGTCGCGACGACCTCGCGCGGTCTCGGCAACACGCTCGCGATGGCCGAATACGCGATCGCCGGCATGCTCTATTTCGCCAAGGGCCTCGACCGCGCGGTCGTCGATCGCGGGCGCGGCGAATTCGATTTCCGCGCCTATCGGCCGCTGTTGATCGAGAGGAAGACGACGCTCGTCGTCGGCGCCGGCGGCATCGGCCGCGAGGTCGGCCGCCTCGCCGCGGCGCTCGGCATGCGCGTCATCGGCACGCGCCGCGAGCCGCAGCGCGACGGATTGCCGCCGGGCTTTGCCGAGATCGGCGCCGCCGGCGACCTCGACCGCTTTCTGCCCGAGGCAGATTTCGTTGCGGTGTGCTGCCAATGGACGCCGCAGACCGACCGGCTCTTCGACGCGGACCGCTTTGCCTTGATGAAAGAGGGCAGCGTTCTCGTCAATGTCGCGCGCGGCGAGATCGTCGACGAGACGGCGCTGAAGGCCGCGCTCGACAGCGGCCGGCTGCGCGGCGCCGCGCTCGATGTCTATCTCGGCGAGTTCGAGCACCCGCCGCCCGTCGCATTGTGGCGCGATCCGAAGGTGCTGATCACGCCGCACGTCTCGGGCGCCAGCGACAACGAGCGCCACCGCGCGATCGACCTGTTCTGCGACAACCTCAGGCGCTATCTCGCGGGCCTGCCGCTCGAAAACACCATCGACTGGCAGCGCGGGTATTGAGCCGCCGCGAAGTACCCCGTGGCCGGGCTCGACCCGGCCACCCACGCATTTTGGATCGAATGGCCGTTACCAGCCTGGCTAGTGGAGGTAGCTCAGTGCGAGGCAACACCAACTGGAAGGGCGGCTGGGTTTATATCATGACGAACCGGCCGAACGGGACGCTCTATATGGGATGTACGGTCGATCTCGCGCGACGCGTTTGGGAGCACCGAGAGGGTGTCGCAGACGGGTTCACCAAGAAATATGCGCTGAAGCGGCTGGCCTATGCCGAGAGACATGACGACATCCTCTCGGCCAAGCAGCGTGAGATGAATATGAAGCATTGGTCACGCGCCTGGAAAGTGCACCTGATCCTTCGCGACAATCCCGATTGGGAGGATCTCTACAATCGTCTGATCTGAACGCGTGGATGCGCGGGTCAAGCCCGCGCAAGGGGATTTTCTATACACGCGAGGCACCGCGCGGCGGGCTCTCACGCCGCGCGGCGGATCTCGCACAGATAGGCGCGGTGCGAAGCGGTGCCGCTGACCGGGTCGAGCGCCGCCGTGCCGATCAGCGAATTGTAGTTGGCGCCCAAGGGCCCGAACGGATCGTAGCCGGGAGCGCCCATCTCGTCGCAACCTTGCCACCAGCCGTGCTCGCCGACGACGACGCGCGGGTCGAGGTTGGCGTTGAGGCGGGCGCGGGCGCGCACGACCCCGTCCGGCGTTTCGATCGCGACCCAGTCGCCCGGCGCAATGCGTCGCGGCTCGGCCGCCGCCGGGTGCAGTTCCACGACGGGATCGGGCGCCAGCTTGCGCAGGCTCGGCAGGGCGCGGTGCTGCGTCTGGCAAAACAGCGACGACTTGGCGCTCGTCAGGACCAGCGGGAAGCGCGCGAGCAGGTCGGGACGCGCGACGGGCCCGATCTGCGGCTCGGCGAAGTCGGGCAGCGCCGGGTAGCCGTGCTCGAAGAGCGTCTGCGAATAGAGCTCGACCTTGCGTGACGGCGTCGCGAAGCCCGCTTGCGCATATTTGCGGTAGCGGGTTTCGAGCGTCACCCGCACGCCGCCGCGCTCGGCGCGAAGCTGTTCGAGGCCGACGCCGCTCGGCGCCAGCTGATGCCGGTAGGCCGCCTCTATGTCGCCGCCCCAAAACGCGTCCGACAGGCCGAGCCGCCGCGCCAGGTCGAAGACGATCTCGGTGTCGGGGCGCGCTTCGCCCGGCGGCGGCACCACGGCCGGGCGCAGCTGCACGAGCGACTGCGCTTCCTCGCTGATCTCGAAGCCGATCTTCAGCGCCTCTCGCTCGAAGGCCGAGGCAACCGGCAGGATCACGTCGGCCAGCTCGGCGGTCGGGTTCAAGAAGAGGTCGGCGTGGGCATAGAAATCCAGTGCCGCCAGCGCCTCCCGCCCGCGCTCGCCATCGACATGCGCGAGCAGCATGTTGGCGCCGAACCCGATGACGGCTCGCACCGGGTAGGGTTTTCCTTCGAGGATCGCCCGATACAGCTCGCGCGGCGCATAAAACCCGGCACGCCCCGGCCCGAGCGGGCGCTCGGCGAGGCCCAATGCCGGGGCGAGGCGCTGCGCCGCCGGCAGATCCTCGCCGGTGACCGACGCGGTGGCGGGGGCGGGAAACAGCACGTTGCCGCCCGGCGCGTCGAACGAGCCGGTGAGCGCGTAGAGGAGCGACATCGCGCGCGCCGTCTGGGTCACGTTGGCGTGCTGCTCGTGGCCGCTCCACGCGTAGTAGGCGACCGGGCGCGAGTGCCAGATCAGCCGCGCCGCCTCCGCGACCTCCTCGCGCGGCAGCCAGCAGATTGCCTCGACCGCCTCCGGCGGATACTGCCGGCAGAGCCGGCGGTAGAGTTCAAAAGCCGGGTGGCAGACGACTTCGCCCGAATGCGTCGAAATCCGGTATTCGCCGTCGAGGGCGAGGCCGGCGGTATCGCCGTCGTAACGGCCGCTCGCCGTATCGTACGCTGCCGGCCGGCCGGCGGCGCCGTCCCAGGCGAAGAGCCGCCGCGGATCGCCCGCCGGCGAGAGATCGGCCTCGGTCAGAAAGCGCCCGGTGTCGGCCCGCACCAGATGCGGCCCGTTGCTCCAGTCGCGGATGAAGTCGCGCTCGAACCAGCCGCGCTCGATCATCAGATGGGCGATGCCGAGCGCGAGCGCCCCGTCGGTGCCGGGTCGCACTCGCAGCCACAGATCGGCCTTGCCGGCGAGGCCGACGCGGCGCGGATCGACGACGATGAGCCGCATGCCGCGCTTCGCCGCCTCGACGATGGCGGTCGCGTGCGTCAGGCGCGTGAAGCTCGGGTTGTAGCCCCACAGGATCGTGACCCCGGCGTTTGCGATGTCCGGCATCGCGCCGCCGGCGCCGCCGGTGCCGACGCTCGCGACGCCATAGGTGAAGCGCGTCGCAAAGGCGCGGCCCCAGCCGCATACATCGAGCGAGACAGCCCAGTTCGGCGTGCCGAAGGCGTTGGCTAGCCGGCGGATGAAGCCGGCAGAATCGACGATTGCGGTCGTCGATGGCGAGGACACCGTGAAAGCGACGGCCTGCGGCCCGTATTGCTCGGCGGCGCGGCGCATCGCGGCGGCCGAGAGGTCGAGCGCCTCCTCCCAGGAGATGCGCTGCCAGCCGGGGTCGGGATCGCCCTTCGGCCGGGTGCGGCGCAGCGGGTGCGTCAGCCTTTGCGGGTGGTAGACGAGCTCGGGCGCGGCGCGGCCCTTGGCGCAGAGCGCTTGGCCCGTAGGGTGCGCGGGATCGGGTTCGAGGCGCGTGAAGCGCCCCTCCTCGACGACCGCGACGGCGCCGCAGCGCGCGATACAGAGCCCGCAATAGGTGCGGATGCGCTCCGGACCCGCACCATCCGCCATGATCCTGCGCTCCCTGTCGAACCCGCTGTTGCCCCAGCTTATACGGAACGCGGTAATGCCGCATGCGTGGATTTCAGCTCTCAGTCGAAAGCCGGGCTTCAGGGAAGAAGCGCAACGCGTGGTTTCGCGAACGGTCGGCACCGAGGATGACGGGTGTTTGTGCCGCGGCGCACGTCATGGTTAGCTATTACGATTGGCGGTGACGACAATGTTCAACCATAGAGGCATCGGAATGCAGCTGAGCCGGCGTCGCCTGATTGGCTTCGCAGCGGCCGGGATTATTTGCAGTGTGCTTGCAGGTCCCAGTTGCGGAGCGGATGCGCAAGCCAGAAAGCTCCTGGAATATCGAGAATCGGTATACAATAATATTTATGTATATCAACAAGGCACGAATATCATCCTGACTTTTGGACAGAACCGCAAACTTTACTACGAGAGTTTATACAATACGCTCGACCCGACCGATCTCCCGGCTCGATACACCCAAATGATGACGGCGGCTTTGGCATATCCGGAAAAGCCTCTTGCCATACTGGAAATTGGCTTGGGGGGTGGCAGAACGGCGTCGTACTTGCATCATTATCTGCCTGAGGCGCAGATCACCTCGGTAGAGTTGGACCCCGTGGTGTTCGAACTCGCAAAGAAGTACTTCAATGTGAAAGCCGGCGGCACATTCAAGGTGGTTGCTAAAGATGGGCGATTGTTTCTGGCCGACAGCAAAGCCAAGTATGACATTATCTTGATCGATGCGTATCGGGCGCCGTTTGTGCCGTTCCATCTTCTGACAAGGGAATTTTATGAGATTGTAAGAGATCACCTGACGGACGGCGGGGTGGTAGCGCAAAATGTGGAGCCGTCGACGATGTTGTTCGATGCCGCAGTCAAGACGATCCACGCCGTCTTTCCCCAAACGGAGTTTTACGTCGCCGACGGAAATGTCGTGACGGCCGCGTATTTGGGGAAACTCCGGACCGGGGAGGCGTTAGCTCGCCGAGCCGCCGAACTGCAGGCGAAATACCACCTGCGGTATAGGCTTTCCGATTTGCTGGCGAAGCGGCGGCTGCTGCCGCCGGATATGGGTCCGATCGATCCGAGCGCAAAGGTTCTTACGGATGACTTTGCGCCGGTCGACGCGCTGAAGGCTATCGAACGCCACAACAGGAAATGGCCGGGAACGGCCGACGCCACAGCCGCGGACCCAGGGCCATAATCGTGTCCCGCAGAATTACGTGGATGGCGCTGCACGCGTTTCTGGTGGGCGGCGTCCTCATGGGATTTGAGATGCTCGGCAGCAGGTATCTCTATCCGTATTTCGGCGGCGGAATTGGTACCTGGGCCGGGTTGATTTCTACCATATTGCTGGCGCTCGCAATCGGCTATTTCGCCGGCGGCGCTCTGGTCGATCGCTATCCGTCGCCTTTCATAATGGCAGCGGCGATCGCCGTGGCGGCGGCTTACCTCGCGGCAATACCGGCAACCGCCGACCGGATGATCGCGGTCGTCATGCATAGTTGTGGCGAAGGCCCTGGCGGAATTTTGGCCGCGGCGTCGGCCCTCCTGCTGATCCCGATGTCGCTGTTGGGCATGTTTTCTCCGGTATCGGTGCGTCTGCTGGTGCGTTCGATCGCCGAGACCGGGCGGCTGGCGGGGTTGATGTACGGCGTGTCTACCGTCGGCAGCGTATTCGGCACGTTATTCACCACGTTTGTGCTGATTCCGACGATCGGTTCACGCGAGATTACCTACCTCTATGCGTGCGTCTTGGGAGTTTGCGCCCTCGGCGTCGCGTTCACGCCCTGCGCTCCCGCCGAATGAAAGGGACGTCGCATCGAGGCGCTGCCCGAAGCGTGTGCATTGCGCGCTTGCCGCCCCGACCCTAGAATCCTTTCGGCCGAAGAAAGGGTGACCGCGATGCTTTCGAGACCCAACGCTGCGCTGTCGCAGATCCACATGCAGATCATGTGGTCGCGCTTGATCGCGGTCGTCGAGGAGCAGGCGCAGACCTTGGTGCGCACCGCTTTTTCGACGACGGTGCGCGAGGCGGGAGACCTGTCGGCCGGAGTCTTCGACCGCGACGGCAACATGCTGGCGCAGGCCGTTACCGGCACGCCCGGCCACGTCAATTCGATGGCGGCGGCGGTCAAGCACTTCCTCGACGCCTTTCCGCTCGCGACGATGCGCGAGGGCGACCACTACATCACCAACGATCCGTGGCTGACCTGCGGCCATCTGCACGATTTGACCGTCGTCAGCCCGAGTTTTCTCGGCGGCGAGCCGGTCGGCCTCTTCGCCAGCACCGTGCACGTCGTCGATATCGGCGGGCTCGGCATGGGGCCGGACGGCCGGCAGGTCTTCGAAGAGGGCCTCTCGATCCCGCTGATGGTATTGGCGCGCGAAGGCAAGATGAACGAGGATTTGCTGCGCATCGTCCGCGCCAATGTGCGCGAACCCTTGCAGGTCGAGGGCGACGTCTACGCGCTCGCCGCCTGCAACGACGAGGGCAGCCGGCGCCTCATCGAGATGATGGAGGAATTCGGCATCGCCAACCTCGATCGCCTCGGCGAGCACGTCATCGAAACCTCGCGACAGGCGACGATCGAGGCGATCCGCAAGCTGAAGAAGGGCACCTACCGGAACAGCCTGCGGATGGACGGCTACGACCGGCCGCTGACCCTCGCCGCGGCGATGACGATCGGCGAGGACGGCATCCATGTCGATTACGCCGGCACCTCGCCGGCGAGCGCCTTCGGCATCAACGTCGTCCTCAACTACACGACCGCCTACACCGCCTTCGGCGTCAAGTGCCTGGTCGCGCCCGAGGTGCCGAACAACGCCGGCTCATTGGCTCCGATCACCGTCTCGGCGCCGGCGGGCTCGCTCCTCAACGTGCAGCGCCCGCGCGCCGTCGCCGCACGCCACACGGTCGGCCACATGCTGCCCGACGTCGTCTTCGGCTGCCTGCATCAGGTGATGGAAGGCGGCGTGCCGGCCGAAGGCGCCTCCTCCTTGTGGATCCCGCAGATCTACGGCGGCGGCGAGATCTTGGACGAGCTGGGCGATGGCGTCACGCGGCCCGATATCCGCCCGTTCTCGACGGCGATCTTCCATTGCGGCGGCGCCGGCGCGCGGCCGGGCAAGGACGGGCTCGACGTGACGGCCTTCCCCTCGGGGGTGCGCACGATCCCGGTCGAGGCGACCGAGTCGGTGGCGCCCGTCCTCTTCCGCCGCCGCGAATACCGCGACGATTCGGGCGGCGCCGGGCATTGGCGCGGCGGCCTCGGCCAGGTCATCGAGCTGGGCGGCGCCGAGGGCACGCCGATCGCCATGCTGTGCAACTTCGAGCGCATCAACAACCCGGCGCGCGGCCGCGACGGCGGCGGCGAAGGCGCGGCCGGCCGGGTCGGGCTCGCCTCGGGGCGCAAGATCGGCCCGAAGGGACGGCAGGGCGTGCCGGGCGGCGACTTCATCCGGCTCGAAACCCCGGGCGGCGGCGGCTTCGGCGACCCCAGGTCGCGCGACCCCGAGCAGGTCGCGCTCGATGTCGCCGACGGCATCGTCTCGGCTGACCGCGCGCGCGAACTCTACCGCGTCGCGCTCTCGGAAGAGGGCGCGGTCGATCCGGCCGGGACGGCGAGGCTACGCGCCGAGTGAGCCCGGATAAGACCATTGAGGCTCTACCGCCCGCTGCGCTCAGAGAGGCAGTTGAACAGCTGTGGCGTGTCCGTCTCCCGGGTCCCAGCAATTTGTTCAAGGCGCCGGAATTTGTTCGATTGCGTGATGTGTGCGCAAGCCTCTATCTCACAACTCGATCCGCATCAGAGGATGCGGCGGCGCTGGAAACCGGCCTAGAGTTTGCGCTCAGCCACGCGTTGGATTCACTGGGCCTTCCTGGTCGCCCCTCACCGGCAGACCGGCACCTAGCTCTTCCGGCCGGGGTCGCGGCCGCAAGACTGCATGCCGCCTTTCAGAGAAGGAAAGGTCGCCGGTTATACCTTTGTCCGCTCGATAAGGCCGATAGCCTACCGGATCTGACGTTTGGCCCTAATCGCATCGCGAGGTTCACGGCCGTCGAATTAGAGAAGCTGGTAGATCTGCCGCGCCTGAGGCGCATCAGCTCGGCCTGGGCGTTCGACGCCAGGCGATTCTCGCAATTTATGTGGCTGACGATCGAGAAGACTTACTCTCGTGAACGCGCTCCATCACAGAGAGCAATTCCCTGGCTTTTCGAGCCGCCTGTTTGGCCCGGTGCAATCGAGCCGCACCGACGGTGGTTTCCAATCGCTGTCGAGAATGCGCTCTTAGCAATGCTCTTGGCGCCGTGGGAGGATTGGACGGTCTGGCGGGCGCTGGATTGGCGTGGATTTGAAATGCCGTGGGTCTACGAGATCGACGACGATCTCTTCGTCCGGCCGCTGCCGCCTCCTTCTCCCGACTCGCTATCCTGGGAACCGCCGGCCCTCGACGATGATGGGGAAGAGGTCTCCGGCACAGAAGAGCCGGAGCGGAGGGCGCTCGTCCCCGGAGCCGAGGTTTCGGCATGGCTGAACGAGTCCCGCTGGACCGATGCGGCGCGCGCCCTTCAAAGCCCTCTCTTCGAAACCCCGATAGCACATTTCTTCGTCAAGACGTTCTTGGAAGATCCCCTCGACGAGTTTCTGGCACACATTACGGCCATCGAGGCGGCATTGGGACTTCAAAGCGACTACCGGCGCGGCGCAACCAAGCTCGTCGCCCAGCGTGTAGCGACACTGCTCGGCGAGCAGGACGCCGGTCGGATTTACCACGACCTGTTCAACCTGAGGTGCGCCTTTCTGCACGGTCGAAATATGGACACCATCTCCTCCGAGCAGCGCATCGGGGCGCGCCGACTTGCTCGCAGGGTCGTCGATGCATTGGCCAGGGCGGTTCCGACTCTACCGCAGGGACAATCTCGCGAAGATTTCCTGAACAATTTGTGGCCGAGATGAAATTTCATGACCATGCCGCGGCGCGAATGGCCGAGCGCGTTGCAAGCGAAGACGAGGTTGCTGCGACGATAAACGGGGGAGAGCGTTTTCCGGCAAAATTCGGTCGGACCGGGTTTCGGCGTAACTTCCTCTTTAACAGGCAGTGGCGTGGACGTACTTATGCAAACAAGCAGATCGAGGTGTTCGCGGTGTACGAAGACGATGATTGGCTGGTTATCAGCGTTATCGTGAAATATTTTTGAGACAACTGGCCCCGGAGCCTGGGATGCAGCTGACCTACGATCCGCATCACAACGTCGCTTATTTGCGGTTTCGCCAAGCCGCCGGCGCGCAAGTCGAAACCATTCGCCTCAGCGACGAGGTGAATGTCGATCTCGCGCCTGACGGGACCGTGTACGGAATCGAGCTGCTCAACGCCAACGTTCAATTGCGGGCGTCCGACGGTGGGCACCTTATCGTAGAGCTGGCCGATCGTCGCGTGGAGGTGCCGCTCCCTGAGCTCGCCTGAAGGCCGAGACGCAGCGCCGACACGCGGGGTGAGCTGACCTACGTCTCGTGCGGCCCCGTCACTAATCGTTTTCGCCGCATTGGTTCCGCTGTTGCCGGCCGCTGTGCGGCAACGCATCGACGAATACCAGGCCGCCGGGGTTGGTGAGACCCGTCACGATCGGCGTGACGACCCCCGTGGTCATGTCGAGCGTGCCGACAAACGGGCCTCCATCCGCGGCGGTGTAGACCGCACCGGGCGCGAAAGTCTTCTTGTGCAGCGCGTATACGGTATTCGCGCCCTTGTCGGCAAAGAGGATGAACCCCTCGGTCGAAGTGGCGAAGGCGGTATCGTCGGTTTCGACCGCCGTTGGTCCCGAATTGCTCTCAAAGCTGAGCGGCAGGCGCGACACCTGCTGGTTCGGCCCGCCAGGGTCAGTGACGATGATCAGCTCCTGGTCAGCCTGGCTGTCGAGCACGATATCGCCGACGAGATCAAGGGTCATCGAATCCGGGTCTTGCAGATTAAGCTGCACGGTGGCATCGGTCGGTATTTCGATCGCGCCCGCGGTGCTCGGCAGCACCGGGGTGACCGCAACGGTGCTGCCGTTGAGACTGGCGCTGACGATCGCCGGCCCGGTATTCGGATTGTTGGCGGGGTTGGACGCGCTGATGAAGACTTGGCAATGGCGAAAGACGATGTCGTCGTAGCCACCGCCATGCGGCGTCGGGCTTGCGAAGAGGTAAGTCTTTTGCCGCCGGCTCGAGGCATCGATGATTACAAGGCGCGAATTGGCGTCTTCGTTCTGCAGCGTCCAGATTGCATTTCGTCGCGGGATCGACTTTCAATCCGTCGTTGTGACCGAGCACGGTATAGACATGCTCGACGTTTCCGAACGCGTCGTATTCAACGACTTGGCTCGATAAGCCGTCCGAACCGTCCGGCGCGTGGCCGTCCCCATATCCGACGAAGACGTCGCTGCCCAAACCGGCAATCGAATCGGGCGCGCTAAGGCCGTTTGGAGCCGTCGCGAAAGTGCTCAAGACGTATGGCGGCGTCGCCGTCGGGGTCGCTCCATAGGCCGGGGCGCAGATGATCCCAAGCTCAACCGGAATTGCCAGTTGGAGCAGGTATCGGGACGACTTCCTCATTGCCTTCGCGCTCCTATCTTGACCCGAGAGATGCCGGAGTCGAAAGCTACCGTCCGGTTAAACTCCTACGGCGCCGTTACGGCAGGGTGAAATTTTCGTTTCAGGATTCGCTGCGGGAGAAGGCTCGTCAGAGGCGCTCGCTTAGCCGCCATTGAGCATTCGCCGGGTCATTTCCTCGACGGGCGCGAAATCGTCGGTGAACACGACCGTACCGGGCGGCACGTAGACATCGGTCAATTGCGTCGCAGCGCGCCGCGCCAACCGGTCTACTACCTGATTGTCGGCGAAATCTTGTAGCCGCGCGCGAATGGCGGATCTCGGCGTTGCCGTTGCAAAAGCGAGCAGCATCCAGCTCCCGTGACCGGATGAGAGGACCGCAACCGATGGAAAGACCCGCTTCAAGGTCGCGACCGTCGAGGCCAGCAATTCTTGTGCTGGGCTGTCGTCGAAGAGATTCATCATCAATAAGCCGCCGCGGGTCATATGCTCGCTTACCGTCGTGAAGAACTCGACGGTGACGAGGTAAAACGGGATGTAGGGCCCGCCCTGGTAGAGATCGACCTGCACGAGGTCGTAGTGGCCTCGGTCTTGTGCCAGCCAGGGGCGCGCATCGGCAATGTGGATGTGGAGCCGCTTGTCCCGCGGGTTCAAGCCGAAGAAGCGAATGGCGGCTTCGACGACTTTCGGGTCGATCTCCACCGCATCGACATCGATGTCGGGGGCGGTGACGCGGGTCGCGCGGATCGAGCCACCGCCGCCCATGCCCAGCACCAGCAGCCGCTTCGCCGGCGCCAGCAGCGGCCCCAAGGCGAAGTCGTCGTAGTAGTGGCCCGTCCACACGCTCTCGAGGTTGTGGATAGTGTGCACGCCCATGCTGTCGTTCAGCTTCAACAGCAGCAGCCGGCCGTTGCGGACGATGCGCACCAGGTTGTAGGGCGACTCGGTCGCCCAAAGGGTGTCCCGCGGCCAGCTCGCCGACGGCACGAACGGCAATGCCGCCGCCAAAAGCCCGAGCGCCGGCAATACGATCCGCAGGTGCCGCGTCAATCCCGCGGCCGCGGTCAGCGCAGACAATATGCAGATCGCCTCCAACGTGATCTGTGTGCCGAGCCGCGGCACCAGCAAAAAGCTCGTCGCGAGCACGCCGGCGATGCCGCCGATCGTCGAGATCGCATAGACCTTGCCCGCCGCCGCCCCGATCCGCCCGGAACGCGCCAGCAGGCGAATGAGGAAGGGACCGGCCGCCGCCATCGCCGTCATCGGCGGCGCAAAGACGAGGAGGCTGGCGAGCATGGTCCCGGCGAAGTCGCCAAGGCGCGCCAAGCCGTGCAGCAGCGGGTGAACCGCGAACAGCACGCCCAGCTGATAAAGCGCCCCGGCGAGGATGATGAGGTAGAGCGAGAGGTCGGTCCGCCGGCGGTCGGCGAGCCAGCCGCCGAGCCCGTAGCCCAGCGCGAGCGCCGCCATGACCACCGAGATCATGCTGCCCCAAACGTAGATCGAGTAGCCGAAATAGGGGGCGTACAGCCTGAACGCGACCAGCTCCTGCGCCATGATCGTGGCGCCGGTCAACAGCGGCGTGGCGAGCCACAGCGCCACGCGCGGGCGGCGCACACCGGCACGCGCCGAATCAGGCTCCGTGACGGCGCCGTGCGATGGTGCCGCCGGATGTTCCGGCGATTTGCGGCCCGTCGCCCCCGCCTCGGCGGACGACATCGGATCGCCGGGCGAGGCCGTCGGCTAATTGCCGTTCAAGACATACGGCAAAATCGCGATCACTTGGCCGGTCGTTTGGTCCAATGTCATGACGTCGGACAACCCGACCGACCCGTCTCCCCAGTTGACCGTCGCAAAAAGCGCGAGGTTGCCGTTCGTCGCCGTGACGCGATGCGTGAAGGTCTGGTTCGGCGCGACCGTCGGGGTCATGGTTTTGATGAGTTTCCCGTTTTCCATGAAGAGGCTGATCGTCGGCATGAGGTTGTTGGCGGAAACGTTGGTGACCTTGACGAGCGCCGATTGCCCCGCCGCGAGCCCGACGGCCGGGATATCCTGCACCGCGGGGAGCGTAACCTGGCCTTGCATGATCGAGATCAGTTGGCCGGTGTTCACATCCCATCCCATGACGTCGCCGACTGCGGCATTCGCCGTGTCCAGTTCGATCATCGTATGAAAGCTCAAATTGCCGGTTGACGGCGCCCTGATCCCAAAGTGGAAGGTCTGGTTCGGCGAGATCGTTATCGGGTTCGCCTTGTTTCCTTCGGTCTTGAATACTGTCCCCCGATCATTGACGGCGGCCGCAACCAGATGGATGTCATGCGCGTTCGGTCCCGCCGTGGTGTTCGAGACCGCGACCGTGGCCAGCTGGTTCGCCACGAGAAATTCGGACGGTATCACGAGGAGCTCCACCAGCGTAAACGCCCGCGCCGGTTCCGCATAGCCGAGGCCGAAGATTGCTGCCAGCGATAACAGAATGGCGCCTATCCATGATTTTACCGTGTGTTTCATGACTCCCTCCGTATTTTTACCGGACGGACGAAAGCAAACAACGCTAACCTAAATCGCGGGTTTTTACAAGTAGAAGCGCGCGGCGGTTGCTTGCGGCTCAACTATGTGGAGTCAATCCGCGTCGCTTCGATTTCCGGCAATTGACGCGTATGACAATTTTACGACATTTGCCGGCTTGCAGGCATGGGCGGTGCGAAGACCGTCGCCCTAGGCCGGGGTGGACGGCCGTGCCCTTGCGGCGTAGGGTCGAGGGTATGATGCGGGCGCTGGCGCCTTTTGCGACGAAGCCGGCGGAGAGCCGCGGACGGCTTCATCCGGAACCCGAGCATCGCTGGCGCTCGCCGTTCGAGCGCGACCGCGACCGCATCATCCATTCCTCGGCGTTTCGCCGGCTGACGCACAAGACGCAGGTCTTCGTCTATCACGAAGGCGACCATTACCGCACGCGGCTGACCCACAGCCTCGAAGTCGCACAGATCGCCCGCTCGATCGCCCGCGCGCTCGGGCTCGAAGAGGATCTCGCCGAGACGTTGGCGCTCGCCCACGATCTCGGCCACACGCCCTTCGGCCACGCCGGCGAAGAGGCGCTCAACGCCGAGATGGAGCGCTTCGGCGGCTTTTCGCACAACGACCAGACGCTGCGTATTCTGACCCTGCTCGAGCGCCGCTACGCCGAGTTCGACGGCCTCAATCTGACCTGGGAGGCGCTCGAAGGGACGGCAAAGCACAATGGTCCGCTCACGGGGCCCGGCCTCGAGCGCGCGGTGCCGCCGACGATCGCCGAATACGACCGCCGGCATCCGCTCGAGCTCGCGAGCTACCCCGGCCCCGAGGCGCAGGTTGCCGCCCTTTCCGACGACATCGCCTACAACAATCACGACATCGACGACGGCTTGCGGGCCGGGCTCTTCGCGGTCGCCGATCTCGCGTCGGTGCCGCTCGTCGGCCCCGTCTTCGAGGCGGTCGCGGCGCGCTATCCGGGAATCGAGGAGCCGCGCCTCGTCCACGAATCGATTCGCCGCCTGATCGACCGGATGACCGCCGACTTGATTGCCGAGACGCGCCGGCGGATCGCGCAAGCGAAGCCGCGCTCAGCCGCCGAGGTGCGCGCGCTAGGCCACCCGCTCGTCGCCTTTTCGGCCGAGATGCGCGACAATGACCGGGCTCTGAAGAAGTTTCTGTTCGAGCGCATGTACCGCCATCATCGCGTCAACCGCATGAGTTTGCGGGCGCATCGGGTCGTCCGCGACCTGTTCGGCCTCTATCTCTGCGAGCCGCAATGCCTGCCGCCCGAATGGCGCCGCCTCGCCGGCGGTGCGGGCGAGCCGAAGACGGCGCGCGTCGCCGCCGATTACCTCGCCGGCATGACCGATCGATTCGCGCTCGACGAGCACCGCCGCTTGTTCGATACCTATCCGGCATAGGCGGTGAATTCGCGGATGTGCTGGTCGAACTCCATTTTTCATCCTCTCCCCCCGCCTTCGGGGGGAGAGGGCAGGGTGAGGGGGGCAGCGGGCGGCGCGACTCCCGTAAGCCTACCTCACCCTCCCCGTCGCCGGCGCGACGGGTCCCCTCCCTCTCCCCCCTATGGGCGGAGAGGGCGTTTTGGTGCGCATCTGCGCGCTCCGGTTCAGTCGGCGATATGACCAATCTGTGCAGCGATTTCCGCGCTCTCGTGCTCGCCGCCCTCGACGACCTGGTGCGCGAGGGCGCGTTGCCGTCCGGTATCGACCCGGCCCGCATCGCGGTCGAGCCGCCGCGGGATCCGGCGCATGGCGAGCTCGCGACGAACGCCGCGATGGTGCTGGCGGGGCCGGCCCGACAGAATCCGATGGCGCTCGCCGAGCGCATCGCCGGCGCGCTTTCCGCCCATGACCTCGAGTCGGCCGGCTATCGCGGCCGCGGCTTCACGACGCAACCGGCGCGGCCGGGGTTTCTCAACATCCGCCTCGCGCCGGAAATCTGGCATGCGCAACTGCGTGCCATACTCGAAGCTGGCACCGCCTTCGGCGATTCGCAAATCGGCGCCGGCGAGCGGGTCAATGTCGAATATGTTTCGGCCAATCCGACCGGGCCCATGCATGTCGGCCACGGCCGCGGCGCCGTCTTCGGCGATGCGCTCGCGGCGTTGCTCGAAAAGGCCGGCTTTGCCGTCAGCCGCGAATATTACGTCAACGACGCAGGGGCGCAGGTGGATGCGCTCGCGCGCTCGCTCCATTTGCGTTACCGCGAGGCGCTCGGCGAAGTGATCGGCGAGGTGCCGGAAGGGCTCTATCCCGGCGAATACCTCGTCTCGACGGGCCGGGCGCTGGCCGAGCGCGACGGCAGGAAATGGCTCGGCCGGCCGGAGGCGGAATGGCTCGTGCCGCTGCGCGATTTTGCGGTCGCGCAGATGCTGGCGCTGATCCGGGCCGACCTCGCTGCGCTCGGCGTCAGGCACGACGCCTACGTCTCGGAGCGCGCGCTTGTCGCCGCCGGGGCGGTCGAGGAATGCCTCGCCGCGCTCGACGCGCGCGGGCTCATCTATACGGGCGTGCTCGACCCGCCGAAGGGCAAGCGCCCCGAGGATTGGGAGCCGCGGCCGCAGACCTTGTTCCGCGCCACGCAGTTCGGCGACGACACCGACCGGCCGCTCGGAAAATCGGACGGTTCCTGGACCTATTTCGCCGCCGACATCGCCTATCACCGCGACAAGTACCGGCGCGGCTTCAAGAATCTGATCGACGTCTGGGGCGCCGATCACGGCGGCTATGTGAAGCGCATGCAGGCGGCGGTGCGCGCGGTGACCGAAGGCGAGGCTGCGCTCGACGTCAAGATCTGCCAGCTCGTCAATCTCTTCGACAAGGGCGAGCCGGTGCGCATGTCGAAGCGGGCAGGGGTGTTCGTCACTCTGCGCGAGGTCATCGACGAGGTCGGCCGCGACGTCTTCCGCTTCATCATGCTGACGCGCAAGAACGACCAGCCCCTCGACTTCGATTTCGCCAAGGTCACCGAGCAGTCGAAGGACAATCCGGTCTTTTACGTGCAGTACGCGCACGCCCGCGCTTCCTCGGTGATGCGGCACGCCGCCGGGCTCTTCCCCGAGCTTGCGGACGACGGGCGCGCCGCCGACCGCTTTTTGGCCGGCGCCAATATCGAGCGGCTCGCCGACCCGGCGGAGCTGACGCTGATCCGGCAGCTGGCGCTGTGGCCGCGCCTCGTCGAAAGCGCCGCCGAGGCGCACGAGCCGCACCGCATCGCCTTTTATCTGCAGGAGACGGCGGCGCAGTTCCATATGCTGTGGAACAAGGGCAAGGACGAGGCGACCTTGCGCTTCATCCTCGCCGCCGACCCGGAATTGACGCGCGCGCGGCTCGCGCTGGTGCGCGCCGTCGCCATCGTCGTCGCCTCCGGCCTCGCCGTTTTCGGGGTCGAGCCGGCGCGGGAGATGTGAACCTTGACCTACCAGATCGGACCCGTCGATCCGGAAGACCGGGCGCCATATTCGGGAGCGCCTGCACCGGCGCGGCGCCGTACCTTGACGGCGACGGCATTGGCGATTTGCGTGATGGCGCTTTTCGCGGGGGCGGTGTGGTTCGCCTATATCGCCGGCTCGCACCGTGCGGCATCGGGCCGCGTGCCGCTGATTCGTGCCGACCAGCGCCCGGCGAAGGTCAAGCCCGCCGCCGCCGCCGGCATGCACATCCCCGATCAGAACATGCTGATCTACAACGAAAGCCAGCCCAAGGTCGAACGCCTGCTGCCGGCGGCGGAGCAGCCGCTGCCGCGCCCGGCGCCGCCCGCGCCCGCGGCGGCGCCGGCCTCGGTGCCCGCGGCGCCGCCG
>DATLKN010000009.1:0-9607 GCA_035538335.1 Allostellaceae bacterium
CGGTGATGAAGCGATAGCGGTTCGGCGTACCGGGATAACCGCCCATCATGCCGGTCGAGGTCGGGATGGCATTGCCGGAGGACAGCGTGTCCTGGACGATCTTGTCGGTGTTGTGCGGGATGAAGCAGCTTTCCGCGGAGAGACCGCCGCGGAACTTGCCGGCGCCGCCGCTATCCGCCACCTCCTTGCGATAGAGGAAAAGCAGCGGGAAGCTCTGCTCGGTATGCTCGATATTGGGCAGCTTGCAGATCGGCGTGCGCGACTGGCCGCCGGTCGAGATGCCGTCCTGCGTCGAGAAGGCGCCGATGGCGCCGCCGATGGGATCGACGAGGAGATAGCCGTAGCGCTCGCCCCATTGGTCGATGCCGCGGAAGATCGTGGCGGGCCACTGGCTGGTGCCGCCGATGCACATCACGTCCTTGCGCATGGCGGGGTCGCCATAGATCATCTTCGAGAGCACGTTGTAGGCGGGATAGAGCGAGATCTCCATCGCCTGCACCGGCGCGGTCGAGACCGAAGCCGGGTGCGTCGCGCAATTCATCGTGCCGGGGGTCGGATCGAAGGTGACGTGGCGCAGCGCGCCGCCGACCGCCAGATACTGGTCCCAGCAGAGAAGCTCGTTGAGCGCCACCAGCACCGAGCCGCGCCAGCCCGAATAGGTCGCGTTCATCGCCCCGTCCTGCGGCGCGGTGCCCTCGTTGTCGAAATAGAGATGGCCGCCCTTCTTGCGCAACGCGATCTGCACGCGGTGGGTGCGGCGGTCGCCGGGGCGGCAGCATTCGACATAGGTCCGCTCGCGCCACACCCCGTCGGGGAGGCGCGTCAGCTTTTGCAGAAACGCCTTCTCGCCGTTCTCGATGATGCGCTTCATGACGCCTTTGACCGTCGGCGCCCCGTAGCGGCGGACGAGGTCGAGGATGCGCCCGCGCGCGGCCGTGTTGCCGGCGAGCTGGGCGCGGAAATCGAGCGCCACCAGTTCGGGTTTGCGCGATGAGCGCAGATAGAGCGCCTCGATGTCGGCACGGATCTCGTCCCCTTCGACGATGCGCACGGGCGGGATCAGGATGCCTTCGTCGAAAGAATCGCGCGCCGAGGGACAGAAGCTGCCCGGCGTGATGCCGCCGATGTCGTATTGGTGCAGGCAGTTCGTCACCCAGCAGAAGAGTTCGTCGCCGTGGAACACCGGGCAGATCAGCATCACGTCCATCTGATGCGCCGCGCCCACCCACGGGTCGTTGGCGAGGAACATGTCGCCGGGGCGGATGCCGGGATTGCCGCTGCGGTATTCGAGGATCCATTTGACCTGCGTATCCGTGACGCCGGACATGTACTGCATGTACGGGCCGAAAAAGACGAACTCGGCGTCTTCGGTCAGGATCGAGGGGTTGAGGTCGAGCGCGAACACCGCGATCGGCGAGCCGGAGATGCGCTGGATCGTCGCGCCGTGCTCCTCGTTGATGTTCCAGAGAGCATGGCGCACGACCTCATAGGTGACGGGGTCGATGTCGGGCGCGGCCTCGCGGTGCAGCTTCAGCTTCGGCGAGATGCGCAGCTGCGCCGGCGGGACGTACGGGTTCGTCACCCCGTCGAACACCGTCCCCGTCATCTCGCTGATCTTCGGCATGTTCCGCCTCATGGATACTCCGGCGCGAAGTCAAATCCCGAAACGGCGCCGCTGTCGAGGGGCCTGGCAGGCTGACGACGGGCCTGCAAGGGAATTCACCGTCCGCCTAATATGTTGAGGAATGAACGGGCCGTCAGGACCTGACAGTCTGCGTGACGACCAAGAGAGAGCAATCCCACCTTGTCTCCCGTCACCAGAAAATTCGCCCGACCCGCCTCGGCGATCGCCAGCAGGAAGTCATCGGCCGGATCATCGGAACGACGAACTCGACGCAACCCCGCGACAGTTTCGGCCAGGTCGCGAATCTGGTTTACCAAACGCCCCGCCTCTGAAGGCCGGATCAGGCGGCGAATTTGTGGCCGCCGACTGACGGAGCGAAACTCCTCGAGCTGGAGCGGATGGCTCAGAAGAACGAAGCGATCCTCGAACCAGGCCTCGAGCATCTGACCCGGCGCGCCGTGGCGCCGAATTAACGCGCTCAGCAGGACGTTAGTATCGAGGACGACCCGCACGCGAGCGTCGGCTACCAGGTCCGATCGTGCCAGAAATCCGCGCGCATCGCGGCGCAAGCCTCCTCGATCAATGCCTGCACTTCTTCGTCAGGGAGGCCAGCGTTGCGCTCCTGAATATCGTGCACCGTGGCGCGCAGCAGCTCCTTGCGGACCGCACGCTCGATGAATTTCGACAAATCGCCCTTCTTCCCGCCATGATCAGCAAGGTAGGAGCGCACCCCCATGTCGGTGTCTTTCGAAATCTTGACGGTCCAGCGAGTGAGATCGGCCATGGCACTTGTACGCTTATGCGGTTATCCGTTTATGTAGGCGATCCGATCCGCGTTGCCAGTCCCGACATACAGACCTGAAGCGATCGGGAAGAATACGGCCGAGTTCTTTGCCGAGCGCCGGGCGCGGGCGGATTTTGCGGCGTTCGATCGGCTGATGAAGCGCGACGGCGGCGAACCGCTCCGGCCGGAAGACGAAATCGCCTGACCTGTTCCGCCTGTTTTTTTGCAGGTCGATATCAGGCAGCGGCGCCGTCGCGCCGAAGAGCGCACCTCGATCGAGCTCCCTTACACCTGCTGTTCCCGCTGTTATCTGCAAGGAATCTACAGCTACAGCCTGTCGCATCGCGCCTCGCCCGAGCAAATCGATCTCGGGGCCGTCTCGGATCATACGACGCGAATTCGGCGATTTTGCGGTCGGCCGGCCGCTCAACCCCCAAACCGGCGCTGGCGCTGCTGATAGGCGCGGATGGCGCGCAGGAAGTCGATCTTGCGGAAGGCCGGCCAGAGCACGTCGGTGAAGTAGTATTCGCTGTGCGCGCTCTGCCACAGGAGAAAGCCCGAGAGGCGCAATTCGCCGCTGGTGCGGATGATCAGTTCCGGGTCGGGGGCGCCCGCCGTGTAGAGATGGCAGGCGATCGCCTCCGGGGTGACCGCCTCGATCGCTTCGGCGAGCGTCGTCTGCTTTGCCACGAAGCCGCAGAGCAGCGAGCGGACCGCGTCGGTGATCTCCTGGCGGCCGCCATAGGCGACGGCGATGTTGAGCTCCATCGCGTCGTAACCGGCCGTCGCCTTCTCGGCGGCGGCGATGGCCGCGCATAACGGCGGCGGCAGCATCGCGAGGCGGCCGATGGCGCGCACCCGGATGCGCTCTTTGTGGATGACCGGGTCCTCGGCGAGCATTTCGAGCTTTGCCGCAACGCTCTCGAGGATGCCGGAGACTTCGGCCGCCGGACGGCGGAAATTCTCGGTCGAGAAGACCCACAGCGTAACGGTGGCGATGCCGAGCTCGACGCACCATCGGAGCACGTCGTCTAGCTTCCCGGCGCCGAGATCGTAGAGCGCGCGCGGCTCGGTGATGCCGAGCGAGCGGCCGTGCCGGCGGTTGCCGTCGAGGATGATGCCGATATGGCGCGGGCACGCGTGCTGGCGCACATGGCGCATCAGGCGCCGCGCGTAAAGGTAATAGAGAAGCCCGAGCAGCGGCCGCAGCGCGGATGTGCCGGACCATGGCCGGCCCAGCGGGATCGGGGGCGCTTCGGCTTGATGGAGCGAGGACAATTGCGGCGGCGCGATGACCGGGCGTGAACGAGAGCCGTTGCCGGAGCCCCTGCGGCCGCCGTGCCTCTCTCGGACGGCGGCCGCGTAAGGGCTCAGGCGGCTAGCGGCGGAAGCGCAACGTTATCGCGCCGACGCCGGCGGCGACGTTGAGGCCGGTATTGCCCTCGATGCTGACCGGCTGCAGCGCGATCGTCCGGTTCGAGCCGCCGACCAGCACATTGGCGCCGACGCCGACGCCGACCGTTGCGCTGCCGGTGGCCCCGACATAACTGCCGGCGAGCGAGCCCGGCCGCAGGCTGGCGGTCGGGGCAAACACGGTCCACACCATGACCGCGCCTTGCGTATAGCCGATATCGACGCCGAATTTCGAAATGGTACCGGCGTAGTGCTCGCCGAAGCCGGGATGCGAGAAGACGCAGCGCAATGCCCGCGACGAACCGAAGATGAAGCCCCAGCCGCCGGCAACGTTGCAGGTCAGCGTGCCGACCGCGACGCCGGCGGGCTGCGCCTGCGCCACGGTCCCGAATCCCAAGCCACCGCCGAAAAAGGCGGCCGCGGCGATCGCCAAGCCGAGTTTTCTGAGCATCTTATCGGTCTCCCAAAGGTTTCGATGTCCGGGGGGTGAACACGCGGCTGACAAAACCGCTCCACGTTGCAGGGGAACATCGCCTCCTCCGTGCGACTCTGCCGCACGGCCCCGCGTCGCCTCAGCCATACAGGATTCTGCGTCGGCGCAAAATCCCTTTCAATGCCGCGGCCGCAATCAGGCCGCGCCGCAGCCGCACTCGACATGAAAGATCCGGGCCGCGGTGTCGCCAAGGATGGCGCGGCGCTCGGCCCCGGAAAGCCGAGTCTCATCGAGAATGCGGCGGGGATCGGGATCGCCGATCGCGAACGGGAAATCGGAGCCGAGCACGATTTTGTCGGCGCCCGCCACCTCGCACAGAAAGCGCAGCGCGGTCGGCTCGAACACCACCGTGTCAAAATACAGCCGCCGGAAGCCTGCTTCGGCGTCGGCGAATTCGCCCGGATGGATTGCGCAGTTGCGCTTCAATCGCCCGAGCGCGTAGGGCAGCGCGCCGCCGCCATGCGACAGGACGAGGTTGACGCCGGGGAAGCGGGTCAGATGGCCGGAATAGAGCAGCCGGGCCACCGCGATCGTCGAATCCGTCAGGCGCCCGACCGCGTTGATGAGGTCGTAGCCGGCCAGCCGCTCGTCGCCGCAGACGTAATGCGGATGCAGAAATATCGCCGCGCCGCGCGCCGAGGCGACTTCCCAGAACGGGTCGAGCGAGGGGTCGTCGAGATTGCCGCCGATGCCCTTCGGCTGGGTCGCGATCATGGCGCCGTGAAAGCCCTTGTCGAGCGCCTCTTCGAGGATTCGGGCGGCGAGCGCGCCGTCCTGCAGCGGCACCGTGGCGAGCGGCGCGAGCATGCCCAGCGCCGCCGCGTCGCGGGCGATATGCTCATTGTAGAAGCGGGCCCAGTCGGCGCCCTCCTCGGGCGCCAGCTGATAACCGTAGACATCGGTCCAGCCGCCGATCAGCTGCTTGTCGATGCGCGCCTTTTCGAGCCATTCGCGACGCTGCCCGAGGTCACGCAGGCGCGGCTGGATCGGCCGCCCGGGCGGCTCGCCGGCAAAGGCCATGCGCGGCGGCCCGGCTTCGGCATGCAGCTGCACCGAGGGAAAGAGCCGCGGCTGCGCCCGCATCGCCTCGATCAGGCTGTCGGGCACGACATGGGCGTGCGTATCGATGATCATGTTTCCTCCCGATGGCCCGTCATTCCGAGGAGGCCGACAGGCCGACGAAGCAATCCCGGCGAGATTGCTTCGCTTCGCTCGCAATGACAATTAGGTGAAATCGATCTCGAAATTGCCGAAGGCGTCGACCGCGAGGCTGCGGCCGGGGGGTACGACGACGGTCGTGTCGGTGGTCTCGACGAGGGCGGGGCCGGAAAGGCGATTTCCCGGCAACAGCAGGGCGCCGTCGTAGACCGCGCTCGCCTCGCGCCGGCGGAGCGTCTGCCAATAGACCGGGCGCGCCGGCCGGCGCGCCCGTTGCGGGATCTCGGCGACGAGCCGCCCGGCCTCGGCGAGGCGCGGCTCGAACGTCGCGGCGCTGGCGCGCAGGCGGAACGTCACGATTTCGAGCCGGCTCGCGCGGAACGAGGCGGAGCGGCCGTAGAGGTCTTCGTAGCGCGTGAAGAAGGCGGCGAAGAGGGCGGGCTCGAACCCCTCCTCGAGGCGGCTTGCGGGCAGCACCACCTCGACTTCGTTGATCTGCCCCTTGTGCCGCATGTCGAGGGCGAATTCGAGGCGCAGCCGGCGCGACGCCACGCCGTCGCGCGCCATCGCCTCGCGCGCCGCCGTTTCGAGCCGCGCCAGGGCGGTGTTGACCCGGCCGCGCTCGAAGGGCGACACCATGATCTCGACATGCTCGTGGATGTGCAGGATCGGCGCCGCGGCGGCGCCGAAGGCGCACCAGCACGACGCCGTCTTCTTCTGCGGCACGACGAGCTTTTGCACGCCCAACTCGGCGGCGAAGACGGCGGCGTGCACCGGTCCCGCGCCGCCGAAGGCGAACAGCACGAAGTCGCGCGGGTCGTGGCCCTTCTGGATCGTCATGCGGCGGATGATGTCGGCCATCTGGAATTCGGCGATGGTAGCGATGCCGCTGGCGCATTCGAGCGGGCCGAGGCCGATTTCGCGCCCGATCTGCGCGATCGCCGCCTCGGCGCGCGGCTTGTCGAGCCGGATCTTGCCGCCGGCGAAATTGTCCGGGTCGAGATAGCCCAGCACGAGATCGGCGTCGGTTACCGTCGGCACCGTGCCGCCCTTGCCGTAGGCGACCGGGCCCGGCACGGCGCCGGCGCTCTCCGGGCCGACGCGCAAGGTCCGCGACACCGGATCGACGCGCACCAGGCTGCCGCCGCCGCTGCCGATCGCCTGGATGTCGACGCGCGGCAGGTAATATTCGTACTGCCGCACATTGCTGATGAAGGAATAGAGCGGCTTGCCCTGCGCGATGATGCCGACATCGAACGAAGTGCCGCCCATATCGGTCGTGACGACATTCGGATAGCCGAGCCGGCCGGCCAGATAGTGCGAGCCGGTGACGCCCGAGACGGGGCCGCTGTCGAGGGTCAACAGCGGCGCGGCGATCGCCCGCTCGACCGAGATCGTGCCGCCGCCGCATTGGCTGATCTGCAAGGCCGGGCGATAGCCGTGCCGTTTCAGGCGCTCGTCGAGGTCGCGCAGATAGCCGGAGGCAAGCGGGCCGACATAGGCGTTGAGCGCGACCGCCGTCACCCGCTCGTATTCGCCCCATTTCGGCACCAGCTCGCAGGAGCAGCAGACGAAGAGCCCGGGCGCGAGCCGGCGCACCATCTGTTTGACGCGCAGCTCGTGGCGCGGCTCGCGGAAGGACCACAGAAAGGCGATGGCGACCGCCTCGACGCCGTGCCCGATAAGGCGGCGGATCGCGGCCTCCGCCTCCTCCTCGTTGAGCGGCACGACGATCTCGCCGAAGCAGTCGACGCGCTCCGAGACGCCTTCGACGAGGCGCTTCGGCACGATCGGGTCGGGCTTCCCGCTTTCCGGGAAATGCACGACCTTGCGGATGTCGCGCCCGCCGAGGCCGCGCGAGCCGCGCATGATGTGGATGACGTCGCTGTGCCCCTTGGTGGCGATCAGCCCGACCTTGGCGCCCCGCTCCTGGACGATCGCGTTGGTGCCGACCGTCGTGCCGTGCGAGAGCAGCGCGGTCTGGCCGAGCAGCCCGTCGAGATCGGTGCCGAGCTCGGCAGCGGCGGCGGCGAGCGCCTCGATGACGCCGGCCGCGAAATCGCCGGGGGTCGAGGGCGCCTTGGCCGTGACGAGGCCGCCCTCGCCGTCGATGACGACGCAATCGGTGAAGGTGCCGCCGATATCGACGCCGACGAGGTAGGAGGCCATGCGCTCTTCCATAGCCCATTCCGCCATTTGAGGAAATTGCCGCGCCGTCCGCTCATTTCGTCACCCCGGCGAAAGCCGCGGTCCATCGTTGCGCGGTACGAGCTGCGGTACCATGGGTCCCGGCTTCCGCCGGGACGACAATGAGGCGTAGATTACCAGCGGATCGCTCAGCAAGAGGGATCGCGATGGAAAAGACGATGAGCGAGCATGGGGCGCCGGCCCTCGCGGAGTTGCGCGCGCGGGCGCAGGCGCTGGTGCCGGTGTTGCGCGAGCGCGCCAAGCGCGCCGAGGAACTGCGCCGCCTGCCCGACGAGACGATCGCCGATCTGCATGCAAGCGGGCTCTTCCGCATGCTGCAGCCGGCCTGGGTCGGGGGCAGCGAATTGCCCTATCGGGCCCTTTGCGAACTGACCGCGATCATCGGTCAGGGCTGCGGTTCGACCGCCTGGGTGCTGGCCAATCTGGCGGCGCATCATTGGCTGCTGGGCATGTGGCCGGCCGAGGCGCAGCATGAGATCTGGGGCGAGTCGCCCGACAACCTGATCGGCTCGGCGCTGATCTTTCCGTTGGGGCGCGCCAGCCGCGTGCCGGGCGGCTACCGGCTTACCGGCCATTGGCCGTTTTCGAGCGGCATCGACCCGTCGAGCTGGAACATGATCGGCGCCCTCGTTTACGACGAGGATATGGGGTCGAGCGAGCCGCGCATGTTCCTCTTGCCCGCGAGCGACTACCGCATCATCGACACCTGGCACGTCGTCGGCCTCACCGGCACCGGCAGCAAGGATGTCGAAGTGAAGGACGCCTTCGTCCCCGACTACCGCACACTCGCCACCGAGCAGATCAAGGGCGGCCCCAACCCGGGCAGCGCCGTCAACCCCTCGCCGCTCTACCAGCTGCCGGCGATCAGCCTTTTCGGCTTCTGCATCGCCGGCGTCTCGCTCGGCATCGCGCGCGGCGCGATCCGCCATTTCGCCGAATCGACGAAGACGCGCCTTTCCGCCTATACCGGGAAGAACCTCGCCGATTTCAGCAACATCCAGGTGCATCTCGCCGAGGCGGCGGCGCTCGCCGACGCGGCGGAGGCGATCATGCTGCGCGATTGCGACGAGGCGACGCGCCTCGCCGAAGCGGGCGTGCTCGCCGGCCTCGAGGAAAAGGCGCGCTACCGCCGCGACGGCGCCTTTGCCGCGAGCCTGTGCACGAAGGCGGTCGATCTCCTGTTCACCGCGACCGGCGGCAGCGCCATCTACGAGCGCAACCCGATCCAGCGGGCCTTTCGCGACGTGCATGCCGCGAATGCGCATTACGCGCTGGCCTGGGACGTGAATGCCGCGATCTATGGCCGCGTCGCGCTCGGGCTGCCGCCCGACACGCCGCTGTGAGAGAGGCCGAACGTGGCGAAAGAAACTTCCGCGCCGACCATCCTCGGCAGCCACGCCGCCGAGGTCAAAACGACCGAGGGCGCGGCCTTCAACTCGCGCGACCTGCGCAACGCCTTGGGCTGCTTCGGCACCGGCGTCACGATCATCACGGCGAGGAGCCGTGACGGCAAGCTGGTCGGGCTCACCGCCAATTCCTTCACCTCCGTCTCGCTCGACCCGCCGCTCGTGCTGTGGAGCGCCTCGCTCTACGCGCAGAGCCTGAGCGCCTTTCAGGAAGGCTCGCATTTCGTCGTCAACGTGCTGGCGCACGACCAGATTCCGCTGTCGCAGCGCTTTGCCAAGCAGCACGAGGACAAATTCGCCGAGGTCGACCACATCATTCCGGAATGCGGCGCCCCGGTCGTCATCGGCGCCGCCGCACATTTCGAATGCCGCAACGAATACCGGCACTACGGCGGCGACCACATCATCTTCATCGGTCATGTCGAGCGCTATGCCTATACCGAGAAGCCGATCCTTCTCTTCTGCCGCGGCAAGTACATGCGCGGCGAGCCGCTGACGCCGCCTTGACTATTCCTTGACTC
>DATLKN010000010.1:0-36188 GCA_035538335.1 Allostellaceae bacterium
ACGCCGAACCCGGCCAATGGGCGTCTTCTCCGACCGCACCTCGATGGACCGCATCCTGTTCGCCGTCTTCAACCACGAAAACCAAAACCAGGGCGTCAGCACCCCTCTCCTGCTGACACAAACCTTTTGACGTCACCGGCCCGGCGCGGCTTGGCGCCGGGCCGCGGGAATCGCTAGTATTTAATTCATGGAAGCCGCGAACCGCAGCGCCGAACTCTATGCCGCGCATGTGCGGCTGGAACTGGGCGGGCGCCGCTACCTGACCGCCCGGCAGGAGCGCGAGCTGCTGCTCGCCGCGGTCGATATGCGGCTGCCGCTTGAAGCGGCGCGCGAGATCCTGCAGACGATCACGGCCGAGCGCGGCGCGACGCTCGAATCGCGCCTCGACGAGACGCTGCGCACGACGATCGCGGCCTTCGCCGGCAAGCGCGGCTGGCTCAGCCGCGAGAGCTTCGACCGTGCGACGGCGGTGTGCCGCGAGCTTTCGGGCGGCGCGATCAGCGTGCTCGATGCGAGAATCCGCGTGAAGCGGCTGATGCTCGCCGAGGGCCTCAACGTGCGCGGCGCGGTCATCTTCGGCACGCCGAAATGGTTTCGCGACATTCCCGAGCGCGGCGCGCAATAAGGCGCAGGCTTCGACCCGGATTGCTGCGTCGCTGCACTCCTCGCAATGACGCCCATTTTTGCCGTCATTGCGAGCGAAGCGAAGCAATCCCGGGCGGGACGAGGCCGGCGGCAGGCGGCAGGCAGTACGGCTGAGGGGCAAGGAGGGGGTGAATGCGTACCGTCATCCTGCTGATACTGTCGAACATCGTGATGAACGCGGCGTGGTACGGCCACCTGCTCTACCCGAACGTGCCGATGGGGCGGGCCATCGTCTACAGTTGGCTCTTGGCGCTCGTCGAATACTCGCTCGCCGTGCCGGCCAACCGCATCGGCTATTTCCAGTACCAATTCACCCCGGCGCAGCTGAAGATCATGCAGGAGGCGATCACGCTGGCGGTGTTCGCCGTCTTCGCGCTCGTCGTATTGCGGCAGCCGGTGCGCTGGAATTATTTCGTCTCCTTCGCGCTGCTGCTCGGCGCGGTCGGGTTCATTTTCGTTTGAGGAGAGAGGGCGGCGATGACGCTCAAACTGACGATGGCTTTCTCCGACAACCCGCGCGTCGAGCCGCTGAAGGAGGGCGCGGTCAAGCCGCAGGGGATCGAGCTCGAATGCGTGACGATCGAGCCGGGCACGCTGTTCCTGCGCAACCTCCTCTATGACGAATTCGACGTCGCCGAGATGTCGATCTCGGAGACGCTCTTGGCGTGCGAGCGCCGGCGGGACGGCAAATGGGACTGGTCGGCCTTGCCGGTGTTTCTGTCGCGCGGCCACCACTGGCCGAATTTCTATGTCAATACCGGCGCCGGCATCGACAGCCTCGCCGATGTCAAGGGCAAGCGCATCGGCGTCCCCGATTACGACATGACCGCCGCGCTGTGGTTCCGCATCACCCTCAAGGACCTCTACGGCATCGAGGCGAAGGACAATGTCTGGTTCAATGGCCGGACGCGGGAATTGAGCCACGGCGGCGCCCTCGGCCTCGACACGGCCTCGCCCTTGGGCGTCGAGCATCATTGGCTGTCGGCCGACCAGACGCTCGACCGCATGCTCGACCGGGGCGAGATCGATCTGTGCACGGCGATCCGCCCGGGCCCGCGCGTCAGCGCCGGCGATGCCTCCGTCATCGACCGCTGGGGCGGCACGCAGATCGACGGCAACCCGCGCATCAGGAAGCTCTTCGCCGATGGCGGCAAGGCGGTCGTCTTCGAATACTTCCGCAAGACCGGCTTCTTTCAGCCGAACCACCACGTCATCGTGCAGAACCGCATCCTCGACGGGCATCCCTGGGTCGCGCTCGAACTCTACGATGCGTTCCGCCGCTCGAAGGAGGCCGCCTATGAGCGGGCGCGGCGCTGGCAATCGACTTTTCTCTATTACCCCGGCGGCGACGCCGCCGAGCAGCGCGCCATCGTCGGCGAGGATCCCTATCCGCTGGGCCTCGCCGCCATGGGCCGCAACCTCGAGCGCGCGATCCGGGGCTCGCTGGAACAGGGTTTATTGCGGCGGCCGCTGAAGCTCGAGGATATCTATTACCGCGCCACCCTGAGGATTTGACGCGGGGCGGGCTGGTCGGGGTCCTCCCGGGCAGGCCCGATCGTCGCGTCCGTGCCGAAGACCTCGGCGAAGACGTCTTTGCCGTAGCTGGTGGAAAGCGGCGCGCCGGGAAGGATCCGGAACGTGCGCACGCCGTCCTTGCGCCGCTCGGCCCGCAGGAACATCGCATTGCCGAGCTTTTTGTCGTACAGCCGCCCCGCCAGATCGTACATGTGCGTGACGAAGAACACCTTGATCCGGCTGTCGATCAGCGCCTCGACGATCTGCCGGCCGATCTGTGAGCCCTCCCGCTCGTTCGTCGATTGCAGCGACTCGTTGAAGAGCACCATGCCGTCCGCTTCGAGGCAATCAACAATCGCCGAGAGGCGCTGCAATTCCTCCTCGAATTTGCCGGCGCGCATTTCCGCATCCTCCTCGCGGCGGTAATGCACGAAAAGGCCGCTGCACAAATTGGCGCAATACGACTGCGCCGGCGCGAAGAGGCCGCATTGCATCGTCAATTGCGCGAGGCCGATCGCGCGCAGCCAGGTCGATTTTCCGCCCTGATTGGCGCCGGTGACGATGAACAGGTCCTTGCCGTCGGCATCGAGATCGTTGCCGACGATCTCGCCATCGCCGAGGAGGGCGAGGCCCACATCGTAGAGCCCTTGCGCCCGCTGCCGGCGCTCCCCGCAGGGCGACGCCGCCGGAAAGCAGACGGCCGCGCCGCGCGTCGCCAGCCTCTGATGCAGGTTCAAGGCGCCGATGTAGAATGCGAGCTCGGTCCGCAGCATGCGGAAGAAGCTCACGATGTGGTCGGCCGATTGCGCGGTCGCATTGGCGACGAGCCCGACGCCGCGGTCGCGCAGCTCCGAGAGGATGCGTGCGCCGGCCTCGTCGCGCTCGTGGATCCGAAAGGTGTAGGCGGGCTGGCGGGCGAGCAGGCGTTCGAGCCAGCGCCGGCCGTCGCCGTTCAGCCGGCGCAGCCGATGGCGGGTGCCGGCGTTGCCCTTGCCGAGGGCGGCGCTGATTAGCGGCCCGCGGCGGAATTTAAGCCGTTCGATATGCGACTCGACGATGGTCAGATAGTCCTCGGCGAGTTCGCGCTGCAGCATCGCGAAGAGCGCGCGGAACCCCTCCGAGCGGAACTTTTCCGCCTCCTCTTCCGCGATCCGCCGCAGCCGCCGCAAACTGCCGACGCAGAGCTGCAGGACCAGCACCGAACGGTGCAGGATCGAGCCGGGGTAGCGGCTCAGCAGCCCCCAATAGTGCTTTCTTTCCGCGTCCACGGTCTCGACGGCAAGGTCATAGACGGCGCGTATGACGGCCGGGTTGGCGAGGCAGTCCTTCAGGATCTCCTGACGGTAACGCACCGCGTCGACCTCTTTGAGGCTCGACAGGACAGCCTTCCGCGCCACCTCGAGGAGGAAGTGGTCGCCCGCCGCCATGGCCTCGAACAGCGCCACCAGCCCGAGATCGCGGACCAGATCCTCGGCCTGCGGCGGCAGCTCCTGCGCGAGGTCGAAATCGCGCTCGCGGAACATCAGAAACGCCTTCATGGATTGAGGCGCTCCACCACGCTTCGGTAGCCGAGGCGGTATTTCTCGGCGATCGCCATCGCGTAAGCGCGTCCGTCGGCCGGCCGCCGCACGATCTTGAAGGTCCGCTGCGCCGGGTTTTCGGGAACGACGGTGCCGACCATGCTGACGACGCTGTCGCTCAGCCCCGCCAATTCCTCGAGAAACGTGACGCAGACGGCGAGGCACCCGAGCGAGAGAATGCGCCGCATGATTTCGGTCGCGAGAAAGACCGCGTCCTCGAGGGCGGTCGAGGAAAAGATCTCGTTCATCACGATGAGGCTGTCCGGCGTCGCCTCGGCGAGCACGCGGTGGATGCGCAGCATGTTGTCCTGCAATTTGCCGCGCAAATTCTCGACTTTTTCTTCCTTCTCGAAATGCGTGAAGATGCGGTCGCAGAGAAAGAGGCGCGCCGCCCGCCCGGGCACCGGGCAGCCGAGGCTCGCGAGATAGTGCAGCTGCCCGAAAGCGCGCGCGAAGGTCGTCTTGCCGCCCTGGTTCGGGCCGGAGACGACGAGCACCCGCTCGTCGAGGTCGAGGCGGAAGTCGTTGAGGACAACGGCGGCGCCCTCGGTGACGCGCTTGTCCGCCAATGCCAGGTCGAACACGTCGCTGCCGTGCTCCGCCTTCGTTTGCCGCGAAACCTGCGGATAGCAGAACGACAGGCCGGCGTGCCTCAATGGCCCGATGTATTGCAGATAGGCAAGGTAGAACTGGACCTCGCGATCGAATGCCGCGATCGCGGGCGCGAGGAAATCCGTGTGCCGCCCGCAAAATTCGCCGAGGTCGCGGAACACGTCCGGGTACAGCTTGGCAACGAGGTCGACGATCTGCGCCTCGACATGGTTCATGCCGGAGAATTCGGAAAACTTGGTGCTGTAGTCCCTGACCGCGCCCTGGCGGAATTTGGCGAATGTCGCTTCGATTTCGGCGCTGTAATCGGCTTCGTCCTCATAGCGAGTGACAGTGACGGCGCCGCCGCGGATGCGGATGCAATACCTGACCGCCGCGAGTTCGGCCGCGACCCGCTCGGCATCGGCATGCAGTTCCCGAAAAGCTGCCGAGCCGGCATATCGGCCGAGATGCTCCGCGAGCCCGCGAAAGCCGGGCGAACGCGGCGCGCCTGCGGCAAGGTCGTCGGTCAGCCGGCGGACCGCGCCGCAATAGATCGCGGCGGCGTCGAGAAACCATCGCTGCTGCGAGAGCCGGTAATGGCTCTCCCCGGCGGCGCGCAGCTGGCGGCGCATTTCCTGCATCGCGGCGGCGAAGGCACCGATCCGTTCGTAAAGCGCGCGATCCTCCAGGTCCCGCATGACTTCCTGGCGATAGAGAATGTCGTCCGGATCGTCGAGCGGTCGATGAAAAAACGGCGTCAGATCATAAGCCTCTCTTCCGGCCGTCGCCGATGCGACGATCTGGTCGAGGTTGAGATCGCGGAAGAATTTCGGCTGCTCCGCGGGCGGCGCCGGCCGCGCCCGCGGATCGATGATGCTGTGGAAGACCGTCGGCATCAGATCGCCTCGGCCGTCGGCGTATTCAGGGTGCGATGGCCGGCGAGCAGCAGCAGCGCGCGCTGCGCCGCCTTCTCCTCCTCGTCGCTCGCGAGATGGCGCCGCACGCCTTCGTGCTTGAGGGCATAGCGCCGCATGTCCTCGGCGCGGCGCAACGGCGCGGCGAGGCCCTCGGCATCGTCTCGGGCGAGGACGGCGGTTGCCGGGCGAGGCATTCGGGCGGCGACTCCTTCCCACGCGTGTCCCGGCGCGCACGCGGCGCGCAGGTCAACCGTAGGAGTCGTCAGCCGGAAGGGCGGTTAAGGGCGGACTCCATCGCCGCTCGCTGTATCTAAGCGATCCCGCCGCCGAATCCAATATGGCGGCCGCCGCCTATGTGCCCGCGCGCCTGCCGCCGGGGCTCGAGACCGGGCTCTACGAGGTGGCGAGCTTCTCGCCGGAAATCCCGAATTTTCCCAATGGCTGCCATGTCTGCGAGGTCGAGGTCGATCCCGAGACCGGGGTGAGCGAGGTGTTGCGCTATGTCGTCGTCGACGATGTCGGCACCGTCATCAACCCGCTGACGCTCGGCGGCCAGATCCATGGCGGGGTGGCGCAAGGGATCGGTCAGGCCTTCGCCGAGCGGCTCGCCTACGACCCGGATTCGGGCCAGCTCCTGACCGGTTCGCTCTTGGATTATGGGCTGCCGCGCGCCGACGACGTGCCGCCCTTCGAGCTGGAAGAGAACCCGGTGCCGACGAAGACCAATCCTTTGGGCGTCAAGGGTGCGGGCGAAGCCGGCAATGTCGGCGCGCTCGCCGCGATCATGAACGCCGTCGTCGATGCGCTCGCCCCGCTCGGCGTCGCCCATATCGACATGCCGGCGACCCCCGAGCGGGTCTGGCGCGCGATCCGATCGGCGCACAAATGCCCTCTCCGCCCTTCAGGGCGGAGAGGGAGGGGACCCGCCGCGCCGCGGCGGGGAGGGTGAGGTGGGCATCGGCGAGCGCCGCGGACTCCCCCACCTCACCCCGGCCCTCTCCGCCCCCAAGGGCGGAGAGGGAGCATTCGGCGGCGTGCGACGAGGTGTGGATCACCCGGCAGGAAGCTGTTTAGGATGGCGCAAACCCGCGTCCCCGGAGGACAAACGATGAAGCAGTATTGCGACGGCGGCGAAGCGATCCTCGAAGCCTTCCGCAGTCTCGGCGTCGATCACGTGATCGCCTCGCCGGGCTCCGAATGGTCGCCGCTGTGGGAGGCGCTGGCGCGGCAGAAGGTCAATCAGCGGCCGGGGCCCAATTACATCGATTGCTGGCACGAGACGCTGGCGGTCGATATGGCGATCGGCTACACGGCGGCGACGGGGCGCATGCAGGCGGTGCTGCTGCATGCCGGCGCCGGGCTCTTGCAGGGCTCGGCGGGCCTGCATTCGGCGACGCTCGCCGAGGTGCCGATGGTCGTCATGTCGGGCGAGTCGCTGACCTTCGGCGAGGACCCGGCATTGCCGATCGAGCCGCAATGGTATCACAGCCTCTCGATCGTCGGCGGGCCGCAGCGCCTCGTCGAGCCGGTCGTCAAATGGGCGAGCCAGGCCGGCAGCGTGCACACGCTCTATGAGCATGTCGTGCGCGCCGGCGAGTTCGCGCAGCGCAACCCGAAGGGTCCCGTCTATCTGAACGCGCCGCTCGAGGTCATGCTGCAGCCCTGGACGCCGCCCGAGCATCCGCGCGCGGTGCCGCCGGCGCCGCGCACCCGGCCGGCGGAAAGCGAGGTCGAGCGCGTCGCCCGCCTCGTCACGCAAGCGAAGAACCCGATGATCCTGTGCGACGGACTGCGCGACGCGCAAGCGTTCGCGGCGCTCGTCGCCTTCGCCGAGGCGGCGGGCGCGCCGGTCGGCCACCGCCGCCTCGCCTACGGCAATTTCCCGAAGGGCCATCCGCTCTCGCTCGGCCACGGCGTCCTGCCGCACCTCAAGGACGCCGACCTCGTGCTGCTCGTCGAGTGCAAGGCGCCCTGGTACCCGCCGAGCCGCAAGCCGACCGCCGGCAAGGTCGTCGTCATCGACGAGAACCCGCTCAAGGGCTCGATGGTCTATCAGAGCCTCGAAGCCGACCATTATCTCGAAGGCGATGTCGCGCAGTCGTTGCGCCTGCTCGCCGCCGCGCTGCCGGGCGGCGGCAGATACGAGGACCGCGCCGGGCGCTGGCGGGCCGAGCACGAGCGCATCGCCGCTGCCGACCGCGCCGCCGAGGCCGAGGCGGCCAAGGGCGAGAGGATCGAGCCGGTGGCGCTCGCCGGCGCGCTGCGCCGCGCGATGCCGCAGGATGCGGTCTATGTCGAGGAGACGATCACGCATGCCGGAATGCTGCACCAGCACCTCGCCTGGGACCGGCCGCACAGCTTCTTCCGGCCGGCGGGCGGTCTCGGCCAAGGGCTCGGCATGGCGCTCGGCGTCAAGCTCGCGCTGAAAGACCGCCCCGTCGCGGCGCTGATCGGCGACGGGTCCTTCCTCTACAATCCGGTCGTGCAGGCCTTCGGCGCGGCCAAGAGCTACGGGCTGCCGATCCTCGCCATCGTCTGCGACAACCGCCGCTACCAGGCGATGCAGACGGGGCACCTGCACCATTACGCCGACGGCGTCGCGCGCGACGCCGACATGTGGCACGGCGTCCATATCGAGGGCCCCGACTATTCCGAGCTCGGCCGCCCCTTCGGCTTCCACGGCGAGCGCGTCGAGCGCCCCGCGCAGCTCGAACCGGCGATCAAGGGTGCGCTCAAGGCGTTGGAGGAGGGCAAGAGCGCGGTCCTTGACGTCATGCTCAGCCGGTAACCGGCAGTTCGCCGGCTCGTCGTCCCGACGGAGGTCGGGACCCACCCCTGCCGTGGATGCCGGCCTTCGCCGGTATGACGACAACGGGCGGACGGTCCCGCGAGTGGGCGCTAGTGCTTAGGCCCATTCATAGAGTACACGGCACCAAACGACCGTCATGCCCGGACCTGGTCCGGGCATCCACGGGGCCGCGACGGGTGCTGCGGAGCGGGCAAAGACGTGGATGGCCGGTTCGAGCCCGGCCAAGACGATGAAGTGAATTATATGTTTGCGTCTGAACACTAGGTGCCGTTGAGTAGCCGAAAGAGCCGCTCCGGGGTGATCGGCAGCTCGGTGATCTCGATGCCCAATGGCGCGAGCGCATCGGCGACGGCGTTGGCGATCGCCGCCGGGGCGCCGATCGTGCCGCCTTCGCCCATGCCGCGAAAGCCGCCCAATGTCGTCG
Organism: Allostellaceae bacterium; assembly: GCA_035538335.1. Lineage (GTDB taxonomy): Bacteria > Pseudomonadota > Alphaproteobacteria > ATCC43930 > CGMCC-115725 > AP-15. The sequence goes on from DATLKN010000010.1 coordinate 8,482, forward strand.
GCGATTGCGCCTCGATGTGCAGCGCCTCGATCGGCGGGATCTCGCTGGCCGACGGCACCAGGTAATCCATCAGGCTGCCGGTCGTCAGCTGGCCTTCGCCGTCGTACACGAGCTCTTCCAGCAATGCCGCGCCGATCCCTTGCGCGACGCCGCCATGCACCTGCCCTTCGACGATCGTCGGGTTGACGATCCGCCCGCAATCCTCGGCGACGACATAGCGCAAGACGCGCACCCCGAAAGTGCCGCGGTCGATCTCGACGATCGCGGCGTGGCTCGCGCAAGAAGTCGTGCCGAATTGCGGGTCGTAGAGCTTTGTCGCCTCCAGCTCCTGCTGCAACGGCGCCGGCAGCCGGCCGAATTCGACATAGACCCGGCGCGCCAGCTCGCGAAAGGAGAGGCCGCGGTCGGTGCCGCGCACGAAGACGCGGCCCTCGTCGATGTCGAGGTCGCCTACATGCGCCTCGATCAGATGCGAGGCGGCGGCCAAGAGCTTCTCGCGCAATTCGGCGCAGGCGAGCGTCGCCGCGCCGCCGGCGAGCACGACGCTGCGGCTCGCATAGGTTCCGGTCATGTAGGCGCGCCCGGCCGTGTCTCCCTGCACGATCCGCACGTCTTCGAAACGCGCCCCCAATTCGTCGGCAACGATCTGCGCCAGCGTCGTCTCCAAACCTTGCCCGTGCGAGGCGACGCCGAAGATCGCGGTGACGGCGCCGGAGGCGTCGATGCGTACGGTTGCGGTCTCGGTCCCGGTATTGACCGGCATGCCGGGCGCCGCCGGGATCTTGGAGCCGATGCCGGTCAGCTCGGCATAGGAGGCGATGCCGAGCCCGATCCAGCGGCCCGCGGCGCGCGCCTCCCGCTGCCAGCGCCGCAATGCCTCGTAGGGAAGCGCGGTGCAAAGCGCGTCGAGGCATTCCGAAAAGCCGGCCTTGTCCCACACGATGCCCGAGCCGGTGCGGTACGGGAATTCCGGCGCGGCGACGAAATTCCGCCGCCGCATCGCGACCGGGTCGAGCCCGAGCCGCTTTGCCGCGATATCGACGAGCCGCTCCATGACGAAGGCGGCGACCGGCCGCCCGACGCCGCGGTAGGGCCCCATCGGCGCTTTCGGCGTCGCGACGCCGCGGGTGCGACCGCGGTAGTTGGGGACGCGGTAGGGGCCGCAGAGAAAGCTCGCCACCTGCACCGGCTCGAGCGCCGCCGTCCACGGATAGATCGAATAGGCGCCGACATCGCCGGTGATGTCGGCGGCGAGTGCGACGATCGCGCCGTCCTCGGCGACGCCCAGTTCCGCGTCGACGATCTCGTCGAAGGCCTGCGTCGTGGACAAGAGGTCCTCGAGCCGGTCGGCATTGTATTTGACCGGCCGCCCGAGCCGGCGGGCCAGCACCGCGACCAGCAACTCCTCGGGATAGATCGACGATTTGGCCCCGAAGCCGCCGCCGACATCGGCGGCCACAACCCGAATGCGGCTCGCCGGCATGTCGAGGAGGTCGGCGAGGCCGTCGCGCACGATGCCCGGCACCTGCGTCGCGCCGTGCAATGTCAGTTCGCGCCGGCCGCGATGGTATTCGGCGAGGTAGCAGCGGTTTTCGAGCGCGACCGCCGCCTTGCGGCGAAAGCGGAAGCTCTGCCGCACCCGCAGATGCGCCGCCGCCATGCCCGCATCGGCATCGCCGCGCGCGAATTCGCGCGCCAGGATGACGTTGCCGCCGGCTTCCTCGTGCAAGGCGGGCGCCGAGGGCTCGGCCGCCCACGCCGGATCGCTCTCCGCCGGCAGCGGCTCGTACTCGATCGCAATCGCGCGCGCCGCGTCCTCGGCGAGGTAGCGGTCTTCCGCGACGACCGCGGCGATCGGCTCGCCGACATAGCGCACCCGCCCGCGCGCCAGCATCGGCATTGGCGTCGCGCGGTAGTCCTTCATCCGCGACTGCGCGAGCATCGGCCGCGCCGCGCCGGCGAGGTCCTCGCCGGTGAAGACCCCGACGACGCCCGGCAGCGCCTTCGCCGCCGCGGTATCGATGGCGGCGATGCGGGCATGCGCGTGCGCGCTGCGCAACAGCGCGACGTGCAGCAGCCCGGCCGGGCGCCAGTCGTCGGCAAAAGAGCCCTGGCCCGTGAGCAGGCGCGGGTCCTCGACCCGCTTGACGCGCGCGCCGACCAGCTTCGGACGCAGCGTCTCGTGCATCAGGCGTGCGGCAATTCCCCGCCCCAGCCGAGCCGGACGCGGCCGATCGCCATGGCAAGCGCCGCCTGTGTCGGCTCGACGACCGGCAGCCCGACCGCGCTTTCGAGCCGACCGCGGTAATCCGCCATGCCGGTGCACCCGAGAATCAGCACATCGGCGCCGCGCTCGTCGCGCAGGCGGGTCCCGACCTCGACGAGGCGCGCCATCGTCCGCCGCTCGTCGGCGAGTTCGAGCACGCCGAGGCCGATCGGCAGCTCGCCGGCGAGCCGGTCGCCGACCCCCATCGCGCCGTAATAGCGCAGATGCCGCGGCACCGAGCGGGCGAGGATCGACAGCACGCCGAAGCGCTGGCCGAAGGTGAGGGCGGTCAGGATCGCGCATTCGGCGACGCCGAGCACCGGCTTTCGCGTCGTCTCGCGGGCGGCAAAGAGGCCCGGGTCGCTGAAGCAGGAGATGACGAAGGCGGCGGCCTCGTTGTCCCAGCGCCGGACGAGGCGGCAGAGCGGCTCGATGACCTGGTCGGCGTCGCGCTGGCTTTCGACTGCCGGCGGCCCCTCGGCGAGCGTCAGCGAGCGGATCTCCGGGCCGCCCGGAATGCGCAGCGGCTCCGCCGCGCGGTCGATGACGCGCGTCACCGCTTCGCTCGAATTCGGGTTGACGACGAGGATAGGGTCGCCCATTAGCCTCTCCGTCGGGGGCGCCGGCCGCGCCGGACTGGCGCGAAGCTGCCGCTTCCGCTATACCGCCAGCATCGGGGGACGAACCGCAAGCGGCAAGCGAATTCAAGGATGAAAGTGCTGGTGACGGGTGGCGCCGGGTTTATCGGCTCGGCCGTATGCCGGCATTTCGTCGGCGAGCGCGGCGTGTCGGTGCTGAACGTCGACAAGCTGACCTATGCCGCGAACCTCTCTTCCTTGCGGCCGATCGAGAACGATCCGCGCTACGCCTTCCGCCGCGCCGACATCTGCGATCGCGAGAGTATCGCCGGCCTCCTCGCCGGTTTTGCTCCCGACGCGATCCTGCATCTGGCGGCCGAGTCGCATGTCGACCGCTCGATCGACCGGGCGGCCGAGTTCGTCCGCACCAATATCGAAGGCACCTACGCGCTCCTCGAGGCGGCGCTCGATTACTGGCGCAAGCTGCCGCAAGAGCGGGCCCGGCGTTTCCGCTTTCACCACGTCTCGACCGACGAAGTCTTCGGCTCCTTGGGCACGACCGGCAAATTCACCGAGACCACGCGCTACAGGCCGAACTCGCCCTATTCGGCCTCGAAGGCGGCCTCCGACCATCTGGTGCGGGCCTGGCGCGAGACCTACCGGCTGCCGACGGTGATCAGCAATTCCTCGAACAATTACGGCCCCTATCATTTTCCGGAAAAGCTGATCCCGCTCACGATCCTGAAGGCGCTCTACGGCGAGCCGATCCCGGTTTACGGCGACGGCGGCAACGTGCGCGACTGGCTCTATGTCGAGGATCACGCGGCGGCGCTCTTCACGATCCTGACGCAGGCGCCGGCCGGCAGCAGCTTCAATGTCGGCGGCGACGCCGAGCGCAGCAACCTCGAGGTGGTGCGCGCCATCTGCGCGCTGCTCGACGAGATGCTGCCCCGTTCGCCGTATCGCCCGCATGCGAGCCGCATTACCTTCGTCGCCGACCGGCCGGGTCACGACCGGCGCTATGCGATGGACATCTCGAAGATCGGCCGCGCGCTGGGCTGGCGGCCGCACGAGGATTTCGCGGGCGGCCTCGCGAAGACCGTGCGCTGGTATCTCGACAACCGCTGGTGGTGGGAAGAGATCCGCGCCCGCCGCTATCACGGCGAGCGGCTGGGGATCGGGGCTACGCCTCCTTGACGAGGGCGCGCTCCGGATAAGTGCTCAGAAAAGACCGCAGCGCCAATACCCGGGGCCCGCGCTGCAGGCAGGTGCCGGCCGAGGATTCGATCGTCAAGAGGAAACGCACGTGCGGAATCGCCGCGTGATCCGGCTGCAATTCCATTACCGTCGCCGTCGCCACGAGGCCCCTGCCGAGCCGGCAGCGGTAGCGATTGCCGGGCGTCACCTCGCCCTGATCTCGTTGCCGGTGCGATCGGCCGAACCAGATCGTCGGCATGCGTATCTCCAACAACAGCGTTATCGAAGCGTAAAATATCGGCGCGATTATTACCGAGTCCTTAACAAGAAATCGGTGCCCCATTATTGCCCCGGACCGATTCTGCCGGCGAGTTGCGCCGGCGGGGCGGCAAGCGCCGAACAATACGGGAATATTCAGCACTAGACCGCGGCGTTCCCGCCGCGATGCCGCAGCGGGAAAATGGCGGCAAGATCCGTAATGCTATTCGAAGTTGATGAAATCGGGCGCAAGCTTCATCATAAAAAGACCGCAGACCCCATGCGGAAATCTTTGCGGGCGGCGATGATATGGACATCGTGGAACTGCGCGCGCAGGCGGCGCGCTATCGCCGGCTGCGGCCGCTGATCGACGACGACCGGATGATCGAAGTACTGGGGGATTTCGCGACGGAATTCCTGGCTCGCGCCGACGAGATCGAGGCCGAGCTCGCAGCGGCCGACGCCGATCCCGATCGTTGTCAGACGGGCGAAGGCGAAAGCACGCCGTAACGGCCGCGCTCTCGGGCGGCGTCAGAGCCCCTGAACCCGCGCCGGCTCAGCGGCGCCCGCTATCATGCAGCAGGTTGCGCCCGCAAGGGCGCAGGGAGATCCTTTCGGGGACTTTAGCGGCGCCAGCCGCCGTGCCAACCCCCGCCGCCGTGCCAGCCCCAGCCGCCGTGCCAGCCCCAGCCGCCGCGCCAGCCCCAGCCGCCGCGCCAACCCCAGCCCCAGCCGGGCCAACCCCAACCCCAGCCCCAGGCGGCGGGATAGCCGTAATACCCGTAAGGATAGCCGTAATCGGCGTATGGATAGCCGTAACCCCCATAGGAGGCGCCGTAATCGGGGGGCGGATAGCCATAGCCTTGCTGCGGATAGCCGTAGCCTTGCTGCGGATAGCCTTGCTGCGGATAGCCTTGCTGCCCATAAGCCGGGGGCGGCGGAGCGCCGTCGCCGGAAAGACGGTCCAGTTCCTGCCGGTTGAGCTGACTGGCGATGTCGCCGGCTTGGCCTGAGCCGTAGGGCGTTTGCGCCGAGACCGGCGCAGTGATCGCCAAGGCGGCAAAAAGCGCGGTTCCGCTCAGGAAAAGTTTCATCGGAGTTTGCCTCCTGACTTGCGCGAGGTCGAAACGCCGCGGCATTAGGCCCGCTCGACGCTATAGTGCCATTGACCCAGGTCAAGCCCGCCGAACTCTGGTGCTGCCGGTTTTGGGGCGAAGAAATCGCGCCTTATTCACGTAACTCTCAACATCGCAGGTCACACGCGTGATATTCTCCGGAGCGAAACCGGAGAATGACGATGCGCCGCACCTTCGCGCTCCTTCTTCTGTCTGCCTGCTTCGCGTCCTCCTCCCTCGCCGACCCCCTGGACGACTGGTGCAAGACCGCCCGGTTGCCGTCGAGCGTGGCGTTATGCAGCGACCCCGAGTTGCGGGCGCTCGCCCAAGAGCGTCAGCGCGCGTTTGACGAGGCCAGGGCAAGGTTGAGCCCCGAAGAGCAGAAGGCACTGCTCGCCGACCAAGACGCTTGGGTTCGCTCGTACGCGCGCGCCTGCGGGCTGTCCGATACGCCTCCGGCGCTGCCCCTGGCGCCGCAGATCAAGTCTTGCATGGCGCGGGCCGGCGAGGCGAGGATCGCCTACCTGCGGGCATATGGGTCACCGACGTCGGCTCATGCGGCGCAAACGCCCCCGCCTGCACCGACACCGCCGTCCCCGTCAGAGGTTGGCGCAACCACCCCGGCGCGGATAGGCCCGAGTTTCAATTGCGGGCAGGCGACGCAACCGCTTGCCCGGACGATCTGCGCCAGCCCATGGCTATCGAAGTTGGATCTGCGCTTCGCACAAGCCTACTACGCGCTTTTGCAGCAGGTAGGGCCGGCGGGGCGATCGTTGCTGCGACAGGAAGCGGTCGACTTTACCAATTCGGTCGTCACCGAATGCGGGATCCCCGAGACGGGTCCGGCGCGCCGCGCGCGACACTGTGTCGCCCAGCGATACCGCCGACAACGCTCCGTTTGGATCTCGCGGCTCCAAGGCCCCGCCTACGAAGAGGCGACCCGACCGATCCGGCAGCACATCGCCCTTGAAGCCCAACTTCAGAGGCTTGGCTACCTGCCCATTGGGGATGAAATTCACGGCATTTACGGACCCGCGGTGCGATCGGCGATCCTCGCGTGGCAAGGTGTGAACGGGAGGCCCGGGACAGGATTTCTGAGTGATGCAGACGCGGCAGCTCTAGAGGCGGAGCCGAAGGAAGCCAAGGGAATCGCGCCGCCAGCAGCGCGATTGGCGCCGCCCGTCTCGTCCCCTTCGCTCCCTCCATCGGCTCCAGAAGGCGCCCCACCTGCGGCACCTGCGGTTACCGGGAGAGCAAGCATCATTCTCGGCTCATGGTCCGGCAACGGCGATAGAAATACGCGCCCATTTCACGCCCCCGGTCCTTGGGAGCTCCGCTGGCGCTCTGGTGGATTCTTGGCGATCGTCATCCGCTCGGTGGATGGGAATATGTTCGCCAATGCCTCTGGGAATGGCGGACCCGGAGAAAGCTATGTTCCCAAAGGCGGCGATTTTTATCTGGAGGTTGCGAGTGGTACCGGTGCCTGGAATCTCAGCGCGATCTCGGCGGAGGCTTCCTCCCGAAGCCCGAGCCCCCCTCGCGCCCCAGCCACGGCGCCTCCAGTGAGCGTTGCCATGCCTCCAGGGAATGCATCCTCTTCCGCACTGCCTCCGGTGCCTGTCCAGCTCCCAGCAAAGGTATTGCCCAGTTCGCCGGCAACTCCTCCCGCGAAAGCGAACCAGGAGGCCGAACAGGCCACAGCTGAAAGCGCAAATCAACTGCCCTCTGATGAGCAGGCATTCATAACGGTCGTAAGTGAGGCACATGAGAAATATAACGCAGCTCCAAACGATATGGCAAAAGGAGGTGTTCGCGCTTGGCGAAAAGAAGCCATATGTCAAGCGTTGCCGTCATCACAGGTAGCAGATTGGCTGGGGACTATTTACAGCCTTTCTTCGAGTTCGGATGGGGATGGTGTCGTCGAAATAAAAATAGCGCCAGATATATATGTTCAGACAATGAACAACGCTTTTTCAGATATCCCCTATAATACCTTGATTCCCCCGACATCGGAGGTATTCAAAACCCTATCAAGAATGCAAAAGGGAGACAGGATATTGTTCTCGGGAGAATTTCCTAAGAGTGATGTGGACTGTGTGGTGGAGTCCAGTCTAACCCAGGAAGGTTCCATGACAGAGCCGGAGTTCTTGTTTAAATTTTCGTCAATATCTATTTCGCCTGTCTCGCAATAACTTTTAGGCATGTCACCCGATTCAGACCCTAAGCCGAACTTGATCGAGAAGTATAAAGCAGGCAGGCGCGGGAAAAGAGGTGGGTGGGTAGGTTTAGGTATAACTGTGGCGGCTTCTGCTTTTCTATTCTTTGGTCCAGGCCTCTTAGAGGGGTCGTCAACGCCTTGCGGCGCCGTAGCGTTACAAGCAGCCGCAAAGGCTGGAAAGCTAAACAATCTGTTGGGAGCGGCCGTTGCCAAATACTTTGGGGATCCCGCAGTTGCTGCTCTAGTCAGAAAATCGTACCCCGACTTTCCACCGGAGATCGTTTGCGCTTGGATTTATTGGACCGACCCAGGTTCTATCTACTACCCGGAGGCGGCTAATAGACAGTTTGAGCCTCAACCACCAGGCACCGGGCTCGAGATCAGCAAAATTACTCCTGCGCGCACCCCGGGCAGCGGCCTTTTCATCGAGGGCGACGTAACGAACATCAGCGAAGCCCCCCAAAAAGTACCCCAGCTTCGGGTGGCGCTCCAGGATGCCACTGCGCGAGAGGTGCAGGTCAAGATCGTCGATGCGCCGAAGGCACAATTGCTGCCGGGCGAGGCAGAGCATTTCAGTACGGCGTTCAGCCATCCCTCCGACGCAGCCACCGGCGTCGTCGTCACCTTTGCGCCCGATGGAGACCGCTAACGGGCAAGTTCGGAACCCACGAAGCCGGCGAAAGCCCGCAAAGCCGGCCGTTCGCGGCCTGACCCCCGATCACCCCTCTCGCAAAGCCCGGCTTTCGGGCGGTTTTTTTGTTTCGCTGCCCGCCGGCCGTTGTTACCCCAAACCGTTACCCGAGGCCGTTTTAAAGGATCGCGCCAGCCACCGGCGAAAGCGCCTAAGATATTGATTTGTAGAGTGGTGCTGCCGGTTGGGATTGAACCAACGACCTCCCCCTTACCAAGGGGGTGCTCTACCACTGAGCTACGGCAGCGCGGCTCGCTTGCGGAGCGGCGGAACGCATACAGGAGAGCGGCAAGGCTGACAAGCCGGCAGGCGGAATTGCGCGAAACCCGATGGATGCGCTGACGCCCGCCCAGCTCGCCGCGCGGCGGCGGCTTCTCGCGGCGCGCGGCGCCCTCTTCAACCGCCGTTACATCAACGGCCAGGTGCGCGGCCACCAGGCGGCCGTGCAGCTCTTCGAGAGCGAGGCGCAACAAGGCCGCAGCCCGTTGTTGCGGCATTTCGCGCAAACCGCGCTGCCGATGTTGCGGGCCCATCTGCGGCGTGCCGAGGCGATCCGGCGGCGCGTCGGCTGACATGCGCGCCGCCAGGTCAAACATGGGTCGGCGGAACCGGCATCGGGGGGTGGCTCGTTTGCGCCTCGGAGGAAGAGCCATGACCAATCCGCTGCGAGAGGAACCGTCCGAAGCGGTGCTGAAGGCGTTCGAGCAGGCGCGCGGGGCGGGCCGGCCGGCGGTCGAATGCTACCGTGCCGGGGTCGAAGAGTGGCGGCGCGCGCATCCCGAGCAATCGCCGGAATATGCGGCGAAGCGCGCCGTCGCCGTGATCCTCGCCGCGCACGCCCAGGTGCGCATCGAGCAATAGCGCCCGCTTGACACGCCTGCCCGCCTCGCGTTGCATCGTCGGCATGGGCGAGGCGGGCGGCCGGGGAGCGGGCAAGCGCGACACGCGGCAGGCGCGGCTCGCGCGGGCGCTGCGCGACAATCTGCGCCGGCGCAAGGAGCAGCGGCGCGCGCAACAGGCCGATGCCGCCGCGGCGCCCTCGGGCAAAGCCCGCGGCCGGGAGCCCAACTCGCGTTCTTGAGCGGCGTCCTTCTCTCCAGTAAAAGCAGCCGCCATGGGGCGATCTCGGCCGGCCCGCGATAAGCGCGCGGCCGCCCTGTCGCCGATCTGCGCCGCGGGGAGCCGCAAGCGATGGACAGGATCCGCATTCGCGGAGGCGCGCCGCTCGAAGGGGTGATCCCGATCGGCGGCGCCAAGAACGCGGCGCTGCCGCTGATGGCGGCGAGCCTGCTCACCTCCGACAGCCTCGTTCTCGCGAACCTGCCGAAGCTCGCCGACATCGCGACGATGTCGAAGCTCCTCGCGCAGCACGGCGTCGTGATCGCCGGCGGCGCCGAGGGCTGCGAGCTGCGGGCGGCCGAAATCGCGACGACGACGGCGCCCTACGATCTGGTGCGCCGGATGCGTGCCTCGGTGCTGGTGCTGGGGCCGCTCGTCGCGCGCTGCGGCCATGCGCGCGTGTCGCTGCCCGGCGGTTGCGCGATCGGCCCGCGCCCGGTCGATCTGCACCTGAAGGGCCTCGAACGGCTGGGCGCGCGGGTGAGTTTGAGCGAAGGCTATATCGAGGCGCGCGCCGAGAACGGCTTGCGCGGCGCCGAGATCATCTTTCCCAGCGTTTCCGTCGGCGCCACCGAGAATTTGCTGATGGCGGCCTCTCTCGCCGAGGGCGAGACGGTGCTCATCAATGCCGCGCGCGAGCCGGAAATCGCCGACCTCGCGCGCTGCCTCAACGCGATGGGGGCGCGCATCGAGGGCATCGGCGGCGACCGGCTGCGCATCCTCGGCGTGCCGCGGCTCGGCGGCGCCCGGCATGCGATCATCCCCGATCGCATCGAGACCGGCACCTACATGATGGCGGCGGCGGCGGCCGGCGGCGAGGTGCGGCTCGCCGGCGCCCGGCTCGATCTGCTCGCGGCGGTCGCCCGCACGCTCGAAACCGCGGGCGTCGAAATCGGCGAAGATGAGGGCGGCATCCGCGTGCGGCGGGGTGCGGCGCGGCTGCGCGGGCTCGACGTGATGACCGAGCCCTATCCCGGCTTTCCGACCGATCTGCAGGCGCAGATGATGGCGCTGCTGACGCTTGCCGACGGCGCCTCGATGATCACCGAGACGATCTTCGAGAACCGCTTCATGCACGTCCCCGAGCTGTTGCGCATGGGCGCCGACATCAATGTGCATGGCGGTTCCGCCATCGTGCGCGGCGTGCCGCGGCTCTACGGCGCGCAGGTCATGGCGACCGATCTGCGCGCCTCGGTGTCGCTGATCATCGCCGGGCTCGCCGCCGACGGGGAAACCGTCGTCAACCGCGTCTACCATCTCGATCGCGGCTACGAGCGGCTCGAAAAAAAGCTCGCCGCTTGCGGCGCGCGCATCGAAAGGCTGCGCGATGGGGCTTGAGGAGCGCCGCCGCGCGCTCAGTCTGCGGGCCGAGGACGCCGACGATCTGGCGGTGCTCTCGGCCTGTTTGCAGGACGCCCTCGTGCTGGTCGGCGACATCGCCTATGTCGGCGAGGACAGCAGTTTCGTGCTGGTCGCCAATCGCTTTCGCTGGGAGCGCGGCGAGCGCGCGGCGCATGGCGAGGCGGGAAACGAGCGGATCTTGTCGGGCGTTCTCTTCGGCGGCGTGAGCAGCGTCGCCTATCGCGGCTTCCGCCGCGGCGACAATGAGCGGCTTCTCGTATTGCTCGCGATTCGCGCCGAGCAGAGCCCCGAGGGCGCGGCGATCCTTCTGGAATTCGCCGGCGGCGCGGCGGTGCGCTTGCAGGCCGCGGATATCGATTGCCGGGTCAGGGATTTGGGCGAACCCTGGCCGACCCCTTGGCGGCCGCGCCACGAGACGGACGAGGCAGGATGAGCGAGGCAGACGCCGGCAGCAGGGACGATGCCGAAGCTCCGTTGATCCTGGCGCTGCCGAACGGGCGCATCCTCGGCGAGGCGATGCCGCTGCTGCGCCGCGTCGGCATCATGCCGGAGCCGGAATTCGACGACCCGGGCTCGCGCCGCCTGCGCTTTTCGACGAGCGAGCCGGGGCTCGACCTGATCCGGGTGCGCAGTTTCGACGTCGCCACCTATGTCGCCTTCGGCGCCGCGCAGTTGGGAGTCGCCGGCAACGACGTGCTGATGGAATTCGATTATTCCGAGATCTATGCGCCGCTCGATCTCGATATCGGGCATTGCCGGCTGGCGGTCGCCGCCCCCGAGGATACGGCGGCGCACGAGGATCGGCGGCGCTGGAGCCATATCCGCGTCGCCACCAAATATCCCGAGATCACCCGCCGCCATTTCGCCGCGCAGGGCGTGCAGGCGGAGTGCATCAAGTTGAACGGCGCCATCGAGTTGGCGCCGCGGCTGGGACTGTGCCGCCACATCGTCGATCTCGTCCAGACCGGCGAGACCTTGAAGGCCAACGGGCTTGTCGAGGTCGAGCGGATCGCCGAGGTGAGTTCGCGGCTGATCGTCAATCGCCCGGCATTGAAGACGCGCCCGGAAGAGGTCGGCGGCTGGATCGAGCGCTTCCGCCAGGCGGTGGCGGCTCGCGCATCGTAATGCCGTCGCGTCGTCGCCCTATGGGCGCCTCGCAATGACGGGCGAGAAAGGCGACGCTCTGCTAGAGTCGCTGAGTTCGTTGCGGACGGAAAGCTTATGCCGATAACGCTGTCGACGCGCGAGGGCGGGTTCGAGGCCGCCTTTGCGGCGTTTCTCGACAAGAAGCGCGAGAGCGAAGCCGACGTCGACACCGCGGCGGCGGGGATCGTCGAGGATGTCGCGCGGCGCGGCGACGCGGCGCTCTTCGACTACACGCGCCGCTTCGACCGGGTCGATCTCGCCCGGCTGCGCCTCGAGCCGCGGGAGATTGCGCAAGGCGCCGACGCCGCGCCCAAGGAAACGGTCGCGGCGCTGGCGCTGGCGGCCGAGCGGATCGAGAGCTTTCACCGCCGCCAGCTGCCGCCCGCACTCGACTACCGCGACGATGCCGGCGTGCGCCTCGCGCTGCGCTGGCGCCCGATCGCCGCGGTCGGGCTCTATGTGCCGGGCGGCACCGCCGCCTATCCCTCCTCGGTCTTGATGAACGCGATTCCCGCCCGGGTCGCCGGCGTCGGGCGTCTCGCGATGACCGCGCCGACCCCGGACGGCGTCGTCAACCCGCTCGTGCTGGCCGCGGCGCGGCTTGTGGGCATCGACGAGATCTACCGCGTCGGCGGCGCGCAGGCGATCGCCGCCTTCGCCTGCGGCACGCAGTCGATCGCCCGCGTCGACAAGATCGTCGGCCCCGGCAACGCCTATGTCGCGGCGGCGAAGCGGCATGTCTTCGGCCGCGTTGGCATCGACATGATCGCCGGGCCCTCGGAGATCCTCGTCGTCGCCGATCGCGACAACGACCCCGCCTGGATCGCCGCCGACCTGCTGTCGCAGGCCGAGCACGACATAGCGGCGCAGGCGATCCTCCTGACCGACGACGCGGAGTTCGCCGCGGCGGTCGAGCGGAGCGTCGAGCGGCATCTGCAAAGCCTGCCGCGGGCCGAGATCGCGGCGCGCAGCTGGCGCGATTTCGGCGCCGTCCTGATCGTGCGCGACTGGGAGGAGGCGGCGGCGCTCGTCGACCGCCTCGCGCCCGAGCATCTCGAACTCGCGCTCGCCGAGCCCGAGGCGCTGGCCGAGCGGGTGCAACACGCCGGCGCAATTTTTCTCGGCCGCCATACGCCGGAGGCGATCGGCGACTATATCGCCGGCCCCAACCACGTGCTGCCGACGGCGCACAGCGCGCGCTTCGCCTCGGGCCTGGGCGTGCTCGATTTCATGAAGCGCACGACGCTCGTCGGCTGCGACGAGCAGAGCCTCGCGGCGCTCGGGCCGCCGGCGATCCGGCTCGCCGAGGCGGAAGGCCTCGATGCGCACGCGCTGTCGCTGAAGATCCGCCTCGCGCGGCCAAAGGTGGGGTGACGCGGGCATGGCCGACGACGCGCAGCGCATTGCCGAGATCACGCTCGACGAGCACACCGTCGTGCGCCGCAGCCCCGAGATCGAGCACGAACGGGCCGTCGCGATTTCCGATCTGCTGGCGGAAAACCGCTTCGCGCCAGCCTCCGGCTGCAAGGGGCCGTTCCGGCTCAGCCTCGCGATCGACGGCGACCGGCTCGACATCGCGATCCGCTCGCTGGCCGACGGCGCCTGCGAGACGATACCGCTGCCGCTCAAGCCCTTCCGCCGCATCGTCAAAGACTATTTCATGATCTGCGAGAGCTATTACCAGGCGGTGAAGGGATCGAATTTGAGCCAGGTCGAGGCGATCGACATGGGCCGGCGGGCATTGCACGACGAAGGCTCCGAGCGCCTCGCCCGGCGGCTCGCCGACAAGGTCGCGATCGACCACGACACGGCGCGCCGGCTCTTCACGCTGATCTGCGTGCTGCATCTGCGCGGATGACGCAGTTGCCCGCCACGGCCCTTTCCCGTCACCCCGGCGGAGGCCGGGGTCCATCTATCCGCCGCACCGGCGAACGATGCGGCTGCTTTGTTCTCGCAAGTGCTTGCAGCTCCGAGCCGGCGGAAGAACGGGTCCCGCCCGGAGTTTATCCTCGGGCCGCGCAGAGCGCGGACCCGTGGGCCGCGACGACAAGACCGGAAGAATTGCGAGCTTTTGGCCAGGCCCCGCGTTTTTCGGACAGTCGTCTGCGGGGATGACGCCCCCCGTCCTGGTCCTCGCCTCGGGGTCGCCCCGCCGTCTCGAACTGTTGCGGCAGATCGGCCTCGAGCCTGACCTTGTCGATCCGCCGGACATCGAGGAGACGCCGCGTCAGGGCGAAACGCCGGCCGCGCATGCGATGCGGCTCGCCGTCGCAAAAGCCGAGGCGGTGCGGCCGCGCCATCCCGGCGCCTTCATCCTCGCCGCCGACACGGTCGTCGCCTGCGGCCGCCGCATCCTGCCGAAGGCGGCCGAGGAAGCCGCCGCCCGGCGCTGCCTCGCGCTGCTTTCCGGTCGCCGCCATCGCGTCCACGGCGCCCTTGCGCTCGTCTCGCCCGACGGGCGCCTCACGCGCCGCAATGTCGAGAGCCGGGTCGCCTTCAAGCGCCTCGGCGAATCCGAGATCGCCGCCTACCTCGCCACCGGCGAATGGCGCGGCAAGGCCGGCGGCTACGCGATCCAGGGCCGCGCCGCGGCTTTCGCGAGCTGGATCTCCGGCTCCTACTCGAACGTGGTCGGGCTGCCGCTCTACGAGACGGCGCAGCTGCTTTACGGCCGCGGCTACCGCCCGCCGTGCCCGCCGAGCTGCTGATCGCCGCCGGCCCCGGCGAGTGGCGCGCGGTCCTCGTCGAGGGTGGCGCGGCGGTCGAGCTTTATGTCGAGCGCGGCGAGGGCCGCGAAGCCGGCAGCCTCCATCTCGGCCGCGTGCTGCGCCTCGTGCCCAATCTGTCCGCCGCGCTCGTCGATATCGGCGACGAGCGGCCGGCTTTTCTTCCGCTCGGCGAGGTAGTGCCGCGCGGCGCCCGCCTCGACGAAGGGGCGCGCGTGCTCGTGCAGATTCGGCGCGAGGCGCAGGCCGGCAAGGCGGCGCGCCTGACGATGCGGCCGAGCCTGCCCGAGGCGCACCGGCACGCCATCGAAAGGCGCGCCGCGGCGCTCGAGCCGCCGGCCCGGCTCGATCCCGCATCCGGCTTCGCGGTGGGGCTGGCGCGCGCGCTGCCGCAGGAGCCGCAGCGCGTCGCGGCCGACGACCGCGCCGCGATCCCCGAGCTCCGCGCCGCCTTCCCGGCGGCCGAGGTCGCCTACCTCGCGCCGCCCGATTGGCCGCTCGATCCCGAGGCGCTCTTCGACGCCGCGCTGCTGCCGAGCCTTGCGCTCCCCGGCGGCGGCGCCTTGCACATCGAGACGACGCAGGCGGCGACCCTGATCGATGTCGACAGCGGCGGCGCCGCGGCGCTTCCCGCCAATCTCGAAGCCGCCGCGGCGATCGCCCGCGAGCTGCGGCGGCGCAACATCGGCGGCGGCATCGTCGTCGATTTCATCGGGCTCGACAGCCGGCAGCAGCGCGAGCGGCTGCGCGCCGCGCTCGCCCGCGCGCTCGCCCCCGACCCGGCGCAGCCGCGGGTTCTCGGCTGGACCCGGCTCGGCCATCTCGAACTGGTGCGTCCGCGCCGCGGCCGGCCGCTCGCCGAGGCGCTCCTCGAACGGTCGCAGGCCGCCCTCGTCAAGACCGCCGCGACCATCGCCTTCGAGGCGTTGCGCACGGTTGCGCGCGAGGCCCGCGCCGAGCCGCATCGCGGCTGGCGGCTCACCCTCGCGCCGGCCGTCGCGGCCTCGCTGCGGGGTCCCGCCGCGGCCGCCCTCGCGGGGCTCGAACAGCGGCTCGGCCGGCGTATCGAGATCGCCGCCGAGCCCGCTCTCGAACGCGAGCGGTTTCAACTGTCGCCGCTGTGACCTATATCGAAAGGCGATGCCCGACGATGCCTCGCACCCGCCCGCCCGCCGGTGCCCGATCTGCGGCAAGCCGGCGAGCCAACGCCACCGGCCCTTCTGCTCGGCGCGCTGCGCGCAGGTCGATCTGCATCGCTGGCTCGTCGGCAACTACCGATTCGCCACCGGCGAGGGGCCGGAAGAGGGCGAAGGCGAGAACGAAGACCGCTGACGGCCCGCGCGCGGGCCTGCCCTTGACGATCGGCGGCGCCGAGGCGAGCCTCGGGGCGCGATGATCCCGCCGCCGCGCGCATCCGATTACCGGGTCATCTACGCCGACCCGCCTTGGACCTTCGCCACCTATTCGCGGAAGGGCAAGGGGCGCAGCGCCGAAGCGCATTACGACTGCCTGTCAATCGCCGACATCAAGACGTTGCCGGTCGGCGACTGGGCGGGCAAGGACTGTGTCCTCTTGATGTGGGCGACCGATCCGCTGCTCGAAAAGGCGTTCGAGGTGATCCGCGCCTGGGGCTTCAAGTACAAGACGGTCGGGTTCTACTGGGCGAAGCTGAACAAGTCGGCCGTGCCGGGCGCTCTCAGCGAGCGTAGCTTCTTCAAGGGGCTCGGCTTCTGGACGCGCGCCAACCCGGAACTGTGCTTGCTCGCGACACGCGGCCACCCGCACCGCCGCTCCGCGAACGTGCCAAAGCTCGTCGTCTCGCCGCGGCGCGAGCACAGCCGCAAGCCGCAGGAGGTCTATGAGCGCATCGAGGCACTGTGCGAGGGGCCTTATCTGGAAATGTTCGCGCGTGCGCCGCGGCCCGGCTGGGACCATTGGGGAGGCGAGCCGCAGGCTTTCGAGAACGGCCGGGTGCCGCCGCGGCGCTGGCGTTCGACGAGCTGGCCGGACGCGGCGCCGCCGCTCTTCACCAAGCTTTAAGGAAGCGCCCGCGACACTCCTGCGATGATCGGCTGGGCGCTGCGCCGCTCCCTCCTATGGGTCGGCCTCTCTCTGGTATTCGTCCTCCTCGTCGGCCATCGGGGCGCGTTTCTGCCTGGGCCGCCGGCGCGGCCGGCGGTCGCGCGCCCGGCCGCGATGCCGCGGGCGCGCGCCAATGCGGCCGACGGCAACCAGCCGCTCGTCTACCTCGCCAACCGGTACGGCCACTTCGTTGTCGAGGCCGCGGTCAACGGCGCGAGCCTGCATATGCTCGTCGACACCGGCGCGACGCTCGTCGCGCTGACGCCGCGGGATGCGCGCGCCGCCGGCTTCGCGTTCGGCGATCTGAGCTTCAGCGGCTTCAGCAACACCGCCAACGGCCGCACGCGGGTCGCGCCGATCACGCTTTCCGAGGTGAGCCTCGACGAAGTCTCGGTCTACGACGTGCCGGCCGTCGTCATCGAGAATTTGAACGTCTCGCTGCTCGGCATGAGCTTTCTCTCGCGCCTCAAAGGCTACGAGATGCGGGACGGCAAGCTCTACATCAGTTGGTAGCCCCGTCCTCGTCCCGGCGGAGGCCAGGACCTAGTGGAGCAAACCTGACGGATGGTCCCCGTCGTGTGAGCTCGGATCGAGATTGCTTCGTCGCTCCGCTCCTCGCAATGACAGACGCTTAGCGGTGTCATTGCGAGCGCAGCGAAGCAATCTCGGTGGCCCGGCGCTTGGTAGCAAGCGTCAGAGGTTCGCCTCACATTCCCAACAAATTCTCCGGCCGCGGCGGGATTTCGCCGCGCTCAACGCGCTTCACCGCGGCGATCAGCTTGGCGTGCGCCGGGGCGGGGCGGCCGACCTCGATGCCTTTTTCGAGGATGAGGCCGTTGATGAAATCGATCTCGGTGCGCCTGCCCTTCAGCATGTCCTGCCCCATCGAGGGGCGCTGCGTGTCGCTGCGGGTGTTCGAGTTGGCCGCCGCGAGGATCTGGCTCTCGCACTCATCGAGTGCGGCCTTGTCGCCCTCGGCGGCGCGCGCCAGGGTTTCGGGGTCGTGCATGCGGATGTGTTCGAGCGTGTAGCCGAGCGCCTGGCCCACCCGCACCGCCTCGCCGCCCAATCGAATGCTCAGCCGGCGGATCTCGTCGTGCCGGTCCATCCCGTTGCCGGAGAGCCCCATCGCCGCGCCGATGCCGTTGCGCATGCCGTTGACGCACAACTTCGACCAGCGCTCGCCCCACAAATTGCGGGTGACGGTGACGCTGTCGATCGTGCGCAAGAGCGCCGCCAGTTCCTCGATCCGCGCCGTGACGCGCCCGTGCACCTCGCCGACGCGGAAGACGTCGTGCGGCGAACTACCCTTCGCCACCGTGCGCCGCACCCGGCCCGGCGCGTAAAGCTCGGCCGAGAGCAGGGCGGGGATCGCGCCGACCGTCCGCTCCCAGCCGGCGACCCCGGCGATGCGCGCCTCGTTCATGCAGTTCTGCAGCGATACGACATAGCCGCCCGGCGCCAGATACTGCGCCAAGAGCGCCGCCGCCCATTCGGTGTCGTAGGATTTGACCGCGATCATCGCGATGTCGATCGGCCGCTCCTTCGCGAACCCCTGCACCTCGGTCACGTGCAGCGCGCGCGGCCGCGGGCAGATGAATTCCGCCTCGGTGACGCCTTCGACCGCGAGCCCGTCGCGGCGGATCGCCTCGATGTGCTCGGGCCAGGGATCGATCAAGGTCACGTCGAACCCGTTATGCGCGAGCTGGCCGCCGACATAGCCGCCGATCGCGCCGGCCCCGAACACCGCAATCCGCTTTTCCATCGCTGCCGCCCTCGATGCCGCACCGCCCGCCATGATAAGCTCGGCGCGGGCGAGGGCGAAACGACTCGGGAGATTCGACAGTGATTTACTTCGAGATCTGGGCCGGCTGACCCCCTGAAACCGGCCAGGAGCGTGCGTTTTCGGTTTGTTCGCAAAATAGCCGCAATCGACTCGTATAATCCACCTTCCGACGCTCACCGAGCCTGAGATGCCGCCGATGCGACGGTTGCCTGTTCCATCCCGGCGCTGCCGGCAAAACCCGAGCGATCGCGCGGGGTTCGGCGGCCATTGGCTGCATTTTTCCTGCACTTGCAGCCGGCGGGCCGGGAAGGCCGGCGGGCTGGCTGATCCTATGGCTGCAAAAACAGCGAGAACAGCGAAAGCGGCGACGCCCGGGCCGGCCGCTCGAAAAAGGCCGCTCGGGCAATCCGCTTTTCCATCGCTGCCGCCCTCTATGACGGAACCCCCGCCATGATAAGCTCGGCGCGGGCGAGGGTGAAACAGCCGAGGAAAGAAGGGCGATGCATTGGACAGACCGGCGCGAGCGCTTTCGCGCGATCCTCGCGGGGCAGGCTTGCGTTCACCCGGGCTCGGTCTACGACGCGATCTCGGCCCGCATCGCCGAGGATCTCGGCTTCGAGGTCGGCATGTTCGCCGGCTCGATCGCCTCGATGGCGGTGTTGGGCGCGCCCGACCTGATCGTTCTGACCCTGTCGGAATTCGCGGCCCAGGCCTACCGCATCAACCGCGCCGGCAATCTGCCGCTGCTCGTCGATTCCGATCACGGCTACGGCAACGCGCTCAACGTCAAGCGCACGGTCGAGGAGCTGGAGACCGCGGGTGTCGCGGCATTGACGATCGAGGACACGCTGCTGCCCCGCCCCTATGGGCCGAGCGGGCGCCCCAGCCTCATTTCATTGGAGGAAGGCGTCGGCAAGATGAAGGCGGCGCTCGCCGGGCGGCAGGACAAGAGCCTCGTCGTCGCCGGCCGCACCAGCGCGCTCGCGATCGAGGGCGTCGCGGAGACGATCAGGCGGGCGCAGGCCTATGCGGCGGCCGGCGTCGACGCGGTCTTTCTCGCCGGCGCCAAGACCCGCGCCGAGGTCGAGGCGGTGGCGGCGGAGGTCAGGGTCCCGCTGCTTCTCGGCGGCACCACGGGCGAGTTGAGCGACCGCGATTTCCTCGCCGCGCACCATGTCAGGGTCTGCCTGCAAGGGCACGCGCCCTTCAGCGCCGCGGTCTTCGCCGTCTACGAGACGCTGAAGGCGCTGCGCCAGGGCACCCCGCCGCGCGAACTGAAAAACATCGCTTCGTCCGAATTGATGCGCGAGGTGACGCGCGCCGACGACTACCAGCGTTGGACCAGAGAGTTTCTCGGAGGAAGCTGACCCATGCGCCGCCTCGCTCTGCTCGCACTCGCGCTCGTCTGCGCCTCGTGCGCCTATCCGGGTTCCAGGCCGCCCTCGGGCGCGCTGCTGTTGAGCAATCCCGGCCCCGGCCATGTCGCCGTCGAGGCGGTGGTGACCGCCTATCCCGACTGCAATTCGCGCGGCGGCGCGTTTTACGGAGAGAGCCGCTTCTCGCTGCCGCCCGACGGCACCCGGTTCGTCGCGGCGCCGCCCGGCGCCAGCGTGTGCTGGCGGCTGGTCCCGGCCGCGGGGACCGCCGGCGCCGCGGCGGCGGAATGGAATAGAACGTACCTTTCCCCCGGCGCGCTGGTCGATTCGCGCATCTGAGCCGTGCGATGCGACGGGCGCTCGGCCTTCTCGTCCTCGCGGTTTTCGCCTCGTTCGCCGGGCCGCTGCGGGCCGCCGAGGTCGATCTCGAAGTGGTGTTGGCGGCCGACGTGTCGCGCAGCATCGACGACGCGGAATTCGAGCTGCAGCGCAAGGGCTACGCCGCGGCGCTGACCGATCCGCGGGTGTTGAAGGCGATCGCTTCCGGGCCGCACCACGCGATCGCGCTCACTTTTGTCGAATTTTCGGGCGACGCCGACCAGCAGATCGTCGTGCCGTGGACGGCGCTGCGCGACGAGGAGGGCGCCGGCGTCGTCGCCGCCAAATTGTTGCGGGCGCCGCGCTCGTTCATGGGCCGCACCTCGATCAGCCGCGCCATCGATTTTTCGGTCGCGCAATTCGCCGCCGCCAAATGGCAGGCGACCCGCCGCGTCATCGACGTCTCGGGCGACGGCACGAGCAATTCCGGCCCCGAACTGCGAAAAGCGCGCCGGGCGGCGCTCGCGCGCGGCATAACGATCAATGGGCTGGCCATCATCAACGACCGGCCGGATATGAGCTTTTCCGTGCACACCCATCCGCCCGGCGGCCTGCCGCACTACTTTCGGAGGCGGGTGATCGGCGGGCCCGGCGCCTTTCTGATCGTCGTCAAGGACTTCAAATCCTTCGCCGACGCGATGGCGAACAAGCTCGCGCGCGAGATCAACATCGCGTCCCCCTCGTCATACCGGCGCAAGCCGGTATCCACGGCCGAAATGGGTCCCGGCTTTCGCTGGGACGACAGGGAAGGGAAGGCCGGAAATCGTCCTAACCCCGATCATTAAGCTGCAGCAAGGCGGTCCATCGCCGCGCGTGGTAACGCCACGGGTTGGAGGTGGACGCATGATGCTGCGGCAATTCCGGGGCGGTCATTCTCTCGCGCGGCTGGCAAGGCGTCTCGATCGCCTCGCCGCCCGGATGAATCCCTATCTCGTCGCCGCCGCGGTGCTGCTCGGCCTGCTCAACCTCACCTGCTTCACCGCGCAGCTGATCAGCCCGCCGCCGCCCTTCTGACCGTCACGCCGCTACGAGCGCGTCGAGGGCGGAGGCCCAGGCCTCGCGCGTGTGGCGGATGTCCTCTGCGGTGTGGGCGAGCGAGACGTAGTATTTCGATTCGCCCTTCAGGATGCCGCGCTCGCGCAACAGCGCGTTGAAGCGCCGTTGCACCTGCGCGTCGCCTTTCTGGAAGCTGCGATAGTCGCGGATCGGCTCCTTGGTGAAGACGATGTCGAAAAGCGGCGGCTCGCCCGTCACCTGCGCCGCGACGCCGCGCTCGGCGAGCAGGCTCTTCAGCGTCTCCATCAGCTCCCGCCCGGTCGCGAAGAGCTGTTCGTAGGCGCCGGGGCGATGCAGGATCTCGATCGTCTTGAGACCGGCGACGGCGGCGACGGGGTTGCCCGAGAGGGTGCCGATCTGCGGCAGATAGGCCTCGTCCCCGACCTGCGCGCGGTCGAAATGGCGCATGATCTCGGCCCGCCCGGCGACCGCCGCCAGCGGGAAGCCGCCGCCGATGACCTTGCCGAGCGTGCACAGATCCGGGACGACGCCGTAATATTCCTGCGCCCCGCCATAGGCGAAGCGGAAGCCGGTCACGACTTCGTCGAAGATGAGGGGAATACTGTATTCGGCGGTCACTCGCCTGAGGCCGGCGAGAAATCCCGGCAGCGGCGGGATGACGCGCTGAAACGGCTCGACGATGACCCCGGCCAGTTCGTCCCGATGCTCGCGGATCAGGCTCTCGGCGACCGGCAGGTCGTTGAACGGCGCGACCAGCATCTCGTCCGGCAGGCTCTTCGGGATGCCGGCCGAATCGGCGACGCCTTGCGGGAAATTGCCCGGCGATTTGGGCGCCAGGCTGATCAGCGAATAGTCGCTCATGCCGTGAAAGCCGCCCTCGAATTTCAAGACCTTGTCGCGCCGGCGATAGGCGCGCGCGACGCGCATCGCATAGACGTCGGCTTCGGTGCCGGTCGAGGTGAAGCGCACCTGATCGGCGCAGGGCACCGCCGCGACGATCGCTTCGGCGAGTTCGATGCCGTGCCGGTTGTTGGCGAAGAAGGTGGTGCCGTGGCCGACCTGTTCGGCGATGGCGGCCGTCACTTCCGGATTGGCGTGGCCGATCAGCATCGGGCCGGAGCCGAGCAGGAAATCGACGTACTCCTTCCCGTTCTCGTCCCACACGCGGCCGCCCTTGCCCTCGCGCACGACGATGTCGGGGGCGAAATTGCCGAACGTGCCGCCCGGCAGCACGCGCTTTGCCCGCTCGATCAGGTCGAGTCCCGCTTCCCGCTCCTTCACCGCGCTCATGCTTCCTCTCCTTCCGCCGGGATGTCGGCCTCGTGCCGCAGCCAGTCGGCAAACGCCTTGACCTTCGAGCGCTCGAGCGCACCCGCGGCCGTGACGATGTAATAGGCGAAGTGGTCCGGCAAGGCCAAGGAGAAGAGGCGCACGAGCCGGCCGGCCGCGAGATCGGCGGCGGCGATCGTGCTGTAGGCGAGCACCACGCCGTGCCCCGCGATCGCCGCGTCGAGCGCCAGATGCCCGGCGCTGAAGCTCAAGCCCGGCGCCGTCGGCACGTCCTTGACGCCGGCCGCCATCAGCCACATCGGCCAGGTCGGCATCAGCGGGTCGCGATCGACCGCGTGGTCGTGGATGAGGGCGTGATGGCGCAGATCATCGGGCGTGCGCAGCGGCGGCCCCGTCTGCAACAGGCGCGGGCTGCAGGCCGGAAAGACCTCGTTTTCGAGCAGCTTCTCGACGGTGAGGCCGGGATAGCGGCCGCTGCCGTAGCGGATCGCCAGATCGAAATCGCCGCGCGTCAGGTCGACGATGTCGTTGGTCGAAGAGAGCCGCACATCGATGTCGCGATGCGCCGCCTGAAACCGGTGCAGCCGCAATACCAGCCACTTGGCGGCGAAGGAGGGGGCAGCCGTCACCGTCAGCGTGCCGGTGTCGTTGTGGGCGCGCAGCCGGCGCAACGAGGACTGGATGCCGTCGAACGCCTCGGTGAGGCCCGGCAGCAGCACGCGCGCCGACGGCGTCAGCGCGATCGCCCGGTTGAGGCGGTGAAAGAGCTGGACGCCGAGATCATCCTCGAGCGCGGCGATCTGGTGGCTGATCGCCGCCGGCGTCACGTTCAGCTCCTGCGCCGCCTTCGAAAAACTCGCATGGCGGGCCGCGGCTTCGAAGGCGCGCAAGGCGTTGAGGGGCGGTAGCCGGTCGTTCATCGACATGAAAATTTCTAATCCGACGCTGAGAAACTATCGTTTGTCGGGTTGCCGCGCAATGTCTACATCGGGAGCACGGATGGTTCCGGCTCCGGCGTTGCCGCAAGGGTCGGAAGGCTTAGGAGAACTCAAATGACAGCGATCGAATTCCGCGCCTCATACGGTCGGCCGCGGCACGCGCCAAGGGTCGCGAAGGGCTGGATGATCCGCGCCCTCGCGACGGTGCGCGAATGGCGGCGCCGGGCCAAGGGGCGCGGCGAACTGCGCCGGCTCGACGACAGGATGCTGAGCGACATCGGCATCTCGCGCGCCGAAGCCGATTTTCTCAGCCAAATCCCGTTTTGGAGGGCATCATGAAAAAGATCCTCGAGGCCGCGCTGTCGCGCGCCGTCCGTGTCCGGGAGCGGCTGTTGTCGCGCCTGGTGCCCCAGGACGCGCCGCCCGATAAGGCCGGGCCGCCGCCGGAATTGTATAAATGGCCGATTTTCTGACCAGCACGCCCGCGCAATCCCCTGAAGGAGCCCCAGCATGACCGCCCCCCGCGAGCTTCCCTATGTCGAGGCCGAGCTGAACTATCTCGCGCCGATGGCCGAACGGCCGCGCTACTACGCCTACAGCACCGAGCCGCAGGCACCGCAGTCGAACATGCGGCACGAGGCGCATCGCGTGCACATCCACGACATGCGCCCGATCGTCTCCGAGATCGCGCTCGACCGGCAGGGTTTCGCGCTGATCGAGCAGCGCAGCCGCGTGCAGGACTTCTGGGACGACGAGGAAGTGCGCCGCGTCTATTATCCTGAGGCGGAGCGGCTGATCGCGGAGGCGACCGGGGCGAGCCGCGTCTTCGTCTTCGATCACGTGCAGCGCCGGCGCATCCCGGGCTCGGCCGACCGGGCCGCGGGCGGCCCGCGCCAGCCGGCGACGCGGGTGCATGTCGATCACACCGCGCGATCGGGGCCGCAGCGGGCGCGCGACCTGTTGGGCGAGGAGGCCGAGGAACTGCTCAAAGGGCGGGTGCAGGTGATCAATCTGTGGCGCCCGATCGAGGGGCCGCTGTTCGACGCGCCGCTCGCGGTATGCGATGCGCGCACCGTCGATCCGGCGGATCTCGTGCCCTCTGATCTCGTCTATCGCGACCGCGTCGGCGAGACCTATTCGGTGACCTGGAACCCGGCGCACCGCTGGTATTACGTGCCGCAGATGCGCCGGGACGAGGGGCTCCTGCTGAAATGCTGCGACTCGAAAGAGGACGGGCGCGCGCGCTTCATGCCGCACACTTCCTTCACCGACCCGACCACCCCCGCCGACGCGCGGCCGCGCGAGAGCATCGAGCTGCGCACGCTCGTCTTCCATCCGGCCTGAGTAGAGGTTTGGCCATTGCGAGGCCCGGCGGGCACAGCCGGCCGGGCCGAAGCAATCCCGGCGGGGTTGCTTCGCTGCGCTCGCAATGACGCAGGCCGGCAGGAGTAGCGAGACAGGTTCCCCGCCGCTACGTTAGTGTCCCGGCACGAGCTTCTGTGCAACCACGACCGTGCGGGACGATGATCGCCCTCTACGCCTACGTCCTTGCCGTCGTGCAAGGGATCTCGGAACTGTTTCCGATCAGCAGCCTCGGTCACGCGGTCATCCTGCCGCGGCTGTTGCGCTGGCCGCTCGACGAAGCCTCGCCCGCCTTCCTGCCGTTCATCGTGGTGCTGCATATCGGCACCGCGACCGCTCTCTTTCTCTATTTCTGGCGCGACTGGCTGTTCGTGCTGCGCGGCTTCATCGGCGCCGCCGGCGGCAGTCCCGGTTCGCGGCGGGAGGCGCGCCGGCTGCTCGGCCTGATTATCGTCGCCACCCTGCCGGCGGTCGTCGTCGGCTTCGTGCTCGAGAAAAAGGTGCGCACGCTGTTCGCCTCGCCCGTGGTCGCGGCCTTGTTTCTCGTCGTCAACGGGCTGCTGCTGATCCTCGGCGACCGGTTGCGCAACCGCGACAGCGGTCGGGGCGGGCAACGGCTCGACGCGCTGTCGTGGCGAGGCGCGCTCGCGGTCGGGGTATGGCAATGCGCCGCCTTCATCCCCGGCATCTCGCGCTCGGGGGCGGCGATGGTCGGCGGGCTCATCACCGGCCTCGACCACAGCGACGCCGCGCATTTTTCGTTCCTGATCGCGACCCCGGTCATCGCCGGCGCGGCGGTGCTGGAAGTGCCGAAGCTGCTGCACCTGCCGCATGCCGGGCTGAGCCTCGTCGCGATCGGCGCCGGCATCGTCGCCGGCGTCACGGCCTATCTCAGCACCGCCTTTCTGATGCGCTATTTCCGGCAATACGATTTCGAGGACGCGCTGGTGCCGTTCGCAATCTATTGTTTCGTTGCCGGTACTGCCTCGGCGATCGGCCTCGTGATCTGGGGCTGAGCGGCTTGCAGTTTGCCGCTTGCGCGCGCGGCGGCGGCCGGTTAATCTGCGAACAATTCGCATTCGCATCTACGGAATCCGTCATGAAGGCTCTGGTCGCGCTCGTTATCCTGCTGCTCGGCGCCGCGGCGCCCGCGCTCGCCGATACGCCGGAAGTTTCAATCGCGATCAAGGGGCAGCAATTCGTGCCGAGCGAGGTGCAGGTCCCGGCCGGCACCAAGATAAAGCTTGCGGTGCGCAACGAGGGCAGCGTGCCGGCCGAGTTCGAAAGCACCGAACTGCACCGCGAGCAGGTCGTCGTCGGCGGCCAGCAGATCACGATCTATGTCGGGCCGCTCGACCCCGGCAGCTACGAGTTCTTCGACGACTTCCATCCGCAGTCCCGCGGCCATCTGATCGCGAAATAGGGCCGCTCGCATGCGTCCCATCCGCCCGATCTGCCGGGCCTTCTCGGCCGGCCTTGCGCTCGCCCTCGCCGCAGCGCCGGCGCGCGCCGATTTCAAGGTCTTTCAGCCGGATGCCGAATTCGGCGAGACGGCCGTCGAGATCGTCGGCGATGCCGGGTTCGACCCCGTTTCCCGCAGAGACGGCGAACAAAGCTTCGTCGAAGAGATCGAGCGTGGGGTGACGCCCTTTTGGCGGATGGAGCTCGAACTGGAAGCCGATCGCGATGCCGGGCCGGACCAGCCGACCAATTTTACCCAGTTCACCTGGGAAAATGTCTTCCAGCTCACGCAACCCGGCGAATATTTCCTCGATTCCGGTTTCTTTTTCGAATACGGGCAGTCGATTCTGCCGGATACACCGCATGAAACGACCTTCGGTCCCATATTCAGGAAGGAGATCTTCCGCACGATCGATACGGTCAATCTCTTCTTCGAGAAGGATATCGGCAGCACCGCCGGCGGGCGGCTGAATTTCTCTTATCGCTGGGAGACGCGGATCGCTCTCGGCACGGCGATCGAGCCGGGCTTTCAGGCCTATGGCGAGCCGGGCGCCTTCGGCCATTTCGAGCCGCTCGGGCAGCAGGACCATCGGCTCGGGCCGATGCTGTTCGGCACGGTGGCGGTCTTGGGGCCCGGCAGCCTCAAATGGAATGCCGGCGTCCTCTTCGGCCTGACGCCGGCGGCGCCGCGCGAGACGATCCGCTGGCAGGCGGAGTACGAAATTCATTTCTGAGCGCGGCTCGTGCTAACTTCGGGGTCAAAGAGGTCGCTGCCCGAGAAGACGGTTGCCGATGTCAGAGCCTTCCGACGATCCGCCGAACGACGCGGCGAGCGCCGGCCCGAGCGCGCCGGCGCCGGCCGACGATGCGGCCCGCGAACCGGCGCCGCCCGGCGAGCCCCCGCGGCATCGCCGTCGCCGCCGTCGCCGCCGCAGACCGCCGGCCGGCCCCGCCGCCTCGCCGCCGAACGCGGCCGCGGCGGCAGGCGAGCCCGGACATGGCGCCGCCGTGCCGTCCGAGACTGCGGCGGGAACCGACGCGCCACCGCGGGAGAAGGGCGGGGACACACTGCATCTGCCGCGGCGGCGCCGCCGCCGTCGCACGGCGAGGCCGCGTCCCGCCGCCGGTTCGCCGGCGGCTGCCGTGCCGGCTGGCGAGGGTCAGCCCCCCGAGCCGGCACCTGCCGCGGCCGCCGCCGACGGCACGCCGGCGAACTCCGAGGCGGTCGTGAAGCGCCGCCGCCGGCGTCGGCGCAAGCCGCGGCCGGCGGCGGGCGCAAGCACGGAAGCGGCGGCGGCCGCTGCGCCGTCGGCGCCGAGCCCGCAACCGGCGCCGGGCCCG
>DATLKN010000011.1:0-8577 GCA_035538335.1 Allostellaceae bacterium
GCAGGTGAAGACGGTCGTCGAGCCTTCGTCGTAGCGGCACACCTTCATGCCGCGATGCCGGCAGGAATTGAGAAAGACGTGGATCTGCCCCACCCGGTCGCGGCACAGGATCACCGACTCCTCGCCCATGCAGGAGACGGCGAAATCGCCCGGCTGCGGGATTTGGCTCTCATGCCCGACGAAGAGCCAGGCGCGCGCGAAGAGGCGCTCCTGCTCCTCCCGGTAGATCGCCTCGTCGACAAAGATCTCGCGGCTGATCTCGCCCTTCGCCGTGTCGACGAGGCCCTTGCGGTAGCCCATCTTTCGCCTCTCCTGTTACCGCCGCGGGTCCTGCGGCGCGTAGCTCGCCGCTTCGACCGGCGCGTCGGCGCGCAGCTCGCAGCCGGCGAGTTTTTCGAGCACGCGCGCGACGACCGGAAAGCCCTCGCCGCCCCAGCCCGCCGCCTGCGCGGCGCGGTAGATTTCGTCGGCGATCGGCCCGAGCCGTGCCGGCGCGCCGACCTCGCGCGCCAGCTCGCAGGCGAGCGCCATGTCCTTCGCGACGATGTCGAGCGTGCCGCCCGAGACGAAGCTGCCCGACAGGATCGCGCGCGGGATGTTGTCGAAGGTGCGGCTGGCGCCGGCGGACAGCGGCACGATTTTCGCCAGGGTCGCCAGATCGATCCCGGCCTTGGCGCCGATCAGCATGCCTTCGATGGCGGCGATGAAATTGGTGTAGCCGAGATACTGCGTCACCAGCTTGGCGGTGCAGCCGGTGCCCGCCTCGCCGAGAAAGAAGACGTTGCCGGCCATCGCCGCGAAGATCGGCCGGCAGCGCTCGAACGTCGCCGCGTCGCCGCCGGCCATGACGGTCATCGCCGGCGGCCGGCCGCTGACCGGCGCGTCGAGCATGGCGATGCCGCGGGCGCGGCAGGCGGCCGAAAGCCGGCGCGCCACCTCCGGCGAGTTCGTCGTCATGTCGACAAAGACGCCGCCGCCGCGCAGGCCGGTGAGCAGCCCCGTCGTCGGGTCGAGCACGGCGCTTTCGACCTCTTTCGGCCCGGGCAGCGAGGCGAAGACGATCTCGCTTTCGAGCGCGACGGCCGCCGGGCTGTCGGCGATGCGCGCGCCTTTCGCGGCGAGCGGTTCGGTGGCGGCGCTGCGCCGGTCGAAGACGGTCAGGCGATGGCCGGCCTCGATCAGGCAGCGAGCCATCGCGCCGCCCATCGTGCCGGTCCCGATAAAGCCGAGCAGCATTCCCGCCTCTCTATCGCGCCCCCGAAAAGAGGCTAGCCCTGTAGCCCCTTTCTGACAACAGAGGCCTGCCGTGTGAGGCGCCTCACAATCGCTCGCGAATTCTCGCGGTAAGCTCGTGCGGGCTGCGAGAGGGGCTTTTAATGGTCGATTTATCCATTCAATCTAGATTAAGCGGCAACTCGCGCGGAGATTGCTGCGTGTCCTCAATCGCCCAGTATATGGGGCCGGTGGCTCGCCAGCTCCTCGATGCGTGGTCGGCCTTGCCGAAGCGGCAGCTCGTGCCCGATCGGCAGAGCTTCGACCCGATGGCGATCGCCCGCATCCTGCCGGTGATCAGCCTGCTCGAGCGGGCGGGCGAGGGCGAGTGGCGCTTTCGCCTGATCGGCACCGCTCTGGAGCAGCGCTGGGGCAGGCGGTTGACCGGCCTCGACTACTTCACGATTGCTTCGGCCGAGGCGGCGGCGGTCGTGCGCCGCGAATTCGAGGGCGTCGTCAAGCGGCCCTGCGCCTCCTGGTCGATCCGCTGCGTCGAATACGATTCGGGCCGGCATGCCGGCCTCGAGGCGCTGCACCTGCCGCTGCGGGCTCGCGACGGCAGCCTCAGCCTGATCCTCAGCTGCGACGGCGAGCTTTCCGGCCGCTCTCCTCGCGAGACCGACCGGCCCATGACGATCCTGCGGGTGACGCGCCAGCGCTTCATCGACATCGGCGCCGGCGTGCCGGCCGAGAGCGCGCTGCCCGGGCCGGCTCAGCCGGGCGGGTGAAGCACTGCGGCCGGCCGCGTCACGGTCTGCCGGCCGCGCTTCCACACAGCCCGGGGCTCGGCGATCTCGGCGACGGCGGCGGCCGGCGAGGCGGCCTCGATGACGACGAGATCGGCCGGGTTGCCGGGCACGATCCCGTAATCGGCGAGGTTGAGGAGGCGCGCCGAGCGGCGCGTCAGCATATGGAAGCATTCGGCGAGCCGCTGCGTGTGGCTCACCTGCACGACGTTGGCGTAAAGATTGGCCATGCGCAGCGGCGAGCAATCGCCGTAGGGAGTAAACGGGTTCAACACGTTGTTGGTCGAGATCGAGCAGTTGACACCATGCTCGACGAGCGAATTGGCATCGACCACGCCGCGCCGCAAATCGTAGTCGCGGTCGCGCCCCATCATGAACAGGTCAGTCGCCGGCAACACCGTCACCGCCACCCCGGCATCCGCCAGCCGCCGCGCGAGGCCGAGAAAATCGGCGCGCGGCATCGCCGCCATTTTCGTCATGTGGCCGACCGCGACACGCCCGCCGAGCTTGTATTCCTCGGTCAGCCGGCAGACGAGGTCGATGTCCATCTGTTCGGGCGAATTTCCCGAATCGAGATGCATGTCGATATCGACGCCGAACTCGCGGGCGAGCGCGAAGATGCGGCGGATCTGCCCGGCATGGTCGGCGTCGTAATTGGGCGCCGCGCCGATCACCCTGGCGCCGCGCTTCAATGCCGCGACGATCAGCTCCTCGGTACCCGGGTTGTCGGTCAGCCCCTCCTGCGGGAAGGCGCAGATTTCGAGGTCGATCGCCCAGCGGTATTCCTCGATCAGCGGCAGGATGCCGTCGAAGCCGCGCAAGCCCACGCCCGGGTCGATCTCGACATGCGTGCGCATCCGCGTCGTCCCGAAGAGGATGCACTTTTCGAGCGTGCGGCAGGCGCGCTCGTGCACATCCTCGGCCGTGAAGTCCTTCTTGACCGCGGCGACGCGCGGCACGGCTTCGGCCTGCCGCCCGCGCTCGGGCGTGCAGCGGTCGATGATGCGCGACTTGTCGAGATGGATGTGGGTCTCGACAAAGCCGGCGCAGACGAGCCGCCCCTTCGCGTCGTAGTCCTGCGCCGCCGCGGGCAGGCCGGGCGTGACGACGGCGATATGCTCCTTCTCGACGCCGATATCGACGGGTCCGCGGCGCGGATCCTCGGCGAGGACGGCATTTCTGACGACGAGATCCATGGGCTTCACCGATCGGCTTGGCGTCTTCCCATTATGGCGCGCAAAATGCCCCGTCGCACGCCCCGAGGGAGGAAGCCGTGTCCGATAGGCTGACCGTCATCCGCCATGCCGAGCGGCCGAGCGTGCCGTTCACCGGCGGCGCGCAGTACCGCACGGTCATCGGCGACGATACCGGCGCGGGCTTGCCGATTCGCACCGGCATCCAGACCTCGCCCCCCGGCTACCGAACGCCGATCCATTCGCATCCCTATGTCGAGATCCTGACCGTGCTCGAAGGCCGGGGCGAAGCCTGGCTCGACGGCGATTCGCAGCGCGTCGCCCTCGAACCCGGCGTGACGATCGCCATCCCCGAGCGGCGCCGCCACGGCTTCCGCGTGCTGGGCGAGGCGCCGCTGGTCACCTACGGCATCCATCTGTCGGGCAAGCGCATCGTCGATTACGCGGCTTCCGGCTGAGGCTTCCCTTTGCGCCCTGCGCGAGCCACACTCGCGCGTCCAGAAAAGCACGCAGCCAAGGAGGAGACGGGCGATGGATATCCGGCGCTTCGACATTACCCAGCCGCCAGGGCCCCGCATGAGCCGCTGCGTCGTGCGCGGCGACACGGTCTATCTGTGCGGGCTGACCGCGAGCGACGCGAAAGCCGACATCAAGGGGCAGACGAAGCAGATCCTCGACAAGATCGATTCGTATCTCGCCCAGGCCGGCACCGACAAATCGAAGCTGCTCGCGGCCAATCTGTGGATCAAGGACATGGCGCTGTTCGCCGACATGAATTCGGTGTGGAATGGCTGGGTCGATCCCGACAACCCGCCGGCGCGCGCCTGCGTGCGCGCCGATCTGGCGCGCCCCGAGATCCTCGTCGAAATCATGGTGACGGCGGCGCGATAAGGGTCGTTCAGAGACCTGGAGAGCATTGAGAATGCGTCAGATCACCCGTGTCATAGCGGCGAAGGCCGGTATCCACGGTAGGCCTGGGTCCCGGCCTCCGCCGGGACGACAACCGTTCTCCGTGTTCTGCGTGCCTTCGTTGTGAAGAGCGGAGCGTGACGTGACGCTGGGCCTTGCCGCTCTCGCGCTGGCGGGCGTCGCGCTCGCCGTGGCGCTCGTCCTCCTCGCCCGCTTTTCGCGGCTCGCGAACGGGCTTTCCGCCGGCGTCGAGCCGGCGCTGCTGCGGCTCGATCAGGGCCTGCGCGACGAGCTCGCGCGCGGCCGCAGCGAGGCGGCGGAGAATGCGCGCCTGTCGCGCGCCGAAGTGACGGGCGCGCTCGAAAGCGTGCGGGGCGTCATCGAAGGCCGGCTCGAAGCCTTGCGCGCCGACAACAACCAGCAGCTCGAAAGGATGCGGCAGACGGTCGACGAGAAATTGCAGTCGACATTGCAGGAGCGGCTCGGCGCCGGCTTCAAGCTGGTGGCGGACCAGCTCGAGCAGGTGACGCGCGGGGTCGGCGAGATGCGCGCGCTCGCCGACGGGGTCGGCGATCTCAGGCGCGTCCTCAGCAACGTCAAGGCGCGCGGCACCTGGGGCGAGGTATCGCTGGGCAGCCTCCTCGACGAGGTCATGGCGCCCGAGCAATACGCGCGCAACGTCGAGATCCGGCCGGGCAGCCGCGAGCGCGTCGAATTCGCCATCCGGCTGCCGGGCGGCGACGGCGGGCGCCCCCTGTGGCTGCCGATCGACGCCAAGTTCCCGATCGAGGATTACGGCCGCCTCGCCGAAGCCGCCGAAGCGGCCGACGCGGCGGCGCTCGAGGCGGCGGCGCGGGCGATCGAAGCGCGCATCGTGCAGTCGGCGCGCGAGATCAGCGCCAAATACGTCGCGCCGCCCCATTCGACCGATTTCGCGCTCTTGTTCCTGCCGACCGAGGGGCTCTATGCCGAGGTGTTGCGCCGGCCGGGGCTGGTCGAACGGCTGCAGCGCGATTGCCGCATCGTGGTGGCCGGCCCGACGACGCTGCTGGCTATCCTCAACAGCCTGCGCATGGGGTTCCGCACGCTCGCGATCCAGGAGCGGACGAGCGAAGTGTGGCAGGTGCTCGGGGCTGTCAAGACGGAGTTCGGCCGGTTCGGCGACGTGCTCGACCAGGTGCAGAGGAAGCTGCACGAAGCCTCGGCGACGATCGACCGGGCCGGGGTCCGCCGCCGCGCCATCGAGCGCAAGCTCGCCGATGTCGAAACCCTGCCCGAGCACGAGGCGGGGCTGCTGCTCGGGCTCGACGCCGCCGGCGGCGCGCCGCCGCTGCCCGACGCCGCCGAGGATTAGCCCCCGTCCATTCTGTCCCACGCACGCGGGGGTTAGCCCCCTCCCATTCCCTCCCCCGCATGCGGGGGAGGGTTAGGGTGGGGGTCAGGACAGCCCGATCTCGCCTTCAACAACATGGTCGAGGCCGATCTCGGGGATCGTCAGGCGCATGCGCGGGCGCAATACGGCGCTGTCGGCGAGACTGCCTCTGCCGAGCGCGGCGCGCACCGCGACCTCGATCTCGCGCTGCGAGGTCACGCCGACGGTCTTCAGGAACTTGCGCATGTCCATGTTGAAACGGTCTTCATCCATTTCGGCCCTCCTACTGCCGGTTCGTCTCATAATATCTCCCTCTCCCCGTCTTACGGGGAGAGGGTCGGGGTGAGGGGCAATGAAGCGGGGCCAGAATGCGATGCGAAGCGGATGTGCCCGTTCGCTAAATCCGCAACCGTCGGTCCTTTCGGAGCTGCGGAGATAGCCCCTCACCCCAACCCTCTCCCCGCTGGCGCGGGGCGAGGGAGGTCATCCTTCCACTGGTCCTTGCGCTTCGACACCGGCTGAAGTAAAGGGCGCCGCCGTGCATCGCATCACCTTACACCCCCCGAAGCCTCGCCGATGACAGGCGGTTTTGCCGGCGCCGAGCGCCGCCTCGCGGCGCCCGGTGCCGGCGCGATGTCGGAAAGAGCGGGTCCGGTCGCGCTCTACCGCGAGCGCGTGCGGGCCGGGTTGCTGGAACCCGATTCGGCGCAGCAACTCGCCGTCGAAAAGCTGCAGAGCCTGTCGCGGGCGCTCGCCGAGTACCGCCTCGAGACCGGCCGGCCGGGCTGGCTCGCCCGCTTCGGCCTCGGCGACCAGCCGGGGGCGCACGCGCCGCACGGGCTCTATCTTTGCGGGCCGGTGGGGCGCGGCAAATCGATGCTGATGGATCTGTTCTTCGCGGCGGCGCCGGTCGTGAAGAAGCGGCGGCTGCATTTCCACGCCTTCATGCTGGAAGTGCACGACGCGATCGAACGGCAGCGCCGGGCGCACGCGGCGGAGCCGATCGCCGTTGTGGCGCGCGACATCGCCGCCGCCGCGACGCTGCTCTGCTTCGACGAGTTTCAGGTCAACGACATCGCCGACGCGATGATCCTCGAGCGGCTGTTTTCGGCGCTCTTCGAGGCGGGCGTCGTGGTCGTCGCGACCTCGAACCGGCCACCGGACAAACTCTATCTCGGCGGGCTGCAGCGCGAGCGCTTTCTGCCCTTCGTCGCGCTCATCGAGCAAAAGCTCGACGTGTTGGCGCTCGACAGCGGCCGCGATTATCGCCTCGCGCGGCTGCGCGGCCGGCGGGTCTATCACTACCCGCTCGACGCGGCCGCCCATCGGGCGCTCGAGGAGGCTTTCGCCGAGTTGACCGACGCGGCGGCGGGCGAGCCGTTGACGCTGACCGTCAAGGCCCGCCCGCTCGTCGTGCCGCGCGCCGCCGGGAACGTCGCCTGGTTCGGCTTCGCCGATCTGTGCGAACGCCCGCTCGCCGCGGTCGATTATCTGGCGATCGCGGAACATTTCGCGGCGCTCGTCGTCGAAGGCATCCCCCGCCTCTCGCGGCAGCAGCGCGACGCGGCGCGCCGCTTCAACATCCTCATCGACGTGCTCTACGAAGCAAAGACGCTCGTCGTCGCCTCGGCCGAGGCGCCGCCGCAGGAGATCTACCCCGCGGGCGACGGCAGCTTCGAGTTCGCGCGCACCGTCTCGCGCCTCGTCGAAATGCAGAGCGAGGATTACATAGCGAACCGGCGCCGCCGGCCTCCATCCTGAAGGGAGGCGCGGCGGGGCTCTTTGCCGAGGAGGAAAGAGCGGCGTGAAGAGCTTTGCTCACCTGCTGCCGGCCTGGGTTCCGCCATGGGTTCCGGGCGCGTTCGCGATGATGCTCGCGGCGGCGATCCTCTTTGCCCTCTACCGCTGGTCCGTCGGGCATGTCGCGCGCCTTGCCGGCCGCCGCAGCGCCTTCCTCGAGGGCCTGCTCGAACGCTCGCGCGGCCCGGCGGGCGCGCTCGTCGCGATCCTCGTCCTCGGCGCCGCGCTCCCCTGGGCGCGGTTTCCGGCGCCGGCGACGATCCTTCTCGGGCATCTGCTGCTGATCGCGCTGGTGCTGGCGCTCGGCTGGGCCGCCGGCGCGGCGCTCAATTTCTCGGCCGAAATCTACCTGCGCCGCGTCGGCGGCGGCGTTGCCGACAACCTGCTCGCGCGCAAGCACGTGACGCAGGTCAACATCCTGCGGCGCACGGCGCAGACCGTGCTCGTCATTTTGACGATCGGCACGGCGCTGATGACGATCGCCGAGGTGCGGCAATACGGCGTCAGCCTGCTCGCCTCGGCCGGGGCGGCCGGCATCGTCGTCGGCCTCGCGGCGCGGCCGGTATTGACCAACCTGCTCGCCGGCATCCAGATCGCGATCACGCAGCCGATCCGCGTCGAGGATGCCGTCGTCGTGCAGGGCGAATGGGGCTGGATCGAGGAGATCACCAGCACCTATGTCGTGGTGCGGCTGTGGGACCTGCGGCGCATGATCGTGCCGCTCACCTATTTCATCGAGAACCCGTTTCAGAACTGGACCTATTCGAGCACCGAGCTGATCGGCGCGGTGCTCCTCAACGTCGATTACACGATGCCGGTGGCGGCATTGCGTGCCCGGCTCGAGGAAATCGCGCGGGCGAGCAGCTTATGGGACGGCAAGGTCGCCGCTCTCCAGGTCACCGATACGCCGCAAAACATGGTGCAGCTGCGCGCCCTCGTCAGCGCGCGCAATTCGAGCGATCTGTGGGATCTGCGCTGCGAGGTGCGCGAAAAGCTGATCGCCTTTATGCAAGAGAATTACCCGCAAGCGCTGCCGCGCCAGCGCGCCGAGATCGCCGGTCGCCTCGATGCTCCCGCCGCGGCCACGGGCGAGCGGGGAGGGGGCGTGGCCGGAGGATAGGGTCATTTAGAGATCTTTCCCCCTAGGTGACGTCAAAAGGTTTGTGTCAGCAGGAGAGGGGTGCTGACGCCCTGGTTTTGGTTTTCGTGGTTGAAGACGGCGAACAGGATGCGGTCCATCGAGGTGCGGTCGGAGAAGACGCCCATTGGCCGGGTTCGGCGTCTG
>DATLKN010000012.1:0-39187 GCA_035538335.1 Allostellaceae bacterium
GTTCATCCCCTCAGCCCATCCCCCTTGCGAGAAATAGACCAAGGCCATAGGCCTCAAACGCTACGCACTCTCGCGCGAGCGCCCAACGCCAAAGCGCCGCCGCCCGCGCATCCCTTCCCTCGCCATACTTGTCAATCAGCAAACCCGTCCGCCGGATGCCTGCTCCGCCGCAAGGGCGGCATCGGATCGACCGGCGCCGACAGGGCGGCGGGCATCCCATCCCGTGCTTGCAAGCAGAAGCCGGTCCCGGAGGGCGCGGCGAAGCGACAACATAATCACCCGGCGTTGCCCTGTCCAGGGCCGCGCGCACAAAATTTACCCAGCCTCACAGAAGCCCCAATTCGCGCAGTTCGGCGAGCATGCGTTCGGGCGGCGCCTCGTCGCCCGCCGCAAAGCCCGACGGCGCGTCGCCGGGCGCGTCGGCCGGCAGCAGGTAGCGCCAGCCCTGAAACGGCCGGAAGGCGCGCAACAGCGTCGGCACGAGCATGTCGTCGACGTCGATCAGGCAAAACCGCCGCCCGTTCTCGTCGCGCTCGGCGCGAAACCCGAGGACAAGCTGGCGCACCCGGATCTGGCCGCGGATGACCCAGTAGATGGAGCCGCCGGCCAGCACCTCTTCCTCCCGCCGCGGCCGATTGCGGGTGTAGACCCAGCTGCCGCCACGCTCCTTGGCGCGAGCCGCCCGGATGCGGCGCAATTGGGCGAGATCGTCGATGCCGACCGCCATCTTGACGAGATGCAGCGGCACGTCAGGAACTCCGCCCGGATTTGCCGGCGGGCGCGAAGGCGATCAGCTCCGCCCCCTCCTCGACCGGCTCGCCGACGGCGAAGCCGATCCGTTCGACGACGCCGTCGGCGGGTGCCGCGATCGTGTGCTCCATCTTCATCGCCTCGATGACGAGCAACGGCTCTCCGCGCCGCACCTCGGCGCCGGCCGCGACGAAGAGCTGCGTCACCCGCCCCGGCATCGGCGCCGAAAGCCGCCCGGCGGCCGGATCCTCGGCGGCGCGCGCGGCGAGCGGGTCGATCTCGACGAGCCGCCAGCTCTCGCCGTCGCGGAAGACCGCCGTCTCGGGGCCGCGGTCGAGCACCAGCGGATGCGAGCCTACGCCGTCGAGCGCAATCTCGAACCCGCCGTCCGCCCGCCGCGCCGCGGTCGCGGCAAAGGTCTGCCCGGCGAGGGCGAGGCGCCAGCCGCGGCCATGCGCGCTCGCCCGCACCTCGCGCCGCTCGCCGCCCTCTTCGAGGAGGATCGCCTGTTCACCCATGCCGTTGAGCCGCCAGCCATCGGCCCGCGCCCAGGGGGAATGGGGATCGGCGGAGGCGAGCGCGGCGCGGCGGGCGCTTTCCTCGCGCGCGACGAGGCGCGAGAGCGCCGCCGCCGCGACGATCTCCGCGGGCGGGCTCTGCCGGCCCGGGCAGAGGGCGTCGCGATGCCGCTCGATGAAGCCGGTATCGAGCGCGGCGGCGGCATAGTCGGGGTGCTTGGCGAGGCGCCCCAGAAAGGCGAGGTTGGTCGCGACCCCGAGCACCGCCGTCTGCGCCAACGCCCGTCCGAGGCGGGCGAGCGCCGCGGCGCGGTCCTCGCCGTGGGCGACGAGCTTCGCGATCATCGGGTCGTAGAAGGCCGTGATCCGGTCGCCCTCGCGCACCCCGCTGTCGACGCGCGCCAAATCGGGCGGCGGCAGCACGAGCGCGTCGAGCCGGCCGGTCTGCGGCAGGAATTGGCGCTCCGGATCCTCGGCATAGAGCCGCGCCTCGATCGCGTGCCCGGCGAGGGTCAGCTCGTCCTGGGATTTCGGCAGCCTTTCGCCGGCGGCAACGCGCAACTGCCATTCGACGAGGTCCTCGCCGGTCACCGCCTCCGTCACCGGATGCTCGACCTGCAGCCGCGTGTTCATCTCCATGAAATAGAACTCGGAGCCGGCGAGGATGAATTCTACCGTGCCGGCCCCGACATAACCGACGGCGCGCGCCGCGGCGACTGCCGCCTGCGCCATGCGCGCCCGCAAGCCGGGATCGAGCCCCGGTGCCGGCGCCTCCTCGACGACCTTCTGGTAGCGCCGCTGGATCGAGCAGTCGCGGTCGAAGAGATGCACCGTATTGCCGAACCGGTCGGCGAAGACCTGCACCTCGATATGGCGCGGCCGGGCCAGATATTTCTCGACGAGAATGCGGTCGTCGCCGAAAGCGCCTTTCGCTTCGCGCCGCGCCGTTTCGAGCGCGCGCGGCAACTGCGCGGCTCGCTCGACGACCCGCATGCCGCGCCCGCCGCCACCGGCCGAAGCCTTCAGCAGGACCGGATAGCCGATACGCTCCGCCTCGGCCGCGAGCCGCTCCGGGTCCTGCGTCTCGCCATGATAGCCGGAGACGAGCGGCACGCCGTGCTGCGCCATCAGCGACTTCGCCGCCGCCTTCGAGCCCATCGCGCGGATCGCCGCGGCCGGCGGCCCGATGAAGACAAGCCCCGCCTTCTCGCAGGCCTCGGCGAAATCGGCGTTCTCCGACAGAAAGCCATAGCCGGGGTGCAGGGCTTGCGCGCCGCTGGCCCGCGCCGCCGCGAGGATCGCGGCCGCGTTCAGATAGCTGTCGCGCGCCGGCGCCAGGCCGATCGGCCGGGCTTCGTCGGCGAGCGCGACATGCAGCGCGCCGCGGTCCGCCTCGGAATAAACGGCGACGGTCGCGATTCCCATGCGGCGCGCGGTGCCGATCACCCGGCAGGCGATCTCGCCGCGATTGGCGATCAGGATCTTCGAGAACACGCTCAGCCTCCCCGAGGCGGATCGGCCGCCGCGGCGGCCGTCACGACGCCGATCAGCGCCTGCGCGTAGCGGTCGAGCTTGCTGCGGCCGATGCCGGGGATCTGGGCCAGCGCCTCGGGCGAGACGGGGCGGCGGCGGGCCACCTCGATCAGCGTCGCATCGTGAAAGATGACATAGGGCGGGACCTCCTGCCGCTTCGCTTCTGCGAGGCGCCAGTCGCGCAACGCCTCCCATAAGGGGCGCGCCGATGCTTCGAGCGCGTCCGTCGCGGTTGCTCCCCGGCGACGGGTCCGGCGCTCTTCCTTTCTGTCGGAGCGGAAGCGAACCTCGCGGCTGCCGCGCAGGACCTCCGTTGCGGGCGGCGCCAGCGACAGCCCGCCATGCGCGAAATCGGGCAGCAGCAGCCCCTGCGCCGTCAGTTGGCGATAGACCGACCGCCAGCCGCGCTGATCGAGCTCTCGCCCGACGCCGAAAGTCGGCAGATTGTGATGGCCGAGCTGGCGGACCCGCTCGGTATCGTGACCGATGAGGATGTCGATCAGGTGCTGCGCGCCGAAGCGCTGGCCGGTGCGGTAGACGGCCGACAGCGCCTTCTGGGCGGCGACGGTCCCATCCCAGCTTTCGGGCGCCGCGCGGCAATTGTCGCAATTGCCGCAAGCCGGATGCTCGCGCTCGCCAAAATAGCCGAGCAGCGCCTGCCTCCGGCAAAGGATCGTCTCGCAATAACCAATGAGCGCCTCCACCTTGCGGCGCTCGACGCGCTGGCGCTCCGGCGCGCTCTCGCCGGAGAGCCGCAGCAAATTCATGACGTCGGCGATGCCATAGGTCATCCAGGCGTCGGCCGGCAGCCCGTCGCGGCCGGCGCGCCCCGTTTCCTGGT
Source organism: Allostellaceae bacterium (assembly GCA_035538335.1). Taxonomy (GTDB): domain Bacteria; phylum Pseudomonadota; class Alphaproteobacteria; order ATCC43930; family CGMCC-115725; genus AP-15. Next base: position 3,643 of record DATLKN010000012.1, read on the forward strand.
AATAGGCTTCGAGGTTCTTCGGCGCGTCGAGATGCGCGACGAAGCGCACGTTCGGCTTGTCGATGCCCATGCCGAAGGCGATCGTCGCGACGATGACGACCCCCTCCTCGCGCAGAAAGCGCCGCTGATGGCGCTCGCGCAGAGCCGCATCGAGCCCCGCATGGTAGGGCAGCGCCTCGCGGCCGTGCGCCGTCAGCCAGCCGGCCGTCTCCTCGACGGCGCGTCGCGTCATGCAATAGACGATGCCGGCGTCCTCGGGGTGGTCCGCCTCGATGAACCGGCGCAGCTGCTCCAATGGATTGCGCTTTTCGACGACCCGGTAGAACAAATTCGGGCGGTCGTAGCCGGCGGCGAAGACGGGGGCCTTCGCGAGCTTCAGCTGGGCGGCGATGTCGGCCCGCGTCGGCGCATCGGCGGTCGCCGTCAAGGCCAGCATCGGCACACCCGGAAAGCGCTCGCGCAACACCGACAGCTTCTGGTACTCGGGGCGGAAATCGTGCCCCCATTGCGAGATGCAATGCGCCTCGTCGATCGCGAGCAAGGCGAGCCGGCAGGATGCCAGCAGGTCGAGGCAGCGTGCCGTCAACAGCCGTTCCGGCGAGACATAGAGGAGGTCGAGGGCGCCCTCGCGGACCGCGCGCTGGATCTCGGCGGCCTCGCCCCAAGGCTGCTGCGAGTTGAGCGCCGCGGCGCGCACGCCCGCCTGCCGCAAAGCCTCCACCTGGTCGCGCATCAGCGCGATCAGCGGCGACACGACGACGCCGATTCCGGGCCGCAACAAGGCCGGGATCTGGTAGCACAGCGACTTGCCGCCGCCGGTCGGCATCAGCACGACGGCGTCGCCGCCGGCCAATACATGCTCGATGATCGCCTGCTGCTCGCCGCGAAACCGGTCGAAGCCGAAGACCGCGCGCAGAATGCCTTGCGGCGTGCGCTCGGGATCCTGCCGATCGGGGCGCAATGGTCGCTCGATCCCTTCCAACGCGCTTTTCACATCCGGAAGACGCCGAACCGCGTCTCCTCGATCGGCGCGTTGAGCGCGGCGGACAGCCCGAGCGCCAGCACGGTGCGCGTCTCGGCCGGGTCGATGACGCCGTCGTCCCACAGCCGCGCGCTGGCGTAATAGGGATGCCCCTCCTTTTCGTATTGCGCCCGGATCGGCTCCTTGAACGCCGCCTCTTCCTTGTCGCTCCACTTGTCGCCGAGCGCGTCGCGGCGGATCTGCGCGAGCACCGAGGCGGCCTGCTCGCCGCCCATCACCGAGATCCGCGCGTTCGGCCACATCCACAAAAAGCGAGGGCCGTAGGCGCGCCCGCACATCGCGTAATTGCCGGCCCCGAAGCTGCCGCCGATGACAATCGTGAACTTCGGCACCTGCGCGCAGGCGACCGCCGTCACCATCTTGGCGCCGTCCTTGGCGATGCCGCCGGCCTCGTATTTGCGGCCGACCATAAAGCCGGTGATGTTCTGCAGAAAGACGAGCGGGATCTTGCGCTGCGCGCACAGCTCGATGAAATGCGCGCCCTTCAAGGCGCTTTCGGAAAAGAGGATGCCGTTGTTGGCGAGGATGCCGACCGGATAGCCCCAGATCCGCGCGAAGCCGCAGACGAGCGTCTCGCCGTAGAGCCGCTTGAACTCGTCGAACTCGCTGCCGTCGAGAAGCCGCGCCAATATCTCGCGCACGTCGTAGGGCCGGCGGATGTCGGAGGGGACGACGCCGTAAAGCTCCTCGGCCGGATGGAGCGGCTCCTTCGGCGCCGCGAGGTCGAGCGCGACTTCCTTCCGGTAGTTGAGGTTGCCGACGATGCGCCGCGCGATCCCCAGCGCGTGGTGGTCGTCGAGCGCCAGATGGTCGGTGACGCCCGAAACTCGGCTGTGCACCTCGGCGCCGCCCAGTTCCTCGGCCGAGACGACCTCGCCCGTCGCGGCGCGCACCAGCGGCGGGCCGCCGAGGAAGATCGTGCCTTGCCCCTTGACGATGATGCTCTCGTCCGACATCGCCGGCACATAGGCGCCGCCCGCCGTGCACGAGCCCATGACGATTGCGATTTGCGGCACCCCCGCCGCCGAGAGCCGCGCTTGATTATAGAAGATGCGGCCGAAATGCTCGCGGTCCGGAAAGACCTGGTCCTGCGCCGGCAGAAAGGCGCCGCCGGAATCGACGAGGTAGAGGCATGGCAGCCGGTTCTGCCAAGCGATCTCCTGGGCGCGCAGGTGCTTCTTGACGGTCAGCGGGAAATAGGTGCCGCCCTTGACGGTCGCGTCGTTGGCGACGACGACGCATTCGCGCCCCATGATGCGGCCGATGCCGGTGACGATGCCGGCGCCGGGCGCCTCGCCCTCATACATGCCGAAGGCGGCGAGTTGCGACAATTCGAGAAAGGCCGACCCCGGATCGAGCAATGCCCGCACCCGCTCGCGCGGCAGCAATTTGCCGCGCGCCAGATGCCGCCGCCGCGCCTCATCGCCGCCGCCCTCGCGGATCTTGTCCACCGTCGCCCGCAGATCTTGGACGAGCGCGCGCATCGCCGCACTATTCGCGGCGAAGCTCTGCGAGCGCACATCGAGGGCGGTTTCGAGAATGCTCATCCCCGCCCGACCTTAGCGCCTCGGCGTGGGCGAGCAAGGGGGAAGCGGCATCGAGTTCGTTCGCCTCGCGTTGACCGGTTGTCGTTAAACGCTGTGCGATCTATAGTCGGTCGTGATCAGGACATGGGCCGATCGGGCCACCCAACGTTTTGCCGAGGAAGGAAAAGGCAGGTTTTCCGGCCTCGACGAAGCCCTCGCCCGCCGCCGGCTCCGCTTGCTCGATGAGGCGGAACGGCTCGCCGACCTGACCGGACTGAAGTCGGTCGGTCTTCATCGGCTGCGCGGCGCGCGGCGCGGACAATGGGCGATATCGGCCGGCGGGCCGTGGCGGATCGCTTTCGAGTTCCGCGACGGCCACGCCTGGAATGTCGAGATCGTGGATTATCATTGATGGAGGATGCAGCATGGCAATCGCCCGCACACGCCCGCTCGCCGGGCCCGCGCCGCATCCGGGCGAGCTGTTGAAGGACGAGTTGGCGGCGAGAGGTCTCTCCGCCCACGCGCTCGCTATCGCGCTGCGCCTGCCGGCGTCGCGGATCAGCCAGATCGTGCGCGGCGAGCGCGCCGTGACGCCGGAGACGGCGCTCCGCCTCGCCCGCTACTTCGGCGGCTCGGCCGGGATCTGGCTGCGCCTTCAGGTCGCTCACGATCTCGCCCGCGCGGAGGCCGAACTCGCTGAAAAGATCGCCGCCGAGGTCACGCCGCCGGCCGCATGATGTGCCTTTGCGACCGCGCTCCGCGAGGCGCCTCGGGACGAGGATGTTCGTAGCGCCACCGAGAGCAGCCGCATTCCGAGGAGCGCCCGAAAAGGCGAGCACGCGCGGCGCGAATGCAATGTCAAAAGCCGTGAAGCGGGAGAAGGCGCGGCCGGGCAAAGGGGCACACCTCACGGCGCATAGCGGCCCGGTGCCGCTTCGCGCGCCTGGCCGAGCGAGACGAGCGTCGCCAATACCGCCGCCACGCGGTCGCGGCGGGCGCGGACGAATGCGGCGGCAACCCGCTCCGCTTCGACCGGGCCGGGCTGCGCCGCCAAGGCGGCGCGCACCGCCTTGAACTGCTCGGCCAATTCGCGCGGCCAGGCTTGGCGCAGCTCCGCCGCCGCCCCGGCCGCGATCTCGATCTCGCGCTGCGACGGCGCCGCGCGGATGCCGGCCTGATACTCGGGCCGCAGCCAACGGACCCTGCCGCGCCACTCCTCTTCCGCGCGCTCGCGGTTGAGCGCGGCGAGCCGCGACAGCAATTCTTCGTCGCTCAGATGGGCGGGCCAGCCATAGGCTGCGAGGACGGCGCGATCGAGGTCGTCATGCAAGCGCCGCAACACGCCGACGAGACCCCGGTCATGGATGTCGCGCTCGCGCTCGCTCAATTCCTCGCCGGCGCACAGCTTGGCGAGGACGTTGTAGACAGCCGTCAGAGTGAGGTTGGGATGGAGGCGGAATCGCTCCTTGCGCCGCTTGTCCAATTCCTCTGCAAGTACCGCGATGGCGCGCCGCCGACCCTCGCCGCAATCGGGGAAGGGGAAGGGGTCGAAACAAAGAGACTTTGTATAGCGCGGCCGATCTTCGAGGTTTGCTCCCCGCGAGAGCGTCCACGTAACATGCGCCCGACTTGACAGCACGCCGAGCACAAAGGCGTCATCATGCGCGAAACAAACCAGCATATTATCAGGAAGTGTCTCTCTTCCGAGAAATACGAACGGGCGATGTTTCGCTGTCTCAACCGTTGCGATATATCGGTCGAGCCCTGCCAGCGCAGGGCGCAGCTCGCGTCGCGGCTCGCCGAAAATCCACCAGGAGTCGCGGTATGAAGCTCGGTTGTTCTGGTTGCGCTCGGGTTTCACCCGCTCCAGCACCCATTGATAGACCTCGGGGAACCGCTGCCTGACCTCGGCCTCGCCGAGCCCGAAGAGGTCGATCACCATGACGCCGCGGCTGTGGCCGGTCAGATCGCGGCCGTTGAGGTACGGCCGGATATGGTTTTCGAGCCCCGGCACGCGGCCGAGGCCGAGAGCTGTTGCTTGCTCCGGCGTCACGATGAACCCAGCGCCGTGCAGTTTGACGCCCGGCGAGCACAGCCCTTCGTTGGCGCGCAGCGGCAAGGCGCGGGTCAGATCGGCGCCGATCCGCAGATCGGCATGGATGACGCCGCTGCGCTCCAACAGGTCGACTTCCGCTTCGCCGTCTTGCATCGCGGTTTCGCGGACGACCTCCAATAGTCGGCCCGGCCGCTCGCGCCCCTTCACGCCGACCGTCATCGCGATTCGCACATCGGCGGCATCGGCGGCATCGACCCAGGGATGGTCGGGGATCGCGAAGGCGAGCGAAATTCCTTCGAGGCTTTCGAGATGCGCCTGCACGACGCGCCTATTGAAAGCTTGCGGCAGGCTGTTCGTCGTGATGAAGCCGAAACGGCGTGCGCGGCCGGCGGCGACGAGCTGTGCCGCGCGGTGCCACCAGTACATGACAAAATCGGCCGATTGCGGCATTTCCCGATAGACGCCCCACAGCGCCTCAGTGTAGCCGTCGCCGAGCGCCTCGCGCAGATCCTTGCCGCCGATGAAGGGCGGATTGCCGATGATGAAATCGGCCGGCGGCCACGGTGCCGCCTGCGCGCCGATCAGGCGCGTCACTTCGACCCGCGCATCTTCGTCCGGAACCAATTCGCCGGTGGCCGGATGGCGTTTTTTCGCGCGGCCGTCCCAGCGGGTGAGCGGCTTCCTGTCAGGGCCGCGGACCAATTCCTCGCGCTGCCAGGCGAGGAGCGCGTCGCGGTGCTCGATGTTGCGGAAATTGCGCAGCACAGGTTCGGCCGGCATCGTCCGGCCGCGCGTGCGGAAATGCCATTGGAGGTAGCCGATCCACAGCACCAAGTCGGTGATCGCCGCCGCACGCGGGTTGGCCTCGATGCCGAGAAGCTGGTGCGGATCGACCGTGTGGCCGGCCAGCCCCTCCAGGGTGAGGTCTTCGCCGAGGCCGGCGAGCAGGTCCAGCACTTCGCCTTCCAGCCGCTTCATGTGTTCGAGCGCGACATAGAGGAAGTTGCCCGAGCCGCAAGCCGGGTCGAGGACCGTCGCCTTGCACAGCGCCTCGTGAAACCGCCGCACTTCCGCGGCCGCACCGGCCTTGTCGCTGGAATCGGCGAGTTGCACCGCCGCCGCCTTTGTTGCCTCCCAATCCGTCCGCAACGGCTCCATTATCGTCGGCAGCACCAGGCGCTCGACATAGGCGCGCGGCGTGTAATGCGCGCCGAGCCGCTCGCGTTCGCGCGCGTCGAGGGCGCGTTCCAGCAGGGTGCCGAAGATCGCCGGCTCGACAGCCGACCAATCCGACTCTGCGGCGTTGATCAGTAAATCGAGCTGATCGGCGTCGAGCGGGATCGCGTCGCTGCTCTCGAACAGCCCGCCGTTGAAGCGCAATATGTCCTGCGCCAATTCGGGCGAGAACCCGCCCTTGTCCATGCTCGCCCACAGGCTGTGCATCATCGGCGCGAAATACTGCGGATGGCCTTTCAGACCGCGCAGCATTTCGCGAAAGCTCGCTTTCGGCAGCAGCCCGACATCTTCGGCGAACATCGTGAAGAGGCAGCGCATCAGGAAAGTGGCGACGGATTGCGGATTGTGGCCCGCCTTCTCCAGGCTGCGACCCAACAGCGCGAGGCGCGCCGCGACATCGCGCGTCACTCTCGCCGCGTGCGCTCTCGGGTCGAGCGAGCGCGGCTCGTTCCAGATCGCCCGCAACCGGTCCTGAATGTCCGGCCGCACCAGATCACGGAGCATGATGCGGAAGCCGGTTGCATCGGGGAACTGCGCGTAATGCTTTCCGGTGCCGGTGAAGTCGGCATACGTCTCGATACTGTGCCCGACATCGGCGACGATCAGGAATGGCGGCCAGTCCGGCAACGCCTTGGCGTATCGCTCGGCTTGGCCGCGGGCACGCAGCATCGCCGCATCCCACGCGGCGGTTCCGCGCACGCCGTGACCTCGCCGCTGCCGGCTCGTCCTTATTCCGGCGCGCTCGACCAGCGTCTTTTCCCGCTTCTTCTCGCAACCTTGCTTCGTTTCGAGCACGAAACACTCGCTGCGATAAAGGTCGATAAAACCGACGCTCGTGGAACCGTCCGGATTGTGGAAATCGACGGGCCGCTCGAAGCGGTATTGGTCCTCTTCGGGCGTTTCGGTCGCCGGCTCGGGGCGGGGCAAGCCCAACACCTCGCACAGCTCCGTAAGAAACAGCTGATAGTTCGAGCGCTCGGACGCCGCCGAGCGCCGCCACCGCTCTATGAAGCCCTCGATCTCCCCCTCGACCATATGCTGCGGTTGTCCTCCCGTGGCATAAAAACCTGCGGGTTGCGGCGGCTGGCGTCAAGGCAGCTCTTTGTCGCCTGCCCGCCGCAGCAACGGGAAAATCGCCATAATCGCACCGTATAGTGCGTCCGATCGGGTGCCCCACAGGGCGGTGCACCGAGCGCGGGCGGAGGGGGCGGGCGGCTGTAGATTCCGTGCAGATAACAGCGAAAACAGCGAAGCGGGAGGCCGCTTGACCGGGCAAGGGGAAACGCGCGCAAATAGCCGATGCCCGAGCTTCCGAGCCTCGCCCAGATCGAAGCCGCCGCGGCGCTCGTCCGTTCGGTCGTGCCGCCGACGCCGCAATATAATTGGCCGCTGCTCTCGGCCCGGCTCGGCGCAGAAATCTGGGTCAAGCATGAGAACCACACGCCGATCGGCGCCTTCAAGATCCGCGGCGGGCTCCTTTATCTCGACGACCTGAAGCGCCGCCAGCCTCGCGTTCCCGGCGTCGTCACCGCGACCCGCGGCAACCACGGGCAGAGCGTGGCGCTCGCCGCGCAGCGGCTCGGGATCGCCGCGACGATCGTCGTGCCGCATGGCAACAGCGTCGAGAAGAACCGCGCGATGGCTGCTTTCGGCGCGCGGCTCATCGAGGCGGGGCACGATTTCCAGGCGGCCTATGAATTCGCCGTCGAGCTGGCCGCGCGCGAGGGGCTGCATCTGTTGCCGTCATACCATCCGCTCTTGGTGCGCGGGGTGGCGAGCTACGGCCTCGAACTCTTCCGCGCCGTGCCGGATCTCGACCTCGCTTATGTGCCGATCGGGCTCGGCAGCGGCATCTCCGGCATGATCGCGGTGCGCGACGCGCTAGGGCTCGCGACCGAGATCGTCGGCGTCGTCGCCGCGAACGCGCCCGCCTATGCGCTCTCTTTCGCAGCCGGAAGGCCGGTCAGCACTAATTCCGCCGAGACGATCGCCGACGGGGTGGCCTGCCGGGTGCCCGATCCGGCGGCGTTCGAGGCGATCCGGCGCGGCGCGGCGCGGGTCGTCACGGTCTCGGAAGCGGAGATCGCGCGGGCGATGCGTATCCTCTACACCGACACCCACAACCTCGCCGAAGGGGCGGGCGCCGCAGCCTTCGCCGCCGCCTGGCAGGAGCGCATGCAGATCGCCGGCAAGCGCGTCGCAGTCGTGCTTTCGGGCGGCAACATCGACCGCCCGCTCTTCGCCCGCATCCTCGCGGAGGAGGACGCGGATTGAGCTGCAAGCTGCTTACCGTCGGATTTATCGCGGGCAATTATCCTCCTTTGTCATACCGGCGAGGCCGGTATCCAGAGTCGGGGTGGGTCCCGGCCTTCGCCGGGACGACAGCAGAAAAATCCTGCGCCGAAACATCGTCATTCCGGCGAAGGCCGGAATCTACCGTTCGGCCGTTCCTGCGCCGGATGGGTGGGTCCCGGCCTTCGCCGGGACGACAGGGAGCCGTGGTCGGGATTCAGCTCTTCGCGATCTCGCGGGCGATCAAGAGGCGCTGCACTTCGCTCGCGCCTTCGTAGATCTGGCAGACGCGTACGTCGCGGTAGATCCGCTCGACTGGGAAATCGGCGAGATAGCCGTAGCCGCCATGGATCTGGATCGCCTCGGAGGCAACGCGCTCGGCCATCTCGGAGGCAAAGAGCTTCGCCATCGAGGCTTCCTTGACGCAGGGCTCGCCCGCGTCGCGGCGCTCGGCGGCGTCGAGCACGAGGCCGCGCGCCGCGGCGATCCCGGTCGCCATATCGGCGAGCTTGAAGGCGACCGCCTGGTGCTCGATGAGCTTTTTGCCGAAGGTCTCGCGCTCCCGCGCATAAGAAAGCGCCGCCTCCCAGGCCGCGCGCGCCATGCCGAGCGATTGCGCGGCGATGCCGATGCGCCCGCCTTCGAGATTCGAGAGCGCGATCTTGTAGCCCTCGCCCTCGGCCCCGAGCATCTGGTCGGGCCGCACTTCGAGGTCCTCGAAGACGAGCTGCGCCGTGTCGGAGGCGCGCTGCCCCAGTTTCTCCTCGAGCCGCGCCACCTTGTAACCCGGACTATCCGTCGGCACGAGAAAGGCGCCGATGCCGCGCTTGCCTCGTTCCGGGTCGCTGACCGCGAAGACGAGCGCGAGATCGGCGTTCTTGCCGGTGGTGATGAACTGTTTCGTGCCGTTCAGCACCCAGGAATTGCCGTGCCGGCGCGCCCGCGTCTTGATCGCCGCGGCGTCCGAGCCGGCCTGCGGCTCCGTCAAGGCAAAGGCGGTCAGCATCTCGCCCTTCGCCATCGGCGCGAGAAAGCGGCGCTTCTGCTCCTCGCTGCCGTATCGCAGCACGGCGCCGCAGCACAACGTATTGACCGAGAGGATCGTCGCGGTCGCGCCCTCGGCGGCAGCGATTTCCTCCATGACGAGGGCGTAGCCGACATGGTCGGCCCCGGCCCCGCCATATTCCGGCGGCACCAGCATGCCCATGAAGCCGAGCCGGCCGAGTTCGGCCAAGGCCTCCTTCGGGAACCGCCCCTCGCGGTCGCGCTCGGCGGCGCCGGGGGCGAGTTCCTTCTGCGCGAACTCGCGCGCGGTTTCCTGCAGCATCCGCTGCTCGTCGGTCAGCTTCATCACACCAACCCGCTATTGCGCAGGTTGCTCCTCGAGCCGGCGCAGGCGATCGTTGAAACGCTGATGCTGCGCGACCATCGCCCGGATCTGCTCGAGCATGTCCTTCAGCGTGTTCTCATGGCGCAGCACGATTGCGGTCAGCACACGAATATCGTCGCGCATCCCCGCTTGTTCGGCGAGGACGCGCTCGATCTGAGCGGCGAGAAATTCGAGGGTGACGGTCTCGGCCATGGCGGAAGGAATGGCGATACCTATCGCGTATGTCAATCCGAACGCGCGTTTCACCGGCTCATTCGATGACCTTGTCGGTCTGCGCCAGCAGCACTTGCGACACAGTGAGGCCGAGTGCCTTCGCGGTCTTCAGGTTGATCGTCAGGTCGAACTTGGTGCCTTGATAAAACGGGATATCGCCCGGCGTGGCGCCGCGCAGGATGGCGTCGATGTCCTGCGCCGAGTGTCGGCTCAATTCGAGATAATCGGCTTCATAAGCCATCAGTCCGCCGACCTCGACGAACTCGCGTTCTTCGTAGATCGCCGGCAACCGCGCCCGCCCTATCAAATCGGCGATCAAGACCCGGTTATGAAATGCGTCCGGGTTGCCGGCGACCACGATGGCATCGGCACCGTCGCGAGCGGCCGCGGCGATCGCATGACGATAAGACGACGCGCTTCCCGGCAGCTCGACGAGCGCGGTGACGAGAGGAAGCCGTGCGGCTGCGCAAGCGGCGCGGAGTGCGGGGCCCAAGAACCTTGTCCAAATTTCCCCCCGCCCGCCGAGATAGGCCAGCTTCGACATCGACGGGAACAGCTCGAGCAGGAGCTCGATCCGCTTGCCCCAGATCTCGGGTCCGGTGTCGACGCTGACCCCGGTCACGTTGCCGCCGGGGTGAGCAAGGCTCTGCCCGAGGCCCAACGCGATCGGGTCGCTCGTAAACGCCACGATCGGGATGGCCGTCGTCGCTGCTTTCAACTCTACGGCGCCGGGGCCGATGGCAAGCGCGACATCGGGGTTGCTGCGAACCACTTGCGCCGCCAGTGCTTCAACACCGGCGGCGTTCTGCTCCTTGCCATACCGATCGACCGTCAGGTTTTTGCCTTCGACATGCCCGAGCCGGCGCAGCTCGGCAAAAATGGCGCGGTAATACCGGTTGCTGCTCTCTCTCTGCATCTGCGCGACCGGCTGGAACGGCGAGAAGACAGCAAGCCGCGCCGTTTTGGAGCTCTGCTGCGCCCTGGCGGGAAAAGTGGCGGCAAACCACGCCCCGCCGGCAATGAATTCGCGCCGCCGCACCTAAGCGCTCTCCTCGAAGATCTCGCGGCCGATCAGCATGCGGCGAATCTCGCTGGTGCCGGCGCCGATCTCGTAGAGCTTGGCGTCGCGGAGAAGCCGCCCGGTCGGGAAATCGTTGATGTAGCCGTTGCCGCCGAGGATCTGCACCGCGTCGAGCGCCATCTGCGTCGCCCGCTCGGCGGCGTAGAGGATGGCGCCGGCCGCGTCCTTGCGGCTCGTGCGGCCCGCGTCGCAAGCGCGCGCCACCGCATAGACATAGGCTTTGGCGGCGTTCGTCACCGTGTACATGTCGGCGATCTTGCCCTGGATCAGCTGGAATTCGCCGATCGCTTGGCCGAACTGCTTCCTATCGTGGATATAGGGGATCACCACATCGAGGCAGGCCTGCATGATGCCGAGCGGCCCGGCCGCCAGGACGGCGCGCTCATAGTCGAGCCCGCTCATAAGCACGCGCACGCCCTCGTCGAGCTTGCCGAGGACGTTCTCTTCCGGCACCTCGCAATCCTCGAAGACGAGCTCCGAGGTCGGGCTGCCGCGCATGCCGAGCTTGTCGAGCTTTTGCGCCGGCCGAAAGCCTTTCATGCCCTTCTCGATCAGAAAGGCGGTGATGCCGCGTGCGCCCGCCTCGGGCCTGGTCTTCGCATAGACGACGAGCGTCGAGGCGACATGGCCGTTGGTGATCCAGAGCTTCGTGCCGTTGAGGATGTAGCGGTCGCTCTTTTTGACGGCGGCGAGGCGCATCGAAACAACGTCGGAGCCGGCGCCGGGCTCGCTCATCGCCAGCGCCCCGACATGCTCGCCCGAGATCAGCTTCGGCAGGTATTTCCGCTTCTGCGCCTCGCTGCCGTTGCGACGGATCTGGTTGACGCAGAGGTTGGAATGCGCGCCGTAGGAAAGCCCGACCGAGGCCGAGGCGCGGCTGACCTCCTCCATTGCGACGCAATGCGCGAGGTAGCCCATACCCGAGCCGCCATATTCCTCCTCGACCGTGATGCCGTGCAGGCCGAGGGCGCCCATCTGCGGCCACAGCTCGACCGGAAAGCGGTCCTCCCGGTCGATCTCGGCGGCGAGCGGCGCGACGCGTTCCTCGGCGAAACCGCGCACGCTCGCCCGCAGCATGTCGATTTCCGGGCCGAGCGCAAAATCGAGCGCCGAGAACCGGGTGTTCTGCATCAGCGCGAAACCCCCGGCCCGGCAATTTGTCCGCCCGGCTTCAGCCCCTCGTCATACCGGCGAAGGGCGGTATCCAGGGCAGCCCTGGGTCCCGGCCTTCGCCGGGACGACACGAAAGACGACGCTATGACGAAGCAATCTCGGCGACGGAGGGAAGATGGTGCGGTCGAGAAGACTCGAACTTCCACGGAGTTTCCCCCACAGCGACCTCAACGCTGCGCGTCTACCAATTCCGCCACGACCGCACGAGAGGGGACGGCATCTTGTCGCCGCAGCGCGCGTGATTAGCAAATCGGCGCTACCATATCAAGTAAGATGCCCGAGCCCTCCTTATCAACCCCGCCGACGCCTGAATGGCGCACCAGTTCCGGCCTTGTAGATTACGCGGCGGCGGTGGCCGAGATGGAGGCGCGAGTCGCGGCGATCCGGGCGGGGAGCGCGCCCGAACTCGTCTGGCTGCTCGAACACCCGCCCCTCTACACCGCCGGCACCAGCGCGCGCGCCGCAGACCTGCTCGATCCCGCGCTTCTGCCGGTCCACAACACCGGCCGCGGCGGGCAATTCACCTATCACGGGCCGGGACAGCGCGTGTGCTACGTGATGCTCGACCTCGCCCGGCGCGGCAGCGACGTGCGCTGCTATGTGCGCGCGCTCGAAGAATGGGTGATCCGCGCGCTTTCAGCCTTCGGCATCCGAGGCGAACGGCGGGACGGGCGGGTCGGCGTCTGGGTCGCCGGGGGCGGCGGGCGGGAGGAGAAGATCGCCGCGATCGGCGTGCGCGTGCGCCGCTGGGTCACTTATCACGGCGCGGCGATCAACGTCGCGCCCGACCTTTCGCACTACCGCGGCATCGTGCCGTGCGGCATCAGCGGCTACGGCGTGACTTCGCTCGCTGCGCTTGGCGTCCCGGCGACGATGGCCGATCTCGACGCGGCGCTGCGCGACAATTTCGCCGCGGCCCTCGAGGCACCCGCCCTTTGCCGATGAGCACGCTCTTCGAAAAAGAGGCGCCGCATCCGCTCGCCGACCGGCTGCGCCCGTCGCGGCTCTCCGACATCGTCGGCCAGGATCATCTCTTGGGCCCCGACGGTCCGATCGGCCGCATGGTGGCGAGCCGGCAGATTTCCTCGATGATCCTGTGGGGCCCGCCCGGCTGCGGCAAGACGACGATCGCGCGCCTCCTGGCCGAGGGCACCGATCTCGTCTTCGAACCGCTGTCGGCCGTCTTCTCGGGCGTCGCCGATCTGCGCAAGGTTTTCGAGGGCGCAAAGAAGCGCCGCGAGATGGGTCAGGGCACGCTCCTCTTCGTCGACGAGATCCATCGCTTCAACCGCGCCCAACAGGACGCCTTTCTGCCTTATGTCGAGGACGGCACCGTGATCCTCGTCGGGGCGACCACCGAGAACCCGTCCTTCGAGCTGATCGGGGCGCTGTTGTCGCGCGCGCAGGTCTTCGTCTTGCGCCGGCTTGCGGACGACGACCTCGAAACCCTGCTCGGACGCGCCGATGCGGCAATCGGCAAGAAGCTGCCGCTCTTGCCCGAAGCGCGCGCGCAATTGCGGGCGATGGCGGACGGCGATGGCCGCTTTCTCTTCAACCTCGTCGAGGAGATCGCGCGGCTGCCGGCCGCAGCGCCGCTCGACCCGCAACAGCTCGCCCGCCTCGTGCAGCGCCGCGCGCCGCTCTACGACAAGGCGCAAGAGGGGCATTACAACCTGATCAGCGCATTGCACAAATCGCTGCGCGGCTCGGACTCCGACGCTGCGCTCTATTGGCTCGCCCGCATGCTGGCGGGCGGCGAGGACCCGCTCTACATACTGCGCCGCCTGACGCGCGCGGCGGTCGAGGACATCGGGCTCGCCGACCCGCAGGCCGTCGTGCAGGCGCTCGCCGCCTGGGACACGTACGAGCGACTGGGATCGCCTGAGGGCGAATTGGCGGTCGCGCAGTGCGTCGTCTATCTCGCGACGGCGCCTAAATCGAACGCGCTTTATACGGCCCTCGGCGAGGCGCGCGGGCTCGCCGAGCAGACCGGCTCGCTGATGCCGCCCTTGCATATTCTCAACGCGCCGACGCGGCTGATGCGCGATCTCGGCTATGGCAAGGACTACCGCTACGACCACGCGGCCGAAGACGCCTTTTCCGGACAGAACTATTTCCCGGACGGGGTCGAGCGCCGCGAATTCTACCGGCCGAGCGAGCGCGGCTTCGAGCGCGAGGTCAAGAAACGGCTCGAGTACTGGGAGCGGCTGCGGCAGCGCCGCAAGAGCGCCGAGGAATGAGCGGCGCCGTCAAGACCGAGCATGTCGCCGAGGCCGACGGCGCGATCCGGCTCGACCGCTGGTTCCGCCGGCATTATCCGGCGCTCGGGCACGGCGCGCTCGAAAAGCTGCTGCGCACCGGGCAGGTGCGCGTCGATGGCCGACGCGCGAAAGCCGCCGATCGCGTGCTGCCGGGCCAGGCGATCCGCGTGCCGCCTTTGGGCGAAGACGCGGCGACTGCGTCGAAAGCGCCGCGGCCGATCCGGCCGCAGGACGCCGCGATGCTGCAGGGCGCCGTCCTCTACCGCGACGACGATCTCATCGTCCTCGACAAGCCGGCGGGGCTCGCCGTGCAAGGCGGCAGCGGCACCGAGCGGCATCTCGACGGCCTCCTCGACACGCTGCGCTTCGGCGCGCCCGAGCGGCCGCGCCTCGTGCATCGCCTCGACAAGGAGACGAGCGGCGTGCTCGTCCTCGCCCGCACCGCCCGCGCCGCGGCTTTCCTCGCTCGCGCCTTCCGCGACCGGGCGACGAGGAAGCTCTATTGGGCGCTCGCCGCGGGCCTCCCGAAGCCGCCGCAAGGGCGCATCGACCTCGCGCTCGCGAAATTGCCGGGCCCCTCCGGCGAGCGCGTCCGCCCGGACGCGGAGCAGGGCCGCCGAGCCGCGACGCTCTACCGGGTCCTCGACCATGCCGGCGAGCGCGCGAGCTGGCTCGCGCTGATGCCGCTGACCGGCCGCACGCACCAGCTGCGGGCGCATTGCGCGGCGCTCGGGACGCCGATCCTCGGCGACGACAAATACGGCGGCGCGGCGGCCGAGTTTGCGGGTCTGCCCTCGGCGCGGCGGCTGCACCTGCACGCGCGGACGATCGAGATCCCCGCGCCGCGGGGCGGGATCGTGCGGGTCGAAGCCCCGCTGCCGCCGCATATGCGGGCGAGCTGGAAGTTCTTCGGCTTCGCCGCCGGCGCTCCCGACCCGTTCCCCGATCCGGAGCGCAAGGGGTGAGGCGGGTCTATAAGGCGGCCGATGTGTTGCCGGTCGAGGGCGGCTATGCGGTCGCGCTCGACGGCCGGCGGGTGAAAACGCCGGGGCAGCGTGACCTCGTGCTGCCGACCGAGCCGCTCGCGGCGGCAATCGCCGAAGAGTGGAACGCGCAGACGGGCGAGATCCGGCCGGCGCAGATGCCGCTCTTTCGCCTGGCCAACACGGCGATCGACCGCATGCCCCCGCACCGCGACAGGGTCGTCGAGGAAACCGCCAACTACGCCGGCACCGACCTCGTCTGCTATCGCGCGGCACACCCGCCGGCATTAGCGGCCCGCCAGCACGCGGTCTGGCAGCCGCTGCTCGATTGGGCGGCCGGCCATTTCGACGCGCCGCTCGATGTCGCGACCGGCGTCGTTCCCCGGCCGCAGCCGGAGGCAAGCCTCAAGAGTTTCGCGCTCGCCGTCGCTGAGCACGACGATTTCGCGCTCGCCGCGCTGCATGCCGCGACCACCGCCTGCGGCTCGCTCGTCATCGCGCTCGCGCTCTTCGAAGGCCGGCTCGACGCCGACGCCGCGTTCGCCGCCTCGCAGCTCGACGAGAGCCACGAGATCGAAAGCTGGGGCGAGGACCGCGAGGCGGCGGAACGCCGCCGGACGCTGCAAGCCGACATCGCCGCCGCCGCCCGCTTTCACGCCCTCTCGCGCGGCTGAACATCTAGCGTTTTTCCGCCGCTTGGTGCTTATTCGCGGCGGGTATTCTCGGAAGGCGCCATGCAGGAGATTCTCCGCCGTCTCGAGGAAAAGCGGACCGCTGCGCGCTTGGGCGGCGGCAAGCGGCGCGTCGAGGCGCAGCATGCCCGCGGCAAGCTGACAGCGCGCGAGCGCCTCGACCTTCTGCTCGATCCCGGTTCCTTCGAGGAATGGGATATGTTCGTCGAACATAGGAGCCACGATTTCGGCATCGACGCGCAGAAGATCCCGGGCGACGGCGTCGTCACCGGCTACGGCACCGTCAACGGCCGGCTCGTCTTCGTCTTCAGCCAGGATTTCACGGTCTTCGGGGGCTCATTGTCCGAGGCGCATGCCGAGAAGATCTGCAAGATCATGGACCAGGCGATGAACGTCGGGGCGCCCGTCATCGGCCTCAACGACTCGGGCGGCGCCCGCATCCAGGACGGCGTCGCTTCTCTCGCCGGCTATGCCGAAGTCTTCGAGCGCAACGTGCTGGCTTCCGGCGTCGTGCCGCAGATCTCGCTGATCATGGGGCCGTGCGCCGGGGGTGCGGTCTATTCGCCGGCGATGACCGACTTCATCTTCATGGTCAAGGACACCTCCTACATGTTCGTGACCGGCCCCGAGGTCGTGCGCACGGTGACGCACGAGAGCGTCAGCCAGGAGGAGCTGGGCGGCGCCGTCACGCACACGACCCGCTCAGGCGTCGCCGACCTCGCCTTCGAAAACGACGTCGAGGCACTGCTGGAGCTGCGCCGGTTCATCGATTTCCTGCCTGCCTCGAACCGGGCCGAGCCGCCGCGCCGGCCGACGAGCGACCCTCGCGAGCGCGCCGAGCCTTCGCTCGACACGCTCGTCCCGGACAATCCGAACAAGCCCTACGACATGAAGGAGCTGATCCTCAAAATCGCGGACGAGGGAGATTTCTTCGAGATCGGCCCCGATTTCGCGCGCAACATCATCATCGGCTTCGCCCGCATGGAGGGCTCGACGATCGGCATCGTCGCCAACCAGCCGATGGTGCTCGCTGGCTGCCTCGACATCGACAGCGCCAGGAAGGCAGCGCGTTTCGTTCGCTTTTGCGACTGCTTCAACATTCCGATCGTCACCTTCGTCGACGTGCCGGGGTTTCTGCCGGGCACGGCGCAGGAATATGGCGGCATCATCAAGCACGGCGCGAAGCTGCTCTTCGCCTTCGCGGAGGCGACCGTTCCGAAGGTTACGGTGATTACCCGCAAAGCTTACGGTGGGGCCTACGACGTGATGAGCTCGAAGCATCTGCGGGGCGACCTTAATTACGCCTGGCCGGCGGCCGAGATCGCGGTGATGGGACCGAAGGGCGCGGTCGAGATCATCTTCCGCGCCGATCTGGGCGACGCCGAGAAGATCGAGGCGCGAGCGCAGGAATACCGCGAGAAATTCGCCAACCCCTTCGTCGCTGCCGGGCGCGGTTTCATCGACGACGTTATCCTGCCTCGCAACACAAGGCGGCGGCTCTGCCGGGCGCTCGCCATGCTGCGCGGCAAGCAGCTCGAAAACCCGCCGAAAAAGCACGACAACATCCCGCTGTGACGGACGCCGGCTGAGATGCCCGACCGGTTTCTTCTTCTCTGGTCGTCCCGGCGAAGGCCGGGACCCACCCCCGCTGTGGATACCGGCCTTCGCCGGTATGACGCGTGCGGGGCCGATTGCCGCCTTTGGCCATGTTCAAAAAAATCCTGATCGCCAACCGCGGCGAGATCGCTTGCCGCATCATGCGCACGGCGAAAACCATGGGCATCGCGACGGTCGCGGTCTATTCCGAGGCCGACGCG
The DNA here is from genome assembly GCA_035538335.1 of Allostellaceae bacterium. Classification (GTDB taxonomy): domain Bacteria; phylum Pseudomonadota; class Alphaproteobacteria; order ATCC43930; family CGMCC-115725; genus AP-15. Next base: position 21,405 of record DATLKN010000012.1, read on the forward strand.
CAGATGCCGCATGTGCGCGAGGCCGACGAGGCGGTCTTGATCGGCCCACCGCCGGCGGCGCGGAGCTATCTCGACATCGAGCGCATCCTCGCCGCGGTGAAGAAGAGCGGCGCGGAAGCCGTGCATCCGGGCTATGGCTTCCTCTCAGAAAACCCCGAATTCGCAAGGCGCCTCGCCGAGGCCGGCATCGTCTTCATCGGCCCTTCGCCGGAAGCGATCGCCGCGATGGGCGACAAGATCCAGTCGAAGAAGCTGGCGCACGAAGCCGGCGTCTCGACCGTGCCCGGCCATCTGGGCGTCATCCCGGATGCCGAAGCAGCGGTCAAGGTCGCCCGCGAGATCGGCTACCCGGTCATGATCAAGGCCTCGGCGGGGGGTGGCGGCAAGGGCATGCGCATCGCCGCGCATGACGGCGAGGTGCGCGACGGCTTCCGCGCCGCGACGAGCGAAGCCAAGTCGAGCTTTGCCGACGAGCGTGTCTTCATCGAGAAATACATCGAGAAGCCGCGCCACATCGAGATCCAGGTGCTGGGCGACGGCTTCGGCCACATCCTTTATCTCGGCGAGCGCGAATGCTCGATCCAGCGCCGCCATCAGAAGATCCTCGAGGAGGCGCCAAGCCCATTCGTCGACGAGAAGACCCGCCGTGCGATGGGCGAAGAGGCGGTGGCGCTCGCCCGCGCCGTCGGCTACCGCTCGGCCGGCACGGTCGAGTTCATCGTCGACCAGCAACACCGCTTCTATTTCCTCGAAATGAACACGCGGCTGCAGGTCGAGCACCCCGTCACCGAACTGGCGACCGGGCTCGACCTCGTCGAATTGCAGATCCGCATCGCCGCTGGCGAGAAGCTGCCCTTCGCGCAGAAGGATGTCCGGCTTTCCGGCTGGGCGATCGAGGCGCGCATCTATGCCGAGGATCCGGCGCGCAATTTTCTGCCTTCGGTCGGCCGGCTGACGCGCTTCGCGCCGCCGGAGGGCGAAGGGGTGCGGCTCGACACCGGCGTCGCCGAGGGGGTGGAGATCGGCCTCAACTACGACCCGATGATCGCAAAGCTGATCGCCTCCGGCCGCGACCGCACGCAAGCTCTCGACCGGCTCGGCGAGGCGCTCGACGGCTTTCAGATTGCGGGGCTCGACAACAACCTCGCCTTTCTCGCCCGCGTTGTCGCGAGCGAACGCTTTCGCGAAGGCGCCCTGTCGACGAATTTCATCGCCGAGGAATTTCCGCGCGGCTTCGCCCCGCCCGAGGGCTTCGTTGAGGCCGATCGGGCGATCCTTGCCGCCGCCGCGCTGGCGCAGCGGATTTCGGCCGAGCGCGACCGGACGATCGAGGGACGGCTCGCCGCCGCAGCGGGCGCCGAGGAGCGGCAGATCGTGCTGCTCGACGGCCGACCGCACGGGATCGTGCTGCACGACGAGCCGGACGGCCGCCACCCCCAGCGCCTCGAGATCGGCGGCAAAACGCACTCCGCGGCAACCGATTGGCGGCCGGGCGAGAGGCTTTTCCGCCTCTCTCTCGACGGCCGGCCTCTGAACCTGCAGATTGAGCGGCTGCCGGGCGCCATCTTCCGCATCATGCATCGCGGCGTCATCCGCCGTGCGCAGGTCCTGTCGCCGCGCGCCGCCGAGCTGTCGGCGCTGATGCCGAAAAAGAAGGCGGCGGACACTTCGCGCCTATTGTTATCGCCGATGCCGGGCCTTTTGTCGGCGATCGTCGTCAGCCCCGGCCAAGAGGTGAAGGCGGGCGAGCCGCTGGCGATCGTCGAGGCGATGAAAATGGAGAACGTGCTCGCCGCCGAGCGCGACGGCCGCATCGCCAAGATCCGCGCGAAACCCGGCGACTCGCTGTCGGTCGATCAAGTGATCCTCGAATTCGAGTAACGGGAGGGCACCGCGAGAACCGTTCGCTTGCGCATCACCGGCCGCGTGCACGGGGTCGGCTATCGCGCCTGGGCGATGCGCGAGGCGGGACGGCGGAACCTGCGCGGCTGGGTGCGCAACCGACTCGACGGCAGCGTCGAAATCCTCCTCTCGGGGACCGCGGCGGACGTCGCCTCGATGACCGAGGCCTGCCGCGAGGGTCCGTTCGCCGCGCAGGTCGATCGCGTGCTCGCCACCGAAGACGATGACGACGGCAGCCCGGGCTTCACCGCCCGGCCGACCGGGTAGGCAGTCTGGTTCAGCTTTTTGGTCCGTCGTACTTATGAGTCGCGAGAAAGCGATCACCGCCAATCGTCGAGGATGTAGTCGTCCGGCCGGCTGTAGCCCCAATCGTTCGGCCGGTGCATCGTCACGCCCTGGATCTGGGTGCGAAAGCCGCGCGCCAGCATGTGGCGGTAGGCCTTCTCGCGGGCGAGATTGACGCCGGCCAAGAGCGTCGGCATGCCGACCGAGGCGGCGAGCGAAGAGGCGGCGTCGAGCAGCGCAGCAAAGCGCTCTTCCGCCCCCGCCCCCGCCCGCACCGCGCCGAATTTGACGAAGCAGCAGCCTTCTCCGGCCTCGCTCGTCGGCCCCCAATGGCAGACCGCAAAGCCGGCGAGTCGGCTCGGGCGGCCCTCCCACAAGAGCAGCGTGTCGCCGAAGCCGCGCGCGGCGAGGGTGCGGATCTCGGCGCCGAGGTCGAGCCCCTCGTAGAGCGTCTCCGTCACATCGCGGCAAGCCGCCTCGAGGGCGCGCCGGTCGTCCTCGGACAAGGCAGAATAACGCGACCACTGCCCGGGATCGCCGGCTTGCTGCGCCGGCGCCGCCATGATCGCGGTCAGAAAGCGCGCGTGAAAGCCGAATTGGCCGTAGAGCCCGACATGCAGCGCGCTCTGCGCGAAGGTGAAGAGACCGTTATGGCGCGTGCCCCATCTGTCGAACTCGTCGCTGACGGCAGCGACGAGCGGCTTCGAGACGCCGCGGCCCTGCCGGTCGGGACGCACCGAGAGCGGCCCGAAAAAGCCGACGCTGCCCCAGCGCGTCGCGAAATTGGAGCCGACGATTTCGCCGTCGAGCTCGGCCGCGAAGGCAGCGGTGTGCTCATTGCCAAAACGGCCGAAAACGAGATCGCGATCGGCCCAGAAATTCTCGATGTCGGGGGCGCCGAGAAAAGTGCCGAAGGCGGTGCGGCACACCCGGCTCGCGGCCGGCAGATCGGTTTCGGTCATGGCGCGAATGACGACGCTCATAGCTGCCCCTCTTGCCACTGACGCCTGAGTTGCCCAGGTGTCCTACGCTCGAATCCCTCCAGCGGGCCTATCGGCAGCTTTCCGATTTCCCGAACTCGGGCGGGCCGGGCATGCGGCATCTGATCGTCGGCAGCTATGCGCTTCGTACCGCCGCCGAGGCGACGGCGACGGGATTTTCGCCGTCAGGCCCGTGCGGTGGCAGGTGGCCCGCGGCTGAGCGCGTCGACGAACGAAACGGATCTGACGGCTGATGCCCGTGAGATTGCTTCGCTTCGCTCGCAACGACACTGGAGATGGCCGGTCGGCACGCGAGGCGGAGCGATGCGGCGATCTCGCTCAAGCAGGATCCTTCGTCGGGTTCGAACTGCTAGGCGGCCGCCTCTTCTTCCGGTTTTTCCTTGGCGCCGGTCGGGCCCGAATCCTGGCCTTTGGCGGCGACGTCGCGATCGACGAGCTCGATGATCGCCAATGGCGCGTTGTCGCCATAGCGAAAGCCCGCCTTGACGATGCGGGTGTAGCCGCCGGCGCGCGCCCGGTAGCGCTCGGCAAGCGTCGTCAGCAGCTTGTCGGCGAGCTTGGCGTCCTGCAACCGGGCGATCATCCGCCGGCGCGCCGCCAGCCCGCCTTTCTTGCCGAGGCTAATGAGCCGCTCGACGACCGGGCGCAAATCCTTCGCCTTCGGCAATGTCGTCGTGATCTGCTCGTGTTTGACGATGGCGGCGGCGAGGTTCTCAAACATCGCCTTTCGGTGGGCCGATTTGCGGCTGAAGCTGCGGCCGGCGTTGCGGTGGCGCATGGGTCTGTCCCGTTGCTCAATAAGGCTCGTCGAGCCGCTTTGCCAATTCCTCGATGTTCTCGGGCGGCCAGTTGGCGATTTCCATGCCGAGATGAAGGCCCATCTGCGCCAACACTTCCTTGATCTCGTTCAGCGACTTGCGGCCGAAATTGGGGGTCCGCAACATCTCCGCCTCGGATTTCTGCACGAGATCGCCGATATAGACAATGTTGTCGTTCTTCAGGCAATTGGCCGACCGCACCGAGAGTTCGAGCTCGTCCACCTTGCGCAACAGATTCTTGTTGAACGGCAATTCGCTCGGCCGCACCTCTTCGGAGGGATGCCGCGGCTCCTCGAAATTGATGAAGAGCTGCAACTGGTCCTGCAGCGTCCGCGCGGCGAGCGCGACGGCGTCCTCGGGGGTGACGGCGCCGTTCGTCTCGACCCGCATCGCCAGCCGGTCGTAATCGGTGACCTGCCCGACGCGGGTGTTCTCCACGCGGTAGGAGACCTTGCGCACCGGGCTGAAGAGGGCATCGACCGGAATGAGGCCGATCGGCGCGTCCTCGGGACGGTTCTGCGTGCCCGCCACATAGCCCTTGCCCTGTTCGACGGTCAGCTCCATCGCGATCCTTGTGCCCTGGTCGAGGGTGCAGATCACGAGGTCTGGATTCATGATCTCGATGTCGTGACCGGTCTCGATCATGCCGGCGCGCACTTCGGTGGGGCCGGTGGCCCGCAGCCGCATGCGCTTCGGCTCGTCGCCGTACATCCGCAGGTCGATCGCCTTGACGTTGAGGACGATGTCGGTCACGTCCTCCAGTACACCCGGGATCGAGGAGAATTCATGCAGCACGCCCTCGATCTGCATCGAGGTGACCGCGGCGCCGCGCAGCGAAGAGAGGAGGACCCGCCGCAGGGCATTGCCGAGCGTCAGCCCGAAGCCGCGCTCGAGCGGCTCGGCGACGACCGTCGCCACGCGTTTGGGATCGTCGCCGGGCTCGATCTTGAGCTGCTTCGGCTTGATCAGTGCTTGCCAATTTTTCTGAATCACCAAAAGGGACCTCAATCGTTCGGGGCGGATAGGATCCGCGCTGCTGCCGGCCATATGCCGGCGTATCTCCAATCGGGAGCCGGCGCCGCCGCGCAGGCTCCGCGCGTCACACGCGCCGGCGCTTCGGCGGGCGGCAGCCGTTGTGCGGGATCGGCGTCACGTCGCGGATCGAGGTGACCGCAAACCCCACCGCCTGCAAGGCGCGCAAAGCCGATTCGCGCCCCGAGCCCGGCCCCTTGACCTCGATCTCGAGCGTGCGCATGCCGTGCTCCATCGCCTTGCGCCCGGCATCCTCGGCCGCGACCTGCGCGGCGTAGGGTGTCGATTTGCGCGACCCCTTGAAGCCCTGGCTGCCGGAGGACGACCAGGCGATCGTGTTGCCCTGCGCGTCGGTGATCGTGATCATCGTGTTGTTGAACGTCGCATTCACATGCGCCGTGCCTGAGGTGATGTTCTTGCGCTCGCGCCGCCGCAGGCGCGGGGCCGGTGCCGCCGTTCGTGCCATCTGTCTTTGTTCCGCCTGGGTTCGAAGCTACTTTTTCTTGCCGGCGATCGGTCGGGCCGGCCCCTTGCGCGTGCGGGCGTTGGTATGCGTGCGCTGGCCGCGCACCGGCAATCCCTTCCTGTGCCGCAGCCCGCGATAGCAGCCGAGATCCATCAGCCGCTTGATGTTCATCGCGACGGTTCGCCGCAGGTCGCCCTCGACCGTGTATTCGCGGTCGATCAGTTCGCGCACGCGCAAGACCTCGTCGTCGGTCATCTCGTGCACGCGGCGATTGAGCGGAATGCCCACGCGGTTGCAGATCTCGAGGGCCTTGCTGCGGCCGATCCCGTGGATATAGGTGAGACCAATCGGCACGCGCTTCTGATTGGGTATGTTGACGCCGGCAATGCGCGCCACTTGCGCCTCTCCTCAACGACAATAGGGGATGGTTACGCCTCCCGCGCAGGGGCTTTAATTATAGGTTCGAAACCCTGTCCGTCAATCCCCCACGCGCCCTTTGCAGCCTCGGTTCGATGTTGCGGAGGCGACGTGCGCGATTCGAGACGCGCCCTGTCGGACGCTCATGAGGTTCTTGATAGCAATATGACGGCTCTCCCGGTCAAAGTGAGGCGCTGCGGCATCCCCTGCAACGCAACTCACCCGAGAATGCTCTCGATCTCCTGCGCGACAGTGTCGATCTCGCGGTTGCCATCGACCCGCCGCAACAGGCCGCGGGCCTGGTAATAGGGCAGGATCGGCGCGGTCTGCCGGCGATAGACGGCAAAGCGCGTCTTGATCGCCTCCGGCTGGTCATCCGGCCGGCGGATGAAGTCGCGGCCGTCGCAGCCGTCGCACACCCCTTCCGCGCGCGGCCGGTTATAGCGGTCGTGGTAGCTGGCGCCGCAGCTGCGGCAGGTGAAGCGACCGGAAAGCCGGTCGATCAGCGCCGCCTCGTCGACCTCGATCTCGATCACGTGGTCGAGCGCGAGACCGCGCTCGGCCAGCATGCGGTCGAGGGCTTCCGCCTGCGGCACGGTGCGCGGAAAGCCGTCGAGGATGAAGCCGTCGGCGCAATCCGGCTCGGCGGTGCGCAGCCGGATCATCTCGATCATCATGTCGTCAGGGACGAGGTCGCCCTTGTCCATGATCGCCTTGACGCGCGCTCCCAGCGCGCTGCCCGAGGCAGTCGCGCCGCGCAGCATGTCGCCGGTCGCCAGCTGCGGCAGATGGCGGCGCTCTTCGAGCCGCTTCGCCTGCGTCCCCTTGCCCGATCCCGGCGGACCGAGCAGTACAATGTTCATCCGCGCCGTCCTCGCAGCCGCGCCTTCTTGATGAGCCCTTCGTACTGGTGCGCAAGCAGATGCGAATGGATCTGCGCCACCGTATCCATCGTGACGCTGACGACGATCAGAAGGCTGGTGCCGCCGAAATAGAACGGCACCGAATATTCCGCGATCAGGATCTGCGGCAAGACGCATACCGCCGCGAGATAGGCGGCGCCCAGCACGGTGAGCCGCGTCAAGACGTAGTCGAGATAGTCGGCGGTGTTCTTCCCCGGCCGGATCCCCGGAATGAAGCCGCCGTATTTCTTCAGATTGTCGGCCGTCTCCACCGGATTGAAGACGATCGCCGTATAGAAGAAGCTGAAGAATACGATCAGGGCGACATAGAGGCCGAGGAAGAGGGGCGTGCCGCTCTGCAGGTAGGCAGTGATGCGGGCGAGCCAGCCGTAGCCCTGCCCCTGCGCCTCGAAATTCGCGATCGTGGTCGGCAGCAGCAACAGCGAGGAGGCGAAGATCGGCGGGATGACGCCCGAGACGTTGATCTTCAACGGCAGATGCGAGGCGTCGCCGCCGAACATCTTGTTGCCGACCTGCCGCTTTGGATATTGCACGAGGATGCGGCGCTGAGCCCGCTCCATGAACACGATAAAAGCGACAACGGCGACCGCGAGGACCAGGATCGAGATGATGGAAAAAGTCGAGATCGCGCCGGTGCGGCCGAGTTCGAGGGTCGAGGCGAGGGCATGCGGCAGGTTCGCGACGATGCCCGCCATGATGATCAGAGAGATACCGTTGCCGACGCCGCGGGCGGTGATCTGCTCACCGAGCCACATCAGGAAGATCGTGCCGCCGGACAGCGTGATCATCGTCACGAGGCGGAAGAAAAGGCCGGGATAGAGCACCGCGGTCTCGGCGCCGGCGCGCATTCCTTCCATGCCGACAGCGATGCCGTAGCCCTGTACCACCGCCAGCAGCACGGTGCCGTAACGGGTATACTGGTTCAGTTTCTTGCGCCCGCTCTCGCCCTCCTTTTTTAAGGATTCGAGCGTCGGCGACACGGCGGTCAGGAGCTGGATGATGATCGAGGCCGGGATGTACGGCATGATCCCCAACGCGAAGATCGTCATGCGCCCGAGCGCGCCGCCCGAGAACATGTCGAACATGCCGAGGATGCCGCCGGCATTGTGCGAGAAGACGTCCTTGAGGATGCCGGGGTCGATGCCCGGGATCGGGATGTAGGTGCCGAGGCGGTAGACGAGCAGCGCCGCGAGGGTGAACCAGATCCGGCTCTTCAGCTCGGTCGCCTTGGCGAAGGCCGAAAGGTTGATGCTGGAGGCGAGCTGCTCGGCGGCTGAGGCCATATGTCCCTTCCCTAACCAATAGACGGGCGCGCCGGCCCGCGGGCGCTGCTCAAGCCGGGGAGGCGGCCTCCGGCGCGGCGCGCTCTTTCGCCCCAGCGGCGAGGATGACCTTGCCGCCGGCTTTCTCGACCGCTGCGACGGCCGCCTTGGAGGCGCCGGCGACCTCGATCGTCAGCGCCGCCTTGAGCTCACCCTTGGCGAGCAGCCGCACGCCGTCGCCCTTTCGCCGCAAGACGCCCGCGGCGACGAGCGCGGTCGCGTCGATCGTCGCCTCGGCCTTCAGCCTACCACGGTCGAGCGCCTCTTGCAGTCGGCCGAGATTGACGTGCCGATAATCCTTGCGGAACATTTTGTTGTTGAAGCCGCGTTTGGGAAGGCGGCGGTGCAGCGGCGTTTGGCCGCCCTCGAAGCCGTTGATCGCGACGCCGCTGCGCGCGGTCTGCCCCTTGCCGCCGCGCGCCGCGGTCTTGCCCTTGCCCGAACCGATGCCGCGCCCGACCCTCTTCGCCCGGTAATGGGCCCCGGGATTGTCGCGGATTTCGTTGAGCTTCATCGCTTGCCCGCCTCCTCGTCCTCGATGCGCACGAGGTGCCTCACCTTGGCGATCATGCCGCGCACCGCCGGGGTATCTTCGAGAACGCGCCGGCGATGCCGCTTGTTCAGCCCGAGCCCCTTCAGGGTCTGTTCCTGGTCGTAGCGCCGCCCGATCGCGCTGCCGGTCTGCACGACGGTGACCGTCTTGGCGGCCGGCTTAGCGGCCGCTTTACCCTTTGCCATCACGCCTCTCCGCGCGCCTCGGCATCGCGCCGGCCGAGAATCTCGGCGACTTTGCGGCCGCGCCGCGCGGCGACGGCGCGCGGGCTCGTGAGGCCCTGCAACGCCACGAAAGTCGCCTTGATCATGTTGTGCGGGTTGGCGCTGCCGACCGACTTGGCGACCACGTCATGGACGCCCAAGGCCTCGAAGATCGCCCGCATCGGGCCGCCGGCGATAATGCCGGTGCCGGCGCGCGCGGCGCGGATGATGACCTGCCCGGCGCCGTAGCTGCTCTGGATATCGTGGTGCAGCGTGCGCCCCTCGCGCAGCGGCACGCGGATCATGCCGCGGCGCGCCTGCTCGGTCGCCTTACGGATCGCCTCCGGCACCTCGCGCGCCTTGCCCGAGCCATAGCCGACGCGGCCCTTGCGGTCGCCGACGACGACTAGCGCGGCGAAGCCGAAGCGCCTCCCGCCTTTGACGACCTTGGCGACGCGGTTGATGCTGACGAGCTTTTCGGCGAATTCGCCTTCCTCGCCCCGCTCGCGCGATTGCCGCTCGCCGTCGCCGCGGCGCCGATCCGATTGCGTTCGTGCCATACCGACCCCTTCAGAATTCGAGGCCGCCCTCGCGGGCGGCTTCCGCCAGGGCTTTGACCCGGCCGTGATAGAGATAGCCGCCGCGGTCGAAGACGACACGCGCGATGCCCTTTTCCTTCGCGCGCTCGGCGATCAGCTTGCCGACGGCGCTCGCCGCTTCCTTGTCGGCGCCGCTCTTGAGGCCTGTCCGCAGCCGCTTGTCGAGGGTCGAAGCGGCGGCGAGCGTGCGCCCGGCCGCATCGTCGACGATATTGGCGTAGATGTGCCGCGACGAGCGGAACACGGAGAGCCGCAGGCGGTCGCCCGAGACGCGGCGCAGTTTGAACCGCACGCGGCGCTTGCGGCGCAGAAAGAGGGTCTTGGCTTTCTCGCTCATCGGGCTACTTCTTCTTGCCTTCCTTGCGGCGGACGACTTCGTCGCGATACTTGATGCCCTTTCCCTTATAGGGCTCGGGCGGTCGGAAGCTGCGGATCTCGGCGGCGATTTGGCCGACCCGCTGCTTGTCGGCGCCGGTGACGGTGATCGCGGTCGGCCGCTCGCAGTTGATCTTCACGTCCTTCGGGATCGGATAGGCGATGTCGTGGCTGAAGCCGAGCTGCAGGTTGAGGGAATCGCCCTGTACAGCGGCACGATACCCGACGCCGTTAATGTCGAGGTTGACGGTGAAGCCCTGCGACACGCCCAAAACCATGTTGTTGACCAGCGCCCGCGTCGCGCCCCACAGCGCCCGCGCCCGCTGGCTCTCGCTCTTCGGCGTTATCGTCACCTGCCCGTCGGCGACGGCCGCGGTGACCTCGCTGTTGACGGCGAGCTGAAGCGTCCCCAGGCGGCCCTTCGCGGTCAGCCTGTCGCCCTCGAGCCGCACCTCGACCCCGCTCGGGATCGCCACCGGATGCTTGCCTATGCGCGACATCGCAATACCTCAGAATACCCGGCACAGGACCTCGCCGCCGACCTTGGCGGCGCGGGCCTCATTGTCGGACATGACGCCGCGCGGCGTCGACAGGATGGCGATGCCGAGCCCGTTATAGATGCGCGGCAGATCGGCGATGCGCGAATAGACGCGCCGGCCCGGCTTCGAGACGCGCGCGATTTCGCGGATCACCGGCTCGCCGTCGACATATTTCAATTCGATCTTCAACTCGGCGACGCCGGGGCGCAGATCCTCGCGCGAATAGCCGCGGATATAGCCCTCGCGGCGCAGCGCTTCGAGCACGTTGGCGCGCAGTTTCGAAGCCGGCGCGGCGACGACGGCCTGGCGTGCCCGCTGCCCGTTGCGGATCCGCGTCAGCATGTCCCCGAGAGGATCGCTCATGGACATTTGCGTTCCTCCTACCAGCTCGATTTGACCATGCCCGGGATCTGCGCGGCCGAGGCGAGCATGCGCAGAGAAATGCGCGACAGCTTGAACTTGCGGTAGTAGCCGCGCGGACGGCCGGTCATCGCGCAGCGGTTGCGGGTGCGCGTTGGCGAGCTGTTGCGCGGCAACTCGGCGAGTTTCAATTGTGCCGCGAAGCGATCCTCGGGCAGCGCCGAGCGATCGCGCGCCAGCGCTTTCAGCCGCGCCCGCTTCGCGGCACCCTGCCGCGCCAGCTTGATGCGGCGTTCGTTCTTCTCGATCGAGCTCTTCTTTGCCATCCTCTTCTCCCGCCGCCCTCAATTGACGAACGGCATGTCGAAACCCTTCAGCAGCGCCTTCGCTTCCGCGTCGGTCTTCGCCGTCGTGACGACGACGACATTCATGCCGCGCACCGCGTCGACGCGGTCGTAGTCGATCTCCGGAAAGACGATTTGCTCCTTCAGGCCGAGCGCGAAATTGCCGCCACCGTCGAAACTCTTGCCGGAGATGCCGCGGAAGTCGCGCACGCGCGGCAACGCGACGGTGATCAGCCGGTCGAGGAACTCGTACATGCGCCGACGGCGCAACGTCACCTTGCAGCCAATCGCCATGCCCTTGCGCAGCTTGAAGGTCGCGATCGACTGCTTCGCATGCGTGACGATCGGCCGCTGGCCGGTGATCGCGGCGAGGTCGCCGACCGCCGCCTCGATCTTCTTGCCGTCCTGCACCGCCTCGCCGACGCCCATGTTGACGACGATCTTTTCGATCCGCGGCACCTCGAGCAGGTTCTTATAGCCGAACTCCTGCATCAAGGCCGGGCGGATCGCCGTCTCGTACCGTTCCTCCAGTCGGCTTGCGCTCATCCAATCACCTGTCGATGACTTCGCCCGAACGGCGGGCGAAGCGCACCTTCTTGCCGCCTTCGAGGAATTTGTAGCCGACGCGCGTCGGCTTGCCGGTCTTGGGATCGACATGCGCGACGTTCGAGATGTGGATCGGCATGTCCTTGTCGACGATGCCGCCCGGCTCGCCCATGCGCGGGCGGGTGTGCCGCTTCGCGGTATTGACGCCCTGCACGATCACACGGGCATCGGCGGGAAAGACGCGCAGCACCTCGCCCGACTTGCCCTTGTCGCGGCCGGTCACGACGACGACCGTGTCGCCCTTCTTGATCTTCAGCTTCGGCATGGCGATGCCTCTGTCCGAGCATGCCCGACCCTCTCCCCGCTTGCGGGGCGAGGGAGGGACCCGCGGCGAAGCTGTGGGAGGGTGAGGGGCAGATCTATGGACGCCATCACTCGCCTCACAAAACTTCCGGGGCGAGCGAGACGATCTTCATGAACCGGCGCGCCCGCAGTTCTCGCGTGACGGGCCCGAAGATGCGGGTGCCGATCGGCTCGCCCTGCTGGGTGATCAGCACGGCGGCGTTGCGGTCGAAGCGGATCGCGCTGCCGTCGGGGCGGCGGATCTCCTTTGCAGTGCGCACGATGACGGCGCGGTGCACGTCGCCCTTCTTCACGCGACCGCGCGGGATCGCCTCCTTGACCGAGACGATGATGACGTCCCCAACCGTCGCAGTCTTGCGCTTCGAGCCGCCCAAGACCTTGATGCACTGCACTCGGCGGGCGCCGGAATTGTCGGCGACGTCGAGGTTCGTCTGCATCTGGATCATGGCTCGGCTCCGACATTCTCGACATCGGCCGCGAGCTCCGGTAGCGGCCGCTGGCCGGGCTCGCCGCCCAGCACGACCCAGCGCTTCGCCTTCGAGATCGGCCGGCTCTCTTCGATGCGAACCGCGTCGCCGACATGGAAGCGGTTCTCCTCGTCATGCGCGGCATATTTCTTCGAGCGGGTCATGAACTTCTTGTAGACAGGGTGCATGACGCGGCGCTCGACCCGCACGATGACGGTCTTGTCGTTCTTGTCGCTGACGACGATCCCTTGCAGCACGCGTTTCGACATTCCCCTACTCCTGCGGCGCCTGACGGCGCCGTTCGCCGAGGATCGTCCTGATGCGGGCAATGTCGCGCCGCACTTGGCGAACCCGGGCGGTGTTTTCGAGCTGGCCGCTCGCGCGCTGGAAGCGCAGGTTGAAGATCTCCTTGCCGAGCCGGTCGAGCTCGTCGCCGAGCTCGTCCGCTGTCTTGGCGCGCACGTCGCCGGGCTTCACTGGAGCCCCTCCTCGGACGGACGCGCGACGAATCGCGTCTCGACCGGCAGCTTCGCGGCGCCGAGCGCGAAGGCTTCGCGCGCCACCTCGGGGGTGACGCCGTCGAGCTCGAACATGATGCGGCCCGGCTTCACCCGGCAGATCCAGAATTCGGGCGAGCCCTTGCCGCTGCCCATTCGCACCTCGGCCGGCTTGTGCGACACCGGCACGTCCGGGAAGACGCAAATCCATACCCGGCCGGCGCGCTTGATATGCCGGGTGATCGCGCGGCGCGCCGCCTCGATCTGGCGCGCCGTGATGCGGCCGGCGGCAAGCGCCTTCAGCCCATAAGCGCCGAAGTTCAGCTGCGTGCCGCCCTTGGCGAGCCCGTGGATGCGGCCTTTGTGGGCCTTGCGGTATTTGCTGCGTTTCGGACTGAGCATAAACCCTTACCCCAAGGCCTCGCGCCGTCCGCGTTCGTGACTCGCCGGCTGTGCTTCGGCGAGGCGCTTGTCCTGCGCCATCGGGTCGTGCGCCAGGATCTCGCCCTTGAACACCCACACCTTGACGCCGCAGATGCCGTAGGTCGTCTTGGCGACGCCGTAGCCGAAATCGACGTCGGCGCGCAAGGTGTGCAGCGGCACGCGGCCCTCGCGATACCATTCCATGCGGGCGATCTCGGCGCCGCCAAGCCGGCCCGAGCAGTTGATGCGGATGCCCTGCGCGCCCAGCCGCATCGCCGACTGCACCGAGCGCTTCATGGCGCGGCGGAAGGCGACGCGTCGCTCGAGCTGCTGGGCAATGCCTTCGGCGATCAATTTGGCGTCGATCTCGGGCTTGCGGATCTCGACGATGTTGAGGCTGACCTCGCTCTTCGTCACCTTGGCGATGTCGGCGCGCAGCTTTTCGATGTCGGCGCCCTTCTTGCCGATAATCACGCCCGGCCGCGCCGAATGCAGCGTGATCCGCGTCCTTTTTGCGGCGCGTTCGATGATGATGCGCGATACGCCGGCCTGCGCGAGACGCGCGTGCAGGAACTTTCGCAAGCCCAGATCGTCGAGCAGCAGATTGCCGTATTCCTTGCGCGCGAACCAGCGCGAGTCCCAGGTGCGGTTGATGCCGAGCCGCAGCCCGATCGGATCGACTTTCTGACCCATTACTTGGTCTCCTCCGGGCGCTCGCGGACGACGAGCGTCAGATGCGCGAAATGCTTTTCGACGCGCGCCGAGCGGCCGCGCCCGCGAGTGTGGAAGCGCTTCAGGATGAAGGCGCGGCCGACCGTCGCCTCCTTGACGTAGAGGCGATCGACATCGAGCTGGTGGTTGTTCTCGGCATTGGCGATCGCCGCCTGCAGCGCCTTCTTCACGTCGCGCGCGATGCGGCGATGCGAGAACGTGAGCTCGGCCAAGGCCGCGGCGGCGTCCTTGCCGCGGATCGTGCCGCAGACAAGGTTCAGCTTGCGCGGGCTCACGTGGATACCGCGCAAGCTGGCCGAGGCTTCGGTCTCGTCGAGCCGGCGCGGCGCCTGCGGCTTACCCATCTCAAGTCCTCCTCGCCCGCTTGTCACCGGCATGGCCGTAGAAAGTGCGGGTCGGCGCGAACTCGCCGAGCTTGTGGCCGATCATGTTCTCGGTCACGAGGACGGGAATGAATTTGTGGCCGTTGTAGACGCCGAAGGTCAGGCCGACGAATTGCGGAAAGATCGTCGAGCGGCGCGACCAAGTGCGAATCACCTCGTTGCGCCCGGAGCCGCGGACCTTTTCGGCCTTCTTCAACAGATAGCCGTCGACGAACGGCCCTTTCCAAACAGAGCGTGCCACGCACCCCCTCCGCTATTTCTGACGCCGGCGGCGGACGATCAGCCGGTCGGTCTTCTTGTTCGCCCGCGTCTTCTTGCCCTTGGTCGGCTTGCCCCAGGGCGTCACCGGATGGCGGCCGCCCGAGGTGCGACCCTCGCCGCCGCCATGCGGGTGGTCGATCGGATTCATCGCGACGCCGCGCACCGAGGGCCGGTGCCCGAGCCAGCGGTTCCGCCCGGCCTTGCCGATGACGATGTTCTGCTGGTCGGGGTTGGAGACGGCGCCGATCGTCGCGCGGCACTCCGCGCGCACCAGGCGCAACTCGCCCGAGGCGAGGCGCAAGAGGGCATAGCCCTGGTCGCGGCCGACGAGCTGCACATAGGTGCCGGCGGCGCGCGCCAATTGCCCGCCCTTGCCGGGCTTCATCTCGACATTGTGGATGATCGTGCCGAGCGGCATGTTGCGCATCGGCATTGCGTTGCCGGGCTTGACGTCGACCCGCTCGCCCGAGACGACACTATCGCCCGGCTGCAGCCGCTGCGGCGCGAGGATATAGGCGAGTTCGCCGTCCTGGTAGCGGATCAGCGCGATGAAGGCGGTGCGGTTGGGGTCGTATTCGAGCCGTTCGACCGTCGCCGGCATGTCGAGCTTGCCGCGCTTGAAATCGACGATGCGGTAGCGGCGCTTGTTGCCGCCGCCGCGCCGGCGCATCGTGATCCGCCCGGTATTGTTGCGCCCGCCCTTTTCGCGCAGGCCCTCGGTCAACGCCTTGACGGGCTTGCCCTTCCACAATTCACTGCGATCGACGATGACGAGCTGGCGCTGCGAGGGCGTCGTCGGGTTGAAGCTTTTGAGTGCCATTATCGTTGCCTCAGATGCCGGTCGTCACATCGATGCGCGAGCCTTCGGCCAAGGTGACGATCGCCTTCTTGCGGTCGGAGCGCCAGCCGATGCGGCCGCGGAAGCGCTTCATCTTGCCCTTGACGCGGATCGTGTTGACGGCATCGACTTTTACGTTGAAGAGGCCCTCGACCGCCGCCTTGACCTCGCGCTTCGTCGCCGTTAGCGGCACCTGGAAAATCACCTGATTGTACTCGGAGGCGTTCGTCGCCTTCTCGGTGATGACCGGGCGGCGGATGATGTCGTACATCTCTTGGCGCGTCAGATGCGCCGCTGCCCGCGGAATAACGCGAAACCGGCTCATTTGAGGCGCGCCTCCAGATGTTCGACGGCGGCGCGCGTCAATACCAGCGTGTCGCGGCGCAGGATGTCATAGACGTTGGCGCCCTGTTGCGGCAGCACGTCGACCTTCGGCAGGTTACGGGCGGCGCGCACGAAGAGCGGGTCGAGTTCGGGCCCGTCGAGGATCAGCACCGACTCCCACCCGAAGGCGGCAAGCCGGGCGCGCAGCGCCTTCGTCTTGCCTTCCTCGAGCTTGGCGGCATCGATGACGACGAGCTTGCCTTCGCCGTGCTTTGCCGAGAGCGCCGATTTGAGGCCCAGCCGGCGAACCTTTTTCTGCAGGCCGAAGGCGTGACTGCGCACGACCGGGCCGAAGATAACGGCGCCGCCGCGGAACTGCGGCGAGCGCAGGCTGCCTTGCCGGGCGCGGCCGGTGCCCTTCTGCTTGTAGGGCTTTTTCGTCGTGCCCTGGATGTCGCTGATGCCTTTCGTCTTGTGGGTGCCGGCGCGGCGCTTCGCCAGCTGCCAGTTGACGACGCGGGCGAGGATGTCGCGGCGCACCTTGACGCCGAACACCTCCTCGGCGAGTTCGATGTCGCCGACCTCCTCGTTGTCGAGGTTGCGGACCGTCAATTTCACGCGCTGCCCTCCTCGGCCGTCGCCTCGGCCGGCGCTTCCGGCGCTGCGCCGCGCAATGCCGCGGGATACGGCACGCCCTCGGGCAGCTTGCGCTTCACCGCGTCGCTGACCCGCACCCAGCCGCCGACGCTGCCCGGCACCGCGCCCTTGATGTAGAGGACGCCGCGCTCGGCGTCGGCGGCGACGACCCGCAGGTTTTGCGTCGTCACCCGCACCGCCCCCATATGGCCCGCCATCTTCTTGTTCTTGAAGGTCTTGCCGGGGGATTGCCGCTGCCCGGTCGAACCGTGGCTGCGGTGCGAGACCGAGACGCCGTGGGTCGCCCTCAACCCGCCGAAATTGTGCCGCTTCATCGCCCCGGCAAAGCCCTTGCCGATACTCGTGCCGGTCACGTCGACATACTGGCCGGCGACGAAATGCGCCGCAGTGACTTCAGCCCCGACCTCGAGCAGCGCATCCTCGGAGACGCGGAACTCGGCGAGCTTTGCCTTCGGCTCGACCTTGGCGGCGGCGAAATGGCCGCGCTGCGGCTTCGTCACGTTCTTGACCTTGGCGGTGCCGACGCCGAGCTGAACGGCGCAATAGCCGTCGCGCTCGGGGGTGCGGACCGCGACCACCTGGCAGGTGTCGATCTGCAGCACCGTCACCGGCAGGTGATTGCCCTCCTCGCTGAAGAGGCGGGTCATGCCGAGCTTTTTCGCGATGAGGCCAGTGCGCATCGCTGTCGCCTCAGAGCTTTATCTCGACATCGACGCCGGCGGCGAGGTCGAGCTTCATCAGCGCGTCCACCGTCTGCGGCGTCGGATCGACGATGTCGAGCACGCGCTTGTGCGTCCGGATCTCGAACTGCTCGCGCGATTTCTTGTCGATGTGCGGCGAGCGCAGCACGGTGAATTTCTCGATCCGGGTCGGCAGCGGGATCGGCCCCCGCACACGCGCGCCGGTGCGCTTCGCCGTGCTGACGATCTCGCTCGTCGACTGGTCGAGGACGCGGTGGTCGTATGCCCTAAGGCGTATGCGTATGTTCTGGCTGTCGGCGGCCATCCCCTTGCGCCCTTATTCGATGATCTTGGCGACGACGCCGGCGCCGACCGTGCGGCCGCCCTCGCGGATCGCAAAGCGCAGCCCTTCGTCCATCGCGATCGGCGCGATCAGTTCGATCTCCATCGAGATGTTGTCTCCCGGCATCACC
>DATLKN010000013.1:0-21116 GCA_035538335.1 Allostellaceae bacterium
GTGCCATCGGCGCTGAGTGGTGAGCTCTCGGTCATCGCCCTCTCGGGCCCGCACGACAACACCATCGTCGACACCGTCCCGACGCAGATCGGAGCCCGCACCGGCGCCGTTGATCCGAAGACCGGTCGCATCTTCCTACCCACGGCTGAGTACGTCCTACCGGTCCCGCCCGGGCAGCGGCCGACCACAAAACCCGGCACGTTCGTTGTGCTCGTTCTCGACCGGTGAACAAGAGGCGGCGGGGATGCGCTCTCGCTGTCCTGGAAAGACCTCCGCGGGCCGCTCCGTGGTGGCGGATTCGTTGATCGCCAGGCCCGACCCTCGGATTTGGTTGGGGAACATCTCGCCCAGCATGACCCACATCACCGGCCCCGAGGCGCCGTTGAAGAACGCCACATGGAGATTGGCGGGGATAAGGGCGGTGAGCCCAGCCCACTGCGGCAGGTGGGCCGGGGGACAATGGTGGGTGATACAGGGCTCGAACCTGTGACCCGCTGATTAAGAGTCAGCTGCTCTACCAACTGAGCTATGCACCCCAGCCCCGTGCGGGCGAGGCGGAATATAGGGCGAAGCCGGCCCTTGTCAAACCGCCGCCGGCCGGTCGGCTTCAGGGGGTCGCGGCGGCGCGGATCCAGCCGACGACGCGCCCGACCACCTGCGGCTCGATGCCGAGACAGCCGCGCGGCGACATCGCCTGGCAGGGGGCCGAGCGGATCTCGCTGCTGTCGATTGCGGGCGGGTTGGCGGGGGAGGCGAAGAGCACGCGCTCGCTGGCGCCGCCGGCGAGCGGCAAATCGGCGACGACGGTTTGCGCCGAGGCGGAAATGGCGAAGCCGAACAACCCCAACGCCGCAACGGCGAGCCGGGAGAGCCGCAGCATGTGCTTATTCCTTCGCGAAGAGGATGCGCGGATAGTCGGCGAAGCATTCGGCGCCGCGGGCGGTCACGCCGAAGCTCTCGGAGATGACGATGCCCCAGCGTTCGAGCCAAATGGCCGGGATGCAGTGGAAGGTCATGCCCTCCTCGAGCGGGGTCTTGTCGCCCTCGCGCAGGCTCGCCGTCAATTCGCCCCAGGTCGGCGGGTAGCCGATGCCGACCGGATAGCCGATGCGGCTGTCCTTGTCGATGCCGTGGCGCGCGATGACGTGCTTCCACACCGCCGCCAGTTCCTCGCAGAGGACGCCCGGCCTGACGCTATCGAGCACCGCCGCGAGCCCCTCGGCGATGACCTTCGCGATCCGCTCCATCTCTGCGGGCGGCTGGCCAAGATAAATGCAGCGCGACAAGGGCGCGTGGTAGCGGTGCCGCACCCCGCCCATCTCGATGTAGAAGAGGTCGCCTTCCTTCAGCCTCTCGTCGGTCCACGACAGGTGCGGCGCGGCGCACAGTTCGCCGACCATCGCGTTCGGCGGCTTGCACGCGAAGGTGCCGCCGAATTCCGGCAGCCCCGCCGTCGTCACGCGGTAGAGCTCGGCCATCACGTCGCACTGGCGCATGCCGGGCGCGGCCGCCTCGAAGGCGGCACGCTGCGCCGCCGCGGCGATCCGCCCCGCCTGCCGCATCAACTCCAGCTCGGCGGGCGATTTTCGCATGCGGCACCAATTGACGAGCAGGAACGCGTCGACAAAGCGCGCATTCGGCAATCCCGCTTTCAGCAGCGCGTCCCATTTCGCGGTGTAGTAATAATCGTCGCTCTCGACGCCGATCGTGCCCTTGTCCCACCCCCGCCGCGCGATCTCCTGCGCGACGTACTGCATTGGGTGCAGATCGGGGTTGGCGACGTAGTGGTCGGGATAGGGGACGATGTTGTCGGGCGCGAGAAACGCCGTGAAGCGGGCGCCGACCGCGTCCATCTTGCGGCCGATCCAGACCGGCTCATCGGCCTCGAGGCTCACCGCGACGAGCTGCGGGGTATAGAACGACCAGCCGTCATACCCCGTCAGCCAGAACTGGTTGGCGGGCGAGGCGACGAGCAGCAGCTCGATGCCGCGCTCGACCATCTTCGCCTTCGCCCGGGCGATGCGCGCCAGATATTCGCTGCGCTCGAACAGCGGCTGCATCGCCCGTGGAGCCAGTGAGGTGAGGGGCCGCCGCTACATGCGGCCGTGGCAGTGCTTGTATTTCTTGCCGGAGCCGCAGGGGCAGGGGGCATTGCGCGGGGTGCCGGCCCAGGGCGGGCGGACGCCGCCCTGGCGTTGCGGCTGCGGCTCGCCGCGGCCCATCTGCATGCCGTAGCCGTTGCCGTCGCCGCCGCGCCGTTGCCGCCGGCCCTGCCCCGGCGGCTGGCCGGGCGGCGGCGGCCGTCCGGTCGTGCCGGTCGCCGGCAATTCCTCGGCGAAGGCCGCTTCCAATTCCTGCGCCTCGGCGAAATCGGGCTCCTGCATGCGCAATTCGACGTGCGACAGCACCGAGGTCACGTTGCGCCGCAGATTGACGAGCATCTCCTCGAAGAGTTCGAAGGCCTCGCGCTTGTATTCGTTGAGCGGGTCGCGCTGGCCGTAGGCGCGCAGGTTGATGCCCTGCCGCAGATGGTCGAGCGATAAGAGATGGTCCTTCCAGGTTTGGTCGAGCAGCTGGAGAAGCAGGCTCTTCTCGGCCATGCGCATCAGTTCGGGGCCGAAATTCGCCGAGCGCTCGGCCATCCGGCGGTCGGCGGCGGCCATGATCCGCTCCTCGATCTCGGCCTTCGCGATGCCTTCCTCCTTGGACCAGTCGGCGAGCGGCAGGTCGAGGCCGAAAAGATGGCCGCATTCGGTGTGCAGGCCCGCCACGTCCCATTGCTCGGGCAGCGCGTTGTCGGGGATGGCCAGCGCGATGGCCTCCTCGATCGTCTCGTTGCGCATGTCGATGACGGTCTGCGCGACCTCGCGCGCGCTCATGATCTCGCGCCGCTGCTCATAGACGACCTTGCGCTGGTCGTTCATCACGTCGTCGTATTTGAGCAGCTGCTTGCGGATGTCGTAGTTGCGCGCCTCGACCTTCTGCTGCGCCTTTTCGAGCGCCTTGTTGACCCAGGGATGGATGATCGCCTCGCCCTCCTTGAGGCCGAGGCGCTGTAGCATGCCGTCCATGCGCTCGGAGCCGAAGATGCGCATCAGATCGTCTTCCAGCGAGACGAAGAATTTGGACGCGCCGGGGTCGCCCTGGCGCCCGGAGCGGCCGCGCAGCTGATTGTCGATGCGGCGTGCCTCGTGCCGCTCGCTGCCGACGACATAGAGCCCGCCCGCCGCGACGACGATGTTGCGCGCCGCCTCGATCTCGGCGCGGATCGCCCGTTCGCGCGCTGCACGCTCGGGCTCGTCGGCGATCTGCGGCAATTCGGTCTTGAGCCGCATTTCGAGATTGCCGCCCAACTGGATGTCGGTGCCGCGGCCGGCCATGTTGGTGGCGATCGTCACCCCGCCGGGGCGGCCGGCCTGCGCGATGATGTAGGCCTCCTGCTCGTGATAGCGCGCGTTCAGCACGTTGTGCGGCACTTTCTTCTTTTTGAAGAGCGCCGACAGCGCTTCGGATTTTTCGATGCTGACCGTGCCGACCAGAACCGGCTGTTGGCGCTTATGCGCTTCCAGCACCTCCTCGACGATGGCGTCGAACTTCTCTCGCGTGGTGCGGTAGACCTCGTCGTCGGCGTCCTCGCGCCGCACCGGCTCGTTGGTCGGCACCTCGATGACTTCGAGCCGGTAGATGTCGCCGAACTCTTCGGCTTCCGTCATCGCCGTGCCGGTCATGCCGGCGAGCTTCGGGTACATGCGGAAATAGTTCTGGAAGGTAATCGAGGCGAGCGTCTGGTTCTCGTTCTGGACGGTGACGGCTTCCTTCGCCTCCAATGCCTGGTGCAGCCCTTCGGAGTAGCGCCGGCCTTCCATCATGCGGCCGGTGAATTCGTCGATGATGACGATCTTGTCGTCCTTGACGATGTAATCGGTGTCGCGGGCGAACAGCTTGTGCGCGCGCAATGCCTGGTTGACGTGATGCACGAGCGTCACGTTGTGGATGTCGTAGAGGGCGCCGGTTTCCAAGAGCCCGGTGCGGCGCAGCGCCTCTTCGATCTTTTCGGCGCCGGTTTCGGTCAGGTTGACGGTGCGCTGCTTCTCGTCCTTCTCGAAATCGTCTGCCTCGAGCAGCGGGATCAGCTTGTCGACCTGGATGTAGAGTTCGGAATTGTCTTCGGTCGGCCCCGAGATGATCAGCGGCGTGCGCGCCTCGTCGATCAGGATCGAATCGACCTCGTCGACGATTCCGTAATGGAACGGCCGCTGCACCATGTCCTCGAGCCGGAACTTCATGTTGTCGCGCAGATAGTCGAAGCCGAGCTCGTTGTTGGTGCCGTAGGTGACGTCGGCGAGATAGGCGCGCTGCCGCTCGAAATCGTCGAGTTCGTGGACGATGCAGCCGACTTCGAGCCCCAAAAAGCGGTAGATCTGGCCCATCCATTCGGCGTCGCGGCGGGCGAGGTAGTCGTTTACCGTGACGACGTGCACGCCCTTGCCTTCGAGGGCGTTCAGATAGACGGGGAGCGTCGCGACGAGGGTCTTGCCTTCACCCGTTTTCATCTCGGCGATCATGCCGCGGTGCAGCACGATCCCGCCCATCAGCTGCACGTCGAAATGACGCTGGCCGAGCGTGCGCTTGGCGGCTTCGCGCACGGTCGCGAAGGCCTCGACGAGGAGGTCGTCGAGCTCGGCGCCCTGCGCCAGCTGCTCGCGAAACTGGGCGGTGCGCGCGCGCAGCTCGTCGTCCGACATCGCCTCGAGGGTCGGCTCGATGTCGTTGATCATCGCGACCAGCGGCGACAGGCTCTTGATGTAGCGGTCGTTGGCGGAACCGAAGAGCCGCCGGGCTAAAGCGCCGAACATGGAACCCTCGGGAATAAGCTAGCGCACGGCGCTTTTCGATCGCCAGGCGACGGCTGACAGATAGGCGGAACGCTGTTCCCTGTCAATTCGACGGCCCGCCCGGAAACGCCCCGTTTACGCCGCTTGTTCCGCGCGCCGCGATATGCGACATGGGGGCTGTAGCCGCCCCGGGGATGCTTCAGGGATATCCGTCGGGGCCGCCCCTCCATCGACAAGGCCGGCCGATGTTCGATCGTTTGACGTTCGCCGTTGTGCTCCTCTTCGGGATACCCGCCGCGCTCGCCGCTGCGCCGGCGGCCAACGACCCGGTGATCGCGCGGGTCAACGGGGTGGTGCTGCACCGCTCCGATTTCGAGGCCGCCGAGCGCACGCTGCCGCCGCAGGCGCAAAAGCTGCCGCTCGCCACGGTCTACCCGATCCTTCTCGAGCAGCTCGTCGACGGCGAACTGATCGCCGAGGCCGGCCGCAAGCAGGGGCTGCAGAAGGACCCGGAGGTGGTCAACGCGCTGAAGCGCGACGAGGACCGGCTGGTCGAGCACACCTATCTCTCGCGGGCGATCAAGGCGGCAGCGACCGAGGACGCGCTGAAGACGAAATACCAGGAATTCCTGAAGCAGCATCCGCCGCAGGAGCAGGTGCGCGCCAGCCACATCCTGGTCAAGACCAAAAAGGAGGCGGAGGACGTCATCGCGCAGCTCGACAAGGGCGCCGATTTCGCCACGCTCGCCAAGAAATATTCGACCGACCCCGGCGGCAAGACCGGCGGCGATCTCGGCTTCTTCACGAAAAAGGAGATGGTGCCGGCCTTCGCCGACGCCGCCTTCGCGCTCAAGGTCGGAACCTATACGAAGACGCCGGTCAAGACCGAATTCGGCTGGCACGTGATCAAGCTCGAGGCGCGCCGCCCCGGCAAACCGCCGAGCCTCGCCGAGGCGCGCCCGCAGCTCGAAAACATGATCGCGCACGACGTCATCAACGAGAAGGTCAAGGAGCTGCGCACCGGCGCCAAGATCGAGACCTTCGACCTCGAAGGCAAGCCGCTGGCGCCGGCCAAGAAATGAACCACGGGATGGCCTGTCATTGCGAGGAGGCGAAACGCCGACGAAGCAATCTCGTCGAGATTGCTTCGCTATGCTCGCAATGACGCTCGTACGTGGAAAAGGAATAAATCATGCCTGCACTTTCCCCTCTCGCGCCGGAGCGGTTTCCGGAATTGCCGCCGATCGGCGGCGTGCGGCTCGCGGCGGTCGCCGGCGGCATTCGCTATCAGGGGCGCGACGATCTTATGCTGGCGGAGCTGCCGCAGGGCTCGACCGTCGCCGGCGTCTTCACGCGGTCGCTGACCGCCGGGGCGCCCGTTCTGTGGTGCCGCGATTGCCTCAAGACCGGCCGCGTGCGCGGGCTGGTCGTCAATTCCGGGAATGCCAACGTCTTCACCGGCAAGGCGGGCAGGGCGGCGGCCGAGGCGACCGCGGCGGCGGCGGCGAGGCTTCTCGGCGGCGCCGCGAACGAGGTCTTCATCGCCTCGACCGGGGTCATCGGCGAGAGTTTGCCGGCCGAAAAGCTGATCGCCGGCCTGGAGAAGGCAGCCCCGCTGCTCGGCCCGGCGAATTGGGAGAAGGCGGCGCGCGCCATCCTGACGACCGACACCTTCCCGAAAGGCGCGAGCGCGAGCGCGCGCATCGGCGGCGTCGAGGTGCGCCTCAACGGCTTCGCCAAGGGCTCCGGCATGATCGCCCCCGACATGGGCACCATGCTCGCCTTTCTCTTCACCGACGCGCGGCTGCCGCATACCGTGCTGCAGCCGCTGCTCGCCGCCGCGGCCGACCGCTCGTTCAATTCGATCACCGTCGACGGCGACACCTCGACGAGCGACACGGTGCTGTTGTGCGCGACGGGGGCGGCCGCAAACGCGCCGGTGATGGACCCCGCCGACCGCCGCCTCGGCGATTTCCGGCGGGCGCTCGACCGGGTCATGATCGACCTCGCGCAGCAGATCGTGCGGGACGGCGAGGGGGCGGAGAAATTCGTCACGATCGAGGTCGCGGGCGCAGCGAGCGGGCGGGCGGCGCGCCGCATCGGTCTCGCAATCGGCAATTCGCCGCTCGTCAAGACGGCGATCGCCGCGGCCGATGCGAATTGGGGCCGCATCGTCATGGCGGTCGGCAAGGCCGGCGAAAAGGCCGACCGCGACCGGCTGCGGATCTCGGTCGGCGGCGTGCTGATCGCCGCCGAGGGCGGGCCGGTGCCGGGCTATGACGAGGCGCCGGTCGCCGCCCACATGGCCGGCCGCGACATCCGCATCGAGGTCGATGTCGGCATCGGCCGCGGCAAGGCGAGAGTGTGGACCTGCGACCTGACGCACGGCTATGTCGACATCAACGGCAGCTACCGCAGCTGAATGCCCCCACCCCAACCCTCCCCCGCAAGCGGGGGAGGGAATGGGAGGGGGCCGGTCGGTCCTCCTCGTCGCCGCGGTGGCGCTCGTCGATATCGACGGCCGCGTGCTTTTGGCGCAGCGCCCGCCGGGCAAGGCGATGGCGGGCCTCTGGGAATTCCCCGGCGGCAAAATCGACGCCGGCGAGACGCCCGAGGCGGCGCTGATCCGCGAGCTGGCGGAAGAGCTTGGCATCAATGTCGAGGCGAGCTGTCTTGCCCCCTTCACCTTCGCCTCGCACGCCTATGCCGATTTTCACCTCTTGATGCCGCTCTACGTTTGCCGCCGCTGGTCGGGGATCGTCAGCGCGCGCGAAGGGCAGCGCCTCGCCTGGGTGCGCCCCGAGCGGCTCGCGCAATATCCGATGCCGCCCGCCGACAAGCCGCTCGTCGCGATGCTGCGCGATCTCCTATGAGCGCGGCCTATCTCCGCCGCGGCCGGGCGCGGTCGCCGGCCGGGATCTCGACCGTGCCGAGCGCCTCGGCGAGCCGCCGCTTGGCGCTGCCGGGCTTCAGCGGCTTCGGCTGCCCGGGATGCGGCGCCCAGCCGGCGAGGAAAAGGATCTCGAACGTCGCGGAAATGCGCCCCTCCTCGCCGCCGAAGCGCTCGCCGTAGAGCGCGGCCGCGCGGGCGAGCGTGCGCCGGCGCAGGGGCGTCCGGCGGCGCGCCAGAAGCGCGTTCGTTTCGCCCATCAGCCTGAGGTCGCGCATCAGGGCGAGCGCGTCGGCATAGCTGACCGTGACGCTCTCGCCATCGGCGACCGGCATCGCAAAGCCGGCGCGCTGCAAAAGATGCGCGGCGTCCGCGAGCTCGGCCATCGGCGAGACGCGCGGGCTCGCGCCGCCTTCCTCGGCAAGCTCGGCCTCGATGAGGACGCTGCGCAATTCGGCCAGCGTGCGGCCGCCGAGCATCGCGGCGAGAAAAAAGCCGTCCGGCGCCAGCGCGCGGCGCAGCTGGACGAGCGCCCCCGGCAGGTCGCCGACCCAATGCAGCACGAGGTTGCTGACGATCAGATCGAAGCTCGCCACGCGCAGCGGCAACAGCTCTGGATCGGCGGCGAGGCGCAAGCCGCGGGCGCGCGCGAGAAAAGCGGGCGACGGCTCGGCCGAGACGACGAAGCCCGTGCCGGGCCGCTGCGCGAGGGCCCGCGACAGCGCGCCGCCGCGGGCGCCGAGGTCGAGCGCCCGGTGGAATTGCCGGCCGACATCGTCGAGCCGGTCGATGAGCCGCCGCGCCACCTCGGCAAAGAGAAAATCGTCGCCGCCCAGACGCGCGGCGCGCTCGCGATGGGCGCGCCAGGCGCGGCGGTCGAACAATTGGCTCGGCTGATCCTCGGGAAAAGCCATTTGCGCTCGCCCTATCGGCACGTTGACGAACCTACCGGGAGGCTCATCATGTGGGGCGATGGACGAATCGGCAATCTCGGCTCCCAGATTTGGCGGCGGCTTCAAACGCCTCGGCCGCCTGCTGGTCGATGCGGTGCTGCCGCCGCGCTGCCTCGCCTGCGGACAGAGCGTCGACGAGCCGGATGCGCTGTGCGGCCGCTGCTGGGCCGGCATGGTGTTCTTCGCGCCGCCCTGGTGCGCGCGCCGCGGGCTTGTCTACCCTATATCACTGAGCGACTCCCGCTGGATCGTCTTCAGCCGTTCGAGGGTGCCTTCCTCCGCCCCCATCAGCCGCGGATATCCCGCTACATCGGCGGCGAGGATCGCGGCGAGTCCGCGGGTTGGGGTCACATCGCCTCGCCCGCCGCGAGCCGCAGACCCGACAACAACAGTTCGCGGTCCTCGGGGTTGCGGTATGGGATGTAGAGCGGAACAACGACCGGGGTGAGCGCACGCAGCCGTTCGACGACCTCTCGCGCGTCATCGAGCCGTCCCATATGGGCATAACATGCCGCAAGCATTCGATAGGGCGGCACGAAATCAGGGCGCTCCTGGATCGACCCTTGCAGTTTCGCGACCGCTGTATCAAATTCCCGCTTAAAGAAATATGCGCTGCCGATCACCGATAGCGCACTATCCCGGTCGCGTGGATTGAGCCGCAACGAGGTCTCGATGTGTTCAATCGCGATATCTTGTTGCCCCGCAATATTCCTGAGTATACCGCTGCGGAGCCAGCCGTAGGCGAAGCTCGGGTTCGCGGCGAGGGCGCGGTCCATCAATGCGATTGACGCCTCAATGTCCTCACCGAAATAGCCGAGTGCCGCCGCCGCGCAGGCGAGAACGACGGGTTCTCCGGCGGTCGCCCGAACCGCCCGGTGTGCATAGTCGAGGCTCCGTGTCCGGGCGGTATCCGGGGAGTCCGTCCAACCGCTCATGTGGAGATGATAGGTGCACACCGCCGCCAGAGCGAGAGCCGGACCGTAGAGGGGATCGCGGGCGATGGCACAATCGAGCAAATCAAGCGCTTGGTGATATGTCTCCTTCGTCAGTA
This sequence comes from Allostellaceae bacterium, assembly GCA_035538335.1. Classification (GTDB taxonomy): domain Bacteria; phylum Pseudomonadota; class Alphaproteobacteria; order ATCC43930; family CGMCC-115725; genus AP-15. The sequence goes on from DATLKN010000013.1 coordinate 9,730, forward strand.
AGGGGTAAGTTTGCAGCGCACGCAGATAAAGGTCGTAGGCGGTTAGGTCCCTGGTCGGGAGGCTGGCAGACCGCGCGGTCTCGGCAGCTTGCAATGCAGGCTCAATCACCCCTGCAACACTGACGGCCACCCTGTCCTGAAGATCGAACACGTCTTCGAGCGAACCGTCGAAGCGGTCGGCCCAGAGATGCGTCCCGGTAGCGGCGTCAATCAACTGCGCCGTGATGCGGACCCGGTTCCCGCCTTTGCGAACCGACCCTTCGAGGACGTAGTGGACGCCGAGTTCACGCCCGATTCGCTTCACGTCGATCGCTTGGCCCTTGTAGGAAAAGCTCGAATTGCGGGCGATCACGAACAACCACCGGATGCGACTCAATGCCGTGATGATTTCCTCGACCATGCCGTCTGCGAAATATTCCTGTTCGGGATCACCCGACATGTTCTGAAACGGCAGAACGGCGATCGAGGGCTTATCTGGCAGGGCAAGAGGCGGCATGTTTTCAACCGGCGCAGCGGTTGTTGTCATCTCAGAGTTGGCGAGCCGAACCCGGTAGACCCGCAGCGGACGCGCAATGTTTTTGAGGGCCTGTTCTCCAAGATCGTCGAACACCACGTCGAGTTTGTCGCGCACCTGATCGCGCACTACACGGCTGACACAGATGCCGCCCGGCTCGGCGATCCCTTCCAATCGAGCCGCGACATTGACCCCATCCCCGTGGATGTCGTTGTCCTCCGCAATGATGATGTCGCCAAGGTTGACGCCGATCCGGAATACGATCCCTTGTTCCTGGGCCGTGCCGGCATTGCGGTCGGCCATCCCCCGCTGCACCGCGACCGCACAGGCGACGGCCTCAACGACGCTCGGGAACTCGATGAGGATGCCGTCGCCGGTCGTCTTGACCACTCGGCCTTTGTGTTCGGCGATCTTCGGGTCGATGAGTTCGCGGCGATGGGTTCGGAGCCGGGCAAGGGTGCCAGCCTCGTCCTGTCCCATGAGCCGGCCGTATCCGACGACATCTGCGGCGAGAATGGCCGCGAGCCGGCGCTCGACCCGCTCTCCGCTCAAATGCTTCCTCCGGGCTGCGACCCTTCGAGAACCCGAGCCGCCGTGCGATTGACCGACTCAGTGTGCGCCCCCGGTCGAGGCCGATCAATCGCCTAAAACCTTCGCGGTTGACGGGCTGCCATCGCCGCCGAAAATAGGCGGCGATGGTTGTCGCATCGCCTCTGCCGGCGCATCTCAAACGCCTCGGCCGCATCCTCGTCGATGCGGTGCTGCCGCCGCGCTGCCTCGCCTGCGGACAGAGCGTCGACGAGCCGGATGCGCTGTGCGCCCGCTGCTGGGCCGGCATGGTGTTCTTCGCGCCGCCCTGGTGCGCGCGCTGCGGGCTGCCGTTCCCGCATCCGATGGGCGAGGGGGCGCTGTGCGGCGAGTGCGCGCGGGAACGCCCCGCCTGGGACCGCGCCCGCGCGGTCTTGCGCTACGACAAGAACAGCCGCCGCCTCGTCCCGTCGCTGAAGCACGGCGACCGCACCCATATGGCGGGCGCCTTCGGGCGATGGATGCGGCGGGCCGGGGCTGAGGTGCTCGACGGTGCCGACCTCATCGTCCCGGTGCCGCTGCATTGGACGCGCCTCTTTCAGCGCCGCTTCAACCAGTCGGCATTGCTGGCGCACGCGATCCGCAAGGCGGGCGGCCCGCCCGTCGCGCCCGATTGGCTGGTACGCCGCCGCCGCACGCCGTCGCAAGGGCATCTGGGCCCGCTCGCCCGCGAGCGCAATGTGCGCGGCGCCTTCGCTCTCAAAAAAAAGGGCCGCAGCGTCAGGGGCAAGCGGGTCGTCATCATCGACGACGTGCTGACGACCGGCGCCACGGTCGAGGAGTGCGCCCGCGTACTGCGCCGCGGCGGCGCCGAATTCGTCGGCGTGCTGACGCTGGCGCGGGCGTTGCGGGCCGGGGCATAATCGGCGCAACCTTCCCGGCGCGGCGGTTCGCGATGGCGCATGTCGAGATGTACACGACTTCCTGGTGCCCCTATTGCATGCGGGCGCGCGCGCTGTTGCGCCACAAGAGGGTCGAGTTCAGCGAGTTCGACGTCGAGGAGGAGCCCGACCGGCGCCGCGAGATGGTGTGCCGCGCCGGCGGCCGCACCAGCGTGCCGCAGATCTTCATCAACGGCGAGCATATCGGCGGCAGCGACGAGCTCGCCGCGCTCGACCGCGCCGGCCGGCTCGACGAGAAACTGGCGAGAGAAGCATGACTGCCCCCTTCACCGTCGCCTGCGTGCAATTCACCGCCGGCCCCGATCCCGAGCCCAACATCGCCGTCGTATCGCAGATGATCCGGCGGGCGCGCGAGGAGGGCGCGCAGTTCGTCATGACCCCCGAGGTCACGAACTTCATCGCCTCGGGCAAGGCGCGGCGCGACCGGGCGCGCCGTGAGGCCGACGACCCGGCGCTCGCCGCCTTTCGCGAACTGGCGCGCGAATTGGGGCTGTGGCTGCTCGTCGGCTCGCTGGTCATCGATCCGGCGGGCGAGGCGGATGTCGCGGAGGGCGACGGCCGGCTCGCCAACCGCTCGTTCCTGATCGATACCGCGGGCGCAGTGACGGCGCGTTACGACAAGATCCACATGTTCGATGTCGATCTCGCAGGCGGCGAGAGCTATCGCGAGAGCAGCGCCTATCGGCCGGGCGGCCGCGCGGCGCTCGCCGCGACGCCCTGGGGCATCCTCGGCATGAGCGTATGCTACGATCTGCGCTTTCCCCAGCTCTACCGCGCGCTCGCCCAGGCGGGAGCCGATTTTCTCTCGATCCCGTCGGTCTTCACCGTGCCGACCGGCAAGGCGCATTGGCATGTGCTGCTGCGGGCGCGCGCCATCGAAACCGGCTGCTTCGTCTTCGCGCCGGCGCAATGGGGCGAGCATGCCGGCGGGCGCAAGAGCTATGGCCATTCGCTGATCGTCGCGCCGTGGGGCGAGGTATTGGCCGACGGCGGCGAGGGGACGGGGCTGGTCAGCGCGCTGATCGACCCGTCACGCATCGCCGAGGCGCGGCGCATGGTGCCCTCGCTGTCGCACGACCGGCCGTTTACGAAGCCGCAGCCGCGCTCCCGCCCGCTTGCCGCCGAGTAAGGTCGAGCTCGGTGTCTTCATAAAGCGCGGCGAGCGGGAGCATGACGCCGACGCCCGACAGGTTGAGCGTCTCTTCGCCCGTGACGATTTCGTTGACCCAGCCTTCTGCGCCGCGGGTGTAGAGATCGACCCGGCGCTCCTCCTGCTCGACGATCGCATATTGCCGGATCGAGGGCGTCGCGAAACAGTCGAATTTCTTGCGGCCGCGGTCCTCGCGCTCGGTACTGGGCGAGATCACCTCGACGACCAGCACCGGCTCGGGCACGGTGTCGTCCTTGTCGCCTATCGGCCGGCAAGTTATGGAAACGTCCGGATACCGCACGGTCCCGTTGGCGATGACCTTCATATCGCTGCCGAAGGGACGGCAGCCTGTATCCCGCAGCGTCCGCCGCAAAGCGATCAGGAAGTTCATCGCGATCGTGGCGTGCGCCGCCGAGCCACCTGTCATCATCGTCGCAACGCCGCCGGCATATTCATAGCGTGCGGGCTGTTCGCGTTCCCAGGCGAGGAACTCCTCGAGCGTCATCAATTGTTCGGCCGCGTTCGGCATGACGAGGGAGTTTACTCCTTTGCCTCCCCCCGTCCAAATCGTCCGGCTCGGGGCGGCGTCTCGGTTTGGTCGGGGGAGCCGCGTTGCGCCCTTCGAGGCCTCGCTGCGCGAGGCGCCTCAGGATGAGGGCTTGTCTTAATGCCATCAACAATTCCTCATGCTGAGGAACGCCCGCTACTGCGCTTCTCGAAGCACGCGCGGCGCCTGTGCAACATCAAGCACTACCCGGCTCGGGGAGCCGTCCCAGCGGGCCGTTGACGGCGGCGATGCGCTCGATCACGGCGCGCCGCGGGCGAACCACCTCGCCCGCCTCGTAGGCGATGACAGTGAGGGCGGCGAAGGCTTCCAGAAGCTCGCCCGGGCGCAGCAGGAAATCGGGGTTGCGCGGCCGCCCGAAGCGCTCGTTGCCGAGTGCGAAGGTTTCGTAGATCAGCACCCCGCCCGGGGCGAGTGCGCGTTCGAGCACGGGGAAAAGCGGGCGATGGAGGTAATTCGTCGCGACGATCCCGTCATAGGGGCCGCCGAGGGCGATCTCGGCGCCGCTTTCGAGATCGATCTCGCGCACCTCGCAGCCCGGACCCGCGAGGCCGCGAAGCTCCGAGACGTCGCGATCGAGCGCACACACGGCAAAGCCCCGCTGGCGCAGCAGCCGGACGTGCCGGCCGCCGCCGGCGGCGAGGTCGAGGGCCCGGCCGCCGGCGCGGATCAGGGCCAAGAAGCGCTCGACCCAGGGGGAGGGGAGAAGCCCGGCGCTCGGCATCGCGCGCGAGCCTAGCATTCGCGATCGTTAATTGCGAAATAACCGGCGAGGCGTATATAGCTCCCGGAGGAGCTTGCAGGACGATGATCGTTTTCACTCTACGCTGCGCCGCCGGGCACGAATTCGAGGGCTGGTTCCGCGACGGCGAGAGCTTCGAGGCGCAGCGCCGCGAGGGCGAGATCGCCTGCCCGGAATGCGGCGACGGCGCTATCGACAAGGCGGTGATGGCGCCGCGGGTGTCGCGTTCGCGCGACGCCGGTGCGGGCGACATGTCGCCGGCCCAGCGGCGCGCGGCATTGCTGGCGTTGCGCCGGCAGGTCGAGGCGCATTGCGATTACGTCGGCGAGCGCTTCGCCGAAGAGGCGCGGCGCATGCATCGCGGCGAGAGCGAGGCACACGGCATCTATGGCGAGGCGAGCGAGAAGGAGTCGCACGAACTGGCCGAAGAGGGGATCGAGTTCGGCCGCATTCCGTGGGTCCCGCTCGACGGGTGAAGCCCGATCGAAAGGGCTGATTAGAGACTGTCATCGCGAGCGCAGCGAAGCGATCCCGCGAGATTGCCGCGGCGCCTGCGGCGCCTCGCAATGACGTACTGCCATGAGCATGTAATTCACTTCTAGATCGGGCGATAACCGCCAGTTTCCGCTTAAAATATCGTAACTGACGCCGCTCAGCTCGGTCACTGCGAAGCCGTTGCGGCGCAGCCCCAGGACGAATTCCGACGGGCGCACGAACTTGCGCCAGTCATGCGTGCCGCGCGGCAGCCAGCGCAGGATGTATTCGGCTCCGACGACGGCCAGCGCGAAGGCGCGCGGGGTGCGGTTTATGGTGGCTCCGACAAACGCGCCGCCGGGCCGCACGAACCCGCCGAGAGCGGCGAAGAAAGGCGCCGGATCGGCGACGTGCTCGATGATTTCGAGCCCCAGCACGGCATCAAACCGTTCGCCCTGGTCGGCGAGCGATTCGGCCGCCGCGACGCGGTAGTCGATCGCCAGCCCCGATTCTTCGGCGTGGGCGCGCGCGACGGCGATGGCCGCTGCGTCGGCGTCGATGCCGACGACGGCGAAGCCAAGCCGCGCCATCGGCTCGGCGATGAGGCCGCCGCCGCAGCCGATGTCGAGCAGGCGCAAGCCTGAAAAGGGCGACAGCCCGGCGCCGTCGCGCCCGAAATGCGCGGCAAGCCGGTCGCGGATGAAGAAAATCCGAGTCGGGTTGAGCCGGTGCAGCGGCCGGAAGCTCCCCTGCGGATCCCACCAGCTGTGCGCCCGGCCGGCGAAGTGCGCGATCTCCTGCGAATCGACGGTGCCGTTCGTCACGCTTTCCTCGTTATCCTTTCGGTGCGGCTTCGCCCTGCCGGTGGCCGGATCGCGCGAAATGGGGTATGTGCCCCGATCGGGATCTGCCCCAGGGTAGGTGCCCGCATGGCGACCGGCAAGCCGGCTCGGGTGCCCGCGCCGCCGAGAGACAACGGATTGCGCACAGAGCATGGCCCGCATCGTTCAGAAATTCGGCGGCACCTCGCTCGCCACCGTCGAACGGATCAAACAGGTGGCGCAGCGCGTCAAGCGCGAGGTCGATGCCGGCAACGAGGTCGCCGTCGTCGTCTCGGCGATGGCCGGCGTCACCAACCAGCTCGTCGAATGGACGCGCGAGACCAACCGCCTGCACGATGCGCGGGAGTACGATGTCGTCGTCGCCTCCGGCGAGCAGGTGACCGCCGGCCTGCTGGCGCTGGCGTTGCAGGCGATCGAGGTCGAGGCGCGCTCCTGGCTCGGCTGGCAATTGCCGATTCGCACCGACGGGGTGCACGGCAAGGCGCGCATCCGCTCGATCGAGGTCGCCGAGGTCCTGCGCCGTGCGAAACAGGGCCAGGTCGCCGTCGTTGCGGGGTTTCAGGGAGTGGGCCCGCGCGGGCGCATCGCGACCTTGGGGCGCGGCGGCTCCGACACCTCGGCGGTGGCATTGGCGGCGGCGCTCAAGGCCGACCGCTGCGACATCTTCACCGATGTCGACGGCGTCTATACCAGCGATCCGCGGATTGTTGCGAAAGCCAGGAAGCTCGCTAGAATCACCTATGAGGAGATGTTGGAGATGGCGTCGCAAGGCGCCAAGGTGCTGCAGACCCGCTCGGTCGAGCTGGCGATGAAACATCGCGTGCGGCTGCAGGTTCTGTCGAGCTTCAATGACGCGCCCGGAACGCTTGTCGTCGACGAGGACGAGATCGTGGAGCAAGAGGTGGTGAGCGGCATCGCCTACAGCCGCGACGAAGCCAAGATAACGGTCGCCAGAGTGGCCGACCGGCCGGGCGTCGCCGCTGCGATCTTCGGGCCCCTCGCCGACCATTCGATCAATGTCGACATGATCGTGCAGAACGTGTCGGAGGACGGCCGCACCACCGATTTGACCTTCACCGTCGGCCAGGCGGACCTCGACCGCGCCATGTCGGTGCTCGAGGACCGGCGCGAACTGCTCGGCTTCGCCGCGCTCAAGCCCGATTCCAACGTCGTCAAGATCTCGGTGATCGGCGTCGGCATGCGCAGCCACGCCGGCGTTGCGCAGCAGATGTTCCAGACCCTTGCCTCCAAGGGCATCAACATTCAGGTGATCTCGACCTCCGAGATCAAAGTCAGCGTGCTGATCGCGGCGGAATATACCGAGCTCGCACTGCGTGCGCTGCACACCGCCTACGGGCTCGACGCCGCCGGATGAGCGAAGGCAACGGCGCAGCGAGGCTTGAGGAAGAAAGGGCGCGCGCGACAGGCGAAGGAGGGGGCGATTTCGCGCGCCGGCGCGGCGAACTCGAGCGCGTGTGGGCGCGCGGCCGGCGCTTTCTCGGCTGCGAGATCGCCATCATGGGCGGCGCGATGACCTGGGTGTCGGAGCACGGTCTGGTCGCCGCGATCTCCAATGCCGGCGGCTTCGGCGTCATCGCCTCGGGAGCGATGACGCCGCAGCTGCTCGATGCCGAGATCGCCGCGACCAAGGCGCTGACCGCGCGGCCCTTCGGCGTCAACCTGATCACCCTGCATCCCAATCTCCTCGAGCTGATCGATGTCTGCGCCGCGCATCGCGTCGGCCATGTCGTGTTGGCGGGGGGCATGCCGAGCGGGGCGGCGATGAGCCGCATCAAGGCGGGCGGGGCGCGCGTCTTGTGCTTCGCCCCGGCCCTCGTCTTCGCCAAAAAGCTCGTGCGCATGGGGGCGGATGCGATTGTCATCGAAGGCAGCGAGGCGGGCGGCCACATCGGCCCGGTCTCGACCGCGGTGCTGGCGCAGGAGATCCTACCGTCGCTCGACGAGGTGCCGGTCTTCGTCGCCGGCGGCATCGGGCGCGGCGAGGCGATGCTCTCGTATCTCGAAATGGGGGCGGCCGGGGTGCAGCTCGGCACCCGTTTCGTGTGCGCCTACGAATCGGTCGCGCATCCTCGCTTCAAGCAGGCCTTCATCCGCGCCGCGGCGCGCGACGCGGTGCCCTCGGTGCAGCTCGACCCGCGTCTGCCGGTCATCCCGGTGCGGGCGCTCGCCAACCCGGCGACGGGGCGCTTTCTCGCGTTCCAGCGCCAGATGGTCGAGCGGTTGGGCCGCGGCGAGCTGTCGCAAAAAGAGGCGCAGCTCGAAATCGAGCATTTCTGGGCGGGGGCGCTGCGGCGCGCCGTCATCGAGGGCGATGTCGAGGGCGGCTCGCTGATGGCCGGGCAGAGTGTCGGGCTGGTGACCCGCGAGCAGAGCACCGAAGAGATCCTGGGCGAACTGGTCGGCCAGGCGCTCGCGGCGCTCGCCGCCCGCGGCAGGCGCCGGGACGGTCCCTCGCGGCTCTCCGGGGAAGCGCCGCCGGAGAACCGGGACGCGGGATAATGGAGGCAGCAGGGAGCTCGACCGCGACCCGCCGCCTCCTGCGCCGCCTTCGCGACATCATGGCGGGGTCGGGCAGCGCGCAGCAGCGGCTCGACCGCATCGTGCGCATCGTCGCCGCGGAGATGGTCGCCGAAGTGTGTTCGGCCTACATCATGCGCGCCGGCGAGGTGCTCGAACTGTTCGCCACCGAGGGGCTGCGGCCGGAGGCGGTGCACCGCACCCGGCTGCGCGTCGGCGAGGGGCTCGTCGGCGTCATCGCCGCGACGGCGCGCCCGCTCGCCCTCTACGACGCGCAGCTGCATCCCGATTTCGCCTACCGCCCGGAGACGGGCGAAGAGATCTATCACTCGCTGATGGGCGCGCCGATCCTGCGCGGCGGCCGCGTGCTGGGGGTCCTCGTCGTCCAGAACCGCCATCCGCGCCACTATTCCGAAGACGAGATCGAGGTCTTGCAGACGATCGCGATGGTCGTCGCCGAGTTGGCGGCGAGCGGCGAACTCGTCAACCCGGTCGAGATGGCGCAGGGCCGCGGCGGCGGCATGCCGGCGGTGCGGCTCGGCGGGATTCGCCTCAACCCCGGCCTCGCCATCGGCCCGGCCGCGTTGCACGAGCCCCGCCTCGTCATCCGCCAAGTCGTCGCCGAGGATGTCGCGGCCGAGCTCGAACGGCTGCGCGGCGCCGTCGCGGCGATGCGCGTCCAGATCGACGAGCTGGTCGAGGCCTCGGGCGGGCTGGGGCTCGGCGAACATCGCGACGTCATCGAGACCTATCGCATGTTCGCCGCCGATCGCGGCTGGGTGGCGCGCATCGCCGAGGCGGTGAAGAGCGGGCTGACCGCGGAAGCGGCGGTGCAGAAAGTGCTCGACGACATGCGCGCCCGCATGATGCAGATCGCCGACCCGTATCTGCGCGAGCGGCTGGTCGATCTGGAAGATCTCGCCAACCGCCTGCAATTGCATCTGGCGGGCAAGAAGCCCGGCGTCGCGGCGGCCGACCTGCCGGCCGAGTTCGTGCTCGTCGCCCGCGCCATGGGGCCGGCCGAGCTGCTCGACTACGCGCATCGCCGCATCATCGGGCTGGTGCTCGAAGAAGGCTCGCCGACCGCGCATGTGGCGATCGTCGCGCGCGCTCTCGACATCCCGGTTCTCGGCCGGGTCGCCGAGGCGACGGGCCGCATCGAAGCGGGCGATCTCGTCGTCGTCGACGCCGACCACGCGCAAATCCTCATCCGCCCGAGCGAGGACATTCAGCAGGCGGTCGTCGCGGCGGTCGAGGCGCGCACCCGCCGCCGCGCCTTCTACGGCACGCTGCGCGAGGTGCCGGCGAAGAGCCGCGACGGGGTCGAGGTGCGGCTGTTGCTGAACGCGGGCTTGCTCGTCGATATGGCGCAGCTCGCGGCGACCGGCGCGGAAGGGATCGGCCTGTTCCGCACCGAGCTGCCGTTCATGGTCAGGAGCACGCTGCCCGGCGTCAAGGACCAGACCGAATTCTATAAGAGCGTCTTCGAACAGGCCGGCGGCAAGCCGGTCGTCTTCCGCACGCTCGATGTCGGCGGCGACAAGGTGCTGCCCTACCTGCCGCATGTCGAGGAGGACAATCCGGCGATGGGCTGGCGGGCGATTCGCATCGGGCTCGACCGGCCGGCAATGCTGCGCGAGCAGTTGCGCGCGCTGGTGCGCGCCGCCGCCGGCGAATGCCTCTACGTCAAATTCCCGATGATCGCGGCGGTCGCCGAACTGGAGCGCGCCCGCGCCATCCTCGACATGGAGCTCGAGCGCGCCGCCGCCGAGGGCCGTACCTTGCCGAGATCGGTCAGGATCGGCGTCATGCTCGAAGTCCCCTCGCTGTTGTGGCAGCTCGAGGCGCTGTGCGCGCGGATCGACTTCCTGTCGCTCGGCACCAACGATCTCGCGCAGTTCCTGTTCGCCTGCGACCGCGGCAATCCGCGGCTCGCCGAGCGCTACGATCTGTTGTCGGCGCCGATGCTGGCGCTGTTCCGCGAGGTGGTGGCGAAGAGCCGCGCCGCGCAGATCCCGCTCTCCGTCTGCGGCGAGATGGCCGGCAACCCGCTGGAGGCGATGGCGCTGATCGCGCTCGGCTTCCGCACCTTGTCGATGGCCGGGACGGCGATCGGCCCGGTCAAGATGATGATCCGCAGCCTCGATGTCGGCCGGCTCGAAAGCTATCTCGACGAGATCGCCGGGCGGCCCGACCACTCGCTGCGCAGCAAGCTCGAGGCGCATGCGCGCGACCACGGCGTCGTATTGCAGCCATAGCCGTTTTGCGGCCCGTCATTGCGAGGCGCGTGCGACGAAGCAGTGCCGGGCCGGTTTCCCTTGATCGCCCGCGGGATTGCTTCGCTTTGCTCGCAATGAGCGCAAGAGTAAGGGGTTCAAGCCGAATGAAATTTGCTTTAAAGTAAATCGACCGCCGGATTGTGACATGACCTTCTTTAAGCGCATCAAATTTCCCGAGACCGTTGCCGAGGGCGACGTCCGCCCGCCTTCCGGGCCGCGCTCGGCCGGCCACGTGCTGCGCCAGCGGCGCGAGCAGCTCGGGCTCTCGCTCGACGAGGTCGGCGGGGCGCTGCGGATCAAGCCGGCCTATCTCGCCGCTCTCGAAGACGGTCGGCCGGACCGGCTGCCGGGTTCGGCTTACGCGGTCGGCTTCCTGAAGAGCTACGGCGAGCATCTGGGGCTCGACAGCGCCGAGGTGGTGCGCCGCTTCAAGGTCGAATCGGCGAGCCTCGACGCGAAGCCCGACCTGTCGTTTCCGATGCCGCTCGGCGAGCGCGGCGTACCGGGCGGCGGCATGCTGCTGGTGGCGCTGATCCTGGTCGCCTGCGGCTATGGCGCCTGGTACTACCTGTCGACCGGCGAGCGCCTGCGGCCGCAGCGGGTGAGTGAACTGCCGGCGGCGCTGTTGCCGTCGAAGCCGCTGCGCGCCCAGGCGGCGCCGAGGCCGAGCCCGCCGCCCGACACCTCGCGGGCGGCCGCACCGGAAACCGCGCCGCAGTCCACGGCACCGGCGGCGGCTGGGCTGCCGCCCGCGGCTGCGCCGGCCGCTGCCGAGCCGCCGACGGCGTCCGAT
>DATLKN010000014.1:0-147048 GCA_035538335.1 Allostellaceae bacterium
CAGACGCCGAACCCGGCCAATGGGCGTCTTCTCCGACCGCACCTCGATGGACCGCATCCTGTTCGCCGTCTTCAACCACGAAAACCAAAACCAGGGCGTCAGCACCCCTCTCCTGCTGACACAAACCTTTTGACGTCACCACGAGCGCGGCATTATCCCGGAATGCGCTCGTCGGCGGCAGTGCTTACCCTTCAGCGGCCGGTGAAGCGAGGCGGGCGCTTTTCGCGGAAAGCGGCGACGCCTTCGGCATTGTCCTTGGTCTGATGCAGCTGCGGCTGCACGAGGCTCTCGATTTCGAGATAATCCTCGAGGCTCGGCCCGGCGGCCGCGTGAAACAGCTTTTTCGCCAGCCCCATGGCAAAGGTCGGGCCGTCGGCCATCTCGGCCGCCAGCGCCTGCGCTTTCGCCATCAGCTCGTCGTCCTCGACGACGCAGTTGACGAGGCCGAGGGCGAGCGCCTCTTCCGCCTCGACGAAGCGGCCGGTGAACACCAGCTCCTTCGCCTTCGGCATGCCGATCCGGCGGGTGAGAAACCAGATCGCGCCGCCGTCCGGCGCGAGGCCGATGCGGCGGAAGATCTGCGAGAACCGGGCGGTCTTCGAGGCGACGACGAGGTCGCAGGCGAGCGCGATGCTCCAGCCGATGCCGACCGCCGGCCCGCGCACCGCGGCGATCGTCGGCTTTTCGATCGCATGCAGCGCCCGCATGAAGGCGTGCGCGGTCTTCTGCAGATGATGGCGGCTGGCCGGCAGGTCGTTGCCGCCCATGCGGCCGACATCGGCGCCCGAGCAAAATCCCCTGCCCGCCCCGGTGACGACGATCGCGCGCACGGCGTCGTCGAAGCGCAGCCGGGTGAAGTAATCGACCAGCTGCTCGCGCATCTCGAGGTCGAGCGCATTCAGCTTGTCGGGCCGGTCGAGCGTCACCGTCGCCACCGCGCCCTCGATGTTCAGATCAACGGGCATGCCCGCCTCCAGGAAAAAATCGGCCGCCGGCAGAGTGCGCCGAAACGGTGCGGCTTGAGAAGCCCCTCAAGCGGGCGAAAGCCGAGCCTCGCCGCCCTCGATTTCGAGCGCGGCACCGAGGCCGCGGCTGTCGCGCGCGATCTCGTCGAAGGCCGCGGCTTCCTCGGCCGGGCTGCGCAGGATCGTCTCGTTCCGCTCGTTGTGCCGCACGAAGCGGAAGCTCGCCTGCGCCTTCCCGCCGCCGACCCGCACGCACGCCATCATGCCGAGCCAGTCGCCGTGCCGGCGCCCGCCATGCCCGGTATGGAAGGAAAAGCTGCCGAGCCCGTAAAAAATCGGCCGGCCGCGATGGATCTCGACCGGCAGCGCGTAATGCGGCCCGTGCCCGACGACGATGTCGGCCCCGGCCTCGATTGCGGCGTGCGCGATCTCGCGCATGTATTGCAAGACCGTGCGGTCTAGCCCCCAATGGCAGGAGGCGACGAGGAAATCGACGCGCGGGCGCAAGGCCGCCACGTCTTCGGCGAACGCGGCGAGATATTGCGGATCGGCCCAGGTGAGGATCGTGGGCGGCACGCCCGGCCGGTTCATCGGCGGGATCTCGGGCCGCGTCTTGTGCAGCGGCACCTGATAGGCGGTGTGGCCGCGGATGACGGCGATGCCGGCCATGTCGGCGGCCGCCTCGTGCCCGGTCGGCCAATAGACGGAGCTGCGCTGCAGAAAGCCGAAGCGCACGCCCTGCCGCTCGAGGATCGCAGGAGCGCGCGCCGCGGCAAGGTTCGGGCCGGCGCCGGCATGGGCGATGCCGAGCGCATCGAGCTCAGCGATCGAGCCGAGGATCGCGGCGGCGCCGTAATTGACGTTGTTGGCGAGCCCGACCGCGTCGATCCGGCCGAGGCGGAGGGCCGCGCCGGCCGCCGCCGGATCGGCGAAAAAGCCCTCGGCCGCGACCGAGTGCGCGCCCGGCGGCCGATAGAGGCAGCATTCGAGATTGGCGAAGCGCAGCGCAGCGCCGGCGAGCGTATCGGCGACTCGCGCGAACGGCACGGCCGGGTCGTCGACGCCCATCAGATTGACGTCGCCCATCAGCATCAATTCGCTCGCCACCGCCAGCCCCTCCCGCAATTCGCCGGTACGCCAGGATACCCTTTGTTCCACGCGGGCGCCCTCGTGAAATCGTGTCTCGGTTTGGCTGGGGAGCCGTCCTGCGCCCTTCGAGGCCTCGCTGCGCGAGGCGCCTCAGGATGAGGACTCTTCTTAATGCCATCAAGGACATCCTCATGCTGAGGAGCGCCCGCCAGGGCGCGTCTCGAAGCACGCATGGCGCCTGTGCAACATCAAACTAAGACACTCTCATGTCGCGCGCGGACTTGCCGTTCGCCGCAAGCGCCGACAGAATGCCGCCGCGCCGAGGGAGGGCGCGGCATGACTTCGCTCGAACGATCGCCGCTCGCGGTTTACCAGGCCCATCTCGACAAGGGCGAACTGGCCTATCAGTGGAGCATCGAGGCGCAGCGGGCGGTGTTTTACCCGCGCGTCATCTGCCCGTTCTCCGGCAGCGAACGGCTCGAATGGCGGGTCTCGAAGGGGCTCGGCACCGTCTATGCGACGACCGTCGTGCATCCGCGCGAGGGCGCGCCTTACAACGTCGCCCTCATCGACATGGATGAAGGGTTTCGGTTGATGAGCCGGGTCGAAGAGATGGCGCCGGAAGCGATCGCGATCGGCCTCCGGGTCAGGTTCCGCGTGCACCGGCGGGGGGGCGATGACCCCGCCTATCCGGTGTTCACGCCGGCCGGGGGCGGCTGATGGCCGGGCTCGCGCGCGGCGGCGCCGCGATCGTCGGGGCGGCCGAGAGCGATCTGGGCGCGGTCGCCGCCGAGATGACGCCGATCGATCTGATGGCGCAGGGCCTCGGCCGCGCCCTTCAGGATTGCGGGCTCGGCCTCAAGGATGTCGACGGCCTCTTCTGCGCGACGACGCAGAGCCGCACTTCGGGGCTGTCGCTCAGCGAGTATCTCGGGATCTCGCCCGCCCATATCGACACGACGATCCTCGGCGGCTCCTCCTTCATGTTCCACCTCGCGCACGCCCAGGCGGCGTTGGCGGCGGGGCTGTGCAAGGTCGCGGCGATCCTCTACGGCAGCACGCAGCGCACGGTCGGGCGGCGGCAATCGTCGGTGCGCGAATACAACCCCTATGAGAGCCCGTTCCGCCCGTTCCTGCCGGCCACCGCCTATGCGCTCGCCGCCGCGCGCCACATGCACGAATTCGGCACGACGCGCGAGCAGCTGGCCGAGGTCGCGGTGGCGGCGCGCGAGTGGGCGCTGAAGAACCCCGCCGCCTGGGAAAAGAAGCCGCTGACGGTCGCCGAAGTGCTCAACGCGCGGATGATCAGCTACCCCTTCACGGTGCGCGATTGCTGCCTCGTCACCGACGGCGGCGGCGCCATAATCATGACATTGCCCGACCGCGCGAAATCATTGAAAAAGCCGCCGGTTTATGTGCTCGGCTGCGGCCAGGCGATCACCCACGCCAGTATTTCGAGCATGCCGGATCTGACCGTGACCGGCGCCAAGGCATCGGGCGCCAAGGCCTACGAGATGGCAGGGCTCGGACCACAGGAGATCGACGTCGTCGAGCTTTACGACGCCTTCACGATCAACACGATCCTCTTTCTCGAAGATCTCGGCTTCTGCAAGAAGGGCGACGGCGGCGCCTTCGTCGCGGGCGGGCGGATCGCGCCGGGCGGCGCATTGCCGGTCAACACCAACGGCGGCGGGCTTTCCTATTGCCACCCCGGCATGTACGGCCTCTTTCTCTTGATCGAGGCGGTGCGGCAGCTGCGCCAAGAATGCGGCGCCCGCCAGATCGAAGGCTGCGAGACGGCGCTCGCGCACGGCAATGGCGGCGTCTTGTCATCGCAGGCGACGGTTATCCTCGGTAGCGCCGCGACGGTTTAGTTGAACAATGAGGCAGTGAGGCAGCGAGATCATCAGCCGTCATTGCGAGGCGCGCAGCGCCGCGGCAATCCCGACGAGGTTGCTTCGCTGCGCTCGCAATGACACTGCGCTCACTGCCTCACGGTCTCATTGTCAGTTCATAGGAGGGCGACATGGCGGATAGCGAACTGGTTCGCTTCGAGAGCGAGGATGGGATCGGCGTCATCACGGTCGACAACCCGCCGGTCAATGCGCTCTCGCCCGGCGTGCCGGACGGGATCGTAGCGGCGATCGAGCGCGGCAACGCCGACCCCGCGATCCGCGCCATGGTGCTGATCGGCGCCGGGCGCAGCTTCATCGCCGGCGCCGACATCCGCCAGTTCGGCACCAACCGGCCGCGCCCGGTGCCGGGCCGCCGGCCGCAGGATTTGCTCGACGGCAGCCAGAAGCCGGTCGTCGCGGCGATCCACGGCTATGCCCTCGGCGGCGGCTTCGAGATCGCGCTCGCGGCGCATTACCGGGTCGCCGTGCCGAGCGCCAAGGTGGGGTTGCCGGAAGTGCTGATCGGTATCCTGCCGGGCGGCGGCGGGACGCAGCGGCTGCCGCGCCTCGTCGGGCCCAAGGTCGCGCTCGACCTGATCACCAGCGGCCGGCATGTGCCGGCGCCGGAAGCGAAAGACCTCGGCATGATCGACGAGCTGGTGCCGGAAGGGGAGCTGCGGCAAGCGGCGGTCGCCTTCGCCCGCCGCATCGCCGACCGGCGGCCGCTGCCGCGCATCCGCGACCGCGGCGAGCGGCTCGCCGAAGGCACACCCGAACTGTTCGAGGCGACGCGGAAGGCGATCGCCCGGCGGGCGCGCAACCAAAAGGCGCCCTACAACTGCATCGCCGCGGTCGAGGCGGCCTCCACGCTGTCATTCGACGAGGGCATCAAGCGCGAGCGCGAACTCTTCGACGAGCTGGAAAATTCCGCCGAGGCGCGGGCGCTGCGCTATGCCTTCTTCACCGAGCGCGAGGCGGGCAAGCTCCCGGACATGCCGCGCGACACGAAATTGCGCCCGGTCGCGACCGCCGCCGTCATCGGCGCCGGCACGATGGGCGGCGGCATCGCGATGAGCTTCGCCGATTACGGCTACAAGGTGAAGATCCTCGAGATGAGCGAGGAAGCGCTCGACCGCGGCATGGCGCGCATCCGGGCCAATTACGAGACGAGCGTCAAGCGCGGCAGCCTCGCCGACGACGAGATGCAACGCCGGCTCGCCCGCATCACCCCGGTCTCCGATTACGAGGAGATCAAGGATTGCGACGCCGTCATCGAGGCGGTGTTCGAACGCATCCCGGTGAAGCAGGAGGTGTTCCAGAAGCTCGACGCGGTGATGAAGCCGGGGGCGCTGCTCTTCACCAATACTTCCAGCATCGACATCGACATCATGGCGAACGCGACAAAGCGGCCGCAGGATGTCTGCGGCACGCATTTCTTCGCGCCGGCCAACGTGATGAAACTGTTCGAGGTGGTCAAAGGCGCGAAGAGCGCGCCCGACACCTTGCTGACGGCGATGGATCTGGGGCGCAAGATCGGCAAGGTCAGCGCGATGGCCGGCAACACCGACGGCTTTGTCGCCAACCGCAGCCGTGCGCCGCTGACGACCGAGATGATGCTGCTCGTCGAGGAAGGCGCGCTGCCCGAAGCGATCGACAAGGTCTTTGTCGATTTCGGCTTTCCGATCGGCCCCTTTGCGACCGCGGACCTGTCGGGCCTCGACATCGGCTATGACGTTCGCCGGCGGCGCGCCGCGCAGAACCCGAATTTCCGCAAGCTGCCGATCGCCGATCACCTGGTCGAGATCGGCCGGTTGGGCCAGAAAACGGGCGCCGGCTGGTTCCGCTACGACCCCGGCGACAGGACGCCGAAGCCCGACCCCGAAGTGCACCGCATCATCAAGGAAAAAGCGACCGAACTCGGCATTCCGCAGCGCAGCTTCAGCGACGAAGAGATATTGCGCCGGCTGCTCTTCGCGGCGGTCAACGAAGCCTGCAAGGTCCTCGACGAAGGCAAGGCCTACCGCGCCAGCGACGTCGATGTGATGTGGATCAACGGCTTCGGCTTCCCGCGCTATCGCGGCGGGCTGATGTACTGGGCCGACCAGATCGGCGTCGAGGAGGTGTATCGCCAGATCCAGGCCTGGCACCAGCAATACGGCGAGCGCTGGGCGCCCTCGGCCCTCTTACGCCGCCTCGCCGAGAGCAAGACGCCGCTGCGCGAGGCCAAGCCTGGCCGGCCGATGTAGGACCCTTTTCAGGCCTCTTACGCCCTTTCAAGCGCCTCCCGACGCTCGGCGGCAGAGGTCAACGCGACGCGCTGAGCTGCGATCCGCCGGCGAAAGCGGTCATCAATGGTGTGCCAATCGACGAAATCGGCCTTGTACGGCAGATCGCTTTCGGTGAAGGCTTCGCGCAAGACGGCTGTCTCGTCGAACGAGAGCCGCCGGCCGCAATCGATCGTGAGATCGAGGTCCGAATACCGCCGCGCCCGGCCGGTTACCCGTGAACCGGACGCCCACACCTTGGCACCCGCGGGCAGAGTGGCGTGGAGAATATCCAGGACCAGCCGGCGATCCTCCGGCGACAGGTCGAGCTCCGCGCCGCCGCTCATGGAGATCACTCTGCCGCGGCGGCCTGGCGCTCGCCGAGATGCATCAAGCAGCGGTCGATCCACAGCTTCGTCAGTTTCTCCTGCGCGCCGTTCTGATCGAGGCGGCGGCGCAGCGCCGCGAAATCGACGCGGTCCATCTCCTGGTCCTGGTTGAAGCAGGAGAAGACGACCGTCTCGGTGCCGGTTTCGGGATCGCGGTGCAGTTGCAGGCACTGCGCGCAGATCTCCTTCATCATGCACTGCATCGGCGAGTTGATCGAGGCGATCGCCCGGTGACCGGGGCGGAAATAGGCGGCGAGCCGCTCGCGCCGCGCCGCGGCGACCGCCGCCATCATGCCGTCGGAGCCGATCGCGATGATGCGGTCGACGGCGGGAAGCGGGATCTCGGCGGCGCCGAGCGCGCCGGAGCCATAGGCCGCGATCGCCTCGACGATGTTGCCGACAAAGGCCTTGTCCTGCGGCCGGCCCGGCGTGAAGCCGGGCCCCTCGTCGCAGCACCACACGACTTCGTCGGCCGCCGCCTCGATGTCGGCGACCTTGTAGCGGTCTTCGAGCCGCTTATAGCCGGCGAAATAGAGGACGCGCGAGCCCTGCGCGCGCAAGGCCGCGCCGATCGAGAAGAGGACCGCGTTGCCGAGCCCGCCGCCGACGAGCAAGACGGTCTCGCCGGCCGGCGTCTCGGTCGGCGTGCCAGTCGGGCCCATCAGGATGACGGGCTCGCCCGGCTTCAACAGCGCGCATAAATCGGAGGAGCCGCCCATTTCGAGGACGATCGTCGAGAGCACGCCCGCTTGCCTGTCGACCCAGGCGCCGGTCAATGCGAGGCCTTCCATCGCCAAGGTAGTGCCGTCGATTTTGGGGGCGAGCGTCGAATAGTTCTGCAGCCGGTAGAATTGCCCCGGCTTGAAGGCGCGCGCCGCCATCGGCGCCCGCACGACGATCTCGACGATCGTCGGCGTCAGGCGGTTGACAGCCTCGACCCGGGCCCGCAACTCATTGTCGAGCCGGTCGCGCATTTCTTTCGGAGACGGCGCCGCCGGCGCATGCCGCGCGAGGATGCGGCTGACGACCGGATAGCCGAGACGCGCTCCGCCCATCGCCTTCACGACATTGCCGGCGAAGGAGGGATGCAGATCGCCGAAAAAGCTGACCGCGCGACCATCCGCCCGCAGGTGCGTCAGGACGCGCACGGCGGAAGGCTTGGCGACGCGCTCCGGCGAGACGGGGATGCCGTCTTCGTCGAGCGCCTGGAAATGGCGGCCGTCGAGCACGAGGATGTCGGGGTCTTCGCGGGCGAGCACGGTGTTCGGCTGCGTCCCGGCCGCCACCAGGATCGTCTTCGCCGGCAGCACGACCTCCTCGCCCGCCTTGCGCGACAGGCGCAGCGCCGCCGCCTGGCCGAGCCCGTCGAGCTCGACCCCGAGCGGCGTCAGCTCCTCGGCGAAACGGATCCCCTCCTCCATCGCCTTCGCCACCTCCTCGTGGTTGAGGGTGTAGCTCGGCGCATCGACGAGGCGGCGGCGGTAGGCGATCGTGACGCCGCCCCAGGCATCGATCAGCTGCTGCAATCGCGGCGCGCGACCTTCCGCCTTGGCACGGGCGCGCTCCAAGCGGATCGCGCGGGCATGCTCGAGGAATTCGGCGGCGACCGCGCGCTCGGCCGCGTTCCAGCTTTCGCGCACCTTGTCTTCGCCGCGCTCGGCGGCGAGCGTCTCGTAGCGGGCGAGAAGCTTCTCGACCTGCAGCGGGTAATAGGCGAGCGACTCGGTCGCGGTGTCGATCGCGGTCAGGCCGCCGCCGATCACGACTACCGGAAGCCGCACGGTCAAATTGGCGATGCTGTCCGTCTTGGCGGCGCCGGTCAGCTGCAAGGCCATCAGGAAGTCGGAGGCCTGCCGGACGCCCGGCGCGAGCGCATTCTCCATCTGGATGACGGTCGGACGGCCCGCCCCGGCGCACAGCGCCACATGGTCGAAACCGAGGCCGAAGGCGCTCTCGACCGTCATCGTGCCGCCGAAGCGCACGCCGCCATACATCGCGAACTGCTGCCGCCGTTCAACGAGGAGGCGGATGATCTTCAGGAAATTCTTGTCCCAGCGCACCGTGATGCCGTATTCGGCGACGCCGCCGAAGCCGGCCATGACGCGGCTGTCGAGCCCTTCGGCAAGTTCGCCCACGTCGCGAATCGGACGGCGCGGGACACGCGCGCCGTCGGCAGCGACGCCGGAGAGTTCCGCCGGCAGCGGCTCGATCTTGAGGCCATCGACGGCGGCGACGAAATGCCCGTCATTCATCAGATGGTGCGCGAGGGTGAAGCCGGCGGGGCCGAGCCCGACGACGAGCACCTTGTAGCCGCTCGCCGGTTTCGGCAGCGGCCGGCGCAGGTCGAGCGGGTTCCAGCGGGTCAGCAGCGAATAGATCTCGAAGCCCCAGGGCAGGCCCAGCACGTCCTTCAAGGTGCGCGTCTCGATCTGCGGGATGTCGACCGGGTCTTGCCGCTGGTAGATGCAGGCTTTCATGCAGTCGTTGCAGATGCGATGGCCGGTGGCGGCGCAGAGCGGATTGTCGATGGCGACGATGGCGAGCGCGCCGAGGCTGAAGCCCCGCGACTTCACCAGGTTCATCTCGGAGATCTTCTCTTCGAGCGGGCAGCCGGCGAGCGTCACCCCGAAGACGGTCTTCTGAAAGCCGCCGGCCTTTTTGTCGGTGAGACCCTTGGAGCAGCTGTCCTTGCCCTGGTTGTGGCACCAGATGCAGTAATTGGCATGGTCGAGGGCGCCGGCGAGATCGGTGCCGGCGTCGGTCAGCGCAAAGCCGTCGCGCGGGCGCCATTCCTCTTCCGGCAAGCGCAGCATCGCGACACCGTCGCGCTCGACCGTCTCGACCGGCACCAGATGCTGCATGTCGAGACGGTGCGGCTGTTTGAAGAGGAGGCCGCGCCGGTGCTTCTTGCGGCCCTCGGGCGAGAGCGTCGCCCAGGCGGCATAAAGCCGCGCCGTCTCCAACGGCCCGGCATTGCCGGCCTCGTCGTCGAGCCATTCGGAAACGCGCCCGGCGTAACGCCGCTCCCACAGAGCCACCGCGTCTTCTGGCATGGCGCCGATCAGCGGGTCGAGCGCGCGGGCGAATGCCGGCCCGTCGAGGGCAGCCGCCTCGGCTTCGCTCAAGCCCTTGACGGCGCGGCGTTGCACGAAGAGCCGCTTCACGGAATAAAGAGCGCCCAGCTCGTGGTGGCGCGCCTGCAACGCGCGCACCTCGCCGGAAATGCCGAAGAGCCGCCCGAGGAAATCCTCGACGAAGGGGGCGAGATCGACCAGCAGCGCCGATTCCGCCTCGTGCCCAAGGCCTTGGGGATCGCGCCTTGCCGCCATCAGGCGGTTGTGCAGCTCGGTATCCGCCGCCGCGAGGTCGGCGACAAAGGCGCGGTCGAGGCGGACGAGGCCGTCGCGCTCATAGAGGTCGAGAAAGCCGAGCCCGTATGCGAGGGCGAGTTCGTTCATTTCGGGTCGAGGTCCAGCCTGACGCGGCAGCGCGCCTCTATGTGTCGTTGCGCGGGTGAATATCGACAGGGCTAGGTCAAATGGCCGCGACAGTGCCTACCAGAGATAGGAAGCGGCGGCGCTTCTATAAAGTGCCTTCCTACCGGCCCCGATCGGCGCAGTCGAGGATCGCGTTCAACAACGCGGCGCAGCCGGCGGCGAGGTCTTCGGGCGCGGCGTCTTCGATCTCGTTGTGGCTGATGCCGCCCTTGCAGGGGACGAAGATCATCGCAGAGGGCGCGACGCGCGCCATGTAGACGGCGTCGTGGCCGGCGCCGCTGATGATGTCCTGGTGCGGGAATTGGAGCGCCTGCGCCGCCTCGCGGACGGCGCCGACGAGCGCGGGGTCGAACGGGGTCGGCGGGAAATACCAGAACTCTTCGACCGCCGCCTCGAGCCCGATCGCACCGGCAATCCGAGCGCATTCCGCGCGCAATTCGCGGTCCATCGCGGTCAGCACGGCGTCTTCGGGATGGCGGAAATCGATCGTGAAGAAGACGCAGCCGGGGATCGTGTTGCGCGAGTTGGGGCTGACCTGGACAAAGCCGACCGTGGCGCAGGCATGAGGGCTATGCGCGAGGCCGATACGGTTGACGGCGTCGATCATGCGCGCGGCGCCGACGAGCGCGTCCTTGCGCCGCGGCATCGGCGTCGGCCCGGCATGCGCCTCCTGCCCCGTCACCGTGACCTCGTACCAGCGCTGGCCCTGCGCGCCGGTGACGATTCCGATCGGCAGGCCGGCGGCCTCGAGGATCGGGCCCTGCTCGATATGCGCCTCGAAATAGGCGGCGACTGGGCGGCCGCCAGCGGTCGCCGGGCCCGCATAGCCGATCCGCTCGAGTTCGGCCCCAAGGCTTACGCCCGAGACATTGTCCGGACGGCCGAGCCCGTAATCGAGGTCGAAGACGCCGGCGAAGACGCCGGAGCCGACCATCGCCGGCGAGAAGCGCGAGCCTTCTTCGTTGGTCCAGGCGGCGATCTCGATCGGCGCCTCCGTCTCGTAGCCGAGATCGTTGAGGGTGCGCACCACTTCGAGCGCCGCCATGACGCCGTAGGCGCCGTCGAACTTGCCGCCGGTCGGCTGGCTGTCGAGATGGCTGCCGGCCATGACCGGCGGCAGATCGGGATTGCGCCCCCTACGGCGCGCGAAGATGTTGCCGATGCGGTCGATCGTCACCGTGCAGCC
This sequence comes from Allostellaceae bacterium, assembly GCA_035538335.1. Classification (GTDB taxonomy): domain Bacteria; phylum Pseudomonadota; class Alphaproteobacteria; order ATCC43930; family CGMCC-115725; genus AP-15. The sequence goes on from DATLKN010000014.1 coordinate 11,286, forward strand.
GGCCTCTTTGGCCCAGCGCACGAAAAGGTCGCGGCCGGCCCTGTCCTCGTCGCTGGCGGCGAGCCGGCAGACCCCGCCCTTCGCCGTCGCGCCGATCTGCGCCAGCTCCATGAGGCTCGCCCACAGCCGCTCGCCGTTGACGCCGAGGTTTCGCATGCGGAGCCATGATAAGGGCGCGAAGGGCTATGAGCGAAGGGCTTTATGGATTGCCGCAGCAGCGGCTTTCGCCGAAGATCCCGGCCGCGATCGGGCGCAAGGGCGAGGACCGGACCGAATGGGCGAGACAAGACCCAACGCAATCGAGAAATTCGGCGCGCTCGGCAGCGAACTCGAAGCGCTGCGGCTCGGCGCCGGCGCGCCGCTCGTGCTGCTCCACGGCTTCGACACGATCGAGGCCGAGGCGCCCTTTCTCGCGCTCCTCGCACGGCAGGGCGCGATCCTCGCGCCGTCGCTGCCGGGCTTCGGGCGCTCGCCGCGGCCGAACGGTTTCGACACGGTCTACGACCTCGTGCATCTGACGCTCGAGCTGATCGAGGGCTTGCCCGCCGAGAAGGTGAGCCTCGTCGGCTTTTCCTTCGGCGGCTGGCTCGCCGCCGAGGCCGCAGTCAAGTGCGCGCACCGGATCGAGAAGCTCGTCCTCGTCGATCCGCTCGGCATCAAGCTCGGCGGCCGCGAGAGCCGCGACATCCTCGACATTTTCAACGTGCACCCCGACGAGGTGCGGCGTGCGAGCTGGCACGACCCCGACCGCTTCGCGCCCGATTACGACCAGATGTCGGACGAGGAGATCGTGATCCGGGCGCGCAACCGCGAGGCGCTGTGCCTCTATGCCTGGCACCCCTACATGTACAACCCGCAATTGCCGCGCTGGCTCCGGCGCATCGACGTGCCGGCGCTGGTTTTGTGGGGCGCCTCGGACGGCGTCGTGTCACCCGAATACGGCCGCGCCTTTGCGGGCCTCATCCCGGGCGCGCGGTTCGAATTGATCGAGCGCGCCGGCCACCATCCCGAGATCGAGCAGCCCGAGGCGTTCGCAGAGCGCGTGACGGCGTTTCTGCGGGAATAGAGCGGCATCGGTCACCCGAGGCCGAGAAACACGGCGAGGGCACTGCCGATCTCTCGCATGGTTACGGCATCGACGCCACCGACGCGGCGGCCGATCTTCGCTCGCGGCACCGTAACGGCCTTGTCGATCATGATCTGCGAGGCTCTTTCGAGCCCGTTCTCCGGGCTGGGCTCGACGGTTAGGCGAACGAGGGGGGCCGACTGGAGGTCGCTGGTCAGCGGTAGCACCGTCAAGGAGGGCAACTCGGCGAAGGCATCGCTCTGAACAACGAGAGCCGGACGCGGCTTGCCGTAGTCGCCGGGGATGACGACGGTGACGAGGTCGCCACGACTCACTTCCATTTACGGCCGCGCTTGTTGTCGGCAGCGAGTTCGCGGGCCGTCAATTCGCCGGCCAGTTCGTCGAAGTTGGCATCCAGTTCCCGCATGATCGCCGCTTCGTCGCTATTAGGGTCCCGCGCCGCCTCGGCCAGCAGCAGCGATTGACGGCGCGCCTCGACTTCGAATTCGCGCCGCCGCCTTGCTTCGACCCGATCCTGGACCAGCTCGCGGAGCAGTTCTCCGAGCGGCTTCGACTCCTCTTCGGCGATTTCGGCAATCGCAGCCTTGAGTCGGCGATCGACACGAAAAGTGACCATATCTATCTCCGCCCCGACACTGCGCCGCGCCATCTTCGCTCCTCCGAAACTGTTATCGTTTATGTAATACGATCAGTGTTACGTTTCAACGGCGCTTGTCCGCGGGCGGCGGATCGCCGAAGATCGCGCGCGAACAAACGGCTCCGCGAAAGAGGGCACGACATGCAGGCCTGGTATCATTGCGAGAACGTCTATCCCTTCGTGCCGCAGGAGGTGCTCGACCGGGCGGATTCGGTGCGCGCCAGCCTGCCGAACAAATACTGCGATCCGAAGATTTCGGCCGACCTCTTCCACGAATGCCTCGACGAGCACCTGTTGTGCGACGACATCGGCGTCAACGTCGTCTCGATCGAGCACCATGCCGGCATCAACAGCCTCTACGGCGCCTCGACGATGATCCTCGGCATCATCGCGCGGCAGACGAAGAACGTGCGCATCCTGTCGCTCGGAACGCTGATCACGGTGCGGCCCGACCCGGTGCGGATCGCCGAGGAATACGCGACCGCCGACGTCATCTCGAAGGGCCGGCTCGAGATCGGCTTCGTCAAATCGGGCGACAGCGAGATGGTGTCGGGCAACGTCAACCCGGTCGGGTATGTCGAACGCTTCTGGGAGGCGATCGACCTGATCGAGAAGACGCTGGTCTCGCATGAGGGGCCGTTCAGCTGGGAGGGGAAGCACTATACGCACCGCCACGTCAACATCTGGCCGCCCTGCTGGCAGCGCCCGCACCCGCCCTTCTGGGCGGCGACGGGCGACCCCGAGACCTCGGCCGAATTGGGCCGGCGCGGCATGGTCAACGCGCTCGTCCTGCGCGGCCCCGAAGCCTCGAAGCGCGCCTTCGACACCTACCGCGCGGCGCGCGCCGAAGCGGGATTGCCGCCACCCGGCACCGACCGCTTCGCCTATGCCGTTCTGTGCTATGTCGGCGACACCGACGAGGAGGGGCTGCGGGTCGGCTCGAAGCTCTTGTGGTTCCTCAACACGAGCTTGAAGCAATCGCCGCAGATGTCGCGCTTTCTGCCCGGCCGCATGCCGCCGGAGGCGGCGCCGAACGTGTGGCGCAACAAGACGCAGGGGCGCGGCCGGCCGGCCGACCAGCTGATCGGCATCACCGCCGAGCAGGCGATAGCCCGCGGCATCCTCGTTGCCGGCAATCCCGACACCGTGACGAAGCAGATCATGGAGATCTACGACAAGGTCGGCGGCTTCGGGCATCTCATTTTCATCGGCCGCTCGGGCTTTCTCGACCACCAGGAAGCCGAAAAAGGCATCCGCATGCTGGCGAAGGAAGTGCTGCCGCGGCTGCCGGAAGCGACCGCGACGCCGCCGGCGCGGCAAGCCGCGGAATAGAGGAGGAATTGCGATGAACGACGCGACGATGCCGTGGATCGACCCTGAACTGGTCGCCGCCAACCGGCTGCTGCAGGAGAAGGGGCTGGTCGCTCCCGACCGCACCAAGGCGGGGCTCGCCGAGGTGCGGGCGATGACCGACCGCATCGGCGCCTTTCTGGGCGAGGGCTCGGTGCCGCTCAAGGACGAGCGCGACCTGTCATTGCCGGGCCCGCACGGGCAGGTGCCGTGCCGGCTCTATCTGCCGGACGGCGTCACGCGGCCGCCGCTCCTCGTCTATGCGCATGGCGGCGGCTTCATGCAGGGCAGCCTCGACAGCTGGGACCACATGCTGCGCGAGCTCGTGCGCGAGAGCGGCGTCGCCGCCCTCTCGGTCGATTACAAGCTCTCACCCGAGCACAAATTCCCGGTCGCCTTCGACGAGACGGTGGCGGTGATGCGATTGGCGGCGCGCGAGGGCGCGGGGTTCGGCATCGACCCGACGCGCCTCGCGGTCGGCGGCGACTCGGCGGGCGCCAACCTCGCGCTCGCCGCCGCGCTTGCCGCGCGCGACATCGGCGAGAAGGCGATCCGCCTCATGCTCCTCGTCTACGGCTGCTTCTCGACCGATTGCGACAGCCCGTCTTGGCAGCGCTTGGGCCAGGGGCCGGGCCTGTCGCAATCGCAGATGCGCTGGATCTGGGAAACCTATCTGACGAGCCCCGAAGAATACCGCGACTGGCGCGCGGCGCCGATGCTCGGCCGGCTCGATGGCCTGCCGCGCGCGCATCTGATCGTCGGCCGCCTCGACCCGCTGCTCGACGACAGCGAGCGCATGGCGGCGCGGCTGAAGGAGGCGGGCGTGCCGACGGCGCTGAGGGTCTATGACGGGCTCAATCACGGCTTTATCCGCTATGGCCGGCTGATCGGCACCGCCCGGCGGGCGCTGGCCGACTGCGCCGCCGCGCTGCGCCAGGCGATGGCCTGAAAAATTACGCTTTACCGCGGCGGCCGCGGAGGATAGGCGAAACCCGCGAAAGGGGGGCTGCGCATGCGGTGGAGCACGGAGCGGATATTGACGACGCATACCGGCAGCCTGCCGCGGCCGGCCGAGCTGACGCGCCTCTATGTGCGCCGGCAGAAGGGCGAGCCGGTCGAACCCGGCGCGATCGAAGCGCTCGGCCGCGACGCCTTGCGGCAGATCGTCGAGAAGCAGCTCGCGGCCGGCATCGATGTCGGCAACAACGGCGAGCAGCAGCGGGAAGCGTTCTTCCTCTATGTCCGACACCGCATGAGCGGCTTCGGCGGCAGCTGGCAGCGCTGGCCGCGGGGCGATGTCGAGCGCTACCCGCAATTCAAGGCCGCGATGCAGCAGATGCTCGCCGGCAAGGAGGCGGTCGGCAACTACAACCCGCCGAAGGCGGTGGGCGAGGTGCGTTATCTCGACCGCCGGGCGGTCGAGAGCGAGTGCGAGGATTTCCGCGCCGCGCTCGATCAAACGTCGGCGCAGTTCGCCGAACCGTTTTTGACGGCGCCCTCGCCGGGCATCATCGCGGCGGCGATGAAGAACGAATACTACGACAGCGAAGAGTCGTACCTCGCGGCGGTCGGCAAGGCGCTCGGCATCGAATACCGCACGATCGTCGAGCGCGGCTTTCTGTTGCAGCTCGACTGCCCGGACCTGGCGCTCGAGCGGCACCTCTCCTATCAGGACCGGCCGGTCGCCGACTTCCTCGGCTTCGTCGAGCGGGTCGTCGCGACGATCAACCAGGCGCTCGAAGGCATCCCGCGCGACCACGTGCGGCTGCACGTGTGCTGGGGCAATTACGAGGGGCCGCACGACCGCGACGTGCCGCTCGCCGAGATCCTGCCGATCCTGAAAGAGGCGCGTGTCGGCGGCTTCGTCTTCCCGTTCGCCAACCCGCGGCATGCGCACGAATACCATGTGCTCGAAAAGCTGCCGCTGGAAGAGGACCAGATCATCGTCGCCGGCGTCATCGACGATTTGACGAATTTCGTCGAACATCCCGAACTCGTCGCCGAGCGCCTCGTCAACGTCGCGCATGCGGTCGGCGACCCGCACCGCGTGCTCGCCGGCACCGATTGCGGCTTCGACACCTCGGCCGGGATGGGCCGGGTCACCGAGGACGTCGTCTGGGCGAAGCTCGCGGCGATGAGCGAAGGCGCGCGGCTCGCTTCCGAGCGCCTCGGCTTGCGGTGAGCCCGGTTCGCCCGGACCGCCGCCGGCGGCCAGCCCAGATGGCTGAATGACGCCCGCGCCCGCCCCGCAACTCTCGCCGCTGGCGCTGCAGATGGCGCTCGGGTTCATCGCCGGCATCCTCGCGGTGCTGAGCTTTCACCAGTTCGGCATCGGCGTCATGCACGCCCTGCACTGGCCGGTCGCGCCGCCCTACCGCATGGCGCCGGTGCCACCCTTCGGCATGCCCGACATTATCGCCCTCGCCTTGTGGGGCGGGGTTTGGGGCGTCGTCCTCAACCTCGCCGAGCTGCGGCTGGCGAAGATCCCCGGCGGCTATTGGCTCGGCGCGACGCTGTTCGGGATGATCGTGCCGACCCTCGTCTTGTGGTGCATCGTGCTGCCGGTCAGGCATTTGCCGGTCGCTTTCGGGTTCCGCTGGCCGGAGGTGCTGGTCGCGCCAATCGCCAACACGATGTGGGGTTTCGGCACCGCGCTGATCTTGACCCTGCTGCCGGGGCATGCGCCGCGAAAGCATTGAGGCGCGGGGCGGCAGGATGCCGCACGCTGGAACGGCGGAGCAAAACATTCGAGCGGTTGTTATCTCGGGCAAGTCTGTCCTGCTTATCGAAAGGATGCAGGAATGCCCGCCAACACCTCTTTGGTTTCATCCCGCATTGGAAGCAGCGTTCTTTTCGGATTTATCGCCGGTTTTCTGGCAACTCTGACATTTCACCAATTCGGTGTCGCTGTTTTGCACGCAGAACACCTGACGCCGTTCGCACCATACGCGATGAACCCGGTCCCGCCGTTTGGCGTGCCGGCAGTCGTCTCGCTCGCCTTCTGGGGCGGCGTGTGGGGCGTCGCGCTGGCGTCGGTCGCACCGCCGGCCTCGCGCTACGGCGGCGGCTATTGGCTCGGCGCCATCGTCTTCGGCGCCGTCCTGCCGACCGCCGTCGCCTGGTTCGTCGTCATGCCGCTGAAGGGCCTGCCGGCGGCCGGCGGCTTCCGTTACCCCGGCCTTCTCGTGGGCCCGATCGTCAACGCGCTGTGGGGGTTCGGCACGGCGCTCTTCCTGCGCTTCATGCCGCGCGCCGCGGTGCCGGCGAACTGATCGGACGCCTCACCTGATGGCGGCGGCGACGGCGGCGCCGAGGTCCTTCGTCCCGGCGTTGCCACCGAGGTCGGGGGTGCGCGTCCCGCCATCGGCGAGAACCTCGGCGATCGCCCGCTCGACGGCGGCGGCGGCGGCGCTCTCGCCGAAATGCTCGAGCATCATCGCCCCCGACCAGATCTGGCCGATCGGGTTGGCGATGCCGCGGCCGGCGATGTCGGGGGCCGAGCCGTGCACCGGCTCGAACATCGAGGGGTACTCGCGCTCGGGGTTGATGTTGCCCGAGGGCGCGATGCCGATCGAGCCGACGACGGCGGGGCCGAGATCGGAGAGGATGTCGCCGAACAAATTCGAGCCGACGACGACGTCGAACCAGTCCGGATGGCGCACGAAATGCGCCGTCAGAATGTCGATGTGGTACTGGTCGGTCTTGACGTCGGGATAATCGCCGGCGACGGCGGCGAAGCGCTCGTCCCAGTACGGCATCGTATGGATGATGCCGTTCGACTTGGTCGCCGAGGTGACGTGCTTTTTGCGCGTCTTCGCCAGCTCGAAGGCGTAGCGCATGACCCGGTCGCAGCCGCGCCGGGTGAACACCGTCTGCTGCATCGCCATCTCGAACTCGGTGCCGGAATAGAGCCGGCCGCCGATCTCGGAATATTCGCCCTCGTTGTTCTCACGCACGACGTAGAAGTCGATGTCGCCCGGGCGGCGGTCCTTGAGGGGCGTTTCGACCCCGGCCAAGAGGCGCACCGGCCGCAGATTGATGTATTGCTGGAAATTGCGGCGCAGCGGGATCAACAGGCCCCACAGCGAGACGTGATCGGGGACGCCGGGATATCCGACCGCCCCCAGATAAACGGCGTCGAAAAGGCGCAGCCTCTCGAGCCCGTCCTCCGGCATCATCCGGCCCGTCTTGCTGTAGCGCTCGCAGTTCCAGTCGAATTCGGTCCAGGAAAGCCCGAAGCCGTAGGCCCTTGCCGCCCTTTCCAGCGCGGCCACCCCCTGCGGCATGACCTCGGGGCCGATGCCGTCGCCGGCAATCACCGCAACCCGATAATTCTTCCCCATCATCCCTCTCTGCTCTCGCCGCGCACCATAGCGCGGATCGCGGCGGCGAGCGAACCGGCTACTTGTTGGAGTTCCAGATGTCCTGCAAGAGCTTCCAGCTGCGGCCGACCTTTTCCCAGACGACCGCGTATTTGATCGTGCCGTCCTGCGGCGGCTGCCCCTTCGTCTTGAAGGCGACGGTGCCGATCTCGCGCACGGCGCGCGGCCCCAGCCGCTTCACGTCGATCGTGGTGATCTTGACGTCGCCGATCTGCTTCATCTCATCGCGCCACAGCGCCTCGATGGCCTTATGGCCCTTGACCATGTCGGCGCCGGGCGGCAGCACATAGGCGTCGGCGGTATACATGGCCGCGACCGCGGCTGCGTCGCCGCGGTTGAAGGCCTCGGCCCATTTGTCGTTCAGCTTCTGGATGGCCGACTTGCTCTGCGCCATCGCCGGCGCGGCGGCGAGCGCCAAGCATAGGGCGAGAACGGCTCTGCGCGGCATTGTCTCTCTCCTGTCGATGTCGCGCGATCTTGGCAGGCCGCCTCTCGGCGCGCAATGCCGGCTCACAGCTCGATCGTGCCGGTCAGATAGAGGGCCGCGCGCCCCCCGATCGTGACCCGGTCGCCGCGCAGCGTGCAGGACAGCGCGCCGCCGCGCCGCGACACCTGGCGGGCCGAGAGCCGCGTCTTGCCGAGCCGATCGGCCCAATAGGGAATGAGCGTGCAATGTGACGACCCCGTCACCGGGTCCTCGTCGACGCCTTGCGCCGGCGCAAAGAAGCGAGAGACGAAATCGACGCCGTCGCCGCCGGGCGCGGTGACGATCACGGCATGGCAGTCGAGCCGGCCGAGGGCGCGGAAATCGGGGGCGAGGGCAATCACCTGACCGGCGTCGCGATAGACCGCGAGATAGTCGCGCGCGGCGAGCACCGCCTCAGGCGCACAGCCGAGCGCCTCGACGAGACCGGGCGGCGGCTCGCGCGGCACAGCGGGCCAGGCGGGAAAGTCGAGCGCCAACAGATCGCCCTCGCCCGTCACCTCGAGCCGGCCCGCCTTCATCGTGCGGAACGAGACATGACGGCGCCCCGGCGCGAGAAAGCGGAAGATCACATAGGCCGAGGCGAGCGTCGCATGGCCGCACAGATCGATTTCATTCGCCGGCGTGAACCAGCGCAGCGCATAGCCATCGCCCTCGGGCACGAAGAATGCCGTCTCCGACAAGTTGTTCTCGGTCGCGATCGCCTGCATCGTCGCCTCGGGAAGCCAGCTGTCGAGCGGACAGACGGCTGCCGGATTGCCGGCGAACGGGCGGTCGGTAAAGGCATCGACTTGGTAGAGCGGGATCTTCATCGGCGGTCTCCGAGCGGGTGCGCGTGATCGAGCGGTCCGTGGCCGCGGCCGAAACCAGGGGCCGAGGCGATCGCGCGCTGCACATAGTCGCGGGCCCGGTCGACCGCGGTTCCGAGATCGCGGCCCTGCGCGAGCCCGGCGGCGATCGCGGAAGCAAGCGTGCAGCCGGTGCCGTGCGTGTGGCGGGTCGCGATGCGCGGGCTCTGCCAGAGCCGCATGCCCGACCCGGCCGCCAGCACGTCAAAGACGGTGTCGCCCGGCAGATGGCCGCCCTTCAGCAAGACGGCCCGGCAGCCGATCGCGAGCAGCGCCCGCGCCGCCTCGCGCATGTCGTCGAGGGAGGCGATCTTGCGGCCGAGCAGGATTTCCGCCTCGGGCAGGTTCGGCGTCACCAGCGCGGCGCGCGCGACGAGGCGTTCCTTCAGCGTGGCGACGGCTTCGGGGTCGATCAACGGCGCCCCACCCTTCGCCACCATCACCGGATCGACGACGAGCGGGATGCCGCCGGCGCGTTCGGCGAGCGCTGCGGCGACCGTCTCGATCACCGCGGCATCGTGCAGCATGCCGGTCTTGACAGCGTCGGCGCCGATGTCGTCGAGCACCACCTCGATCTGCTGGCGCACGAAATCGGGCGGCACCGGCAGCACCCCGAAAACGCCTTCGGTATTCTGCGCCGTCAGCGCGGTGACGGCAGTCGCGGCATAGGCGCCGAGCATCGTCACCGCCTTGATGTCGGCCTGGATTCCGGCGCCGCCGCCCGAATCCGAACCGGCGACGATCAGCACCCGTCCATGCATCACTCTGCCGCCCGCGCGGCGATGCCGGCCTCGCTGGCGTCGGTGGCGCGGATCGCCGCACAGATCTCCGCGACGACGGCGGCGACGAGGCTCTCGTCCTCGCCCTCGGCCATGACGCGGATCAGGGGCTCGGTGCCGGATTTGCGGATTACCAGGCGGCCAGCGCCGCCGAGCCGCGCCTCGGCGGCGGCCACGGCCGCGCGCACCTCATCCGTTTCGAGGGGCCCCTCGCCCTTGACGCGCACATTCTCGAGCCGTTGCGGCACCGGCGCGAAGAGGCGGCAGGTTTTGCTCGCCCGCTTTCCGGTCTCGACGATCGCGGCCAATACCTGCAACGCCGCAATCAGCCCGTCGCCGGTCGTCGCATGGTCGCCGAGGATGATGTGCCCCGACTGCTCGCCGCCGATATTGCAGCCCTCGGCGCGCATGCGCTCGACGACGTAGCGGTCGCCGACGGCGGTGCGATAGAGCCCGATCCCGTTCGCCGCGAGATGGCGCTCGAGGCCAAAATTCGACATCACCGTGGCGACCAGCGCGCCGCCCGCGAGGCGGCCGTTCTTGGCGAGCCGGGAAGCGATCAGCGCCATCAGCTGATCGCCGTCGAGGATGATGCCGCGCTCGTCGGCGACGATCAGCCGGTCCGCGTCGCCGTCGAGCGCGATGCCGATATCGGCGCGCCGGGCCAGCACCTCGCGGCACATCTGCTGCGGCGCGGTGGCGCCGCATTCGCGGTTGATGTTGGTGCCGTCGGGCGAGACGCCGATCGAGAAGACTTCGGCGCCCAATTCCCAGAACACGGTCGGCGCAACCTTGTAGGCGGCGCCGTGCGCGCAATCGACGACAACCCGCAGTCCGTCGAGGCGCAGGCCGCGCGGGAAGCTCCCTTTGACGAATTCGATGTAGCGGCCGCCGGCGTCGTCGAGCCGCCTGACGCGGCCGAGTTCAGCCGCGCCGGCGCGCGCGCCGGGGCCGCGTTCGAGGCACTCCTCGATCGCCCGCTCCAATTCGTCCGAGAGCTTGTAGCCGTCGCGGCCGAACAATTTGATGCCGTTGTCGGCATAGGGGTTGTGCGAGGCGGAGATGACGACGCCGAGGTCGGCGCGCAGGCTGCGCGTCAGCATCGCGATGGCCGGCGTCGGCAACGGCCCGACGAGGACGACATCCATGCCCATCGTCACAAAGCCGGCAGTCAAGGCCGGCTCCAGCATGTAGCAGGAAAGCCGGGTGTCCTTGCCGATCACGACGAGGTGCTTGTGCGCGCCGTTGCGGAAGCACTCGCCGACCGCCATCGCCACCCTGAGCGCCGTTTCGGGCGTCATCGGCTCGAGATTGGCGGTGCCGCGGATGCCGTCGGTGCCGAACAGTTTTCGCGCCATCACGCCTTGCCCCCCACAGCCCCGCGACCAGGCTCGACCCGAGTTCTGCCTGCGCAAGCCTCAGGCGCCTGGCTGCGGCTCCGGCTCGAGCCCGCTCGGCCGGCCGGAGGGCGGCACCGAGCTGCGCCGCGGGCGGGGATCCTCGGCAGCCGGAGCGGGCGTCGTCTCGCGCACGATCCGTTCGCCCTTGATGATGCGGCGGATCTCCTCGGCCGACAGCGTCTCGTATTCGAGCAGCCCCTTGGCGAGCGCGTGCAATTCGTCGAGGTGCGAGGTCAGGATCTCGTGCGCCGTGCGCTCGCCCTCGTCGATGATCCGGCGGATCTCTTCGTCGATCAGCTTTGCCGTCGCGTCCGAGACGTTCTTGCGCTGCGTCACCGAGTGGCCGAGGAACACCTCCTCCTCGTTCTCGCTGTAGCGCAGCGGCCCCAATTTCTCGCTGAAGCCAAACTCGGTGACCATGCGGCGCGCAAGGTTCGTCGCCCGGCGGATGTCGTCGGCGGCGCCGGTCGTCACCTTGTCCGGCCCGAAGATCAGCTCTTCGGCGACGCGACCGCCGAAAAGGCTCGCCAGCATCGCTTTGATCTCGGTCTTCGACTGCGAGTACTTGTCGCGCTCCGGCAGGAACATCGTCACGCCGAGGGCGCGGCCGCGCGGGATGATCGTGACCTTGTGCAACGGCTCATGCCCCTCGGCATAGAGCATGCACAGCGCGTGGCCGCCCTCGTGATAGGCGGTCAGCGTCTTCTCTTCCTCGGTCATCACCATCGAGCGCCGCTCGGCGCCCATCATGACCTTGTCCTTTGCCTGCTCGAACTCGCTCATCGCGACCGAGCGCTTGCCGCGGCGCGCCGCCATCAGGGCCGCCTCGTTGACGAGGTTCGCGAGATCGGCGCCGGAAAAGCCGGGGGTGCCGCGGGCGATGATCTTGGCATCGACATCGGCGGCGAGCGGCACCTTGCGCATGTGCACCTTGAGGATCTTCTCGCGCCCGACGACATCGGGGTTCGGCACGACGACCTGGCGGTCGAAGCGGCCGGGCCGCAGCAATGCCGGGTCGAGCACGTCGGGCCGGTTGGTCGCGGCGATCAGGATGACGCCCTCGTTCGCCTCGAACCCGTCCATCTCGACGAGCAGCTGGTTCAAAGTCTGCTCGCGCTCGTCGTTGCCGCCGCCGAGGCCGGCGCCGCGATGCCGGCCGACCGCGTCGATCTCGTCGATGAAGATGATGCAGGGCGCGTTCTTCTTGCCCTGCTCGAACATGTCGCGCACGCGGCTGGCGCCGACGCCGACGAACATCTCGACGAAATCGGAGCCGGAGATCGTGAAGAACGGCACATTCGCCTCACCCGCGATCGCGCGGGCGAGCAGCGTCTTGCCGGTGCCGGGCGGGCCGACCAAGAGCACGCCTTTCGGGATCTTGCCGCCCAAACGCTGGAATTTCTGCGGGTCCTTCAGATACTCGACGATTTCCTCGAGCTCCTGCTTCGCCTCGTCGATGCCGGCGACGTCTTCGAAGGTGATGCGCCCGACTTTTTCCGTCAGCAGCCGCGCCCGGCTCTTGCCGAAGCCCATCGCCCGGCCGCCGCCGCCCTGCATCTGGCGCATGAAGAAGATCCACACGCCGATGAGCAGCAGCATCGGGAACCAGGAGACGAGCACGCCGAAGAGCGAGGGCACGTTGTCGTCGGTCGGCGCCGCGGTGATGCGCACGCCCTTGCTCGTCAACCGGTTGACAAGATCGGGGTCGGTCGGCGCATAGGTCGAAAAGGCGCGGCTGTCCGTGAAATGCCCGCTGATCTTATGCCCCTGGATCCTGACGTCGGCGATCTGGCCGCGGTTCAAGTCATTGAGGAAATCCGAGAACGCCAGCGTCGATTGCGGCCCGCGTGTCGTAGAGGTTTGAAACAGGTTGAAAAGCGCGACGAGAAGCAGGCCGATGACGATCCAGAGGGCGAGATTCTTGCCGAAATTATTCACGGAGCGGGCCTTTCCTACCGAGACGGGCATCACCTCGCGATTGACCGGGCAACGCCCGAGGCGGTCGCGCAACGATCCTCGCCGCTTTTAAAGATAAGATGCCCCCGTACTCAAACAACTGTAAAGTCCGCGCTTGTGAGCCCCCGCGGCGGGCGGAATTCGATCTCGGGGACGGCGGCCGCGGCATCCCGGAAATAACCGAGATGCGGCACCGCCAGCAGCCCCGCGCGGTCCCATGCGGCGGGCAACACGGGCCGCAACAAAGAAGGCAACGAGAGGCGCTGCAAGCGCCCGCCCAACTCCTTCCCGCCCGCCGCGCCGAGATAGCCGACGACGATCTCCTCCGGCGCTGCAGCCGACAGGCGCAAGGCGAAGCGGCGGTCCCAGACAAGCATCGCCCCCGGCGCCAGGCGGACCGGCTCGCCCGCCCGCCCGGTCTCCCGCATAACGAGAATGCGGCCGCGCCACGGGACAAGGCGGCAACCGCCGAGGGTGCGCCCAGCGCGAATTTCGGCGGCGAGCGCCGCGCGCAGCAGGGCGACGCGCCGGCGGCGAACCGGGTAGGGGCTGCCGCCGCCGACCGCCGCGACGAGCGCCGAGAGCGCCCTCTCGGCGATCTCCGCCGGGGCGTCGGAGAGGAGGCCCGGCTCGAACGCCGCAAAGCCCGCCGGATGAATCGAGACCGCGCGGGCGAGCAGGCGATTGCCGGCGTGCTCGCGCGCCCGGCGCTCGCGCCCCAGCGCTGCAATCCGAAGCGCGAGGCTCGCGACATCGGCCGACGCGGCCGCGCGCAGCCGGGCGCGGGCAAAGGCGGGGTTGCGATTGCTCGGGTCGCTCAGGAACGGCTGGCCCGCCTCGCGCAGCAGCGCGGCGAGACGGGCCCGCGGAAAACCGAGGAGCGGCCGGATCAGCCGGCAGCCCTCGAGTTCGCGCAGCGCCGACATCCCGGCGAGGCCGTCGGCGCCGCTCGCGCTCTCCCGGCGGATCAGATGCGTCTCCACCTGGTCTTCGCGGTGGTGCGCGGTCAGCAAATGCAGGCATCGGCGCTCGCGGCACCATTGGGCGAGCAGCTGGTAGCGCGCGGCGCGCGCCCGTTCCTGGATGCGGCTCGCCGGCTTTTCGCCGCCCCACACGACGATTTCGTGGCGGATCCCGCGGACGGCGAGCCAGCCCCCGAGCCGGTGGATCTCGGCGGCGCTCTCGGCGCGCAGGCCGTGATCGACGGTCACGGCGCAGACCTCGCCGCCGCACCCGCGCGCCCACCGATCGGCGAGGATCGCGAGCGCCAGGCTGTCGGGTCCGCCGGAGACGGCGGCGGCGATAAACGGCCGGTCTTCGAAACGCGCCAGGCTCTCCAGCGCCGCCGCGAACTCGGCGTCGGTCAAGGCCGGCGCCGGCTCGGCCGCGCTCAACAGCCGAGCCGCTTCTTCTCCGCCGCGGCGCGCGCCTTGACCGCAGCTCCGGGATGCGGGAAGGCGTGGTCGAGCTGGCCGAAGGCAAGGCAGGCATTCTGCTTCTGATTGGCGCGCGCCAGCGACATGCCCAGCTTCAACAGATCGTCCGGCGCCTTCTCGCCGCGCGGGTAATTCTTGAAGCCGGCAGCAAACGCGCTCGCCGCATCGGCATACCTGCCGCGCGCGTAATAGGTCTCGCCGAGCCAATACTGGGCGTTGCCGGCGAGCGGACTGTTGCGATGCTCTCGGATGAAGCTGCGCATCGCCTGTTCCGCGGCCGCGTAGTCGGCCTGCTTCAACAGGCCGAAAGCGTAATTGTATTGCGACAGGGCCGAGCCGGCCGGCAGCTTGCCGCCGCCCGGCGGGCGCAACTGCTCCGGCGCCGCGCTCGCCGTCTGCGGTCCGGGCGGGGTCAGCGTATCGGAGCCACCGGGCGGCGCGAGCGCGCCCGGCGGGCGCAACTGCGCGGCGCGGCCTTGCGGCGGCTTCGGCGGGGCGGCGGGGGGCGGTGGGGCCGCAGCCGGGCCGCCCACGCTGCCGCCGGCCGCCTGATTGAAGCGGACTTCGATATCGCTGTTGACCTGCTCGATCCGCTGGCGCAGCTGCTCGATGTTGTTGGCGAGGGTCTCGACGCGGCCCGTCAGCGTGCGCATCTCTCCTTCGAGCCGCTCCATGCGGAGCTCGTTGTTGACGGCGAGGTTCGCATCACCGCCTTGCTGCGGGGCGCCGGCCGCGCCGCGATAGACCTGCCGCTGCAGCATGTTCAGATCGCGCTCGATGCGGTCGAGCCGATCCTGCACGTCGCTGTCCTGCGGCCATGCCGCCTGCACAGGCACGATCACCGCGGCCAGCGCCAGCAGCAGCGCTCGGCAGGCAGGTGGCAGCAGCGGACGCCAAGTCATGGCAACGCCTCTCGAATATCCGCGTGAGCCGAGCGGCGTCCTCGGGCGCGACGCGGCCGCGTTTGTCGCCGCGCGCCGCAGAGGGCCGCACCGGTGCGGCTCACCATTGCACGCGGACGCTTAGTACCGACCGTTTAGGGCAAAAAAAGGGCGCCCCTCGCCCGCTGTCCGGTTGAGGGACGCTCCTTGCGGTCATGCGGAACGCGACCGCGGCGGCGGCCCGCCCCGTTGATCGGTCCTATTGAACGGTCGTGATCGCGACGCGATTTTGCGCGTAATCCTCCTCGCTGTCGCCGAGCACGATCGGCCGATCCTTGCCGTAGCTGATCGTCGTGATCCGGCCGGCCGGGATCCCGAGCGCCACGAGAACCTGCTTGACGGCATGCGCGCGCCGCTCGCCGAGCGCCAGGTTGTATTCGCGCGTGCCGCGCTTGTCGCAATGCCCCTCGACCCGCACGGCGACGTTCGGATAGTGCTGCAACCATTGCGCTTGCCGCTCGAGGATCTGGCGCGCCTCGGGGCTGATGTCCGATCGGTCGAAGGCGAAGAACACGCGGTCGCCGGCGGTGGCCGCGAGATCCTGCTGCGAGCCCGGGACGATCGCGCCGCCGTTGGCGCCCGGCGGCGGACCGCCCGCAGGCCCCGCCTCCGGCGGCGGCGGGCTGGCGCAGGCGCCGAGCAGCAACAGCAGGCCCGCGATGCCGATCAATTTCACATTCATGTCGAACTCCTTCCGTCGATCCGTGATCTGTCGTTGAGTAGCTGGCCGCGACTCGCCCTGCCGTGCAACTGCCCGTCGTCGCGGACCGCGGAACGTGCGAAAAAGCGGCGAAACTATAGCGCCGCGCCGATCAGTGAAGCAAGGGCGACCAAGCCGGGTCCGAAGCATCGCCCGGCGTCGTTACCTCGCGTTTGTTGTAACCGGTCAAGTCGATGGAGTACAGGCGGCTCGGATCGGCGTAGCCGCGCCGGCCGCTCGGTGTCTGAGAGAAGTACATCAGTACTCGGCCATTCGGCGCCCAGGTCGGCCCCTCGACCAGAAAGCCGCTGGTCAGCAGGCGTTCGCCCTTCCCGTCCGGCGCCATGACGCCGATGTAAAAGGCGCCGCTCGTGATCTTGGTGAAGGCAATCATATCGCCGCGCGGCGACCATACCGGCGTGCCGTATTTGCCGGAGCCGAAGCTGATCCGGTGGACGCCGCTGCCGTCGCTGTTCATGACGTAGAGCTGCTGCGAGCCGCCGCGGTCCGAGTTGAAGACGATCTGGCTGCCGTCCGGCGAATAGCAGGGCGAGGTGTCGATCGCTTCGCTGTTCGTGATGCGGGTGACGCTGCGCGTCGCGAGGTCGAGCGAATAAATGTTGCTGACCCCGTTCCTCGCCTCGCTCATGACGACGCGGCCGCCCTTCGGAGAGAAGCGCGGCGCGAAGCTCATGCCGGGGAAATTGCCGAGCACCTGCTGCCGGCCGGTGTCGATATTGAGCAGATAGACCTTCGGCGTGCCGCTGCGATAGGAGAGATAGGTGATCTGCTGGCTCGACGGCGAGAACCGCGGCGTCATCACCAGCGAGCGGCCATCGGTCAGAAACCGGTTGTTGGCGCCGTCCTGGTCCATGATGGCGAGCCGCTTGATGCGGTGCAGACCCGGTCCCGATTCCGAGACGTAGACGATGCGGGTATCGAAATACCCCTCCTCGCCGGTCAGGCGCTTATAGATCTCGTCGGCGATGATGTGCGCGATGCGCCGCCAGTTCTGCGGCGTCGAGGCATAGCTGTAGCCGGCCAGCTGCTGCTGCGCGAAGACGTCCCACAAACGGAACTCGGCGCGCAGCCGCCCGTCGCCCTGGGTCTGCACCGAGCCCACCACCAGGGCCTGGGCGTTGATCTGCCGCCAATCGGCGAAATTCGGCTGCGGGTTCGGGGCCGAGACGTTCTGGATGAAGCTGCGCGGGTCGATCGGCCGGAACAGGCCCGAACTCTCGAGATCGGCCGAAACCACCTGGGCGATGTCGTGGCCCGACTGGCTGTCATTACCGCCGGCGCCGTAGAAGGCCGGGATGGCGATCGGCATCGGCGTCGCCTGGCCGTGCGTCACGTCGACGTGCAATTCGGCCCATGCCGGCCCGCCGATGAGCACAGCGAAGGCGAGCGTGGCGGCGGCGAGCAGCGGGCAGCGCATCCTCATAGGATGTCCTTCGGATTGAAGTTCACGACCATGTCCTTCCAGATGTCGTATTTGTCGGGAGGAAGGTGCAGCGGCGTACAGAGCGGGTTGAAGAGCGCCCGGCGCGCGCTTTCGGCGGCGGCGCGGAACACCGGGTCGCTCGCATAACGCGACTGATCGACGATCGTCGCCTGTTGCACGGTGCCGTCGGGAGCGACGGCGACCCGGATCTCGATCACCAGATCCTTCGCGTCGCGAGCTCCGGCGGGCACATTCCAGCAGCGCGCGATCTGCTCGCGGATCAGCGCCAGCTCGCTCGCCGACAGCTGTGCGCCGAGCGGGGCCTTCGGCTGCGCCGAGAAGCGGCCCGCCGATTTGTCGGGCTGCGGGCGGCCCTCCTCGGAGGGCGACGGTTGCTCCGTCGCCAGGTTCTTCAGAAGCGACTGGAACAGTGCCGGGTTGTATTTTTCCTTCTGCGGCGGCTTCGGCTCGTCCTTGACGAGCTCGGGTGGCGGCTTCGGCTTTTCGAGCGGCCGCGGCGGCACGACCTGCGCCACCTGTTTCGGCGGCGGCGGCGCCGGCTTCGGCTCGGGCGCCGGCGCCTCGGCCGGCTGCGGCTTCGGCGGCGCCGGTTTCGGCTTCGGCGGCGCAGGTGTCGGCACCGACTGTTCGGCGGTCGAGGTGGGCGGCGGGGCCGGCTTCGGCGGAGCGGGCTTCGGTTCCGGCTTCGGCGCCGGCGGCGCCTCGATCGGCTTTTTTATCGAGGCGTGCTCGTGCGGGTGCTCGTTGCGATGCGTCGCCCGCGTATGCGGCCCGATCGTCACGAGACTGACGGCGATCGGCGCCTCCTCAGGCACTTTCGGCGCGAACAGCACCGGCAGCCCGAGGATCAGCAGAATGCCGACGATCGCATGCAACGCGGCCGACAGCGCGATGCCGCCCGGCATCCCGTCCGGATCGGCGGATTTCGGCGTCAGCCCGCGTTCCGCAATCGCGACGCTCATCGCCTGCCGCCTGCGCCCCTTCTCAGTGCCCGGCCGCGGCCGCCGGCCGGCCGGCGAGCCCGGCCGACTTCGCCGGCTTCTCGGCCCGCGGGGCGGCCGCGCCGGGCGACTCGGCGACCAGCGACACCTTCTTGAACCCGGCCGCGCTGACCAGGCTCATGACCTCGAGCACCCGGCCGTAATTGATGTTGCGGTCGCCACGCACATAGAGCACCGCATTCGGATTGTTGTCGGTGATCGCCACGAGGCGCGGCACCAGCGAATCGGTCGGCACCTCGGTATCCTGTATAAAGATGTGGCCTTCGGCATTGAGGGTGATGACGAGCGGCTCGGTCGGCTCGTTGATCGCCGGCGCCTGCGTCTTGGGCAGCTCGACCGGAACCCCGACCGTCAACAGCGGCGCCGCCACCATGAAGACGACGAGCAGCACCAGCATCACATCGACGAGCGGCGTGACATTGATCTCCGACATCGGCCGGTAGCGGCTCGCAACGCGGCTGCCGTTGCCGTTGCCGCCGACCATTCCCGCCGCCATCGCTCAGGGCCTCTCGTCGAGCTGGCGCGACAGGATCGCGCTGAATTCCGAGGAGAACGCCTCGAGGCGCCCGGCGTAGCGCCCGAAATCGGTCGCGAGCTTGTTGTAGGCGACGACCGCCGGGATCGCCGCGACCAGCCCCAGCGCGGTCGCGAACAGCGATTCGGCGATGCCGGGGGCAACGACGGCGAGGCTGGTGTTCTTGGCGGCGGCGATCGACTGAAAGCTGTTCATGATGCCCCACACGGTGCCGAACAGCCCGACGAACGGCGCCGTCGAGCCGACGGTTGCAAGAAACGCCATGAACCGCTCGACCCGTTCCATCTCGCGCCCGACGGTGACGCTCATCACCCGCTCGATGCGCTGCTGCAGGCTGGTGCGCATCCCGGCCGTGCCGAGCAGCCCCTTGGCGGCGCTGCGCCGCCACTCGCGCATCGCCGCCGAAAACACCGCCGTCATCGGGTCGGGCGGGCGCTGGCCGACGCGCTCGTAGAGGTCGTCGAGCGAGCCGCCCGACCAGAAGCTCTCCTCGAAGCTGGAGGCGGCGCGGCGCAGCCGGCGCAGCCGGATCGCCTTGTCGAAGATGACCGCCCATGACCAGAACGAGGCGAGAAGCAGGATCAGCATCACTATTTTGACAATCGCGTCGGACTGCATGAATAGCCCGACAATCGAGAGATCGTGCGCAACCGTGCCGGCCAGCGGCGCGGCTTGTACCGAAGCAGGAGGCATTCTTGGGACCTTTTATGGCGTCTTTTGGACGAGTTGCATCAGGGGGATCGGAAACCGCCGGTGCAGCGCGAACTCGGCCGGACGATCTGCCGGCGGGCTCAAGGCGCCTCCTCGACGGGGTTGTCGGACGACAGCGGAGAGAGCAGGTCGAATTGCCCGTCGAGGCCGATCGGCATCGGCAGGTCGAGATGGCGATAGGCGTTCTCGGTCAGCATGCGGCCGCGCGGCGTGCGCTGCAGGAAGCCCTCCTGGATCAGGTAGGGCTCGATCACCTCTTCGATGACATCGCGCTCGTCGCCGAGCGCCGCGGCCATCGTCTCGACCCCGACCGGGCCGCCGCGGTAATTCTGCGCGATGCAGGCGAGATAGCGGCGGTCCATACCGTCGAGCCCGCGGCGGTCGACATCGAGCCGCAAGAGCGCCAGGTCGGCGGCGACCGCGCCGACCGTGGGGAGCCCCTCGACGGCGGTGAAATCGCGGATCCGGCGCAACAGCCGCATCGCGACGCGCGGCGTGCCGCGGGCGCGGCGGGCGACCTCTGCCGCGCCGTCCGAAAGCAGCGCGAAATCGAGCAGCCGCGCCGCCCGGGCGATCATCTCCTCGAGTTCGCCGGGGGCATAGAAGGAGAGCCGCAGCGGGATGCCGAAGCGTTCGCGCAAGGGCCGCGTGATCAGCCCCGAGCGCGTTGTCGCGCCGACCAGCGTGAAGGGCGGCAGGTCGATGCGTATCGAGCGCGCTGCCGGGCCCTCGCCGATGATCAGATCGAGCTGAAAATCCTCCATTGCCGGGTAAAGAATCTCCTCGACCGGCGGCGCGAGGCGGTGGATCTCGTCGATGAAGAGCACGTCGCGCGGCTGCAGATTGGTCAATATCGCGGCGAGGTCGCCGGCGCGCTGGATGACCGGCCCCGAGGTGGCGCGAAATCCGACCCCCAGCTCGCGCGCGACGATCTGCGCCAAGGTTGTCTTGCCGAGGCCGGGAGGGCCGAAAAAGAGCACGTGGTCGAGCGCCTCGCCGCGGCTCTTCGCGGCGGCGATGAAGACGCGCAGATTATCGACGAGCGACCGCTGGCCGACGAACTCGTCGAGCGCCAAGGGACGCAGACCGACTTCCCCCGCATCGAGGCTCGCGTGTTCGGCGTCGAGAAGACGCGGCGCGCGCTCGCCGCTCATCGGGCTCTCTTCACTGGGCGAGTTCCTTGAGCCCGGCGCGGATCAGCGCTTCGGCGGCGGCGGCGGCGCCGAGCCGCCGGCTCGCCGCAGCGACGGCGGCAAACGCCTCGGCGCGGCGATAGCCGAGATTGACGAGCGCCGAGACGGCATCCTCCTGCGGCCCCTCGACATGCGCCGTGGCCTGCCCCGCCGGCGCGAGCGAAGTGGAAAGGCCGCCGAGCTTGTCCTTCAGCTCGTTGACGATGCGCTGGGCGAGCCGCGGGCCGACGCCCTCGGCGCCGGCGAGCGCCGCCTTGTCCTGCGCCAGGATCGCGAGGCCGAGGCGATCCGGCGGCAACACCGAGAGGAGCGACAGAGCTAGCCGCGCGCCCACCCCCTGCACCGTCAAAAGGCGGCGGAACCAGTCGCGCTCGGCGGCGTCGACAAAGCCGTAGAGATGGATGTGGTCCTCGCGCACATGCGTCTCGACGAAGAGCCGTGCCGGGGCGCCGACCGGCGGCAGCCCTCCAAGCGTGCGGGTCGAACAGAACACGAGATAGCCGACCCCGCCGACATCGACGACCGCCGCGTCGCGGCCGATTTCGGCGACGCTGCCGGAAAGCTGCGCGATCATGCGCGCGCTCCCGCAGCAAGCCCCGGCGGCGCGACCCAGGCGCGCCGGGTGAGCGCGTGGTGCGCGTGGCAGATCGCGACCGCGAGCGCGTCGGCGGCGTCGGGCTCGGCGATCGTGCAGCCGGGCAGGATGTGCCGCACCATCGTCTCGACCTGCGCCTTCTCCGCGTGGCCCGCGCCGACCACCGATTTCTTGACCAGGTTGGCGGAATATTCGGCGACCGGCAGGCCGCGCTCGGCCGGCGCCAGGAGCACGACGCCGCGCGCCAGGCCGAGCTTCAAAGTCGAAGCCGCGTTTTTGTTGACGAAGCTTTCCTCGACCGCCGCCTCGTCCGGGCAGAACCGCGCCAGCACCTCGTTGATCTGGCGGTAGAGGGCGACGAGCCGCACCGCGATCGGCTCGTTGACCGCGGCGTGCACCACCCCGTCCGCGACGTGGCGCAGCCGCACGCCGTCGACATCGATGATCCCCCAGCCGGTATTCCGCAGCCCCGGGTCGAACCCGACGACGCGCATCCCCCGATGCCCCTCAGCCATCGCGATCAGGCGCTCAGGCGCGCCAGCACGTCGTCCGCCACCTCGAAATTGGCGTAGACGTTCTGCACGTCGTCGCTGTCTTCCAGCGTCTCGAGCAGCTTGAAGAGGCCGGCGGCGGTCTGCTCGTCGACTGCCGACGCCGATTTTGGCCGCCAGGCGAGGCGCGCCGAATCGGCCGGACCGAACGCCTTTTCAAGAGCGTCGCGCACGTTGTTGAAGTCCTCGGGCGCGCAGGTCACGACATGCTGCTCTGCCTCGCTCTCGACATTCTCGGCGCCGGCTTCGATGACCGCTTCCAGCATGTCGTCGGGGCCGGCCACGGCGGCCGGGTAGACGATCTCGCCGACCCGGTCGAAGAGAAAGCCGACGCTGTTCGTCTCGCCGAGGACGCCGCCAGCCTTGGTGAAGGCGGCGCGCACCTCGCTCGCGGTACGGTTGCGGTTGTCGGTCAGCGCCTCGACGATGATGGCGACGCCGCCCGGCCCGTAACCTTCGTAGCGCACCTCCTCGTACGCCTCCTCGCCCTCGCCGCCCGAGCCGCGGCGAATCGCGCGCTCGACCGTGTCCTTCGGCATGTTCGCCTGGCGGGCGGCAAGCAGGGCGGCGCGCAGCCGCGGGTTGGCGGCCGGGTCGGGCAGCCCGGTGCGCGCGGCGGTCGTCAGTTCCCGGATGATCTTGGTGAAGACCTTGGCGCGCTTCTTATCCTGCGCGCCCTTCCGGTACATGATGTTTTTGAATTGCGAGTGGCCAGCCATGTGTCCAGCGCGGTTACTCTCTCCGATCAGCCGGCGGAGGTATCCGGGCCCGCCGCGAACCGCGAAGGTTGCGGCCTAACAACCCAATATGGCAGGAATGCGGCACCTCCGGATGCCGGGGCGGGCGCGCTATTCCGCAGCCCCGCAGCGCGCCCGGCGGCGCCTCCGATTCGGCGGAAGGATGCGGAGTGGAGCCGCCTCGGCCGTTGGCGTGCAATTCCTCCGTGGCCCTGCTGTGCAGGTGGGAGCCATGTACCGAAGCCACGACTTCGGCAGGGACAGCCCCCAAGAGGTAGATATCGGCCCCGGGGCATCATGCGGCCTGACGCGCCGCGCAGCCCCACCCCGCCCATGCAAGCTAGGCGCTATCGAACCGCGCCGCAATAGCCTCGAGACGCTGCGCGAGGCCGACGAGGCTCTCCGCCGCGCGCCCCGCCGCCGCGCCGTTGTCGCCCGGCGGCGCCGTTCCGGCGGCTGCGGCCTCGAGGCGCGCATTGGCCTCGGCCAATTCGTCGGCGATGACGAGGGCGGCGAGCAGAATGAGCCGCGCCTCGCCGATCTGCCCGACCCGCTCGACAAAAGCCGCGACCTTGCGCTCGACGTATTGCGCGAGCCGGCGGATGCGGGCTTCCTCGCCGTCGTCGCAGGCGAGGCTGAACGGGCGCCCGTTGATCGTCACGGCGATCGTCGCCATCTCATCCCTCCCCGAGCGCCCGCGCGATCGTCTCGATAGCGCCGTCGAGGCGCGCCGCCATGTCGCCCTTCCATTCGCGCAGCCTTGCCGCTTCGGTCGGCATGCCGGGCCCGAGCGCCCGCTCCAGCCGCGCCACGGCCCGCTCCAGCCGTTCGAGGGCTTCGGCAAGGCTCTCCATCGCCCCCTCCGGCGGGTTCAGCGCACCCGCTCGTATTTCTGCAACGAGCGGATGTAATCGGGACGCGGCTTGTCGGGATAGAATTGCGGCCACTGCGTCCACGACACCTCGCCGACATAGAGGTCGCCCCGGCTGTCGGCGGCAAGCCCGTGCGGCCCGAGGAAGGCGGTCGGCGCGGTGCCGGCATGGGCGTCGCCGAAGCGCGACAAGAGATTGCCCCGGTGGTCGAAGATGCTGACCCGCGGCCCGAGATTGGGAACGTCGCGGTTGACCGCCATCACCGGACCCAGTTCGCCGACATAGCAGACGGGGTGGCGCACGTAGTCCATGTAGAGCCCGCAGGGCCGGTGCAGATTATGCCACTCGGCCTCGTACTTTCCCTGCCCGTCGAACACCTGAACGCGATGGTTCTCGCGGTCGGCGACATAGACCCAGCCCTCGGCGTCGGTGCAGATGTTGTGGACGATGTTGAACTGGCCGGGGCCGGTGCCGGGCTCGCCCCACGATATCAGCAATTTGCCGTCTGGCGAATATTTGTGGACGCGCGCGTTGCCGTAGCCGTCGGAGACGTAGATCTCGCCCTTCGGCGACAGCGCGGTGTGGGTGCAGCGGTGGAACGGCTCGCCGCTCATATAAGGGGCGGGCTTGCCGGGCACGCCGAGTTCCAGCAGCACCTTGCCGTCGAGCGTGCATTTGCGCACGAAATGGCCGCCGTCGTCGGTCAGATAGATCGACTCGTCGGGACCCATATGGGCGCCGTGCGCCCGCGGATACTGCCCCTCGCCCCAGGAGCGCAGGAACTGCCCGCCACGGTCGAAGACCATGATCGGGTGCTCACCGCGGTTGAACACATAGACATTGTCCTTCGCATCGACGGCGACCGCGCCGACCTCCTTGAAGGACCAGCCGGGCGGCAGCTTCGCCCAGTCCTCGATGATGCGGTATTTGAAGTCGCCGCTGCCGACGATGATGGACATGGCTCGGTTCTCCCGGTGATCGACGGAGGTTAACGGAGCGGCCGGGGCGAAACAATGGCGGCAATCTCCACGTTGGATGTCCTTGCCCTTCGCCGGCAGGCGGCTATCTTTCGACAATGAGCGACGACATCCCCCCGCTGCCGCCCGCCCGCGACCCGCATCTGCGCCGCATCGCGAACGCGCTGCGCGCGCTCGCGATGGACGCGGTCGAGAAGGCGAAATCCGGCCACCCCGGCATGCCGATGGGGATGGCCGACATCGCGACCGTGCTGTGGACGCAGTTCCTGCGCTTCGATCCGGGCGCCCCCGACTGGCCCGACCGCGACCGCTTCGTGTTGTCGAACGGGCACGGCTCGATGCTGCTCTATGGGCTGTTGAACCTGACCGGCTATGCCGACATGCCGATGGCCGAGCTCGAGCGCTTTCGCCAGCTCGGCAGCCGCACGGCCGGGCATCCCGAGCGCGGCCACGCGAAGGGCATCGAGACGACCACGGGGCCGCTCGGACAAGGCATCGGCAACGCCGTCGGCATGGCCTTGGCCGAGCGCATGCTGGCGGCCGAATTCGGCGACGAGGCGGTCGACCACCGCACCTACGTCTTTGCCGGCGACGGCTGCCTGATGGAAGGGATCAGCCATGAGGCGATCGGCATCGCCGGGCACCTTCGCCTCAACAAGCTGATCGTCCTGTGGGACGACAACCACATCTCGATCGACGGCCCGACCGAGCTCGCCGTCACCGGCGACCAGGTGGAGCGCTTCCGCGCCTTCGGCTGGGCCGCCGAGCGCATCGACGGGCACGACGCGCAAGCGATCGCCGCCGCCATCCGGCGGGCGCAGGCGAGCGACCGGCCGAGCCTCATCGCCTGCCGCACGACGATCGCCTTCGGCGCGCCCACCAAGGCCGGCACCGCCGCAGCGCACGGCTCCCCGCTCGGGGCGGCCGAGATCGCCGCGGCGCGCGAGCGGCTGCAATGGCCCTATCCGCCCTTCGCGATCCCCGACGATGTGGCCGCGTCCTGGCGCGAGGCCGGGGCGCGCGGAAAGCCGCTGCGGGAAGCCTGGGAGGCGCGCCTCGGGAAACTGCCGCAAGCCCGGCGCGAGGATTTCCTGCGCCGGCAAAAAGGCGAGCTGCCGGCCGGCTTTGCCGCGGCCATCGCCGAGCTGAAGCGCGGCTTTTGCGAGAAGGGCGGCAAGCTCGCCACCCGGCAGGCGTCGGGCGCGGTGCTCGACAGCGTGACAAAGGCCGTTCCCGAGCTGGTCGGCGGCTCGGCCGATCTGACGCCGTCGAACAATACCAAGGCGAAAGACCAGAAGGAGGTCCGGCCCGGCGACTTCAGCGGCCGCTACATCCATTACGGCGTGCGCGAGCACGGCATGGCGGCGGCGATGAACGGCATCGCCGCGCATGGCGGGCTCATCCCCTATGGCGGCACATTTCTCTGCTTCAGCGATTATTGCCGGCCGTCGATCCGGCTCGCCGCCTTCATGGGGCTGCGCGCCGTCTTCGTGATGACGCACGATTCGATCGGGCTGGGCGAGGACGGGCCGACGCACCAGCCGGTCGAGCATCTGGCGGCCTTGCGGGCGATGCCGGGGCTGTGGGTGTTCCGCCCGGCCGACGCGGTCGAGACGGCGGAATGCTGGGAATTGGCGCTGCAGCGCAAGGATGGGCCGTCGCTGCTCGCGCTGTCGCGGCAGGGCCTGCCGCTGTTGCGCGCCGACGGTTCCAATGAGAACCGCACCGCCCGAGGCGCCTATGTGCTGGCGGAAGCCGACGGGCCGCGGCGGGTGACGTTGCTCGCGGCCGGCTCGGAGGTGTCAATCGCGATGGAGGCGCGCGAGGCGCTGCAAAAGGACGGGATCGCCGCCGCCGTCGTCTCGGTGCCGTGCTGGGAGCTTTTCGAGAAGGCGCCGGCGCAATATCGAGCCTCGGTGCTGGGAGAGGCGCCGCGCCTCGCCGTCGAGGCGGCAGTGAGGCTCGGCTGGGACCGCTGGCTCGGCGAGCGCGGCGCCTTCGTCGGCATGGACGGCTATGGCGCCTCCGCCCCGGTCGAGGCGCTCTATCCCTATTTCCACATCACCGCCGAGACCGTCGCCGAAAAGGCGCGTTCGTTGCTTTAGACCTTCGGGAGGAGGGGCTTATGACGGTACGGGTTGCGATCAACGGTTTCGGCCGCATCGGGCGCCTTGTCCTGCGTGCCGCCTGCGAGGCGCGCCGCGACGACATCGAGGTGGTGGCGATCAACGATCTGGGGCCGGTCGAGACGAACGCGCACCTCTTGCGCTACGACAGCGTGCACGGCCGCTTTTCGGGCGAGGTGACGACGGGGCCCGACTGGATGGATGCCGGCCGCGGCAAGATTCACGTCAGCGCCGAACGCGATCCGGCGAAATTGCCGTGGCGCCAGCTGGAGGTCGATGTCGCGCTCGAATGCACCGGCATTTTCACGAAACGCGAGGCAGCGGCGAAGCACCTGGAGGCCGGCGCCAAGCGCGTCGTCGTCTCCGCCCCCGCCGACGGCGCCGACATGACGGTCGTCATGGGCGTCAACCACGACGAGCTCGGCCCCGAGCACAAGGTCATCTCGAACGCCTCCTGCACGACCAATTGCCTCGCCCCCGTCGCCTATGTGCTGCACCGGGGGCTCGGCATCGAGCGCGGCTACATGACGACGATCCACGCCTACACCGGCGACCAGAGCCTGCAGGACACGCTGCACCGCGATCTGCGGCGGGCGCGCGCCGCCAGCCTGTCGATGATCCCGACCTCGACCGGCGCGGCGAAGGCGGTCGGGCTGGTGCTGCCCGCCCTCAAGGGCAAGCTCGACGGCACCGCAATCCGGGTGCCGACCGCCAACGTGTCGCTGATCGACTTCACCTTCGACGCGGCGCGCGAGACGACGGCCGAAGAGATCAACACGCTGATGGAAGAGGCGGCGCGCTCGAACCGCCTCAAAGGCATCCTCGGCATCAACAAGGCGCCGACCGTGTCCGTCGATTTCAACCACGATTCGCACAGCTCGACCTTCGACGTGACGCAGACGCAGGTGCTCGACAAGCGCTTCGTCCGGGTCCTGTCGTGGTACGACAACGAATGGGGCTTCTCGAACCGCATGGTCGAGGTTGCGGCCCATTTCGGCGCGCTCGGGTAAGCCGGATCGAGATTGCGTCGCTGCGCTCGCAATGACGGCCCCCCTCCCACTCCCTCCCCCGCATGCGGGGGAGGGAGTGGGAGGGGGCGAGGAGCGAAGCGAAGCAATCTCTAGTGAAACGCCCGTCATCGTCGTCCATTCGCTGGCGCACGCAGCCGCGGCGCTGAAGGCGGCGGCGGCGGCGGGCCGGCCGATCGTCATCGCGAGCGCCGAGGGCGCCGGCATCTATGCCGGGCCGGGGTGGTTCGGCGCCCTCGTCGCGGCGGCGCGCGAGGCGGAGCCGCAGGCGCAATGCTCGGCCCTCCTCGATTGCGGCGACGAAGCCGGCGCGGCGCTCGCGGCGATCAGGAGCGGCATCGAGCGGGTGCTGTTCACGGGCGAGGAAGAGCTGGCGCGCCGGCTTTCCGAGATCGCGCGGCAGCACGGCGTCGAGCTGGTCAGGCGGCGGCCGAAGCCGGCGCTCGACCTCGCCGACGCGTTCTTTGACGCAGGCGAATCGCTGGCGGCGCACTGCGCCGACGTCCTCGCCTCGGCGCGGCCCCTTTGCTAGGATGGGGCGACTGCCACGCCTTCTCGGAAGGAACGCGCAATGGCCCTCTCCGAAACCGTCCAACGCATTCTCGCCAACTACGAAAGCGACAATCCCGGAACCAAGGCGAACCTCGCCCGCATCCTGATGCACGGCAAGCTCGGCGGCACCGGCAAGCTGTTGATCCTGCCGGTGGACCAGGGCAACGAGCATGGGCCGGCGCGCAGCTTCGCGCCCAATCCCTCGGCCTATGATCCGCATTACCATTTCCAGCTGGCGATCGAGGCGGGGCTCAACGCCTATGCCGCCCCGCTCGGCTTCATCGAGGCGGGCGCCGGCACCTATGCCGGGGCGGTGCCGACGATCCTCAAGGCGAACAGCGCCAACAGCCTGGCGCGCGCCAAGGAAGACGCGACCCAGGCGGTGACGGCGAGCGTCAAAGATGCGCTGCGGCTCGGCTGCGCGGCGGTCGGCTTCACGATCTATCCCGGTTCCGACGCCGCCTACGACATGATGGAAGAGATCGCCCAGATGGCGCAGGAGGCGAAGGCCTCGGGGCTCGCGGTCGTCGTCTGGTCCTATCCGCGCGGCGGCAATTTGACGCGCGAGGGCGAGACGGCGATCGACATCGTCGCCTATGCCGCGCACCTCGCCGCCCAGCTCGGCGCCCACATCATCAAGGTGAAGCCGCCGACCGAGCATATCGAGCTCTCGGCTGCGAAGGCGGTGTACGAGAAGCAGCGGATCGACATTTCGACCCCGGCGGCGCGCATCCGCCATGTCGTGCAGTCGTCCTTCAACGGGCGCCGGCTCGTCGTCTTCTCGGGCGGCGAGGCGAAGGACCTCGACGGCGTCTTGAACGAGGTGCGCGCAGTGCGCGACGGCGGCGGCACCGGCTCGATCATCGGCCGCAACACCTTCCAACGGCCGCGCGCCGACGCGCTCGACATGCTGAACCGCATCATCAAGATCTATCAGGGGCAGGACTGAGCACCCTGCCCGAAGAGAGCGAGCGGGCGACGACGCGGCTCTATCTGATCACGCCGCCCGGTCTCGACCCCGACCGCTTCGCGCCCGACCTCGAAGAGGCGCTGTCGGGGGGCGACGTCGCCTGCGTGCAATTGCGGTTGAAAGAGGTTGAGGACGAAGAAATCCGGCGGGCGGCGCGCATCCTGAAGAGGGCCGCGCAGGGCCGGGGCGCCGCCTTCATCATGAACGACCGGCCGGACCTCGCCGCCGAACTCGATTGCGACGGCGTGCATGTCGGCGAGGAAGACATGACTTATGCCGAGGCGCGCCGCCTTTTGGGGCCCGAGCGCATCGTCGGGGTGACCTGCGGCAACAGCCGCGAGCGCGCCATCGCGGCGGCCGAAGCGGGCGCCGACTACGTCGCCTTCGGCGCCTTCTTCCCGAGCGCGACGAAGGCGGCGAAGCACCGCGCGAGCCCCGAAATCCTCGCATGGTGGAGCGAGACGACGGTCGTGCCGTGCTGCGCGATCGGCGGCATTAGCCAAGAGAATTGCGGGCCGCTCGTCGAGGCCGGCGCCGATTTCCTCGCCGTCATCGGCGCCGTCTGGTCGCACCCGGCGGGGCCCCGGCGCGCCGTCGCCGAATTCAACGAGGTCTTCACCCGCTACGGGCGGGAATATCGGGGCGATTGAGCTACCGGACCGTCTCGATATCCGTGAAGCGGAATTCTCCGGCCGAATATGGACAGGCTACCCTACATTCGGAGTAGCCCATGACGAGCGCTTCGCGGCGCGGCACGGCGGCGAGTACGGGTTCAACGCGGCCCGCTGACGCCGCGCTGCCGTTCAATGCCGGCGAGCGCGCCGAACAGCCAGGCGCAGGCGACGAGCGCGGCCCACCAGGAATCGGTCGCGACATCGTAGTTCGACACCGAGACCGTCATTGCCGAGGCAAGGGCGGCATAGGCGAAAGGCCGCAGGCCCGGCGACAGCGACTTGTCGATCCGCCGCAGCACGAGGAAGGCGAAGGCGAGCGCGATCGCCGCCCCGGCCGCGCCCAGCTCGACCCACAACTGCAGCCACTCGTTGTGCGGGTAGTTGCCCTGCAGCCCGGCATAGAGATAGCGGCCCGTCTCGGCGGCGCTGAGCGGCAGGTCTTTGGCGCTCCACAACCCCCAGCCGAGCAGCGGCCGCTCGAAGGCGCGGGCCGTCATGTAGTCCCAGATTTCCAGCCGCGCGAGGCCGGAGACGCGCAGATGCGGCGTCACGAAGAAGTGCGCGGCGACCGCCGCGCGGTCATATGCCAGCGCGTGCAGCAGAAACGGTGTCGCGGCGGCGATCAGGGCCGAGACGGCGGCGAGACCCGCCGCGACGAGGCGGCGCGACAGCAGCGCGAGAAGCAGCACGCAGAGGCCCGCGGCGGCGGCGATGCGCCCGGTGGCGCTCGGCGCGAAAGCGAGCGCGAGCCCCGTCGAGGCGAGCACGACGGCGAAGCTCGCCCGGTCCCGGCGCAGGGCGGCGCCCGCCAGCAGCGGCCAGGCGATCAGCACGAGATACTCGGCGCCGCGATTGTACTTCGTCGGGATGTCGGCGGCACTGGCCGCCAGCCACGCCTGCAACCGGTAGCCGGCGGCGGCATCGAAGGCGATCGCCGCGGCGCCGACGGCGCAGGCGATGGCGGCGGCGCGAAACAGCAGGTCTAGCGCGCGCGGCGCCGGCGGGCGGACGCCGAGCACGACGAGGGCGGCGGCGAATACCGCGGTCAGCTGCAATGCGCCGTGCCTGCTCGCGGCCGGGGCGATCGACCACAGCGTGCTCGCCCATGAGAGGCCGCAAAACAGGACCGCGACGAGAAGCAGGCCGCGGTCGAGCCGCGGCAACGGGCGGCCCGCGATAGCCGCGGCGAGCAGCTCCGCGACGCCGAACCCGAAGACGAGAGCGGAATAGGCCGGCCCCGCGACGAGGCCGAGGCTCGGCAGGGCGGCAAAGACGGCGACCGGCAGATAGTCGAACGCGCGGCCGGCCGGATCGGTGGGCGTGCGCCCTTCGAGGCCTCGCTCAGCGAGGCGCCTCAGGATGAGGGATTTTCTCAATGCCACCCGAAACCATCCTCATGCTGAGGAGGGCCCGCAGGGCGCATCTCGAAGCACGCATGGCCGCTCACCGAACGGGCGCCCACAGCACCTCCTCGATGTCGGCGGCGCCGGTCGCGAGCATGACGAGACGATCGAAGCCGAGCGCGATGCCGGCGCAGTCGGGCAGACCCCATTCGAGCGCGGCCAGCAGATCCTCGTCGATCGGATAGGCCTTGCCGTAGAGCCGGCGTTTTCTGTCCTGGTCGGCGAGAAAACGTGCGCGCTGCTCGGCGGCATCGGTCAACTCCCCGAAGGCGTTCGCCAATTCGAGCCCGCAAACATAGACTTCGAAGCGTTCGGCGAGCCGCGGGTCGGCGGCGCTGCGGCGCGACAAGGCGGCCATCGCGATCGGATAGTCGTAGAGGATCGCCGGCGCGCCGTGCCCGAGATTGGGCTCGATCCGTTCGAGAAAGATACGGAAGAAGAGCGCCTCCCAATTATCGCCTGCGTGCGGCGCGACGCCGATCCGGCGCGCCGCCGCAGCGAGCGCATCCCCGTCTTCCGCCGTCGCCAGCAGCTCGATGCCGCAATGCCGCTCGAAGGCCTCTTCCACGGAAAGACGCTGCCACGGCCGGCGCGCGTCCGCGCTTGCCCCGCGCCAGGACAGCGCCGCCGCTCCCGCCGCCGCCTGGCAGGCGGCGACGAGACCCTCGCACTCCTCCATCAGGTCGCGGTAGCTCGCGCCGGCGCGGTACCATTCGAGCATCGAGAATTCGGGATGATGGGTGGCGCTGCGCTCACCGTCGCGAAAGACATGCGCGAGCTGCCAGATCCGCGGTTGCCCGGCGGCGAGAAGCTTTTTCATGGCATATTCGGGCGAGGTGTGCAGATAGCGCGTGCGGCGCCTTCCCTCGCGCGGGTCGAAGAGGCGCGTCTCGAAGGCTTGCAAATGCGGCTCGAGGCCGGGGCTCGCCTGCAAGGCGGGGGTGTCGACCTCGACGAAGCCGCGCGCCGCGAAGAACTCTCGCACCGCGGCGAGCACCCGGCCGCGCGCCGCGAGCTTGTCGCGCCGCGCGGCAAAGCAGTCGGGCCGCCACCATTGCTGCATCGCTGAACCCCTCTTGGCCTGCACGCCGCGGCATCCCACTTTCCCGATGACGGCCAAGCTGGTAGGAAGCCGCCGGCGCCAACAGCGCCCTGCCCTCTCGGAACCGATTTCATGAAGATCAATGCCATCGACATCAAGCCCGGCAATGTCCTCGAGCACCAGGGCAGATTGTGGCTCGTCTTAAAGCGCGAGCTGGTGCAGCCCGGCAAGGGCGGCGCGTTTGCGCAGGTCGAATTGCGCGACCTGCGTGGCGGCAGCAAGCTGAACGAGCGCTTCCGCACGCAGGAATCGGTCGAGCGCGTGCGCCTCGACGAGAAGGAAATGCAGTTCCTCTACGCCGACGGCGAGCACGCGACATTCATGGACAACGACAATTACGAGCAGATCACGGTCGCCCGCGAGACGATCGGCGAGCCCGGCGATTTCCTGACCGAAGGCATGATCTGCACGGTTATGCTGTACGAGGGCACGCCGCTCTCGGTCACCTTGCCGCCGAACGTCGTCATGCGGGTCGTCGAGGCCGACCCCGTGGTGCGCGGCCAGACCGCCTCCTCCTCCTACAAGCCCGGCAAGCTCGAGAACGGCCGGCGCGTGATGCTGCCGCCCTTTGTCGAGGCCGGCACCCGCATTCTCGTCAGCACCGCCGACGGCAGCTATCTCGAACGGGCGAAAGAGTGACAGCGGCCGACGCGGGTAAGGGGCCGTGGTCGTCCGCTCGCCAGTCCTGAACGTGATGGCGAACGCCGCGCTGAAGACGGCGCGCGCGCTGCTGCGGGATTTCGGCGAGGTCGAGCAGCTGCAGGTGTCGTTGAAGGGGCCGGGCGAGTTCGTCTCGGCCGCCGACCTTAAGGCGGAGCGGCTGTTGAAGCGCGAGCTGACGCGGGCACGGCCCGGCTGGGGGCTGCTCTGCGAGGAGAGCGGCGCCGAGCCGGGCAGCGACGCGCGGCACCGCTGGATCATCGACCCGCTCGACGGCACCACGAATTTCCTGCACGGGATTCCGCATTTCTCGATCTCGATCGGGCTCGAGCGCGACGGCGAGATCCTCGCCGGCATCGTCTACGAGCCGATCCGCGACGAAATGTTCTGGGGCGAGAAAGGCGCCGGCGCCTTCCTCAACGACCATCGGCTGCGCGTCTCGGGCCGGCGCCGGCTCGCCGATGCGATCATCGGAACCGGGCTGGCGCCGCGCGAGCGCGAGCGGGCGGCGACCCATACCGACATTCTCGCCGCCCTCGCCGCGGCGACGAGCGGCGTCCGCCAATCGGGGTCGGCCGCGCTCGACCTCGCCTATGTCGCCGCCGGCCGCTATGACGGGTTCTGGCAGTTCGCGCTATCGCCCTGGGACATCGCCGCCGGCATGCTGCTGGTGCGCGAGGCGGGCGGCTATGTAAGCGACCTCCGCGGCGGCCGCGAGATGATGCAGACAGGCGAGGTGCTGGCGGCCAGCGACCACCTGCATTTGCCGCTCGCCGCGCTCGTCAAGGAGGCGCTGCGCGGCGCGCGCAACACGCCGGCCGAGGACCGGCGACGCAGCGGCGACGCGGCATGAACCGGCCGCGCCGCTTTCTCGTCCGGATGGCGCTGTTCGTCCTGGCGGTCGCGGCCGTGGCCTTCGTGCTGCGACAGCCGCTGTTGCTCGCCTTCATGGGCAATCCGGTCGTCAACGGGATCATCATCGGCATTCTGCTCGCCGGGATCCTCTACATCTTCCGGCAGGTCATGCAGCTCGCTCCCGAGATCGCCTGGATCGAGAATTTTCAGCACAACCAGGAAGAGGCGACCGTCGGTTCGCGGCGCGGCGCGAAGCCGCGCCTCTTGGCGTCGATGGCGCGCATGCTGGAGGCGCGCCAGGGAATGCGGGTGAGCCTGTCGCCGACCTCGCTGCAGACGCTGCTCGACGGCATCGGCTCGCGCCTCAGCGAGACCCGCGAGACTTCGCGCTATCTGATCGGCGTGCTGATCTTTCTGGGGCTGCTCGGCACGTTCTACGGGCTGCTCGTGACGGTGCGCTCGGTCGGCGGCGTGATCGGCGCGCTGAGCCTGGCCTCGAGCGACGTGTCGAAAGCGCTTGCCGACCTGAAGAGCGGCCTCGAATCGCCTTTGGCCGGCATGAGCACGGCCTTCAGCTCATCGCTGTTCGGGCTCGCCGGCAGCCTCGTTCTGGGCTTTCTCGATCTGCAGGCCGGGCAGGCGCAGAACCGGTTCTACAACGACCTCGAAGAATGGCTGTCGACCTATACGCGACTGACCAGCGGCGCCTTCGGCGACAGCGGCGACGGCTCGGTCGCGGCCTACATCCAGGCGCTGCTGGAACAGACCGCCGACAGCCTCGAAAATCTGCAGCGCATCCTCGCCCGCTCCGAGGAGAGCCGCATCGGCGCCAACGCGACTCTCGCCAGCCTCACCGACCGTCTCGGGCTGCTCGGCGAGCAGATGAAGGCCGGCCAGCTGCTGATGGCGCGGCTCGTCGAGAACCAGCTCGAGATGAAGCCGGCGCTGACCCGCCTCGCCAATGTCGCCGAGAGTTCGCTGGGACAAGACGACGTGCTGCGCGGCCATTTGCGCAACATCGAGGTGTATCTGGCGCGGCTCACCGAAGACGTGGCGCAGGGCCGGGCGCAGAGCGTGCAGGAATTGCGCGGCGAGATCCGGCTCCTCGCGCGCACCGTCGCCGCGCTCTCCGAGGAGGGCCGGCAATGAGCGCGGCAACCCTTCGTCAAACCGCGAGCCGCTAAGCCATGGCCATCTCGACCCGACACTCCCGCCGTCCAAGCATCGACATCTGGCCCGGCTTCGTCGACGCACTGGCGCAGCTGCTGATGGTCATCATCTTCATCCTGCTCGTTTTCACTGCCGGTGAGTTCTATCTCGGGGAGGCGCTGTCGGGGCGCGACCGGACGCTGCACGCGCTGCGCCAGCAACTCGGCCAGCTGGCCGACATGCTGTCTCTCGAGCGGCGCGCCAACGACGATTTGCGCTTGGGCGCGGCGGACCTGACCGCGCAACTGACAAATTCGCGCAAACGCGGCAAGGCCTTGACGGCCGAGGTGGCGGATCTGTCGCAGAAGGCGCAAGCGGCGGGCGCGCGGGCCGACAAGGCGGCCGGCGAATTGAGTGGCGCCAACGCGGCGATCGCCGCGCAGCGGACACAGCTGGACACGCTCGCCGGCGACATCAAGGCGCTGAAGGAGGAGCGGGCCCGGCTCGAGGCGCAAGTCGCCGCCCTCGCCGCCAGCGGGCAGCAGAGCGCGCAGCAGGCGAAGACGCTGGCCGGTCAGGCGAAGCAGCTCGCGGGCCAGCTCGCCGCCGCGCAGCAGAAGAATGCGGCGATGCAAAAGGCCAACGAAGCGAGCCTTGCCGATCTCGGCAAGCGCGCGCAACAGGCGCAAACCGCGCTCGCCGCCGAAAAAGGCATCAGCAAGAACGCGCTCGCCGAGGTCGAGACGCTGAACGCGCAGGTCGCCGCGTTGCGCCAGCAGCTGGCCGGCATCGCATCGGCGCTCGACGTCGCCAACACCACGGTCAAGACGCAGCAAGGCCAGATCGCCGACCTCGGCAAGCGCCTCAACCTGGCGCTCGCCCAGAAGATCGAGCAGTTGAAGCAGTATCGCTCAGAGTTCTTCGGCAAGGTGCGGGAGATCATCGGCAGCCGGCCCGGCATCCGCATCGTCGGCGACCGTTTCGTGTTCCAGGCCGAGGTGTTGTTCCCGCCGGGAAGCGCCGATCTGAGCGATGACGCGAAAAAAGAACTCGACGGGGTGTTCGCCGCGCTGAAGCAGATCGCCGTCAAAATTCCGCCCAATATTAATTGGATATTGCGGGTCGACGGGCACACCGACCACACGCCGATCGACACCGCGCAATTCCCGTCGAATTGGGAGTTGTCGGCCGAGCGGGCAATTTCGGTCGTGCGCCTCGCCATTGCCCAGGGCATCCCGCCCAACCGGGTCGCGGCGGCAGGTTTCGCCGACACGCAGCCGATCGACCCGGGCAACACGCCCGCCGCCTACCGACGCAACCGTCGGATCGAGCTGAGGCTCACCGAACGTTGATCCTTGCCGCGACCCAAACGCGCGCCGCGACGGCGGAACGGACTAACCAAGGCCGCCGAATCGTTCTCGTCGGCCCGGCCACCTTTCTCCATGCCATCGAACATGGTCGAGATCGCGCCCGCCCGCCCGGCTGAAGAAGCCGCGGCCGCCCCCCGCCGCGCCGAGCCGCGGCTGCGCGACAGCGATCTGTTCCTCCTCGCTCTTGCGGCAGGAGCCGGCGTGCTGGCCGGCGGCAGCGTCATCATCATCGATGTGGTGATCGGCCTTGTGAAGCACGTCGCCTTCGGCATTCCGGAAGGCGGCCATCTGAGCGACTCGGCCGCGCTGCCCTGGGTGCGGGTGCTGTCGATGCCTGTGCTCGGCGGTTTTCTCGTCGGCATCGCCTCCTACCTGCTGCGGCGCTGGCGGCCGCGCGAGGTGGTCGATGCGATCGAGGCGAACGCGCTTTTCGGCGGCCGCATGTCGGTCGGCGACAGCGCCGGGCTCGTCGGCCTGACCGTCCTGTCGGGCGGGTTCGGCGCCTCGGTCGGGCTCGAGGCGGCCTATACGCAAATGGGCGCGGCGCTCGCCTCGCGGCTCGGCCGGCGGCTGGGCCTGCGCCGCGACGATGTGCGCACATTGGTCGGCTGCGGCGCCGCCGGCGCGATCGCAGCCGCCTTCAACGCGCCGCTGGCCGGCGCCTTCTACGCCTTCGAGCTGATCGTCGGCAGCTACACCCTGCAGACGCTCGCCCCGGTCGGCATCGCCGCGCTGACCGGGGTGCTCGTCGTGCGCGCCTTGATCGGCGCCAACCCGATCTTTGTCGTGTGGCATCAGGTCACGCTGTCGCCCGCCGACTATCTCGCATTTTTCCTGCTCGGCTTGGCGGCCGGCGGGCTCGGCATCGTGGTCATGAAAGGGGTGACGGGCACCGAAGCGCTGTTCCGCTGGCAGGCGGTGCCGCGTTGGGCGCGCCCCGCCCTCGGCGGCGTCCTCATCGGTGTCATCGGGATCCCGTTTCCGCAGATGCTCGGCAGCGGCCACGGCGGCATTCTGCAGGCCCTGCATTCGAGTTACGCGCTGCCCTTTCTCGCCGCCGTGCTGGTGGCCAAGACGATCGGCTCGGCGGTCTCGATCGGCTCCGGCTTCCGCGGCGGCATGTTCAGCTCCTCGCTGTATCTGGGCGCCTTGTTCGGCGGCCTGGCCGGCGGGCTGCTCGCGCGCCTCGATCCGAATCTCGCGGTCGATCCGCTCGTCTATGCGCTCGTCGGCATGGGAGCGGTCGCCGCCGCCATCGTCGGCGCGCCGGTCACGATGATCATGTTGGTGCTGGAGACGACCGGTGATTTCTCGGCGACGACCGGCGTCATGGTCGGCGTGGTCACCGCCGCCTTCGCGGTGCGGCATTGGTTCGGCTATTCCTTCGCCACTTGGCGCTTCCATCTGCGCGGCCTGAAGATCCGCAGCCCCGAGGATGTCGGGTGGATCGCCGAGCTTATGATCGGCCCGATGATGCGCCGCGATCCGGCCGTGATCGCCGCCGACCAGCCGATCGAAGAGCTGCGCCGGCGGTTTCCGGCGGGCAGCACCAAGCAGGTCTTCGTCGTCGACGGCAACGGCAGGTTGACCGGCAGCATCGATCCGGCCGAACTGGGCGCGCCGGGGCTGGCCGAAACCGGCAAGGCGGTCGGCGATTTCGTCAATGGAGCGGCGCCGTTCCTGTTGCCGGGGGACGATCTGCGCACCGCTCTCGAGCGCTTCAGCGCCGCCGCCCAGGAGACGCTGCCGGTCATCGACGACGCCGAGAGCCGGCGCGTCATCGGCTATCTGAGCGAAGCCTACGCGCTGCGCCGCTATGCCCACGAGCTCGAGGCGCACCGCGGGGCCCGCCAGGACGACGCCGGCATTTTCAGCCCGAGCCCCGGCAGTCTCTCGCCGCGCGGCACAGCCGCCGAAAAATAGCTGACGAAAATCCGGCCAGCCTGCGGTAGAATGCCGGCAACGCCGCAGGCTCGACCCACGGCGCACGGCCGGTTGGTGGGCCGCCGCGAACATCGAGCGGAGAACCCGAAAGGCGGCTTGCGACCAAGCATCGCAGGCCGCCGGACGCTTTCCGTTCCAGATCGCGGGCGATCGTGTGGAATATCGACAGCCTCCCGCGGGTCTGGGAATGTTGGCGCGACTGCGGCGCCGGCCGCCCGCTAGAGCGATGAAAGGAAAAGAGAATGGCGCAAGTCGCGCTGCGCAAAATCGTCAAGACCTTCGACCGTACCCCGGCGGTACGCGGCATCGACCTCGACATCGTCGACCGCGAGTTCATCGTGCTCGTTGGCCCCTCCGGCTGCGGCAAGAGCACAACCTTGCGCATGATCGCCGGGCTCGAGGAGTGCACCTCGGGCGAGATCTTCATCGGCGAACAGCTGGTCAACGACGTGCCGCCGAAGGACCGGGACATCGCGATGGTGTTCCAGAACTATGCGCTCTACCCGCACATGACGGTGTTCGAGAACATGTCGTTCGGGCTACGCCTGAAGAAATTTCCGAAGGCCGAGATCAAGGAGCGCGTCGAGGACGCGGCACGCATCCTCGACATCACGGAACTGCTCGACCGGCGGCCGCGGCAATTGTCGGGCGGCCAGCGCCAGCGCGTCGCAATGGGGCGCGCGATCGTGCGCCACCCGAAGGTCTTCCTGTTCGACGAGCCGCTCTCCAACCTCGACGCCAAGCTGCGCGTCCAGATGCGCACCGAGATCAAGAAAGTGCACCAGAAGGTGACGACCACGACGATCTACGTGACGCACGACCAGGTCGAGGCGATGACCTTGGCCGACCGCGTCGTCGTCATGAATGCCGGCCGCATCGACCAGATCGGCACGCCGTTCGAGGTCTACCACTCGCCGAAGACGAAGTTCGTCGCCGGCTTCATCGGCTCGCCGACGATGAACCTCCTGCCTTGCCGGCTCCTCGAGGCGAATGGCGGGCTCGACGTTCGCGTCGCCGACTGGCTGAGCTTTCCGGTGCCGCCTGCGCGCCTGTCTCGCTATCGGCCGCATACCGGCAAGGAACTGACCTTCGGGCTGCGCCCCGAGCACATCACCGAGAGCCGCGGCGAGCTGCAGACCGGAGCCGCCTCCTTCAGCGCCCCGATCGACGTCGTCGAGCCGATGGGGATGGAGACGATGGTCTATTTCCTCGTCGAGGGCACCGAGGTGTGCGCCCGCGTCAATCCCAACGCCGCCGGCAAGGCCGGCGAGCAGATGCCGCTGGTCGCCGACCTCAACAACATGCACCTGATCGACCCCGCCACCGAACTGGTCATCTGAGGCACCGCCGGCCGTGGAGGTGCGCGGCAAAGTCATTCTCGTCACCGGGGCGGCGCGTGGCCTCGGCCGGGAATTCGCGACCGCCCTCGCCGCCGCCGGCGCCTCGGTCGCCGCCGCCGACATCAACGACTGCGGCGGCACGCTCGACCTCGTGCGCCGGCAGGGCGGGCAAGGGATCGCGGTCGAGGCCGACGTCACCGACGCGACCTCGGCGAGCGAGATGGCGAACAAGGCGGTCGCAGCCTTCGGACGGATCGACGGCCTCATCAACAATGCCGCGCTCTACGGCGCGCTGAAGGGCGGCCGCTTCGATGCGATCGCCGAAGCGGACTGGGACGCGGCGATGGCCGTCAACGTCAAGGGCGTGTGGAATTGCTGCAAAGCGGCGGTGCCGCATATGCGCCGCACCGGCGGCAGCAGCATCGTCAACATCGCTTCGCTCGCCGCCACCTACGGCATGCCGTTCGGGCTCCACTACACGACCTCGAAGGCGGCCGTCATCGGCCTGACGCGCGGGCTCGCCCGCGAATTGGGCCGCGACCGCATCCGCGTCAACGCGATTGCGCCGAGCGCAGTCTTGACCGAGGGCACGCGCGAGTTCTTCGCCGAGAAGCTCGACCGCGCGCTCGAGGCGATCAAGGGCGGGCAGACGATCCAGCGCAACCTCGAGCCCGGCGATCTCGTCGGCACCGTCATCTGGCTGCTCTCGGAGGGCAGCGCCCTCGTCACCGGCCAGACGATCGCCGTCGACGGCGGCACGGTGATGCTGTGACCGGCCGGCTCGACGGCAAGGCAGCGCTGGTCAGCGGCGCGGCATCCGGCATCGGGCGGGCGATCTCGCTCGCTTTTGCCGAGGCGGGCGCGGCCGTCGCGTGCCTCGACATCGACAAGGCGGCGGCCGAGGAAACGGCGCGGCTGATCGCGGGCGCCGGCGGGCGCGCTATCGCGCAGCAGTGCGATGTCGCGATCGAGAGCGAGACCGAGGCGGCGGCCGCGGCGGCTTTCGCCGCCTTCGGGCGGATCGACGTTCTCCTCAGCGGCGCGGCGCCGCACGACCCCGGCGGCACGATCATCGAGGTGAGCCTTGCCGAATGGCACCGGGTCGTCGATGTCAACCTGACCGGCTCGTTCCTCCTGTGCCGCGCCGTGCTGCCGCGGATGATCGCGGGCGGCGGCGGCTCGATCATCCTGATCGCCTCGCAACTGGCGCGGGTCGGCAGCGCCGGACGGGCCGCCTATTGCGCAACCAAGGGGGCGCTAGTGCAGCTCGCCAAGGTGCTGGCGCTCGACCATGCGAAGGACCGCGTCCGCGTCAATACGCTGTCGCCCGGCGCGGTCGAGACCGGACGCTTGCTCCGCCGCTACGGCAGCTTCGAGAAGGCGCGCGAGATCATGGCGCCGAAGCATCCGATCGGCCGGCTCGGCCGGGTGGAGGAAATCGCCGCCGCCGCGGTCTTTCTCGCCAGCGAGGAAGCGAGCTTCGTCACCGGCAGCGACCTGCTCGTCGACGGCGGCTACACCGCGATCTGACGCGGCGGCGGCCTGCGGAATTGCTCCGCCGCTTCCGCCCTTAGAGCGGGCCTTCGCGAAATAATCCGGATTGCGGCGGCTCGTCAGCCCTCGACCAGATCGGCGACGCGCCCGTCGGCCTCGAAGCAGGCGGCGATCAGCTTGCCGCCGTGCCCGGCGCCGGCGTCGAGCGAGACGGCGAACTGGCGCTCGACAAGGCCGCGATGCTCGCGGTCGACACCCCTGACGACGCGGCGGTAGCCTTCGTACGGCGCCTCGAGCGCGAGGATGTCGTCGCGCCCCCACCAAAAGGCGTCGCCCTGGGCGGCGAGCGGGCGCGAGGGATCGACCGCGGCGCTGACGAAGAGAACGCCGCCCTCTTGCGTGTAGGCGGCGTGGCGCAAGGCCGAGAACAGCGCGGTGTGGCCGGGCGCGGCGTTCATCGCCTCGCGCAGGCCGAGGGTCCAGCGGGTGATCGTGCGCGGCCCGTCGCGCGCCGCGGCGAAGCCCTGCCGCAAATCGCCGTCATAGGCGCGCACCGTCGTCTCGATGCCGGCGCGCACCATCCATTCGAGGAGCTGAGCGGGGTTCGGGGCGAATTGCAGCTGCAAGAGCTTCTGCCACATTTCCTCCTGCGCGCCGCGCAGGAACACGACATCGCAGGCGAAGCCGCGCGGCAGGCCGAGAACGCGCCGGCGAAAATCCAGAAGCTCGTCGACGGTCGCGCGGATCGCCTTGCCGTAGCCGAGATAGTTGCCGAGATAGACGACCCGGTCGCCGTCGCGGAAGCGGCCGCTGACCGCGTCGTGCAGGCGCGCCAGCCGCGCCGCCTGGCCGTGCACCGAAGCGACCGCCCAAACCCGCCGGGCGCCGCTCAGCCTTGCCAACCTGCTCTTCGGATTCGCCCCGTTCACCGCGCGCTCCGGCGCGTCCCCTGCTCTCGCCCCGGCTAGGCCGTCAGCAGCTGCTCGACCCGCTGGGTTGCCGTGATTTCGTCGATCCGCTCGACCGCGGCAAACTCCCGCACCAGGCGGTCGAGCGCAGCCTGGTAGATCTGCCGCTCGCTGTAGGATTGCTCCGGCTGGCCGGTGTTGCGGAACAGGTCGCGCACCACCTCGGCGATCGAGGCGGGATCGCCCGAGGCGATCTTCGCCTGATACTCCTGGGCGCGCCGGCTCCACATCGTGCGCTTGGCGCGCGAGCGGCCGCGCAGCTTGGCGAGCGCGGCATCCATCTCCTTGCGGCTCGACAGCTTGCGCAGGCCCGACACCTTGGC
This sequence comes from Allostellaceae bacterium, assembly GCA_035538335.1. GTDB lineage: Bacteria > Pseudomonadota > Alphaproteobacteria > ATCC43930 > CGMCC-115725 > AP-15. Next base: position 53,881 of record DATLKN010000014.1, read on the forward strand.
CTTGCCGAGCGGCACGCGCAACGTCATGCGGTCCTTGTCGAAATGCACGACGAACACGGAAAGCGTGTAGCCGGCGATCTCCTGCGTCTCGATGCCGAGGATCTTGCCGACCCCATGCGTCGGATAGACGACCAGATCGCCGGTACCGTAGGGAGCCTTGTCCAAGATCATATCCGTCTCATGCGAAGGACCCGAGGGAAATTGCTGCGGCGCCTCAGCAGCTCGCTGGCCGGCGGTGGCGACCGGTCGCAGCTCGGCAAGAGCGCGGAACCGAGGGAGGAACCGTCAATAGCAACATCAACACACTAACACGAAATACCCCGCCGAAGCCAGCGGGTCAGCCATGCCTTCCGCGCAAGGCCGGACCTATCCCCGCTCAGCTTCCGCCCGGGTTGGGGCTGAAGAACTTGTCGAACTTGTCGGGCACGTCCTTCCACTGGTCGGCGTCTTCGGGATAGGGCTTCTTGCGGGTGATGTTCGGCCAGTTCGAGGCATATTCGCGGTTGACTTCGAGCCAGCGCTCGGCCGCCGTCTCGCTGTCCGGAATGATCGCTTCCACCGGGCACTCGGGTTCGCACACGCCGCAATCGATGCATTCGTCGGGATGGATCACCAGCATGTTCTCCCCCTCGTAGAAGCAGTCGACGGGGCACACCTCGACGCAATCCATGTACTTGCAGCGGATGCAGGCTTCGGTGACAACGTAGGTCATGGTGCCGAGTTCTTCTCCTGAGAGCCGCGGCCGTGCGATCGGCGGCTTTGCCTAGCACGCCCCCCGCGCCAGGGGCAACCCCATGCGGATTGGGGGTTTTCCCGGCGGGCGGCATGAAATGCGCGGGCCCCTTCTTACGTTGTCGGCGGGTTCGTCAACCGAAGGTCCAAAGCCGGTCGTGAAAAAGCGCGGCAAGATCGTCCTCCTCCACTTCGTCGGCCAGATGCCGCTCGCCGGCATCGCCTGGCAGGCGCTGCATTACCTCCTCGGGCTCGAAAAGCTCGGCTGGGAGACATGGTATGTCGAGGATGGCGGAGCCAACCCCTACGATCCGCGCTTGAACAGCGTGGCGATGGATTGCGCATACAACCTCGCCTTTCTGCGCCGGGCCATGCAGGCGCATGGGCTCGGCGAGCGGTGGGCCTATTGGGATGCGATCAACGATGTCCATCACGGCCTCTCGCGCGAGGCGGTGCGGGCGCTCTTCGCCGAGGCCGACGCGCTCGTCAATCTGTGCGGGGCGACCCGCCTGCGCGAGGAACACCTCGCCTGCCCGGTGCGAATCATGATCGATACCGATCCCGTCTACGAACAGATCAAATACGCCAAGGCCGACCGCGAGGCGCGCGCCTATCTCGACGCGCACACGCATTTCTTCAGCTACGGCGAGAATCTCGGGGCCGCGGACTGCCCGGTGCCGCTGGGCGGCATCGCCTGGCGGCCGACCCGGCCGCCCGTCGAGCTGGCCCTTTGGCCCGAGCCGGACGACGCGCCCCCTTGCTTCACGACGATCGCCACCTGGGAAAACAAGGGCAAGAACATCGAGCACGACGGCGTCGGCTATGTGTGGTCGAAGCATGTCAATTTCGTGAGGTTTGCCGACCTGCCGCGGCGCCGCCCGCAGACCTGCTTCCGCCTCGCCATGCTGAACGCCGGCGAGGAGACGCGCGCGATGCTCGCCGGCAATGGCTGGAACCTCCTCGACCCGCTGCCGATCTCGGCCGGGATCGACAGCTACCGCGACTTCATCGCCCGGTCGCGCGGCGAGTTCACGGTCGCCAAGGACATCTACGTGCGGCCGAACAGCGGCTGGTTCAGCGACCGCAGCGCCTGCTATCTGGCGGCCGGCCGGCCGGTGGTGACGATGCGCACCGGGTTTGCCAAATTCATCCCCGTCGGCCGCGGGCTGTTCGAATTCGAGGACGAGGCCGCGGCGCTCGCGGCGATCGACGCGATCGCCGCCGACTACCGCGGCCACAGCCGCGCGGCGCGCGAGGTGGCGCGCGAGTTCTTCGCCGCCGACCGGGTGCTGCCGCCGCTGCTCGCCGAGGCCGGGCTGTAGCACAACTGGCGGCTCACGGCGCGGCGTCGATTTCCCGGACCGCCGTCCGCTCCGCTGCTTCTGCTGTTTTCTGCAAGGAATCTACAGCCGCCTCCCGCTTGCCCTCTGTCGGCGCTCGGCCGACCGTTGAGGGGCAGGCATATCATGCAATTACGGCAATTTTGCATGTCGCTATCCGAGCATGTGCGTCGGCCTCGGTCGCACAGCCGCAACTGGTCCGAGGGACGGCGATCTTCCTGTCATGGCGATGGCTCGCCAGGATACTCGGTCAGCACCGGCCGACCGCAGCGGAGGGTCACTCGCGGAAAAGCGTACGCAGCTGCGCCTCGAAGTCTCCCGGCCGGCGAACGAAGGCCGAAGGTGTGAGTACGACCGCCGCCGGCAGCACCAGCCGTGCTGCCCTCGTACTTCCAATCGGACTTGTCGAGGAACACCACATCGACGCGCCAGACCACGACCGGCCGGGGCGGTTTGATGAGCCGGGTGGCATCGATCAGATAGCGCCAAACGATATACCAGCCGGCATGATCGTAATGCGACTGCACGGCCCATGGACGAATGCTGCCCTTCGATTCGAGAGCCAGTTCCGGAGGGGGATCGAGCCGCCCCCCGAACGACAAGTCCGGAAAGCGCTGTTGCGCGACGTCGGGATGTTTATGCCGCTTGTAGGGGCTGAGGGCGTCGAGCGCGCGGACGCCGAACGTGCCTACAATCCCGCTAAAGGTGTTCGCTTGTTCGTAATAGAGGTCGACGAGGTCCGAAGCGCGCTCCTCAACGAAAGACACGCAATTGCGGATGTGGACCATCTCCAGACCCGGCGGAAGCGGCAACGTGCTTACTCCCCTTCGCCCGCGACGAGGATGCCTTGCTGCAATCGTATTGCGCAAGAGCAGGAACCGCTTTCTCGGCGACCGAAAAATAAATCGGATCGTGCTCGATACCGATGCTTCGGTATCCCATCGCGAAGGCCGCAGCGATAGTCGAGCCGGCGCCCATAAAGGGATCGAGGATTACCCCCTGTCCGAGAGGCAGCGCCGCCCGCACGATCCGGCGCATAAAGGATTGCGGCTTCAGCGAAGGATGCGGCGCGAGCGAGCGTTCGTCGGCGCGAGTCGGGGCAGATCTGATCACATCGGAGAACGGTTCGCTCTCCGACACTCGCCGGAGGCCGCCGGTGCCCCATTTCCGGAGGTTATCCTGCACGCGCCCTTCGCAGGGCTTGCGGAAGACGCCCCAGGGTTCCCAACCCGAGCGCGGCATTACCGTCACGTCCGCGAATTCGGCGTGAGCGTTCTTGGGGCGGTCTCCGCCGCGCAGGGTCTGCACCAGCCGGATGACCTCGCCACGCTTTTCAAAGCCGGCGTCGATGAGCGGGAGATATACCAGATGCGACAGCAGCGGGTTGGCCGCGATCAGAACATGACCGCCCGGCACAAGAATTCTCTTCGCGAGCTCTGCGAATTCGGTGAAAAAGTTCTTGAGGGCGGCTCGATCGGCCGCGTCGAGCACCGTGAAGCGGGGCAACGGGTTTCTCTTGCAGCCGTCGAATGCGGGGGGAATGCGCCAGATGCCACCGCGACCCTTCCGAAGTTTCTGCTTCTCGCCCTCCGAATATTCCTTGAGGCCGTAAGGCGGGTCTGTGACGATTGCATGGATGGAGCTCGGATCGCGTTTCGCCATCCATTCGAAAGCGTTGCCGCGATAGAGTTCGTAGCAAGAGGGTTGGAGCGCCGGTTCAGGCTGGAATTTGCTGATCGCGCTATCGAAGTTCAGCGACATAGGCTCCCCGAGTTCGTATTCTGTTCTTTGCTGCCAGCTCGCTGCGGTCGGGCTGTAAGAGATAGGCTGCTGGTCGGCGCGCATGCTTCGTTGGACCCCTCGCTCCGCGCCGTCTCCCCCCGGCCTCGCAAATGTGCGCGTCCTGAACGACATCGTCGTTGCGATGATGCTCGAGCCGATCATCCCGCAGACGGCGCACAATCTCAACGCAATGATCGATCTCGATTCCTATCCAGCGGCGTCCGCGCCGCTCGCAGACGGCAAAAGTTGTACCTGACCCGCCGAAAGGATCGCAGACCAGATCGCCGGGACGCGTCGAAACCTCGACTATTCGATCGAGCACTTTCGTCGACAGCGCGTTTGCCCGTCGCTCTTTGCTTTTGAATTTCCAATGGCGCACCGGCGGGATATCGGTCCATACGTCTTTCAGGTTCACGCCCAGCGGGTTCATCGCGCCGCGATGACCGCCATAATCTTTGATCTCGCCGCCGCAATGCCGACACGTTTCGATCGGCGTCCGCACCCGCCGGAAGGTTCTCGGCTTCCCCTTCGTGAAATACAGCAGGCTGTAGTGCGCCGGATAGAGGCGCCCAGGTATCGGCAGGCAGCTTTTCATTTCGATGGCTGTGGAATGCCGGAACTGCATTCCGCTCTCCATCAAATGCGCCCCGATCAAGATATTCCAGCGCGGCAGGTTGTAGACGAACAGCGCGCCGCCCGGTTTCAAGATGCGGATGCACTCGCGCAGCCAGCGCCGGCACCAATCGAGATATTCTGCATCGCCGCGCGAATCGTTCGTCCGGCGCCCATAAACCTTCCCGAGATTGAACGGCGGATCGGAAAAAACCGTGTCTACGATCCCGGCTGGCAGACGGGGCAAGATATCGAGGCAGTCGCCCTCAAACAGCACGCCTCGCGCGGTGGCGTGATATGGAGCCGGGAGGTCCCGCGCGGAGATGATCGGGCCGAAAGAGCCGTCTGCCATCGTCAATACCCCATATCAGGGGCAAGTTCTTGACGTCGGTGGAGCCCTTCCCAATTGGCTGACTCATTCTTCGCCCGGCTGCCCCGCTCGGAATATCGCGACATAGCTCCCTCCAAGTTCGATTTTTGTTCATATGTACAACTACGAGAAATTCAGTGTCAAGCTATCGATATGCGAGAAACGCGATCCGATTGATTCGATCCGCTGAGTACCACACCTCCCACGTTGCCGCAATATCTTGCGGCTCCGCGTGGCGAAACCTCCAGATTTTGCCGTCGCGGGGCTGTAGGTTGCACTCCCTCGCCCGGTTTACGGAGAGGGCTGGGGTGACGGGCGACGGAGCTGCAGAATTAGCCCCTCACCCCGACCCTCTCCCCGCTTCGGCGGGGAGAGGGAGATATTCCTCGCCCTCCTCGAGGAGGAGCGGGACCCATTCCTCGGGGAGACGCGACAGGCGCCGCGGCGGCGCATTGTCGCGGTAGAGCCCGCGCGCCTCGCTCGCCGGGCCGCGGCGGGTGCCGAGCGCCAGCACGCGCACGGTGCGGCGCAATTCGCCGTGCGGAAACGCGACTTCGTCGCCGATCCTGACGGCGCGGCCGGGCTTTTGCGTGACCGCCCCGTTGAGCGCGACGACGCCGGCCTCGATCAGGCGCGCGGCGCGCGAGCGGCTTTTAGCGAGGCGGGCGAACCACAGCCACTGGTCGAGCCGGAGGCTGGGCGCCTCGACGCGCTTCGCGGCGGGCTTGTCGGCGCCTCGACTCAAGCGAATTTCAGCTCCCGCAATTTCGCAAACGGATGCCCGACGGCAGCCGGCGAGCGCGCCCGGCGAGGCTTGCCGGCCGGCCGCCGGCGCGCCGCGACGAAGACCTCCGCGCCGGCCGCGATGACGGCGCGGTAGCCGAGCCCGACGAGCAGCCGCCGCAGCACCGCGGGATCGGCGCCGACGAGCGCGGCGAGCGCCGGTTCGGCGGCGAAGGGGCCGTTGCGCGACAGGCGGTATGCCGCGGCGGCGAGCCGCTCCAGCCGGTCCGGCCTGAGGGCGAACCCGTCGAGCACGGGAAAGCCGATCGCCGCCCAGAAGGAGGGCGGCACGGCGGGATCGACAGCGAACGGCTTGGCGCGCGCCCGGGCGCCGGGCAGCGCCGGCGCCTTCCTCGCGTGCCGCACCGCCCAGAGCAGCGCGCGACAGCGCAGCGCCTCGGGGCCGAGCAGCGGCTCGAAATAGACGCCGGCCCGGCCGAATCTGAGGCCAAGCCCGGCGAGCGCCGCACGATCCTTGCGGCCGAGCGCCGCGACTTCACGGCCAATCGCCGCGGCCGGCAAGGCGCCGAGCGCATCGACCAGCTGATAAACGAGGCCCCGCGCGGGGGCCGCGAGCGGCAGCGCTTCGGCCGCGAAGAGCGGCGTCAACCGGCGGCGCAGCTCGGCGCGCACGAAATCCTGCAGGCGCCGGCGAACCTTGTCGCGCAGCTCGCCCTCGACAAAGTCGCCGGGAAGCGCGGCGACCTGCGGCGCGATCAGGCGCTCGCCGGCGACGAGCCGCCCGACCGGCCCGCCGCGCCAGCGGATCAGCCCCTCGGCGTCAATCGAGAAGGCCGCGTCCGCATCGGCCGCGAGCTGCCGCGCGCGCGCCGCCACCTCGCCGCGCAGCACCCGGTTGGCGGCGGCCATCAGCGTCTTCGCCGCCTCGCCCTCGCTCGCGTCGGGCACGAAGCGCAGGCCGTCAAGGCGGCCGACATAGGCGCCTTCGACACACACCTCGCCCGCCTGCGAGACCGAGGCGAGGAGATCCCCCTCGCCGGCCAGCTGCCGGACGAGAAAGGCCGAGCGGCGATCGACGAAACGCTGCGTGATGCGGTCGTGCAGCGCGTCCGACAGGCGGTCCTCGATGCCGCGCGCCCGCTCCTGCCATGCCGCCGCGTCGGCGACCCAGTCGGCGCGATGCGCGATGTAGGTCCAGGTGCGGATGTGGGCGATGCGCGCCATCAGCGTGTCGATGTCGCCGTCGAGGCGGTCAAGGCTCGTCATCTGACCGGCGATCCAGGCGGTCGGCAGCCGCTCGTGCGGGCCGGCGAGATGCAGATAGCAATGCGCCAGCAGCCGCGCGTGGCTGTCGCTCATGACCTTGCGGAAATCGGGGATCTGGCAGACCTCCCAGAGCAGCCGCACGGCGCCCGGATTTGCCGCGAGAGCCATCACGCTGTCGTTGCGCGCGAGGCTGCGCAAGGCGCGCTGGTCGTCGGCCTCGCGGGCCGGCACCAGGCCCGGCAGGCGCGGCCGTTCGTCGAGGCTCTTCAAGAGGGCGCCGACCGAGGCGAAGTCGAGCCGCACGTTGCGCCAGTTGAGCCGGACGAGCGGATCGAAGCGGTGCGCCTCGACGGCCTCGACGATCTCCGGGTCGAGCGGCCCTTCATCGGCGGTGGTGCCGAAGGTGCCGTCGCTCATGTGGCGCCCGGCCCGCCCGGCGATCTGCGCGATCTCGGCGGCATTGAGGCGGCGCGGCCCACGGCCGTCGAATTTGCCGGTGCGGGCGAAGGCGACATGGTCGAGGTCCATGTTGAGCCCCATGCCGATCGCGTCGGTGGCGACGAGGTAATCGACTTCGCCGGCCTGGAACATGCCGACCTGCGCGTTGCGGGCACGCGGGCTCAACGCCCCGAGCACCACCGCCGTGCCGCCGCGCTGCCGGCGCACCAGCTCGGCGAGCGAGAACACGTCGGCGACGGCGAAGGCGACGACGGCGCTGCGCGGCGGCAGCCGCGTCACTTTCTTGTGGCCGGTATAAGAGAGCGTCGAAAAGCGGGGCCGGCTGACGAACTCGACGCCCGGAACCAGCCGGCGCATCAGGTTGCGGATCGTGTCCGCGCCGAGGAACATCGTCTCCTCGATGCCGCGCGCGTGCAGGAGCCGCGCGGTGAAGACGTGGCCGCGCTCCGGGTCGGCGCACAGCTGAATCTCGTCGACCGCGAGAAAATCGACCGGCCGGTCGAGCGGCATCGATTCGACCGTGCACACGAAATAGGCCGGGTTCGGCGGCAGGATCTTCTCTTCGCCGGTGATCAGCGCCACCGCCCGCGCGCCGCGCAATTTGACGATGCGGTCGTAATTCTCGCGCGCGAGCAGGCGCAGCGGAAAGCCGATCATGCCGCTCTTGTGCCCGAGCATGCGCTCGATGGCGAGATGCGTCTTGCCCGTGTTGGTGGGCCCGAGGACCGCGACGAGCCGCGAAGCGGAGCGAAGCATGGCCATGCATCCTAAGGATCGGATCTGAGCGCCCCGAGCGCAAGAGGCAACCCGCCGGAAGGCCGGCGGCGGCTGCAGCGAGCGCCCCATCTTCGCGCTTGTCACGAGCGTTCGAGCGAAAATTAACCAATTTTTTGCGCTTCCCGCGCAAACATGACGCCAGCACGTCCAGACCCGGCCATGACGCAACCCCGACGCTCCAACCCAGAATCGCTCCTCAAGAGCTTCTGCGATCCCTTCGAGATCCTGCTCGAGCGGCCGCAGCCCGGCTTCGCGCTGCTGGCGGCGCGGCGGCAGGTCGACGCCGCGACGCTGGCGGCCCGCAAGGCGATGCGGCACGCCAAGGCCGCCGATCACGCGAAGGCCAGCTTCCTCGCCAACATGTCGCACGAGCTGCGCACGCCGTTGAATGCGATCCTCGGCTTTTCCGAGCTGATCAAGCTCGACGGAGCGCAAGCGCGCGAGCGCCATCCGGAATATGCCGGATACATCTACGAGGCCGGCCTCAGCCTGCTGAAACTGGTCACGGCGGTTCTGGATGTCGCGCGGATCGAAGCGGGAGATTACCAGATCGAGGAAGAACTCGTCCCGCTCGGCGACGTCATCGGCGTGGCGCTGCGGGTCATCCGCCCGCTCGCTGAAGAAAAATCCATTTTGATCACATATACGAATGAAGTTCCAACGGCACTCGTGGCAGTCGATCCGATCAGGATCAAACAAGTTCTTCTGAACATCCTATCGAACGCAATCAAATACACGCCTGCCAGCGGCGGTGTAACGATCGATGCGCGGCGGCACGGCGAGGGCGACCTGATGATCAGGATCACGGACAGCGGCATCGGCATCCCGCCGGCCCAGCTGCGCCGGGTGCTCGAGCCGTTCGAGCAACTCGAGGGCACGTTGACTCGTCGGATCGACGGCGTCGGTCTCGGCCTGCCGATCGCGAAGGCGCTGATGGAACTGCACGGCGGCGAACTGACGTTCGACAGCAAGCCCGGCTGCGGCACGGTCGTCGAGCTGCGCCTGCCGGGCGAGCGCATCCGCTCGCCGCTCGCCGAAGTGTGCGGGTGACGGGCATGGACACTCTCTTGACGACCGACCTGCCGAACGGCAGGTCGCCAACTCGGTTTGACGCGGCCTTGCCGACGGAGACATCGATGGACGGCAGCGGATCGGGCGACAGGGGCGATTTGCGCGATTTGCGGGTCGGCCGGGTGATCGCGGTCTCGGCCTCGCAAATCGTCGTGCTTCTCGAAAGGCCAGCCGCGCCCGAGGCTGGGCCCGTCGAGATGGGCACGCTCGTCAAGGTCTATACGCGCACCTCGGTCGCCTTCGGCATGGTCACCGGCTTGCGCGTGCCGCTGCCGAGCCTGGAGCCGACCGACCAGGACCTGAAGATCGCCGAACTCGAACTCGTCGGCGAAACCATGCGCAACGGCGACGGCGCGGCCGGCACATTCCAGCGCGGCGTATCGACCTACCCGGCGCTCGATGCGGCCGTGTACGCGGCGACGCCCGCCGACCTCGCGCAGGTCTATGCCCGCCCGAACGTGCCGACGGCCGCGATCGGCATGATCCATCAGGACACCACGGTTCCGGCCTACGTCCTCACCGACGAGTTGTTCGGCAAGCATTTCAGCATCGTCGGCACGACCGGATCGGGCAAATCCTGCGTCGTCGCGGCGATCCTCGGGGCGGTGATCGCGCGCAACCCGAATGCCCACGTGCTGCTGCTCGACCCGCACAGCGAGTATGCCAGGGCCTTCGGCGATCTCGCCTCCGTGCTCAGCCCCAATGACGGACTGTACCTGCCCTATTGGCTGTTCAACTTCGAAGAGATCGTCGAGATCGTCATCGGCTCGGAGCAGCATCCGGAGCAGGCCAAGATCCTGGGCGAAGCGATCCTGGCCGCCAAGCAGGCCTATTTCGCCAAGGCGGGGCTCGACAAGTACGGCACGGTCGATACGCCGGCCCCCTACCGCATATCGGATGTGGTGCGCTCTCTCGACGCCGCGATGGGCAGCCTCAACCGCCCGGAAAGCGTCGCCGCCTACCAGGCGCTGAAGGCGCGGATCGCCGCCCTGCAAGCCGATTCCCGCTACGCCTTCGTGTTCGGCAGCCGGCTGAGCCTGCGCGACGAGCTGTCGGAGATTCTGTCGCAACTGTTCCGCATCCCGGTCGCCGGCAAGCCGATCACCATCTTCGACCTGTCGGGCGTCCCCTCCGAGGTGCTGAACGTCGTCGTCTCGGTGCTGTGCCGCCTCGCCTTCGATTTCGCGCTGTGGAGCGACACGCCGGTGCCGATCACGATCATCTGCGAAGAGGCGCACCGCTATGCGCCGCGCGACCCGCAATTGGGCTTTGAGCCGGCGAAGCGCGCGCTGTCGCGGATCGCCAAGGAGGGACGCAAATACGGCGTGTCCTTGTGCGTCGTCAGCCAGCGCCCCTCCGACCTCGCGCCCGGTTTGCTGTCCGAGTGCAATACGCTCTTCGCCTTGCGCATGACGAACCAGGACGACCAGGACATCGTGCGCAGCGCCGTCCCCGAGGCCTCGCACGGGCTGATGAATTTCCTGCCGGCCTTGCGCAACGGCGAAGCCATCGCGGTCGGCGAGGGCGTGTCGCTGCCGATGCGGATCTGTTTCACCCTGCTGCCGGATTCGGCGCGCCCGAAGAGCGCCACAGCTTCGTTCTCCAAGGCCTGGGAAAAGGATGAGGGCCTGTCGCTCGTCGAACGGACCGTCGAGCGCTGGCGACGCGGCGTCCGCGTCGCCGCCTGAGGGCCCTCGAAGGTCGCCGCAAACGGCGCGGCGGCCCTTGCGGCCGGGGCGAACGCGCCACATATCTCGGCGCGTTCCCGCCACCACGCGACGGCAGGCTATGACCCAGGAAACAAGAAGCTTCCAGGCGGAAGTCAGCCGCCTTCTCGAGATCGTCGCGCACTCGCTTTACAGCGAAAAGGAAATATTTCTGCGCGAGCTCGTCTCCAACGCCTCGGACGCCTGCGACCGGCTGCGCTATGCCGCGCTGACCGAGCCCGCGCTCGCCGAGGGCGACAGCGGCTACCGCGTCGTCCTCAGCCCCGACAAGGCGGCGCGCACGCTGACTGTCGCCGACAACGGCATCGGCATGAACAAGGACGAGCTGGTCGAGAATCTGGGGACGATCGCGCGCTCGGGCACCGCCGCCTTCCTGAAGCAGCTGTCGGGCGACGCGAAGCAGGACATGAGCCTGATCGGCCAGTTCGGCGTCGGCTTCTATTCGGCCTTCATGGTCGCCGACCGGGTCGAGGTCAAAAGCCGCAAGGCCGGCGACAGCGAAGGCTGGCTGTGGAGCTCGGAGGGCAAGGGCGAGTTCACCGTCGAGCCCTGCCCGGACGCCGCGCGCGGCGCCGCGATCACTCTCCATCTGCGCGAGGGCGAGGACGAGTACCTCGAACCCTCGCGGCTGAAGCGCATCATCAAGACCTATTCCGACCATATCGGGTTGCCGATCGTCCTCGTCGATGGCGGCAAGGAGGAGACGATCAACGCCGCCGCGGCGTTGTGGACCCGCCCGAAATCGGAGGTCACCGAGGAGCAGTACAAGGAGTTCTACCGGCACGTCGCGCACAGCTTCGACGAGCCGTGGCTGACCGTGCACGGCAAGGCGGAAGGGGTGCTCGAATACACCTATCTGCTGTTCGTCCCGTCGGCGAAACCCTTCGACCTGTTCGACCCGGAGCGCAAGAGCCGGCTCAAGCTCTATGTCCGGCGCGTCTTCGTGACCGACGAGGGGACCGATCTGCTGCCGTCCTATCTGCGGTTTCTGCGCGGCGTCGTCGACAGCGAGGACCTGCCGCTCAACATCAGCCGCGAGATGCTGCAATCGAACCCGATGGCGGCGAAGATCCGCCAGCAGCTGACCCGCCGCGTGCTGTCCGAGCTGTCGCGCAAGGCGAGCGATGCGGCCGAGGACTACGGCAAGTTCTGGGACAGCTTCGGGGCCGTCCTGAAGGAGGGCCTCTACGAAGATCAGGAGCAGCGGGAGGTGCTGTTGGGGCTCACCCGCTTCCGTTCCTCGACGCGCGACGGCCTCGTCTCGCTCGACGACTACCTCGCGGCGATGAAAGAGGGCCAACAGGCGATCTACACGATCACCGGCGACAGCCTCGACATCGTCAAGAAGAGCCCGCAGCTCGAAGGCTTTCGGGCGCGCGGCGTCGAGGTGCTGCTGCTGACCGACCCGATCGACGAATTCTGGGTGCCGGCGATCGGCAGCTACAAGGAGAAGCCGTTCAAATCGGCGACGCGCGGCGGCGCCGATCTCGACAAGATCGCCCCGCTCGCGGCGGATGCCGAGGAAAAGGCGGCACCGCCCGCCAAGCTCGCCAGCCTCGTCGCGATCTTCAAGCTGGCGCTCGGCGAGGCGGTCAAGGACGTGCGCGGCTCGGAGCGGCTGACCGACAGCGCCGTTTGCCTCGTCGCCGACGAGGGCGACATGGACATGCATCTGGAGCGCCTGTTGAAGCAGCACCGGCAGCTCGATTCGGGCGCCAAGCGGATTCTCGAGCTGAACCCGCGGCACAAGCTGATCGAGCGCCTCGCCGCCTCGGTCGGCGAGGCCGGCGCCTCCGACCAGCTCGCCGAATACGCCTGGCTGCTGCTCGACCAGGCGCGCATCGTCGAGGGCGAATCGCTGCCCGACCCGCCGGCCTTCGCGCGCCGGCTGGCGAGCCTCTTGGAACGCGGGCTGCCGCAGGCGGCGTGAGGAGGATTGCTTGGGCAACGGCGCAACCGATCCCATATCAGCATCGACCAAGCTCTGCCCCCCGCGCTGTTGCGCGGGCCCTTGCCATCGGGCAACCTGACGAGCGAGAGAGGGATGACCTGCGGTCCCGATCCTTGTATAACGCGACGCAACGTCGGTGCGCCGCCGGTTCTGCGGCGAGGTTCTCGACAAGAGCGGTATTGCGCAAAGCGACGCTAGGCAAACCAGCAAGAACGGCATGAGGCCCGGTCGGGTGGCGCCCGACCCGGCGGGAGAAGCCTGTTGCAGCCCACCGACATCACAGTTCCCGACTACTTTCACAAGGTCGTCGATTGCCAGTGGGCGTGCCCCGCCCACACCCCGGTTCCGGAATACATCCGGCTGATCGCGGCGCAGCGCTATACCGACGCGTTCATGGTCAACTGGTGGTCGAACGTCTTCCCGGGCATCCTCGGGCGCACCTGCGACCGGCCGTGCGAACCGGCCTGCCGGCGCGGCCGGGTCGAAGCCGAGCCGGTCGCGATCTGCCGCCTGAAGCGCGTCGCTGCCGACAACCGCGGCGACATCACCGCGTATTTGCCGCCGGTGCCGCGCGAAAAGAACGGCAAGCGCATCGCCCTCGTCGGCGCCGGCCCCGCCTCGCTGACCGTCGCGCGCGACCTGGCGCCGCTCGGCTATCACTGCGTGCTGTTCGACGGCGATCCCAAGGCGGGCGGCATGATGCGCACGCAGATCCCGCGCTTCCGCCTGCCCGAGCGGGTGACCGACGAGGAGTGCGAGCTGATCCTCGGGCTCGGTGTCGAAACCCGATTCGGCCATCATGTCGGCAGCCTGCGGGCGCTCCTCGCCGAAGGCTGGGACGCGGTTTTCGTCGGCTGCGGCGCGCCGCGCGGGCGCGACCTCGAGATCCCCGGCCGGCACGAGGCGGCGGCCAACATCCATATCGGCATCGATTGGCTGTCGAGCGTCTCCTTCGGCCATATCGACAAGATCGGCCGGCGCGTCGTCGTGCTGGGCGGCGGCAACACGGCGATGGATTGCTGCCGCTCCTCACGCCGCCTCGGCGGCGAGGAAGTCACCGTCGTCGTGCGCAGCGGCTTCGAGGAGATGAAGGCCTCGGCCTGGGAGAAAGAGGACGCGATGCACGAGGGCATCCCGATCCTCAACTGGCTGGTGCCGAAGGAATTCACGCACGAGAACGGGCGCCTCACGGGCGTGCTCTTCGAAAAGGTGAAGGCCGAGTTCGACGACAAGGGGCGGCGCAACCTGGTGCCGACCGGCGAGCCGCACCTGCACATCCCGTGCGACGACGTGCTCTGCGCGATCGGCCAGGAAAACGCCTTCCCGTGGATCGAGCGCGACATCGGCATCGAGTTCGACCGCTGGGACATGCCGAAGGTCGATCCCAAGACGATGCAGTCGAGCCGGCCGGACGTGTTCTTCGGCGGCGACGCCGCGTTCGGCCCGAAGAACATCATCTGGGCCGTCGCACACGGCCACGACGCCGCGATCTCGATCGACAAGCTATGCCACGGCGAAGATGTCGCCGACCGGCCGCCGCCCGGGGTCACCGTCCTCAGCCAGAAGATGGGCATCCACGAGTGGAGCTACGACAACGACATCTCGAACGACAACCGCTATAAGGTGCCGTGGCGCGACACCGGGGTGACGCTGAAGGATATCCGGGTCGAGGTCGAGCTGGGTTTCGACGAAAAGCTCGGCTATCTCGAAGCCGAGCGCTGCCTCAATTGCGATATCCAGACCGTCTTCACGGGCTCCTTGTGCATCGAGTGCGACGCCTGCGTCGACATCTGCCCGATGGACTGCATCACCTTCACCGACAACGGCGAGGAGGAGGAGCTGCGCGGGCGCCTCACCGCCCCGGCCCTCAATCTTACGCAAGACCTCTACATTGGCGATTCGCTGAAGACCGGCCGCATCATGGCAAAGGACGAGGATGTCTGCCTGCATTGCGGCCTGTGCGCGGAGCGCTGCCCCACCGGCGCGTGGGACATGCGCAAGTACCTGATCGACATGACACGGGCGGGGCCCGAATGCCGAAGCCGCTAGAAGCCGTCAACGATTTCGTCGTCAAATTCGCCAACGTCAACGGATCCGGTTCGGCGAGCGCCAACGCGCTGTTCGCCAAATCGATCCTGCGGATGGGCATCCCGGCGAGCTCGCGCAACATCTTTCCCTCGAACATTCAGGGCCTGCCGACCTGGTTCGAGGTGCGCGTCAGCGAGGCGGGACATCTGGGGCGCCGCGGCGGCGTCGACATGATGGTCGCGATGAACCCGCAGACCTGGGACAAGGACATCGCCGAGATCGAGCCGGGCGGATATCTGTTCTACGACGCGACGAAACCGCTGCCGGCCTCCAGGTTCCGCGACGACATCACCGTCATCGGGGCGCCGCTGACCGCGATCTGCAACCGCGAATACGACGACGCGCGGCAGCGGCAACTGTTCAAGAACATCATCTATCTGGGCGCGCTGTCGGCGTTGCTCGACATGGACGTGCCGGCGATCGAGAAGCTGATCGGCGAGCAGTTCCGCGGCAAGGACACGCTGATCAAGCCCAACCTGCACGCGCTGCAATTGGGGCGCGACTGGGCGCTCTCGGCGGTCGATTGCCCGATCGGCCTCAAGCTCAAGCCCGTGCACAAGGTCGGCGAGCGCATCTTCATCACCGGCAACGACGCCGCCGCGCTCGGTTGCGTCTATGGCGGCGCGACGGTCGCCGCCTGGTACCCGATCACCCCCTCCTCCTCGCTCGCCGAGGCGTTCCAGGCGCATTGCGCCCGCTACCGCCGCGATGGCGAGACCAAGAAGCGGCGCTACGCGATCATCCAGGCCGAGGACGAACTCGCCTCGATCGGCATCGTCATCGGCGCCGCCTGGAACGGCGCGCGCGCCTTCACCGCGACCTCCGGCCCCGGCATCTCGCTGATGCAGGAATTCATCGGCCTCGCCTATTTCGCCGAGATCCCGGCCGTCATCTTCGACATCCAGCGCGGCAGCCCCTCGACCGGCATGCCGACGCGCACGCAGCAGGCCGACATCATCTCCGCCGCCTACGCCTCGCACGGCGACACCAAGCACGTGCTCTTGTTCCCGCAGGACCCGCGCGAAAGCTTCGAATTCGCCGCCGAGGCGCTCGATCTCGCCGACCGGCTGCAGACGCCGGTCTTCGTCATGATGGACCTCGACATCGGCATGAACGACTGGCTCGTCGAGCCGCTGCAATGGGACGAGGCCCGCAAATACGACCGCGGCAAGGTGCTCGATTTCGACGCCCTCGAAAAAGGCGTCGAGTTCGGCCGCTACCTCGATGTCGACGGCGACGGCATCCCCTACCGCACCTACCCCGGCACGCACCCGACGCGGGGCGCCTTCTTCACGCGCGGCACGACCAAGGACCGCTACGCCCGCTATACCGAGGAAGGCCCTGCCTATGTCGACAACATGCAGCGGCTGTTGCACAAATTCGAGACGGCGAAGCGGCTGGTGCCGCGTCCGGTCCGGCGCGACGCGAAGGAGCCGACGCGTTGGGGCGCGATTTATTTCGGCTCGACGGCGCCGGCCATGACCGAAGCGCTCGAAGCGCTGGAAGAGCGCGGCATCCATCTCGATACGCTGCGTGTGCGCGGCTTTCCGTTTCACGACGACGTGCTCGAATTCGTCGCGGCCCACGAGCGCGTCTTCGTCGTCGAGCAGAACCGCGACGCGCAATTGCGCACGCTGTTGATGAACGAGGGCGAGATCGACCCGGCGCGGCTGGTGCCGATCCTGCATTACGACGGGACGCCGATCACCGCCCGCTTCATCGTCAAGGCGATCGGCGACATGCTCTCGGTCGTCACCTTGGCGCCGCTCAGAAAGGCGCTGCCGTGAAAATTAATTCCCACCACAGAGGCGCAGAGATCACGGAGGAGAGTGTCATTGCGAGGCACGCAGCGCCCGCGGCAATCCCGGCGAGATTGCTTCGCTGCGCTCGCAATGACGGCAGATCTCCGTGTCCTCGGTGTCTCCGTGGTGAAACCATCCCCGTGAGAATCCGATGACTTACATTACGAAGCCGCGGCTGCATCACCCGAAACTGCCGACCAACAAGCTCGGCTACACGCACCGCGACTATGAGGGCGCGGTCTCGACCCTGTGCGCCGGCTGCGGCCACGATTCGATCAGCGCCGCGATCATCCAGGCCTGCTTCGAATTGGACCTGCCGCCGCACCGCATCGCCAAATTGTCCGGCATCGGCTGCTCGTCGAAGACGCCGACCTATTTCCTCGGGCAATCGCACGGCTTCAACAGCGTGCACGGGCGCATGCCGTCCGTCTTGACGGGCGCCAACCTCGCCAACCGCGACCTCATCTATCTCGGCATTTCGGGCGACGGCGATTCCGCCTCGATCGGCCTCGGCCAGTTCGCGCACTGCATCCGGCGCGCCGTCAACATGGTCTACATCGTCGAGAACAACGGCGTTTACGGGCTCACCAAGGGGCAGTTCTCGGCGACCGCCGACAAGGGCTCGAAGGCGAAGCGCGGCATGGTCAACAACGATTCGCCGATCGACCTCGTCGGCATGGCGCTGATGCTCGGCGCGAGTTTCGTCGCGCGCAGCTTTTCCGGCGACAAGACGCAGCTCGTGCCGCTCGTCAAGGCGGCGATCGAGCACCAGGGCGCCGCCTTCATCGACGTGATCAGCCCCTGCGTCGCCTTCAACAACCACCCCGGCTCGACGAAGAGCTTCGACTATGTCCGCGCCCACAACGAGGCGGTCAACCGGCTCGACGTGATCCTGGAGCGCGAGGAGATCACCGCCGACTATGCCCCCGGCACGGTCGAGAGAGTCACGCAGCACGACGGTTCGGTGCTGCAATTGCGCAAGCTCGCGGCCGATTACGACCCCCGCGACCGTATCTCGGCGATGACCTACCTGCAGCAACAGCACGCCGCCGGCGAGGTCGTGACCGGGCTCCTCTTCGTCGAGCCCGAAGCCGGCGACCTGCACGAATTTCTCGAAACCGTCGAAGCGCCGCTCAACACGCTCGGCGAAGCCGAACTCTGCCCCGGCCCCGCCGCGCTCGCCGCCTGGAACGCCGCGCATCGGTGATTCCGCGGGTCTGAACCGCCAATCTATTGGTTCACTTAATATGGATTACGGTAGCAGTTCACTTTATTGAGTTAAGTGCACTGTCACCGTAATACCCGTAATACCGTAATACCGTAATACCGTAATACTTAAGTGCACTGTCACCGTAATACCGTAATACTCGTAATACGCCACCGTAATACCCGGGGCGCCGCCTTTCACCCGCCGGCGCGGCGGCGGGGCTTCGCCGTGGCGCCCAGCGCGAAGCGGTCGAGGAGGCGGGCGGCGACGCGGGGGCTGACGAAGTGCGAAACCTCGCCGCCCAAGGCGCCGATCTCCTTGACGAAGCGCGAGGAGATGAACTGGTAGCGGTCCGAGGCCATCAGGAAGACGGTCTCGATCGAGGGATTGAGCCGCGCGTTCATGCCGGCCATCTGGAACTCGTATTCGAAATCGCTGACCGCGCGCAGGCCGCGGATGATGACGCTGGCGCCGACCGATTCGGCAAACCGCATCAGGAGGGTGTCGAAGGCGCGCACCTCGATGCGCTCGGCATCGCCGTTCTCCAGATGCAGCATCTCCTCGCGCACGATCTCGACCCGCTCGTCGGTGGCGAAGAGCGGCCCCTTGCCGTCGTTGCGCGCGACCCCGATGACCAGCCGGTCGACGATCCTGACGGCGCGGCGGATGATGTCGGTGTGGCCGTTGGTGATCGGGTCGAAGGTGCCGGGATAGATCCCGACGCGCGGCTTCGTCATGGCATGTCCCCTCTTTCCTCTTGCCCGCCTTCCGGCTCTTCGGCGGCCGCCTCGCCGTTGTCTCCATTGTCCCCGGAGTCTTCCGGCAGCCGCGCCACCGATACCACGCGTTCCCCCTCCCCGACCTTGAATACGACGACCCCGGCGCTGCCGCGCCGGGCGATGCGGATGTCGTGCACCGGGATACGGATCACCATGCCGGCGTCGGTCACCAGCATGATCTGGTCCTCGTGGCCGATCGGAAAGACGGCGACGACCGCATCGCTGCGGCGGCTCAGGTCCATGTTGTTGAGGCCCTGACCACCGCGGCCGGTGATGCGGTAGTCATAGGCCGAGCTGCGCACGCCGAAACCTTTTTCGGTGACGCTCAGCACGAATTCCTCGCGCGCCGCCAGACCGGCGTATTCCTCTTCGCCGATCGCGCCGTTCGTCCCGGCGGCGTCGCCCTCGCCCTCCTCGGGTTCGGGCGGCGCCTCGGCCGGCGCCTCGCCCTCCTCGCCGATCTGCCGGCGCCGCTCGCCGGCGAGCCGCAGATAGGCGTTGCGGATGTCGGGCCCGACGGCCTCGTGGCGCAGGATCGACATCGAGATGACGGCGTCGCCCTCCATCGGGGTCCCCGCGCGCTGTGCGCGCGGGGCTGGGGCCAAGCGTATGCCGCGCACGCCGACCGAGCTGCGCCCGGTGAAGACGCGCACGTCGCCGACCGGAAAGCGGATCGCCTTGCCGTTGCGGGTGGCGAGCAGCACGTCGTCGGCGTCGCTGCAGGTGGCGACGGCGATCAGCCGATCCTCGGCGTCTTCGCCCTCGAATTTCATCGCGATCTTGCCGTTGGCGCGGATGTCGGCGAAGTCCGAGAGCGCGTTGCGCCGGACATAGCCTTGCGCGGTCGCGAACATGACCGTCAGATCGCCCCAGGATTCTTCGTCCTCGGGCAGCGGCATGACGGTCGAGATCGTCTCGCCCTCGGTGAGGTTCGGCAACAGGTTCACCATCGGCCGGCCGCGCGCCTGCGGCGTGCCGAGCGGCAGGCGGTGGACCTTCAGCTTGTAGACGCGCCCGGACGAAGTGAAGAACAGGACCGGGGCATGGGTCGAGGCGACGAACACCTCGGAGAGAAAATCCTCTTCCCGGATCGCCATGCCGGCGCGCCCGCGCCCGCCGCGCCGCTGCGAGCGATAGGTCGAGAGCGGCACGCGCTTGATGTAGCCGGCGTGGCTGACGGTCACGACCATCGCCTCGCGCTGGATCAAAGCCTCGATGTCGGCCTCGAACTCGACATCCTCGATGGCGGTGCGGCGCGGCGTCTGGAACCGCTCCTTGATCGCCAACATCTCGCCGCGCAACACCTCGATGAGGCGGGCGGGCGAGCGCAGGATTTCGAGATAGCCGGCGATCTCGGCGACGAGGCCGTTCAGTTCCTCGGCGATCTTGCCGCGCTCGAGACCGGTCAGGCGCTGCAGCCGCAGATCGAGGATGGCGCGCGCCTGCGCGTCGGAGAGCCGGTAGGTGCCGTCGGCGGCGACCTCGCGGCCGTGCTCGCCGACGAGCGCGACGAGCGGCGCCACCTCGCCCGCCGGCCAGGCGCGCGAGACGAGCCCCTCGCGCGCCGCGGCCGGGTCGGCGGCGCCGCGGATCAGCGCGATCACCGCGTCGAGATTGGCGACCGCGACGAGCAGCCCCAACAGGATGTGCGCCCGCTCGCGCGCCTTGCCGAGCAGATGCCGGGTGCGGCGGGTGATCACCTCCTCGCGGAACGCGATGAAGGCGGCGACGATGTCGCGCAAGGTCAACAGTTCCGGCCGGCCGCCGTTGAGTGCCAGCATGTTGACGCCGAAGCTCGTCTGCAGCGCGGTGTGGCGGAAGAGCTGATTGAGGACGATGTCGGGGTCGGCGTCGCGCTTCAACTCGATGACGACGCGCACGCCGTCGCGGTCGCTCTCGTCGCGCAACTCGGCGATGCCGTCGATGATCTTCTCGCGCACCGTCTCGGCGATGCGCTCGACGAGCCGCGCCTTGTTGACCTGATAAGGAATCTCGGTGCAGACGATCGCGTGGCGGTCCTTGCGCACCTCCTCGACATGCGATTTGGCGCGCAGAATGACGGCGCCCCGGCCGGTCTTGTAGGCGGCGTGGCTGCCGGCCCGCCCGATGATGATGCCGCCGGTCGGGAAATCCGGCGCCGGCACGTACTCCATCAGCTCTTCGACGGTGATCGCCCGGTTGTCGAGATAGGCGCAGCAGGCGTCGATCACCTCGGCGAGGTTGTGCGGCGGGATGTTGGTCGCCATGCCGACCGCGATGCCGCTGCCGCCGTTGACGAGGATGTTCGGAAAGCCGGCCGGCAACACCTTCGGCTCTTGCTCGGTGTCGTCGTAGTTCGGCTGGAAATCGACCGTGTCCTTGTCGAGGTCGTCGAGCAGCGCATCGGCGGCGCGGGCGAGGCGCGCCTCGGTGTAGCGCAGCGCCGCCGGCGGGTCGCCGTCCATCGAGCCGAAATTGCCCTGGCCGTCGATCAGCGGCAGGCGCATCGCGAAATCCTGCGCCATCCGCACCATCGCATCGTAGATCGCGAGGTCGCCGTGCGGGTGGTACTTGCCCATCACGTCGCCGACGATGCGGGCCGATTTGCGATAGCCGCGGTTCCACTCGTTGCCGTTGATCTTCATCGAGTAGAGGATGCGGCGGTGCACCGGCTTCAGCCCGTCGCGCACATCGGGCAGGGCGCGCGCCACGATCACGCTCATCGCGTAATCGAGGTAGGAGCGGCGCATCTCGTCCTCGATGGCGACGCTCGTGATGTCGGGAGGTGATGGCGGGGCGGAGGTGACGGCCAAGGCGGTTCGGTCGCTCGATCGTGGCTCTAGACTGAAATCGCGGCCGCCCCTCGGCGGAGGCGCCGCGACTCTATAAATAGGTATCGCCGGGCGAATTTACCGCTTTTCGCAGCTGCGAACAACGCGGCGGCGCGCCGCGGCGGCGAGGGCCGGGTTCAGGCGCGCGGACCGCCTGCCACCGCCCGGTAGACCGCGAGAATCACCACCGCGCCGACGATCGCGCCGATGAAACGGGCGCCCTGCCACGGCCCGTACCAGCCGACCGCCCGCCCGATGACGGTCGCGACGACGGCGCCGGCGATCCCGAGCAGGGTCGTCACGATGAAGCCGTGCGGGCCCGGCACGAACAGCTTGGCGATCGCGCCCGCGACGAACCCGATGATGATGACCCAGAGCCAATGCATAGCCCGCTTCTCCCGAAGTTGCGCCGCAAACGCGCAGCGCTCAGCGCCTGTGCCCCATTGTAAGCTACGGTTGTTGCTGCGGTGCGGCTTTTTCGGGTGAATTTCTCGCCTCCGCCGCGAGGCGTGCGATCGCCGGGTAGTTCGGCTTGCCGGTGCCGAGCAGCGGCAGGCGTTCGACCTCGATGAGCTCGCGCGGCACCGCGAGCTCGGGCAGGCCGAGACGCTGCGCGGCGGCAACCAGACGGCCGCGGTCGAGGCCGCGCGCCTCGCTGACGAGAACGAGCATTTCGCCGCGCCGCGCATCGGGAAGCGCGACGACGGCATGCCGGCTGTCGGGAAAGGCGGCTTCGGCGACGGCTTCGGCCTGCGCGAGCGAGACCATCTCGCCGCCGATCTTGGCGAAGCGCCTGGCGCGGCCGAGGATTTCGACATAGCCATCGTCGTCGATCCGGACGATGTCGCCGGTGTCGTACCAGCCGTCGGGCGGCGGCTCCGGCGCCTGCCGGCCATCGGCCTTCAGATAGCCGAGCATCACATTGGGACCGCGCACGACGAGGCGGCCGCCGGCCGCGATTCCCTCGACGCGGACGAGGCGGTGCTCGACGAGCGGCAGCAGACGGCCGACGGTGCCGGTGCGGTAGTGCATCGGCGTATTGACGGCGAGCACCGGCGCGCATTCGGTGACGCCGTAGCCTTCGAGGATGCGCACGCCGAAGCGCTCGAACCACAGCGTGCGGGTTTCCGCGCGCACGCTTTCGCCGCCCGCGAAGACATAGCGCAGTGCGAAGAAATCGTAGGCGTCGGCGCGGCGCGCATAGCCCGCGAGGAAGGTGTCGGTGCCGAAGATGATGGTTGCTTTGGTGGCGTAGGCGATCTCCGGCACCATCCGATAGTGCAGCGGCGAAGGATAGAGATGGCACGGCACGCCGGAGAGAAGCGGCAGCAGAAAGCCGGTGAGCCCGAAACCGTGAAACATCGGCAGCGCGTTGAGCGCCGTGTCGCGCGGGCTGAAATCTACGCGCGCGGCGATCTGCCGCCGGTTGGCGAGCAGATTGGCATGGCTCAGCACGACGCCCTTAGGCGCCCCTTCGGAGCCGGAGGTGAAGAGGACGACCGCCGGATCGCCCGGCGCGACGCCGAGCCGGCGGTGCCGCGCTTCGGCGAACAGCGGCGCGAAAACCCCGCGGAGCTTTGCGCCGAGGCCGATCGCGGCGCGCACATCCTCGAGCCACAACAGCTCAACCGCGCCACCGAGCCGGGCAGCGAGCGCGTCGAGCCGCGCCACCTCGACAAACCGGCGCGACGTGAGGACGAGCCGCAAGCCGGCGGTGCGCGCGGCGGAAACCACGCCGTCGGGTCCGGCGGTCGGGTTCAGCATCGCCGGCACCCGTCCGAACGCCTGCAAGGCGAGAAAGGCGATCGCCGCGCCGACAGAATTTGGCAGCAACAGGCCGACGGTCTCGCCCGGCTCCGTCGCGCCCGCGAGACGGCGGCCGAGGATCTCGCTCGCCGTCACGACGCCGCGATAGGAGAGCGCGCTCGGCAGCGTGTCCTCGACGATCGGGCGGCGGCCGCCGTGCAGCCGGCTGGCGGCGAGCAGCGCCGCGTAAAGGCTCGGCGGGTCCGGACGCCGCGCCATCATTTCGGACATCGAATCGTAGAGCGCCGTCCCCGCGCGATGCCGGCGCGCGCGGCCGCGCAGCCCCGCGGGCAGGGCGAGGCGGCGCGGCTCGCATATCGTGATCGCGATGCGCGGGAAGAGCCGCCGCCGCAGCCGGTCGCCGAGGCGCGAGAACGGCGTCAGCTCCGGACCGTCGAGGCGCACCGGCACCACGGTAGCGCCGGCGCGGTCGGCAACCATCGCCGCGCCCTCGTAGATCTTCATCAGGGCGCCGCCGGTGACGTTGATGCGGCCTTCCGGGAAGATCACGCATTGCCGCCCCGCGGCGACCGCCTCGACCAGCGAGCGCAGGCCGAGCGGGCGGCGCGGATCGAGCAGGTATGTCTCGACCGCAGCGAGGAAGGGCCGCGCCCACCAATGCCGCAACTGCTCCGGATCGACCGCATAGAGCGGATCGCCGGGAAGGAACGCGCCGATCAGCGGCCCGTCGAGGAACGACACGTGGTTGACGACGATGACGGCGCGCCCGCCGGCGGCGGCGAGGTTGGGCAGCCCGCTGAACTCGACGCGGTAGGCGAGGCGGAAAACTGCGCGCCCCAAGCGGCGCAGCAGCAGAGAGCAGAAGCGCCGGCGCGATGGGAACGACAATTGCATTTCCGGCGTATTATCGCTCGGTCCTCGGTCTCCGATTAGCGCCAATTCCGTGCCGATCGAACCACTTTTTTCGTCGTGGCCGGGCATGACCCATGGGCCTTGGATCCACGGGCTTAGTTCCGTGGGCATCCAAGGACCCGCGGGTCGAGCCCGCGGCAGACGGGCTTTTTTGCGGATATAGCCGAGCGGAAAATGCTTTAGCCGATGCGCTCTCCGGCTGCAACAGCGCCGCCTCTGCGTTGCCGCTTCGCTGCGGGCAGGCGGCTCATCGGCGCCATCGCGCTGCCCGGCGCGATCGCGGCATTTGCGCTGCTGCTGCGCCTCCATGGCCTCGGCGACAAGCCCTTCTGGCTCGACGAGGTGACGACTCTGCAACGGGTCGCCGGCAGCTTCGATCACCTGCTCCTCGATTCGCTGCGCAACCGGCACTATCCGAGCTATTTCGTCATGCTGTGGCCGCTCGCGCGGCTCGGCCATTCGGCGTGGCTGTTGCGCCTGCCTTCGGCCGTGTTCGGCGCGCTCGCCGCCGCGCTCGCCTGCGCCATCGGCCGGCGGGCGGCGGACGCGCGCAGCGGCGCCGCCGCCGGCCTCTTGATGGCGCTTTCGCCTTTCGAGGTGCAGTTCGGCCAGGAAGCGCGCTCCTACACGCTGCTCTCGGCGCTCGTGCTGCTCGCGCTGTGGGGCCTCGTGCGGCTCGCGCAGCAGCCGGCGGCGGCTGGCCTGCCGTGGCGCCGCGCGGGCGCCATGCGCGGCGCCTGGCTCGCCTATGGGCTCGGCACGGCCGGGGCGCTCAGCGTCCTCGGCGCCGCGATCCCGTGGCTCGCCGCGTCCAATCTCGCCGCCGTCGCGATCGCCCGCGGCGCCGGCGCCGCGCGCCCGGCATTCCTGCGCCGATGGGTTGCCGTGCAGGCGATCGTCATCGCCGTCTGGGCGCCATCGCTGATCGCCCTGTTTCTGCTGCACGAGGGCAGGATCGCGCGCGGCGCCGAGTGGGCGCCGGCGGAGACGGTCGCCAATGTGTGGGCGACGCTCGCGCCGGTATACCTGTTGCGCATGTCGAACTTCGTCACCCTCGACCTCGCTCCCGCCGCGGTGCCCGGGCTTGCCGTCGCCATCGCGGCGCTCGCGATCCTCGGCGTCGGGCGGCTGCGCCGCGATCCGCCGGTGCTGGCCGCGCTGCTCTGCGCGGCGCTGCTGCTGCCCATCGCGCTGCTTTTGCTGTCGCCGAGGGTGCCGGTGCTGGTGCCGCGCTATTTCGCCTGGAGCGCGGGGCCGTTCCTGATCCTCGCCGGGGCCGGGCTCGGCCAAGTCCGCGGCAAGGCATTCGCGCTTCTGGCGACGGCGCTGGCGGGCGCCGCTTTCCTCAATCTCGTCCCCTATTACGGCTACGAGACGAAACCGCGCTGGGATTTGGCGGCGCGCGAGCTGGCAGAGAAGGCCAAACCGGGGGACGTCGTCCTCGCCGACCGGGGTTATACGTACAATGTGTTCGCGATATACGCGGACGAGGAAAAGCTCGCCGCGCGCGGGCTGAGAGTGACGAACCAGCCGAGCGAGGCCGAGAAATGGGCGCCCGGCCACGACGTCTGGGCCGTCTACGGGCGGATCGGGCAGGCCGACATCGTGCCGGCCGCGGATTATCTGCGCTCGATTGCCCCGCTCGGCCGGCCGGAGGCTTCCTACCGGGTCGGGCGCTACATCACGTTGTTCCGCTTTCATGAACCGCCGGCCGCGCCGGGCGGCGCAACCGCCCGGACGTCGCAGCCCTAGGGAACCTCTGCAAAAGTCCCTCTCCGCCCTTCGGGGGGAGAGAGAGGGACCCATCGCGCAGCGATGGGAGGGTGAGGTGGGCCGCTCCGGAATCCCCCACCTCACCCTGCCCTCTCCGCCCCCAAGGGCGGAGAGGGAGACGTGACGCTTGTTCAGACCTTTTCAAGCCGGCGCCGGGCTACCGGGCGCGCTTGCGCGACAGGCCGGAGACGAGCGCGTGGTTCAGGTCGGCGCGGAACACCGCCGGGGCCGTCAAACCCGGCGGCATGCGGAGGTCCGAGAAGCGCGCCCCCTGCACGTCATCGAGCCAGATGACCGGGCGGGCGTCCGGCCGGACGCTGTGGAACGCGACCCGGCTGAGATCGAGGTTTCTGACGTGGCGGGCGAACAGTCCCTGCGCCGGCAGCGGTCCGAACATGTCGGTTTCGGGATAGACCCTGTCCTTCTCCGGCGGAATGACGGCGGCGAGCGGTTTTACCCCGCCGCCCTCCAGCAGCAGATCGACGTCGCGCAGCGAGATGTCCGCGACCCGATGCCCCGGGATGCCGCTGATGATCGCCGCACCGCAGTTGTCGGGCCCGCGGCACGTCAATCCGCTGATCGCCAAGCCTTGCAGCGCGCCGACCTTGATCCCCGCCGGTCCGCGCAGCCTGGCGCCGAGACGCACGAAGATCGGCGGGCCGTAGATGTCGCGCAGCGTCACGCCGCTGACGACGACGTTCTCGAGATCGCCGCCGTCGACGGCCTCGAAGGCGAGCCCGAGGCTGCGTTCGCAGACGCAGTTCTCGATCCGGATGTTGCGGAACCCGCCGTTCGACTCGGTGCCGAGCTTGATCCGCCCCATCATGCACTCGCGCTCGTCAACCTGCTGCGCGCTCTCGCCGAGCAGATGACCGCTGCCGTCGAGCAGCGCGCCGACGCGGTAGCCGCCGGTGACGTAGCAATTGCGGATCGTCACGTCCTCGGTGGCGCGAGGGCGGCCGAGCGCGAGCGAACTCTTGAGGCAGATGCTGTCGTCGTGGGGCGAATTGACCCGGCAATTCGCTATGCGCACCCTGCGGCAGGAGTCGATGTCGATGCCGTCGCGGTTGGTGTCGATCGTCAAGTTGTCGACGAGGAGGTCGTCGACGCCGGTCGCGAGGATCGCGAAATGACCGCCGGCGAGGACCTCGAAGTCGCGCAGCGTCACGTTCGAGCAGTTCTTCAGCGCGATCGCCTTGTCGCCGGCGCCGGGCGCCAGCGCCGACGGCGCGCCGTCGATCGGGATCGAGTCGCGGCTCAGGCCCTTTCCCCAGATGCGGCCGGGCCCGAGGATCGCGACGTCGTGCAGCCCCTCGCCCCAGATCAGACTGTTGTGGAAGTGGCTGTGCCCGAAATCCTGGTAGCGATGCCATGGATTCGGTTCGGCCGCGTCATACCCTCCGGCCGGCGCCGCAACGATCGTCGCCTGCCGGTCGAGGCGGAGCGCGACGTTGCTCTGCAGCCGGATCGAATGGCAGGCATAGGTGCCGCGCGGGAACCGCACGATGCCGCCGCCCGCGCACGCCGCCGCCGCGATCGCCCGGTTGACGGCAGCAGTATCGAGGGCGATCCCGTCGCCGACCGCGCCGAACGAGCGCACGTCGAGCGCGCTCTGCGCCGGCCAGCCGACGAACGCCGTACCGCCGATGCCCGAAACGGCAAGCCTCAGAAAATCCCGGCGGCTCTTCTCCGCCATCGCGACGAGGTCCCCCAGACAACGACCGCGCGGGCTGCGGTCGACCCGCCCGCCGCGACCGACACCAACTCGGGATTTATCCGATTCCCCCCGAATTGGTCAATGAACAAGCAGAATCTTCAACGTCAGGTTAGCCTCGCCCACTGGGGTCGCCTGGCAAGCAGCCGATGTCGCAGAGCGTCAACCCCACACCTCGCGCGCCACCTCGACGACGAGACGCAGCTTCGCGATCTCCTCCGCTTCGCTCAGCGCGTTGCCCTCGACCGTCGAGGAGAAGCCGCATTGCGGCGACAGGCAGAGCTGGTCGAGCGGCACATACTTCGCCGCTTCCTCGATGCGGCGCTTCAGGGCGTCCTTGTCTTCGAGGGCGGCGCGCTTCGAGGTGACGAGGCCCAAGACGACCCGCTTCTTTCCCTTCGGCACGAAGCGCAGCGGCGCGAAGCCGCCCGAGCGCGAATCGTCGTATTCGAGAAAGAAGCCGTCGACGTCGAGCCCGCCGAACAGCGCCTCGGCGACATGGTCGTAGCCGCCCTCCGCCATCCAGGACGAGCGGAAATTGCCGCGGCACATATGGGTGCAGATCGTCATGCCGGCGGGCCGGCCTTTGAGCGCGGCGTTGATGACGCGGATGTTCGTCAGGTGCTGGTGCTCGCCGTCGCCGCCGATCGCATCGACATAGGCGCGCTGGGCCGGGTCGTTCAGATAGGCGAGGCTGGTGTCGTCGAGCTGCAGATAGGTGCACCCCAAGGCGTAGAGGCGCCGGATCTCCTCGGCATAGACTTGGGCGAGGTCGGCCCAGAACGGCTCCATGTCGGGATAGACGCTCGCCTCGATCGCGGCGCGGCCGCCGCGGTAATGCAGCATCGAGGGCGAGGGGATCGTCAATTTCGCGGTCGAGCCGGGCGCCACGACCGATTTCAGATAAGCGAAATCCTCGCCGAAGATCGTCTCGTCGAGCCGCAGCTTGCCGCCGACCCGATGCGCGGTCGGGCTGAAGGCGATGGTGCCCTTCTCGTTGCGGAACTCGATATTGAGCCGGCGTTCGGATTTGCCGACGCCGCCGATCCGGTAGAGGAAATCCATGTGCCAGGAGCCGCGGCGGAATTCGCCGTCGGTGACGCCTTTGAGGCCGATTTCCTCCTGCAGGCGCACAGCGCGGCGGATCGCCGAATCCTCGACCCGGCGCAAGGCGGCGGCGTCGATATGCCCGGCCTCGCGATCGGCGCGGGCGCGCAGCAGTTCGGGCGGCCGCAAGAGGCTCCCGACATGATCGGCGCGGAAGGGCGGCTGAGGCATCGCATCCATCGGTCGGGACCCGGGAGTTGGCGGACCTCCGAATTTACCAGCCGAAAGCCCAGCGACCTATAGCCTGCATAACAGCGACAGCCGGCAGTTTCCGTTCGCGGCAAGCGCGACGATACCGCGGACATAAGGCGGATTGTCGCTCGGACTGCCGAGAAAGCTCGCTCCTCAGAGGCCGATCGGAGAAGGCGCAGCTGCCGACCGCCAGCGTTTGGCCCATCGTCGCCGCACCCATTGCGCGAGGGAAAAAGAGCACCGGCGGCCGGGAACAATCAGAACGGGATCTCGTCGTCGAGGTCGTTCGTGGGAGCGCGGCCGCGGCCGGCGGATGACGGACCGCCGCCGCGCGCCGGCTCGTCGCCGAAGCCCTCGTCGTAGCCGGCCTCGGCCGGCGCGCCGCCGCCACCGCGCGCGCCATCGAGCATCGTCAATTCGCCGCGGAAGCGCTGCAATACGATTTCGGTCGAATAGCGCTCCTGGCCCTGCTGGTCGGTCCATTTGCGGGTCTGCAGCGCGCCCTCGACATAGATCTTCGACCCCTTGCGCAGATATTTCTCGGCGATCTCGACGAGCCGCTCGTTGAAGATCACGACGCGGTGCCACTCGGTGCGCTCCTTGCGCTCGCCCGAGACCTTGTCGCGCCAGTTTTCCGAGGTGGCGAGCGCCAGATTGGCGAGCCGGGTACCATCCTGGGTCGAGCGGATTTCCGGGTCGCGGCCGAGATTGCCGATCAGGATCACCTTGTTGACGCTGCCAGCCATGAGGTCACCGCAGGTTCGAGGGGCGTGGGCCCCCATCTTATCAAACCCGCCGGATGTTCCCACTTTATTCTGCCTGTCTTTTGCGAGCCCCCCGGAAATTCCCCGGCGGGCTCGGGAGCATCGAGCATGAGCTATCTCTCCCCGATCGGCGGCCCTGGCGGCAACCCGGCGACAACCCCGCAGAGCCAAGCGAACGACGACGCGCCGCTCCTCGACGCCTATTCGCGCGCGGTCACGGAGGCGGTCGAGAAGGTCGGCCCCGCCGTCCTCCATCTGCAGGTCCCGGCCGCCGGCGGCCGGCGCGGCGGCAGCGGCTCGGGCGTCGTCTTCACGCCCGACGGCTATGTGCTGACGAACAGCCACGTCGCCGGCGGCGCGAAGAAGCTCGAGGCGCTGACGCAGGACGGGCGCAGCCTCGCCGCCAGTCTCGTCGGCGACGACCCCGACACCGACCTCGCCGTCTTGCGCCTCGACGGCGAGGCGCCGGCCTTCGCCCGGCTCGGCGATTCGCGCCGGCTCAAGGTCGGGCAGCTGGTCATCGCGATCGGCAACCCGTTCGGCTTTCAGTGCACGGTGACGGCGGGGGTCGTCAGCGCGCTGGGACGCTCGTTGCGGGCCCGCTCGGGGCGGCTGATCGACAACGTCATCCAGACGGACGCCGCCCTCAATCCCGGCAATTCCGGCGGCCCGCTCGTCACCGCCCGCGGCGAGGTCGTCGGCATCAACACTGCGATCATCGCGATGGCGCAGGGCATCTGCTTTTCGATATCGGCGAGCACGGTCGAGTTCGTTGCCTCGCGCCTCATCCGCGACGGCCGCGTCAAGCGCTCCTATATCGGGCTCGCCGGGCAGACGGTCGCGCTGCCGCGCCGGCTCGTGCGCTTTCACGGGCTGGAGGCGGAAAGCGGCGTGCGCGTCACCTCGACGAGCGAAGGCGGCGCGGCGCGGCAGGCGGGGCTCGTGACGGGCGATGTCATCGTCGCGCTCGACGGCGCGCCCATAGGCGACGTCGATGCGCTGCACCGCCTCTTGACCGAGGAGCGGGTCGGCGTGCCGGCGATGCTGACCGTCTTGCGCCTGACGCAAAAGCTCGCTCTCGCCGTCACCCCGCGCGAAGCGCCGCCGCGCGGTGTCTAGATTCACCACTGAGGCACGGAGAACACCGAGAAAAATCCCTTGGCCGGGCCTGGCCCGGCCGCCCAGCCTTCAAAGGTATTACGGGTATTACGGTGACAGTATTACGGTGACAGTGCAGTATTACGGTGACAGTGCACTTATTTCTATTACCTATTACGGTGACAGTGCACTTATTTCGCTGATCGCCGGTTGTCGCGGATCTTCAGAGGCGCGACCGAAATAAGTGCACTGTCACCGTAATACCCGTAATACCAAATAAGTGCACTGTCACCGTAATACGTAATACGCGTAATACGTAATACGCACCGTAATACGGGCCTCCCAGCCTTCAAAGCGTCGGGCGCGCAATAAGAGACGCGGGTGCCCGGCACAAGGCCGGGCACGGCGACTATATTGACGCGCGAATGAACCCTCCGTGACCTCCGTGTCTCCGTGGTAACCTAGAGCCATGCAGGAAATTCGCATCCGCGGCGCGCGCGAGCACAATTTGAAGGACATCGACCTCGACCTGCCGCGCGACAGTCTGATCGTGATGACCGGGCTGTCGGGCTCGGGCAAGTCCTCGCTCGCCTTCGACACGATCTATGCCGAGGGGCAGCGCCGTTATGTCGAGAGCCTCTCGGCCTATGCGCGGCAATTCCTCGAATTGATGCAGAAGCCGGAGGTCGAATCGATCGAGGGCCTCAGCCCGGCGATCTCGATCGAGCAGAAGACGACGTCGCGCAACCCGCGCTCGACGGTCGGCACGGTGACCGAGATCTACGACTACATGCGGCTTCTCTGGGCGCGGGTCGGGGTGCCCTATTCGCCGGCCACAGGTTTGCCGATCGAGAGCCAGACCGTCTCGCAGATGGTGGACCGGGTGCTGGCGATGCCCGAGGGCACGCGGCTCTACCTGCTCGCGCCGATCGCGCGCGGGCGGAAGGGCGAATACCGCAAGGAACTGGCCGAGTTCAAACGGCGCGGCTTCCAGCGCGTCAAGATCGACGGCAAGCTCCTCGAATTCGACGAGGTGCGCCCGCTCAACAAGAATTTGAAGCACGACATCGAGATCGTCGTCGATCGCCTCGTGCTCGGCGACGACCTCGGCAACCGGCTCGCGGATTCGTTTGAGACGGCGCTCGATCTGGCCGACGGCATCGCGATCGCCGAGAACGCCGACACCGGCGAGCGGACGATCTTCTCGGCGAAGTTCGCCTGCCCGGTCTCGGGCTTCACGATCGCCGAGATCGAGCCCAGGCTGTTTTCGTTCAACAACCCGTTCGGCGCGTGCCCCGCCTGCGACGGGCTCGGCACCAAACTCTATTTCGACGCCGATCTCGTCGTCCACGACGAGCGCCGAAGCCTCGCCGAGGGGGCGGTCAGCCCGTGGTCGCATTCGAGTTCGCAATATTACACGCAGACCCTCGAGAGCCTCGCGCGGCATTTCAAGGCGAGCATGCATACGCCCTGGCAGGACCTGCCGGAGCGATTGAGGCGCACGATCCTCTTCGGCTCGGAGGGCGAGCCGATCAAGATCACTTATGACGACGGTTTGCGCAAATACACGACCGAGCGGCCGTTCGAGGGGGTATTGCCGAATTTGGAGCGGCGCTTCCGCGAGACGGACAGCGCCTGGGTCCGCGAGGAATTGGGGCGCTACCAGAACGCCAAGACCTGCGAGGTGTGCGGCGGCGACCGGCTGAAGCCCGAGGCGCTCGCCGTCAAGATCGCGCGGAAGAACATCAGCGAGGCGGCGCGGCTGTCGATCGCCGAGGCGGTCGAGTGGTTCTCATCCGTCGCCGCGACATTGACGCCGAGCCAGCGCGAGATCGCGCAGCGTATCCTGAAGGAGATCAACGAGCGGCTGGGGTTCCTCAAAAACGTCGGGCTCGAATACCTGACCCTGTCGCGCTCCTCCGGCACCCTCTCGGGCGGCGAGAGCCAGCGCATCCGCCTCGCCTCGCAGATCGGCTCGGGCCTGACGGGCGTGCTCTATGTGCTCGACGAGCCCTCGATCGGGCTACACCAGCGCGACAACGGGCGGCTGCTCGAGACCTTGAAGCGGCTGCGGGACCTCGGCAACACGGTCATCGTCGTCGAGCACGACGAGGAGGCGATCCGCACCGCCGACTGGGTCGTCGATATGGGGCCGGGGGCGGGCGTGCATGGCGGGCACGTCGTCGCCGAGGGGACGCCCGACCAGGTCATGGCGAACCCCGACAGCATCACCGGGCAATACCTGACGGGCGCCCGCGAGATCGCCGTGCCGGGGTCACGGCGCAGCGGCCACAAGCGGCAGATCCTGAAGCTCGCCGGCGCGCGCGGCAACAATTTGAAGGGGATCACCGCGGAAGTTCCGCTCGGCACCTTCTGCTGCGTCACCGGCGTCTCGGGCGGCGGCAAATCGACCCTCATCATCGAGACGCTCTACAAGGCGCTCGCCAAGCGGCTCAACAATTCGCGCGAGCAGGCCGCCCCCTTCGAGGCGCTGGAGGGGGCCGAATACCTCGACAAGATCGTCGATATCGACCAGTCGCCGATCGGCCGCACGCCGCGCTCGAACCCGGCCACCTATACCGGCTGCTTCACGCCGATCCGCGACTGGTTCGCGGGGCTGCCCGAATCGAAGGCGCGCGGATATCTGCCGGGGCGCTTCTCGTTCAACGTCAAGGGCGGGCGCTGCGAAGCCTGCCAGGGCGACGGCGTCATCAAGATCGAGATGCATTTCCTGCCCGACGTCTATGTGCAGTGCGACGTCTGCAAGGGCCGCCGCTACAACCGCGAGACGCTGGAAGTGCTGTTCCGCGGCAAGAGCATCGCCGACGTGCTCGACATGACGGTGGACGAGGGCGTCGAATTCTTCCGCGCCGTGCCGGCGATTCGCGACAAGCTGTTGACCCTGCAGCGGGTCGGCATGGGCTACATCCATGTCGGCCAGCCGGCGACCACCCTTTCGGGCGGCGAGGCGCAGCGCGTCAAGCTGGCGAAGGAACTGTCGCGGCGGGCGACGGGGAAGACGCTCTACATCCTCGACGAGCCGACGACCGGTTTGCATTTCGAGGAT
Source organism: Allostellaceae bacterium (assembly GCA_035538335.1). GTDB lineage: Bacteria > Pseudomonadota > Alphaproteobacteria > ATCC43930 > CGMCC-115725 > AP-15. The sequence continues at coordinate 87,792 of DATLKN010000014.1, forward strand.
GTGAAAAAGCTCCTCGAAGTGCTGCACGCGCTCGTCGCGACAGGGAACACGGTGCTCGTCATCGAACACAACCTCGAAGTCATCAAGACGGCCGACTGGATCATCGACCTCGGCCCCGAAGGGGGCGACGCCGGCGGCCACATCGTCGCCACCGGCACGCCGGAGGACGTGGCGGCGCATGCCGACAGCTACACCGGGCAGTACCTCAAGCCCTACCTCGCCCGCCGCGCCCCGCGGAGACTGAAGGCGGGATGAGATGAACAGAGTCAGCGAACGCGCGTTCTCTAATTTTCTTCAGCTTGTAGCTTCCCTATACCCGGTTAGGTTTCGGAGAACTCCTTAAGAAAACTGAGGACAAACGGCCGTGTCTATCGATTCTCGACTGGTGGAAATAGCTCTCGAATACGTCGAAGGCTCAGCATTCGAGCGATTCTTCCACGCCTTTGGGCCAGAAATGTTCGGGATAAATTTTGTTCCACTTGGCGGGCCGCGTGATGGCGGTGCAGATGCATTTGAGGGCCAAATCTATGAGGGGCGGTCTACGCACTTTTACCAAGCTTCCGTAGAGAAGGATTATGGTGGGAAAATACGCCGTACCCTCAAACGACTGACCGATTTTGGGAGGGGGGCACGGATACTAACGTACGTTTCGTCTCGGGAGATACCCAATTCCGACGTAGAGGAGGAATCTCTATCTGAAGAACTAGACATCACAGTCAGGATAAGATCGCGAAAGTGGATTGCGGCGAATATCAACAGAAATGCGGCTACGCAGGCCGCGTTTGGATCCCATCTCCGGCCCTACACAGCCTTCCTATCCGAAATCGGTGGCGCCCGGCTGATCGATAGACCCCCTCTTCCGGCCTCCACAGAGGTGTGTGTATTTCTCGGCCAGGAGGTTGAACGGCGCCGGTCGAAGAGTGATTTGCTCACTTCTATTGTTGACAGCCTGATTCTCTGGGCACTTTCGGATACCGACCCACAAAAAGGAAAGCTGCTCAGTCGGCGCGAGATATTGGCCCGGATTGAGGAAGTCCTTCCCACGGCCCGACACTTCGTTCGAGGAACCCTCGATCATCGACTTGAAACCCTTGCCTCAAAGAATCATCCCACTGGTCGTGAGGTACGTTGGCACAAGAAAATTGACAAATTCGCTTTGCCCTACGAGACGCGCCAAGTTGCCGAAAGGGAGAACATTGAAGACGAATCCCTCAAGCTCGCCGTGCTCGAGCGATTTATCTCACGCGCAATTGAGTATTGCGAAAAGCAAGAAGTGCACGTGGCGCCGACGGATCTGGCCGACCTAGCCCTATCCACCGTGCAACGCGTATTCGAGAAGGAAGGACTACGGTCTGCAGCCTTTTTTTCGGATGGAGAGGGGGATATCGGCGGCCCGGTCGCGGACAGGGTCGACGAGGTTCTTGCAGATTCTCAAATCGGCGGTAGCTTCGCGATCGAGGCGAAGGATTCTATTCTGAACATACTTCGTCAGGCTTTTTATCAAAGTTCTCCCGAAGAGAGAGAATATTTCGGGAAACTTTCTCGTACTTTTGCGCTGTTATTCTCGCTAAGCGCCGATCCACATATCATCGAGTATTTTAAGCAGATGTCGTCCAATTTCGTGCTTTACGTGGGAGCAGATTTGATTATTCAGGCGTTCTCTGAGCGCTATCTATTCGCCGAAGACCGGATGGTCACGAACATGCTTGAAATAGTTCGTGCATCGGGATCTAAGCTCATCCTCAGTGAACCTACACTGGATGAGGTCCGTGGGCATCTTCACGCGACCGATGTCGAGTTCCGCATTTTATTCTCCGAGGTAGAGCCCTACGTCCGAGTAGAGCACGCTCGCCATTCTTCCAAGCCGCTAATACGCGCGTATTTCTACTCGCGGCTTAGCCCAATTGGTAACATCCGCCCGCCCGCAGGATGGCGATCATTCATTGGACAGTTCTGCACGTATGAGAAGCTTCAGACTGATGAAGGGAAACGTGAGCTCAAACAGTATATTGTCGAGCGCTTCGGTATGGAATTCGAGTCGCATGACGACCTTGGGAAGCTAACCGACGATGCGGAAGTTGCAGAGTTGGCCGACAGGTTTAAATCGATTAAGAATGACGACGTTTTAGCAATTAACGATGCTAGGCAAATATTCGCAATTTATGGGAAGCGCGAAATACTCCATGAGGATCATAAGCCTAATCCATACGGTTTTCGAACTTGGTGGCTCACTCACGAGTCTATAGTAAGAAGGTTCACCGCCGATATCGTCGCTCGGCGAGGCTCACAATACATTTTACGCCCGGAGTTTGTCCTAAACTTCATCGCGCTTTCGCCGACGACGGAGCAGGTGAGGGAATCCTATCGTTCCATTTTTCCGTCGATGCTAGGATTGACGCTATCGAACAGGATGAAGGATTCGGTCTTCAAGGATGTGATGAAGCGGGTAAAGGAACTCGGACAAAATGATGAGGCACGGCTAAAGGTGATAATGGCAAATCTCGCTAATTCTTTGAAGAGCGACAGGTTTAAGATTTATGAGGTTTCGCTTAGTGGCTCTCTTGACTTTGCACGAGACGCTGGTCGCTGGCTTTCGGCTGTATCATGAACCCGGTCCGCGAAAGGGCGCTCGAGGAATTGCGGCGGATGGTGCTCGCGGCGCTCGAAGGGCACGACGCGGCCGTATGGCTCTTCGGCTCCTGCGCACGGGACGAGGTGAAGCAGCACAGCGACATCGATATCGCGATCCTGCCGCGCGAGGAGTTTTCCTCCAGCTTTTTTGCCGTACTCGCCGACGAGATCGAGGAAAGCACGATTCCTTATAACGTGGACCTTGTCGATCTGAGACGCGCCGATCCGGCGCTCGTCGAGGAAGTCCAGCGTGAGGGCTTAAAATGGCGGGAGTAGAGAAACGGCTCGCCGAGGCCGAGGCGGCCCTCGCCACCCTGGACGAGGCCGTCGTGAGGGCATCCAATTCACTGATCGAGCGCGACAGCGCCATTCTGCGCCTGATCTACACCTTCGAGGCCGTATGGAAGGCCTGTCAGCACCTTCTCGATGAGCGAGAGCAGATCGAGGTGGCCTCTCCAAGCAGCACTATTCGAGCGGCGCGGCGATTGGGTTGGCTTTCGGACGCCGACGCCGAGACGGCCATAAAGATCGGCCAGGACCGCAATCTCGCGGTCCACATGTATCGCGGCCAGATCGGCGAGGAAATCCAGGAACGGCTAGCTAGCCACGCCGCGGTACTGCGGCGCTGGCTTGAAGCTTTGAAAGGCGCCCAACAAACTACCTAATTCAGTAGGCGACGGGCCTCTTCCAGTATGGACTCTGCTCTTTGCTGACTAGCAATGGCCTTTTCTCTTCCGGCCTTGGCTTTACCCTTGGCTATCTTCAATCCTCGGTTTTCGGCCTTGAGCTTTTTCACGTCCTGTTCGAGGCTTTTTAGGCGACCCTCTGCTTCTATTTTCCACGCGCCATCCGCTTTCTGGTGGTTCGTGATCCAGCCAATCAGCTCGTTTATTTTGGCAATGATCCGCTCCGCCAGCCGGCTGGCTCCCTCTTCGATTATCGGTTCAATGGCCATAGGTTGACCTCAATGACTGTTGACCGGAGCGTACGGCCAAGCGACCGCCAATCGCCTAATGGTTGAGAAACCAACCAGTTGTCAAGACATTTCAGCTCGGGACGAGCCTCCCGTCTTCGAGCGCGACGATGCGGTCGAGGCGGCGGGCGAGGTCGAGGTTGTGGGTGGCGACGAGGGCCGAGAGGCCGGTGCGGCGGACAATCTCGAGGAGTGTCGCGAGCACGCTGTCGCCGGTCGCGTGGTCGAGGTTGCCGGTCGGCTCGTCGCCGAGGAGGATCTTGGGCTCGTTGGCCAGGGCGCGCACGATCGCGACGCGCTGCTGCTCGCCGCCCGAAAGCCGCGCCGGGCGATGGCTCGCGCGTGGGGCGAGGCCGACCCAGTCGAGCAGCTGCGCCGCCCGCTCGCGCGCGGCGCGGCGCGGGACGCCCGCGATCATCTGCGGCAGCATGACGTTTTCGAGGGCCGAGAACTCCGGCAGCAGGTGGTGGAACTGGTAGACGAAGCCGAGTTCGGCGCGCCGCAGCATTGTGCGCCGCTCGTCGGAAAGGCCGCCGCAATCCCGCCCGCCGATGATGACCTCGCCGCCGTCCGGCCGTTCGAGAAGGCCCGCGACGTGCAGCAATGTCGATTTGCCGGCGCCCGAGGGGCCGACCAGCGCCACGACCTCGCCGCGCGCGAGGGTGAGATCGACGCCGTCGAGGACGCGCAACTCGGCGCCCGCCTGACGGAAGACCCGCTCGACGCCCCGCAGTTCGAGCGCCGGGGTACCGTTTTGCGTCGGCATCGGCATCAAGCGTGCTTCGAGACGCGCCCCGTCGGGCGCTCCTCAGCATGACGGGTGATCTTCATGGCATCGAGAACCGTCATCCTGAGCCGGCGCGCAGCGCCGAGTCGAATGACGCACGAGCGCTGCTCGCCCAAGCCGCGGCTCACTCGTAGCGCAGCGCCTCGACCGGGTCGAGCCGGGCGGCGCGCCAGGAGGGGTAGATCGTCGCGAGAAAGGAGAGCGCCAAGGCCATCAGCACGACGGCGGCGACCTCGCGCGGGTCGAGTTGCGCCGGAATGCGCGTGAAGAAATAGATCTCGGCGGAAAAGAGGTTGGTGCCGATGATCTTTTGGATGAATTGCCGGATCGCCTCGATGTTCTGCGTGAAGAGGACGCCGAGCACGAGCCCGGCCAATGTGCCGACGACGCCGATGCTGGCGCCCGACAGCATGAAGATGCGCAAGACCATGCCGCGCGAGGCGCCCATCGTGCGGAGGATCGCGATATCGCGGCCCTTGTCCTTCACCATCATGATCATGCTGGAGATGATGTTGAAGGCGGCGACCAGGATGATCAGCGTCAGGATCAGGAACATGACGTTGCGCTCGATCTCGACGGCGTTGAAGAGGCTCGAATTGGCCTGCTGCCAATCGACGATGCGCACGCCGCCGCCCAATGCCTCTGCGATGCGGCGGCCGACCGCATCGACCCGGTCGGGGTTCTTGACGAAGACCTCGATCGAGGAGACCGCGTTCGGCATCTGGAAGTAGAGCTGCGCCGCCGGCAGCGGCACATAAATGATGCTGTTGTCGTATTCGTACATGCCGACATCGAACAGCGCGGCAACGTGGTAGGTCTTGACGCGCGGCATCGTGCCGAAGGCGGTCGGCACACCCTTTGCCGAGATGATTGTGACGCGACCGCCGACGCCGACCCCGAGCTGTTCGGCGAGGCGGTAGCCGAGGACGACGCCGTCATCCTTGAAGCCGGCGATCGAGCCTTCGAGGATGCGGTTGGCGACGAGCGCGCGGTGCTGCAGGTCTTGCGGCCGCATGCCGCGGACGAGCGCCCCGGCGGCGCCCTTTTGCGAGGTCGCCATGACTTCGCCGGTAATGAGCGGGGTCGCGCTCGTGACCCCCCTTACCTGCGCCGCCTTTTTCGCCGCCGTCTCGTAATCCTGGAGCGGGCCCGCGGTGGCGTAGACGCCGAGATGGCCGTTGAGCCCCAAGATGCGGCCCAATAATTCGGCGCGGAAGCCGTTCATCACCGACATGACGATGATCAGCGTCGCCACCCCGAGCGCGATGCCCAAGAGCGAGAAGATCGCAATGACCGAGACGAACCCTTCCTGCCGCCGCGCCCGCAGATAGCGGAACGCGACCATCCGCTCGAAAGCGCCGAAGATCATCGAGATTGCTTCGCTGCGCTCGCAATGACCGCAGTTTCTAGTGTCATTGCGAGGAGCGAAGCGACGAAGCAATCCCGGTCGGGCATAGGTCAGTCAACCCGTCACGCGCGTCAGGGCCGCTTCGACCGGCATGTCCGCGCGGGCGCCGGAGCGGCGCTGTTTGACCTCGACGGTGCCGGCGGCGACGCCGCGCGGGCCGACGATCAGCTGCCGGGGCAGGCCGATCAAGTCCATCGTCGCGAATTTGGCGCCGGGCGACTCGTCGCGGTCGTCGTAGAGCGCCTCGACCCCGGCGGAGCGGAGCTTGCCGTAGAGTTCGTCGGCGAAATCGCGGCAGCGCTTGTCGCCGGGCCGCAGATTGACGAGGCCGGCGGCGAAGGGCGCCACGCTCGCGGGCCAGACGATGCCGGAATCGTCATGGTTCGCCTCGATCAGCGCGCCGACGAGGCGCGACACGCCAATGCCGTAGGAGCCCATTTCGAGCGGCACGCTGTCGCCGTCGGCGAGGGTCGCCATGGCGCCCATGGGCTGCGAATACTTGGTGCCGAAATAGAAGATGTGGCCGACCTCGATGCCGCGCGCCGTCACCAGTTCCGCCGCCGGGATCGGACAGCTTTCCGGCTTGTGCATCTCGTCGGTCGCGGCATAGAGCGCGGTCCAGCGCCGGAAGAACGGCTCGAGGTCGCTCGCGTAATCCACTTCGGCGGCGAGGATGTCGGTTTCGAGCCAGCGGCGATCGCAATAGACCGCCGATTCGCCGGTGTCGGCGAGGATGATGAATTCGTGGCTGAGGTCGCCGCCGATCGGCCCCGTGTCGGCGCGCATCGGGATCGCCTTCAGCCCCATGCGCGCGAAGGTGCGCAAATAGGCGACGAACATCTTGTTGTAGGAGTGCTTCGCGCCCTTCTGGTCGAGGTCGAAGCTGTAGGCGTCCTTCATCAGGAATTCGCGCCCCCGCATGACGCCGAAGCGCGGGCGCACCTCGTCGCGGAATTTCCACTGGATGTGATAGAGGTTTTTCGGGAGATCCCGGTAGCTCTTCACCGCGGCGCGGACGATCTCGGTGACCTGCTCCTCGTTGGTCGGCCCGTACAGCATCTCGCGCTCGTGCCGGTCGCGGATGCGCAGCATCTCCTTGCCGTAATCCTCGTAGCGGCCGCTCTCGCGCCACAACTCGGCCGGCTGGATCGTCGGCATCAGGATTTCCTGCGCGCCCGAGCGGTCCTGCTCCTCGCGCACGATCGCTTCGACCTTTTTGAGGACGCGCAAGCCCAAGGGCAGCCACGAATAGATGCCGGCCGAGGATTGCCGGATCATGCCGGCGCGCAGCATCAGCCGGTGCGAGACGATCTGCGCCTCGCTCGGATTCTCGCGCAGCAGCGGCAGGAAATATTCCGATAGACGCATGCCGTCCCGTGTCCTCGTTGCGGGCGCGCACTCTAGGGAAGCCGGCGCGGCCTGCCAATCACCTTTGCGCTGCCGCGTCCGCCGCCGGGCGAGGGCGGTCGCGATGCCTCTCATTTACGCCATAGCGGCCCGGGATTGCCTTTGCTTTCATCATCTCGGCGGCGGGCAGATCGTTCCGCAGGCAGTTTCGCGCGGCCCGCCCGCCGCTCGTGCTGCCAGCGCTGATTTTTCTCGCCGAATATGTAATTTTCCGAGTGGAATTTGCCGGCCGCGTGATAGGATCTTGCGTTGAACCGTGGCACAGCGGTCAAGCGCCGAAAAGGCGCCGTGGCCCGGGTTTAGGGAGGATTCGCCGGCCGAAGGAGGCAGGGGCACGCCCCTGCCTTCTTTTTGGGCTGCGGCAAACCGCCCGCGGCGGCCGGCAGCACGAGACAATAACGGATCGGCGGACTATTTTGCGCTGGCGGCGAGGGGCGCCGGGCCAGGACGGGAGAACCAATGACGATCAAGCGGGGCTACCACTTCTACCAAAACCCGGGGCCGACCAACATTCCGGACCGCGTCCTCAGAGCGATGGACCGCGGCACGATCGACTTCACCGGCGCCGAGTTCCGGGCGATCGCGGCGGAATGCTTCGAGGGCTTGAAGCGGATCTTCAAGACCGAGGAGACGATCCTCGGCTATGCCGCCACCGGGCACGGCGCGTGGGAAGCCGCGCTCGTCAACCTGTTCTCGCCAGGCGACAAAGTGCTCGTCGTCGAAAGCGGCTATTTCTCGCTGAATTGGGGCTTGCGGGCACAGGTCTTCGGCCTCGAGGTCGAGACCCTGCCCAACGATTGGCGCCGCCCGGCCGACCCGGCAAAGCTCGAAGCGCGGCTGCGCGAGGACAGGGGGCACGAGCTGAAGGCCGTGCTCGCCGTCCACAACGAGACCTCGACCGGCGTCGCGCAGCCGATCGCGGCGATGCGCCGGGCGATCGACGCGGCCCGCCATCCGGCGCTCTTCTGCGTCGACACTATCTCCTCGCTCGGCTCCTTCGATTTCCGCATGGACGAATGGGGCGTCGACGTCGTCGTCGCCGGCTCGCAAAAAGGACTGATGCTGCCGGCTGGCATGGCCTTCACCGGGGTCAGCGCCAAGGCGCTCGCCGCCTCCGCCGCGGCCAAGCTGCCGCGCGTGTACTGGGACTGGCGGCGGCTGCTCGGCCAGGGCCCGCAGCAGGGCTATTGGAACGGCACCATTCCCGTGCATTTCTTCTATGGCCTGCGCGAGGCGCTGCGCATGCTCGAAGAGGAAGGGCTCGACAACGTCTTCGCCCGCCACCATCGGCTGGCCGAGGCGACGCGACGGGCGGTCAGGACATGGCGGCAGAACGACGGTCCCGAGGTCTTCTGCCTCGACCCGGGCGCGCAGTCGGACAGCGTGACCGCGATCCAGTTGCCGGACGGCTTCGATGCCGACAAGGTGCGCGAGGTCGCGCTCGACACGTTCAACGTCTCGCTCGGCAGCGGGCTCGATCGCCTCAAGGGCCATGTGTTCCGCATCGGCCATATGGGCGATCTCAACGAGCCGATGATCCTGGGCGCGCTCGCCGCGGTCGAGATGGCGCTCGACCTCGTCGGCGTGCCGCACGGCAAGGGCGGCGTCCAGGCGGCGATGGAATACCTGACCGGGAAGAAATAGCGGCCCCTCGGCCCGTCGAGCCGTGGCCGCGCTCCCGGCGGAAGCCGGTATCCACGGCCGAGATGGGTTCCGGCTTTCGCCTGGCCTTCGCCGGGACGACGAATGAATCGGCACCGGCGGAGGCTTTGGCAAGCGGGTGGGCTATAGTGCTCCCGCTCGTCATACCGGCGCAGGCCGGTATCCACGACAGCCGTGGGTCCCGGCCTTCGCCGGGACGACAATTTCGGCCCGGCGGCCGGCGTTCGGCGAGGCGTTCCTTGCTTTGTCATACCGGCGGAAGCCGGCAGCCGCGGTCGAGATGGGTCCCGGCTTTCGCCGGGACGACAATTCACGCCGGCGGGCGACGTTCGGCGAGCGCCCCTTCGATCTGCTGACGCAGATCGGCCGGATGGAACGGCTTCTTGACGAGGCGACGCAACGGCGGCGAGCCGACGCTGCCGGCCGGGTCGGCGAAACCGGAAATGAAGACGATCGGCAGGCCGGGCGCCGCCGCTCGCGCCTTGCGGGCCAGCTCGACGCCGCTGATACCGGGCATCACGACGTCGGTCAACAGCAAGTCGATGCCGTGTTCGCGCGTCAGGATGTCGAGCGCGGCCTCGCCGCTCGCCGCCTCGACGACGCGATAGCCGAGGCTTTTCAGGATGGCGGCGGTGGTGCCGCGCACCGCCTCATCGTCATCGACGGCGAGGACGAGCGCGCGGCTCGCCTGCGCTTCGGCGCCTTCGGGCGCGTTCGGGGCCGGCTCTTCGACCGCGGCCGAGGTGCGCGGCAAAAACACCGAGACCGTTGTTCCTTGCCCGGGAGCGCTGTCGATCTGCACGTCGCCGCCCGATTGCCGCGCCGTGCCGAAGACCTGCGACAGGCCGAGGCCGGTGCCGGCTCCCGGCGCCTTTGTCGTGAAGAACGGCTCGAACGCCCTCGCCTGCACCTCGGGCGGCATGCCGGTGCCGGTATCGCGCACGCTGACCATGACGTAGTCGCCCTCGGTCGGCTCTTCCGGCCGCGACGGCGGGCCGCGACGGCGGTTTTGCGTTTCGATCGTCAGCACGCCGCCGGCCGGCATCGCGTCGCGCCCGTTGATCGCGAGATTGAGGATGACCAGCTCGATCTGCGTCGGGTCGACCATCGCCGGCCACAAATCGGCGGCCAGCTCCATCTCCATGCGCACCCGCGCGCCGAGGGCGCTCTCCAAGAGATCGCGCATGCCGGCGATCAGCCCGTTCACATCGACCGCCCGCGGCACCAGCGGCTGGCGCCGCGCAAAGGCGAGCAGCCGGTCGGTCAGCATCGCGCCGCGTTCGGCGGCCGCACGCATCGCCGCGAGCCGCTCGGCGGTCGCCGGGTCGAGCCCGGGCGCGGCCTCGATCAGTTCGATGTTGCCGGTCATCACCGTCAGCAGGTTGTTGAAGTCGTGCGCCACCCCGCCGGTCAACTGGCCGACCGCCTCGATGCGCTGCGCCTGCCGCAGCGCCGCCTCGGCGCGCTCGCGTTCGGCCATCTGCTCGAGCAGCCGGCCATGCGCCTCTTCGGCCGCCTCCTTCGCCGCGCGATACTCGCCGAGCAGCGCCTCGATCTGGCGCGAGCGCTGTGCCAACAGCAGCATCAGCCCGACGATCGAGGCCGAGGCCGCCGCGGCGATCAGCGAAAACGTCCAGGCCTGCCGCCGCCATGGCGCGAGCACGCGGCTTTCCTCGACCGAGACGTTGACGGCGAGCGGAAACAGCTTCAGCGCCCGGATCGCCAGGATGCGCAGCTGCCCGCTGACCGGGCTCGGCATGATCACCGTGCCGGCGATGCGGTGCGCCAGGATGTCCTTGAACGGCGGCAGATCGGCGTAGCTGCGGCCGACCACCGCGTCATTGTCCGGGTAGCGCGCCAGCACCGTGCCGTCGCGCAGGTGCAGCAGGATCGCGCCGTCCTCGTTGAGCTCGACCGCGCGGTAGAAATCGGTGAAGTAGGGGAGGTTGAGATAGGCGACGGCGGCGCCGGCGAAGCTGCCGTCGGGATTGGCGACGCGCCGCAGCATCAGCGCCGTCCAGCGGCCGTCCGGTCCGCGCAGCGGATCGCTGAATTTCAGCCCGGCATGCGGATCGGCGGCGAGCGCGCGCAGCATTTTCTGCGCCGCCGGCGGCAGCGAGCCCGAGGCGCCGGGCCGCGACGAGAAGAGGACCCGTCCGCGCTCGCCGACGAAGGCGATTTCGGCCACCTGCCGCACACCCTCGATGCGGCGCCGCAGCACCTCCTCGAAAGCGGCCCGGTCGAGCGGCGGCTTCGCCTGCAGATCGCGCAGCGTGTCGATCGCATTGCGCAGGATGAAGTCGACGGTCTCGACGGCGCGGCCGGTCTGCTCGGCGAACACCATGTCGAGGCGGGTCATCTGCTCTTCGGCGCCGGCGATGAGCCCCGCCCGCGCGACCAGCAGCCGGTGCGCGGTCGCGCCGAGGATCATGACCAGCAGGACGCCGGCGAGCAGCTGCAGCGACCGGCTGATGGACGGCAGCCTGCCCGGACGATGCCCGCCGCTTCCCTTGCTCATCGCTGCTGCCCGCTTTCCCGCCGGGGAACTTTAGATTTGACGGTGGGCAGACTGCAACAACCGCCGCGCTATCGCGGTGTCTCGTTTGCTCAGGGGAGCCGCTATCGCCGGCCGGACGTCTTCAGGTATCGCCGGATCTTGTCGAACGTCGCCGGCGCGTCCCATTCGGCCGGGCCTATCTTGCGGGCAACCTCGCGCCCTTCCGCGTCGATCAACAGACTGGTCGGCAGGCCGGCAAGGTCGAGCGCCGCCGCCGCCTTGCCGGAAGGATCGAGGTAGATGCCGAGCGAAGCGATACCGAGCTTTTTGTAGAACGGCGCGACCGCGGCGAGCCCGAGCCGGTCGATGGACAGCGCGACGACCTGAAAATTCGGGCCGCCCGTACGCCTCTGCAGCCTGTCCAGCGTCGGCATCTCCTTGCGGCAGGGCGCGCACCAGGTCGCCCAGAAATTCAACAGCACCGCGCGGCCGCGGAAATCGGCAAGGCTCAGCCTTTGCCCGTCTGCCGCGGCGAATTGCAGCGGCGGCAGGGGGCGCGGCCGGGCGAGCCGGGCGAAGGCGAGATCGACCCCGGCCGGCGCCGCCGCCGTCGCGGGAAAAGCCGGCGCAGCCTCGCGCGGCGGCCGCGCCGCCATGCGCCACAACACGGCCGCGGCGACGGCGAGCGAGGCCGCCGCCATTATCACGCCCAGCCATGCCGCCAGCCGCCCGCGAAAATCGCTCATCGGCGCAGGCAAATATGACGGCGCGGCGGGCGGCGCAATGCGCCGATTGGCGCACGGCCGCGCGGTCGCGACGAACCGCCGCTCGCCGCGGCGCCGCAGCCGGCGTAATATCGCGGCGGTGAAGACGGCGAATCAGCGGTCAATGGGTATTGCATCGGTTTGCCCGGACAGCCGTTCTGCGTCCTTCGAGGCCTCGCGGCACGAGGCGCCTCAGGATGAGGATCTTTCTTTATGCCATTACCGACATCCCCACGCTGAGGAGCTCCCGATAGGGCGCGTCTCGAAAGAGGCACGGCGGCGGATGCGGGTGCCGCGCCTGGCGGCCTTGGCGGCGGTGTGTTGCCTGCTCGCCCCGGCGAGCGGCGCCAAGGCCGCCGCGTCGGACTGGGTCGGCGACGCGCATGCCGGCGCCCGTCTCGTCAGCGCGACCGAAGCGACGGGCTCGGCGCCCTATGTCGATGCCGGGATCGAGATCCGCCTCGCCCCCGGCTGGCATACCTATTGGCGCTCGCCGGGCGATGCCGGCATACCGCCGCGGTTCGACTGGAGCGGGTCGCGGAACCTGTCGGCGGTGGGGATCGCCTGGCCGGCGCCGCGGCGCGTCTCGCTGCTGGGGTTCGAGACGGCGGCCTACGAGAAGGACGTGATCCTGCCGCTGACGGTCACGCTGAAGCGTCCGGGAGCGCCGCTCGCGCTGCATGCCGCGATCGACTATGCCGCGTGCGCGCAGATCTGCGTTCCCTACCATGCGACGCTGTCGCTCGACCTTCCCGCCGGCCTCGCCGTCCCCGGCGGAGAGGCCGGACGGATCGCGCATTTCGCGGCGCAGGTGCCGCAGGACGCGGCCGGGGCGCGGCTGAGGCTGCGCCGTCTCGGCGTCGCCGGGACCGCGGCGCGGCCGCTGCTGCGGCTGCGCGTCGACAGCCTCGGAGCGCCGTTCCGGGCGCCCGATCTGTTTATCGAGGGCCGCGGCTCGGCGAGCTTCGGCCGCCCCGACATCATGCTTGCCGAGGCCGGCCGCAGCGTCTCGATGACCGTGCCGGTGCGGCAGGCGACGCGCGCCGACCTGGTCGGCAAGCAGCTGACCCTGACATTCGTCGATGGGGGCCGCGCCGCGGAATTGCAGGCGACAGCGACGGCGGGCACCGCCGGCTCGGGCATTTCGGACCGGCTCCTCTCGATCCTCGGCCTCGCGCTGCTGGGCGGGCTCATCCTCAACGCCATGCCGTGCGTATTGCCGGTGCTGTCGCTGAAGTTTTTCGGCCTCGCCGCCTATGCCGGCGCCGAGCGGCGGCAGGTGCGGGCGGGCTTTGCCGCGACCGCGCTCGGCATCCTGTTCTCGTTCGCGGTGTTGGCCGGGGCGCTCATTTTGCTGCGCGCCGGCGGCGCCGCGATCGGCTGGGGCATCCAGTTTCAGCAGCCCTGGTTTCTCGTCCTGATGATCGCCGTTCTGAGCCTCCTCGCGGCCAATCTGTGGGATTGGTTCGCGCTGCCGGTCCCCGGTTTCGCGCAGGGCGCGGCCGCCTCGGCGCCGAGCCATGCGCTCGTTCAATCGTTCATGACCGGGGCATTTGCGACATTGCTCGCGACGCCGTGCTCGGCGCCCTTCGTCGGCACCGCGATCGGCTTCGCGCTGGGGCGCGGCGCGGGGACGATCCTCGCCGTATTCCTCGGGCTCGGATTGGGCTTCGCGCTTCCCTATCTGCTCGTCGCCGCGGCGCCCGGCCTCGCCCGGCTGATGCCGCGGCCGGGGCGATGGCTGGTGGTGCTGCGGCGGGTTCTCGGGCTCTTGCTGCTGGCGACGGCGGCGTGGCTGCTGTCCGTGCTCGAAAGCGGCAGCGGCCCGCGCGCCGCGGCTCTGCTCGGCATCCTGATGGCGCTGCTGCTGGCGGTGCTCGCCTGGCGCAGCCGGGCGGCGGATCTGGGCGCGCCGCGCCGCCGGGCGCTCGCCGGCATCGCCGCGGCGCTTATCGCGCTCGCTTTCGCGGTGCCGCTGCTGGCCCCGCGCGCGCCCGCCGAAGCCTCGGCCGCGGCGTCGCGCTGGCAGCCCTTCAGCCTCGACCGGCTGCATCGGCTCGTCGCGCAGGGCCGCACCGTTTTCGTCGATGTCTCGGCCGATTGGTGCCTCACCTGCAAGCTCAACAAGGCGGCGGTCATCGACCGCGGCCCGGTCGCGGCCTGGCTCGGCCGGCCGCAGGTGGTCACGATGCGCGCCGACTGGACGCGGCCCGACCCGGCGATCGGCGCCTATCTGCAAAGCTTCCAGCGCTACGGCATCCCGTTCGACGCGGTCTACGGGCCGAGCCGACCGGACGGCGTGGCGCTGCCGGTGCTGCTGACGACGAACGCGGTCGTCACGGCGTTGCGCGCCGCCTCCGGCGACACCGCCGCCGCCCGCTGACGGGAGCCGCGGCCGATGCCCAACCGGCGACGCAAGAACCTGCTCGTCGCGGCCGGGCTCGGCGGCATCCTCGCGGCGATGGTGACGCTCGTCTCCTATTCGGTGCCGCTCTACCGCCTGTTCTGCGCGGCGACCGGGCTCGGCGGCGCGACGCAGCGCGCGCAATCCGACACCGAACGCGTCTCCCGCCGCATCATCACGGTCGATTTCACGACGACCGTGATACCCGGCCTCGCCTGGCGGTTCGTGCCGGTCGTGCCGCGGGTGAGGCTGCATCTCGGCGAAGAAAAGCTCGTCTTCTTCCGGGCCGAGAATTTGACCGGCCAGCCGCTCGCCGGGCACGCGAGCTTCAACGTCGCGCCCGCCAAGACCGGCATCTATTTCAAGAAGATCCAATGCTTCTGCTTCAGCGAGGAGCGGCTGGGGCCGCACCAGCAGGTCGAGATGCCGGTAGATTTCTTCGTCGATCCGCGGCTCGCCCGCGACCCGAACACGCGCGAGGTGCGCGAGATCACGCTCTCCTACACGATGTTCGCCTCGCTGGCGCCGCAGAAGGCGAGAAACCTGTCCCGCTTCACCGCCGCGGCGTTGCCCGACCCGCGGCGGGGCAAGCGGCTGTTCGCCGCGCGCTGCGCCGCCTGCCATGCGCTGGGGCACAACAAGTTCGGGCCGATGCTCGGGGGCGTCCTCGACCGCAAGGCGGGCGCCGTCGCGGGATACCCCTACTCGCCCGCGCTGCGCGCCGCCGCGCTGCGCTGGACCGCGGCGAACCTCGACAAATGGCTCGCCGGGCCGCAGCAATTGATCCCCGGCGCGCTGATGCCGGTGCGCATCCTCGAAGCGCCGACGCGGCGCGACATCATCGCCTATCTCGAAGAAGAGAGCCGCAGAACGGCGGCTGCCGCCCGCACCGCGGCGCCCGGCCGCTGAGCCGAGGATTGCGCCGCGGGCGGGGCTTCGCTATATAGCGCGCTTCCCTGGAGGGCCGAGCGCATGAAGACCGATATCCACCCCGATTATCACGAGATCACGATCGTGATGACCGACGGCAGCTCGTACCAGACGCGCTCGACCTACGGCAAGGCGGGGGACACGCTGCGTCTCGAGATCGACCCGAAATCGCACCCCGCCTGGACCGGCGGGCAGCAGCGCCTGCTCGACAGCGGCGGGCAGCTGGCCCGCTTCAACAAGCGCTTCCAGGGCTTCGGCACGAAGAGCTGAGGGCTCTGCGAAGCTACTCGCGGCGTCGGGCAACGCGGCCTTCTCCTCGCCCCCACCCTAACCCTCCCCCGCACGCGGGGGAGGGAATGGGAGGGGGCCGGCGGGAAAAGGGAGGAACCCGCGCAGCGCGAGGGTGAAGGGCGGCACGGCGGCGGATGCTGGCCGATTCGGCCTCTTGATCGGCCCTATCCAGCAACCATCTAACAGCTTGCACGGTCGCCACTGCGGGGCCGCGCGGATACGACTGGCTCTCAGCCCTCGGGTGGGCGCCAGGACCCATGTTGCTCAATGGAGGATATGGCTATGGATCGCTTCGACTTCTCACCCCTTTTCCGTTCGACGATCGGCTTCGACCGCTTGACGCGTCTTGTCGACGCGGCCTCGCGCGTCGACAACGCCGCGCTCTCCTACCCGCCCTACAACATCGAAAAGACCGGCGAAGACGCCTATCGGCTGACGATGGCGGTGGCCGGCTTCGCGCGCGACGAGCTCGACCTCACCGTCCACGAGAACACGCTGACGGTGACCGGCAAGGCGAAAACGGAGGGGGAGGACAACCGCTATCTGCACCGCGGCATCGCCCGGCGCGCCTTCGAGCGGCGCTTCAGCCTCGCCGACCACATCAAGGTGACGGGCGCCAGCCTCGACAACGGCATGCTGCACGTCGATCTGGTGCGCGAGGTTCCCGAACAGCTGCGGCCGCGCAACATCCCGATCAGCGGCGGCGCGCGGTCTGAGCCCAAGGTCATCGACCAGAAGGCCGCCTAAAGCTCGGCCAGGAGAAGATACGCCCCCGGCCCCGCCGGGGGCGCTTTTCATTCGGCGCTTGCGGCGCCGGGCTCGCGACATAAGATCGAGGGCATGGCTCGGCTCAGCGTCAATCTCAACAAGATCGCCCTGTTGCGCAATTCGCGGCGCACCGGGGTGCCGGACCTGGCGGCCTTCGCGCGGATCGCGCACGAGGCCGGGGCGGACGGCATCACGATCCACCCGCGCCCCGATGAGCGGCATATCCGCCGCGACGACGTCTTCGTGCTTGCCGAGCTGATGCTGCCGTGGCGCCCCCAATGTGAACTCAACATCGAAGGCTATCCCGACGAGCGGCTGCTGGAGCTGACCGACGCGGTCAAGCCGGAGCAGTGCACCCTCGTCCCCGACGCGCCGGGCGTCTTGACCTCGGAGGAAGGCTGGCGGCTCGACGCGGAACAAATGCGCCTCGTCTGCCCGGCCGTCGAGCGGCTGCGGAAGGGCGGCGCCCGCGTCATCCTTTTCGTCGATCCCGATCCGGCGGCGGTCGCGCGGGTGCCGCTGGCCGGCGCCGACGGCATCGAGATCTACACCGGCGGCTATTCGGCCGCTTTCCGCGCGGGCGACTATGCGGCGGTGCTCGGGCGCTGCATCGAGACGGCGCGCGCGGCAGAGGTGCGCGGGCTCGTCGTCAATGCCGGGCACGACCTCAACCTCGACAACCTGCCGCCGCTGATCGCAGCGATCCCGTTCCTGGCCGAAGCTTCGATCGGCCACGAACTGACCGCCGACGCACTCGTCATGGGCTTCGCCGCCGCCGTCAGGGCCTACCGCGCGGCGCTGCAGCCCGGCGGTTGAGGGGGGTCAGAGGCCGCCCGCTTCGGCGATGAACTCGGCGACCCGGCCGGCGCCCTCGCCGGTCTTCAGGTTGGTGAACAGGAAAGGCCGCCCGCCGCGCATTTTCCGGGCGTCGCGCTCCATCACCTCGAGGCTGGCGCCGACTACCGGCGCCAGATCGATCTTGTTGATGACGAGCAGGTCCGAGCGGGTGATGCCGGGGCCCCCCTTGCGCGGGATCTTGTCGCCCGCCGCGACATCGATGACGTAGACCGTCAGATCGGCCAGCTCGGGCGAAAAGGTCGCCGCGAGATTGTCGCCGCCCGACTCGATCAGCACCAGGTCGAGGCGCGGGAAGGCGCGCGTCAATTCGGCGATGGCGGCGAGGTTGATCGAAGCGTCCTCGCGGATCGCTGTGTGCGGGCAGCCGCCGGTCTCGACGCCGCGGATGCGCTCGGACGGCAGCGCGCCGCTCTTCGTCAAGAATTCCGCGTCCTCTTTCGTATAAATGTCGTTAGTGATCGCCGCCACTTCCCAACGCCCGCGCATGCGCTTGCACAGGTAATCCATCAGCGCCGTCTTGCCGGAGCCGACCGGCCCGCCGATCCCGACCCGCAAGGGCCCGCGCGCGTCCTTTTCGCTCATGAGCGGAAGAGCCTCGAATATTGCGTCTCGTGAGCCATCGAGGCGAGCTCGACGGCAAAGGCGGCGGCGCCGAACTCATCCTCGCCGCGCTCGATCGCGCTTGCCGCAGCGGCGGCGATCGCCGGTTCGAGAGCGGCCAGGATGCGCTGGCCGTCGGTCTGGCCGACGACGCCGAGGCGCAGCGCGGCCGAGACGAGGTTCGCCGCCATCGCTTCGAGAAAGCCGAGGAGCGCGTCGTCGAGCGCGACGCCGGCCGCACCCGCCGCAGCCCCGAAAGCGGCGGCATAGGCGACGGGCTCGCCGGCGAGCGCGGCGGCGCAGCGCTCGATAAAGGGTATCGGCCAGGCGGCGCACAGTTGCGCGAGAAAAGCCTCGCCCGGCGCCGTCGCTTCGAGCGCCATCTCGGCGGTGGCGCGGAAGGCCACGCCGCAACGG
The DNA here is from genome assembly GCA_035538335.1 of Allostellaceae bacterium. Classification (GTDB taxonomy): domain Bacteria; phylum Pseudomonadota; class Alphaproteobacteria; order ATCC43930; family CGMCC-115725; genus AP-15. The sequence goes on from DATLKN010000014.1 coordinate 106,189, forward strand.
TTGACCTCGATCAGCGCGGCGAGATCGCCGGCCGCGGCGGCGCGGTATGCGCGGGCGAGGATATCGGCGTCGAGGCGGCCGCCGCCGAAGACGAGGATCGCCTCGATCCAGCTTTCGAGCGAGGCGCGGTCGGCGATGCGGCCGTCGGCGGCGGCGGCTTCGAGCCCGTGCGAGTAGCTGTAGGCGCCGACCGGAAACCCCGGCGACAGCCAGGCGAGCAGGCGATAGAGCGCGCCCTTGGTACGGCTAGCGCATTCCCGTGCAGCTTGCGGCGCCGGTGCCGGCCCCTCACCCTCCCGCTGACGCGGGTCCCTCCCTCTCCCCGCGGCCGCGGGGAGAGGGCTGGGGTGAGGGGCGGGCACGCGCGCCTGTGCGACCCGGTCGGAAGCCGCTCTAGTCATGCGCATGGCCGGCATAGGCGCCGATCTCCGGGTCGAAGGGCGCCTCGACGGCCGTGATCTTGCCGCCGAGCCCGGCCACCATCTCGGCGACGACGTGATCGGCGCGGATGCGCAAGCACTCGCCCGCGACCTGCAGCGGCAGGTGCCGGTTGCCGAGATGCCAGGCGATGCGCAAGAGGCTCTGCGGGTCGGCGGCGGCGATCTCGTACAAGGGCTCGGGAGCGGCATGCACGCGGATGAAGCCGCCGCCGGCCAGCTCGAGCCCGTCGCCATCGGCCATGTGCTGCACGCGCGGCAGATCGAGAAAAAAGGCTTCGCCCGAATCGGCGACGAGCCGCATGCGCCGGCGATGCCGGTCGAGAAAGGCGAGCGTCACCCTATCGACCGCCGCCTCGTCCGGCCAATGCCCGCGCCCGTGTATCGCGATCGCCCGCCGCATTTCAAATTCACCACAGAGACGGCGAGGATAACGTCATTGCGAGCGCAGCGAAGCAATCTCGTCGAGATTGCTTCGTCGCTGCGCTCCTCGCAATGACACTACCTTCATTAGTAAAGGAAATAGCGCTGTGCGAGCGGCAGCACGGTGGCCGGCTCGCAGGTGAGGAGCGCGCCGTCGGCGCGCACCTCGTAGGTTTCGGGATCGACCTCGATTCTGGGCGTCGCCGAATTCAATACCATGCGGCTCTTGTCGATGGCCCGGATGCCGCGCGCCGGCAATATGGTGCGCGCGAGGCCGAGAGTTTGCGGCAGCCCGCGCTCGAGCGCGGCGCTCGGCAGAAAAGTGACGCACGAGGCCGACAGCGCCCGCCCGAAGGAGCCGAACATCGGCCGGTAATGCACCGGCTGCGGCGTCGGGATCGAGGCGTTGGGGTCGCCCATCAAGGCCGCCGCGATCATCCCCGATTTCAACACCATGTCGGGCTTGACGGCGAAGAACGCCGGCGACCAGAGGACGAGGTCGGCGAGCTTGCCGACCTCGGCCGAGCCGATGTGCTCCGCGAGCCCGTGCGTCAGCGCCGGGTTGATCGTGTATTTCGCGACATAGCGGCGGACCCGGAAATTGTCGGCCCGCTCATTGTCTTCGGGCAGCGGGCCGCGCTGGCGCTTCATCTTGTCGGCGGTCTGCCAGGTGCGGATGATCACTTCGCCGACCCGGCCCATCGCCTGGCTGTCGGATGACATCATGCTGAAGGCGCCGAGATCGTGCAGGATGTCCTCGGCGGCGATCGTCTCGCGGCGGATGCGAGATTCGGCGAAGGCCACGTCCTCGGGGATGCGCGGGTCGAGATGATGGCACACCATCAGCATGTCGAGATGCTCGTCGATGGTGTTCTGCGTGTAGGGCCGCGTCGGGTTGGTCGAGGACGGGAGCACATTCGGCAAACCGCACAATTTGATGATGTCGGGGGCGTGCCCGCCGCCCGCGCCTTCGGTGTGAAAGGCGTGGATGTTGCGGCCCTTGAAGGCGGCGATCGTGTCCTCGACGAAGCCTGATTCGTTGAGCGTGTCGCTGTGCAAGGCGACGGCGATGTCGAGCCGTTCGGCAACCGAGAGACAGCAATCGATCGCCGCCGGGGTCGAGCCCCAATCCTCGTGCAATTTGAGGCCGCAGGCGCCGGCCTCGACCATCTCGACAAGCGCCTTCGGGTCGGACGCGTTGCCCTTGCCGAAGAGCCCGATATTGACCGGCAGCCCCTCCATCGCCTGCAGCATGCGGGCGAGATGCCACGGCCCCGGCGTGCAGGTCGTCGCGGCCGTGCCGGCGGCGGGCCCGGTGCCGCCGCCGAGCATCGTCGTGACGCCGCTGTCGAGCGCCTCCTCGGCCAGTTGCGGCGAGATCCAGTGGATGTGCGAGTCGATGCCGCCGGCGGTGACGATCTTGTTCTCGCCGGCAATCGCTTCGGTGCCCGGGCCGATGACGATATCGACGCCGGGCTGGATGTCGGGATTGCCGGCCTTGCCGATGCCGCAGATGCGGCCGTCGCGGATGCCGATATCGGCCTTGACGATCCCCCAGTGATCAAGAATGACGGCGTTGGTTATGACCGTATCGACGGCGCCCTCGGCGCGGCTCTTCTGCGACTGCCCCATGCCGTCGCGGATGACCTTGCCGCCGCCGAATTTCACTTCCTCGCCGTAGATCGTGCGGTCGCTCTCGATCTCGATGACGAGCTCGGTGTCGGCGAGGCGCAGCCGGTCCCCCGTCGTCGGCCCGAACATCGCAGCATAGGCGGCGCGGGAAAGCGAATTCGCCATGTCAGGCCCCTCGGGACCCGCCCCCTCCCTGACCCTCCCCCGCTCGCGGGGGAGGGAATGGCGGGGATAGCCGGTGGGGGGAGAGGCGGAAATCCGAGAGCGACATTCGCATATCCCCTCACAAAGGGCCGTTGAGCTTGCCCTGGAAGCCCGTGACGCGCCGGTCGCCGGCATAGGCGACGAGCCGCACCTCGCGGCTCTGCCCGGGCTCGAAACGGGTCGCGGTGCCGGCCGGGATGTCGAGGCGGAAGCCCCTCGCCTGCTCGCGGTCGAATTGGAGCGCGGCGTTCGCCTCGTAGAAATGATAGTGCGAACCGACCTGGATCGGCCGGTCGCCGGTATTGGCGACCGTCAGCGTGACGGTCGGGCGACCGGCGTTCATTTCTATATCGCCCGTTAAGGGCAAGATCTCGCCGGGGATCATCGGCCGCGCCGGCCGGTCGTCATTGCGAGCGCAGCGAAGCAATCTCGCCGCCCCGGATTGCTTCGTCGCTTCGCTCCTCGCAATGACATATTGGGCCTCACCTTATCGGTTGGTGGACGGTGACGAGCTTGGTGCCGTCGGGGAAGGTCGCCTCGACCTGGATGTCGTGGATCATCTCGGGGACGCCCTCCATGACCTGGTCGCGGCGCAGCACCGTGGCGCCGTCGCGCATCAATTCGGCGACCGTCCTGCCGTCGCGCGCGCCTTCGAGGAGGTAGTCGGTGATCAGCGCCACCGCCTCGGGATGGTTCAGCTTGACGCCGCGCCGCAATCGCCGTTCGGCGACCATCGCGGCGACCGAGATCAAGAGCTTGTCCTTTTCCCGCGGCGTCAGGTTCATTGTTCCTCCTCGGAGAGGGCACGCATCAAACGTGCCAAAGGCGCGGCAGCTGCCGCGGCAATCCCATCGCAGCGGCGCGTAAATAACAAGCGAGATCGGCATAGGCGCGGCGCAGCAGGAGGGCGTCGTGCGAGAGCCACCGCGCGATGAGGAGCCCCGCGACGAGCGTCGCCCCGGCGGTGAGCCCCGGCGCGGCGGTTTCGGCCTGGACCGCGCGCGCGCCGTCGACGAGCGCCGCCGCGTCACCCTGCGGCGCCGCCAGCACGAGCGTGGCGAACGCCGCCGCGCCGGCGAAGCCGGCCGGGTGCGCGACGATCCTTTCGACATCGGAACCGAGATGGAGCGCCTCGCCCCAGACGAGACGCCCTTCCCGCCTCACTTCGACGATGTCGCGCAACAGCCCCGCCGTGAACCGCTCGCCGCGCGCGCGGCGGCCGAAGACGGTGATGCTGCCGCCGAGAAAGCCGGCGCCAGAGCGGAGATCGACGGTGGTGCGGCGCTTGAGCCGGGCGCCCTCGAAAAGGATCGTCTCCGGCGGCAGGAATTCGAGCGCGCCGCCCTCCTCGATCGAGAGATGCTGCTCGACCTCTACGGTCCCGCCCGCCGAGCGGTAGATTTTTTCCGCCGCGGCCGCGGTGACATGCGCCGCGGCGTCTTGCCCGACGCGGACGTCGATCGCGATGCGGTCGCCGGCGACCAGCCCGCCGGAGGTCGTGGCGATGACGGCGAATGCCGGCTCGCCCGGCTCCGGGGTCGGAAAGAGGACGCGCAGCGGGTTGCGCTGATCAAGGTGCGACAGGCGGGTTACGCCGCCCGAGCAAGTGAAGCCAATTTCGGCGCGCCCCCACCCTAACCCTCCCCCGCATGCGGGGGAGGGAATCGAGGGGGCAGCACGGGGCGAGGGAGCGGCTCGCGTATTCAATAGCCGAGCGCGAGGCCGTCCTTGCGCGGCTCGGAGCCGCCGACGAAGACGCCCCGCTGCCAATCGATCCAGATCGCCTGGCAGCCGCCAAGCGGCAGCGACGTCCACTCGACCTGATGGCCGCGCCTCGCCAGATCGGCGAAGATCGCCTCGCCGTTCGAGGGCTCGACCTGCAGGACGCCCTGATAGGCGAAGACGCGCGGCGCCTCGGCAGATTGCTGCGGGTCGAGGCCGCAGTCGAGGAAGCGGTGCAGAAAGGTGGCGTGCCCGACCGCCTGATACTGTCCGCCCATGACGCCGAACGGCATGACGGCGCGGCCATCCTTGACGAGCATGCCGGGAATGAGGGTGTGGAACGGGCGCTTTTTCGGCGCGATCGCGTTCGGGTGGCCGGGGATCGTGCGAAAGCCGCTGCCGCGGTTGTGCAGGATGACGCCGCTTTCCGGCCCGACGATGCCGGTGCCGAAGGAGGAGAACAGCGAGTTGATGAACGACACCGCGTTGCCGTCGCGGTCGACGACGCACATGTAGATCGTGTCCTTGTGCTCGATGCCGTCCCAATGCTGCGGCGGCAGGGCGCGGTCGAGGCGGATGTCGCGGCGGGTGCGCTCGGCCCATTCCGGCGACAGGTATTTCTCGACATCGACTTTCGTGAAGTCCGGGTCACCGATCCGCGTATCGCGGATGTGATAGGCGGCCTTCGTCGCCTCGGCGATCAGATGCAGCCGGTCGGCCTCGCTGAAACCCTCGCCGCCGAGCGCATAGCCTTCGAGCGTCTTCAAGATCATCAGCGCTGTCAGCCCCTGATTGGCCGGCGGGCATTCATAGACCTCCCAGCCGCGATAGGAGGCGTGGATCGGCTCAACCCACTGCGAGCGCTGCGCCGCGAAATCCGCCTCCTCGTGCAGGCCACCCAATTCCTTCAAGCGGTTGACGAGGTCGCGCGCGATGGCGCCCTCGTAGAAACCGGCGCGGCCCTCGCGGCCGATATGGCGCAGCGTCCGGGCGAGCGCCGGGTTGCGCCAGATGTCGCCGGCTTTCGGCGCATGGCCGTCCTTCAGCATCAGCCGCGCGGCGTAGGGGTCGCGCAGTTTGTCCTCGTTGCGCGCCCAGTCGTGCGCGACGCGCGGGGTCACGACATAGCCGTCCTCGGCCGCCTTCGCTGCCGGCTCCAGCAGGTCGGCGAGCGGCTTCGCGCCGTGCTCGCGATTGAGTAGGCACCAGGCGTCGATCGCCCCCGGCACCGTCACCGCATGCGGCGTCTGGACCTCGATCTGCCGCATCTGCCGCTCGGCGTACCATTCGACATGCGCCTTCGCCGGGGCGCGGCCGGCGCCCGAGAGCGCGATCGGCAGCGCGCCTTTCTTCGAATAGAGCACGAAGCAGTCGCCGCCGATCCCGGTCGATTGCGGCTCGACGACGCACTGCATGGCGACCGCCGCGATCGCCGCATCGACCGCGTTGCCCCCGGCGCGCAGGATGTCGAGCGCGGTCAAGGTGGCGAGCGGGTGCGAGGTCGCGGCCATGCCGTTCGCCGCCATTGCCGCGGAGCGGCCCGGAACATTGAAATCGCGCATACCAATCCTCTGAAAAAAACTGCTTGGGGCCGTGCCTCTAACCCGTTAGTCATGCACCGCCGCCGTTGCGGGGTCAATTCGTCACGCGAGGGTACAGGCCGAGGGATCATGGACGGTACGTTGCAGTTTCCGGTCGCGAGCCCGCCGCAGCCGGGCGAGACGATCGCGATCGCGCCCGGCATCTGGTGGCTGCGGATGCCGCTCCCCTTCGCCCTCGACCACATCAACCTGTGGCTGATCGAGGACGGCCCGCAATGGACCATCGTCGATTGCGGCTACACCTCGGACGAGACGAAGGGCGCCTGGGAACGAATCTTCGCCGAGCGGCTCGACGGCAGGCGGGTCGGCCGGATCATCGCGACGCACTACCATCCCGACCATATGGGCCTCGCGCACTGGCTCACCGAGCGCTGGCAGGCGCCGTTGTGGACGAGCGAGAAGGAGTGGCTGTGCGCGCGCCTCTTCAGCCTCGAGGACGGGCCGGACGCGACGGCGATCCGCACCGGCTTCGCGCGCGAGGCGGGGCTCGACGCGGCGGCGAGCGAGGCTTTCGCGGTGCGCCACCGGAACTACCGCCGCGGCGTGCCGGCGGTGCCGGTCACCTATCACCGCATCGGCGACGGCACGGCGTTCGAGGCCGGCGGGCGCGAATGGCGGGTCATCGTCGGCGAAGGCCACGCGCCGGAGCACGCCTGCCTCTACTGCGCCGAGGCGGGCCTGCTGATCGCCGGCGACCAGATCCTGCCGAAGATCTCGCCGAACATCAGCGTCCAGGCGCACGAGCCCGACGGCGACCCGCTCGCCCGCTATCTTGCTTCGCTCGGCAAGCTCGGCCGCGCGATTCCCGACGGGACGCTGGTGCTGCCCTCGCACAATTTGCCGTTCTACGGGGCGGCGCGGCGCATCGCCGAGCTAGAGGCGCATCACCGCGCGCGCTGCGCGGAGGTGCTCGCCGCCTGCGCCCGGCCGCACACCGCCGCCGAGCTGATGCCGGTCCTCTTCCGCCGCCGGCTCGATGCGCACCAGACCGGCTTCGCGCTCGGCGAGGCGCTGGCGCATCTGCACTATCTGATGGGCCGGGGCGAGATCGTGCGCACGCTCGCGCCGGACGGCGTCGCGCGCTTCAGCCGCAGCGCGCGCGCTCTGGCCGTAGCCGATTGATTATGCGAAAGTAGCGCGGCGAAAGGCGTTCAGAAGGCGCGAAAGCGCCGGGACGACAGAGGGAGGGGAGACGCATGGCGAAGAACACTCGGCCGCACCGCGCATTCGGCCTCGCCGCGCTGTCGGCGGTCGCCATCTCACTCGCCGCCGCCGGCGCGGCGCGGGCTGCCGAGCCGATCAAGATCGGCTTCGGCATGGCGTTGACGGGCGGGCTCGCGCCCAACGGCAAGGCGGCGCTGCTGGCGATGCAGATCTGGGCGAAAGAGCAGAATGCCAAGGGCGGGCTGCTCGGCCGGCCGGTGCAGCTCGTCTATTACGACGATCAGAGCAACCCGGCGACGGTTCCCGGGATCTTCACGAAGCTCCTCGACGTCGACAAGGTCGATCTGGTCGTCGGCGATTACGGCACCGACCTCTTGGCGCCGGCGATGCCGGTCGTCATCGCGCACAAGATGGCGTTCCTTGCGCTGTTCGGCCTCAACGTCAACCATCAGTTCCACTATCGCCGCTATTTCTCGATGGTGCCGACCGGCGGCCCGCACCCCTCGCAGAGCTTCTCGACCGGGTTCTTCGATCTCGCGGCGCAGCAGAAGCCGAAGCCGAAGACCGTGGCGCTGATCGCCGCCGACGCCGAGTTTGCGATCCACGCCGCCGACGGCGCCCGCGCGCAGGCAAAGGCGAAAGGGTTCAAGATCGTCTACGACAAGACCTATCCGCCGGCGACCGCCGACTTCACCCCGATCGTGCAGGCGATCCAGGCGGCCAAGCCCGACGTCGTGTTCGTCGCCTCCTACCCGCCCGGCTCGGCCGGGATGGTGCGGGCCGCGCACGAGGTCGGGTTGAAGACCAGGATGTTCGGCGGCGGCATGGTCGGGCTGCAGTTCACCGCGCTGAAGACGCAGCTCGGCGCAGAGCTCAACGGCATCGTCAATTACGATTTCTGGGAGCCGGCGAAGACGATGCAGTTCCCGGGAGTGCTCGGCTTTCTGAAGACCTACCAGGCCGAGGCGGCGAAGGCCGGGGTCGATCCGCTCGGCTATTACCTGCCCCCCTTCGCCTATGCCTATCTGCAGGTGCTGGCCGACGCGGTGACGGCGACCAAGAGCCTCGACCAGGGAAAGCTCGCCGCCTATCTGCGCAGCCACAGCTTCAAGACCGTGGTCGGCGACGTCAAATTCGGCCCGAACGGCGAATGGGCGCAGCCGCGCGTGCTGGAGGTGCAGTTTCACGGCGTCGGCGAACACGGCCTCGACCAGTTCAAGACCGATGCGAAGCAGACGATCCTGTGGCCCGCCAAATACGCGACCGGCAAGATGATCTACCCCTACACCGCGGCCACCAACTAGGACACTTACCGTGCAGCTCGAACCACTTTATTCGTCTTGGCCGGGCTTGACCCGTGGGCCTTCAGCCCACGGACTTGGTTCCGTGGGCATCCATGGACCCGCGGGTCAAGCCCGCGGGAGACGGACTTTTTTGCGGATACAGCCGAGCGGAAGATGCTCTAGCGGCAGATAATGCCTGGATTGCTTCGCCGCCCGGCTCCTCGCAATGACGGTTCTTCGCGGTGTCATTGCGAGCGCAGCGAAGCGATCCGGCTCGGACAACAACATGGGGGAAACGACATGACCTCGAACAATGCGAAGCGCGGCCGCGGCGCCGCCGTGCGTATCGCCGCAATTGCGCTCCTCGCCTCGCTCGCCTGGTCCGGGGCGAGCCGGGCCGCGCCGCCGATCACGATCGGCTTCGGCATGGCCGAAACCGGCGTGCTCGCCCCGGCGGGCAAAGCCGCGATCCTCGCGATGCAGATCTGGGCCGACGACGTCAACGCCAAGGGCGGGCTGCTCGGCCGCCAGGTCAAGCTCGACTATTACGACGACCAGACCAATCCGTCGGTCGTTCCCGGCATCTACACGAAGCTGCTCGATGTCGACCACGTCGACTTCATCGTCTCGGGCTATGGCACGAACCTGATCGCGCCCGCGATGCCGATCGCGATCCAGCACAAGGCCCTGTTCCTCGGCCTCTTCGGGCTGGCGGTAAACAGCGAGTTCCACTATCCGAAATATTTCTCGATGCTGCCGACCGGGCCGGACCCGAAGGTCGCCTTCTCCGACCCGTTCTTCAAAGTGATCATGGCGGCAAAGCCGAAGCCGAAAACCTTGGCGCTCGTCGGCGAAGACGCCGAGTTCCCGAAAAATGCGCTGCAAGGGGCGAACGAAACGGCGAAGAAGCTGGGCCTCAAGGTCGTCTATGACCGCACCTACCCGCCCTCCACCGTCGACTTCACGCCGATCATCAACGCCATCAATGCGACGAGCCCCGATGCGGTCTTCGTCGCCTCCTATCCCGGCACCTCGGCCGGCATGCTGCGCGCCGCGACCGAGGTCGGGCTGAAGACGCGGTTTTTCGGCGGCGGCATGGTCGGGCTGCAATATACCGCGGTCAAGCAGCAGTTCGGCCCGGCCCTCAACGGCGTCATCGACTACGATTGGTGGATCCCGGCGCAGACCATGCACTTCCCGGGCATCCTCGAATTCCTGAAGAAATACCAGGCGAAGGCGGCGAGCGCCGGGGTCGACCCCCTCGGCTGGTATCTGCCGCCCTTCGCCTACGCCAATCTGCAAGTGCTGGGCGATGCGATCGAGGGCGCCAAAACCCTCGACCAGACAAAGCTCGCCGACTACATCCGCAGCCACACCTTCAAGACGATCGTCGGCGACATCCGCTTCGGCAAGGATGGCGAGTGGTCGAAGCCGCGCGTTCTGGAAGTGCAGTGGCAGGGCATCAAGGGCCACTCGCTCAACGAGTTCAAGAGCACCAAGGTCGAGCCGATCCTCGAACCGTCAATCTACCGGACCGGCAAGGTGATCGGCCCCTATTCGGCGATCAGGAAGTAAAATAGCGGCCGTGCACTGCCGCGGGCCGGCCGCCCGCGGCAGCCGGGCCGTCACCCCGGAAGCTCGCGCGCATATCCGAACGCGGCAAAGTCGGCGGCAAAGACGTCGCTGACGGCCGCAATAACGGCGCGACAGAAGATCGGCAGAGGACGGCGCGAGCAGGTCCTGCCGCTGACCGACAGGCTCATCCGGGGATTAGCCGGGCTGACGAGGCTGCTCGCCGGGCACCAGCTGAAGCCGCTGCTGGTCCGGCCCGCCGGCATCCTTTGCGTGAGAAACCGTCGCTCTGGTCCGTCTCGCTAGTGGTACAGTTTTGACATCTACCGCCCCCTCGTCGTCCCGGCGCAGGTCGGGACCCAGGCTTGGCGTGGATACCGGCCTTCGCCGGTATGACGGCAATTTGGAGCGGTTCGTTGGATGTTATCCGCCAGCATGCAGGAGAATAAGCCGGTGCGCGTGGCAACTTCGATCGAGGATCTGCGCGAGATGGCGCGCCGGCGCGTGCCGCGCGCCTTTTTTCAATACGCCGATCACGGCTCCTATTCGCAATCGACGATGCAGGCCAATGCGGCGGATTTGGCGGCGATCAAATTGCGCCAGCGCGTCGCCGTCAATGTCGACGAGCGGGACCTCTCGACGACGATCATCGGCGAGGCCGCGTCGCTGCCGCTGGCGCTGGCGCCGGTGGGCCTGTGCGGCATGCAACACGGCGACGGCGAGATCCTCGCCCGCCGGGCCGCCGCGGCGGCGGGCATTCCATTCACGCTCAGCACGATGTCGATCTGCTCGATCGAGGACGTCGCCGAGGCGGTCGGCAAGCCTTTCTGGTTTCAGCTCTATGTGATGCGCGACCGCGGCTTCGTGCGCGACTTGATCGAGCGGGCGATCGCCGCCAAATGCAGCGCGCTGATGCCGACCCTCGACCTGCAGATCCTCGGGCAGCGCCATTGCGACATCAAGAACGGCCTCACCGTGCCGCCCAAGGTCAAATTCGCCAACCTCGTCGACATCGCAACCAAGCCCGCCTGGGCCTTCAGCATTCTGCAGGGCCGGCGCAAGACCTTCGGCAACCTCGCCGGCCACGTCAAAGGCATGGAGGGCGTGACCTCGCTCGCGCAATGGACCGCGCGGCAATTCGACCCGACGATGGACTGGAAGACCGTCGAATGGATCCGCGGCCTGTGGCCGGGCAAGATGATCCTGAAGGGCATCCTCGACCCGCAGGACGCGAAGATCGCAGCCAAATGCGGCGCCTCGGCGATCATCGTCTCGAACCATGGCGGCCGCCAGCTCGACGGCGCGCCCTCCTCGATCTCGGCCCTGCCGAAGATCGCCGACGCGGTAGGCGACAAGATCGAGGTGCTGTTCGACGGCGGCATCCGTTCCGGCCAGGACGTGCTGCGGGCGCTGGCGCTCGGCGCGCGCGCCTGCGTCATCGGCCGCGCCTATATTTACGGGCTCGGCGCCGGCGGCGAGGCGGGGGTCGCGCGCGCCATCGAGATCATCAAGAACGAACTCGATGTATCGATGGCGCTGACCGGCACGAAATCGGTCAAGGATGTCGGGCGGCAGGTGATCGCCCGCATCGACTGGCCGGCGCAGTCGTCCTGAGTGGCCGAAAAATTCACCACGGAGCCGCAGAGAACACAGAGAAAAAGATCACCAGTGAGGCGCTGATGCAGTGAGGAGTCAAGGGCTGAAGCGGCGATGCAGATCGACCGCCTCGACCATCTGGCGCTAACCGAATAAGACACATCGCCAGATGCGAGGATCTCGCTCGGCCAACACGTCATGTGGCAGATTTCCGTTTACACCTCGGTCTTCGCGCCGGTGCGCTCGGTGATCAGCCGGTAGTGCTCGATGCGCCGGTGCTTCTCGAAATTGAAGACGGTGCGGCGCAGATACTCGCCGAGCTCGAGATCGAGATTGACCGAGATGACCTCGTCCTCCTCGGAGAGCGCCTGGGCGGCGATCTCGCCGGTCGGGGCGACGATCGCCGAGCCGCCGATGAGGCCGTAGCCGTCTTCCTTGCCGGCTTTCGCGGCGGCCAGCACCCAGGCGGCGTTCTGATAGGCGTTCGCCTGCAGCGAGAGCAGGTGGTGGAACATGCGCAGATGATAGGGCTCGTAGAGATGCAGATTCTCGGTCGGCGTATTGTAGCCGAGCGCGACGATCTCGACCCCCTGCAGCCCCATCACGCGATAGGTCTCGGGCCAGCGCCGGTCGTTGCAGATGCACATGCCGACGACCGCGTCGAAGGCGCGCCACACCCGGAACCCCTCGTTGCCGACGTCGAAATAGCGCTTCTCCAGATGCTGGAACGGCGCCTGCGGCAGATGCTCGGAATGCCCCGGCAGGTGGATCTTGCGGTAGCGGCCGAGGATATGCCCGTCGCGCTCGACGAGGATCGAGGTGTTGTAGTGCCGCGGCTCTCCGCGCTCCTCGGTCAATTCGGCATAGCCGAGGTAGAAGCCGACGCCCAATTCCTTCGCGAGGTCGAAGAGCGGGCGCGTCGCGGGGCTCGGCATCTCGCGCTCGAAAAACCGGTCGATCTCGCGCTGGTCCTCCATCCACCAGCGCGGAAAGAAGGTGGTCAGCGCCAGTTCGGGAAAAACGACGAAGCGGGCGCCGCGTCCATGCGCCTCGCGCAGCAGCGCGCAGAGGCGCTTGACGACGCTCGCCCGGCTGTCGGCGAGATGTATGGGCCCGAGCTGGGCGACGGCGGCGGGCAGTTTGCGGGACATGGAAATTCTCCTGAGCGTGTAGTCATTGCGAGCGGAGCGACGCAGTCTAGCCGAGATTGCCGCGGCGCTCCGCGCCTCGCAATGACAGTCGAGCCTTACACGAGCGGCGCGCCTTGCGCTGCGGCGAAAGCGAGTTCGGGCGCGGTGCGGCCGAGGGGCCTGGCCGCTTCCGACAAGGCGCAGGGCAGGAACGCGCCGCCGCCGCGCGCGGCCTTGAGCGCGCCCTCCTCGACGACGACCCGGCCGCGGCACAACACGGTCACGGGCCAGCCCTTGACGGTGCGGCCTTCGTAAGGCGTGTAGCCGGTGTTGTCGTGCAGCATCGCAGCCGAGATGGTCACCTCGCGCTCGGTATCCCAGATCGCGATGTCGGCGTCGCTGCCGACCGCGATCGTGCCCTTTTTCGGGTAGAGGCCGTAAATCTTGGCGTGGTTGGTGGCGGAGAGCGCGACGAAGCTGTTGATGTCGAGGCGGCCTTCGCCGACGCCGGCGGAAAAGAGCAGCGGCAGCCGCAATTCGATGCCGGGAATGCCGTTGGCGATCTCGTCGAAGCGGGTCTCGTTGCCCTTCGGCAGCTTGCCCGAGCGGTCGTAGCGGTAGGGCGCGTGGTCGGAGGAGAACACCTGGAAGGTGCCGTTCTTGAGGCCGCGCCATACCGCCTCCTGCGCCGCCCTGTCGCGCGGCGGCGGGCTGCAGCAGAATTTCGCGCCCTCGATCGAGAGCGCGATGTCGTCGGCGGTGAGGAACAAATATTGCGGGCAGGTCTCGCCGTAGACCTTGAGCCCCCTGCCCTGCGCCTCGCGGATGACTTGGATCGCCTCGGCCGCCGAGACGTGCACGATGAGGATCGGCGTGTCGATCAGCTCCGACAACGCGACGGCACGGTTCGTCGCCTCGCCCTCGGCGAGCCGGGCGTGGCCGACCGCGTGATAGCGCGGCGCGGAGAGCCCCTTTTCGAGCAGCCGCGCGGTCAGCCATTTGATCATCTCGTGGTTCTCGGCATGAATCATGACGAGGGCGCCCTCGCGCCGCGCCACCGCCAGGATGTCGAGCATCTGCCGGTCGTCGAGCCGCAGCCGGTCGTAGGTCATGTAAACCTTGAATGAGGTGTAGCCGTCACGGATCAGCGCCGGCAGCTCCTGCCCGAGAATGTCGGGCGTCGGATCCGAGATGATCAAGTGAAAGGCGTAGTCGATGACCGCCTTGGGGCGGGCGGCGGCGTGATACTCCTCGACGACCTGGCGCAGCGACTGGCCGCGATGCTGCGCCGCGAACGGAATTACGGTCGTCGTGCCGCCGAAGGCGGCAGCGACGGTGGCGCTGTAGAAATCGTCGGCGCACACGACCCCGGCCGAAGAGCGCTGCTCGATATGGCAATGGCTGTCGATGCCGCCGGGCAATACGAGCTTGCCCTCGGCGTCGATCTCGCGCATCCCCGGCCCGAGGCCGCGGCCCAGCGTCGAGATCAGCCCGTCCTTCACCCCGACATCGGCGGCGAAGCTGTCGGCCGCCGTGACGACGGTGCCGTTCCTGATGACGAGATCGTATTCGCTCATGCCGCGCCCCTTTCTCGACACGCCGGCCGAGGCGGCGCCGAATGCCGTCGGCTCGCCCACCCCACCGATCTGCTAACGAAAGGAACGATGCGCCGGCCCGGTCTTGCTGTGCAAGCACCGGCGAGCGGATACCGCGTCAGTGGCCGTGCGAGGCCGCAAACGCTTTCCCTGCCTGAAGTTCGCCGAGCGCCTGGTTGATCGCCGCCTCGGCGTTCTGCTTGTGACCGCCGAACACGTCGCGGGCGGCGCGGAGATCGGCGAGCGCGGTCTGCAAATTGCCTTCCGCGCGACTGATCAGAGGATAGCGGCCCTGCGCCAGGGTCCCGGCGACAAATGAAAGAAGACCGACGGCGACGATGACAGCGCCGAGCTTTGTTCTGCCTAGGGGCATGACTGTATCTCCCTGCCGAGGGTGACTCAGCCATGTTATGCAAGAATTCGACTTTGAGTAAAGAACACCGGCAGACAGATCGCGTTTTTCGGCAAAGCGGGCAAACCCCGGTTTCGACAGGATGCTGCAAAGGCGATATTCTCGCCCCACAACAGCGTCGAGCCGGAGGAAGAGGATGAGTACGACGTCGTATCGCCCGACCATCGCCGGCACCCGGCATGCCGTCGCGGCGGGGCATTACCTCGCCGCTGCCGCCGGCTTCGCCATCCTCGAAGCGGGCGGCAACGCGATCGATGCCGGCTGCGCCGCCGGCATCGCGCTCGGCGTCTTGCAGAGCGATCTCGTCGATGTCGCCGGCGTCGCGCCGATCATGATCTATCTTGCGGGGCGCGAGGAGGTAGTGACGATCGCCGGGCTCGGGCCGTGGCCGAAGGCGCTCGATCCCGACCTCTTCATGCGCGAGCACGGCGGCAAGATCCCGCCGGGCGTGCTGCGCACCGTCGTCCCGGCCGCGCCCGACGCCTGGATCACGGCATTGCGGCGCTACGGCACGATGAGCTTCGGCGATGTCGCGGCGGCGGCGATCCGCTTCGCGCGCGACGGCTTTCCGATGTACCCGCTGATGGCCGAGAGCCTCAAGCACCACGCCGCCGACCACGCGATCTGGCCGTCGAACGCGGCCATCTACCTGCCGGGCGGCCGGCCGCCGGAGGTGGGCGAACTCTTCTTCCAAAGAGACCTCGGCGCGAGCTTGCAATATATCGCCGACGAAGAGCGCGCGGCCGCCGGGCGCGGCCGCGAAACCGCGCTCGAAGCGGCGCGCGACGCCTTCTACCGCGGCGACATCGCAAAGAAGATCGTCGCCTTCATGCGGGCGGAAGGCGGGCTGCTGTCGGCCGAGGACCTCGCCGAATACCGCTCACCCGTGGTCGCGCCCGAGCGGCGGCGGTTCGGCGATCTCGAAGTCTTCACCTGCGGCGCCTGGTGCCAGGGCCCCGTCTTGTTGCAGACGCTGGCGCTGCTCGAAGGGACCGACCTCAAGGGCCTCGGCCGCGACGGCGCCGACTACATCCATCGGCTGACCGAGGCCTTGAAGCTCGCCTTTTCCGACCGCGAGGCCTATTACGGCGACCCGGCGATGGTCGATGTGCCGATTGCGACGCTGATCTCGGCCGAATACGCGGCCGAGCGGCGCAAGGCGATCGACCCGGCGCATGCCGCGCCGGAAATGCCGCCGCCGGGCGACCTCGGACGGCGCGGCGGGCGCTTTGCCGCGGCGGCGGGCGACCCGAATCCCGAGCCCGACACTTCCTATGTCTGCGTCGCCGACCGCTTCGGCAATTTCTTTTCGGCGACGCCAAGCGACGGCTCCTCGACTTCGCCGGTGGTGCCGGGGCTGGGGCTTATCCCCTCATGCCGCGGCTCGCAATCGCGCCCCGACCCGCGCCATCCCTCGGGCGTGGCGCCAGGCAAGCGGCCGCGCCTCACGCCGAACCCGGCGCTCGCGATCGAGAAGCGCGGCGAGCGCTTCCTGCCGTTCGGCACGCCCGGCGGCGATGTGCAGAGCCAGGCGATGCTGCAGGTATTGCTCAACATCATGGTGTTCGGCGACGAAGTGCAGAGTGCTATCGAGCGGCCGCGCTTTGCCAGCTACAGCTTCCCCTCCTCCTTCGCGCCGTTTGAGTACTACCCCGGCCGGCTCAATCTGGAGGCCCGCATCCCCGACGGGGTCGCGCACGAGCTCGAACGGCGCGGCCACCGGGTCGCGCGCTGGCCCGAATGGACCTGGCTCGCCGGCGCCGTCTGCGCGATCCTCGCCGACCGCCGGCGCGGCACGATCGAGGCCGGCGCCGACCCGCGCCGCGCCGCCTACGCGATAGGGTGTTAGCCAAAGGCTGTCATTGCGAGGCGCGTCAGCGCCGCGGCAATCCCGACGAGATCGCTTCGCTGCGCTCGCGATGACGCTATCGGGCCTTCAGCTCAACAGCGTCACCTTGCCGGTGCGGATTGCGTAATAGCCGGCGGCAATCTTCAGCGCGCCCTTTTTGACGAGCTCCGCCAATACGGGCGAGGCCTCGCGCAACAGCGCCGCCTGGATCTTCGCATTGGCGCGGGTCGCGGCTTCGAGATCGGGCCCGGCCGCGTCGACCGCCGGGCGGATGTGCGGGTAGAGCGCGCTGATCTGGCCCGGCGCCGCCTTTCCCTTGATCGTCGCGGCGACCGCGCCGCAATTGCCGTGGCCCAAGACGAGGATCGCTTTCGTCCCGAGCACGGCGGCGCCGTATTCGAGGCTGGCGATGATCTCGGGCGTCGTGACGTTGCCGGCGACGCGCACGACGAAGAGCTGCCCCAACGGCTGGTCGAAGACGATCTCGACCGGCACGCGCGAATCGGCGCAGGAGAGGAGCGCCGCAAAGGGCTCCTGCTTTTCCGCGTTCTTTTCGTGCAAGAGATCGAGATCGGCCTTGAACGAGGTCATGCGGCGCATGAGGTAGCGCGCGTTGCCGGCGAGAAGCTCGGCGAGCGCGGCCTCGGGCGTCAGCTTTGATTGTGCGAACGCCGGGCGCGGCGCCGCGCCGAGCGCGGCGAAAACCCCGGCCCCGGCGGCACCCGCGCGCAGCAGGCCGCGGCGCGACAGCGTCGGCTCTTTCGTTTCCGGCGAATTCGGCGGCATCGAAGACCTCTCTCCACGGTTGCTTTGTCGGCACGCGCACAATACAGTTGCAGAGAATAATAGTTGCAGAGAATAAAAAAATTCCGGCCAATGACGGCGTAGAGCTCGGCTCAAACCAAGGAGCGCCCTCCATGAAGCGGGTGTCCTCGCTCGTCTGCTTTTTTGTAGTCGTCGCCGGTGTTCTCGGCAGCGGCCAGAGCTGGGCCGCAAAAGCCTACGTCACCAATTCGAACGGCAATACCGTCAGCGTCATCGACACGGCGAGCAATCAGGTCGTCTCCACGATCGCCGTCGGCAGCACGCCCTGCGATGTGGCAGTCACGAGGAATGCCAAAAGCGTTTACGTCGCCACCTGCTTCTATGCCGTCGGACAGCCCTCTATGGATGACCGGATCTACCGCATTGACGGGACAACCGGGCAAGTCGTCAGGAGTGCGGAAGCGCAGAGCCCGGATGCGGTTGCCGTGTCCCCCGACGGAAAAAGGGTTTACGTCAGCGACGTCTTCAACGACCAGCTCTGGGTCTACGGTGCGAAGAACCTTCGCAGACTGGGTCGCATCCAGCTCGGGACTGCGAGCAATCGGAACGCCGTAGACTTTGGGCCGGGCGGCTTTGCCTTTACCCCGGACGGCAGCCGCATTTACGTTACGGACATCAACCCACCGGCATCGGGCGGCCAGCCGCCGACGGGCATAGCCGTAATCGATGCGGCGACCGAACAGGTGGTGGATTTCATCAACCTCAGCGGATCGGACATAGCGGCGAGTCCCGACGGCAGCAAGATGTATGTCGCTAACCTGGAGGGGCTGTCGGTCATCGACACGACGAGCGATCAGGTGGTCGCCAATGTCGTGATAAGCACCAACCAACCCTTTTTCAGCGTCGCGGTAAGCCCGGACGGCAGCAAGGTTTATCTTTCGACTTCGCCCTACTCCGGTTGTCGAGGCGGCTTTGTGGCGGTCGTCGATGCGGTCTCCGATACGCTGGCCGCGACCATCCCCGTCAAGGGATGCCCCTCCGGCCTGGCGCTGACACCCCGCGGCCGGAAGCTCTACGTCGCAGATTTCGAGTCCAATACCGTGTCGGTCATCGACACAATGACAAACAAGGTGAGAGCGACCATCTCCGATCCGAGCCTGTCGGGGCCGAACGCGGTCGGCATAAGGTAGCTCGATCGGCGATAGGCCGATATTTTCACGGGCCGCGGCGGGGCTTCTCCGGATAAGGCGTGCCGGCGCGGCGCGTGTAGCGCGCGGGCTTGCCGCCGGCCGGCGCCATCATGTCGATGTCGCTGTAATGGGCGCTGTCGGTCGCGATACGGGTGCCGATTTCGAGCACCTGCGCGTCGCGTCCGGAGCGGTTCTGCAGATGGTGGCCGTTCTCGTCATTGGCCTTGAAGCCCGCCGCATCGCCGGCGCGCAGGATTTCTTCGCCGCCGTCGGTGACGAGCACGACCTCGCCCGAGACGACATAGACGAACTCGTCGCTTCGGTCATGCCAATGGCGCTGGCTCGACCAGGCGCCGGGCGGCAGGGTCAGGAGATTGACGCCGAATTGCGTCAATCCGGCCGCGTCCCCGAGCCGCTTGCGCGCGCGGGCGCGGCAGGGCTCGTCGAAGGGCGAGGGGTAGAGCGTGCCGAGGATCGACTCGAGCGCGGCGATGTCGATGCGCTTTTTCATCGGGCTGCCTTTCGATTCCGCATGAAAGCGGATTATACCTGCGCGCGGCGCGGCGGCGAAAAGGAGCGGGCGTGAGCGGCGAGGATTGGCGCGAGGAGATTTTCGCGGTCCTGAAACGGGGCGGCATCCGGCAGGTCGGCTATGTGCCCGATGCCGGGCATTCGCGGCTGATCGAATTATGCCGCGCCGATCCCGAGATCCGCGCGGTCGGGCTCACGAGCGAAGAGGAAGGCGTGGCGCTCGCCGCCGGGGCGTGGCTCGGCGGCCAGCGCGCGGCGCTCCTGATGCAGTCGAGCGGCGTCGGCAACTGCATCAACATGCTCGGCATGACGAAGACCTGCCGCTTTCCGCTGTTGATGCTGGTGACGATGCGCGGCGAATGGGCCGAGTTCAACCCGTGGCAGGTGCCGATGGGATCGAAGACGGCGGCGGCGCTCGAATTGATGGATGTCCTCGTCTACCGCGTCGAGCGGGCGGAGGAGGCCGCCGAGACCGTCGCGGCGGCGCTCGACATTGCGTTCAACGGCTCGCTCGCGGCCGCGGTGTTGCTGTCGCAGCGGCTGATCGGCGCCAAGCGGTGGGTGAAATGAGCGAGAACCAGCCGCGGGACAATCGAGCTGCCCTCGACCGCCGCGCCGCGATGCGCATCCTGCTCGAGGGGCGCGGCGAATTGCTGCTCGTCACCGGGCTCGGCTCGACCAGCTGGGACGCGGCGGCCTGCGGCGACGACCCGCGCAATTTCTATCTGTGGGGCGGCATGGGCGCGGCGGCGATGACGGGGCTCGGCCTCGCGCTCGCCCGCCCCGAGCGCCCGGTCCTCGTCGTCACCGGCGACGGCGAGATGCTGATGGGGCTGGGCGCGCTCGCGACGATCGGGGTCGAGCGGCCGGCGAACCTCGCGATCGCGGTCTTCGACAACGGGCATTACGGCGAGACCGGCATGCAGAGAAGCCACACCGCGGACGCGGTCTCGCTTGCCGGGGTGGCGCGCGCCTGCGGCATCGACAAGGTCTTCGACATAGCCGAAGAGGCGGCGCTCGCCGATTTCACGCGGCGCGTGGCGCGCCGCGAAGCGACGCTCTTCGCCCGCGTCGCGATCCATGCCGACGAGCCGCCGCGCGTTTTGCCGCCGCGCGACGGCGTTCACTTGAAGACTCGTTTTCGCCGCGCGATCGGCGCCGAAGAGGCGTAATCGGGTGCCTTCCCGACCCCTGACGCTGTCATTCCGAGATCGCCCGAGGGGCGAGGCCCGGAATCCATTTTCCAGAGGCTGGTGTTCCTGGATTCCGGGCTCGCCGCGAACGCGGCGCCCCGGAATGACGAAGTGAGTTCGTGCGCGATCGGGCCAGCGAGGATAAGACTTACGGTTGCAACAGGAACTCCGTAAAGCTCGCCGTCGATAGTATCGGTGCGCGACTTGCGGAGGTGAGTATGCTGAGACTGGCACTTTTATTCCTGGTGATTTCCCTGATTGCCGCATTGTTCGGCTTCGGCGGGATCGCCGCGGCTGCGGCGGGTATCGCAAAAGTCTTGTTCTTCATCTTCATCGTGATCTTCGTGGTGCTGCTGGTGGCGGGGCTGGCGACCGGCGCGGCACTCTTCTGAACTCGACGCGGCCGGCTCTCCCGGGGGGTCGGCCATGCGCGGGTGAGCTTGACGATCGGGCGAAGGGCGGACGAAAGTGCGGGCGAGCCGCCGCCTCGCTTGGAGGATCCTCGCCCGTGAGCATCGGAACGCTGCCCCTCTCCCGCTTCACCGTTCTCGACCTGACGCATGCGCGCGCCGGACCGACGGCGGTGCGCCAGCTCGCCGATTGGGGCGCCCGAGTCATCAAGATCGAGCCGCCGGGCGAGATGAACCGCGACGTGCTCGATTCGAAGCGCGAAGGGTTCGACTTCCAGAATTTGCACCGCAACAAGCGCAGCCTGTCGCTCAATCTGAAGGAGCCGGACGGGCGGGCGATCTTCATGAAGCTCGCCGAGAAGGCCGATGTCATCGTCGAGAACTTCCGCTCGACCGTCAAATACCGCCTCGGCGTCGATTACGACGCGGTGAAGAAGGTCAACCCGCGCATCGTCTACGGCAGCATCTCGGGCTTCGGCCAGACGGGGCCCTACGCGAAGCGGCCGGGCGTCGACCAGATCGCGCAGGGCATGGGCGGACTCATGTCTATCACCGGGCTGCCGGGTCAGGGGCCGGTGCGGGTCGGCATCCCGATCGACGATCTGTGCGCGGGGCTGCTGCTGGCGCAGGCGATCCTGATGGCGCTGATCGCGCGCGAGAGCACCGGCGAAGGGCAGTGGGTGCACACATCGCTGCTCGAAGCGCAGATCTTCATGCTCGATTTCCAGGCCTCGCGCTGGCTGATCGCGCACGAGGTCGCGCCGCAGGCCGGCAACGACCACCCGACCGGCATCCCGACCGGCGTCTTCCCGACCTCGGACGGGCTGATCAACATCGCCGCCTCGGGCGCCAACCTCTACCGCCGCTTTTGCGAGGCGGCGGACGCGAAGCACCTCATCGACGACCCCGACTACGCGACCGGCCCGCAGCGCTCGAAGAACCGCAAGGCGCTCAACGCCGTGATCGCCGAGATCACGAAGAAGCGGCCTTCGGCCTATTGGATCGAGCTGTTGAACGAGGTCGGCGTGCCGTGCGGGCCGATCTATACGATCGATCAGACGTTCGCCGACCCGCAGGTGCGGCATCTCGAAATGGCGCGGCCGGTCGATCACCCGCACCTCGGGCGGATCGAGGTCGTCGGGCAGGCGATCAATATGACCGCCACGCCCGAGCCTGAAAAGCTGCGCCCGACGCCCGATCTCGGCGAGCACACGGACGACGTGCTGCGCGAACTCGGCTACGGCGACGGCACGATCGCCGATTTGCGCGCCCGCGGCGTCGTTTGACCCAGGACGAGTCATTGCGAGGAGCGCAGCGACGAAGCAATCCCGAGATTGCTTCGCTCCGCTCGCAATGACACTCATCGGACTTCGAAAACAAGGAAGCATCCATGCTCGACCAGCCGATCACCACGAAGATGATCGCCGAGAAGGACGGCCCGATCGGCCATATCATCTTCAACAACCCGGCGCGCCACAACGCGGTCTCGCTCGACATGTGGGAGGCGGTGCCGAAGATCCTCGACGATTACGAGGCGGACGACCGCATCCGCGTCATCGTGCTGTCGGGGGCCGGCGGCAAGGCCTTCGTGTCGGGCGCCGACATCTCCGAATTCAAGGAGAAGCGCGCGACTGAAGAGGCCGCCGCGGCCTATTCGCGGATCTCGGAAGGCGCGAGGAAGCGCATCGAGGAGACGCCCAAGCCGACGATCGCGATGATCCGCGGCTATTGCATCGGCGGCGGCGTCGGCACCGCGCTCGCCTGCGACATGCGGATCGCGGCCGAGGGATCGCGCTTCGGCATCCCGGCGGCAAAACTCGGGCTCGGCTACGCCTACGACGGCATCAAGAAGCTGATCGACCTCGTCGGCCCGGCTCACGCGCGCGAGATCTTCTATACCGCGCGCCAGTTCAGCGCCGAGGAGGCGCTGCGCATGGGCCTCGTCAACCAGCTCGTGCCGCAGGGCGAACTCGAAACCTATGTGCGGAGCTACTGCGAGATGATCGCGGCGAACGCGCCCCTGACCGTGCGCTCGGTCAAGATCATCGTCGCCGAAGCCTTGAAGGACGAGCACGCGCGCGACATGGCGCTGGCGAAGCGCGTCGTCGAGGAGTGCTTCGCCAGCGAAGACTATGCCGAGGGCCGCACCGCCTTCATGGAGAAAAGGAAGCCGGTGTTCAAGGGCCGCTGATTCTTGCCCCTCACCCCGACCCTCTCCCCGCAGGCGGGGCGAGGGAGGATCATGCGATGAAACTCCCCGCGCATTCGCGCTACGATTACGTGCCGATCACCAAGCGGCCGGTTTACGACTGGCCGGAAGGCAAGCGGCTCGCCGTCACGTTTTGCGACAATATCGAGCATTTCGCCTTCGGCGCCGGCTTGGGGAGCGATTCGACGGGCGCTCCGGCAGCGCAGTCGCAGCGCAACTACGCCTGGCGCGACTACGGCAACCGGGTCGGCATCTGGCACTATCTCGATCTGCTCGACGAGTTCGGCCTGCCCGCCTCGCACAACGTCAATTCGGCGGCGCTCGAGGCCTGCCCCGACATCGTCGCCCGCCTCAACGCGCGCGGCGACGAATATATCGGCCACGGCCGCACCAATTCCGAGCGCCAGGACGTGCTGTGGGAAGAGGACGAGCGGCGGCTCATCGCCGAATGCACCGAGATCCTCGAGCGGCTCTCAGGGCGGCGGCCGGAGGGCTGGCTCGGCCCCTATATCGCCGAGACCGCGGTGACGCTCGACCTGTTGAAGGAGGCGCAATACCGCTACGTCATGGATTGGGCGCTCGACGACCAGCCGATTTGGATGCGCACCCGTTCGGGGCCGATCCTCTCCGTCCCCTACCCGCTCGAGGTCAACGATTCGCCCGCGCTCGTCTTCCGCCGCCACTCGGGGCGGCAATTCGCCGAGATGATCATCGACCAGTTCGACGAGATGCTCGAGCAATCGCAGAAATACCCGCTCGTCTGCGCCATCGCGGCGCACCCGTTCATCATCGGCCAGCCCTTCCGCCTGCGCCCGTTCCGCGAGGCGGTGCGGCACATCGTCGAGAAGAGCGAGGAAATCTGGATCACCACGCCGGGCGAGATCGCGCGCTATTGCGAGAGCCTGCCGAAGGGCACGGTCCCCGGCTCCGAGGCGCTGCCCTGAGGCGGCTCAGGTGTCGGTCGGCGGGTGCGCCGCCGCGCCCGCTTCCTTGCCGCGCAGGCGCAGCATCGGCACGAACAGGAAAATCAGCACCGTGAACCCCGCCGACAGGATGATCAGGGGGTTGAGACGGTTCGCGAAGACGTGCTCGTAGAGATAGGAGCCGAGATTGTTCGAGGCCGAGCTGGCGAGGTTCAACAGCGACATCATCAGCGCAAACGCGAAACCCTCGGCGCGCTGCGGGCAGTAATCGGCGACCAGCGTCAACGTCGCGACGAAGGCGATGCAGTTGGCGACGCCGCTGGCAAAATTGACAAACGCCGCCGAGACCTCGCCGAGCAGCAAGAGATAGGCCGCCGTCGTCACGGCGCCGAGCACGATGCTGAGGTTTATCAGCGCCCGCGACGACAGCCCGCGCATGTAGCGGCGATAGAAGAGCGCGCCGAGCACCCACCCGGCCGAGGAGATCGCGCCGAGGATGCCGATATAGGCCTGCGAGAATTTGAGGCTGTCGGTCATGTAGAAATAGAGCGGCGTGCCGAAACCCGGATTGAGGAAATAGAGGAACAGAAAGATCGCGATCAGCCACAAATCGCGGATCGCGAAGGTGGCGACAAGGGCACGGAAGGTTTTTTTCAATTGCCCGAGATCGGCCGGCCGGCGCGGCTCGTCGATCAGATAGAGGGCCGCGAGAATGGCCGAGATCGGCGCCAGCCCGACGATCGCCGCGGCGGCGTGAAGCGCGCCGGCAGGCGAGAGATGCTGCACCAGCTCGCCGCCCAAGAGGGCGCTCGCCATCGCCGCGATGTTGAACCACAGCCATTGCTGGTTGACGAAGGCGTCGCTCGAGCTGAAGCGCTGGCCGTTCTCGACGAGCAGCGCGCCGCACAGCGTGCTCGAGATCGCCATCGCATAGGCGGTCAAGAGCAGCACCGCCCCGAGCGTGTGCGGCTGGCCGAGCCGCGCCGCCGCCATATAGGCGACGGCACCGACCGCGTTGGCGAGGATCAGATAGGCCTTGCGGCGATAGCCGAAGAGCGGCACGAAATCCGAGACGATCCCGTAGACCGGCTTGATGATCCAGGGGAAGTTGAAGATCGTCAGATAGGCGGTGACCTGCAGCGGGGTCCAGCCCATCGCCTGTTTCAGGTAATAGCTCAAGGGCTGCGAGATCAGCCCGCCGACCTGCCCGAAACCCTCGACGACATAGACGACGGCAAAGAACGCCATCAGCCGGCGGATGTGCCGCGCCTCGTCGCGCTCGGCGGCGGCGCGCGTCGGCAGGATTTCTTCGGCCATGCGTCCGCCGCGCCCGGCGCGGCCTGTCCTAGCGGATGGCGACGATCGCTTCGATCTCGACCGGGATGCCGCCCGGCAGCGAACTCATGCCGACGGCCGAGCGGGCGTGCCGGCCGCGCTCGCCGAACACCTCGACGAACAGGTCCGAGCAGCCGTTGATCACTTTCGGATGGTCCTCGAAATCGGGCGCGGCATTGACCATGCCGAGCACCTTGATGATCGCCTCGACCTTTTCGAGGTCGCCCAGCGCCTCCTTGATCGCCGCGATCAGCACGAGGCCGACCGAGCGGGCGTGCGCATAGCCCTCTTCGACCGACACGCCGGCCCCGACTTTGCCGCGCGGCATCGCGCCGCCTGTGCCGTGCGGTCCCTTCCCCGACAGAAAGAGCAGGTTGCCGGCGCGCCGCGCATGCACGTAATTGCCAAGCGCCGGGCCGACCGCGGGCAGCGCGATGCTCAGTTCCTTCAGCCGTTCCTCGACGCTCATCGCCATCCTCCAGTGCTGCGGCGGGCGATGATAGCCGATCCGCAGCGCCGGGTCGCCTGCCGGCTCGCTAGAGCGCGAACCCCGTCATCAGTCGGTCGAGGTCGGCGATCGCCGCGGCATGCGGCAGGAAGCCGCGCAGCACGACGATCTCCTGCTTTCCCTTGGTGACGACGCCGGTATGCTCGCACCATGCGAAATCATATTCCGACCAGGCCGAGATGTGCGCCTCGCGGCGGTTGCCGTCGACGACGCCCTGGATGAACCGGGTCGGATAGACGACGAGGATGAAGGCGGCGCGATAGACGAGGAAGTTCAAGAGATCGATGCCGTCGGATTTGCGCAGATGCTCGATCAGATCGCCGGCGACAACGAGGTCGTATTCGGCGTCGAGCGCGGTGTCGAAGAGCGACATCACATCGGCGCATTCGACCGTGTCGTAGATCTCCGAAAGCCCGAAGCGCGCGATGTTGCCGCGGTGGCTCTCGACCGCGGCGAGGCGGCAGGCGGGGCATTCGCGGCGGACGAGCTTGCCGTATTTGCCGGCGCCCGCTCCCAGGTCGAGACAGGTGCGAGGCGCGATGGCCCGGATGACCTGCGCCGCCAACCCATCGAATACCGGCTTGGAATAGGGCATCGGCGGAGCATACCCGCGTCCCGCCGATCAGCACCTATGAATACAGACTGCCCAAGTTGGGATCGACTCAAGCACGAGCAGGAACTGACCCGTCCGATCTCCCGTTTCCATGCCAACAAAGGGAGGAAATCGTCCATGTCCATCGTCCGCTCGATCGAGGTGATCGCCCAGTCGCCGAATGGCTT
The DNA here is from genome assembly GCA_035538335.1 of Allostellaceae bacterium. Taxonomy (GTDB): domain Bacteria; phylum Pseudomonadota; class Alphaproteobacteria; order ATCC43930; family CGMCC-115725; genus AP-15. The sequence continues at coordinate 132,653 of DATLKN010000014.1, forward strand.
TGATGAAGCCTGTCGCAACGCCATCCAGGAAGCTTCGAAGACGCTGCGGGGCATCCGTTCGTTTTGGATCAAGAATGCCGAATGCGTGGTCGAGAACGACCGCATCACCACCTACAGGGTCAACGGCAAGATCAGCTTTTTGGTCGAAGACGGCCGGTAGTCTTCAACGCGGTTGCGGCCAACGCGCCGCGAACCCAGAAGTAGCTAACCCGGCTCCCGAGGTGGCTAACCGCCCCGCAAGTAGCGGAAAATAAAGTGGAAATAAATGAGGTGGCGACCCCGGCAGGAATACACCGCGCGAATGAAATCAGTGCGTTGCGCTGTCAAACCGGGGTAAGGGCGCTCATTGAAACTAAAGGGCTTTTTGGGGCAGTGTCAAACCGCCGGAAACCTGAGAGACGCGGCGATCGTTCCGGCCCTGCTGCCACCCGAATCGCCGTCTTAGTCTAAGCCTAGCTCGAGAGTGTCGCGACGCCCGCGAACACCAGGACGATGCCAAGCCATTGGCCGGGGCCGATCCGCTCGCGCAGGAAGACGAAGGCGAGGAGCGTGGTGACCGCGCCGAAGGTCGAGCTCGTCACCGGGGCGGTGGTCGATCCGGCCGCCGCCCCTGCGACGCCGAGCAGCAGCAACAGATAGCCGCCCGTATCGAGGAATCCCTGCGCCGCGATGATCGGCAACCAGGCCGCGCGGATGCGCGGCCGCTCCCCGCGTACGGCGAAGAGCAGCACGATCGTGGCGAGGCTTGCCAAGCGCCCAAGCCAGAGCGCCTCCATCGCGCCAGAGCGCGCGGCCGCGGCCTGCCCGGCGACGGCCAACACGGCATAGGCCACTGCCGCGGCGCCCGCGAGCATCAAGGTCTTGTGGATGCCGCCGGCCTGGCCGTCTCGTGTGGGTGCGGCGCTCTCGGCCTGCTGGGCGACCAGCAGGCCGCCGGCGAGCGCCAGGACGATGCCGACCCAATGCAGCGCGTCGGGGCGGGCGCCAAGCAGCATGTAGTAGAGGATGACGAAGGCCGGATGGCTGGCCACGATCGGCGCCACCACAGTCACCGGGCCGCGCGCGAGTGCCTGGTAGAACAAGAGCGACATCACGGTGGTTGCGGCGCCGCTGAGCGCTGCGAGCCACAGGCCGGAAAGGTTCCAACCGAAGTGCCATGGCCCCAGCGCCACCACGATGGTGAGGCCGAGTGTGCCCACCACCAGGACGCCGAAGAAGGCGTTGGCATGACCGGTGCCGCGGCTGCTGAAGCGGGCCAGGAAGTCCGTGCCGCCCAGGCTGAGCGCGCTCAGCGCGCCCCAGAATCCCGGAGTCATCGCGCGGCCGTCGGCGCGGCATCGCGTTATGCGCGGTCGCGCTCGCTGGCGGAACCGCGCTAAATCAGGTATTGGCCGTCTTCGTCACGCTTGAGGATCTGGGCCGCTCGCACCTCGCCCCAGGCCTTGAGAAACTCGCGCCACGGCACCTCGCGATGGAGGTCGACCAGCTCGGAGAATTGGCGGGGGCGCTCCTCGAGCGCCTGGACAATTTTGCTTGCCAGCGCCTTCATCGGTAGTCCTCGAGCTTCATGCCGTCGAAGCGGTAGTATTCGAGCCGCTTATAGAACTTGCGCGGAATTCCCTCGGGGATGGTGGCGTCGATGCCGAGCTTGGCGGTGGTTGGCAGGCCGCCCTTGCCCATCTCCCAGGCCCGGATGCTCGGGTCGACATGCTTGCCGCGGGCGCCCGAGACGATGATCACGTCGTTGTCGGCCTGGACCCGGAAGGTCATCGCCCAGTCGAGCTGGTCGGGGTCGTGGATGTTGATGTCCTCGTCGGTGACGATGGCGAGCTTGACCTCGGCGACCGAGAGCAGGGCCAAGAGGGCGTTCTTGCCCTCGCCGGGGCGCTTCTTGATCGAGGCGATCAGGGTCCAATAGCCGCAGCTCCCGACCGGCGCGCGGATCGCGACCGGTTGCACGCTTGCGTTGCGCAGCGCCTGCAGCCCCGCGGCCTCGACCACCGGCGCACAGAGCCAGTCGTTCTCCCACGGCATCTGCAGCAGATAGAAGATCGGGTCGCGGCGGCGGGTGATGCATTTGACCCGGAAGATCGGGTTCCACTTGACGTCGCCCGAGATCTGGCTGAATTCGCCGAACGGCCCCTCGTCGGCGCTCCAGCCGATCGGCAGGAGCTCGCCCTCGAGCACGAACTCGGCATCGGCGGGCACCTCGAGGTCGACGGTCCGGCACTTGACCAGCTCAACTGGGGCGCCGTGCAGCCCGCCGGCGATGGCGAACTCGTCCATATTGATCGGCGCCTTGTAGGAGGCGGCCAGCATCTCGTAGGGATGCACGCCGACGGCGACCGCGATCTCGAGCGGCTTGCCGCGGTCGATCTGGCGCTGGTAGTAGAAGCGCATATCCGAGGGCGAAACGAGGTCGATGCCCGTCTCGGTCGGGGTCCGGTACATCAGACGGTAGGAGCCGACATTGCGGCCAAACTCGGGGTCCCGCGACACCACGCAGGTTGCGGAGATATAGGGGCCGCCATCGAGCCTGTGCATCAGCGGGTAGGGGATCTCGGTGAGATCGACCGCATCGCCCTCGAGCACCATCTCCTGGCAGGGGGCGTCGTTGACCATGATCGCCTCGACGGGCTTGCGAAGCCCCTGCTCAAAGCGCATGGCGACCTCGTTCTCGGTCGAGCCCATCGCGATGGCGAGCCGCTTGCGCGTCGAGACCAGACCGCCGGCGACTCGCCACTCGGGATATCCCTTAACTGCGTCGAACATCACCGCCTGTTGCGACCGGGCGATCAAGCTCGAGAACGCCCGCGGATCGGCCGGCTTCCCCAGGTGAAGAAGCTCGCCGGCGCCGTCGAGATCGGCGAGGAAATCGCGGAAGCTTTTCTTGCTGATCATGGCTCGCTCGTCATGCCGGCCCGGACGCGCGCCGCTCGCCCACGTCGAGGATGTGGTCGAGCACCCAGTTGGCGATGTCGTGCACCACCGGCTCGTGGAACGAGAGCCGGCCGGACCGGCTGAACGACGAGCCGATGCCGATCTGCTGAAGCTCGGAGATCGTGTTGTCCTCGGGCAGCGACTTGTCCCAGCGGCGATAGTATTTCTCGACCTTCTCGGCGAAATCGCTGCGGGCCACCGTCTCGCGCGGAAAGCAGGAGCCAATCACCACCTTGGTGCAGTCGGGGCCGCGGGGGAATTCCTGCAGCCACCACATGCAATCCTGGGTCACCGCGAAGAAGGTGGAGGGGTAGATCACCAGGAAATAGGTGCCGTGCGCCGCGTTGCCATCGAGCGAGGGGATGCGCGGCAGGGCGCTGCCCAGGTCCTCGGGAAGCAGGGCGATGGTCTGCTCAGAGGCCATGTGCATGCCGTCCCACTGGCCCTGGCTGTGCTCCGGGACCGTGGTCTGCTTGCCAATCGAGGTTTTGTGCACAGTGGAGGTGTGGTATTCCTCCATTGCGTTCTCGAGATAAATCTTCCAGTTGCAGGCGAGGTCGTACTCCTTGCGCCGCACGCAGACCACGTCCGACAGCCGATGGGAGGCGAGCTTGCCGGGCAGATTGCCGAGATAGTCCTGCAGGCTATCGGCATTCCGGTCGAAATTCACGAACAAGAATCCGTCCCAGCTCTCGAGCCGCAGCGGGATGAGGCCGTATTGCCGCTTGTCGAAATTGAGCGTCTTCTCCATGCCTGGCGTGCCGATCAGCTCGCCGTTCAGTCTATAGGCCCAGCTATGGTAGGGGCAGCTGATCACCCGGCAATTGCCCTTGCCGTCCAGGATGCGCGTGCCGCGGTGCCGGCAGGTATTGGCGAACGCCCGCACCTCGCCGGCCTTGTCGCGGATCACCAGCAGCGGTTCGCCGAACAGCTCGAAGGTCATGTAGTCGCCGGGGTTCGGGATCTCGTCCACCCTGCCGAGGAAGTTCCACACCTTCTTGAACATGCGCATGACCTCGCGCTCGTAGAAGTCGAGGGAGGTGTAGCACCAGGGCGGCAGCGTCTCTGCCTCGAGCGTCGGCAGGCGGACTTTCGCGTAATGGGCCGGATCGAACATGCTCTCGACCAAGGTCATCCCATGCTCTCCCAACAGAGGCCTCGAACCGATTTTCCGCGGGTGGGGCGCGCCCTTTCGCTCCCCCTCGCGCATTCTGCATCCGCTCGGCGGCCGGCTGCGAACGGCGGCGCTGGGGCGGGCGCTTTCCGTGCGCCAGCCGGCACCGCCGCGCTCCCCGGGAGCGCCCTCGATGCCGCGATATTCCAATTGAACGGTCAATTAACCGCGTTCCCCGAAGCGACCGGCGTCTTGCGGCTCAGTATTTCGTGAGATAGGTGTCGAGCTCCCATTTGGAAACCGCGTTGTGGAAGCTCCACCACTCGCGCTGCTTGACCTCTACGTATGAGCGGTAGAGCTCCTCGCCAAAGACCTGCCGCGAGAGCGGGTCCGCGGCGAAGGCGTCGACCGCCTCGAGCAGGGTGCGCGGCAGGCTCTTGACGCCGCGCGCCGCGAGCTCGGCCTCGCTCAGCTCGTACATGTTGACGTTGATCGGGTCGCCCGGATCGAGGTCCTGCTCGATGCCTTCGATCCCGGCGGCGAGCATCATAGCGGCGGCGAGATAGGGGTTCATCGTGGGGTCGACGGCGCGGCACTCGACCCGCGCGCCGGAGAGGTAGACGCCTTTGTGGCTCTTGGGATCACCCTCGATCTGCGGCCGCACCATAGGCACGCGCATCATGTGGGTGCGGTTGTTGCCGCCATAGGAGATGAAGATTGGCGCCCAGGTATAGCCGGTCATCGACCCGGTCTTGATCAGGCGCTTGTAGGAATTCACGGTCGGGCAGGTGGTAGCGACGATCGCCGGTGCGTGCCCCAGCACGCCGGCGAGGAACTGGTAGGCCGTCCGGGACAGGCCGCAACCGCGCCGATCCGTGGCGTCGCCGAACACGTTCTTGCCGGTCCGCGCATCGGCCATCGACATGTTGAAATGGGCGCCGCTGCCCGTGCGGTCGGCATAGGGCTTGGGCATAAAGGTGGCTTCCCAGCCATGGCGCCGCGAGACCTCCTTCATCATCATGCGCCATAGGATGAAGCGGTCGGCCATGGTGAGCACGTCGGCATAGGCGAAGTCGAACTCGAACTGGCTGTTGGCGTCCTCGTGGTCGAAGGAATGCACCTCCCAGCCGAGCTTGTTCATGTAGCCGACAACCTCGCCAAGCCACGGCATATTCTCGAGCAGACCGACCACGTCATAGGCGGCCTTGGGCAGGGTATCGAGCGGGTTGGCGGGGCGCAGCCGGTCGCCGTCGCGCTGCACCAGGAAGATCTCGCATTCCACCCCCAGGTTGAATATCAGTTCGTGCCGGGCGAGCCGCTCGATCTGGCGCTGCAGCACATTGCGCGAGCACATCGGCCAGGGTTCATCGTGAAAGCGCAGATGGCCCGGCGCCCAGGCGACCTCGGGTCGCCAGGGCAGGATTGTGATGGCGCGCGGATCGGGATGGACCGCGAGCTCGTCGTCGTTCGGGCGCTGACCAAGGCCGTCGAGGGCGGCCCCGGTGAACAGCTCGGAGCCGCGCATCATGCGCTCGAAATGTTCGATGGGCACGCTCTTGGCCTTGGGGATGCCGTGGACGTCCACATAGGAGGCCAGGCAGAACTTGACGCCGTTCTGCTCGAGCTGGTGGCGGAGCGGGCCGAGATCGCCCGCGCACGGGCCCGCTACAGATGGCGTCTCGGCATTCTCATTTGGCGGTGATTGATGGTTCATCCCGCCCCCCCTTGCATGCATCTGGTCGTTCCTCGCGCATCGGCGCATGCGGCTGTCCTAGGCACCGACAGCACCGCCTCGGATTTGGTCTTGGCGATAATCATGCCCCATGCTAATTAATCGGTCAATTTAGTTCCGAGGCGGCCAAGCACGGTCGCGCCGCCCAGCCCTCGTCCTCAGAATCCCCGGTGAGCCAGACCATCACGACCCGCGCGCAAGCGAACCAAGAAGCCTTCCGCCGGCTCTGCAAATCGGAGCCTATCCTCGAGGATATCCGTCCCGCCATCGAGGTCCTGCCCGGCATGACGCCGGACACTGTGCTGACCTCCGGCCCGCGCCTGCCGTGGGACGAGTATGTCGGCGGGCAGCGCGACGCCCTCATCGGCGGCGCTCTCTTCGAGGGCCTGGCCCGCAACCGCGCGGAGGCCGAGGCGAAGCTCGGCGCCGGCAAGATCAAGATCGATGGCTGCCACGCCCATGGCGCGGTCGGCTCGCTCGCCGGGATCTACACCGCCTCGATGCCGGTATTCGTCGTGCGCAACGCCCGATTCGGCAATGTCGGCTACTGCAATTTCTACGAGGGCACCAATCCGCGCCGGCTCAATTACGGGGTCTACGACGACGGCGTGCGCGATCGGCTGAACTACGTCAACAGCGTGATCGCCCCCGTGCTGGCCGAGGCGGTGCGGCGCTCGGGCGGCATCCGCCTCAAACCGATCATGCAACGCGCCCTCCACATGGGCGACGAGCTGCACAGCCGCAACACGGCCGCCTCGCTGCTCTTCACCCGCGAGCTGTTCCCCTATTTCATCGACCTCGCCGAGGACCGCAAGGACGCCGTCAAGAAGACCATCGCCACCCTCACCGAAGATCACTATTTTTTCTTGCGCCTGTCGATGGCCGCCGCCAAGGCCACGGCGGATGCGGCCCATGGCGTGTCGGGCTCCAGCATCGTGACGGCGATGACCCTGAGCTGTAAGGAGTTCGCGATCCGCGTGAGCGGCCTCGGCGAGCGCTGGTTCGGTGGGCCGCACCCGAGCGTGCAGGCCAAGCTGTTCGAGGGCCACAGCGAGGACGAGATTACTTGGATGGGCGGGGAGAGCATCATCGCCGAGACGATCGGGCTTGGCGGCTTCGCCCAGGCCGCCGCCTTCGCGCTCCAGGACTATCAGGGCGGCTCGCCGGGCGCGATGGCCGAGCGCAACGCCGAGCTCTACGGCATCACCATCGGCGAGAATACGGATTACCGCATACCGTTCCTGTCCTATCGGGGGACGCCGACCGGCATCGACATCTTCAAGGTGCTCGAGACCAAGATCGCGCCGGTCATGGATATCGGCGTGGCGGGCCGCGACGGCGGCCAGATCGGCGCCGGCGTCGTGCGCGCCGCGCTCGACTGCTTCGCCTCGGCGGCGCAGGCCTATTACGCCGCCTATGGCGACGGTACGGCGATCCGCGCCGGCTGACGGCCAGCGCTCAGCCGTTCGCGAGGACCTGCTCCCGCCCCGGGCAATAGCCGACATGCCGCCAGAACAGCTCTCGCAGATCGCCGATCGCGGCCTGCAGATCGAAATCGGCGCGGATCATCGAGGCAACCATTATGCCGTCGAGATGCACCGAGGCGAACTGCGCCGCCTGCTCCGGGTCGACGCGCTCGAACAGGCCGAGCGCGATGCCCTGGCGCACCCCGTTCGACAGGATGCTCATCTCCTCGCGGTAGAAGTGCTTGATCAGCACGTCGACCGAGGCGAGCCGCGTCGGCGAGCTCGAATAGTCGAGCATGATCTTGACCAGCTTGCGGATCGGCACCGCCATCTCGACATTGTTCTCGAACCAGGCGTTGATCAGGTCGACCGGGTGGGAGTGCTTGTCCCTGAGCCGGGCGTAGTTGTCGAGCGCCTGCAGGATGGCGTGCTCGATGCTCGCCCGAAACAAGTCCTCCTTATTCTGAAAATAGTAGTAGATGAGGGCCGAGTTCGCCCGCGCGGCCTTGGCGATTGTCTTGATCGTGACGGACGCGAAATCGCGCTTGGAAAACAGGTCGAGGCCGACCACCATCAGCTTCTCGGCCTGGCGAAGTACGGGTTTCGACCTGCCGTTCCCGGTCTTCTTCTGAGCCCCTTTCTCGGCCGCTTTGGGCATATTGGCGTAACCTCTCGGTTCACTCGCGAGGCCTGGTCAACCGGCTTCTCCCGAAACTCTATACTGCCAAGCGCGATCATCATGCCGGCTATGCGCCACAGGCACCAGCGATCACCTCGACCGACTGGTCAGACCGCCGCCGGCATGGGACCGTTCACGCATTCCACTAATTGATCGATCGGTTAGATGATTGTATCGTAGTTCGGCGGGAAGACCAACGAACTTGCAACACCATGTGTGAGACGCGGCGCTCATGGCAGCGACCTCCGGAGGGGTCGAGGGGGTAGCAGCGCGGTCGTGGCCGGGCGCAACTGCATCGGGCGGTCGAGGCGCGGTTATTCAACCAGGGGAGGCGGTGAGGGCGGGGCATGTATGTCTGGCATTTCGATGCGGTGTTCGACAATTGGGAGGTCTTCGCCGATGGCGCGCAGGTCACGGCCGAGCTCACCCTGTTCGCCTTCGCGATCGCCGTGGTGCTTGGTCTGCTCATCGCGCTGGCGCGCCTCTCGCGTTCCGCCGTCCTGCGCGGCCCGGCGACTTTCTATGTCGAGGCCTTTCGCAGCACGCCGGCGCTGGTCCAGCTCGTCTGGATCTACTATGCCTTGCCGATCCTCACCGGCATCCGCCTGAGCGGCTTCACCTCCATTGCCCTCGGCCTCGGGCTCCACACCGCGGCCTATTTCAGCGAGATCTTCCGCGGCGGCATCCTCTCGATCGAGCGTGGCCAGGTTGATGCCGCCAAGTCGGTCGGCATGATCTATTTTCAGGCCATGCGGCGGATCATCCTGCCCCAGGCCGTGCGGCGGATGATCCCGCCCTTCATGAACGAGACGGCCAACCTGATCAAGCTCACCGCCCTGGGCTCGATCCTCGCGGTCTACGAACTGCTGCACGCCTCGGATGTGCTGATCACCTCGACCTATCGGCCGCTCGAGATCTACACGGCGACGGCGATTGTCTTCGCAATGATCATCTATCCGCTGATCTACATGTCGCGCCTGCTCGAGAAGAATTGGGGCGCCCGGGCACGCTGAATCCTTTGGGGAAGGGGGCCGGCGGATCATCGATCGCTCGATTCGTAGGGGAATGCATGTCGGAGAGCATGGATCTCGCAAAAGACGTCCGCACGACGCAAGACAAGGCTGGGAATGAGCCGATGTTCCGGGTGCGCAACCTCCACAAGCGATTCGGCCCACTCGAGGCGCTCAAGGGCGTCTCGCTGGATGTCCAGCCCGGCGAGGTGATGGTGGTAATCGGGCCGAGCGGCTCCGGCAAGTCGACCATGCTGCGCTGCCTCAACTTTCTCGAGGAATACGACGAGGGCGAGGTCTATTTCGACGGCGAACTGGTCGGCTACCGCATCCTGCCCAACGGAAGGCGGGTGCGGGAACGCGAGCGGCGCGTCGCCCAGATGCGCGCCCAGATGAGCATGGTGTTTCAGCACTTCCATCTCTGGCCCCACAAGACGGTGCTGCAAAACGTCATGGAGGGCCTCGTCGTGGTCAAGAAGGAGAACTCCAAGCGCGCCGCGGCGCGAAGCATCGAACTCCTGCGCCGGGTTGGCCTCGCCGACAAGTGCGACGTCCATCCCAGCCTGCTCTCGGGCGGGCAGATGCAGCGGGCGGCGATCGCGCGGGCGCTCGCCATGGAGCCCAAGGCCATCCTGTTCGACGAGCCGACCTCCTCGCTCGACCCGGAGCTGGTCGGCGAGGTGCTCGACGTCATGCGCTCGCTCGCGCGCAACGGCGAGCCGCATCGCCAGGCCACCACCATGATTGTGGTCACCCACGAGATCGGCTTCGCCCGCGAGGTTGCCGACAGGGTGGTCATGATGGATGGCGGCGTCATCATCGAGGAGGGGCCGCCGGACCAGGTGCTGCGCAAGCCGGTCCACCCGCGGACCCAAGCCTTCATCAGCGCCGTGTTGCACTAGCCGTTTCGGCCCAAGGGAGGGACGCCAATGCAACGCCGACTCTGAGCGAGACGGCTCCGCTGACCCGGAGCCCAACAACTAAGCGTAACCAAACGGAGGTATAAATGAGCAAATTCGCGAGAACGGTCTGGGTAGGCGTCGCATGCGCATTGGTATCGGCGTTTCTGTTGGGCACCGTGCAGCGGGCGCAGGCCCGCGAGCTCGAGGACATCCTCAAATCCAAGGAGATTCGCCTCGGCTACGTCAATTATCCGCCCTTGATGATCCGCGATCCGAAGAGCGGCAAGCTCTCCGGCGTCTACATCGACGCACTGAACTCGGTCTACGGCGCGATCAAGATCAAGCCGGTGTGGGTCGAGCAGACCTGGGCGACCTTCGCGGCAGCGCTGCAATCCGACCAAATCGACGTCTTCGTGGGCGCGCCCTTCGCCACCCCGCAACGCGCGCTGGCACTTGCCTTCACGCAGCCCTTCGCCTTCATGGGCAACGACGTGGTGGTGCGCAAAGAGGACGCCAAGGGCAGGTTCAAGGACGTCAAGAAACTCGAAGACCTCGACAAGCCCGGGCTCACGATCGCCTCGCCGCTCGGGGGTGCGCCCTATGACTGGCTCAAGGCCCATTTCAAGCAGGCCAAGATCGTGGGTGTGGAGAGCACGAATCAGAGCCAGGGCTCGCTCGAGGTGCTCGCAGGGCGGGCGGACGCAGCCTATTGGGACGCCTTCGTCAGCGCGCGCGACGTGGCGAGCCATCCCGACCAGCTCGCGAGCCTGTTCGGCAACGACCCGCTCAACGTGTCGCCGATTGCCTGGGCCATCCGGCACCATGAGCCCGAGTTGCTGTCATTCTTGAATACCATGCTGGAGTACATGGACACCAACGGCACCTGGTTGCAGTACGAGGCGCCCTACAAGAGCGAGCTGGGCGGCTACTTCCACGTCAAGCGGACTTACTTTGCGGCGGGCGGTCCAGCATCTCAGGCGCAGATCAAATAGGCGGCCGGCGCACTCAAGGGGGCTGAGGCGTGAAGGCGGTGTCTCGCCGGTCGAGGCGCCGCCACTCTTGTTTCGCGGTTTCAGGAGATGCGGAAGCCGGGCTCGCCGAGCCGTCGCGGCCATCGCCGCCTTTCTCTCGCGCTAGTATTGGCGTGTCGGGTCCACCCGGTTGCGCAGCGGCTTGCCCGCGATGAAGCGCTCGACATTGTCGAACACCAGGTCGAGGGTCTTGGGCGTGTAGAGATCGAGGTCGTCCGAGGAGCAGTGAGGCGTGATGATCAGGTTCGGGAGCTCCCAAAGCGGCGAGCTGCTCGGCAGCGGCTCGGGATCGAAGACATCGAGCACCGCGCTCAGCCGGCCGCTCTCGAGATGCTTGGCCAGCGCCTCGTAGTCGACCAGATGGGCGCGGCTGTAATTGATCAGCCCAGCACCCGCCTTCATCAGCTCGATCTCGCGCGGGCCGATTAGGTGATGGCTCTCCCCGGTATGAGGTGCCGTGATCAGCACGAAGTCAGCCTTGGGCAGCAGCCGGCGCAGGGCCGCCGGCTGATACATCGCGTCGACATGTCGGTGCGGCTTGCCGGAGCGCCTGATGCCGAGCACGCGCAACCCGAAACGCTTGGCCCATTTGGCCGCTCCGCCGCCGACATGGCCGACGCCGATGATGAGCAGGGTCTTGCCGGCGATCGAGGTATTGTAGAGCTGCTGCCAGGTGGCGCGGCGCTGGTTGGTGATGATGGCGGGCAGGCGATTGTTGAGCATCAGCACCGCCATGATGGTGTACTCGTCGGCCTTGGAGCCGTGAATGCCGCGGCTGTTGGTCAGCACGGCACCCGGCGGCAGCCAGTCGAGCGGCATGAGATGGTTGACCCCCGCGCCGTGGGCATGCACCCATTTCAGGTTGGGCGCGCGCTCGGCCAGATTACTACGGTTGAACTGCCAGCCGAACAGAACGTCCGCCGTGCGCATCGCCTCGTCGTATATGTCACCGTCATAGCCGATCGTGACCTTCACCTTGCCGTTGAGCCCGGGGTGCCGGCGGAGCGCCTCCCTCACGCGCTTGGGGGTGGCCTCGAATACTGGGCCGAGGCTCGATCCGTTCTCGATATGGAGCTGGATCGGCCACTGCACGGCGCCCGGCTTCGCCCTCGATGCCGCCCTCCCCTTGCCCCGTGGCCGCGCCGCCGCGCGGGTACTTTGTCTTGCTGCCATGAGCATTTCCCGAAGCGATGCCTGTTGGCCCGATCGGCTTCGATATGTCTTTCATCGGGCGATTAAGAAGGATCATGATGGCGCGGCCGCGGGCTTGACAAGAGGAAATGCGGCCAGCGCGCAGCCGGCGGTATTTTCCGAGCAGTCCCAGCGGCGCGTGCCTGTCGGCACCCCCCGCCCTGCCCGGCCGCCGCACGGGCATCCGCCGGTGCTTGTGCCGGCCCGGTGCAGCTGCAATAATTCATTGCATGATTAAATTGTGCGCGATCCAAGGGTCGTATCCAGGCTGGGCGAGGTCCCCGCGATGACTCGGGCGGTCCGCATTGCCGGCATAGAGCGGGTGATCCAGGTCGCCGAGGGCGAGACTATCCTCGAGGCAGCGCTCGAGCAGGGTGTCGAGTATCCCTTCGCTTGCCATTCGGGGACCTGCGCCTCGTGCAAGTCGCGGCTGCTCGCGGGCGAGGTGCGGCTGCTCGAGCATTCCCCTTTCGCGCTCACCGAGGCGGAACGCGCCGAGGGCTGGATTCTCGCCTGCTGCGCTATCCCCTTCGGCGATTGCGTGGTCGCCTATCACGACGAGATCGAGTTGACCTCCCACGTGCTGCGCAAGCTGGATTGCCGCGTCGTCGGGCTGCGCGACGCCACACACGACATTAAGCTCGTCAGCCTCGAGCCTTGCGACGCTCCGCCGCTCGAATTCTCCGCAGGCCAATTCGCCAGCCTAGGCTTCGGCGATCTCTCGCCGCGCGACTATTCCATGGCCAACCGCCCCGATGAGCCGCGCCTCGAGTTCCATATCCGGCTCACCCCCGGCGGCGCCAGCAGCGGCTACGTGCATCGCGCGCTACGCCTCGGCGACTTGGTCAGCCTGCACGGACCCTACGGCACCTCGTTCCTCCGCGCCGAACATCCCGGCCCGATGCTGGCACTCGCCGGCGGCTCCGGCCTGGCGCCGATCAAGTCGATCGTCGAAACCGCGCTTACCAACGGCTTCCACAACGAGATCCGGCTCTATTTCGGGGTGCGCGATGAGCGCGAACTCTATCTCGAGGATCATTTTCAGGCGCTCGCGGCGGCCCACCCCAATCTGCGCTTCGTGCCGGTGCTGTCCGAGCCCTCGGCGCCGACACGGCGACGCACCGGCTACCTGGCCGATGTGGTACGCCAGGATTTCCGCGATCTGGCCGACTGGAAGGCCTATCTGGCAGGACCGCCGATCATGGTCGACACCTGCCTGGCGGCGCTGGCGGCGCTCGGCCTCGCGCGCGCGGACTGCCACGCCGACGCGTTCTATACCCGGGCGGAGCAGGTGCAGGTGGCGGGTAGCGGCGCCTGAACGCGGCACGCACGCAAGCGAGGGGAGAACGGCATGGCGGAGGGCAAGGTGTCTCAGGCGGCACCACGTATCTGGGACCGTTACCTGACGGAACGGGACAAGGAGGTCCTGGCCGCTTCGGGCTATGCCCAGCGGGCCGGCTATGGCGCGCGGCCGGCGCTCGCAGTGATCGATGTGAGCTACAACTTCGCCGGCGACCGGCCGGAGCCGGTCCTCGAATCGATCAAGCGCTGGCCGAATTCCTGCGGCGAAGTGAGCTGGCCGGCCATCGAGGTCATCGCCCGGGTGCTCGCGGCCGGCCGGGCCAAGGGCCTGCCCGTGGTCTACTCGACCTATGAGTGGCACCCCAACGGCTTCGATTTCGGCGGCTGGTTATGGAAGAACAACCGGCTGCGCGAGTCCGCCGTGGCGGTGAACGAGGGCAACCGGATCGTGGCGGCCTTGGAGCCCGCGGCGGACGACATCATGATCAAGAAGAAGAAGCCGAGCGCCTTCTTCGGTACACCGCTCGTGAGCTATCTCGTAGACCTCAAGGTCGACAGCCTGCTGGTGATGGGCACCACAACGAGCGGCTGCGTCCGAGCCACAGTGGTCGACGCCTTCAGCAACAACTTGCGCGCCATCGTGTTGGAGGATGGCTGCTTTGACCGCGTGGAGGTTTCCCACGCGATCAATCTCTGCGACATGAACGCGAAATATGCCGACGTGGTGCCGAGCGCCGAGGTGATCGACTATATCCGGGGCTTGCCTGACGGGCTGTTCCCGCTCGCCGCGACGGCGCCGGCCTAGAGCATGTCCACGGCTCCCCGTTCGGGCATATCGAGTCGTCCGTGAAAAACCGCGCGGTGGTTGATTAGAGCGCTTTCTCATCCGACAGAATCGACGGCTTCCCAGATGTGGTGAAGTAGGGGAGAATGGCCCCCACATCTTGGGGGAGATGGGGGATGACGCGGCCGTATTCGGTGGATCTTCGAGAACGGGTGGTTCGCCAGGTCGAAGCCGGCGACAGCGTG
>DATLKN010000015.1:0-47854 GCA_035538335.1 Allostellaceae bacterium
ATACGCGAAAGTGCAATGCATTCAAGGCGTTCCGGGTCCAAGCCCTGTGGCAAAATTTGCCATGGACCCAACTCCGACATCCCGTGCATCGCCTTGCGTTCGTGGCGGCAACCCCACCCTCGTGAATAAGATGGGCTAGCAACATCCAATCGGTGTCGCGAACCCTACCGCCTCGCCCCCGCAGGAACCGCGCGTAGGCGTGGACACATTCGTTGTAAAATCCCTCCCAGTTGGCATAGGTCAAGACCACCACCGCTTTGGATTTGATATTTTCCGGGTCCGGCCTCATATCCGAGGCAAATCGATATTTTATTTCGGACAACTCTCTTGCTCGGTGAGCGCGCGCAGCGTCGATTTCGTCAAAATATTTATCAAAGTCAGGCATCTGGCTCAAACCACTGAGCACCAAATGCTACACTTCGCTGCAGCCTTAGAGAGCCGCGAAGCCCACTCGCACTCATCTCGGCGACGTCTTTCTGTTGCCAGAAATCTGCGACTTTTTGAGTGATAAACGCGTCGGAGTTCGGGATCCCGCCGATCGCCTCCTTGTTCCGGGCCAAGCCGACAGCGATTCCCTCAAGCGCCCTCAAGGAAAATCGTTGCGCGATCCCCTGCGGTCTTTCCTCAGGGGGTATTAGCGCGTTCTCCCCGAAAATACGATTGAGCGTCTGAATTACCCATTCGATTCGCCCGATAACTTCATCGACGTTTTGCTCATCAAAGACTTTTAGGATCGCCTGGTCCAGGAATTCCTGCACGTCTCGGCCCTTGGGAAAGTCCTCGTAGGTATGGACGACGAGGCGCACTGCGTACTCAAGTCCCTTTTGCTCTAATCGTTGCTCTTCGGTAATCCGGAGGAGCTTTTGGAAGTCGTCCCGAACGGCGAATTGTCGTAACCTTTTGGTGAAATCGGGATCTGCCAACACCATGGAACAGGTACGGACCTCCTGCTCGTTGGCATAGGCGCCGCCGCGATTGAGTCTCTGAAACAAATCATATTTTGTCTTTGGGTCGCTCGGATACTTCAAGATTTGAAAATCGATGCGATGACGACGAAAGAAAAGTTGTAGTGCTTTGTCCAAGTTCTTCTCACCCGCCGAGGCGTCTTGCCAAACGACGCCCTCTAACGAGGGTAGGTATTTTGTTTTCAGCAGGGTAGAGCGCCGGGGTGCACCAGTGTCTGGATCTCGTAATAGCCCCATGAATTCGAGGACGGTTGATATTCTCTGAAGCCCGTCAATCAGTTCCCAAGTGCCATTTTCGTTCTCGTAGGCGAACGCAGGAGGAATCGGAATGCCAATCAATATAGACTCGACGAAATTGGACTTACGCTCTGTCGGCCATCTGAAAAGCCGTTGAAATTCAGGAAGAATATTCAGCTCAGCAGAGGTATACATGTTTGCTACCTCACCGACGGTCATTTGCACGGTGTCGGTTGTGACCGTCCGCTTTGCTTTGTCAATCTCATCCTTCAGCATGCTGCGCTCCCAACTCGAATCAAAAGGCTCGCCCCGGGCAACTACGAACAACCGTACGACATTTTAAGGGGGAATCTCACGTATTCATCCGGCTCGTGCCCGAGAGAGCCGTGCCGCTTGCAATCCGCGCCGCCCCGACCGCCTCGCCCGCCGCCGGGCCAGGTGCTAGCATCGCGCTTCCGCGGGATCGCAAGGGCAGGCGGGCGATGGACGGCGCGAGGCTGAAGGAGTTCGTCGCGAGCGCATGGGCCGACGAGATCGTGCCGACGCTCGTCGATTACATCCGCATTCCGAACAAGTCGCCGGCCTTCGACCCGGATTGGGCGGCGCACGGGCATATGGAGCAGGCCGTCGAGATGTTCGCGGGCTGGGCGCGGGCGCGGCTCGCGGCGCTGCCCGGTTCGTCGCTCGACATCGTGCGGCTGCCCGGCCGCACGCCGCTCATTCTGATCGAGGCGCCGGGCGCGGGCACCGATACGGTGCTCCTCTACGGCCATCTCGACAAGCAGCCGGAGATGGCCGGCTGGGCCGAAGGCTTCGGGCCGTGGCTCCCGCGGCTCGAGGGCGACAAGCTCTACGGCCGCGGCGGTGCCGACGACGGCTATGCGATGTTCGGCGCGCTGACCGCGCTCTCCGCCCTCGCCGCGCAGGGGGTGCCGCATGCCCGCGCCGTCGTCGTCATCGAGGCCTGCGAGGAATCGGGCAGCTACGACCTGCCGCCCTATGTCGATCACCTGCGCGACCGGATCGGCAGCCCCTCGCTCGTCGTCTGCCTCGATTCCGGCTGCGGCGACTATGAGCGGCTGTGGCTGACGACTTCGCTGCGCGGCATGGTGGCCGGCACGCTCGAGGTCGCGGTGCTGGAAGAGGGCGTCCATTCGGGGCACGCCTCGGGCATCGTGCCGTCGAGCTTTCGCGTCCTGCGCCGGCTCGTCTCGCGGCTCGAAGACGAGGCGACGGGCGAAATCCGCCCCTCTGTCTTCTACGCGCAAATTCCGCCCGAGCGCATCGCGCAGGCGAAGGCGGCGGCCGCCCTCCTCGGCGACACGGTCTGGAGCGAATTCCCGTTCGTCCCCGGCATGCGGCCGGTCGAGACGGACCTGACCGAACTGATCCTCAACCGCACCTGGCGGCCGCAGCTCGGCACCACCGGGATCGCCGGGCTGCCGGCGCCGGTCGATGCCGGCAACGTCTTGCGCCCGTTCACGACGGCAAAGCTCAGCCTGCGCATCCCGCCCGGGGTCGAGCCGCAAGCCGCCGAGCGGCAGCTGAAGCAGCTGCTCGAAGAAGACCCGCCCTATGGCGCGCGCGTCGCCTTCACGCCGGAATCGTCGGCCGCCGGGTGGAACGCGCCGGCCTTGCAGCCCTGGCTCGCAGCTTCGCTGGCGGCGTCGTCCGAGGCCGCTTTCGGCGCGCCCGTCGCCTACCAGGGCGAAGGCGGCACGATCCCCTTCATGGCGATGCTCGGCGAGAAGTTTCCCCAGGCGCAATTCGTCATCACGGGCGTTCTCGGGCCGCATTCGAACGCGCACGGCCCCAACGAATTCCTCCACATCCCGACGGGGCGCCGCGTCACCGAGGTCATCGCGCACATTCTCGCCGACCACCACGCGCGGCCGCGGCGGTAACATCACGCCGGCGGCTTGACCGTCGCGCGCGCTTTGCGGCAGGCTGCCGGGCGCGTCTCTAGGGAGGAGCGAGGATGTACAAGGCATCGGCGAACCTCGTGCTGCCGACCTCGATCATCGGCTCGCTGCCGCGCCCCGCCTGGTTCACCGCAATCCTCGGCCGGCAGAGCTTTCTCGAAGCGATGGTGCATGCCCGCTGGCGCGAGCAGTACGAGGATGCGGTCTCGGCGCATCTGCGGGCGCAGGAGGTGGCCGGCCTCGACATATTGACCGACGGCGACGCGCATTACGACGACCAGGTCGGCGGCTTCAGCTGGCAGAGCTATGCGCCCAATCATATGGCGGGGTTCTCCGACAGGGCGCGGCCGATCGTGCATGCGATGGCCGGGACGGCGCAGCCGCGGGGGCACATCCTGCACGACGTCGCCGAAGCGCGGGTATTGCCGCGGATCGTCGGGCCCGTCGGGCGCGGCGATCTGCAATACGCGGCGATGTGGAAGACGGCGCAGCGTCTGACGCGAAAGCCTGTCAAATTCGGCACGATATTGCCGGAGCTGCTCGCCGCCTCGGTCGCCGACGATTATTACAAGGATCCGGTCGAGCGCGCCTGGGCGCTCTCCGAGGCGCTCAATGCCGAACTGCACGATCTGGCGGATTCCGGCTGCCCGGTCATCCAGCTGGAAGAGCCGCAGATCCACATGGTGCCGGTGCGCGGCCCCGCCCTCGGCAAGCTCGGCACCGGCGATCTCGTCAAGCTCTTCAACAACGCCGTCAAGGGCTTGCGGCAAAAAACCGAGGTGTGGTGCCACACCTGCTGGGGCAACCCGGCGCAGCAGCGCATCTTTGCCGAGGTGCAGAGCTACAAGCCGACCTTATCGGCGCTTGCCGAGGTCGATGCCGACGCGATCACCTTCGAGACCTGCTCGTCCGGGCCCGGCGACCTCGAGGCGATTGGCGCGAGTTTGCCGGACAAGAAGGTCGTGATCGGCGTCATCGACCATCACACATTGCAGGTCGAGAAGCCGGCCGAGATCGCCGCGCTCGTCCGCGAAGCATTGAAACATGTGCCGCCCGAGCGGCTGATCCTGTCGTCCGATTGCGGCATGGGGCGCGAAGGCATGAGCCGGCGGCACGCGGCCTACAAGATGACGGCGATGGTGCTGGGCGCCAATCTGGTGCGGCAGGAGCTGGGCCTGCCGCTTGCCGAATGCCTCGCCGCCGATCCGCGCTATTCATTGACGGTGACGAAGTAGCGATGAACGAGGTCGTCCACCCCCACCCTAACCCTCCCCTGCAAGCGGGGGAGGGAAGGGAGGGGGCAATGACCGTGCCGGAAGGCACCGACCTTGTCGAATGGTATTTCGAGCAGGGCTGGACCGACGGGTTGCCGGTGGTGCCGCCGACCCGCGCCAAGATCGACGCAGTAATGGCGGCATTGGGCGGCGCGCCGGATTTGGTCGAATGCAAGGTGCCGCCGCGCTGGGGCAGCCTGACGCGCGAAGTGCTGGCGATCAACATGGTGATGGCCGGCTGCAAGCCGCAATACGCGCCGGTGGTGCGCGCCGCGATGCTGGCCTTGACGCAGAAGGCGTTCAATCTGAACGGCGTGCAGGCGACGACGCACATGGCGGCGCCGCTGCTTATCGTCAACGGGCCGATCGCGGCGCAGATCGGCATGAACGGCGACTGCAACGCCTTCGGCTCGGGCAACCGGGCCAATGCGACGATCGGCCGGGCGATCCGGCTTATCCTATTGAATGTCGGCGGCGGCCGGCCGCTCGACCTCGACAAATCGACATTGGGCCATCCCGGCAAATACACCTATTGCGTCTGCGAGAACGAGGCCGCCAGCCCGTGGGCGCCCTACCATGTCGAAAAAGGCTTCGCGCCGGAGTATTCGAGCGTCTTCGTATTGGCGGCCGAGCCGCCGCACAGCGTCACCAACCACGTCGCGAACGACCCGGAGGGCATTCTCGACAGCATCTGTTCGGCGATGAGCACGATCGCCAACAACAATGCGGTGTCGAGCGGGCATTGCGCCGTCGTCATCGGACCGGAGCATGCGCGGACGATTGCGTCGAAGGGCTGGACCCGGCACGACGTGAAGAGCTATCTCGCGATGCACGCCTACAATCGCTTTTCCGAGATCAGCTTCGACAATCGCTACGGCAAGATCTACAACCGCAATCTGCCGAAATGGTACAAGCGCGAACCCGACGCGCGCATCCCGATCGTGCCCGGCCCCGACCACATCCACCTCTTCGTCATCGGCGGCGGGGCGGGACGGTTTTCCGCCTTCATCCCCGGCTGGGGGCACATGTCCTCGCCGGTATTGCGCAGTATCGAGGAAGGCGCCGCCCGCGCCCCCGTCTGCGTCGACGGCACATGCTATCTTTAGATTTCGGTCACCCCGGCGAAAGCCGGGGTCCATCCCCCCGCGGCACTGACCGCCGATGGCGGGAGAGGACGGAGCAGCGCAGGGTGGGTCCCGGCCGGAGTTTATCCTCGGGCCGCGCGTAGCGCGGACCCGTGGGCCGGGACGGCAATAACAGGAAGGCGAGAAGCATGGTTAGCGAACTCGAAGTCTTCGACCCGCGCGGGCCGCTCGAGGTCGAGCGGCGGGCGTTGGCGCCGCGCCCGGCGAGCCTCGCCGGCTTGCGATTGGGCGTCCTCGACAATACGAAGTGGAACGCCGGGCGGCTGTTGCGCGGAATCGCGGCCGAACTGGAAGCGCGATTTCCCTTGGCGGCGGTCGGCTATTACAAGAAGGAAAGCTTCTCGAAGGAAGCGGCGCCCGAATTGCTGGCGGCGATCGCCGCCGACAACGACATCGTCTTGACGGCAATCGGCGACTGAGGGTCGTGCACGTCGTGCTGTATGCATGACGGGGTGCGATTGGAGGAAAAGGGGCGGCCGACGGCGGTCGTCGTCACCACCGAATTCGTTCACGAGGCCGCTATGCAGCGCGCCGCATTGGGCATGGAGGATCTCGAACCCGTGGTTATCGCGCACCCGCTCAGCACCCTGACCGAGGCCGAGATCGACGCGCGGGCGAGAGAAGCGGCGGGAGAGTGCGTCGCCCGCTGGCTCGGGCGGCAATGAGCGCGGCCGACGCCTACCGGGGCTTGCGGGTTCTCGATCTGAGCCAGGGCATCGCCGGCCCCTATTGCGCGATGCTGCTCGCGGTGCGCGGCGCCACGGTCGTCAAGCTCGAGCCGCTCGAAGGCGACTGGTCGCGCGGCCTCGGCACGCGGCACGGCGACCACACGGCGATGTCGGCGCACAACAATCGCGGCAAGAAGAGCCTCGCGCTCGACCTCAAATCCGTCGCCGGCCGCGACATCGCGCAGCGTCTCGCCGCCGCCGCCGACATCGTCATCGAAAGCTTTCGCCCCGGCGTCGCGGCGCGCCTGGGGCTCGGTTACGCGGCGCTCGCAAAGTCGAACCCGTTTCTCGTCTATCTTTCGGTCAGCGGCTTCGGCGACGAAGGGCCCTATGCGCAGCGCCCCTGCACGGATTCCGTGGCGCAGGCCTTTTCCGGCCTCGTCGCGCTCAACCGCGGCAATGACGGGGTGCCGCACCGGGTCGGGGCGATCGTCATCGATACGCTGACCGGGATCTATGCGGCGCAGACCCTCGCCGCCGCGCTCTACGCGCGCGAGCGCACCGGCACGGGCGAACGCGTCAGCGTCAACCTTGTCGAATGCGCCGCCGCGATGCTCGGCCACAAGCTCGCCGAGCATGCGCTCGAGGGCGGCCGCCCGCGCGCCCTCAACGTGCCGACGGGCAGCTACCGGACAAGCGACGGGTTCGTCATCTTCGCGCTGGTGCGCGAGGCCGAGTTCCCGCGGCTGTGCGCCGCCCTCGACCGGCCCGATCTCGCCGCCGACCGGCGGTTTGCCGATTTCGCGGCCCGCGCCCGCCACGCCGCGCCGCTCGTCGAAGCGATCGCCGCGACATTGGCCACGAAGGCTACCGCGCATTGGCTCGAAAAATTCCGCGCCGCCGATCTTCTCGCCGACAAGGTCTACGGCTTCGACGATTGGCTCGCCGACCCGCATGTCATAGCGACCGCGGGCGCGGCGTTCGTCGATCAGCCTGGGATGGGCCGCTTTCCGACGCCGCGCGTGCCGGGGCTGCCGGCAGCGGCCGAGGCCGCGCTTTCGCCGGCGCCGCGGCTCGGCGAGCACGGACGCGCCATCCTCGGCGAACTCGGCCTCGATGCGGATGCCGTCTCGCGGCTCGTCGCCGAAGGCGTGCTGCGCCTGCCGTAAACCTTCAGCCGGCGGCCGCACGGCGGCGCGCGAAACCTGCGGTCCACAAGAGGAGCCCGGCGACGGTGCCGATGCCGAGCATCGGCTCGACGAGAAGGGCGGCGGAAATCGGCAGCAGGAACGCAGCGGCGATGCCGAAGGCCGCTTCGACGAGGGCGGCACTGCCCCAAACGATCGTCAACAGCCGCATCGAGCGGCGAAAGCGCGGGAGCTCGAGCCGCGCCTCCCACGCCGCCCGCTCGGCAGCGCCGCCGCCGGCGCTGAATTCGCGGGCGACGAAGAACATCAGCGGCCGCCGGCCTCCGAGCGACAACAGGCAGGCGAGTCCGAAGAGGCCGAAAGCGGGCGCCGCTTTGAGGACGGCGAACCGCGCATCCTGCGCCAGCAGCGCGACCCCGATGCCGCCGAGGATCGTCAGGAACACCGCCGCGCCGATCACGTCGATCCGGCGCCGCCTCGCCCAGGACAGGACGACCGACAACAGCGGAAAAACCGCCGCCGCGGCCAAGGCATTCACCGGCGGCACGTGCCACACCCGCTCCAGGAGCTGCACGCTCGCCCAAGGCAGCGCGACGTCGGCGAGCAGCGCCCGCAAGGGCACCGGGCGGGTTTCTCGGACCGGCGGGCTCGATTGGCTGGCGGCGATCTGGGTCATGGCGCGCCTTTCGCGGCGAGGATCGGCGCGCAGAATATGGTACTATATGGTACCGAGTCAACCTCCCGCGATCGCGACGGCGAGCAGATCGGCGGCTTCGCGGCAATCCTCGGCGCTCACATCGAGGTGCGTCACCGCCCGCACCGTGCGCGCCGCGAAGGCCGAGACGAGGACGCCCTTGTCGCGGGCGCGGGCGACGATCGTTGCCGCGTCGGGCAGGCCGTCGGCGAGCTTGAAGATGACGATGTTGCTCTGCGCCAGCGCGAGGTCGAGATCGACGCCGGACGCGCCGGCGAGTCGCTCGGCGATCACCCGCGCATTGGCGTGATCCTCGGCGAGCCGCGCGAGATTGTGGTCGAGCGCGTAGAGCCCGGCCGCCGCGACGATGCCGGCCTGGCGCATCGCGCCGCCGAACATGCGCCGCACCCGCGTCGCGCGGCGGATCAGCTCGCGGCTGCCGGCAACGAGGCTGCCGATCGGGCAGCCCAACCCCTTCGAGAGCGCGACGCCGACGAGGTCGAAGGGGCGGGCAAGATCGGCGAGGCTCTTGCCGCTCGCCGCCGCGGCGTTCCACAGCCGCGCGCCGTCGAGGTAGCTGGCGACGCCCAATTCTCGCGCCGCGGCGCAGATCGCCTCGGCCGCTGCTTGCGGAAAGACGAAGCCGCCGCCGCGATTGTGCGTGTTCTCGATCGCCACCAGCCCGGTCGGCGGAAAGACGATATGGCCCTGCGGCTTGAAGGCGGCGCGGAAATCGGCCTCGCCGAAGAGCCCGCCTTGGCCCACGACGCAGAACTGCACGCCGGAATTCGCCGCCCCCGCGCCCGTCTCGTGCCACACGATGTGGCTCTCGTCGCCGAGGATGACCTCGTCGCCCGGCCGGGTCAGCAGTTTGAGGGCGATCTGGTTCGCCATCGTGCCGCTCGGCACGAACAGCGCGGCCTCCTTGCCGAGCAGCGCGGCGACCCGCTCCTGCAGCTGGTTGACCGACGGGTCCTCGCCGTACTGGTCGTCGCCGACCGGCGCTTCGGCCATCGCCCGGCGCATCGCCGGCGACGGCCGGGTTACCGTGTCCGAACGCAGATCGATCGGCTTCATCGGCGGATCCCTCGCGGTTGAAAAGCGCGCGGCGGCCATTTAATCATGAGAGCCGCGGCAGGTTCCATCGAGCGCATCAGCATATGACCGGAAATTCGCCCGAGAACCCGCCGCCGGATCATTCAGGGCCGCTCCTGCTCGACCTTGCCGGCGTCGATCTCTTGAACCGGCCGCTGCTCAACAAGGGCACCGCCTTTTCCGAAGAGGAGCGCAGCGCCTTCGGGCTGCACGGCCTCGTCGCGCCGCATGTCGGCACGATGGAGCAGCAGCTCGCCCGCCGCCTCGCGGCCTTGCGGGCTCTCGCCAGCCCGCTCGACAAATACTCGTTCCTGCGCGACATGCAGGACACCAACGAGGTGCTCTTCCATGCGCTCGCGGTGCGGCACATCGAGGAGGTGCTGCCGCTGATCTACACGCCGACTGTGGGCGAGGCCTGCCAGCGCTTCAGCCACATCATGCGGCGGGCGCGGGGGCTCTTTCTCAGCTACCCGAACAAGGACCGCATCGCCGAGATCCTCGCGCATCGGCGCTACGATCCGGTGCGCGTCATCGTCGTCAGCGACGGCGAGCGGATTCTGGGGCTCGGCGACCAGGGCGCCGGCGGCATGGCGATCCCTATCGGCAAATTGTCGCTCTATACCGCCTGCGCCGGCATTCATCCCGAATGGACCTTGCCGATCCTGCTCGATGTCGGCACCGACAATGCCGAGCGGCTCGCCGATCCGATCTATGTCGGCTGGCGGCACCCGCGCGTGCGCGGCGCGCAATACGACGAATTCGTCGAGACCTTCGTCGCCGCCGTCGCGGCGCGCTGGCCGCACGTCCTCCTGCAATGGGAGGATTTCGCCGGCGCCAATGCGCACCGCCTGTTGGCGCGCTACCGCGACCGGCTCTGCACTTTCAACGACGACATCCAGGGCACCGCCGCCGTCACCGCCGGCACGCTGCTGGCGGCGATCGAGGTCACCGGCATCCCTTTCGCGGAGCAGCGCATCGCCCTGTTCGGCGCCGGCGCCGCCGGCACCGGCATCGCCGGCTTTCTCGTCGAGGCGATGGTCGAAGCCGGCCTCAGCCGGACCCAGGCGCTCGGCCGCATCTACGCCGTCGATCGCGACGGGCTGCTCGTCGAGGGCATGAACAGCATCCTGCCGGCGCAGGCGCCCTTCGCCGTGCCGCGCTCGGCGGTGGCCGGCTGGCGGCTCGCCGATCCGGGGCGAATCGGGCTCTTCGACGTCGTCGCGAACGCGCGCCCGAGTGTGCTGATCGGCGTCTCCGGCCAGCCCCGGAGTTTCACCGAAGCGATCGTCCGGAAAATGGCGGAGGGCTGCGAACGGCCGGTCATCTTTCCGCTTTCCAACCCGACCGAGCGCAGCGAGGCGAGCCCCGCCGATCTGCTCGAATGGACGAATGGACGGGCGCTCGTCGGCACCGGCAGCCCGTTTCCGCCGGTGATCCGCGACGGGCATATCCTGCCGATCGACCAGACCAACAATTGCTACATCTTTCCGGGGGTCGGGCTCGGCGTCCTCGCCTGCCGCGCGCGCCGCGTCACCGACGCGATGTTCATGGCTGCGGCAAAGACGCTGGCGGCGCAATCTCCCGCCCGTCATACGGGCAATGCGCCGCTGCTGCCGCCGCTCGACGGGATCCGCGCGGTCTCCGCCGCCGTCGCGCTCGCGGTCGCGCGCCAGGCGGTGGCGGACGGCGTCGCCGAGCCGGCGAGCGCGGCGGCGCTCGAAGAGCGGATCGCCCGCATCGTCTGGGAGCCGGCCTACCGCCCCTACCTCCGCAAAACCACCTGAGGGAAGAGAGCCCGTTCTTTTCTCTTCGTCATGCCGGCGATAAAGATGATCGTGAAAAGGGGAGGCGCCGATGAAGCTCTATACCTACTACCGCTCGCAGGCGAGCTTTCGCGTGCGCATCGCGCTCAATCTGAAGGGGGTCGCGCGCGAGGACAGTTTTCTGCATCTCGAAAAGGGCGACCAGTTCGCCGCCGAATACCAGCGGCTCAACCCGCAAATGGTCGTGCCGACCCTGATCGACGGCGATCTCAAGCTCTTTCAGTCGCTGGCGATCCTCGAATATCTCGACGAGAAATACCCGCAGCCGCCGCTCTTGCCGAAGGATCTCGCGGCGCGCGCCTGGGTGCGGGGCCTGGCATTGATCAATGTCGCCGACTCGCATCCGCTGATCGTGCCGCGCATACGGCATTATCTCGGCGACGTGCTGAAGCTCGGCGAGGAGGTGCGCCTCGCCTGGATCCAGCATTGGCTGGCGGCGGGGCTGGAAGCGATGGAGACCCTGATCGGCGAGCACCGCGAGAGCGGCCGCTTCTGCCACGGCGACGCGCCGACCATCGCCGATATCTGCCTCGTCACGCAAGTCACCCCGGGCAAGGTGTTCGACTGCGATCTGAAGCCCTATCCGCGGGTCATGCGGATCTACGAGAACGCGATGGCGATCCCCGCCTTCGCCGCCGCGCACCCCTCGAAACAGCCGGACGCGGAGTAGCCCCCTCTCACTCCCTCCCCCGCGAGCGGGGGAGGGTCAGGGTGGGGGTTTGGCGAGCCATTCCGGCATGCGGAAGCGGCCGAGATAGCTGCGCTCGAAATCGGCGAGCGCCGACAGCCCTTCGAGGTCGCGGATGACGACCCGCTGCTCCTCGATGCCGACGAGGCCGTCGTCGCGCAATTGCCTCAATGTGCGGTTGACGTGCGGCACGCTGAGGCCGAGCGCGTCGCCCATCACCTCCTGCGTCAGCGGCAGGCGGTATGAATTCTCGTCGGCGAGCCCGATCGCCTGCAGCCGCGTCAACAGCTCGAGCAGGAAATGCGCGACCCGCTCGAGCGCCGAGCGCCGGCCGACATCGATCAGATGCTCGGCATACATTGCCGCCTCGCGCGAGAACGACCAGAAGATCGCGGTGGCGAGCCTGGGGTGAGTCTCGAAGAGGCCGAGGAGCCGCTGGAACGGCACCGGCGCGACGCGGGCGTCGGTCAGCGCCGTGATCGAATAGAGCGCGGTCTCGAAAAAGCACCCGGGAAAGCCGATCAGATCGCCGGGCAAGACGATGTTGAGGACCTGGCGCCGGCCGTCGTGAAGGACGCGGTAGCGGATCGAATATCCCTCGACCAGGATGAACAGCGAATCGTAGGGCCGCCCTTCGCTGACGATCTCGCGGTTGCGGCGAATGGGGCGGGTCGTCGCCTGCAGCTCTTCGAGGAGCCGCTCCTCCTTTGCCGACAGCACCATCAGCTGCGCCAGCCGATGCGTAAGCGGGACCGGCGCTTCCGAGCTTGCGGTCGGCCGTTGCGCTGCTGTCACCGCTCCCTCGCCGCCGGCAGATCGCCGGGCATTTTACTTGACGCGAGGCTAGGGTCGCCGCGCCGGCGTGTCAAATCGCCGCTGCGACAATCGCCGCTGCGGCGCCGGACGGAGCTATACCAATTCGATTTGCGCGCGATGGCCGGCGGCTGCGGCCAAGCGCCGGTCGCGCGTTAGCAATGGAGCGTCAAGCGCCTCGGCCAGCGCGACATAGGCGGCGTCATACGCCGTCAGATTGTTCCGCAAATCCCAAATGCGCGGCAAAAGGAAATTGTGCGGATATCGCCGCAAGGGAAAGTCTGCCAAGTCGGCGAGGGCCAAACGGCCGCGCGCGCTATCGATTTCGCCGTTCGCGGCGTAGCGCCGGATCACCTGCGCGGCTTCGACATCGAGCAAATGCGGGGCGTGGAGCATTTGATGAGGAGCGAACAGCCGATCCCCCACGGCTTTCGCCGCCGACGTGCGGAGAAGGACTTCAAGCACGGCAGACGCGTCGACGACGATCACCCGCGGTCGCGCTCGGCGCGAACCGCTTCGGCCGGCGGCACGGAAGGGGCCGTTTCCGCGCGGCTGAGCAAGCGCGCTCGCAATTCGTCAATCGTCGGCCGTTCTGCTACCTGACGAATCTCGCTGAGCAGATAGTCGGATAGCGACATGCCGGCCAAGGCGGCGCGCGACTTGAGCTGGCGATGCAATGCCTCGGGGACATTTCGGATTTGGACCATTGTTCCCATGCCGGCAGCATAGAAACATGCGTTTCACATGTCAACCGAGCGTTCAAGTTGAGCGTTCAAGTTGACCGTTCAGGCACAATCGCCGCGCAGTCTCGGCAGGCTCGGCGCGGAACCGGCCTGCGAGGGGGCGACGACGCTCGAATGGGCGGTTTCCTCGCCGCCGCCTTTTCACACCTTCGAAGAATTGCCGCAGCTCGGCTAGCCGGCCGCGCTCAGGGATGGCAGCGCCACGGGTGATTGCGGCACCAGCGCCGCCAGCGCCACGCGGGACCGGGGCCGGGCGCGGGAGCCGGGGCGGGGCCGTAGCCCGGGCCGTAATAGGGATAGGGGTAATAGGGTGGCCCCGCGACCGCCCGGAACGGCGCGGTGGCGATCGTCGCGGCGGTGCCGACGACGGCGCCGGCGACGCAGAACGGCCAAGTCAGCGGGAACGGGTTGCACAGCGGGCTATAGTACTGCGCCTCGGCATTGGACAGCGGCAAGGCCGCGAGCCCGGCGGCGAACAAGGCCGAAATCGCGATTGGCCGGATGTGCATCGGCGGTCTCTCCGGGGTAGGAGCGCCGACCACCATAGCCGGCGCCGCTCCAACGAACAAATACCCATCGCATTTAGGCCGTTGCGGCGGCTTCCATCCCCGCGCGGCTTTCATCCTTGACCCCGCCGCGGCGCCGCTCGACGATCGTTGCGGCGCGGCCGAGGGGGAGCGATGAGCGAGAGGAAATGGTTCGGCGCGGCGGCGAAGCGCAAAGAGGACCCGGCCCTCTTGAAGGGCGAGGGCCGCTTCGTCGGCGACATCGAATTGCCGGGGATGCTCTATGCCGCGTTCGCGAGGAGCCCCTTCGCGCATGCCCGGCTGCGGCGGGTCGATGCCGCGGCGGCGCGGCGGACGGCCGGGGTCCGCGCCGTCCTCGCCTTTGCCGACCTGCCCGAGCCGCTGCGCCGCAACCGGCTGCCGAACATGATGCCGAACCCGATCATCGCGCAGTCGCCGACCCAGTTCGCGCTGGCGCGCGAGGAGGTGTGCTTTGTCGGCGAGCCGGTCGCGGTCGTCGTCGCCGAGAGCCGTTATCTCGCCGAGGACGCGGCGCAGCTGGTCGAGGTCGAGTACGAGAGGCTGCCGGCCGTCGCCGATTGCCGCGCCGCGCTCGCCGAGGGAGCCCCGCTCGTCCATCTCGGCGCCGCCTCGAACGTCGCCGCCCGCATCCCGATTGTCCACGGCGATGTCGAGGCCGGCTTTGCCGCCGCCGCGCACGTCTTCCAGGAGCGCTTTAGCCTGCATCGCGGCGGCCCGTTCTTCATCGAATGCCGCGGCGTCGTCGCGGCTTACGAAGCGGGCGCCTTTACGATCCACGTCAGCTCGCAGGGCTCGCACCGCATCAAGGACGGGCTCGTCGATCTCTTCGAATTGGGCGAGCACGATGTCCGCGTCGTCACGCCGGATGTCGGCGGCGGCTTCGGCCCGAAGGGCGCGATGTACCCCGAATACCCGACGGTCGCCGCCTGCGCGAAGTTGCTCGGCCGCCCGGTCAAATGGCTCGAGGACCGGCACGAGAATTTCCTCTCGACCAACATGGAGCGCGACCAGCACTGGACGGTCGAGATTGCGGTCGATCGCGAGGGGAAGATCCTCGCGATCCGCGGCGAGCTGATCCACGAGCAGGGCGCCTATATGCCATCGGGCGTCGTCATCCCGTGGATCGCCGCGACGACCGTGCCCGGCCCCTATGTCGTGCCCGCCTTCAAGATGGACGTTCTCGTCGCGATGACCAACAAGGTCGCCTGCTCGCCGGTGCGCGGCGCCGGCCGGCCGCAGGCGATTTTCGTCATGGAGCGTCTCCTCGACCGCGTCGCGGGCGCGCTGTCGCTCGACCCGGCGGAAGTGCGCCGGCGCAACCTCGTTCAGCCCGAGATGATGCCCTACAAGGTCGGCATCACCTTCCGCGACGGGCGCCCCGTCGTTTACGACAGCGGCGACTACCCGGAATGCCAGCGGCGCGCGCTCGCCGCCGCCGATTATGAGGGGTTCAGGAAGCGCCAGGAGGCGGCGCGGCGCGACGGCCGCTATCTCGGGATCGGCATCGCCAACGCGGTCGAGGGGACCGGGCTCGGCCCCTACGAGGGCGCGACGGTGCGCGTCGCGCGCACCGGCAAGGCGACGGTCTTCACCGGCGCGACGCCGCAGGGGCAATCGCACAAGACGACCTTCGCACAGGTGGCCGCCGACCAGCTTGGCCTCGACATCGCCGATGTGAGCGTCGTCACCGGCGACACCGCCGACATCGCGCTCGGCATGGGCACCTTCGCCGCCCGTTCGGCCGTCAATGCCGGCTCCTCGGTGCATCTCGCCGCCGTCGCCGTCGCCGACAAGATCAAGGAATTCGCCGCCCAGATGATGGAGGTCTCGGCCGCTGACCTCGAATTGCGGGACGGCCATGCCGAGGTCCGCGGCGTCCCCGCGATGCGCAAGAGCTTTCGCGAGATCGCGCTCTATGCGATCGGGGTGCCCGGCTCCTCGACTTTGGGCGGTATGCTGCCGGGGCTCGAGCACACGGCCTATTTCACGCCGACGCAATCGACCTACTCGAACGCGACGCATCTCGCCGAGGCCGAAGTCGACATCGCGACCGGGCGGGTGACGCTGTTGCGCTACCTCGCCTATGACGATTGCGGCCGGCTGATCAACCCGCTCGCCGTCGAGGGCCAGGTCGTCGGCGGCCTCGCGCACGGCCTCGGCAACGCGCTTTTGGAGCGCATGGTCTATGACGAGGAGGGCCAGCCCTTGAGCGCCACTTTCGCCGATTATCTGCTGCCGACAGCGGCCGACATGCCGCCCGTCGAGGTTTTGCACATGGAGACGCCCTCGCCCTTGAACCCATTGGGCGTCAAGGGCGCGGGCGAGGCCGGCACCAACCCTGCGATCGCCGCCATCGCCGGCGCCGTCGAGGACGCGCTTCGGCCCTTCGGCGTCTTCGTCACGCAGACGCCGATCAGCCCCGAGCGCCTCGTCGAACTGTTGGGCACGCGTCAGCCCTGAATTGTGTTCACGGAAAGAAAGCGATAGGGTGCGGCAGGCTGCCGCGCCGGAGGCGAGAATGCAGTACGGGCATCAGGTCGATATCAAAAACGTCGCCTATTTCCGCCACCTCTACGACGGCGAGCACGCCGATATGCGGCGGCTCTACGAGCAGGCCAAGCTCGACCAGTGGAACGCCGCCAGCGACATCGAGTGGGAGGCGCCGCTCGAAGGCGACGGCGGCCTGATCGCCGACGACCTCGTCGATATCCATGGGACGAAATTCTGGGACCGGCTGACCCCGGCGCAGCGGGTCGAGGTCAACCATGCGGTGACGCGCTGGCGATTGTCGGTGCTGATGGCGGGCGAGCACGGCGCCATGCTGGTGTGCAGCCAGCTCGTCGAGAACGTCCGCGGCCAGGACGAGAAGCTGTTTCAGGCGACGCAGGTCGTCGACGAGGCGCGCCACAACGAAGTCCTGCACCGCTACATCGCCTTGCGCCTCGACGGCCGCAACTATCCGCTCGCCGGCAACGTGCAGGAATTGTTCGACACATTGCTCGGCACCGGCGCCTGGTATCTGAAGACGATCGGGCTGCAGCTGGTCGGCGAGACTTTTGCCGTCTCGCTGTTCCGCATGCTCGCCGAATCCTCGAAGGACGCGGTGCTGCGCCAGATCTGCAAGCGCATCGTGCAGGACGAGGCGCGGCACATGGGCTTCAGCATGCTGTCGCTGCCGCAGCTCGTCGCCGAGGCGAGCGGGGCCGAGCGGCGCGAAATGGAGGATTTCGCGGTCTGGGCATTGAACCGCACCTTGCGCGGCGTCTTCCCGCAGGCCGCCTACGAGGAGTTCGGCTTCTCGCGCGCCGAAATCGACGAATTGCGGCAGCTGCGGCGCGAGCGCGCGGCGGGCGGCGAAGAGACCGCCTTCCGCAAATACTTCCGCCGCGACCTGCATTCGGGTTTGGTGCGCAATCTGCGCAAGACCGGCGTGCTGACCCCGCGCACGGAGCCCGATCTCGAAAAACTCGGCATCTCGCTCGCCGCCGCCTGAGCCAAGCTGCACGTCATTGCGAGGCGCCCACGGGTCCGCGCTACGCGCGGCCCGACGACAGGCTCCGGGCCGCGGCAATCTCGACGGGATTGCTGCGCTGCGCTCGCAATGACACCGTAATTACGTCAGCCGATAGAACTTGCGCGCCGTGCCGGAAAAGAGGGCGGCCTTCTCGGCCGCGCTGCAGCCGGCGGCGATGCGCTTGAAGGCGTTCCACGCCGCGACATAGCCGCAGCTTCCCTTGTCGACCGGAAAGTTGCTCTCGAACATCGCGCGGCTGGCGCCGAACGCCTCGATGCAGGTCTCGACATAGGGCCGCCAGGCGGCCGCCAGCTCCTCCGAACTCGGCGGCAGCTCGCGCTCGTGAAAGCCGAAACCGAAGATCCGCATGCCGAGCCCGCCGAGCTTCACATGCAGGTTGGGGCACGCAGCCGCCTCGCGGATGCGCGCCTTCCACTCGGCGAAGACCTCCTCGCGCCGGCCCTTGTAGCGGCCGAGCCCGATCGGCCCGCCGACATGGTCGAGGACGATCGGCGTCTGCGGGAAGGCGCGCGCCAGATCGACCAGCTCGGCGAGCTGCGTGTGGTACATCCAGGCGTCGAAGGAGAGCCCGAGCGGCGCGAGCCGCGCAAATCCTTCGCGGACGCGCGCATCCATCAGCATGCCTTCGGGCCGCTCGACGAGAGTGCCCCATTCGCGCTGGTCGGGATGCGTCGCCGAGATATAGCGGATGCCGCGGAAGCGCCCGCCGCCGGCCGCGACCATGGCCTCCAGCACCCGCTCGACCGCGGCGCCGAGAGCGAGATCGGCATAGCCGACAATGCCGGCGCAGACGCGCGCGGAACCGTATTTGGCGGAAGCGCTCGCCGCCGCAACGCCGTTCGCGAACTCGACCTCGCCCACCGGGCGAAATTCGACGGGGCCCTCGGCGCGGTACATTGACAGCCATTCAAGATAGACGGTGTGGGTGACATTGTGTCCGGCGCCGATGTCGGCGAGCAGCTCGCGCAGCAGATAGCGGCCGGTCTCGGGCCGGTCGACGAGGTGGTGGTGCGGATCGACGATCGGCAGAAGGGGCTCGATGACCGCCTCTTGCCGCCGTGCGAGCCATTCTTCTCGGGCGAGCGGATGCACGCTCGTTGCGGTCGGTGGTGTGGCGGCGGGCATCGGCATTTCTTCCTTTGCTGCGGTGGTTCTCGGCGGCTATAGTAGTGAAACATACTACATTTGAATGGCGACGCCCATGGCTCTCGATGAGACTGTTTCGGCGGCTGAAGCCAACCGGTCCTTCTCGCGGCTTCTGCGCGGTGTGCGCGAGGGCCGCAGCTATACGGTGACCGCGCACGGCCGCCCGGTGGCGCGGATCGTGCCGGCGAGCGAACGCGACGACGTGGAGCGGCGCGTGCGGGCAGCGGCTCTGAAGGTGCTTCTGGACCGGATCAGAAATCAGCCGGTGATCAATGTGGGGCCGTGGACGCGCGACGAATTGTATGAGCGATGAAGGCGGCCTTCGACACCAATGTGCTCGTCTATGCAGAAGGCATAAACGCGCCAGAGCAGCACTTGGCGGCGGCGGATTTGGTACAAGCGCTTCATATCAGGGAAGCCGCCTTGATCCCCGTACAGGCGCTCGGCGAGTTGTACAACGTCCTTTTGCGAAAGGCGCGGTGGCCGACAGGGCGCGCGCAAACCGCGATCCTGGCGTGGCGCGATGCTTTTCCGCTGGCGCCGACGACCCCTGCGGCCATGCTCGCAGCTGTGGAGCTGGCCAAGGATCACGGCCTGCGGATCTGGGATAGCGTGATGATTTCCGTCGCGGTAGAGAACGGTTGCCGGCTTCTCTTGTCGGAAGACCTGCAAGACGGGTTTACATGGCGCGGTTTGAGCGTCGTCAATCCTTTTGCTCGCCGCCGTCATCCCCTATTGGAGGCATTGTTGGCCAGCGATGTCGAAGGAGGCGGGCGATGCTGATCGAAGGGCAGGCGGCGGTCGTCAGCGGCGGCGCCTCGGGGCTCGGGCGGGCGACCGCCGAGGCGTTGGCGCAGAAGGGCGCGAAGGTCGCGCTCTTTGACGTCAACCTCGCCGCCGCCGAGGAAGCGGCGAGCGCCATCGGCGGTCTCGCGCTCGCCTGCGACGTGACCGATGCCGAGGCGACGGAGCGCGCCTTCGCCGCGGCGCGCGAGCGGCACGGCCCCGCCCGCATTGCCGTCAACTGCGCCGGCATCGGCCCCGCCGCCCGCATCGTCGGGCGCGACGGCGAGGCGATGCCGCTCGCCGAGTTCCGCCGCGTCATCGACGTCAACCTGATCGGCAGCTTCAACGTCATGCGCCTCGCCGCCGCCGAGATGTCGGCGCTCGATCCGCTCGCGGACGGCGAGCGCGGCATCATCGTTTCGACCGCCTCGGTCGCCGCCTATGAAGGGCAGATCGGGCAGGCCGCCTATGCGGCCTCCAAGGGCGGCATCGTTTCCTTGACCCTGCCGGCGGCGCGCGAACTGGCGCGCTGGGGCGTGCGCGTCGTCGCGATCGCGCCCGGCATCTTTGCGACGCCGATGCTGATGGGCCTGCCGCAGAACGTGCAGCAGAGCCTTGCCGCGAGCGTCCCCTTTCCGCAACGCCTCGGCATGCCGGCCGAATACGCCAGCCTCGTCCTCCACCTGATCGACAACCGCATGATCAACGGCGAGGTCGTGCGCCTCGACGGCGCGCTGCGCATGGCGCCGCGCTGACCGCGATGACCGGCCGCCGCGACCTCTACCCGCCGCTCGAACCCTATCGCACCGGCACGCTCGCCCTCGACGGCCGGCACACGATGTATTGGGAGCAGTCGGGCAACCCGCGCGGCGAGCCCGTCCTTTTTCTGCACGGCGGCCCCGGCGCCGGCGCCACCGCGGTGCACCGCCGCTTTTTCGACCCGCGGCACTGGCGGATCGTGATCTTCGACCAGCGCGGCGCCGGCCGCTCGACCCCGCTCGGCGAAGTGCGGGACAATTCCCCCGACCACCTCGTCGCCGACATCGAGCGGCTGCGCAGCGTCCTCGACATCGACGAATGGCTCGTCTTCGGCGGCTCCTGGGGTTCGACCCTGGCGCTCTACTACGCGCAGTCGCACCCGCGCCGCTGCACCGGCCTGGTGCTGCGCGGCATCTTCTTGTGCCGGCGGGAGGAGGTCGAGTGGTTCCTCTACGGGGCGCGCACGGTATTCCCGGAAGCCTGGCGCGCCTTTGCCGGGTTTCTCCCCGAGGCGGAGCGCGGCGATATTCTGGCCGGCTATTACCGTCGTCTGATCGATCCCGACCCGCGCGTCCACATGCCGGCGGCGCGCGCCTGGAGCGTCTACGAGGGCGCCTGCTCGACCTTGTTGCCGAACCCCGAGACGGTCGCTGCCTTCGGTGAGGACCGCCTGGCGCTCGGCCTGGCGCGCCTGGAGGCGCATTATTTCAGCCATCACCTGTTCGAGGGCGAGCGCGATCTGATCGCCCGCGTCGCCCCGCTGCGGCAGCTGCGCGGGGTCATCGTCCAGGGGCGCTACGACATGGTCTGCCCGATCAGGAGCGCCGACGCGCTCGCCCGCGCCTGGCCCGAGGCGGAGTACGTTATTGTCCCCGATGCCGGGCATTCGGCGATGGAGCCGGGCATCCGCGAGCAACTGGTGCTGGCGACCGACCGGCTGCGCCGCCGATTGTGACTTGGAACCTCTTGAAATGGGCTCGCGTATTTCTCCGTCGCCCCCGCGAAAGCGGGGGGCCAGGGCAACCGCTGCGTCGCTCGCTCCGAATTCCCGCTTTCGCGCAGGGCTGTGCGGGGAATGGCAGAAGGTTGTTCGGGGCAATCGCGAGACAGCCAAAGCTCGTCTTGCCCGGACTTGATCCGGGCATCCACGCCTTTGCTGCAGCCGCCGGTGTCGCTCGCCGGCGCGTGGATGCCCACGGAACTAGTCCGTGGGCTGAAGGCCCACGGATCAAGTCCGGCCACGACCGCTCTAAGGTGAAAACGAACGGCAGCATGGGCAGGGAATTGCGCATCGTGATTTTCCCCGGACAGCCCTGCGCTTTCGCGGGGACGACGATCTGTTTGGCCGGATCGGCCGCTACGGGAGCGCGCCGCGCCGGTCGCGCTCGGGCGCCAGCTCGTCGACGGCGTGCGCCAGGCGGATGTCGCGCTCGCTCAGCCCTTCCACGTCGTGGGTCGCGAGGATCAGCTCGACGCGGTTGTAGACGTTGAAGATTTCCGGGTGGTGGTCCATCTTTTCGGCGGCCAGCGCGACGCGGCAGAGAAAGCCCCACGCCTCCGAGAAGTCGCCGAAATGATAGCTCTTGCGGATCGCGTCGCGGTCCTCGACCTCGGCCCAGCCGTGCAGTTCGCCAAGCGCGGCATGCCGCGCCGCCCCGACCAGCTTCTCGACCATCGCTGCCTCCCTTTCGCCTCGCGCTCCCCTTCGAAGTGAGCGATGCGGCGGCCGAGGTCAAGCACCAGCGCAGCGGCCGGCGATTACCCGCCGGCGCTCGCCGATATCGAGCGGCTTGCCGAGCGTGCGCTCGCCCAGCTGCCTGACGAGTTCCGGCGCCACCTCGGCAATGTCGCGATCCGCGTCGAGGAGTTTCCCGACGAAGCGACCGAAGCCGAGATGGAGCTCGAGAGCCCGTTCGACATTCTCGGCCTCTATCGCGGCGTCGCGCTGCCGATGAAGAGCGTGGGCGACCCGCGGCCGCATCTCGACACGATCTTTCTCTACCGCCGCCCGATCCTCGACTTCTGGTGCGAGACGGGCGAAGACCTCGGCCACCTCGTGCGGCATGTGCTGATCCACGAGATCGGCCACCATTTCGGCTTCAGCGACGCGGATATGGAACGCATCGAGCGGGAAGGTTGATCGTCGCCCTGACCCGCGCGCGCAATTCAGGCAACGCCTCGCGTTCGAACCAGGAATTGTCGCGCAACCAGGCCACCGTGCGCCAGCTCGGATGCGGCAGCACAAAGAGGTTGCTCGGATAATCCCGCCAGCGGGCGACCGCTTCGGTCATCGGGTGGCGGCGGCCCTCGGGCAGGTAGTAGCGGATCGCGTAGCTGCCGACGAGGAGGGTCAAGCGGATCTCCGGCAACAGCGGGCGCAGCGACGGGTGCCAGCGGGGCGCGCATTCCGGTCGCGGCGGCAGGTCGCCGCCGTTGTTGTCGCGGCCGGGATAGCAGAAGCCCATCGCCAAGATCGCGACCCGGCTCTCGTCGTAGAACTGGTCGCGGTCGAGCCCGAGCCAGTCGCGCAGCCGGTCGCCGCTGCGGTCGTTGAAGGAGAGCCCGGTCTCGTGCACCCGCGTCCCCGGCGCCTGGCTGATGACGAGCAACCGCGCCGAAGGGCGCCCGCGCACGATCGGCCGCGGCCCGAGCGGCAGATGCGGCGCGCACAGGCGGCAGGCGCGGATTTCGGCGAGGAGGCGATCGAATTCCGTTTCGGGACCGGGGTTGGCGGCGAGCATGGCGGAGGCGCGAATTGACTTCATCGGGGCCGCCCGATAGAACCCCCTCGGCATACGCCGTGTCGATACCGCTCCTTGGTGGAGGGGTGGCCGAGTGGCTGAAGGCGGCGGTTTGCTAAACCGTTATAGGGCTAATACCCTATCGCAGGTTCGAATCCTGTCCCCTCCGCCACTTCTCATCTGGCTTGTAAAGAGCATTTAGCGGCCGAGCGCCCCGGCCACGAGGCCGAGGACCGAACGCGCGGTATCGAAACCATCGATCCGGCCAACGCTGCGGCCCGAATGATGCCCGCCGGTGCCGCCGCTCGCCTTGCCGCCCGCGTGGCTGCCGCGGTTGGCGGCGTGATGCCCGCCGCCATGGCTCGCCGCGTGGCCGGCGGAGGCGTGGCCATGGCCGCTTTGGCCCTTGGCAAAGGCGCTGCCGGCCAACCCGATCGGGCTCGCCGCCAACACCAGCGAGAAAGCGATCGCGTTCAACTGCCTGCGGGTCATGTCGCGTCTCCGCTTTGACTTGGCGAGATCATGGTCGATCTCGGATACGCCATAGCTAATCCGTCGCGTGCGGTTCTCCCAACTCGGGTTTAGGAGCGCTTTCCTCCGGCAAGACGGCCGCGCGAGAGGCCCGCAAACCGCCGATCTTGCGTTGCCGCGGCAACCCCTCGCCGCTACCGGCAAAGTCCCTGTTCGTTCCCCATTCCCGTCGGCCGGCCGCACGATGCGAGCGCGGCGCGGCGCGCTGCCGAACATATTTCCCGAAACTGCCGCGGATTGCGCCAAACTGAGGGCCTGTCGCCATGACCGTGGCCTGCCGCTTCGCATGAACCCCGCTGTCTTCCAATGAAATGGGTCGGGCGCCGATTGCCGCGCTACGAGGACCCGGCGCTCGTCCGGGGGCGGGGCAGCTATGTCGCCGACCTGGCGCGCGGCGCCTGCATCATGCGCTTCGTGCGCAGCCCGGTGGCGCGCGGCCGCATCCTCGGCGTCAAGGCGCCGGCCGGCGCGACGCTCGTCACCGGGGCGGACCTCGCCGGCGTGCGGCCGATCTGCCCGCGCCTCGACCGGCCCGATTACGTAGCCGTGGCGCAGCCGATCCTCGCCCGCGACCGCGTTACCCATGTCGGCGAGCCGATCGCCGCAATCATCGCCGGGGATGCCGCCGCGGCGGAGGACATGGCCGAATTGGTCGAGATCGAGATCGCCGCCGAGACGCCGGTCGTCACGCTCGAGGAGGCGCTCGCGCCGGGGGCGCCGTTGGTGCATGAGGCGGCGCGCGGCAACACCCTTATCGATGCGAGCTTCGCGACGCCGGGCGCGGCGGCGGCGCTGGCGGCGGCGCCGGCGCTGGTCGAATTCGCCTTTACCTCGCGCCGCCAGGCGGCGATGCCGCTGGAAGCGCGCGGCGCGCTCGCCGCCTTCGACGCCGCGACGGGGCGCGTCACCCTCTACGCCTCGACCCAGGCGCCGCATCTCTTCCGCACCGCGATCGCCGACGCGCTGCAAATGCCGGAAGCCGAATTGCGCGTCGTCGCGCCCGATGTCGGCGGCGGCTTCGGGCAGAAGATGTCGCTGTCGCCGGAGCACGTCGTCACGGTGTGGGCGGCGCGGCATTTCCGCTCGACCGTCGCCTGGCTCGAAGACCGGCTGGAGAACCTCATCGCCTCGTTTCACGCGCGCGACCAGCGGATCGAATTGCGCGGCGCCTTCGACGCCACCGGCCAGCTGCTCGCGCTCGACGCCGATATCCTGTGCAATGTCGGCGCCTATTCGAATTTTCCGGTGACGGCCGGGGTCGAGCCGCTGATGGCATTGGCCGAGCTGCCGGGCCCCTATCTGGTGCCCGAATATCGCGTGCGGGCGCGCGCGGTCGCCACCAACACCTGCACGATGGCGCCTTTTCGCGGCGTCTCGCGGCCGGTCATCACGGCGGCGATCGAGCGGCTGATGGATGCGGCCGCCGGGCGTCTCGGGCTCGACCCGCTCGACATCCGCCGCCGCAACCTCGTCGCCCGTTTCCCGCATACCTCGCCCACTGACCCGGTGCTCGACGAAGGCAGCTACCGCGAGGCGATGGAAGAAGCGGCGCGGATCGCCGATGTGGCGGGGTTCCGGGCGCGGCAGCAGAAGGCGCGCGCCGAGGGCCGCCATCTCGGCATCGGCTTTTCCGTTTTCGCCGAGCGCACCGGCTACGGCACCCCCGCGTTTGCGGCCCGCAAGATGGCGATCACGCCGGGCTTCGAGCGGGTCGAGCTGGCGATGGACCCGTCGGGTTTCGTCGAGGCGCGGATCGGCGCCTTTCCGCACGGCCAGGGGTTGAAGACGACATTGGCGCAACTGCTCGCCGACGAACTCGGCATCGCGCCCGACGACATCCGAATCGTCGCCGGCGACACCGACCGCACGCCCTATGGCTGGGGCACTTTCGCGAGCCGCTCCGCCGTCATCGCCGGCGGCGCCTGCAAGCTCGCGGCGGCGAAATTGCGCGAGCGGCTCGTTTCCGTCGCCGGTCAGGCCCTGGAGGCGGCGGCTTCCGACATCGAGATTATCGCCGGCCGCGCTTATGTGCGCGGCACCGATCTCGGCATCGAGGTCAAGCAGCTGGCCCGCGCCGCCTATCACGAGAGCCACTGCTTTCCGGCGATCGCCGAGACCGGGCTCTCGGCCGTCGCGGCCTACGACCCCGCCGGCACCTTTTCGAACGCCTGCCACGTCGCCATCGTCGAGGTCGATGCCGCGACGGGCCGGGTCGCGATCGAACGCTTCCTCGTCGTCGAGGACGCCGGCATCTTGATCAACCCGATGATCGTCGAGGGCCAGATCCATGGCGGGGTGGCCCAGGGCATCGCCAACGCGCTCTACGAGGAGATCGTCTACGATGGGTCGGGCGCCATTCTGACCGGCTCGCTCGCCGATTATCTCGTACCGACCATGGCCGAAATTCCGAACCTCGAAATCCACCACCTCGAAACCGTCACCGATGCGAGCGTCACCGGCGTCAAGGGGGTGGGCGAAGGCGGCGCGATCGGTGCTCCGGCGGCGGTGCTGAACGCGGTCTGCGACGCGCTTGCGCCGTTCGGCGTCGAAATTTTCGAAATGCCGGCGACGCCCGAGCGGATCCTGCGGCTCATTCGCGAAAGGCTGGCGCAATGACGGAAAAGCTCGAGGTCACCCTGCGCGTCAACGGCGAAGCCCGCAGCATCCGGGTCGAGCCGCGGCGCACGCTCGCCGACGCGTTGCGCGAGGATTGCGGCCTCACCGGCACGCATCTGGGCTGCGAGCACGGCGTGTGCGGCGCCTGCACGATCCTTTGCGACGGCCATCCCGTGCGCTCCTGCCTGATGTTCGCAGTGCAGGCCGAAGGGGCGGAGCTGCGCACCGTCGAGGGGCTGGCCGACGGCGACAATTTGCATCCGATCCAGCAGGCCTTCTGGGACAATCACGGCCTGCAATGCGGCTTCTGCACGCCGGGCTTTCTGATGCTGGCGACGGCGATCCTCGAACGCGATCCCGAGATCGGCGAAGCCGAACTGCGCATCGCGCTCTCCTCGAACCTGTGCCGCTGCACCGGCTACCAGAACATCATCAAGTCGGTCATGGCGGCAGCCGCCGCAATGCGGGAACACCCCCACCCTAACCCTCCCCCGCACGCGGGGGAGGGAAGGGAGGGGGCGGGGGTCGGCAGCGACAAAGCAATCTCCTGATGGCGGTGATCGGCCGCTCGATAAGGCGCCTCGAAGACCCGCCGCTGCTGCGCGGCGCCGGCCGTTACGCGGCCGATTTTTCGTTTCCCGGCATGCTGTGGATGCGGGTCGTGCGCTCGCCCGTGGCCTTCGGGCGGCTCGTCGGCATCCGCACGGAAGCGGCGCTTGCGCATCCCGGCTGCCTCGCCCTGTGGACCGCCGCCGAAACCGCCGAGATCCCGCCGATCGATTTTCGCCTGACGCCGGTGCCCGGGCTCGAACCCTATCGCCAGCGCATTCTGGCTGAGGGGCATGTGCGCTATGCCGGCGAGCCGGTCGCTGTCGTGTTTGCCGCCGACCCCTACGCGGCCGAGGATGTCGCCGATCTTGTCGTCCCCGAGATCGCACCGCTCGCCCCGTATCTCGATCCGCGTGAGCCCGGCCCGGAAGCGGCGATCGTGCGCAAGGATTATGGCGATCTCGAAGCGGCCTTCGCGAACGCGCACACGACCCTCTCGCTCGAACTCGCGGTCGGACGGCACAGCGCCGTGCCGCTCGAGACGCGTGGCGCGGTCGCCGTTCTGGAAGAGGCGAGCCAAATCCTGCGGCTCTACGGCGCCGCCAAGGTGCCGCATTACAACCGGCAGGCACTGGCGGCGATGCTCGGCTTGCCGCTCGACCGGATCCATCTGCATGAAGGCCATGTCGGCGGCGGCTTCGGGGTGCGCGGCGAGCTTTATCCCGAAGACGTGCTCGTCGCTCTGGCGGCATTGCGGCTGCGGCGTCCGGTCAAATGGATCGAGGACCGCTGGGAGCATCTGACCGCCGCCAACCATTCGCGCGGCCAGTTCCACCGGGTGCGTGCCGCGGTCGACGCCCGCGGCGTCATTCTCGGCCTCGACGACGAGTTCTGGCTCGACCAGGGCGGCTATGTCAGGACGCACGGGGTCACCGTCGCCGATCTGACGGCCGCCATGCTGCCCGGGCCCTATCTCGTGCCGGCCTACCGCTCGGTCGGCCATGTGCGGCTCACCAACAAGACGCCGTGCGGCACCTACCGGGCGCCGGGGCGGTTCGAGGGGAGCTTCGTGCGCGAGCGGCTGGTCGACGCGATCGCCGCCCGTCTCGGGCTCGATCCGCTCGCCGTGCGGCGCGCCAATTTGGTGC
The DNA here is from genome assembly GCA_035538335.1 of Allostellaceae bacterium. Lineage (GTDB taxonomy): Bacteria > Pseudomonadota > Alphaproteobacteria > ATCC43930 > CGMCC-115725 > AP-15. The sequence continues at coordinate 27,575 of DATLKN010000015.1, forward strand.
CGCGCGAGGCGATGCCGTTTCGCCGCCAATTCTCGACGCTCGGCACCGAACTCGTCTACGACAGCGGCGACTATGCCGGCCTACTCGACAAATGCCTCGCGCGGATAGGCTGGGAACAGCTCAAAGCCGAGGCGGCGCGGCGCCGGGAAGAGGGCGAACTCGTCGGCCTCGGCCTCGGCTTCTTTGTCGAGAAGAGCGGCCTCGGCCCCTTCGACGACGTGCGCATCGCGCTCGAAGAAGGCGGCGCGATCGAAATCGTGACCGGCGCCGCCTCGCTCGGCCAGGGCGTCGAAACGGCGCTCGCGCAGATCTGTGCCGACCGCCTCGGCGTCGGCCTCGACCGGATCCGGGTAATTCACGGCCAGACCGACCGCATCGCGCGTGGCATGGGCGCCTTCGCCTCGCGCGTCACGGTGATGACCGGCTCGGCCGTGGCGCTCGCCGCCGAAAAGCTGCGCGAACGCATCCTTGCCGAGGCGAGCCGCTTGCTGCAGACGCCGGCCGGCCGGCTTGCGCTGGTCGGCAGCCGCGTCGTCGGCCGCGACATGCCCGAAGGCCCCTCGTTCGACCTCGCCGCGTTGCAGCGCGCCGTCGAAGGCGAGATCGCCGCCGAGGCGAGCTTCACGACCGACCGCATGACCTTTCCTTACGGCCTCCATCTCGCGCAGGTGCGGGTCGACCGTGACACATGCGCCGTTGCCGTCGAGCGCTTCTTCGTCGGCTACGATGTCGGCCGGGCGGTCAACCCGATGCTGGTCGAGGGGCAGATCGCGGGCGGGCTGGCGCAGGGGATCGGCGCCGCGCTTTTCGAGGAATTCGCCTACGACGAGCGCGGCCAGCCGCTGTCGGTCAGCCTCGCCGATTATCTGCTGCCGACCGTCGCCGAGATCCCGGCGATCGAGGTCGCGATCTTCGAGGACGCGCCCTCGCCGCTCAACCCGCTCGGCGTGAAGGGCGCGGGCGAAGCCGGCATCAACGCCGTCGGCGCGGCGATCGCCGCCGCCGTCGACGACGCCATCGGCCGGCCGGGCGGGGTGCGGCAGCTGCCGATCACGCCGCAGCGCCTCTACGCGCTATTGGCTGAGACAAGTCGCTGAGCGGGATTGCCTCGCTTGATTGCGCCGCTCGCGACGCTGAAATCGTGGACAACCGAGCCGGATGCCAACGGGAGGAGGAGGGCTGACGTTCTGAAATGGCGGGCCACGACCGACGATGATGAGCACTATGTCTACGCTATAACCCTATAGCTGTGGCATGATCGGCCCGGGTAGAAGTTTCAAGGAATTTCAATGCCGAGGCCATACCCTCCCGCCCCGATATCGCCGCCGCCGGTGCCGGTACGTTTTCCGATCGGTGATCGAGAGAATGCTGACCTCGCCCGTGTCCTGATGCTGGACGGCCTTCCGCCCGAGCTTTGTGACGCGATCAGCCATGCAATCGGATGCTACCAAGCCACGAAGGACGGCTCAAACGACACAACTGTCGCAAACACCCTTGCCGGCCTCGGCGAGTTGACCAAATCCGGACGGGCTTGCGAGAAAGCCGTGCAGCGTCTCGCCGATGAACGTAGCGGCGTCGACTACACCACCCATCAGATGTTGCAGCCGCTCGCCAAGGCGGTGCTGAGGGAAGAACCCGGTTCCCAAGAGGCGCTTGCCCAAGCTGCTGCGAAGCGGATGGAGGAGCTAAGAGCGCACAAACGTGTTGCTCCTCCGAACGAGTCTCTGCGCTTTTTCTGCGGCATTCTACGCCTGATATTCAATCAGTCCGGCTCTCCCGCGCTGCGCGGCAGCCTTGATGGAAGTTGGCATCAGTGCCGCAAGTTCGCCATGGAGGTCTTCACGATCGCGGGCATCGATCATGCCGACTTTGACGCTCATCCCGAGCGCTTGACCGAATATCTCGGGACCGACGTGAGCGTTGGCTAACGGCCCGGATAGGCGATTTGTACTTCGGATGGAGAGCCTTTCTGTGCCGCGGACGATAGCTTGGCATCTCCAACTTCAAGGAAAGCAGGTCATGCCAGGGCAATCTATCAGCGAGGCGATGTTCCTCCCGGCCTTTAAGGCCGCAGCTGCGGAAGGCGCCGCGGTGGAATTGAAGATGCGCCTGCTCGCAGGGAAAATTCCCGCGTTACAGAAGCACGCTCACAAGATCGTGCTGGAGGATATTGAAGCCGGTTTGATCGAGCATTTCGGCGCAGCGCTGTCCGATGAAGATAAGGGGACCCTGCGCTTATGCCGCCAGTTGCGGAACAAGGTTCTCCATAGCGATTTCCGCGCGGCGCGGGACAAGCTGAGCGAACTGGGCATTGCATCGTCGCCCGGCGGCGTCGTGAAGATAGATCTGCCGATCGTGACCGTCACGGAAGTTGCGAAGAAGATTGAAGCAGTGAAGGCCGGCACAGAAGGCATCCGCGTAGCCGACACATTGTCAACGGAAGCGGGTAGTGTATTCGGCTGGTTCCTTGAAGCGGGGCAATCCGGTGACTTCGCCAAGGCTGGCGGCGCCTTCAAAAGCGCAGCGGAAATAGTTGACAGGCTTGCCGGGATCGAGGCGGCGTAAACACACGCGTAGCCGTGGCCGTCACCTAAGGCGGCCACGGCTGTAGCGCGGAATCGGGCGGACCGAGCCCCTGACCTCCCTTCTATTTAACCGGTAGCGACGATATGATCGCCGCCGGCACGTTCGGGGGGTAGCACGATGCGGAAACGCACAGCGACGAAGTGGATTTGCTTCGCCTTGTTGATCGCTTCTGTTAGCGGCTGTGCGACGACGTACATCCGCTATCTGAGCACCAAGAACGCAACCGAAGCGCAGTTCATGCAGGATCGCTATCAGTGCTATCAAGAGACACAACAGAGGGTATCCGGCGCTTTTGTGAATCAATACGGCGGCGCCGCCAGTAGCCAAGTATTGCCTTCGTGCAGCGCGTGGAACGCTTGTCTGGCGGCGCGCGGCTATTACAGGTCTGACACAACGAGCGTTGCCGAGCTTCATGCGCCCGGCAGTTTGTTCGTTCCTCAAGGCGCCGTGATTAATTGCAGTGAGTGAGACGCTGAAACGATGCTTCCGTTGTGGGTCCAGGCATTGCAGGCGCTTGCCGTCCCCGTAATTGCTGCTGTCGGCGCATGGGTTGCGGTACAGCAAATGGTCATTGCGCGAGTAAAGTTGCAGCACGACCTCTACGATAGACGCTACGCGGTATTTGATGCGGTGCGCACATTCCTCAACGAAGCGGTCGGCAGCCGGGTTGTCTCGCCGGAGACATTCCGGACGTTCGCACTTGGCACGGCCGATGCGGAATTCCTGTTTGACGACGCGCCTGCCGGCTATCTCAGAGAAATGCGCGAGCATGCGTCCAAGGCGCAAGCCATCTACATCACGATTGGGCGACCGTTCGCGGTTATCGCAAAGGCGATAATCCGGCCCGTTGGCGCGGGCACCTTGATAAATTGCTTCCGGCGCGCGCCAAGGTGCGACAAACCCGGCACCACCCTGCCTTGCCTTATAGCGAATTACCCGCGTTCCTCGGGCTCCTACGAGCTCAGGACGGCATATCGGCGCTGGCTTTGGAATTCGCCATTTTAACTGCGGCCCGAACGGGTGAGGTGATCGGAGCATTTTGGGGCGAATTCGATTTCGCAAAGCAATTATGGACAATTCCCGCAGAGCGGATGAAAGCGCGCCGCGAGCATCGAGTCCCGTTATCCGGGCGAGCAATTTCAATTCTCGAGAAATTGGAACCGGGCGATGCCGGCGAATTCGTATTTCCCGGAGCCAAAAAGGGTAAACCGTTATCTAATATGGCGATGCTGGCGCTGCTACGGCGAATGGAACGGTCGGATTTGACGGTTCACGGATTCAGATCGACGTTTAGCGATTGGGCGGCGGAAACCACCAACTTCCCCCGCGAAGTTGTGGAAATGGCGCTCGCGCACGTAATCGAGAATAAGGTTGAAGCGGCCTATAGGCGCGGTGATTTGTTCGAAAAACGTCGTGCATTAATGGACCAGTGGGCCGGTTTTGGTCAAACTCCAGCCGGTTCCTAAAGATTTTCCTTTCATGCGGACAATTTGATAAGCGATGACACAGGAGTTGAAATCTTTGGGCTAAGATGGCTGCCCCAATACCCACATCCTGGCGAATAACCACAAGCACGAGGCCATAAGTGATAGGAAATGTAGGGGCCAAAAAATAGGAATAGCAGGAAAAGCGTCGCGTAAATCCGCCCCAACCGGCCAAACTCCTTATTGAGGATCGAATAAAGTCCAATCCCGGTAACGATCATCTCAAAGATCATTACACCCCAACCCGGCCAACCCGCATTGTTCAGCCAAACGCCCGCTCCGAACCAGAGCAGAAACAGCCCTCCGTATAGCCAAGATCGTATGGCAATTTTCATAGAATTGCCCGAGGTGTCACGGTGAAGCATTCGCGCTTAAGCCTTCGATAGCCCTTTCGTGTATAATTGCACGGTAGCGAACAAAAAGACCACGAGCATCAAAGCAAGCAATTTGCGAATATGGACTGCTTTATTACCTATTTTCTTCGAATAATCGCACAGCATATCCGGTGATTTGCCCATATCCAGCCGCTCTATAATGCCTTCGGCGGATTGATCAGTTGTCGAGTAGTTGCACAGCGTATCCGATATTTTGCCCATGCGCTTCGGTTCGGATTATTTTATACGTAATTGAAGTTGAAGTGGGCATGTACTGTCCGGCATCGACCGCCGCCCAATGCTTGCCGCCGGCATTTTGCTCCGGTAGCTTGAGCGCGTTCCTCGCCGTTTTTCCAAGAGCAAGATTCGCGGTACAGGTTCGCGCCCCATCGGTCAGCCGTACCTCGCTGATATTGTTGATTGTGAAATCTATGTGAGACGGCAGGTTGGCATAATAGTTTTTTCCCGCGGGATTGCTTAACATCTTAAAGACTGAATTCATCGGGGCCAAAACTTTATTCTGAAGATCCATGATCGTTTGCACAACCTGATCATCGCTACACCTGGGAAAATCGGAGTTACTGGCTTTGGCATAATTGCCGGCGCTGAAGAATACTCCGGTCAATATCCCGCCGATTAGGAGCAGAAAAGTTGAAAGTGCGAGCAATCTAATGGCATGAGACGGGTGTTTGAGCAGCATGATCAAGGTTCCTTGCTCATCAGTGGCGCCGGGCTAACACTGTGCCAGACCAATCCTTTCCAAAAGATTGCGTAGAGTCACGTTATCTTCTTCTGTATTCTTGTCCATGCTGTCGCTGGATAGCCGTTGATTATACCTTGGTGGAGCATCACACATTATCAATTATTGCCTCAAGTTGAGGAAACTCAGATATGGGAATTATTGCGAGCGTGGTGTCGAACGGCCAGAAGCAAATCGAACGCCAGCACCTTCACAGCTTTCGCCATTTGCGTGGAGATTTTCCGGCAGGAGAGTTAATAGAAGGTGAAACGCCGGATTTCCTCGTCATAACGCCGACTGGAAGGAAGATCGGTATTGAACACACGCAGGTTTTCAAAAAAACCGGCGCGGACGAGATATCCGAGCAAGCCGATGAGACGACCAAGGACTTCATCACCAACGGGGCGAAAGGTCATGCCGAGTCATTGGGATTACCGCCGGCTTATGTCTCACTGTTTTTTAACACGCCGTATTTGCGGCGCACTGTGGGTACGAAGCGACGTTCACTCACCAACGCACAAAAACACCATGTCGCCAAGGGCATCGCCGAATTCGTCGGCGTGCATATGCCGCCGCAGGGTGGCTCTGTCCGATGCGATTGGCGACCCGGCCAGCCCCGACAGGTAGACCTCATCCTGATCAACAGGGTTCGCCCGCCTGATCGCCATAATTGGCGCTGGTTAGAAATGAACAAGATCGAAGACGACGCAATCGACTTATTTCAGCATGCGATTACCAAGAAAAATAAAGTATGCGTTTCGTGTTTCAGCAAATGTGATGAATGCTGGCTGCTTGTTGTCGCCGACTCCTTCCAGTCATCTGGAACAATTCATCCCGACGAGGCAAGCCTATCTCACGTCTATACTTCACGATTCGACCGGATCTATTTTTTGGATTTGGCACTTAGGCGCGTTGCGCGTCTGAATATCGAATCGGGATCGTAGGTTTGGGGCTTTTATGGTCAAAGATTTCGCCTACCCATAAATGTTATCGATTATCGGCTTTTGATCGGCAAATCCCACGCTGAGCGTCGAGAAAGGCGGAGCCGGGTCCGGGCAAGACGCCCGTCGGCCTCTTGGAAACGCGATGCGCGTGCCCCTTTTTTCATGTGAAAAATGGTGCCTGGGATTCTGATTTTTCAGGCTGAATAAAATTGCGTTTTAGTTTAATATAAGCGATAATCCGCATCGAGAGGGGAATGCCGCTATGCAAGATTCAGATGCGAATTTGACTACGGAAGCGGGTTCGACTGACCCGGCTGTGCGGCGCAACATCTCGGTAAGAGAGCTTGTCGGTTCCGCGCAGGACGCCGCGAGCCAAGCCGCTGATGCGCAAGGTAAATCCAAAATCCATCTGTATGACGCGCTCCAAATTATGCTCGAAATTTCTGAATTGCTGGAAAACGATCCTGGCGCGCGCGAAAGCTTGACCGAGGCATATAAGGAGAGGGAAATTCGCGCCGACGACCGGCGGATCAAGAATCGGTTCGTTCCTCTAGCCAAACTCATATTTGCCGGTCACGAGAAGAAGCCGGCCAACATCAGTCGAAATGCGGCGGCGGTGAAATATGCAGCGGAGAATGGCATAAGGTCCGAGAATTTAATGGCCTGGATTGAAGAACAAGGTGGCGTGGCTCGCTGTTCATCGCTTGAGGCAGCAGCTCGGCGGAAAGCGGGGGTGAAGCGAGAATCGAAAGCTGTCAAGATTTTGCATGAATTGCTCGCAAAGCGACGCCAGAAGGCTACGGCCATTCAGCCGGTAGCGGGTATCAAATTGCATCGCGGGGCCAAGCTGTTTTCGATTCTTTTCGAACTGGACGAAGCTGGGAATTATGCTCCGTTAGGGTCGAATGCGGAGAACGAGCAGACAATCCGGCGCTATCTGGCCGACGAATTACCAAAACGAAAAAAAGCAAGCCGGAAGGTCTCTTGATTCGCAATCCGGAGTGGTGATGATTTTCCATATGAAAAATCACCGATAGGGTACAACCAGTTCGCAAACTTATACGCAAAAGTTCGTCGATGTTGATCATCGGAGTACCTGTGGAAATAGTCACTCTTGGTCAAAATAATCACTGTCGATTTTCTTGATATAATACGAGTGAGATATTGAAACTCCGACATCATGTTCGATCATTAAATCGGCTAATCGCTCGCCATCAACCAATATCACTTTCTGGTGCACGTCTTTGGCATATTCCTGAGCGCTTTTTCTAAAACCGCTCGTAGTTATAAAAACGCCCTTCTGAGCTTTTTTGCCTGCTAATGCGCCGACAAAACTTTGTATTTCTTTTCGGCCAACATCTGCTTGCCAGCGTTTCGCTTGGACGTAAATAACATCCAAACCAAGGCGATCTTGATTGATTATACCATCAATGCCTTCATCACCTGACGCTTTCGTAACGTGTGCAGCTTCTTCCCTTGAACCGCCATAACCCATTTTTACGAGCAAATCTATTACAAGTTTCTCAAAGAAAAGCCAGTCCATTTTGGCTACGGAATCTAACAGGTCTTTCCGCAATATTGCCTGGAGCTGCTCAAAGGCCGCGCTTATCAGCTCTTCGGGAGTCTTGCCTGAGGCTTCTGCGGTTTCTTCATGACCGTCGTGCTTTTGAGCTTTTTTTATTCCTGTAGCCTGTTGAAATTTCTCAAATTCGGGAAACTTCATTAGAAAATCGCGATCAATCATCGGTGGATTTTCGTCAGCTACCTTCCTTCCTGCTTCGGTGATGAGGTATACGCCTCGATTAAGTCGGTCGAGTAAACCGGCGCGAAATAAGTCATAGCAAGCCCAGTTCACGCGATTGTGCCAACGGCGCTGCTTACCGCTCGGTAGTACCTCGCTAAGATCATCCTCTGTTAAATTAAAACGTTTGCCGAGGACATCGTAGACTTCTAGAATTTTATGCGGTTTATTGTCTGCGAAGAAGAACTGTAGGGCGGGTGCTTTAATCTCGTCAAATCTGGGGATCGGCATAGCAGTTTATCCACAGAAAGGGAGCCGGCGAGCCCACGCGTACTCAGCCGCATTATTCTACAGTCGGGATCGGTGTCGGTACAAGAAGACGTACCTGATCGCTCCTCCGGGTGGTAGAGCTATTCGCTCTGCTATATGATCTCCGAAGGTCAAGAGCTGAAAGACTGAGCAATCCGTCCGTCGCTATTTTTGCGAAGGAATTGTCAATAAGGGCGGCAGGTCGCCGCGTCTCATGATGCTCCTCCATGATGTCACCATTCTCGAATCACTTTACCGAATCCGAATAGGGTTAAAGTTGTCTTGGAATTTGCATATCGGCCAAATTGAGCCCCAGTTAAGAAATTTTGGACCGGAAATTGGGAATTAAGTCTTCAATTATTTTCCGGGTAAGATTAATTTTCCTGTTTTCCTGAGGTTTGCTTTTCAAGATGCGGTGATAGGGAGACGAGATTTCTCCGTTTAACTGAATTAATACGGCAAAAATTTCAAATCGCCGTCGTAATTCGCTCGAAATGGTTTATGAGGGGACTACCCTACCCGTTGCTTGCGAGACCTCGGGAAGAGCCAGGTTGATGGCAAGAACGGTGGCCGTAGACGCCTCGACGACCGCAGTTGTTGAGCCTCATTTTTCCAGACGGACCTCAGGTGGATGTCAAACGCTCGAATTGGGTGCTTCCTGGCATAGTATATTCTTGAGTATTTTCTGAAATTGTTATTGCTGAAAAATATTTATAGGGAAAAAGAAATAACATTCACCACTTTAATAACATCTCATTCTCTACCTCTATTATAGGTGCTTTGTAATATAGGTGGGCCATCCATTAAGATTCATGATTGATGATATTTGACAATTAGAGCGATCGTAAAACCTCGTCTTCGCGAAAAACAGCCGATATTCTGGGAATACATAAGTCGTTATTTTCTCTTATGCATGGCATTTCAATTCGACTTTTATCTTGCATTAGGTCGCCTATTCACTACAATGAGTTAGCATTTATGTCCGAGATTGGTAATAATTCTCAGATGCCGCGCTTTTCATTTTCTTTCAGAGCGGCAATAATTCGGATCGCCGATCCATTCGATACCGTCTATGAATATGCCCTGTGGTCGCATCGTCTGGCGCTTGCGCTCCGTTGCCCTGATATCTTTTTTCCATAGCCGCTTCGCCTCCTTGAGGACAGCGCAGCCGTCGCCGCCGGCAAAAGTCAGATCCGGGTAGCTATAGCCGCCAAGATGTGTCAGCAGAAGATGATGCGAGGTGAGGTACATGTCGTTCCACGGACGACGGCCATACTTATTGTTGCGTCCGGTAACGATGCTCTTTCCTCTATATGGAGGTTTAACCATATAGAGACTCGCTCCGCCAAAATGGTAGATTTTCACTTCTTTTACTGCTGGCGCGCCGAAAAGACCGCCAGCGAATTTCGCTCGCCGTTCCAATGATAGGCGCGGTCCCCAGATTATTCCATGGATATGGGGTGCAATTAACCGCCCAAAATCACGCTCTCGGAAAAGCGGGCCAGAAACAGGTATTTTATAATGGTAATTGCGGTAAATATCAAAGTCTACAATCACGATATAGTTTAAACCCTTTAACGATTTGCGCGTTTTGTGTTTAACTTTATTAAGATTAAATTGCCAATTCCTTTCGCCAAAATGCCAATTCGTGTCCAAAATGGTTAAGGTACGAAAATCAACAACCTTAGACAGTCGCCCAGAGCAAGCATAAACAAGATAATTACGCCACAGTATCGCAGCGTCGGGCTGCATATAACCGAGGTTTTCTAAAACACTCTCACTTAAGGGCTAAATCCAGCTTGCCGCCGTAGGTAATCCGTATTTTGCTACTGCCTTTTCGAGCTTTGATCGATAACGCGATGGGTCAAATCCATGATAAATTGGTTTAATCTTTTTTCTTTTTGTGTGATTTGATGGCGAATTCATTAGGCGAGGGTAGCAACGTCAATCTCTCGGAAGAGATCGAAGTTGAAGCTATAGATGATTAAGTTAGGCAGATTGATTTTATTTATTATAGATATGAGGTGCTCACATATCCTCTTAAATTCTTTGTAAATCCGATTGCCAAAATCGATAATCATATCGGCCCCGCTATACTGTCGAGTCTCCTACGACTTCACTTTACCGAATCGTGGGATCGGCTGTGTTTGGCGGAATCGACTGTGTTTCAGAGGGTAAGCGCCTCGCTTTCGCAACGACTATGTGAACGGCCTAACGGACATCGCTTTACGAGGATGCCTCGCGCGCTCGGTCCGATCTGAAGGCGCGCCTTTCGCCCGACTTACAGATTACGACTGCCAGCCCTTAGGCCGGATTTAAGGCTTCGATCTGCTGATCTCGCACCGCTTTACCCAGGCTAGCGGGTGGGCTTCCTCTTTCTAACGGTCTCGGATTTGTGAGTCGATTTGCTCTCTCTCACTGGGAGCAATTGGCGAGAGTTTTGTGGGTCACCGTGTGGGTTGTCATCTATCCAGATTCCCATCTGTTTGATATACCGCGTATAATAGTGAAAATTGGCGGAGGGGGCGGGATTCGAACCCGCGAGACGATTCATCACCGTCTACACACTTTCCAGGCGTGCGCCTTCAACCGCTCGGCCACCCCTCCCGGAAGGCCCCGAGATTAGCGGCGCGGCGGGCGGCACGCAACGCGGCGGCCCCCAAGCCATAAGCACTGGTCTGCGATGGCGGGCCGCGACCGACGACCGCGAGGCGATTGATCGCCGTCCACACAGGTTCCAGGCGCGGGTTTTCGATCGCTCGGGCAACTCGCCCGCAACGAGGCCGCGAAATTGGCGCCGCAGCCGGGCGAGCGAGGCGCTGGCGCCGGCGGCGGCGGCCTCCTACACTCGCGGCGGCACATTGGGGGTGGCATCGGGGATGGTCGCGCGCGTCCGCACCGTCGCATTCCACGGCGTCGAGGTCGTCGAGGTCGAGGTCCAGGCGACGATCGCCTCGGGGCTGCCGGCCTTCGCGCTCGTCGGGCTGCCCGACAAGGCGGTCGCCGAATCCCGCGAGCGGGTGCGCGCCGCGCTCGCCTCGCTCGGGCTTGCGCTGCCGCCGCGGCGCATCACCGTCAACCTCGCGCCGGCCGACGTGGCGAAGGAAGGCAGCCATTTCGACCTGCCGATCGCGCTCGCGCTGTTGGCCGCGATGGAGGTGCTGCCGGCCGACGAACTGCAAGGCTATACGGCACTGGGCGAGGTGGCGCTCGACGGCTCGCTGACGAGCGTCGCCGGCGTGCTGCTGGCGGCGCTGTCGGCCGCCGGGCGGGGCAGCGCCGTCATCTGCCCCGCCGCCTGCGGCGGCGAGGCTGCCTGGGCGGGCGAGGTCGAAATCGTCGCGGCGCCGAGCCTCCTCGCGATCGTCAACCACTTCAAGGGGACGCAGCTGTTGCCGCCGCCCGAGCCGCTGCTCGCGCGGTCCGGCGCCCAGCCGCTCGACCTCAAGGACGTGAAGGGCCAGGAAAGCGCCAAGCGGGCGCTCGAGATCGCCGCCGCCGGCGGCCACAATCTCCTGATGGTCGGCCCGCCCGGGTCGGGCAAGTCGATGCTGGCGGCGCGGCTGCCGGGCATCCTGCCGCCGCTCGAGCCGGCCGAAGCGCTCGAGCTCGGCATGATCCAGTCGGTCGCCGGCGGCTTGCGCGACGGCCGCCTCTCGCGCGAACGCCCGTTCCGGGACCCGCACCACTCGGCCTCGCTGCCGGCGCTCGTCGGCGGCGGCGCGCGGGCGCGGCCCGGCGAGATCTCGCTGGCGCATCAGGGGGTGCTGTTCCTCGACGAGCTGCCGGAATTCAATCGCGGCGCCCTCGAGGCGTTGCGCCAGCCGCTCGAGACCGGCCGGGTCAGCGTCGCGCGCGCCAACCGCCATGTCACCTACCCGGCGCGCTTCCAGCTCATCGCGGCGATGAACCCGTGCCGCTGCGGGCGACTCTCCGAGATGGCCTGCGGCCGCGCGCCGCGCTGCGCCGAGGAGTACCAGTCGCGCCTCTCGGGCCCGCTGCTCGACCGCATCGACTTGCAGATCGAGGTGCCGTCGGTTTCGCCCGCCGATCTCGCCTTGCCGCCGCCCGCCGAAGACAGCGCCGCGATCGCTGCCCGCGTCGCCGCCGCCCGCGCCCGCCAGAGCGCGCGCTATTCGCGGCTGCCGGCGGCGGCCGGCATCCGCACCAATGCGCAGGCCGACGGGGCGCTGCTCGACGAGATTGCGACCCCGGACGCCGCCGGCCGGGCGCTTCTCGTGCGGGCGGCCGAACGGCTGCGGCTCTCGGCGCGCGGCTATCACCGGGTCTTGCGCGTCGCGCGCACCCTCGCCGACCTCGAGGGCGTCGCCGCCGTCGGCCGGGCGCACATCGCCGAGGCGCTCTCCTACCGGCCGCTGCCGGCATTGCCGGAGGCCTCCGGGTAACAGTTCGTAAAACTGGCGCATGAACCGACGGCGTCACTCTTCGCCTCGTGCGCGGGCGAAAAGCGAGCACGGCCGGCGCTTTGCCTCGAAATCCGCGAGTACGAGTCCCATGCGAGGGATGCATGGCAGCATTGCGAGGACGCCGGGGATCAAATCGCTGTTACAAACTGTTGGCCTTTCGACATCGACGGGACACCGGTTTGTAGAAAAAACGACATCCGCCTCTAGACACGACATCGAGCGCGACGAAATGAGACCTGCAAGCTACGCCACAGCCTGGAATCCCGCCCTCGAGCCGCGGCCGCCGCATTCGAGCCTCGAAAAGCGGGTCCGCGCCTTCCTCGACGGAAGAACGCATGGCGAGGAACTGTTGCACGCGCTCTTCGACCACGTTCTCGATGAGCCGATCCCGGAGCGCCTGACCGCCGCGCTGCGGCGCTGACCTTCGCCGCCGCGCCGATTCGCGGCTTTCCGGCCGGCGCGGACACGGCGCTGCGCCACGCTTTCGCGGCATTTTCCTCTTTTCGCGTTAATGCGCTAAATTGCCGCAACCGAGCGGCAATACCTGCGCGCTCGACAACGCGGGAGGAAATGTCGATGTCGGTCTCCGCCCCTACTATGCCGGGCGCTGCGGTCGAACGCCCAAACCTGCCCTTCATCATTGCCGCGTCCTCGGTCGGCACGCTGATCGAGTGGTACGACTTTTATATCTACGGCGTCCTCGCCGTATTCTTTGCCGGGCATTTCTTCCCGAAAGGCAACGAGAGCCTGGCGCTGCTGGCGAGCCTGGCGGTGTTCTGGTTCGGCTTCATCCTGCGGCCGTTCGGCGCCTTGTTCTTCGGGCATTTGGGCGACCTGATCGGCCGCAAATTCACCTTCATGCTGACCCTGGGCTTGATGGGGGCGGCGACGTTTCTGGTCGGCTGCGTGCCCAGCTATGCGACTTGGGGCCTCCTGGCGCCGGCCATGATCCTGCTGATGCGGGCGCTGCAAGGGTTGGCGCTCGGCGGCGAATACGGCGGCGCGGCGACCTACATCGCCGAGCATGCGCCGGAAAACAGGCGCGGCCTCTACACCAGCTGGATCCAGACCACCGCCACGCTCGGGATCGTCCTTGCCTTGCTGGTCGTGCTGATCCTGCGCCAATCGATGAGCACGCAAGCCTTCAACGACTGGGGCTGGCGCATCCCGTTCTGGCTCTCGGCGATCCTGGTGCTGCTGTCCGGCTATATCCGCCTGAAACTGGCGGAGTCGCCGCTTTATGCGCGGTTGAAGGAGCAGGGCAAGTCGTCCGCCAACCCGGTCAAGGAAGCCTATAGCAGTGGCCGCAACTGGGGCCTGATGGCTTTCGCCTTGTTCGGCGCCACCGCGCCCGAGGGCGTCGTGTGGTACACCGGCCAGTTCTACGCACTCATTTACATGACGACGGTGCTGAAGCTGAATTACGTGACGGTCTATGTGATCTTCATGATCACGCTGACGATCGGCTCGGCGGGCTTCCTGTTCTTCGGCTGGCTGTCGGACATGGTCGGGCGCCGCTACATCATGACTGCGGGTTTCGCGCTCGCCGTTATCACCTATTGGCCGGTCTTCAGCGGCTTCGCGATGTTCAAGGACAACCCCTTCGTGCTCGGGCTGCTCGTCCTCTACCTGGTGATCCTGGTGACGATGGTGTACGGCCCGATCGCCGCCTTCCTTGTCGAGCTGTTCCCGGCCCGCATCCGCTACAGCTCGATGTCGATGCCCTATCACATCGGCAATGGCTGGTTTGGCGGCGGCGTGCCGTTCATCGGCACCGCAATCAGGGATGTGACCGGCATCGCGCTCGGCGGCCTCTTCTACCCGATGTTCATATCGGCGGTCGGTGTCGTCGTCAGCCTCGGCTTCCTGCGCGAGCCGACGCACAAGATCAAGATCTGGGATGAGGTGGGCGGCGCGCCGCCGCTGGTGCCCGATCAGCCCTGAGGCCGGCGCAGCATCGGGCCGAGGTCGCAGCCGCCGAGGATGTGCAGATGCAGATGCTGCACCTCCTGGCGGCCGGCCGGCCCGTTATTGGCGATGACCCGCCAGCCGGCCTCGGCGACGCCCTCGGTGCGCGCGAGGTGCCCGAGCGCGCGCACCAGCGCCGCCATCTCATCGGCTGAGGCCTTCTGCGAGAAATCGTCGAGCGAGGTGTATTCGCCCTTCGGAATGACGAGGATGTGCGTCGGCGCCTGCGGATTGATGTCGCGGAAGGCGAGGACGTGCGCGTCCTCGTACACCTTGTTGCACGGCAATTCGCCGCGCAGGATGCGGGCGAAGACGTTGTCGCGGTCATAGGCCATCGTTCTGTCCGTCAAGGTTTGCGTCGCGATTTTTCCGCGATGCCGGAAATGCCTTCGCGGCGCGCGAGTTCGGCCGCGACATCGGCGGGCGAGATCCCGAGCGCCGCCCACAGCACGAGCAGGTGATAAAGCAGGTCGGCGCTTTCCGCGACCAGCGCGGCAGCGTCGCCCTTCGCCCCCTCGATGACCGCCTCCACCGCCTCCTCGCCGAGCTTCTGCGCAATCTTCGCCGAGCCGCGCGCGAAGAGGCGCGCGGTATAGGAGGACGCCGGATCGGCGCCGCGGCGCGACTGGATAACCTGCCACAGCCGGCCGAGGACGGGCCCGAGGTCTTGCGTCATCCTCAGCGCCTGACCGCGACGCCGCATTCGGCGAGCCGCGCCTTCGCTTCTGCGATGCGGTATGTGCCGAAGTGAAAGATCGAGGCCGCGAGGACTGCCGTCGCGTGCCCGTCGCGGATGCCCTCGACAAGATGGTCGAGCGTGCCGGCTCCGCCCGAGGCGATGACCGGCACCCGCACCGCATCGGCGACGGCGCGGGTGAGGGCGATGTCGAAACCGAGCTTCGTGCCGTCGCGGTCCATCGAAGTCAGCAGGATCTCGCCGGCGCCGTAATCGGCGAGCCGGGCCGCCCATTCGACGGCATCGATGCCGGTCGGCCGGCGCCCGCCATGCGTGAACACCTCCCAACCGCCCGGCGCGGCCGCTTTCGCATCGATCGCCGCAACGATGCACTGGCTGCCGAATTTTTCGGCGGCCTCCTGGACGAATTGCGGCCGGGCGACGGCAGCGGTGTTGATCGACACCTTGTCGGCGCCGGAAAGCAACAGCCGGCGGATGTCCTCGACCGTGCGGACGCCGCCGCCGACGGTCAGCGGCATGAAGCATTCCTCGGCCGTGCGGCGCACCACGTCATACAGCGTCTCGCGCCCCTCATGGCTCGCCGTGATGTCGAGAAAGCACAATTCGTCGGCGCCCTCGCGGTCGTAGAAGCGCGCCTCTTCGACCGGGTCGCCGGCATCGACAAGATCGACGAAGTTGACGCCCTTGACGACGCGGCCGTCCTTGACGTCGAGGCACGGGATGACGCGCATCTTCAGCATCGGGGCGCCTCCGCCGTCAGCCGCAGCGCGGCGGCCGGGTCGATGCGGCCGTCATAGAGCGCCCGGCCGATGATGACGCCGGCGATGCCGTCCGCCTCGTAATGCTTGAGGTTGGCGATGTCGCCGAGCGAGGCAACGCCGCCCGAGGCGATGACCGGCAGCTGCGCCTCGCGCGCGAAATCGCGGATTTTCGGGGCGTTGACGCCGGTCAGCGCACCATCGCTTGCGATATCGGTGTAGACGATCGCCGCCACCCCGCTCTCGCGAAAGCGGCGCGCCAGCGCCGCCGCATCCAGGCCGCTCGTCGCGGCCCAGCCTTCGACCGCGGCGCGGCCGTCGCGCACATCGATCGCGACCGCGATCCGCCCCGGATGATCGGCGGCGGCGCGGCAGACGAGATCGGGATCGCGCACCGCCATCGTGCCGAGCACGACACGCGCGATGCCGAGCGCCAGCCAATAATCGATAGCCGCGCGATCGCGGATTCCTCCGCCGAGTTGGACTCTCAGATCGGGCACCGTCCGGCGGAGCGCCGCCACCGCCGCGCCGTTGACCGAGCGGCCGGCGAAGGCGCCGTCGAGATCGACGACGTGCAGCCACTCAAACCCGGCCGCGGCGAAGGCGCGCGCTTGGCTCGCGGGATCGGTGTTGAAGACGGTGGCGCTCGCCATCTCGCCCTTGACGAGCCGCACGCAGGCGCCTTCCTTCAGATCGATCGCCGGGTAGAGGATCACGGTTCCGCCGGATCGTCTTGCAACGGCTTGTAGTAGTAGTGCCCCGGCACGATCGTGCCGTCGACGCGGGCATAGACGGGGTGCGTGCCCCAACGCCGATAGCCGAGCCGCTCATAGAGCCGGATCGCCGCTTCCTGCGTCGCGCGCAAATCGAGGTTGAGCACGCCGAGCCCCATTTCGCGCGCCAGCCGCTCGCATTCGAGCACGATGCCCTGCCCGAGCCCGTGGCCGCGCGCCCAGGGCGCGACAAAGGCGCTCGTCAAGGTGCCGGCGAAGGCCTGCGCCTCGTTGTTGCGCGGCGCGCGCGACAACTGCGCCGAACCGGCGACGACGCCGTCGAGACGGCCGACGACGAGCCGGCGCTCGGGCACCAGCAGCACGCCCTTCCAATAGTTTTCGAGCACCTGGCGCGGCGGCGGCTTCAGCCACCCGAAGCCGCCGCCTTCGGTGATTGCCGCTTCGGTCGCCTCGCACAGATCGTCGAGATCGGGGCCGGAGAATTGCGTGAGGCGCGCGACCGCGACGAAGGCACCGCCGAGCGCCGCGCCGCTCATGGCCGCCACCGCAGAAAATTTGCCAGCAGCGCGAGCCCCGCCGCCTGGCTCTTCTCGGGATGGAATTGCGTCCCGGCGAGGTTGCCGCGCGCCAGCATCGCGGTGATCGGGCCGCCGTAATCGGTGACGGCGACGAGGTCTGCCGGATCGGCCGGCCGGAATTCGTAGCTGTGCACGAAATAGGCGTGGGCGCCCTCGGCGATGCCGGCGAGAAGCGGGTGCGGGCGCCGCAGGACCAGTTCGTTCCAGCCCATATGCGGGATCTTCAGCGCCCGGTCCTCGGGCTCGAGCCGCACGACCTCGCCGCCGATCCAGCCGAGCCCCTCGACGGTCTCGAACTCGCGGCCGCGCTCGGCCAAGAGCTGCATGCCGACGCAAATGCCGAGAAACGGGCGCGCCTTCAGCATGACAGCCTCGCCGAGCGCCTCCTCGAGCCCGGCGACGGCGGCGACGCCGCGCCGGCAATCGGCAAACGCGCCGACCCCCGGCAAGACGACGCGGTCGGCGCGCGCCACCTCTTCCGGCACGCTCGTCACCCGGACATCGGCCGCAACGCCGATCTCATCGCCCGCCCGCGCCAACGCCTTCGCCGCCGAGCGCAAATTGCCGGAGCCGTAATCGACGACCGCGACGATCATTTGAGGCTGCCGCCGAGGGTTCCCTTGGTCGACGGCACGGCGCCGCCGCGGCGCGGGTCGATCGCGACCGCCTCGCGCAACGCGTGCGCCAGCCCCTTGAAGCAGGATTCGACGATGTGGTGCGTGTTGTCGCCGTAGAGGTTCTCGACATGCAGCGTGACGCCGGCCGACAGCGCGAAGGCCTGGAACCACTCCTTGAACAGCTCGGTGTCCATCTCGCCGAGCTTCGGCCGGCTGAGCGTCACCTTCCACACCAGATAGGGGCGGTTCGAGGCGTCGAGCGCGACCCGCGTCAGGGTCTCGTCGAAGGGGATCAGCGCCGCGCCGTAGCGCGCGATGCCGGCGCGGTCGCCCAACGCCTTCGACACCGCCTCGCCGACGACATAGCCGGTGTCCTCGGTCGTGTGGTGGAAATCGATGTGCAGATCGCCTTTCGCCTTCAGCGAGATGTCGATCAGGCTGTGCTTGGCGAGCTGTTCCAGCATGTGGTCGAGAAAGCCGATGCCGGTCGAAATTTCGGCCGCGCCGGTGCCGTCGAGATCGACCCGGCCCTTGATCCGCGTCTCCTTGGTGTTGCGCTCGACCGTCGCGACCCGCACGGGGAGGCTCCTCGAATGGCGATGCTGCCGCGTCCTTCTTAGCAATTTCGGGGCCGTGTTGCCATACTGCCGGGGGCGGGCCTCGCTTGATCCGGCCGCGCCTCGTCTTACATCAAGGCTTCGCATCGGGTTACGGGGCACTGTCCCCGGCGCTCATCCCCAACGAGGCGTAGGCGAGCATTGTCCGAGACGCGCTGGCACGGCACGACGATCCTCTCTTTGCGCAAGGACGGAGTGGTCGTCGTTGCCGGCGACGGGCAGGTTTCGCTCGGCCAGACCGTGCTCAAATCGAACGCCCGCAAGTTGCGCCGGCTCGCCGGCGGTTCCGTCATCGCCGGCTTCGCCGGGGCGACGGCCGACGCAATCACCCTCTTCGAGCGGCTCGAAGGCAAGCTCGAACAGCATGCCGGGCAATTGGCGCGGGCCTGCGTCGAGTTGGCGAAAGACTGGCGCACCGACCGCTATCTGCGCCGGCTCGAGGCGATGATGGCGGTCGCCGACCGGCAGGTTTCGCTGATCCTCTCCGGCAACGGCGACGTGCTCGAGCCGGAGGACGGGATCATCGGCATCGGCTCGGGCGGCCCCTACGCGCTTGCCGCGGCGCGTGCGCTCGTCGGCCTCGACGGCCTCGACGCCGAGGAAGTGGCGCGCCGCGCCATGGCGATCGCCGCCCAGATCTGCGTCTATACCAACGACAAGATCCTGATCGAAAAGCTCGAACGGTGACCGCGATGACCGATCGACTTTTGTCATTGCGAGGAGCGCGCAGCGCGACGCGCAATCCCGGGCCGCGTTGTGTCTACGGCGCGAGATTGCTTCGCTGCGCTCGCAATGACAATTTGAGTCGATGACCGCCTTCAGCCCGCGCGAGATCGTCTCCGAGCTCGACCGCTTCATCGTCGGCCAGCACGAGGCGAAGCGCGCCGTCGCCATCGCCTTGCGCAACCGCTGGCGGCGCCAGCAGCTCGATCCCGAATTGCGCGAGGAGGTGCTGCCGAAGAACATCCTGATGATCGGCCCGACGGGCTGCGGCAAGACCGAGATCGCGCGGCGGCTGGCGCGCCTCGCGCAAGCGCCTTTCGTCAAGGTCGAGGCGACTAAGTTCACCGAGGTCGGCTATGTCGGGCGCGACGTCGAGCAGATCGTGCGCGACCTCGTCGAGATCGCGATCGGGATGACCCGCCAGCGCCTGCGGAAAGAAGTCGAGCCGAAGGCCGAAATGGCGGCCGAGGAGCGGGTGCTCGACGCCCTCGTCGGCACCGGCGCCAGCGCCGACACGCGGCAGAAGTTTCGCAAGCGCCTGCGCGAAGGCGAACTCGACGACCGCGAGATCGAGATCGCCGTCGAGGAAAGCGCCGCGTCGAGCCTGCCGACTTTCGAGATCCCCGGCCTGCCGGGGGCGCAGATGGGCATGGTCAATCTCGGCGACATCTTCGGCAAGACCTTCGGCACGCGCACCAAGCCGAAGCGGATGACCGTCGCCGACAGTTACCGCGTGCTGATGGCCGAAGAGAGCGACAAGCTGCTCGACCAGGAAAGAATCCTGCGCGAGGCGACGCAGGCGGTCGAGCAGAACGGCATCGTCTTCATCGACGAGATCGACAAGATCTGCGGCCGCGGCGAGCGTGTCGGCGGCCCCGATGTCAGCCGCGAGGGGGTGCAGCGCGACCTCTTGCCGCTGATCGAAGGGACGACCGTCGCGACCAAGCACGGCGCGGTCAAGACCGACCACATCCTGTTCATCGC
>DATLKN010000016.1:0-134013 GCA_035538335.1 Allostellaceae bacterium
GTAGCCTTCTGCGCCGGGGCCGCCATAGCCGCCGCCGCCCGGCGGCGGGCCGTAGCCTTCGCCGGCGGGCGCGCCGTAGCCGCCGCCCGGCGGCGGGCCGTAGCCCTCGCCGGCGGGCGCGCCGTAGCCGCCCCCAGGCGGGTTGTAGTAGCCGCCCCCTTGCGGACCCATATTCTGCGCGTATTCGGGCGGCGTGCCCGGGCCGCCCGGCGGGGGATAGCCGGCCTCGGCGGCGACGCAGCCCGCGAGCACCGCTCCGGACAGGATCATGCCCGCGGCGGCGCCGAGCGGCCGGCCGAACTTGGAGAGGATTTCCATTACCACAGCGCTCCTTGATTGAGACGGGCCGGTTCCGTGCCGCGCCGGTTTCCCGCGGAAGCGGCAAATCCCGCCTCTTTTGAACGCATTTCGACCGGTTCCCGATCCCTAACCGCTATAGATATGCGCGGTTACGCCGATCCGTCCCCATCGAGGGCGGGCGATGGCAGAATGCGGCTCGCGAAACCTCGAGCCTGCCTCGTTATACCGGCGAAGGCCGGTATCCACGGCGGTAGTGGGTCCCGGCTGTGGCCGGGAGGACAAGACACTTCGGCGGGCCCTGCTTCGCAGGCCGCGAGAGCCGGCAGGTCCAGCCCCTCAACTGTGGAACAAATTCAGCGCCGAGCCCTTGCGGAACCATTCGAGCTGCGAGGCGCTGAAGGTGTGGTTGAGCCGGATCGTCTCGCTCGTCCCATCCGCGTGCCTGATGCGGCATTCGACCGGCTTGCCCGGCGCCATGTCCTTGAGCCCGACGAGGCTGATGCGGTCGTCGGCGCGGATCTGGTCGTAATCCGCCGGGTCCTGAAAGGTCAGCGCCAGGAGGCCCTGCTTCTTCAGGTTCGATTCGTGGATGCGGGCGAAGCTGCGCACGATGACCGCGGCGCCGCCGAGGAGGCGCGGCGACAAGGCGGCGTGCTCGCGGCTCGAGCCTTCGCCATAATTGCTGTCGCCGACCGCCACCCATTTCACGCCATCTGCCTGGTAATGGCGGGCGATCTGGGCGATCGGCAGCCCTTTCTCGCCATTGAGCACGTCGATGCCGGTGCCGGCCTCGCCGTTGAAGGCGTTGGTCGCGCCCATGAACATGTTGTCGCTGAACTTGCCGAGGTGGCCGCGGTAGCGCAGCCAATAGCCGGCCGGCGAGATGTGGTCGGTCGTCGTCTTGCCCTTGGTCTTGATCAAGACCGGCATGTCGAGGAAGTCCTTGCCGTCCCAGGCTGGCCAGGGGTGCATCAATTGCAGCCGCTCGCTGTGGGGATCGACCGCCAGATCGATTTTGCTGCCGTCCTCGGGCGGCGCGATGTAGGTCGCGTGGCCGCGGTCGAAATTCTTCGGCGGCACTTCCGGGGCGGGCTTTGGCGGGTCGAGGCGGAACGGCTTGCCGTCGGCCCCTTTCAGCGTATCGGTCAGCGGGTTGAACGACAGCTTTCCGGCGAGCGCGAAGGCGGTGATGATTTCCGGGCTGCCGATGAAGTTCATCGTCGTCGGCTGGCCGTCGTTGCGGCGCGGGAAATTGCGGTTGTAGGAGGTGACGATCGTGTTCGGCTTCGCCGTCTCCTCCTGCGAGCGGCGCCACTGGCCGATGCAGGGTCCGCAGGCATTGGCGAGCACCGTGCCGTCGATTTCCTTCAGCGCCGTCATCTGGCCGTCGCGCTCGATCGTCGCGCGCACCTGCTCCGAGCCGGGGGTCACCAGAAACGGCACCGCGGCGTGCAGCCCGTGCGCCTTCGCCTGCTCGGCCACCTCGGCGGCGCGGCTCATGTCTTCATACGAGGAGTTGGTGCAGCTGCCGATCAGCGCCGTCGAGATGTCGTCGATGAAGCCGTTATTGGCCTCGCGCACCTCGGCGGCGAGCTTTGAGATCGGCCGCGCTCGGTCGGGCGAATGCGGCCCGACGACATAGGGTTCGAGCTTCGACAGGTCGAGTTCGACGACGCGGTCGTAATATTTCGCGGGGTCCTTTTCGACCTCGGCGTCGGGTTCGAGCAATGCCCGGTTCTTCTCGACGATCGGCACCAGAGTGCCGCGGGCAGTGGCGCGCAGATAGAGCGCCATGTGCTCGTCGTAGGGGAACATCGAGGTCGTGGCGCCGAGTTCGGCCCCCATATTGGTGATCGTCGCCTTGCCGGTGGCGCTGATCGCGCGGGCGCCGGGGCCGATATATTCGACGATCGCGTTGGTGCCGCCCGCGACGGTGAGCGCCCCGGCGACGTAGAGGATCACGTCCTTGGGCGCCGTCCAGCCGTTGAGCTTGCCCGACAGGTAGACCGCGATGTGGCGCGGATAGAGGACTTCCCAGGGGAGCCCGGCGATGACCTCGACCGCGTCGGCGCCGCCGACCCCTACGGCGCAGGCGCCGAGCCCGCCGCCGTTCGGCGTGTGCGAGTCAGTGCCGATGATCAGCGCCCCCGGAAAGGCGTAATTTTCGAGCACGACTTGGTGGATGATTCCGGCCCCCGGACCCCAGAACCCGGCGCCGTATTTCGCCGCCGCCGAGCGCAGGAAGTCGTAGACCTCCTTGTTCTCGTCGAGCGACTCGCGCAGATCCTCTACGCCCTCGTGGCGCGCCTGTATCAGGTGGTCGCAATGGATCGTCGTCGGCACCGCGACACGCGCGCGCCGCGTCTGCATGAATTGCAGCATGCCGGTCTGCCCCAGCACGTCCTGGAAGACGACGCGGTCGGGGCGGACGAGGATGTAGCTCTTGCCGGGCTCCAGCTCCTGGTGCTCCGGATCGTCGAGGTGGCCGAGCAGCACCTTGTCCGCCAAGGTCAAGGGCTTGCCCAAGCGACGGCGCACAACGCCAAGGTTCTGCGCCATCTTCGCATACATCGCCTCGGCCATCTCCGGGGTCGTCTCGATCGCTACCATGCTCCCGCCTTTCTGGAATTCCTGGCCGCGCCGGTGCCGGCCTCGCCGCATCGTTAACTGGAACCCGCCGCCCAAATGCGAAGCCCGGCGGAGCGGGAACATGCCGCAAGCCAGGAAAAGCGTCCAGGGGTGTCGGCGCTTCAGATCTCGACATCGGCGCCGATCTCGATGACCCGGCCGGCGGGGATGCGGAAGAACTCGGTCGGTCGCGTCGCGATGCGCGCAAGTCCGGCGTAGAGGTGCTCGCGCCAGCGCGCCAGGCCGGGCCGCGGCGCCGATATGACATTGGCTCGGCCGACGAAATAGGACACCTCGGCCGTATCGATCTTCTCGCCGGCCAGCTCGAGCCTGGAAAGCGCCGCCGGCACGTCGGGTGTCTCGGCGAACCCGAAATGCGTCTCGATCTGCCAGAACCCGTCGCCGAGGTCGTGCGTGCGCAGGCGGTCGGCGAGCGCAACCCGCGGGATGTTTTCGGTGATGACGCGCAGGAACAGGACTGTTCGGTGCAACACCTTGTTGTGCCGCAAATTATTGAGCAGCGTCAGCGGCACGTCTGCCGTGTGGGTCGTCAGATAGACGGCGACGCCCGAAACCCGCGCCTGCGCGGCCTGGCAGCCCTCCGCGAGGAAGACGGAGACCGGCACCGAGCTTGCCGAAAGCCGGGCGAGCACCAGCCGGCGGCCGGCGCGCCAGGTCGACATCAGCGCGAAGACGACAACCCCGATCGCCAGCGGGAACCAGCCGCCGCTCGGGATTTTCAGCGTGTTCGACGAGAACAGCGCGAGATCGACCGCCATCAGCGGCGCTAAGATCGCGATCGCCAGCGGCCACGGCCAATGCCACACCCGGCGCGTCACGATGCCGGCGAGCAGCGTCGTGATGGTCATCGTGCCGGTCACCGCGAAGCCGTAGGCCGCGGCGAGCGCATCCGAGCTCTGGAACTCGATGACCAGCCCGAGGACGGCGATCAGCAGCACCCAGTTTACCTGCGGGATATAGATCTGCCCACGGATCTCGCTCGAGGTCTGGCGCACGTCGAGCTGCGGCATCAGGCCGAGCTGGATCGCTTGGTGGGTCAGCGAGAACGCCCCCGAGATCACCGATTGCGAGGCGATGACCGTCGCCGCCGTGGTCAGCACGACGAGCGGCAGCACGAGCGGCTGCGGCACGGCATGGAAAAACGGGTTCGCGAGCGCTTCCTTGTCGCCGAGGATGAGGGCGCCCTGGCCGAAGTAGTTGAGGATGAGCGCCGGGAGCACGATCGCGAACCAGGCGAAGCGGATGGGCCAGCGGCCGAAATGCCCCATATCGGCGTAGAGCGCCTCGCCGCCGGTGATCGCCAGCGCCACCGCGCCGAGGACGATGAAGCCGCCCAAGGGGTGGAGCAGGAAGATGTGCGCGGCGTAGCTCGGCGACAAGGCGAAGAGAACGCGCGGGTAGGTGACGATGTGGGCGAGGCCGTCGAGCCCGATCACCGCGAACCATACGATCATGACCGGCCCGAACAGGCGGCCCACACCTTCGGTGCCGCGCTTTTGCACGACGAAAAGGGCGATCAGGATGACGACCGTCAACGGCAGCACGAAGCGCGCGAGCAGCGGCGTCGCCACTTTCATGCCTTCGGCGGCGCTCAGCACCGAGATCGCCGGCGTGATCATGCTGTCGCCATAGAAAAGGGCCGCGCCGGCGAGCCCGATCATGGCGAGCAGCCACGCCGCGCGCTCCTCCCCGACGCCGCCGAGGGCGAGCGCCAACAGCGCGAAGATGCCGCCTTCGCCGCGATTGTCGGCGCGCATGATCAGCAGGACATATTTGACGGCAACGACGAGAACGAGCGCCCAGGCGATCAGCGACAGGACGCCGAGAAGGTTGTCCTCCGTGGGCGCCAGCCCGACGCCCGGCCGGAAGCATTCGCGGAAGGTGTAGACGGGGCTCGTGCCGATATCGCCGAAGACGACGCCGAGCGCGGCGACGGTCAGCGCGCCGCGCGCCGGCGCGTGTTCGGCGGTAACGGGGCCCCCTCGCGGGGCGGGGTCGATGCCGGGAGCCTGTTGCGTCATCGGGCCTCCATGAACGGCAAGGATCAATGGCGCACCTTGGGCGCGGCTGGTAAGCGTGTCGTGAAGGGCGGGTTCGGTCGAATTACATCGTCATACCGGCGAAAGCCGGTATCTGCCGCGAAGGTCGGTCCCGATCTTCGTCGGACGACAGAATTAGGGATAATCGTCAGATCGCGTCGAGCTGCCAGGCGACGTCGTTGGCGATGCCCCAGAGGTAGCCGATGTCGGCCTGCCCGACGAGCGCGTAGGCCCGGCCCTGGTGCCGCCAATAGAGCACGTTGACGTTCTGCCGCCGGTTGAAGGTCGGCGCGATGTCCGGCTTTTTCGACGAGCCGATGATCAAGGTTAAGGGCCCGATCGCCTTGTTCTCGGTCGTGTAGACGAGCTGCGCCGCCGGCCGCCCTTCGACGACGACGAGCCGGGCGCCGCGGAAATTGAGGCCCCACGGCTTCAGATCCGGCAGGCGCAGCGCCTGCGGCAGGCTCTGGCTGATCTTTTCGAGCGCCGCCCGCGTGTCGCCGGTCGCCGGCACATCGACGAGGGCGTTGTCGCCGGCGCGCACGAACAGCTTGAAATACCCGGCCGCATTGTCGAGCCAGACGTCGTTCGCGGCGGCGGCCACCACCGCGGCTTGACCATTGGCCGATGCGACGTTGCGCGAGAGCAGCGGGGCGATGCCGAGATAGCCGGCGCCGCCGCCCAGCATCAGGCCGAGCACGGAGGCCGCAATGGGTGCCGCGAGCTGCCGCCGCCAAAGGCTTTGCGGCCGTGCGGCCGGGCGCGGCGGCAACGCGATGATTTCCGCTTCGGCATGGGTGCGCTCGCCGCGCGCGGCGGCGATCAGCCGCTCCGGCACCGCCTCGCGGGCTGCCGGATCGAGGGCGAGCCGCAGCAGGTTCGCCGAATTGGCGAGCGCGGTGAGGCGATCGCGCGCCTGCGCATCGCTTTCGAGCCACGCCTCGATCTCGCACCGCTCCGCCGGCTCGAGTTCGCCGTCGAGATAGGCGACGAGACGCTCGTCACTGCGCTGCTGCATCCTCGTTACTCCCGCGCCCGGATCCCCCTGCGTCGAGCTCTGCCTGCAGGGCGATACGCGCTCGCGCCAAACGGCTCATGATCGTACCCACCGGTACCCGGACCACTTCGGCCGCCTCGCGATAGCTGAGGCCGTCGACGGTCACGAGCAGCAATACCGTTCGCTGGTCGGGCGGCAACCGATCGAGCGCCCGGCGCACTTCCTCGAGGGCGAGCCGCGCCTCGACACGGCGTACCGGCTCGTCCGATCCGAGCCGTTCCTCGGCAATTTCCTTCTCCTCCTTGCGGATGTCGCGGGCGCGGATCTGGTCGATCCAGATCGTCTGCACGATGCGAAACATCCAGCTGTCGAACCGTGTACCCTCCTCGAATTGATGCCGGCGCGACAGCGCCCGCTCGCAAGCGGATTGCACGAGATCGTCCGCCTCGACGACGGAACCGGTAAGCCCGCGCGCGAACCTGCGCAATCGCGGCAGCACCGCGATCAGCTGATCGCTGAACCGCGGTTCCGGAGTCCCGCCGCTAATCAGACGTAGCGGGGCTCCCGCCAATTTCTGCCGCAGCGACAACGGACCTCTCACAAGAGTTATTCCCGCCGGCGGCGACGCCGGCAGCCAACGAACATGCGGCTCTTTCGGCGAACGGGGGCGAGCCGCAACCCTCCCCAATCGTGATAGGACATCGAACCGGCCCGCATCGCCAGCCTACCACGACCCGAAAATAAGGCGAAATCGAGATCGCCCGCCGGCCCGGCCATGCCCGCCGCGGCGGCGCGCATCGTCGCGGCGACCCCTTCGCTCTTCACAAACACCGCTTCAGGCGGCATTGTGCGTTGCACGCAAGAGTGGGGAAGCATCACCCGATGAAGGTCGCCATCGTCAAGGAGAGACGCGCGTTCGAACGCCGCGTCGCGGCGACCCCGGACAGCGTCAAGCGCCTCGTCGGCATGGGGCTGGAGGTCGCGGTCGAAAGCGGCGCCGGTGCCGGCGCCTGGTTCGACGACGACGCCTACCGCGCCGCCGGCGCTACGATCGTGGGCGAGGAGAAGGCCGCGCTCGCCGACGCCGACATCGTCCTCAAGGTGCAGCGGCCGCTGATCGCCGGCGAAGACAGCGTCGACGAGCTCGCCGGCATCAAGCGCGGCGCGGCGCTCGTCGGCCTGTTGCAGCCTTATGAGCAGCGCGCCGCGGTCGAGGCCTATGCCGCGGCCGGCATCGCCGCCTTTGCCATGGAATTGGTGCCGCGCATCACCCGCGCGCAGGCGATGGACGTCTTGTCCTCGCAGGCGAACCTCGCCGGCTACCGCGCCGTCCTCGACGCCGCCGCCGAGTTCGAGCGCGCCTTTCCGATGATGATGACCGCCGCCGGCACGATCAAGGCGGCGCGGGTGCTCGTCATGGGAGCGGGGGTCGCCGGATTGCAGGCGATCGCCACCGCCCGCCGCCTCGGCGCCATCGTCTCGGCGACCGATGTGCGCGCCGCCGCCAAGGAGCAGGTGGAGAGCCTCGGCGCGGCTTTCATCACCGTCGACGAGGCGGCCGCCCAGTCGGCGGAAACGGCGCAAGGCTACGCCCGCGAAATGGGCGAGGATTACGCCCGCCGGCAGCGCGAAAAGATAACCGAGGCGCTGAAGCGCACCGATCTGGTGATCACGACGGCGCTCATTCCCGGACGCCGAGCGCCGGTCCTCGTCACCGCGCAAATGCTGAGCGAGCTGGCGCCCGGCTCCGTCGTCGTCGATCTCGCGGTCGAGGCGGGCGGCAATGTCGAGGGCAGCCAGGCGGGCGAGGTCGTCACCACCGCGCACGGCGTCAAGATCGTCGGCCACCTCAACCTGCCCTCGCGCCTCGCCGTCGACGCGAGCCAGCTCTACGCACGCAACCTCTTCGCGTTTCTTGGCCTGCTTGTCGACGGCGAGCGGCGGCTCAAGATCGACCCCGCCGACGAGATCATCAAGGCGACCCTCTTGACGCAGGACGGCGCGATCGTGCACCCGGCCCTTGTTCCCGCCGCGGCCGAGGCCGCCGCCGCGAGCGGCTGACGGAGAAAAGATGGCAGACCCTGTTTCGCTCGCCGACCGGGCGAGCCAGCTCGCCGGCGACGCCGGCGCGCTGGCTCACAATCTCGACGCGCTGGCCCGCCAGATCGCCGCGGCGACCCCCGTGGCGCCGGCCGCCGGCACGCCCTTCGTCTTCGAATTAACGGTCTTCGTGCTCGCCGTCTTTGTCGGCTATCACGTCGTCTGGCGGGTGACGCCCGCCCTGCATTCGCCGCTGATGAGCGTCACCAACGCCGTCTCGAGCGTCATCGTCGTCGGCGCGCTGATCGCCGCCGGCCCGCTCGGCCTCAGCTTCGCGAAAATCATGGGGTTCGTCGCCGTCACTCTCGCCGCGGTCAACATCTTCGGCGGCTTCATCGTCACCCAGCGCATGCTGCAGATGTTCCAGAGACGGAAGTAGCGGGGAAGCCGTGAGCGAAAGCCTCTCCGCCTTTTTCTATCTCGTCGCCTCGATCCTCTTCATCCTGGCGCTGCGCGGCCTCTCTTCGCCCGAGACGGCGCGCCACGGCAATCTCTTCGGCATTGCCGGCATGGTCATCGCGGTCGTCACGACCCTGCTGACGCCGCAGGTGGTCAGCTTCTGGCTGATCCTCGCCGGCATCGTCATCGGCGGCGCGGTCGGCACCTATATTGCGCTGCGCATCCAGATGACGGCGCTGCCGCAGTTGGTCGCGGCATTCCACAGCCTTGTCGGGCTTTCCGCGGTGTGCGTCGCGGCCGCCGCCTTCAGCTTTCCCGAAGCCTACGGCATCGGCCGGCCGGGCACGATCTTCACCGACAGCCTCGTCGAAATGTCGCTCGGCATGGCGATCGGCGCGATCACCTTTACCGGCTCCGTCGTCGCCTTCACCAAATTGCAGGGCCTCCTCACCGGCCGGCCGCTCGTCTTCCCGGGCCAGCATCCGCTCAACGCCGGTCTCGGCATCCTTCTCGTGCTCTTGATCGTGCTGTTCGTCGCGACCCAGTCGGGGGCGGCGTTCTTTCTGATGCTCTTGTTGTCGCTGGCGCTCGGGCTCTTGCTGATCCTGCCGATCGGCGGCGCCGACATGCCGGTCGTCATCTCGATGTTGAATTCCTATTCGGGCTGGGCCGCCTGCGGCATCGGCTTCACCTTGTCGAACAGCCTTCTGATCATCACCGGCGCCCTCGTCGGCTCGTCGGGTGCGATCCTCAGCTACATCATGTGCAAGGGGATGAACCGCTCGATCTTCAACGTCATCCTGGGCGGTTTCGGCGGTGAGGGGGTGGCGCTCGCGGCCCGGCCCGGCGCCGCCGACCGGCCGGTCAAATCGGGCAGCGCCGAGGACGCCGCCTTCATCCTCAAAAATGCGAGCTCGGTCATCATCGTGCCCGGCTACGGCATGGCGGTGGCGCAGGCCCAGCATGCGCTGCGCGAGATGGCCGACATGCTGAAAAAGGACGGCGTCAAGCTGAGCTACGCGATCCACCCGGTGGCGGGGCGCATGCCGGGCCACATGAACGTGCTGCTCGCCGAAGCGAACGTCCCCTACGACGAGGTCTTCGAACTCGACGAGATCAACCGCGACTTCGCCTCGACCGACGTCGCCTTCGTCATCGGCGCCAACGACGTGACCAACCCGGCGGCGAAGACCGATCCGAATTCGCCCATCTACGGCATGCCGATCCTCGATGTCGAGCGCGCCAAGACCGTGCTCTTCGTCAAGCGCTCGATGGCCTCGGGCTATGCCGGCGTCGAGAACGAACTCTTCTACCGCGACAACACGATGATGCTGTTCGGCGACGCCAAGAAAATGTGCGAGGAAATCGTCAAGGCGCTGGAGTAGGGACGTCAGGACGGAATGTCATTGCGAGCGCAGCGAAGCAATCTCGATGGGATTGCTTCGTCGCTCCGCTCCTCGCAATGACGGCACGGGTGCGGTAGGAGACGCCGATGTACAAACTCTTCGCCCGGCCGGGCTGGGGCTCGGTGCTGGCCGAGGCGCAGCTCGCCTGGTACGGCCTGCCGCACGAGATCGAGGATCTGGGCGACCTTTTCAAATCGGCGGCGGCGCGCGAGCGCCTCGCGCCGGTGAACCCGCTCGCGCAGGTGCCGACCCTCGTTCTGCCCGGCGGGCAGGTGATGACCGAAAGCGCCGCCATCACGCTCCATCTCGCCGACGCGGCGCGAAAGAGCGATCTGGTGCCGCCGCCCGGCGACGCCGCGAGGCCCGCCTTTCTCCGCTGGCTCGTCTTTCTGGTGGCGAATGTCTACCCGACCTTCACCTATGCCGACGATCCCGCGCGTTTTGTCGAGGGCGCGGCGGCGCAGCGGGATTTCGCGGCGAAGGTCGGCGCCTACCGGGAGAGATTATGGCGGCAGGTCGAGGAAGCGGCGGGCCGGCCGTGGTTTCTCGGGCCGCGCCTTTCGGCGCTCGACATCTATATCGGCGCTATGACCCGCTGGCGCCCGCGGCGCCAATGGTTCGCGGCGGAATGCCCGCGGCTCTCCGCGATTGCCCTCGGGGCCGATGCCGAGCCGCGCCTCGCCGCCGTGTGGCGACGTAATTTCGGGGCAGAGTGATCGGCGGGATTAACCCTCCCCCTCCATGGGGGAGGGCAGGGTGGGGGTGAGGCTCAGTACCCCTCGCGCTCCATGCGCTTGCGCAACAGCTTGCGGTAGCGGCGCACCGCCTCGGCCCGCTCGCGCGCCCGCCGCTCCGAGGGCTTCTCGTAGCTGCGCCGCAATTTCATTTCCCGGAACACCCCTTCGCGCTGCATTTTCTTTTTGAGGGCTCGCAGAGCCTGGTCGACGTTGTTGTCGCGAACGAGGACTTGCACGGGGGCTCTTCTCCATATCCGGTCGCTGTTGCACGGACGGCATAAACCGCCAGAATGCGAGGCTATCTAGCACTTCCGCGCGGGAGGCTCAAGATGCCGAGGCTTCAGATGCTGTCGTTTGCGGACGCGGCGCCGCTCTTCGGCTCGGGCAAATCGAGCCCGCGCGAGATTTTCGAGCGCGCCCTCGACGCCCTCGCCCGCTTCGAGCCGGCGGTCGGCGCCTTCGTCCATCTCGACGTGCCGGGCGCCCGGGCTGCGGCCGACCGCGCCACGGCGCGTTGGCGCGACGGGCGGCCGCTGTCGCCGATCGACGGCATGCCGGTCGGCGTCAAGGACATCATCGAAACCGCCGACATGCCGACGCAGATGGGCTCGCCCCTCTACGCCGGCTGGCGCTCCGGGCGCGACGCGGCGAGCGCGCGTGCCTTGCGCGAGGCGGGGGTGGCGATCCTCGGCAAGACGGTGACGACCGAATTCGCCGCCAGCGAGCCCTTGGGCAGCACACGCAACCCCTGGGACCCGGCGCGCACGCCCGGCGGCTCGTCGAGCGGCTCGGCGGCGGCGGTCGGCTATGGCGGGCTCTGCGGCGCCCTCGGCACGCAGGTCGTGGGCTCGATCATCAGGCCCGCCAGCTTTTGCGGCTGCTTCGGCTTCAAGCCGAGCGTCGGCGGCATCAACCGCGGCGGCAGCCACGATTACTTCAGCCAGAGCTGCACCGGCGTCATCGCCGCCTCGCTCGCGGACGCCTGGCACCTCGCCCGCGAAACCGCCCGGCGGGCCGGCGGCGACCCCGGCTTTCCGGGCCTCGCCGGCCCGACCGAGCCGCCGCCGCCGCGCCGCCCGGCCCGGCTCGCCATCCTCGAGACCGCCGGGTGGCAGCGTGCCTCGCCATCCGCGCGGGAGGCTCTCGAAGCGGCGCTGGGCAAGCTTTCCGCCGCCGGCATCGGGCTCGCGCGGCGCGGCGAGGATGCCGCAATTGCCGCCGTCGAGGCGGCGATCGCGGGCGCCTTCGAGCTGACCCGCGGCATCAACGCCTGGGAGGGGCGGTGGCCGCTCAACGCCTACCGCGAGCGCGGCGCCTCGAAGCTGAGCCGGGCGATGCTCGAGCGGCTCGCGGCGGCCGAGGCGATGCGCCAGGACGACTACGCCGCGCTGCTCGCCGAACGGGCGCGGGCGCGCGCGAGTTTCGCCGGCCTTGCCGCCCGCTTCGACGCGGCGCTGACACTGTCGGCGACGGGCGGGGCGCCGGTCGGGCTCGGCTCGACCGGCGACCCGGTCTTTGCCGTCCCCGCTTCGCTCCTCGGCGCCCCCGCGCTGTCGCTGCCGCTCCTCGAAGCCGAAGGGTTGCCGCTCGGCCTGCAGGCGGTCGGCTTCACCGGCGAGGACGCCGCGCTTTTCGGCGTCGCGGCGGCGCTCGTCGAGGTGCTCGGCTGACGAGCACGATTATGGCAGGAAGTTGCGCGCGGCGGTTTACCGCGCAACGGATTGGTCGCCGGCAGCGATTTGAAGTGGTAGTTTGCCGGCAATATCAGCGAACAGAGGGGGATCGTGCGATGCTTTCGAGACGCAGCTTCAATCGTGCGCTGGCCGTCGGGGCCGGCGCCGCGGCGTTGCCGCTTTCCGCCCGGCGGGTCTTCGGCGCGGTCGCCGGAAAGACGCTCAAATTCATCCCGCAGGCCGATTTGAAGAACGTCGATCCGATCTGGACAACGGCCTACATCACCCGCAATCACGGCTATCTCGTCTACGACACGCTGTTCGCGATGGACGACAAGCTGCAGGTGCGGCCGCAGATGGTCGACCATCACGAGGTGAGCAAGGACGGCCTCACCTATACCTTCGTGCTGCGCGACGGTCTGAAATGGCATGACGGCGCTCCCGTCACCGCCGAGGACTGCGTCGCTTCGGTGGCGCGCTGGGGCAAGCGCGACGCGGAGGGGCAGAAGCTGATGGGGGTGGTCAAGAACATGGCCGCCAAGGACGCCAAGACGTTCCAGATGGTGCTGAGCCGCCCCTATGGGCTGGTGCTGGCTTCGCTCGGCAAGATCGATTCGAACGTGCCGTTCATGATGCCGGAGCGGCTGGCGAAGACCGATCCGTTCAAGCAAGTGACCGAGGTGATCGGCTCCGGCCCGTTCAAGTTCGAAAAGGCGGAATGGGTCCCCGGCGCCAAGGTCGTCTATCTGAAGAACCAGGATTACGTGCCGCGCAAGGAACCGCCGAGCGGGCTTGCCGGCGGCAAGGTGGTGCATCTCGACCGCGTCGAGTGGCAGTACATCCCGGACACCCAGACCGCGATGAACGCGCTGTCGTCGGGCGAAGTCGATTACTGGGAGCAGGTGATCGCCGACCTCGTCCCGCTGCTGCGGAAAAACAAGGACGTGACGGTCGCGGTGCTCGACCCGATCGGCAACCAGGGGTGGCTGAGGCCGAACGAGCTGTTTCCGCCGTTCAACAATTTGAAGGCCCGCCTGGCGCTGCTCCACATGGTCGATCAGAAGCAGTACATGGAGGCGGCGATCGGCGAGTCGCGCTATTGGCGGACCTGCGACGCCTGGTTCTTCTGCGGCACCCCGAACGGCACCGATGTCGGCGCCGAGCCGATGAAGCAGGATCTGGCGCTGGCGAAGAAGCTGCTCAAGGAATCGGGCTATGACGGGCGGCCGATCATCGTGATGGACCCGACCGACATCGCGATCCTGCATCGGGTGACGCTCGTCACCGCGCAGCTGTTGCGGCAGATCGGCGGCAACGTCGTGGTGCAGGCGATGGACTGGAGCACGCTGACCAGCCGGCGCGCGCAGAAGGACCCGCCCGAGAAAGGCGGCTGGAACATCTTTCATACCTACAGCGCCGGGGTCGGCAACGACGATCCGGTCGCCAATGCCGGCGTCGCCGCCAATTGCGAGAAGGCCTGGTTCGGCTGGCCGTGCGACAAGAAGGTCGAGGAACTGCGCAGTGCCTATGCCTTCGCCACCGACCCGAAAAAGCAGAAACAGGTCGTCGTCGAGCTGCAGAAGTACCTCTCGACCGAACTCGTCCCCTATGTGAACTACGGCCAGTTCTTCATCCCGACCGGCTACCGCAACAACATCAAAGGCGTTCTAAAGTCGCCGATACCGCTGTTCTGGAACGTCGCGAAGACCTGATGGCGGGCACGACGCCGCTGAGTATGTGTCATTGCGAGCGACGCGAAGCAATCTCGCGGGCCGGGTAACCCGGCAGCGGGATTGTTTCGTCGGCTTCTGACCTCCTCGCAATGACAGTTCCGATCTAGGGCATTAGCATGTACGCCTACGTGCTGCGCCGATTGCTGGCGACCATTCCGGTGATGGCGGTGGTCGCCGTCTTCGTCTTCCTGCTGCTGCATCTCGCGCCCGGCGACCCGGCCGCGATCATCGCCGGCGATTACGCGCAGCCGGCCGACATCGCCCGCATCCGCACCGAACTCGGCCTCGACCAGCCGATCTATGTGCAGTTCTGGCGCTGGTTGTGGAGCCTGTTGCACGGCGATCTCGGCGTCTCGATCTTCTCGGGCCTGCCGGTGACGAGGCTGATCGCGCAGCGCCTGCAGCCGACCTTGGCGATCGCCTCGGGCACGATTGTGATGGCGGTGATGATCGCCGTGCCGCTCGGCGTGATCGCCGCCTGGAAGGCCGGAAGCTGGATCGACCGGCTGATCATGGTCTTCGCGGTGCTCGGCTTCTCGATCCCGGTATTCGTCATCGGCTACATCTTCATCTACGCCTTCGCGATCGCGCTGCCGCTGTTTCCGGTAGAGGGATACGCGCCGATAGAGCGCGGCATCGGGCCGTTCCTGCACACGATCTTTCTGCCGTGCTTCGTGCTCGCGATCCTCTACGCGGCATTGCTCGCGCGCATCACGCGGGCGAGCATGCTCGAGATCCTGACCGAGGACTACATCCGCACCGCGCACGCCAAGGGGCTCTCCTCGCGCACCGTGCTCGTGACCCACGCATTGCGCAACGCGGCGGTGCCGATCGCCACCGTGATCGGCATCGGTGTTGCATTGCTGCTCGGCGGCGTCGTGGTGACGGAAAGCGTCTTCAACATTCCGGGCCTCGGGCGGCTGACCGTCGATGCGATCCTGCATCGCGACTATCCGGTCATCCAAGGGCTGATCCTCGTGTTCTCGCTGATCTATGTCGTGGTCAATTTGTTGATCGACCTTTCCTACGCGGTTTTCGACCCGCGCATTCGGTATTAGGGCGGCCGATGGCAACGACAGCGACCGGCATCGAGGCGGCGGCGCGCCGCCGCCCGGCGCGGTTCGCCGAATTCGCCCGCCGCAACCCGACGATGCTCGCCGGCCTCGTCATCATCGCGGCGATGGCGGCGGTCGCGATCGCCTCGCCCCTCATTGCGCCGCACCCGCTCGCCATCAACCCGATCGACCGGCTGAAGCCGCCCTCGGCCGCCCATCCTTTCGGCACCGACATGCTCGGCCGGGACATCTTCGCGCGCACCGTCCATGGCGGCCGCATCTCGCTGCTCGTCGGCTTCAGCGTCGCGGCGCTGACGACCGTCTTCGGCACCGCGATCGGACTTGTCGCCGGGTATCTGCGCCGGCTCGACGCCTTCGTCATGCGCGTCATGGACGGGCTGATGGCGGTGCCGGGCATTCTGCTCGCCATCGCCTTCATGGCGATCGCCAGCGCCAGCGTCATGAACGTCGTCGTCGCCATCGCGATCGCCGAGGTGCCGCGCATGGTGCGGCTCGTGCGCAGCGTCGTGCTGACGATCCGCGAGCAGCCTTACATCGAGGCGGCGGTCTCGATCGGGACGCGCACGCCGAAGCTGATCCTGCGCCACATCCTGCCGAACACGATCGCGCCGATGACGGTGCAGGCGACCTATGTGTGCGCCAGCGCCATGATCACCGAGGCGATCCTCTCCTTTCTCGGGGCCGGCACGCCGCCGGAGATCCCGAGCTGGGGCAACATCATGGCGGAGGGGCGCGAGTTTTTCGAATTGACGCCCTGGATCATTCTTTTCCCCGGGCTTTTCCTGGCGGCGACCGTGCTCGCCGTCAATCTCGTCGGCGACGGGCTGCGCGACACGCTCGACCCACGCATCGCCCGGCGGATGTAGGGCATGCTCGAGGCCGGCGCACAGGCCGCCGACAGCCCGGCCCGGCCGGCCGGGCCGGCAATCCTCGCCGTGCGCGGCCTCAAGACCGTCTTCGCGACCCGCGACGGCGTCGTGCGCGCTGTCGACGGGGTGTCGTTCGACCTCTTGCGCGGCGAGACGCTCGGGGTCGTCGGCGAGTCGGGCTGCGGCAAGAGCGTGACCGCAATGTCGATCATGCGCCTCGTCCGCGAGCCGCCGGGGCAAATCGCGGCGGGCTCGATCCATTTCGAAGGGCGCGACCTATTGCGCCTCACGCGCGCCGAGATGCGCGCGATCCGCGGCAACGAGATCTCGATGGTGTTTCAGGAGCCGATGACCTCGCTCAATCCAGTGCTGACGGTCGGCCGGCAGATCGCCGAATCCTACCGCGTGCACCAGAATTGCGGCTGGCGCGAGGGGTTGGAACGCGCCGTCGCGATGCTCGACCTGGTGCGCATCCCCGACGCCGGCCGGCGGGCCGGCGAGTATCCACACCAATTGTCCGGCGGCATGCGGCAGCGCGTGATGATCGCGATGGCCCTCGCCTGCAACCCGAAGGTCCTGATCGCCGACGAGCCGACGACGGCGCTCGACGTGACGATCCAGGCGCAGATCCTCGATCTCATCGTCGAATTGCAGCAGCGGCTCGGCACCACCGTCATGCTGATCACCCACAATCTCGGCGTCGTCGCCACGGCGGCCACTCGGGTCGCCGTCATGTATGCCGGGCGCAAGGTCGAGGAGGCGCCGACGGCGGCATTGTTCCGCGAGCCGCGGCACCCCTACACGGTCGGGCTGATGGGCTCGGTGCCGAAATTGAAGGCCGCCGCCACCGCGGCGCGCCGTCGCCGGCTCGACGAGATCCCGGGGACCGTCGCCTCGATCCGCGAGGAGATCGTGGGGTGCGCCTTCGCGCCGCGCTGTCCGCTGGCGACGCGCCGCTGCGCGGAAGAGGCGCCGCCGCTCGAGGAGCAGCATCCCGGCCACTGGGCCGCCTGCTGGGAGAGCGCGCGCGTCGAGGGGCTGCGGCATGGCTGAGGCGGCGGCCGGCGAGCCTGTCCTCGAGGTGCGCGGGCTGACGAAGCATTTCCCGCTGCGCCGGGGGCTGCTGCGCGGCGCCGCGGGCGTCGTCCATGCCGTCGACGGCGTCGATCTCGACGTCGCGGCCGGCGAGACGCTGGGGCTCGTCGGCGAAAGCGGCTCCGGCAAATCGACGGTCGGGCGGGCGATCCTGCGCCTCATCGAGCCGACCGCCGGCACGATCCGGCTGTGCGGCCGCGACATCACACATCTCGGCCGCGGCGCCTTGCGGGCGGAGCGGCGCCACATGCAGACGATCTTCCAGGATCCCTACGCCTCGCTGAACCCGCGGCTGCGGGCCCGTGACATCGTCGTCGAGCCGCTCGACAATTTCGCGATCGGCGACGCCGCCAGCCGACCCGGCCGCGTCGCCGAGCTTTTCGAGCGGGTAGGGCTGCGCCGCGAGCACCTCGCGCTCTATCCGCACGAATTCTCCGGCGGCCAGCGCCAGCGCCTCGGCATCGCCCGGGCCTTGGCGCTCAACCCCAAGCTGATCGTCGCCGACGAGGCGGTCTCCGCCCTCGATGTCTCGGTGCAGGCGCAGGTTCTGAACCTGATGATGGATCTGCAGGACGAGCTCGGCGTCTCCTACCTCTTCATCTCGCACGATCTGGCGGTGGTCGAGCACATCAGCCATCGCGTCGCCGTCATGTATCTCGGCCAGTTTGTCGAGGTGACCGGGCGCACCGCCCTCTTCGCCAATCCCCTGCACCCCTACACCGAGGCGCTGTTGGCGGCGATACCGGAGCCCGATCCCGAGATCGCGCGCGCCCGCGCCATCATCGGCGGTGAGGTCCCGAGCCCCGTCAACCCGCCGCCGGGCTGCCGCTTCCACACCCGCTGCCCCTATGCCGAAGCTCTGTGCCGGGAAGCGGCGCCGCCGCTGGAGGAACTGGCGCCGGGCCATTTCGCGGCCTGCCATTTGCGCGCCGGCCGTCTCGAGAAGCCGAAGGACAGCCGCATCGCGCCGCCGCGCTGACCGCGGCGAGGGGCCGGCGCCGAACCGCGACCGCGAATGCTTTAACTTCGGCGCCCGCCGCCACATATTCGCGTGATGGCGCTGCGCAAGATCGCCTGCATGGGCCACCCGGTATTGCGCGCCCCGGCGGAAGCGGTCGAGGATCCGACCGCGCCCTGGGTCAGAGGGCTCGTCGCCGACATGGTCGAGACGATGGAGGACGCCGGCGGCACCGGGCTCGCCGCGCCGCAGATCTACGAGCCCTGGCGCATCGTCGTCTTTTTTGTCGG
The DNA here is from genome assembly GCA_035538335.1 of Allostellaceae bacterium. Lineage (GTDB taxonomy): Bacteria > Pseudomonadota > Alphaproteobacteria > ATCC43930 > CGMCC-115725 > AP-15. The sequence continues at coordinate 18,322 of DATLKN010000016.1, forward strand.
CGAGGGGCGGCTCACCGGCTTGCCGGGCGACGTGCCGCAGGATCTGACCGTGCTCGTCAACCCGCAGATCGAGCCCATCGGCCGCGAATGCGCCTTCGGCTGGGAGGGTTGCCTGTCGGTGCCGGGGCTGCGCGGCGTCGTGCCGCGCCATCTGCGCATCCGCTACCGCGGCACGACGCTCGCCGGCGAGAGGATCGAGCGTGAGGCCGCGGGGTTTCACGCGCGCGTCGTGCAGCACGAATGCGACCACCTCGACGGCATCCTCTACCCGCAGCGCATGACCGATCACCGGCTCCTCGTCTTCACCGAGGAATTGGAGAAGAACCCGATCGATCTCGCCGATTTTCTCGCCCGGTCGGAGACCAAATGAAAAGCCCGCTCGCCGACTCGCTGCGCGACCGGCTGATCGAGGCGATGCTGCCCGATGTCGCCTTCGACGGCTGGTCGCGCGCCGCCTTGCGCCGGGCGGCGCAGCGCTGCGGCATGCCGGGCGAGGAGGCGCTCGCGCTGTTTTCCGGCGGCCCGGCGCAGCTCGTCGCCGAATTCAGCCGCTGGGCCGACCGGCGGCTGCTCGACCGCCTCGAAAAGCTGCCGCTCGACGAGCTGCCGACGCACCGGCGCATCGCACTGGCGATCGAAACCCGGCTTGAGATCGTCGCGCCCTGGCGCGAGGCGGTGCGCCGGGCGATGTCGACATTGGCGATGCCGCAGCACGCGCCGCTCGCCGCGCGGCTCCTTTACGAGACCGTCGACGGCATCTGGTACGCGGCCGGCGACAAGGCGGCCGATTTCAGCTTTTACACAAAGCGCGCGAGCCTCGCCGCCGTCTATGCGGCGACGCTCCTCTACTGGCTTGACGACCGCTCGCCCGATTTCGCCGAGACGCGCGGCTTTCTCGCGCGCCGGCTCGGCGACGTGGCGCGCCTCGGCAAGGTACGCGAGCGCGCCGCCGCGGCCGCCGACCGATTGCCGAACCCGCTGCGCCTGGTGCGGCCTGATCGCTGAGCCGGGGTAGCGGGCGAGGCCGGCCCGTGCGAGTCATGGCCGCCCTGTCGGATTTCCTCTGGACGAAACCCCTCCCGGCCGGGACAGTCCCGGTCAGCACAGCGAGGACAGCCGATGATCACGAAATTCGACAGCTCCTATTACGGCACCGCTGACATGGAGAACCTCGGCTACACCGGTACGCCGATCAACGAGCGCCGCTATTCCAAGGAGCAGCTGGCCGGGGCGCTGCACAAGGTCGTGAAATACGCCCAATGCATGGATGAGCGCGGCTACGACACCTTCTGGATGGCCGAGCATCATTTCCAGCCCGAGGGCACCGAGCTGATCCCGAACCTCTTGATGATGGCGATGCACCTCGTCAACGTCACGAAGCACCTGAAGATCGGCTGCGGCTTCAACGTCGTGCCGATGTGGCATCCGCTGCGGCTGGCGGAAGACTACGCGATGGCCGACAACCTCAGCGGCGGCCGGGTGATCTTTGGGGTGGCGCGCGGCTATCACACGCGCGAGGTCGAGAGTTTCGGCGCGCCGCTGATCGACCAGAACGCCAACCGGGAGCTGTTCGAGGAAGGCGTCGACATCCTCTTCAAGGCCTTCGAGGGCAAGCCCTTCTCGCACCGGGGCAAGTACTACACGATCCCGCCGGCGGTGCCCTATCGCGGCTACACGCTGAAAGAGATCACGCTGGTGCCCGCCCCCGCGCGCTGGCCGGTCGAATGCTGGCAGCCGATCCAGAGCGGTTCCGAGCGCGCCTTCGACTTCATGGCCAAGCACGGCATTTGCGGCGTCATCGGCGGCGGCTCGGCCGAAGGCGGCGCCGTCGAGCGCCACATGCTCGGCTTCCAGGCCGCCTACGCGCGCCGCGGCGTCAAGCTCGAACTCGGCGAGCGGCTCGCGCTCGGCTTCCAGTTCCACATTGCGAAGAGCTGCGAAGCCGCCATGCGCGAGGCGGCGAAACACTACGAAGAGAACATGAAGATGTTCGGCGAATTGCGCCTCGTGCGCGCGCTCTCCGACGACCAGATCGCGGCGATGCGCGACCCCAAGCTCGCCGCGACCGCCAAGCTGCCGACCATCGAGGACGCGGTGCAGGCCGGCGGCTTCCTCGCCGGCACGCCCGCCGACATCGTCGATCAGCTGAAGGCGGTCGAGAAGCGCTGGCCCGGCATCGACCGCGTCATTTGCAGCACGCCCCTCGGCACCCCGCTCGACGTCCAACTGGAAGACCTCGACCGCTTCGCCAAGGAAGTGATGCCGGCCTTCCGCGCCAAGAAGGTCGCCGCAGCCGCCGAATAGTCACGCCGCTTCTACTCGGGGGAATCTTACATCGGCAAAATTTTCAAGGGCAGGGCGCCGAGCGATCTACCCGTGGAACAGCCCGCCAAATTCGATCTTCTGATCAACCTGAAGACCGCGAAGGCGCTCGGCCTCACGGTCCCGCAATGCGTTCTCGCGCGCGCCGACAAGCTGATCGAATAGGGGTAGATCGAGCGGTTTCCGACACCCTGGAAGTCCGGTCTCCCCGCCACGCGATTTCTTCTCCCGTCCTAGGCCGGGACCCACCCATCCGGCGCAGGAACGGCCGAACGGCAGATTCCGGCCGCCGGAATGACGAAAGTCCGCAACATCTCAAGGCCAAGGCGAATTGCAAACCAGCACGAGCTTGCCCCTGACAGATCCCTGGCCGAGCAGTTCCTGCGCACGGCGCGCCTCGCTCAGTGGAATCCGCTCGGCGATCATTGGCTTGATCTTGTTGTCGCGAAGCAGATCGAGCAACGCGCTTAAATCGTCACGAAACCATGCCGGCTTCCGCCGTTTCAGATACTGTATGCTGTAGGGGAGGATGCGCCGCCTGCCCGGCAATAGGAAAGCGCGGAGCGCGTACCACGCAGGCCGCAATATGCCGCGAAGACGGTAACGCAGACCACCTGCCAGCTGGCCCTTTTGCAGAAACGAAGTGAAGCCGTAAGCGATGACGCGGCCGCGCGGCGCCAGAGCCCGGAATGAGCGCCAAACATTGCGTTCGCCGACACCGTCGAACACGATATCCACTCCCTCGCCCGTTAGGCGGCGAATCTCTTCGACAAAATCGGTCTTCCGGTAGTCGATCGGCCTGGCGCCAAGATCCGATACGATCTGATGCGTCGCCGGCGCCGCGGTGCCATACATCTCCAGACCTGCCAGGCGGCCAAGTTGCAGCAAAGCCGTCCCGACCCCTCCGGCCGCACCATGGATAAGTGCCCGCTGGCCTGCCGAGGCATGCGCAACGCGATGCATCATTTGATAGGCCGTGACGTAATTCAGCACGAGGCTTACGGCCTCGGCGGGATCGAGGCCAGCCGGGACAGGTGTCACTTCACTCTCTGGTAGGCAGATGTACTGGGCGTAGCCGCCGTGAATCGGCAGGGCCGCAACCATCTGACCGACCGTTGCTTGTGACGCTCCCTCTCCGGTCTTTTCCACGACACCCACGATGTCCCATCCCGGCGTGAACGGCAGAGTTGTTTTTTCCGGATGAATGCCCTCCCGCATCAGCATGTCCGCGAAGGAGACGCCGGCCGCAAACGTACGCACGCGCACCTCGCCTCGACCCGGCTCCGGCACCTCTTCCTGTGCGGTTTCCAAGACCTCCGGCCCGCCGAGACGGCGAACGATGATCCGCAAAGCATTCATGGCGACAGCCCGACCAGGATATAGCGATGGCTCACGCCAAAGGTTCGGCTCGCCGGCAACGAGGATGTACCCGCCGCGCCGTCGCGAAATTGATCCGCCTCAAAGCGCAGGCTCGAGCCCAGTCCTTTTCCGCCCTTGACTGGAACAAAAACAGAACATATATCCAGCGCTCCTGCGCCCGACGCGCCCGCTGCCGCGGACCCCGCCAATGCCGGAAATCGCCGCCCGCGTGCTCCTGTCTATTATTTCCCTGTTTTCGGAAGCAGGAATCGAGCGATTCCTGGCACTTGGTCCTGATCCCTCTCCCGCGCGCCCGCGTACGCGCGCGAGCGCGGGCTCAGCGGCGCGGGATCAGCCGCGTCACATGGCCCATCTTGCGGCCGGGCGCGACTTCGCTCTTGCCGTAGACGTGCAGCTTCGAGAGCGGGTCGCCCAGCGCCTCGCGCCATTTCTCGATGTCTTGGCCGATCAAGTTCTTCATGATCGCGTCGGAATGGCGGTCGGTCGAACCGAGCGGCAGGCCGCAGATCGCCCGCACCAGCTGCTCGAACTGGCTCGTGTAGCAGGCGTCGATCGTCCAGTGGCCGGAATTGTGCGGCCGCGGCGCCAGCTCGTTGACGAGCAGCTCGCCCTCTTGGCTGATGAACATCTCGACCGCCAGCACGCCGGCGAGATCGAGCTTTTCCGCCACGTGCCGGGCGATCGCTTCGGCCCGCATCGCGGTTTCGGGCGGGATCCGCGCCGGCGCGATCGTGGTGTCGAGGATGTGGTTGACATGCTGGTTCTCGACCGGCGGATAGGCCGCCGAGGCGCCCGACTCGCTGCGCGCCACGACGACCGAGATCTCGCAGGTGAAATCGACGAAGGCCTCGAGGACGCCGATCTCGCCCCCCATCCGGCGCCAGGCGTCTTCCGGCTTGGTGTCGGGGCCGAGCATGACCTGCCCCTTGCCGTCATAGCCGAGCCGCACGCTCTTCAATACCGCCGGGCGGTTGAAATCGCGCATCGCCCGCGCCAGCGCGAGCGCGTCCGGCACCTCGCGGTAGAGCGTCGTCGCGATGTCGATCGAGCGCAGGAAATCCTTTTCCTTGAGTCGGTCCTGGGTGATTTCGAGGACTGCCGGGCGCGGCAGCACCGGTTTCACCGCCGCCACCGTGCGCGCTGCCTCGGCCGGAATGTTCTCGAACTCGAAGGTCGCGATGTCGACCGCGCCGGCAAAAGCCTCGAGCGCCGCGCGGTCGCTGAATTCGCCGATCGTGGCGCGGTCGCACACCTGCGCCGCCGGGCTGTCCCTTTCGCTCGCGAAAACATGCACGCGATAGCCGAGCCGCGCCGCCGCGGCCGCCGTCATGCGGCCGAGCTGACCGCCGCCGAGAATGCCGATCGTCGAGCCGGGCGGCAGCGTCATGCGCGCTCCGGGCGCTCGGCGACGGCGTCCGTCTGGCGCTGCCGCCAATCGGCGAGCGCGGCGGCGGCGGCGGCGTCCGAAAGCCCGAGGATGGCGGCCGCGAACAATGCCGCGTTGACCGCCCCGGAGCGGCCGATGGCGAAGGTCGCGACCGGCACCCCCGCCGGCATCTGCGCGATCGAGAGGAGGCTGTCCATGCCTTTGAGGGCGTGGCTCTCGATCGGCACGCCCAGCACCGGCAGCGGCGTCAGCGCGGCGGTCATGCCGGGCAGGTGTGCGGCGCCGCCGGCGCCGGCGATGATCACCTTGACGCCGCGCGCCGCCGCGCTGCGGGCGTACTTATAAAGGCGCTCGGGTGTGCGGTGCGCCGAGACGATGCGCGTCTCGTGGGCGATGCCGAGCCGGTCGAGCGTCTCTGCGGCGTGCTGCATCGTGTCCCAATCGGATTGGCTTCCCATGATGATGCCGACCGCTCGACCATCGTCGCTCATGCGGCTCTTTCCCAATCAGCGCGCGAGGGGGGCGCATTATAGGGGCGGGGCCGGCGCGCACAAGCCGCGCCGCCGCCGCATCTGCAAGCCTGGCGCCGAACCGGAGGGTTGTCCTCCCGGCCGGCGTCACGCGATGATGTCGGGCAAAAGCTCGCTCTCGATCTTGGAGATCTGGTCCTTCAGCGACAGCTTTCGCTTTTTCAGGCGCCGCAGCTTCAGCTGGTCGAACGGCGCTTGTTCGGCGAGGCGCGCGATCACTTCGTCGAGGTCGCGATGCTCGGTCTTGAGCGCGGCGAGCTTTGCTTGCAGGGCTTCGATGTCGAGGTCCATGGCCGGGAGAGCCGCTGATCCGTATGATTATAGCACCGCGGGCAGCGAAAGCTCGCGGTCTTCGAACCGCCGACCCGAAGCATCCGATGGACCGATGACGACGCGCGGGGCAACCCCGATGCCGGCCGAGAGCGAGGCGGGCGGAGAGCTGTGGGACTTCTCGCTCGCCTTTTACGCGCGGCCCCGAGTAGCCGAGGCGCTGCTCGCGCTGCAGGACGAGGGCGGCCGCGACGTCAATCTGATCCTCTACGCGCTGTGGCACGGCGTCTCGGGCCGCGGCCCTCTCGACCGCCGCGCATTGGCGCGCGCCGAGCGCCTCTCGCGCGGCCTCGCGCGGCGCCTCGCGGCGCCGTTGCGGGCGCTGCGCCGGCGGCTGAAGGCGGATTCCGCGGCCGATGTCCAGGCGTTTCGCGAGCGCGTCAAGGAACTCGAACTCGCCGCCGAAAAGCTCGCGCAATACCGGCTCGCCGCGCTCGCGCCGATGCCGCAGCGCGGGCTCGCCCGCGCCGAGCGCCTCGCTGCGGGCGCGGACAATCTCGCGCTCTGCCTCGGGCCCGTGGCGGCGGGTTCGGCCGAGGCGGCGGCGTTGCGCCGCGCGCTTGCGGCGGCGGTGCTCTAATGCTCCTTGCGGTTCGGCCGGGCGCGCAGCGCGTCCTCGCCCCAGCGCCGCACTCTGCCGGTGTCGAGGCCGAACAGGTCGAGGATGCGGCCCAAGGTCTGGTCGATCATCTCATCGAGGCTCGCGGGCTTGGCGTAGAACGCCGGCACCGGCGGGGCGATGACGGCGCCCATTTCGGAGAGCGCCGTCATCGTCCGCAGATGCCCGGTATGGAGCGGCGTTTCCCGCACCAGCAGAACGAGCCGGCGCCGCTCCTTGAGGACGACATCGGCGGCGCGCGTCAGAAGCGTCGTCGTGACGCCGGTCGCGATCTCGGCCATGCTGCGGATCGAGCACGGGGCGATGACCATACCGATCGTCGGGAACGAGCCCGAGGAAATCGGCGCCGCCATGTCGCCGATCGCGTGCACGATGTCGGCGCGCGCCTTGACCGCCGCCGGCTTCAGATCGGTTTCGAGGGCGAGGGTCACTTCGGCCGCCCGGCTGATGACGAGATGCGTCTCGACGGCGAGAGGTTCGAGCAGCGACAAGAGCCGCGCGCCGTAGACGACGCCCGAGGCGCCGCTGATCCCGACGATGAGCCGCGGTCTCTTAACTGTTTCAGCCATCTCCCCTCCGACCGCCCCCTTTTTATCGCGGCGATGCTCTGGCCCGCCGCGCCATCCGGCGTTACCATCGCGCGTTGTCGCCGTCTAGTGAGGAGGATCTGCATGACGGTTGAGGATCGCGTCGCGGCATTGCGCGAGCGGCATGCCTCGCTCGAACGCGCCATCGAGGAAGAGAACCGCCGTCCGCTCCCGGACCGGGACGCCATCGCCGATTTGAAGCGGCAAAAACTGCGGATCAAGGACGAGATCTACCAGCTGGAGCGGCACTAGCCGCGCCGTTCGACGGCAAAATGCCGCCAAGCCGGGAGGGCAGGGTTCTCCCGGCTTTTTTATGCCTGCAATCCTCCGCATCTTAGCTGAGTTTAATTAAACCAGGATAAGTTCTTGAACCACAATAATGACACAACTCCTGCTTTGACGAACTCAAAGATTGAGCGCAGCATCGTCAGAATACGCTAAGAAGAACTGCTAGCGCGTCGCCGCATCGTCAGGGAGGACCGCCCCATGGCGAGGTCATTCTTGAGGCGCTCTTGCGGGTTTCGCAATTCGGCAACTTCGGCGCGCGGCCCGCCGGCGTAACCATCGCCGACGAACTCAGCATTGATTCGAAGCACCGATCGCCCCCGCCTAAAACGCGGGAATAGGGAGGTTACGCCATGTCACCGTCTCTTCGACGATGGTCGAGCGCGGGTGCCGCGCTTGCCGCCTTGGTGATGCTTCCGAACTTTGCCGCCGCCGCTACGGTGGCGAACCCGATTTGCCCCGCCGAGACCGCCAATTTCGGCCCGGGCACTGGACAGGACATCACCGTTCCAGCCGGCTTCACTGTCTCCGTTTTTGCGTCCGGCCTGAACGCCCCCACCGGCATCGCATTCCGCGGCAATTCACGAAACTTCGATGTATTCGTGCTCGAGTCTGGCCACGGCCTGCCGAGCCTGTGCAACGAGCAGGGCTCGTTCGGCAGCGGCGATTTCGACCCGAAGAACCCGTTCACGCCGGACATCCTGGTGTTCGATCAAAGTGGCAAGCTGATCCGCGGTCCGCTCGCAAAGCCGAGCGCGCCGGGCGTCGGCCTGCAACCGGAAGGCCCGGCCGTCGATATCGCGTTCTCGCGGGGCTTCCAGGGAGGAACGCTGTTCGCATCGGATTCGAACCAGGCGACGCACGCGCATAACGGGCAAAACAACAGCTCGCGCATTGTTACGGTCGATCCGAATACCGGAAATGTGACGCCGTTCATCACGGCGCTGCCGACCGGCGACCATCCGACCGAGCAGTTCGCTTTCCAGGGCGGGTGGATCTACTGGTCGCAAGGATCGACGACGAACAGCGGCGTCGTCGGACGCGACAACGGCGGCGGTCAGAACCAGCCCGACATCCCGTGCCAGACCATTACGCTGAGCCAGAACGTCTTCGATTCGGGCGGCGGCGTCTTCACCAGCGGCTATTCGAACTTCGGCACGACCAACCCCGGCGGGACCGTTCCAGCGTTCTTCAACGGGTTCACCAACCAGATCCGGCAGGGGGTTTGCGACGGCGCCACGTTGCGGGCGCAGATCAACAATCCCAACGTGATCCAGGCGGTCGGTTGGGGGCATCGAAACGGTTACGCCATCCGTTTCGCGCCGAATGACCACCCCCTGCGCGGCCAGTTGCTGGTCGGGGAGGACGGAGCCGACGAACGCGGCGCACGACCCTCCAACGGCGCCCCCGAGGTGATCTCGATAGATCAGCAGAACGCCGACGGCACACCGGTCTATCACGGTTGGCCCGACCGTTACGGTTTCCTGGCGTCCAGCGAGGCGGTGTTCAACCCGGTCGGCGGCGCCTCGGATGACCTTTGCGTCTTCGACGCCGGCAATCCGCCGAGTTTCTGCACACCGGCGAGCCTCGCGCAAATTCTGTCGGAGGACGTGCCGATCCGCGACGTGCTGGCCGGCCCGCCGCAGCCGATCACCGCGCCGATAGGCCTCGAGGCGGCGGATTCCTCGTTCACCGGCATCGATTTCGTGCCGGACTCCTTCGTCGGCGGCGTCGTCCAGAGAGGCGCCGCACTCTATAGCCTCGAAGGCGATTTCGGTTTCTCGGGACCCAATGCCACGCCCCCGGCGCCGGAGATCGGGCACGAGGTGAAGCTGATGAACTTTGGCGGCGGCGGAAACCAGCCGCTGTCTCTGCAGCTGCAGAATTTTGCCCGCAACGACACCGGCGACCAGGCATTTATCGATCCCAATCACCTGCAGGGCTTCAACCGGCCGACCAACGTCCGGTTCGGTCCCGACGGATGTGCCTATGTCGTCGATTATGGTGCGGTGCGGGACCCCGGCGGCGGCCCCGGCGGCGCCACCCGCTTTGTCAATCCGGCGGACGCTCCGCTGGTGCAGATTCCGGGCACCGGGGTGATCTTTAAGATCTGCCATGATTGAGGCTGGGCGCCAAGCTTAGCCTCTTTGCGTCACGGGCCGCCGGCTCAGCCGGCGGCCTTCGCGCGTTCGCGCAAGACGAATTTCTGGATCTTGCCGGTCGAGGTCTTCGGTAACGGGCCGAAGACCACGCTCCGCGGCGCCTTGAAATGCGCCAGCCGCTCGCGGCAGAAGGCGATGATCTCCTCGCCGCTGGTGCGCGCGCCCTCTTTCAGCTCGACGAAGGCGCAGGGCGTCTCGCCCCATGTCGGGTCGGGGCGGGCGACGACGGCGGCTTCGAGCACCGCCGGGTGGCGATAGAGGACGCCCTCGACCTCGATCGTCGAGATGTTCTCGCCGCCCGAGATGATGATGTCCTTCGAGCGGTCGCGGATCTCGATATAGCCGTCGGGGTGGGCGACCGCGAGGTCGCCCGTATGAAACCAGCCGCCGGCGAAGGATTCTTCCGTCGCCTTCGGGTTTTTCAGATAACCCTTCATGACGATGTTGCCGCGCATGAAGATCTCGCCCATCGTCTCGCCGTCCTGCGGCACCGGGGCGAGGCTCTCCGGGTCGGCGACCATCAGCCCTTCGAGCACCGGGTAGTTGACGCCCTGCCGCGCCTTGAGGCGGGCGCGCTCCTCGGCCGGCAGCGCGTTCCACTCCTCGTGCCAGGCGCACACGACCGAGGGGCCGTACACCTCCGTCAGGCCGTAGACATGTGTGATGTCGAAGCCCTTTTTCTCCATCCCCTCGATGATCGCAGCGGGCGGCGCCGCCCCGGCGGTCATCATCGCGATGCGCCGGCCGGCGGGGGGCGAGCCGCCGTGCAGCAGCAGGTTCATGACGATCGGCGCGCCGCAGAGATGACTGACGCCCTCTTCGGCGATCGCCTGATAGATGGCGCCAGCCTCGACCCGGCGCAGGCAAACATGCGTCCCGGCGAGCGCCGTCACCGTCCACGGAAAGCACCAGCCGTTGCAGTGGAACATCGGCAAGGTCCACAGATATGTCGGGTGCTGGGCCAAGCCCCAGACGAGGATGTTGCCGAGCGCGTTCAAGTAGCAGCCGCGATGGCTGTAGACGACGCCTTTCGGGTTGCCGGTCGTGCCCGAAGTGTAGTTGAGCGCGATCGCGTCCCATTCGTCCCGGGGCGTGACCCCGGCGAATTCCGGGTCGCCCTCGGCGAGCAGGGCCTCGTAGTCGAGTTGCCCGATCCGCCTCCCGCCCGAGGCTGCGGCATCGGCGATGTCGATGACGAGCGGCTTCTTGTCGAGCTTCGCGAGCGCCGCCTGCACGACCGGCGCGAATTCGGTGTCGGTCAGCAGCACCTTCGCCTCGCCGTGTCTGAGGATGAAGGCGATCGTCTCGACGTCGAGGCGGATGTTGAGGGCGTTCAGCACCGCCCCCGCCATCGGCACGCCGAAATGCGCTTCGAAATGCTCGGGCAGGTTCGGCGCCATGATCGCGACCGTGTCGCCGCGTCCGACCCCTCGCTTTGCGAGCGCGCTCGCCAGCCGCCGGCAGCGCTCGAGAGTCTGCCGCCAGCTGTACCGCCGCGCGCCGTAGACGACGGCGAGGCGCTCGGGATAGACGGCGGCGCTGCGCTGGAGGAAGCCGATCGGCGACAGCGGAACGTAATTCGCCGGGTTCTTGTCGAGCCCTTTCTCGTAGCGGTCGCTCGTCATGCGCGTTTCCTCCCTGCCGCCTATTTTCGCGCAACCGCTGCCGCTGTCGAGCGGCTTGGCAAGATGCGCGATAATGGCGGAGAGTGCGGCAAGAGCGCTGCGGGAGGAAACCGATGGCCGGCTATCTCGAAACCTATCGCCGCTCACTCGCGGATCCCGAGGGCTTCTGGGCCGAGGCGGCGGCGGCGATCGATTGGGAGCGGGGCTGGGACAAGGTGCTCGATCGCAGCCGCGCGCCCTTCTACCGCTGGTTTTCGGGGGCCCGGCTCAACACCTGCTGGAATGCGCTCGACCGGCATGTCGCGGCGGGCCGGGGCGAGCGTATCGCCCTCATCTGGGACAGCCCGGTGACGGGCCGCATCGAGCGCTTGTCCTATGCCGAGCTGAAGGACCGGGTCGCCCGCTTCGCCGGCGTTCTGAAAGGCCTCGGCGTCGAGCCGGGCGACCGCGTGCTGATCTACATGCCGATGGTGCCCGAGGCGGCGATCGCGATGCTCGCCTCGGCCCGCATCGGCGCGGTGCATTCGGTCGTCTTCGGCGGCTTTGCGGCGCACGAGCTCGCGACCCGCATCGACGACGCGAAGCCGCGGGTCATCGTCTGCGCCTCCTGCGGCATCGAAGTGGACCGCGTCATCCCCTATAAGCCGCTGCTCGACGCGGCGATCGAGGAGGCGAGCGCGAAGCCGTCGGCTTGCGTCGTGCTGCAACGGCCGATGTTGCAGGCGCCGCTCGTCGGCGGCCGCGACCATGATTGGGAGGAGCTCGTTGCCGCGGCGCGTCCTGCCGATTGCGTGCCGATGCTCGCGACCGACCCGCTCTACATCCTCTACACCTCGGGCACGACCGGCATCCCGAAAGGGGTCGTGCGCGACAATGGCGGGCACGCGGTCGCGCTCCACTGGTCCTTGCGCAACATCTACGGAGTACAGCCCGACGAAGTGTTCTGGACGGCCTCCGACGTCGGCTGGGTGGTCGGGCACTCCTACATCGTCTACGCGCCGCTGATTTACGGCTGCACCAGCGTCCTGTATGAGGGCAAGCCCGTCGGCACGCCCGACGCCGGCGCCTTCTGGCGGGTCATCGAAGAGCACAAGGTGCGCCTCTTCTTCACCGCGCCGACCGCTTTCCGCGCGATCAAGCGCGAGGACCCGGAGGGCAAGCTGATCCGGCAGCGCGACCTCACGCATTTCCGCGCTCTTTTTCTCGCCGGCGAGCGCGCCGACCCGCCGACCGTACAATGGGCGGAGGAGCAACTTAGCGTGCCGGTCATCGACCATTGGTGGCAAACCGAGACCGGCTGGCCGATCGGCGCCAATTGCCTGGGGCTCGAGCGGCTGCCGGTCAAGCACGGCTCGTGCACGCGCGCCGTGCCGGGCTGGGACGTGCGCGTCCTCGACGCCGAGGCCGAGGGCGAGGCGAAGGAGCTGAAGGCCGGCGAGATCGGCGCGCTCGCCGTCAAGCTGCCGCTGCCGCCCGGCGCCTTGCCGACCCTGTGGCAGGCCGACGACCGCTTCCGCGCCTCCTATCTCGACGCCTATCCGGGCTACTACCAGACCGCCGATGCCGGCTTCATCGATAAAGACGGCTATATCCACGTGATGACCCGCACCGACGACATCATCAACGTCGCCGCGCATCGCCTCTCGACCGGCGAGATCGAGGAGGTGCTGGCGGCGCACCCCGATGTCGCGGAATGCGCCGTCATCGGCGTCGCCGACCAGCTGAAGGGCCAGCTGCCGCTCGGCTTTCTCGTGCTGAAGGCGGGGGTCAAACGCCCGGCGGCGGAGATCGAGCGGGAAGCGGCGGCCTTGGTGCGCCAACGCATCGGCCCGGTCGCGAGTTTCCGCCGGGCCATCGTCGTCGAGCGCCTCCCGAAGACGCGGTCGGGCAAGATCCTGCGCGGCACGATGAAAAAGATCGCCGACGGCGAGGAGTACCGCCTGCCGGCGACGATCGACGATCCGGCGATCCTGCCGGAGATCGGCGAAGCGCTGGGGCGGGCGGGATACGGCAAGGCTTCCGCGTGACAGGCGGTTACGGCTCGCGCGGCCATTCCTTCTTCTCCGCTGCGATCACGGCGCAGCGAAGCTCATGACTACGTGGAAAGCGCGAACACCCGCTTGACGCGAGGGCGACTATAGCTCATGCGTAAAGCTTCACGAAACGGGGAACTCATGCTTGACGATCTCCTGGCCACAATTCCGAGGGTGAACCAGGCCGAGCTCTCTGCTACTCGGGGTACGCTAGCCATAGCTGACCGGCCGGACCTATTTATTCCTCCCCCGATCGGGACATTGAGTGGCGATCTTGCTAATGCAGAGGTAGCTTTCATCGAGGCACCTGCTGCTGTCGGCAAAACAACGCTCGTCCGGTACATCTCCTCGGAGCGCAGGGCTCCGCTGTTAGATTTGGCGCGCGCCGCGCCTGGGGCGGACACCCTCGCGGGAAGTCTGTCGATGCTAGGCCCGCAAGCCTTACAGCGGCTGCAAGCTGGGCAACTCGCAGTACTGGTAGACGCATTGGATGAGGGATTGATCCGTTCCGGAGTCTGGAACTTCGATGAGTTTATTCGAACTTCCGCTCTTGTCGTCGACGCGGCCGAGAGACATCCCGGCACCCTCAGTCTGGTGCTGTTCGGCAGACCCCCGGCTATCGCCGATGCCAAGGCTGGTTTTGAGCTCTATGCGACACATGTCCCTTTGATACACCTCAAGATAGACTTTTTCGACGAGGCAGGGGCCAGAAGGCTTGTACAACAGAGGGCGAACGTATCTCAAGCGGGCGTAAATAGAGTACTAGATGAATACTTTGGAGCCATCGCTCGCGCTCTTAGGCTTAACGGGCGCCTTTGGCACGAAGAAGTGGGCCGTGGGTTCGCAGGGTATGCTCCGCTCTTAGATACCTTAGGATATATTTGTGCCAGGGAGAATCTGGCAAATCTTGCCAATTCATTTGCTGCCCAAAACTCTCAAGAGGCGTGGGCGGTTCTTGAAAAGGTGTTGAACGATTGGCCGGCTCCAGGCTCAGCGGATTCACCATCCGCCTCATCATTAATCCTTCGCGAACGAAATGAAAAATTTCTGCCAGCGCTTCGAAAACGCAACTGGGAAGAACCCCCGGCCTGGATTTACGATCAAAATGAGCAATTCCAATACATCAGCCAATGCGTTAGGAATGCCCCATACCAAATTAGCAATCGTGGGCAAATTTCCCCACGAGAGCGCGAAATATACAGGGATATGGTTGAGCTTTCAGTACCAACGCATCCTTTCATCCGCGAAAGACAGTTTGTAAATGGGGTGTTCGCCGCGGTTGTTGCAGCTTACCAGATTTGTGAGGTCTCCGCGCCTACGTCCCAGATAGCTCAGATTGAACAATGTGCAAGAACTCCTTTCCTATGGAGGGCCTGCCGATCGTTCTTTATGAAACGCGAGAACTTGGTAGACGGTGAATTGCTAGGTTACGTCTTGGCTTCCCTCTGGACGGATCCGCAAGACGCGCACGTGAGTATCTCAGACGCGCCAGAGGGCGGCGCTCAGGCGGAAGCGGACGGCGTGCGATTCTCGGTCACATTCCCGTTACGATTTATCGAGGTTATTGGGCACGGTACGTCGATTCGCGTGTCCGGGGATATCGTTTTAGGCGCTCTTAGTCAAAGCGGGTCGTTTGAGCTGCAGAGGGGCATAATCATCAGTTGCCGAGGGTTGCGCGTCGAGGAAAAGCTTCTGCGGCTACAAGGGACAGACATTTCTTTGAATGCAGAATCTGTTGAACAACCTCCGAATCTAAGCATCGTCCCCCCAAGCTCGAGCCAGCTTGGCAAAGACCCTCTGAAATTCACGGTTGCGGGCGCCTTCGCGGACAGGTACCCGTGGTCCACCACGGCAACCGAAATCATCGCCGCGGATGGCGAGATTTCCGACAAATGGACGACCCTGATTGAGCGTTGTGCTCTCAAGGCATCAGCGGGAGCCCTGCCAGTGCTTCAAGAGAATGGGCGCCCCGTTGACGATGACAACACGGCAAATTGGGTCAGACTTCCATACGAACATGAGTTCCCGAAGCTGGTGACCGAGATAACCGCCGCAGGGCTGGGTAAAATGGTAAGGATCAGCGCTGGAGGTTCCGCGAAATACAGACTTAGGGACGTCAATTGGGGCGATCTATTAGCAGCTGCTAAACGACCCGCGAAATCGTCTGACGGGCTTCGAAATCTCATCGGAAAGTTGAGGGGAGGTTAGGGGCAGGCCTCCGCCTCTCGACGGGCGAGATCGAGGAGGTGCTGGCGGCGCACCCCGATGTCGCGGAATGCGCCGTCATCGGTGTCGCCGACCAGCTGAAGGGCCAGCTGCCGCTCGGCTTTCTCGTGCTGAAGGCGGGGGTCAAGCGCCCGGCGGCGGAGATCGAGCGGGAAGCGGCGGCGCTGGTGCGCCAGCGCATCGGCCCGGTCGCGAGCTTCCGCCGGGCCATCGTCGTCGAGCGCCTGCCGAAGACGCGCTCGGGCAAGATCCTGCGCGGCACGATGAAAAAGATCGCCGATGGCGAGGAGTACCGCCTGCCGGCGACGATCGACGATCCTGCCGGAGATCGGCGAAGCGCTGGGGCGGGCGGGATACGGTGCGCCCCGACCCCCACCCTAACCCTCCCCCGCATGCGGGGGAGGGAATGGGAGGGAATTAATCCTCGACCTTCTCAGCTTCCTCCTCGGTGATCGCGTCCTCCGCCGTCGGCTTCTTGCCGCGCAGGCTGCGGGCGATCGCGCGGTCGAGTTCCTCGAGGGTGCACAGCCCCAGCCCGACCGGGTGGCGCGGCTTGATGTTCGGGCTGTTCCAATGCGTGCGGTCGCGCACCGCCGCGATCGTCGGCTTCGTCGTGCCGATCAGCTTCGAAATCTGCGCGTCCGACAATTCCGGGTGGCTCTTCAGCAGGTAGGCGATCGCGTCCGGCTTGTCCTGGCGCTTCGCCACCGGCGTATAGCGCGGGCCCTTGTGCTTGACCAGTTGCGGCGGGATCGCCTGCGGCGACAGCTTGAGGCGCGCGCTCGGGTCGGCCTGGCAGCGCGCAATCTCCTCGGCCGTCGTCTGGCCGTTCGCCACCGGGTCGAGGCCCTGCATCTGGCTCGCTACCTCGCCGTCGGCGATGGCCTGGATCTCGAGCTGATGCAGGCCGCAAAAGTCGGCGATCT
The DNA here is from genome assembly GCA_035538335.1 of Allostellaceae bacterium. Lineage (GTDB taxonomy): Bacteria > Pseudomonadota > Alphaproteobacteria > ATCC43930 > CGMCC-115725 > AP-15. The sequence goes on from DATLKN010000016.1 coordinate 34,734, forward strand.
GCTCGAAAGTGAGCGAGGTGTTCTCGACCAGCCATACGGCGGTCGCCTTGGGCATCAGCGGAAAGGGCATTCTCGGTCCTGCGGGAGATTTGGCAGTACATATAATCTCTTGGCCGATAAGGGGAAGACGCGAGTTGGGCAGGAGGAAGGGAGGCCGGCATGGAGGAAGAGGATCTCGAACCGCGCAACAAGCGGCCGGCGCCGAAGGATCTGAGCACCCTCGGGGTCGCCGAGCTGGAGGCCTACATCGCCGGGCTCGAAGCCGAGATCGCCCGCGCCCGCGGCGAGATCGCGGCGCGGCTGGCGCAGCGCCGCGGCGCCGAGGGTCTGTTCAAGCGCTGACCGCCCGCTCTTGAGCGCGCGGCCGGGGCCGTCTAGCTTGTCCCAGCCGCAGCGACGGGCGCGGCAGGGAGATCGAGGCGCGATGGCATTGCGGCAGAATGTCGCGGATGGTGGGGTCGGGGCGCGGCTGCCGCGCAAGGAGGACGCGCGCCTCATGCGCGGGCGCGGCGAGTTCGTCGCCGACATCCGCCTCCCCGGCATGCTCGAGATTGCGTTTCTCCGCAGCCCGCTCGCGCATGCCCGCATCCGCGGCATCGAAAAGCCGGCGGGCCGCGAGGCCGATGTCTTCACCCATGCCGATCTCGCGGGCGTGCGGCCGATCCGCGCCGTCGCCGGGCTGCCCGGCTTCAAGCCGTCGGAACAGCCCGTGCTGGCGGCGGGGAAGGTGCGTCACGTCGGCGAACTCGTCGCGATGTGCCTGGCGCGCACGCGCGCCGAGGCCGAGGATCTCGCAGCCGCGACCCTCGTGGATTTCGACGAATTGCCGGTCGTCGCCGACGCACATTCGGCTTGCCGGCCCGGCGCGCCGCTGGTGCACGAGGAATGGGACGACAACCTCTTTCTCGAGACCGTCGCGCAGGGCGACCTTTCCGAGTTGGCGCGCACCGCGCCGGTCAAGCTCACCCGCAGCCTCAAGACCGCGCGGCAATGCATGGCGCCGCTCGAGGGCCGCGGCGTGCTGGCGCAATGGCGCGAGCGGGAAGGCCAGCTCGTCCTCTATTCGGCGACGCAGCAGCCGCACATCGTGCGCACCGGGCTCGCCGAATGCTTGCGTCTCGACGAAAGCAAGGTCCGCGTCATCTCGCCCGATGTCGGCGGCGGCTTCGGCTACAAGGGCATCCTGTTGCCCGAGGAGGTGTGCGCCGCCTGGGCGGCGATGCGGCTGCGCCGGCCCGTGCGCTGGATCGAGGACCGGCGCGAGCAGCTGACGGCGAACGCCAATTGCCGCGAGCACCATTACGAATTGACCGCCTATGCCGACCGCGACGGGCGGCTCTTGGGGCTCGATTGCGAGGCGATGGTCGATGCCGGCGCCTATTCCTCCTATCCGTTCTCGGCCGCGCTCGAACCGGCGCAGGTGGCGAGCATCCTGCCCGGCCCCTATCGCTTCGACCATTACCGCTGCCGCAGCCTCGCGGTCGCCACCAACAAGCCGCCGATCCTGCCCTATCGCGGCGTCGCGCGGGCGGGCGTGTGCTATGCGATCGAAATCATGATGGACGCGGTCGCCCGCGCCGTCGGCAAGGAGCCCTGGGAAGTGCGGCTGTTGAACCTCGTGCCGCCCGAGGCGATGCCGTTCGACAACATCACGAAAAAGCACTTCGACAGCGGCGACTATCCGGAATCCGTGCGCCGTGCCGTCGCCGCGATCGGGCTCGACGAAATTCGCGCCCGCCAGAAGAAGGGCGAGCGGATCGGCGTCGGCTTCGCCGTCTACAACGAGCAGGGGGCGCACGGCACCTCGGTCTATTACGGCTGGGGCATTCCGATGGTGCCGGGGCACGAGCAGGCGGGCGCGCGGCTGACCCCCGATGGCGGGCTCGAATTGCGCGTCGGCGTGCACAGCCACGGGCAGGGCCTCGAGACCTCGCTCGCGCAGATCGCCCGCGAAATCCTCGGCATCGATCCCGCCGCGGTCTCGCTCGTCCACGGCGACACGGCGCTCACCCCCTATTCGACCGGCACCTGGGGCTCGCGCTGCGCGGTGATGGCGGGAGGCGCGGTCGCCGCCGCCTGCCGGGCGCTCGGCGAGCGAGCGAAGAAGATCGGGGCGCGCTTGCTGCAGGCCGATCCCGGCTCGGTGCGCCTCGAAGCGGGCGAGGTCCGCGGCCCTTCGGGAAGCGTCGGCCTCGCCGAGATCGCCCGCGTCTGGTACCGCGCGCCGCAACACCTGCCCGACGACGTCGATCCCGGCGGGCTCGAACTGACGATCGGCTACCGGCCGGTGCGCGACACCGGCACCTTCAGCTATGCCTGCCATGCCGCGCTCGTTTCGGTCGATGTCGAGATCGGCGCCGTCCGGCTACTCGACTATGTCGTCGTCGAGGATGGCGGAACGCTGATCAACCCGATGATCGTCGACGGCCAGATCCTGGGCGGCGCCGCGCAGGGGATCGGCACCGCGCTTTACGAAGAGATGCCATTCGATGCCGAAGGCCAGCCGCTCGCCTCGACCCTGGCCGATTACTGCCTGCCCGGCGCGACCGAGGTTCCGGCGATCCGCATCCTGCATATGGAGACGCCCTCGCCCTATACCGAATTCGGTCAGAAGGGCATCGGCGAAAGCGGCGCGATCGGCCCGCCGGCGGCGATCGCCTGCGCCGTCAACGATGCACTGAAGGACCTTGGGATCGAGATCGGCGAACTGCCGTTGACGCCGCGCCGGCTGCTCGCCGCGCTCGAGGGCGCGGAAAGCGGGTGCCGATGAAGCCCGCTCCCTTCGCCTACGAGCGGCCGCAATCGCTCGCCGAAGCTTGCGCGCTGCTCGCCGAGGGCGGCGCGAAGCTCCTCGCCGGCGGCCAGTCCCTGGGCCCGATGCTCAATCTGCGCCTCGTGCAGCCGGAAATGCTCGTCGATCTCGGCGGCCTCGCCGAGCTGAAGGCGAGCGAGCGGCTGGGCGACGGCGTGCGCCTCGGCGCCCTCGTCACGCACGCGCAGATCGAGGACGGGCGGGCTCCCGATCCGACGGGCGGCATCCTGCCGCGGGTCGCCTCGGGCATCGCCTATCGCGCGATCCGCAACCGCGGCACGCTCGGCGGCAGCCTCGCGCATGCCGACCCGGCCGCCGATTGGCTGACCGTCCTCGCCGCGCTCGGGGCGACCGTGATCGCGAGAGGCGCCGATGGCGAACGGCGCATCGCCGTCGCCGCGCTCGCCACCGGCGCCTTCGAGACGGTGCTCGGCGAGGCGGAGATCCTCGCCGCCGTCGAGATCCCCGCCGTGTCGGCGGAGGCGCGCTGGGGCTACGTCAAGCTCGCGCGCAAGCCCGGCGAATTCGCCGACGCGATGGCCGCGGTGTTCCGCGATCCCGGGCGCGGCGTTTCGCGCGCGGTCATCGGCGCGACGCACGGGCCGCCGATGATGTTCGAGGATTTCTCCGAAGCGGCGCTCGCCGAAGCTTTCGTGCGGTTCGATCCGGTCGAGCGGCGGCTGTATCGCGCGGCGCTCGCCCGCGCCGTCGCCGAGGCGGACGCATGAAAGAGGTGAGCTTCACGGTCAACGGCAGGCCCGTCGCGGCGCGTGTCGAGCCGCGCACGAGCCTCGCCGATTTCCTGCGCGAGCACGACCTTTTGACCGGCACGCATCTGGGGTGCGAGCACGGGGTGTGCGGCGCCTGCACGATTCTCATCGACGGTGCGCCGGCCCGCTCGTGCATCGCCTATGCGGTCGCCTGCGAGGGCGCCGACATCCGCACCATCGAGGGCCTCGACGACGACTCGCTCGCGGCCGAACTGCGCGCCGCCTTCACCGCCGAGCATGCGCTGCAATGCGGCTATTGCACGCCGGCCATGCTGATCGCCGCGCGCGACATCGTGCTGCGCCTGCCCGAGGCGGATGAGGCACGCATCCGCCGCGAACTCGCCGGCAACCTCTGCCGCTGCACCGGCTATCTGGGGATCGTGCGGGCGATCGAGCGGGTCATCGCAGCGCGCAGGCGCGCATGAAGATCGAAACCGAATTCTCCGTCCCGTTCTCGGCGGCGCAGGTCTGGGCCTTCTTTCACGACACCGCGCGGGTGGTGAATTGCCTGCCCGGCGCCGAATTGAGCGAGGCGGGCGAGGACGGCGCGCTCAAGGGCCGGTTTCGCGTCAAGCTCGGGCCGATCGCCGCCGCCTTCGCCGGCGAGGGTAAGGTTGCGCTCGACGAGGCGGCACGAACCGGCGCGATCGAGGGCGCCGGCAGCGACCGCGCGACGGGCACGCGCGCCCGGGGCGAGGCGCGCTTCGCGCTTGCCGAGACGGGCGATGGTACGCGCGTCACGGTGGCGCTCGACTATACGCTCGCCGGCACGCTGGCCCAGTTCGGCCGCGGCGCCATCGTCGAGAACCTGGCGGCCCGGCTCGCCGGCGAGTTCGCAAAGAATCTGGAAAAGGCGCTTTCTTCGGAAGCGCCGGTCACCGCAGCGCCCATAGCCGTCGGCAAGCTCCTGTCGGCAGCGATTCGCGACCGGCTGCGCCGGAAGCGCAAGGAGGACGAATGTTGATTCGACGCGCCAACCCTCCCCGCGGACGCGGGGAGGCGGTCGGGCGTCGCTGATTTATTGTTGTCATACCGGCGAAGGCCGGTATCCAGGGTGGGTTCCGGCTTTCGCCGGGACGACACAAAAGGGCGTCTAGATCCGGTACTTCTCGATCATCGCCCAGTCGAGCTCGAGGCCGAAGCCCGGCCCCTTCGGCACCTCGATGACACCGTTCTCGATCGGCGCGCGGTTCTTGATAAGCCCGGCCCACAGCGGATCGCGCTCGGGATCGGGGAAGCATTCGACATAGGTGCCGCCCGGCACGCCGGCGAGCATATGCGCCGCCAGCTGCGGCTCCTCGTGATGCGCGAGTTCGATGCCGTGCACCGCGCACAGCGCCGCCGCGCGCCGCCATTCGGTGATGCCGCCCGCCTCGGAGGCATCGAAATTGACGATGTCGACCGCCTGCGCGGCGACGAGGCGGCGGACGCCGTGGCTCGAAATCTCGCTCTGCCCGGCATTGATCGGGATGCTGGTGCGGCGGCGCACCTGCGCCATGCCGTAGGCGTCGTCATACCAATGGCAGGGCTCCTCGAACCAGCGGATGCCGTGGCGCTCGACGCGGCGGGCGAATTCGACGGCTTCCAAGACCGGCCAGCCGCGGTTGGCATCGACGGCGAGGATGAAATCCTCGCCCACCGCCGACCGCGCCGCGGCGACGCGCTCGGCATCCGCCGCAGCCGAGAGGCCGCCGACCTTGAGCTTGCAGCCGGCCATCCCAGCGCCGCGCAGCCACGCCATCTCGCGGCCGAGATCGGCGAGCGTCTTGCCTTCCTCGTAATAGCCGGCGATCGCGATGATCGGCAGGCGCTCGCGGCAGCCGCCGAGCAGGGTGGCGACGTTGACGCCCAGCGCCTTGCCGAAAAGGTCCCACAGCGCCGTGTCGACGCAGGCGATCGCCTCCATGACTAGCTTTCGGTCGCGGTTCGCATGCGCGAGCGGGAACATCTTCGCCCACAACCGCTCGATGTTGCGCGCGTCCTCGCCGCGGATGAGCGGCGTCAGCTCCTCCTCGACGATGCGGGCGATCTCGCGGCCATGGGTGCGGTTGTCGCCGTTATAGACCTCGCTCGACAGGCCGCCGCGCAGGCGCATGCGGGTGACGACGGTGCAGCGGCTGCTGACGCTGTACTGGCTGCCGCCGAAGGTTTTCCGCAGCGGCACTTCGACTGCGATCGCCTCGATGCTTTCGATCTGCATGGCTCCTCGCCCTCGACCTGTCGGTGGCCTTCACCGCCGGGTTGCGGCAAGCTATAGTCGGCTTTCGTCAGTGTCGCCATCCCTGCCAAGTCGAGGGCGCCGATGCCATTCAGATCGCTCGCCGCGCGGGCCGTGATCCTTGTCGTGCTGGTCCTCTTCGCGGGACAGGCCCTCGCGCGCGATTTCGTCGATGCGGCCGGCCGCCGCGTCGTGCTGCCCGCGCGCGTCGAGCGCGTCATGGCCGCGGACCCGGCCGCCGCCGTGCTCGTCTACGTCCTCGCCCCCGACAAGCTCGTCGGCTGGACGCGGCCGTTGTCGGCCGCGCAGCGCGCCTTCATCCCGGCGAAATACGCCGGCCTGCCGGTCGCCGGTCGCCTCGCCGGGCCGCATCCGACGGCCTCGGCCGCGACCGTCGCCCGGCTGCGCCCGGATCTCGTCATCCATTGGGGCCGGCTCGATCCGGCCGCCGTCGCCACCGCCGACAGCGTGCAGCAGGCGACGGGCATCCCCTATATCATCCTCCACGGCACGATTCAGAACACGCCGGCGCTGCTGCGCCAAGTCGGCGCCATGCTCGGCGTCTCCGACCGCGCGCACAAGGTGTCGAAGGCGGCCGAGGAGTCGATCGATTCGCTGCGCGGCCTCTTGTTGATCGAGCCGGCGGAAAAGCGGCCGCGCGTCTATTACGGGCGCGGCCCCGACGGGCTCGTCTCCGGCCGCCTCGGCTCGCTCGCCAGCGAGGATGTCGAGGAAGCCGGCGCCGTCAACGTCGCAGCCGCGCTCGGCGCCGGCGGCGACGCGCGCGTCACGCCGGCGCAGCTGATCGCCTGGGATCCGCAGATCGTCATCGCCGAGCACGCCAGCTTTTACGAGGCGCTGAGGAGCGATCCGCAATACCGGCAGCTCAGCGCGGTGCGCGAGCGGCGGGTCTACCTCGCGCCGGCCGCGCCGTTCGGCTGGATCGACAATCCGGACGGGATCAACCGGATCATCGGCCTCGATTGGGTGACGACGCTCTTTTACCCGAGCGACTTTCAGCAGTCGCTGCGCACCACGGCGACCGATTTCTATCAGCGCTTCTATCAGGTTAAGCTGACCGACAAGCAGGTGAGCCAATTGCTGCGGCGGGCCGGCGGGCGCCGCGGCGGTGCGGACCAAGGCAGCGGGCTCGCTCTGCTCGGCATCACTCCCGGCCCGAACCTCACCGCCCTGCCGGAGCTGGGCAAAGCGCCGCCGAGCAAAAGGCCACCGGGCCGCGGCGGCCTGCCGGGCGGCACGCCCGACTCGCCGTTGCGATAATCGGCCGGGCTGAGCATAAGACATTTCAATAATGTTATTTATCTAGTATTGACAATTGCAATACGGAGAATATGTTCAGCCGTGGTCCCTCCGGGATCCGCGGGGATTTGAGGGCAGCTTGCGCCGCGTCACCAAGGGCTAAAGCGCCACGGAGTGATCCGTGGGCCCGTCTCTTGCTGGAGGACGCGATGTCCCGATCTTCCGATATGCCCGGGGTGCGGCTCGACCCGGGGCTGGTGCTTTATGTCGGGTTCGACGCCGAGGCGCCGGGCGAACTGGCTTGGCCGGCGCTCGCCGCTCTCGAAGCGGCCGATGCCGTGCTTTACGACGGCGGTGCCGAACCGCCGACCCTCGAATTGATCCCGCGGCGCTGCTTTGTCGAGGCGGTCTCGCCGGCGGCGGGCGAGGAGGCGGCCGCGGCGCGGGCGAATAAGCTCGCCGGCGAAGGCTGGCGGGTTGTGCGCCTGGTGGCCGGCGACCCGGCGACGGCGGCGGCCGGCGAAGTCGCGCGCCTCGCTGCCCTCGGCGTCCGCGTCCGGACCCTCGCCGGCACGGGCGTCGCGCCGCTCTCGAAGCCGCTGCCGCAGGCCTTCTCGACCGCCCTCAACGGGCTCGCCGGGTAAGCCGCCTTAGCTGGATCGAAGCCTCCGCGTCCTTCGAGACGGCGCTCCGCGCCTCCTCAGGATGAGGTAGTTCTTTGATAGCATCGAGAAAAAACCTCATCCCGAGGAAGCCGCGAAGCGGCTGTCTCGAAGGACGGCACGGTGCCGGCCCCGGCTGCCGACCGAAACATTCACACGCTCTGAGGAGCGCCTGAAACGCGCCTCTCGAAGCACGCGCGGCCGCGATGCAGCCGGGGCTGGGCAAGTCGGGAACGCCGGGTGCCGTTTACTCGGCCGCCTGCGTCTCCGCGGCGGGCGGGCGCCAGCGCAGGACCGGCTTCCTCGCCGCCGCGGTCTCGTCGAGGCGGCGGCGCGGCGCCAGGCGCGGCGCGGCGTGAAAGGGCTCGGCATCGCCCGCCTTTGCGGCAGCGGCGAGCGCCCGCACGACCTCGATGAAGGCGTCGAGCGAGGCCCTCGATTCGGTCTCGGTCGGCTCGATCAAGAGGGCGCCGTGCACGACGAGCGGGAAATACATCGTCATCGGATGGTAGCCCTCATCGATCAGCGCCTTGGCGAAATCGAGCGTCGTGACGCCCGTCCCCTTGAGGAAGCGGTCGTCGAACAGGACCTCGTGCATGCACGCGCCGGGATAGGCCGGGCTCAGCACCTCGCAGAGCCGCGCGCGCAGATAGTTGGCGTTGAGGACGGCGTCCTCGGCGACTTGCCTGAGGCCGTCGGCGCCGTGGCTCATCATGTAGGCGAGCGCGCGCACGAACATGCCCATCTGGCCGTGGAAGGCCTTCAGCCGCCCGAACGCCTCGCGCGCGGCGCCCTCGCGGTGCTCGAGAAGCGCCAGCCCGTTCTCCCCGTGCACCAGCCAGGGGAGCGGCGCATGAGGAGCGAGCGCGGCGGCGAGCGCGACGGGGCCGCTGCCGGGCCCGCCGCCGCCATGCGGCGTCGAGAAGGTCTTGTGCAGGTTGATGTGCATGCAGTCGATGCCGAGATCGACGGGACGCACGCGTCCCAACAGCGCGTTGAAATTGGCGCCGTCGCAATAGAAGAAGGCGCCGGCGCGGTGCACTGCCGCCGCGATCTCGACGATCTCGTTTTCGAACAGGCCGCAGGTGTTCGGATTTGTAAGCATCAATGCCGCGACGTCGGGCCCGAGCTTCGCTTCGAGCGAGGCGCGATCGACGCGTCCCCTGTCGTTGCCCGGCACCGGATCGACGGCATAGCCGCAGGCGGCCGCCGTCGCCGGGTTGGTGCCGTGCGCCGATTCCGGCACCAGCACGCGCCGCCGCGGATCGCCGCGCGCCTCGAGTTGCGCGCGGATCGCCATCATGCCGCACAGCTCGCCATGTGCCCCCGCCGCCGGCGACAGCGCCACCGCCGGCATGCCGGTCAACGTCTTCAGCCAATGCGCGAGCGTGCCGATCAGCTCGAGCGCGCCGGGCACGCTCGAGAGCGGCTGCAGCGGGTGAATGTCGGCGAAGCCGGGCAGCCGCGCCAGTTTTTCGTTGAGCCGCGGATTGTGCTTCATCGTGCACGAGCCCAGCGGGTAGAGCCCGCTGTCGATCGCGTAGTTCTTTTGCGACAGCCGCGTGTAGTGGCGCACGACCTGCGGCTCGCTGAGGCCGGGGAGGCCGATCGGGCCGGTGCGGGCAAGGCCGCCAAGGCGGTCGCGGAACGGCGGCGGCTCCGGCAGATCGACGCCGCAGCGCCCGGGCATGTCCTCTTCGAAGATGAGGCTTTCTTCGATCTGCAAGCCGCGGTTACCGCTGGTCGTCGCCGCTGCCAGCGCCGCGCCGCCGCCGGCGTGGCTGCTGAGGGCCTGGCTCCAATCGCTCATCGCAGCGCCTCCGCGAGCGCGGCCGCCAGCCGCGCCACGTCGTCCTCGGTCGTCAGTTCGGTGGCGGCGACGAGAAGTAGGTCGGCCATGTCGGCATGCCCCGGATAGACCCGGCTCGCCGGCACGCCGCCGAGCACCCCCCGTTGCGCCAGCGCCTCGACGACGGGCGCCGCCGGGCAGGGCAGGCGGAGGGTGAACTCGTTGAAGAAATTGCCGGCGAGGAGGCGTACGCCGTCGAGCCGTTCGAGCCGCTCGGCAAGCCGCACCGCGGCGTGATGGTTGAGCCGCGCGAGGCGCGTCAGCCCCGCTTCGCCGAGCAGCGCGAGATGGATCGTGAAGGCGAGCGCGCACAGCCCCGAATTCGTGCAGATGTTGCTGGTCGCGCGTTCACGGCGGATATGCTGCTCGCGGGTCGACAGCGTCAAGACCCAGCCGCGCCGGCCGTCGGCGTCACGGGTCTCGCCGACGAGCCGGCCCGGCATCTGCCGCACGAACCTGTCGCGGCTGGCGAAGAGTCCGAGATAGGGGCCGCCGAAATTGAGGGCGTTCCCGAGCGACTGGCCCTCGGCGGCGACGATGTCGGCGCCCATCTCGCCGGGCGGCCGCACGGCCCCCAGCGAGAGGATCTCGGTGACGACGACGACGAAGAGCGTGCCTCTTTCGTGGCAGGCGCGGGCGAGTGCCGAATAGTCGCGCACCTCGCCCCAGAAATCGGGGTTCTGCACGACGACGCAGGAGGTGTCGGGGCCGAGGCGTGCGACGAGGTCCTCGCCACCCTCCGGCGCGGGCGGCGCAGCATCCAGTTCGAAGCCGACGAAATCGGCGTAGGTCTGCGCCACCTCGCGGTAATGCGGGTGCAGCCCACCCGACAACACCGCCTTTCTGCGCCCGGTGAGGCGGTTTGCCATCATCACCGCCTCGGCGCAGGCGGTGGCGCCGTCATAGAGCGAGGCGTTCGCCACCTCCATGCCCGTCAACAGCGCGACCTGCGTCTGGAACTCGAACAGGTATTGCAGCGTGCCTTGCGCGATCTCCGGCTGGTAGGGCGTGTAGGAGGTCAGGAACTCGCCGCGCTGGATCAGATGGTCGACCGCCGCCGGCACATGGTGGCGGTAGGCGCCGGCGCCCAGAAAGAACGGCACATTGCCGGCGGCGAGGTTCTTCGCCGCCATTGCGCCGAGCCGGCGCTCGACCTCGATCTCGCCCATCGCGCGCGGCAGATCGACGAGCCCGGAGAGCCGCGCCTGTTCCGGCACATCGGCGAAGAGCGCATCGATCGCCGGCGCGCCGACCGCCCGCAGCATCGCCGCGCGGTCATTGTCGGTCAGCGGCAGATAGCGCATCAGCCCTGCCCCTCGACAAACCGCTTGTAGGCCGCCTCGTCGAGCAGGCCGTCCAATTCCTTCGGGTCGGCGAGCTTCAGCTTGATGAACCAGCCCTCGCCTTCGGCGTCGGCGTTGACCTTGGCGGGCTCCGCGGCGATCGCCGCGTTGGTCTCGACGACCTCGCCCGAAACCGGGGCGTACACCTCGCTCGCCGCCTTCACGGATTCGACGACCGCCGCCTCCTTGCCCTTCTCGACGCGCCGGCCAATCTCGGGCAATTCGACATAGACGACGTCGCCCAGTTGCGACTGCGCGTAGTCGGTGATGCCGACGACGGCGATGTCGCCGTCGAGGCGGATCCACTCGTGGTCCTTCGTGAAGCGCAGGATGCTCATGGGGTCACCTCATGACGCGGGAGCGCGGTAGTAGCGGGTGGCGACGAAGGGCAGGCGCACGACATGCGCCGGCCGCCGGGCGCCGCGCACGAAGAGGCCGAGCGGCGAGCCCTCGGCGGCGTGCCCGGCCTCGACATAGCCCATCGCGATCGGGCCGCCGACCGAGGGGCCGAAGCCGCCGCTCGTGACGCGGCCCAGCGGGCGGCCGGCGGCATCGACGATCGGGGTTTCTTCGCGCGCCGGCGCGCGCTCGTCGGGGCGGATGCCGACGCGTTTCCTGCCCGCGCCCTCGCTGAGTTGGCGCAGGATCTTCGCGGCGCCGGGAAAGCCGCCCTCCGCCCGCCGGCGCTTCGCGATCGTCCAGGCGAGGTCGGCCTCGATGGGGGTCGTCGTCTCGTCGATGTCGTGGCCCCACAGGCAAAGTCCCGCTTCGAGGCGCAGCGTGTCGCGGGCGCCGAGCCCGACCGGCATCACCTCCGGCTCGGCGAGAAGCCGCTCCGCAACGGCCTCGGCGTCTTTTGCCGCGAGCGAGATCTCGAACCCGTCCTCGCCCGTATAGCCGCAGCGGCTGAAGATTGCCCGGCGGCCGGCGAGCGAAGCCTCGCGCGCGCTCATGAAGGAGAGGCTCCCGATCCCCGGCAGAAAGCGGCCGAGAACGGCAGCGGCGGCAGGCCCCTGCAGGGCGATGAGCGCGCGGTCGTCGAGCAGCTCCACCGCAACGCCGATGCCGAGCCGCTCGCGCAGATCGGCGAGGTCCGCATGCTTGCGGGCGGCGTTGACGACAAGTCGCAATTCGTCCGGCGCCCGCGTCACGATCAAATCGTCGAGGATGCCGCCCGCCGCGTCGAGCAGCAGCGTGTAGCGCATGCGCGCGGGCGCGAGGCCGATTACGTCGCCCGGCACGAGCGATTCGAGGGCGCGGTCGGCAGCGGAGCCGGCAAGCCGCATCTGCCCCATATGCGAGACGTCGAAGAGCCCGGCCTTGGCGCGCGTGTGCAGGTGTTCGGCGAGGATGCCGGCCGGATAGTTCACCGGCATCTCGTAGCCGGCGAACGGCACCATCTTGGCGCCGAGCCGCAAATGCAACGGATAAAGCGGTGTTCGCTCGAGCGCGGCAGGGTCCACCCGCGTACCTCCGACAGAGCGGACGCCGGAGCGTCCGACCGCTGCCCCCTCTGTCGTGGACCCTGAGAGATTCACCGGCGCGCGTGATCGGCGCGCCGGCTTACTCCTTCGGTGAGCGGGGATCGCCCGCCCGTTTCCAGAGCGCTCTTCCGCCTGCAGTCCTTTTGCCTGAGAGTTTCCGGGGCGGTTGCTCCTTCGGCGCCGCGCCTCTCAGCGCGACCTCTCCTGCGGGCGTGCACACAGCCCTTCCTCTTTAGCACCGACGAGGATGCGACGCCATCCCTATCGGGGCTTGATGCGGCGCCGGCAATGGCGGCTACAGCCGGCCGCGGAAATGACGGTAGAAATCGACCACTTCGGGGCTCTGCTGGAAGCCGACGTCGAGGGTCGCCTCCGGGCCTTTGAGGCCATTGAGAGGAATCGTCTCTTCGATGTGGTCGGTGACGCCGGCGCGCGGCTTGCCGCCGGGGAAGACGATGTGCACCCGGAACGGCGTCTTGGCCAGGATCCTCTGGCCGGGGCCGGTGGCAGCGACGAAGTAATTGAAATCGACGGCATCGCTGCCGGACCCGCGCCCGGCCGGGCCGCGCTCGCCGATGACGACGACGGCGAGTTTGAGCCGCACCGCGCCCGCGGCGTATTCGCAGGTGGCGTTGACCTCGTCGATGATGCCGTAGAAGGCGACGCTCTGCGGCGCCGGCCTCGCGCCGGCGGCGAAGACGGCGGTGTGCTTCAAGGGCTCGAGCACGATGGCGGCGGGGCAGGCCTCGGCCTTCTTGTGCGACCAGGGCAGCCAGCTGCACCCCGCGAGCAGCGCCAGGCCGAGGACGGCCGCGCCGCGCGCGGTTGCTTTGATCGGGTTCACAGGCGCTTGTGCGTACCGTCGCAGAACGGCTTCGATCCCGATTGCTTGCAGCCGCAGAACCACCGCTGCTCCGAGGCGGTCGCGGTGTAGGCGACCGGGGTCAGCCCGGTGCCCTTGTGCGAACCGTCGCAGAAGGGCTGATTTTGGCTGCGCCCGCAGGCGCACCAGAAATATTGCTTGCCGCTCTCGACGGTGAAACCATAAGGGGCTTTTTGCGCGGGGATCGGGTCAGTCATCGTTGTTCCTTGGCGTCGCCCTACGGAAGGTTGGCCCGGCTCCTCGCCGGTTCCGAGCGGCGCGGAGAGTATGCGAGCCTCGCCCGGCGCACAAGCAGGCTGCTTGAGGGTCGGGCTCGCCGCATGGCCGTTTACACCGATGTCGCCGACGACGAGCTGCGCGCGTTTGTCGCGCTCTATGACATCGGCGAGGTGCTCGCGTGCAAGGGGATCGCCGAGGGCGTCGAAAACTCGAATTATCTGATCACGACCGAACGCGGCAATTTCATCCTGACGCTCTACGAAAAACGCGTCTCGCCGGCCGATCTGCCGTTCTTCATCGCGCTGATGGAGCATCTGGCGGCAAACGGCGTCGCCTGCCCGACCCCGGTTCGGGCGCGCGACGGGGTGGCCTTGCGCGAGCTGTGCGGCCGGCCGGCGGCGATCGTCACCTTTCTCGCCGGCATGTGGCCGCGCCGCATCATGCCCTTTCATTGCGCCGGGCTCGGCCGGGCGCTCGCCGATCTGCACCGCGCCGGCGCCTCCTTCGCGCTCGCGCGGGCGAACGATCTGTCGGTCGCCGGCTGGCGGCGCCTCTCTGAGGCATGCGGCAAGCGCACCGGCGAGGTGATGCCGGGGCTCGCCGACGAGTTGCGGCGCGAATTGGACGAGCTGGAAGGCGCTTGGCCAAAGGGCCTGCCGACGGGCGTCATCCACGCCGACCTCTTCCCGGACAACGTGTTCTTTCGCGACCGCGAGGTCTCGGGCCTCATCGATTTCTATTTCGCCTGCACCGACGCCTTCGCCTACGATCTGGCGATCTGCCTGAATGCCTGGTGTTTCGAGGCGGACGGCAGCCTCAACGTGACGAAGTCGCGCCTCCTCGTCGAAGCCTACCGGGCGGTGCGGCCGCTCGCCCGCGCCGAACTCGACGCCTTGCCGCTGCTGGCGCGCGGCAGCGCCTTCCGCTTTCTCCTGACGCGGCTCTACGACTGGCTCAACCAGCCGGCGGGGGCGCTCGTGCGACTGAAGGACCCGCTCGAGTTCCTCAAAAAGCTGCGCTTTCACCGCAGCGTTTCCGGACCCGCCGGCTACGGCATCGATGCCTGAGCGGCAGGCGCCGGGCGCCGTCGAGATCTTCACCGACGGGGCGTGCAGCGGCAATCCCGGCCCCGGCGGCTGGGCCGCCATCCTGCGCTTCCGCGGCGTCGAGAGGGAACTCTCCGGCGCCGAGGCGGCGACCACCAACAATCGCATGGAGCTGATGGCGGCAATCTGCGGCCTCGAAGCGCTGAAGCGGTCGTGCCGGGTGCGGCTCTACACCGACAGCCGTTATTTGCGTGACGGCGTCACGCAATGGCTCGCCGGCTGGAAGGCGCGCGGCTGGCGCACCGCCGACAGGAAGCCGGTCAAGAACGTCGATCTGTGGCAGCGGCTGGAAAGCGCGACGGCGCCGCACGAGGTAGCGTGGATCTGGGTGCGCGGGCATGCCGGGCATCCCGAGAACGCCCGCGCCGACGCGCTCGCCCGCGCCGCCATCGCCGCGGCGCGCAGTGGGACGGAGTAACGCATCGTCGCCCTCCCGCAAGCGGGGGTACAGGGGCAACCGTCTTATCGTTTGCCCTGGGTTCCCGCCTTCGCAGGAACGACGATCCAGCTTTGTCTCATCACAATGCCTTCACCATCGCCTCGGCGCTCGACACGTCGAACTGGCCGGGCTTCTCGACGTTGAGCGCCTTGACGACGCCGTTATCGACGACCATCGAATAGCGCTGCGAGCGCTTGCCCATGCCGTTCTTCGTGAGATCCAGCTCGAGCCCGATGGCGCGGGCGAAATCGCCGCTGCCGTCGGCAAGCATCGTCACCTTGCCCTCGGCCTTGTGCTCCTTGCCCCAGGCGCCCATGACGAAAGCGTCGTTGACCGAGATGCACGCGATCTGATCGACGCCTTTCGCCTTGATGTCGGCGGCGCGCTCGACGAAGCCCGGCAGATGCCGCGCCGAACAGGTCGGCGTGAACGCCCCGGGCAATCCGAACAAGGCCACCTTCTTGTCGCGGAAAAACTCGTCGGTCGTAACTTCCTTGACACCCTCCGGGCTCATGTATTTGAGCGTGATCGACGAGGGGATCTTGTCGCCAACCTTGATCGTCATCGAGTGTCCCTCTGCTGTTGCGCAGGTCCGACCTGCCCTCCGGCCATGCCGCGCGCACGCGGCGCGCGCGACCGATAGCATGAGCCGGGGCGCTCGGCAAAGGCCGGCCTCGCAGCCTGCGCCGGCCCCGCGTTTTTTCTGCGCGGGCGAGGCAACGAACGCTTAATATGAGCGTATAGGCTGTTGGCGATCGACGGGGAGGGAGCCCGGCCAGATGCTCGCTCAAGAACGGACGTGAAATCCCTCGCGGGCCAGTTGCTGGTGGCGATGCCGCAAATGCAGGACCACCGTTTTGCCCGTTCGGTCGTCTATCTGTGCGCGCACGGCGAAGAGTCGGGCGCCATGGGCCTCGTCGTCAACAAGCTCTTGGGCTCGCTGACGATGGACGAGCTGTTCAAGCAGCTCGACCTCGAGCCGAGCAGGCTATCCGGCGCCCGCCCGGTGCATTTTGGCGGGCCGGTCGAGGCGGGCCGCGGCTTCGTCTTACACACGGCGGACTATCGCGAGGAGGCGACCCTCGTCGTCGCCGGCAACATCGCGGTGACGGCGACGCTCGACATCCTGCGCGCGATCGGCCGCGGCGAGGGCCCGCGCCACAGCATCCTGGCGCTGGGCTATGCCGGTTGGGGGCCGGGGCAGCTCGACGCCGAGATCCAGGCCAATGGCTGGCTGTCGGTCGCCGCCGACGACGATCTCGTCTTCGACCGCGACATCAACAGCAAGTGGCAGCGCGCGCTCGGCAAGATCGGCATCGACCTGTCGATGCTGTCGACCGACGCTGGGCACGCGTAGGCTGCACGGGCTGTCATTGCGAGCGCAGCGAAGTAATCGCGTAGAGCGGGATTGCTTCGTCGCTGCGCTCCTCGCAATGACAAAGCGGAGAGGTCACCGCGCCCGGCGGGCCTGCCAATCGCCGCGCAGGATCGCGAACAGCACGTGGTCCTGCCATTTGCCGGCGATGCACAGATATTCGCGGGCGTGGCCTTCCTCATGAAAGCCGGCGCGCTTCAAGAGCGCCCGGCTCGGCACGTTGCTCGGCAGCGTCGCGGCCTCGACGCGGTGCAGCCGCAACTGCTCGAAGGCGAAATCGAGCGTCAGCGGCAGGGCCGCCGTCATGTAGCCGCGGCGCGCGAACGGCTCGCCGACCCAGTAGCCGAGGCTCGCGGTCTCCGACACCCCGCGCCGCAGATTTGACAGCCCGATGCCGCCGACCAGCGTGTCGTCGTTGCCGAAGATGAAGAAGTTATAGGCCTGGTCGGTGCGCCAGTCCTCGGCGTAGCGCGCGACGCGGGCGCGGAAGCTCGTGCGTGACAGCCCGTCGGGCGGCCAGATCGGCTCCCACGGCGCGAGAAAGTTGCGCGACGTGGCGCGCAGGCTCGCCCATTCCTCGTAATCGCCGCGTTCGGGCGAGCGCAGATAGACGCGCTCGCCGACCAGGCGGAACGGCTCCCAGCGCGCGAGGAAGAGCCGCGGGAAGGATTTGCGTTGCGGCGCCATCGGCGAGGCGCCGGGCTCAGGCGGCGAGCCGCGCCATTAGGCGCGCGTAGTCTTCGAGCCGGCCCAGCGGCCCGAGCGCCACCAGGGTCGGCGGCTGCGTCCGCCAGCGCGCCAGAACGCGGGCGATCGCGGCGTCGTCCACCGCCTCGATGCGGCGCACGATGTCGGGCGGCTCGAATGGCGTGCCGTGCACGAGCAGGTGCTGTGCCAGCTGCTCGCAGCGCGCCGCGGTGCTTTCGAGCGACATGAGGAGCCCCGCCTTCATCTGCGCCTTGGCGCGGCCGAGCTCAACCGGGCTGAGCCCGTCCTCGAGCTTTTTCGCTTCCTCGGCGAGCGCCGGCGCGAGTTCGGCCGCTTCCGCCTCGCCGGTGCCGGCATAGATGCCGAAGAGGCCGCCGTCGCGATAGCCGTGGACGAAGGAGTGGATCGCATAGACGAGCCCCCGCCTTTCGCGGATCTCCTGAAAGAGCCGTGAGGACATGCCGCCGCCGAACGCCGTCGACAGCACCGCGGCGGCATAATAATCCCGGTCGCCGAGCGGCGGCGCGGGAAAGCCGAGAATAAGGTGCAATTGCTCGAGATCGCGCTCCTCGCGCCGCTCGCCGCCGCGGTAGCGCGCCGGCTCGGCATCGGCCGGACGCTCGGCCGGCAGGCCGGTGAGCAGCTTTTCGGCGAGGCCGACGAGGCCGTCATGGTCGAGGTTGCCGGCCGCCGCCAGAACCATGTGGCGGGCGCCGTAGTGCGCCCCGAGGTAATGCACGACTGCCGCCCGGTCGAGGCTCCGGACGATCTCCGGACGGCCCAGGACCGGGCGGCCCATTGCCTGCTCGGGATAGGCGCATTCCTGGAAATGGTCGAAGATGATGTCGTCGGGCGTGTCGTAGGCCTGCCCGATCTCCTGCAGGATGACGGCGCGCTCGCGTTCCAGCTCGGCGGGGTCGAAGGTCGAGTTCTGCAGAATGTCGGCGAGGATGTCGAGGGCGAGCGGCAAATCCTCCTTCAGCACCTTCGCGTAATAGGCAGTGCTCTCGCGCGAGGTATAGGCGTTCAAGTGGCCGCCGACCGCCTCGATCTCTTCCGCGATCGCCTGCGCGCTGCGCCGGCGCGTGCCCTTGAAGGCCATGTGCTCGAGAAAATGCGCGACGCCGTTCTTTTCCGGCGGCTCGTGGCGGGTGCCGACATCGACCCATAGGCCCAGCGAGACAGTGTCGACCGTCTCGAGGCGATCGGTGGCGACGCGCAGCCCGTTCGACAGCGTCGACAGCCGCGCCGTCATGCCGCCGCCTTCGCATGCCGCGCATGGCCGCGGATGAATTGCCTGACGGCGTGCAGATCGGCGGGGAGGGTCATTTCGCGCTCCGGGCGGTCGAAAAGTTCGGCAAGGGCTGGCGGCACGGCCGGCCGGACGCCGGTCGCGCGCTCGACCGCATCGGGAAATTTCGCGGCATGGGCGGTGGCGAGCGCCACGATCGGCGCGGCGTCGCCGTCCTGCGCCAGATCCGCCCGCGCCGCCGCGACGGCGATCGCGGTGTGCGGGTCGATCAGGGTGCCCGAGCGCCGATAGGTGTCGGCGATCGCCGCCATCGTCTCTTCGTCGTCGAAGCGGTGCGCCGAGAGGAGGCGCCGCGCCGCCCGCCATGCCTGTTCGTCGTGCGGCAGCGCGCCGTCGCGGCGGAAGCCTTGCATGGCGGCGGCGGTGGCGGCGCCGCTGCGGCCTTTCAGCTCGAACAGCAGCCGCTCGAAATTGCTCGACACTTGAATGTCCATGCTGGGGCTCAGGGTCGCTGTCACCGCGGTGATCGCCATCTCGCCCGTCGCGAGATAGCGCCACAGGATATCGTTCCGGTTGGTGCCGATCGCCAGCCGCCCGATCGGCAAGCCGATGCGCCGCGCGAGGTGGCCGGCATAGACGTTGCCGAAATTGCCGGTCGGCACGCTGAACGACACCCGCCGTTCGGGCGCGCCCAAGGCGAGGGCGGCGGCGGCGTAATAGACGGTCTGCGCGGCGATCCGCGCCCAGTTGATCGAGTTGACGGCGGCGAGCCGCAGGCTGGCCCGCAGCGGCGCATCGGCGAAAAGCGCCTTCACCAGGTCCTGGCAATCGTCGAAGCTGCCCTCGATCGCGACGGCGTGGACGTTGCCCGCCTCGACGGTCGTCATCTGCCGCCGCTGCACCTCGGAAATGCGGCCCTTCGGGTAGAGAATGAACAGGTCGATGGCGGTGCGGTCGCGGCAGGCGGCGATCGCGGCGGAGCCGGTATCGCCCGAAGTCGCGCCGACGATCGTCGCATGCTCGCCGTGCCGTTCGAGCGCGCGGTCGAGCAACAGCCCCAGCAGCTGCAGCGCCAGATCCTTGAAGGCGAGGGTGGGGCCGTGGAACAGCTCCAACAGCCACAGCCGCTCGTCGAGCTGGACGAGCGGGGTGACCGCGGCGTGCCGGAAGCGGCCATAGGCGATCGCGGCAAGGCCCTGCAGCTCGTCCGAGGCGAAGCTGTCGCCGGCGAACAGCCCGACGAGGCGGGCCGCCAGCTCGGCATAGGGCAGTCCGGCACAGCCGCGCCAAAACGCGGCGTCGAGCGCCGGCAACCGGTCCGGCACATAGAGCCCGCCATCCTCGGCCAGCCCGCCGACCAGCACCTCCTCGAACGACCGGGTCGCCGGGCGAGGACGCGCGTCGCGCGTGCTCACATAGTGCATTTGAGATGATCTCATCGCCGCGGTCGAGCCTATAGCCCGCGTCCCCTTCCCGCAACCCGGCCGTAAGCCGTCATACCGGCGAAGGCTGGGTGAAGCCTGGTATCCACGACTTTGCCGGGTCCCGGCTTTCGCCGGGGCGACACTCGCCCGGTCTACTGCGCCGCTTCGCCGACGAGGGCCTTGAGGCGGGCGAGGCATTCGGCGCGCGAGGCGGCGAAGTCGCCTTCCTCCCACGATTGCCGCACTGCTTCCAGGAGACGCCCGACGCGCTCGCCTGGCAGGACGCCGAGGGCGGTCACGTCGCGTCCCTTCAGCGGGAAGCGCGGCGCCGTCCAATTGTCGGCGAGCGCCGATAACTCTCGCAGCCGCGCCGGAGCGAGGGCGCCCCCGGCGGCGAGAATAAGCGTGATGTCGCGGTAGCGCGCGGCGCCGACCCGGTGGAGCGCGCGGCGCTGCGCCCGCTCGTCAGCCGCCGGATCGAGGGGCCAGGGCGGCACGAGGCCGGCCAGCCGGTCGCGCCAGGCGTTCGGAAAGCGCAGCCGGCCGGCGAGCGCAAGCGCCCCCTCGCTGCCGGTCTCGATGGCGGCGGCGAGCCGGCGCAGCGGGTCGCGCGCCGGCTCGATCGCCACCAGGTTTTTCAGGCGATCGAAGCGGCGCGCCTCGGGCAGCACGGCCGCCAGCACGCCGTCCTCGCGCATCATCGCGAGGGCCGGCAGCGGATCGGTGGCGTCGAAGAGCTTCATCAGCTCCTGCCGCACGCGCTCGGCCGACAGCGTCGGCAGGCGATCGCGGGCGGCGCGGCAGGCGGCGCGCGCCGCCGGGTCGCCGCTGCGGGTTTTGCCAAAGCTCGCCTCGAAGCGGTAGTAGCGCAACAGCCGCAGCACGTCTTCCGCGATGCGCCGCGCCGGGTCGCCGACAAAGCGCACCCGGCCCGCGCGCAGATCGGCGATGCCCCCGACCGGATCGAACAGCGTGCCGTCGGGCGCGAGATAGACGGCGTTCATCGTGAAATCGCGGCGCGAGGCGTCCGCCGCCCAATCGGCGTCGAAGGCGACGCGGGCATGCCGGCCGTAGGTCTCGACGTCGCGCCGCAGGGTCGTGATCTCGAAATGCCGCGGTGCGGCGACCGCCGTCACCGTGCCGTGCGCGAGGCCCGTCGGCACGACCTTGATGCCGGCCGTGCCGAGCAGCTCGATCACCCGTTCGGGCGGCGCCGGCGTCGCGATGTCGATGTCGCCGATCTCCCGGCCGAGCAGCGCGTCGCGCACCGAGCCGCCGACAAAGCGCGCTTCCGCCTCGCCCGCAGCGAGCGCCGCCAGCACGCGCTGCGTCGGCGCTTCGCTGATCCAAGGCTGCGGCGGGAGACGCCGCGCTTGCCGCGGCTGCTTCACGGGCTCGCTTTCGGCTCGATATGGCCGGGTACGATCCGCCCCTGCCGCCAGGCCGGCGGCACATAAACCCCGTGCTGCGGGGTGCCGAAATCGACTACCATGAAGACGAGAACGATCGCCAACAACAGCGCGCCGGCGCCGGCGAGCCACACCCAGGGCGGGGTGCGGGCCGCGGCGCCGTCGCGCGGGAACACGGCGATCCACAGGAAATAGAGCGCCGTCGGCAAGGTCAACGGCAGGATGATCTCGATAAAGACCCGCAGCATGGGTTCAATGGCCGGTCAGCACCTCGTAGAGGTTGACCAACATACCCGCCGTGGCGCCCCAGATGTTCCTGCCCTCGAACGGCAGAACGAAAAACGCGCGGCGGTGTTCTGCGAATACCCGTTCGGTGCGCCGATGGTTGGCCGGGTCGAGGATGTAGGCGAGCGGCACCTCGAACACTTCGGCGACCTCGACCGGGTCGATGGCGAGGGACAAGGGCGGAGCGATGATGCCGACGACCGGGGTGATCTCGAAACCGGTGCCGGTGACGTAGGTATCGAGCCGGCCGATCACCGCGACGCGCTCGCGCGGCAGCCCGATTTCCTCCTCGGTCTCGCGCAGCGCCGCCGCGGTCGCGTCGGCGTCCGCCTCCTCGATGCGCCCGCCGGGGAAGGCGATCTGCCCGGCATGCGCCGACAGATGCTCGGTGCGCCGGGTCAGCAGCACCGACATGCCGCCCTCCCGGTCGATCAGCGGCACCAGCACGGCGGCCGGCCGCAGCGCCGTGCTCGGCGGCGTCATGCCGGGGTTGAGATCGTGGTCGCCGCGCGTCGCCTGCCGCAGCGCCGCCGCTTCGAGCGGGTCCGCGGTGCCGCCGAAGCCGCGCCGCCCCGGCTGCGCTCGTCCTCTAAAACGCGCGACCGCCCGCTCCCGTGTCACTTTGCCGTTCCCCTTGCCGATGCCGCCGCCGGCTTGCCGGTGGCGGCAAGCCGGTCACTCTTCTCCGCTGTCGCCGAGCGCAAAGAACGCGCCCCCGCTCCATACTCCGAATTGCCTCTCCGCGGCCACCCGCTCCTCTTGCCCGAGTTCGACGAGCTCGTAAAACACGGCGCGGGTCAGCTTCGCCTCGAGCCCGCCGCGCACCAGAATATAGGGCGCCGGCTCGCCGCCCGCAGCCGTCGCGACGCGCAGCGGATGCTCCGGCCCGGCCGTCACAATCTCGTCGAGATTGGTGCGGAAGATCAGTTGCTGCTCGCGGCCCTTGCCGCGGGGCGTCACCTCGACCGCGAGAAACGGCGCATCCTCGACCTCGACACGGCCGCGCTCGACCGGCGTGACGAGCGCGTAGCCGCCATCCGGCTCGCGGCTGAGGACGGACGCGAAGAGCTTGACGAGCGGCAAACGGTTGATCGGCGACCCGCGATAGAGCCAGCTGCCGTCGCGGGCGATCCGGATGCCGAGATCGCCGCAATCGACGACCGGCCGCTTCGCCGCGGCCGGGCTCGTGCTGAGGGTTTTGCCGGAACCGATCCTTGCCATCGCGCCCGCGTCTCGACTACAGTTTGAAAGGAACGAACTCCTTGACCGCAGCCTTTCCCGCCGGCGCCAGCCCCGCCGACCTCGTCGATGAAGCCGAGGCGCTGGGCCGCCGCCTCGGCCTCGTGCGCGAGCGCATCGGCGCCATCATCTTCGGCCAGAGCGAAGTGATCGAGCAAGCCCTGATCACGCTGCTGTGCGGCGGCCACGCGCTGTTGATCGGGGTGCCGGGGCTTGCCAAGACGCGGCTCGTCGAGGCGCTCGGCATCGTGCTTGGGCTCGACGACAAGCGCATCCAATGCACACCCGACCTGATGCCGGCCGACATCCTCGGCTCCGAAGTGCTTGAGGAGAGCGAGACCGGCCGGCGCTCCTTCCGCTTCATCCCCGGCCCGGTCTTCTGCCAGCTGCTGATGGCGGACGAGATCAACCGGGCGAGCCCGCGCACCCAGTCGGCGCTGCTGCAGGCGATGCAAGAAGGCCGCGTGTCGATCGCCGGCCAGTATCACGCGCTGCCGCGGCCGTTTCACGTGCTGGCGACGCAGAACCCGCTGGAGCAGGAGGGCACCTATCCGCTGCCCGAGGCGCAGCTCGACCGCTTTCTGCTGCAGATCGACGTCGATTACCCGGACCGCGCGGCCGAGCGGGATATGCTGATCGCTACCACGGGGATCGCCGAGGAGGCGCCGCGGCCGGCGATGACGGTCGCCGAGCTGATCGCGGCGCAGCGGCTGTTGCGGCGCATTCCGGTCGGCGAGAGCGTCGTCGAGGCGATCCTGACGCTGGTGCGCTCCGGCCGACCGGGCGGCGCCAACCCGGCCGAGACCGGCGGCGGCGCCTTGCGCCGTTTTGTCTCCTGGGGGCCGGGGCCGCGCGCCAGCCAGGCGCTGATGCTCGCCTGCCGCGGCCGGGCCCTGCTCGACGGCCGGCTCGCCCCATCGGTCGACGATGTGCTGACGCTCGCCGCGCCGGTGCTGCGGCATCGGATGGCGATCAGTTTTGCCGGCCGCGCCGAAGGCGTCACCGTGGCGCAGGTCATCGACGAGATGTCGGCGCCGCTCAAGTGAGCCTTCCCGCCGCAATCCTCAGGGACGGCGCCGCCCACCGCCGCTCACCCGCCGCCGGCTTGCGCGACCGCGCCGAAGCGGCGGCGGCGGCGCTGCCGCCGCTGCTCGTCGCGGCCGAGCGCGTCGCGGCGACGGTGGCGCAGGGCGTGCACGGCCGGCGCCGCGTCGGCCAGGGCGAGACTTTCTGGCAATTCCGGCAATACGAGCCGGGCGACGCGGCCTCGCGCATCGACTGGCGCGAGAGCGCCAAGTCAGACCGGCTCTATGTCCGGGAGACCGAATGGGAGGCAGCGCAGAGCGTGTGGCTGTGGCGCGACGCCTCGGCCTCGATGGCCTACGGCTCGGCCGAATATCTGGCGGGCGCGTGGCCGACGAAGCGCGAGCGCGCCGAGCTGCTCCTCGTCGCGCTGGCGAGCCTCCTGGTGCGCGCCGGCGAGCATCTCGCGGTGCTGGGCAGCGGCAATCCGCCGCTCACCGGGCGCCTCGCGCTGTCGCGGGTCGCCGCGCTGATTGCGCGCGCGACGCCGGCGGGCGGCGGGCTGCCGCAATTCGAGCCGCTGCCGCGCTTCGGCCAGCTCGTGCTGTTCGGCGATTTCCTCGATCCGCTGGAGGCGGTCAACGCGGCGCTCGGCCGCTTCGCCGCCGCCGGATTGCGGGGGCATCTGCTGCAGATCGTCGATCCGGCCGAGGAAGACCTGCCGTTCGACGGCCGCGTGCGCTTCGCCGGCGTCGAGGACGGGCAGGAGGTCGTGATCAGCCGCGTCGAAGGCGTGCGCGGCGATTACGCCGAGCGCTTCCGCCGGCATCGCCTGGGGCTCGCCGCAATCGCCCGCTCCTTCGGCTGGGGTTTCGGCTTTCACCGCACCGACCGGCCGCCGCATCTGGCGCTGCTCGGGCTGTACGGCGCGCTGACCGCCGACCGCCGGCGTTGAGGGGCGGAGGCGATGGACAACACGGCAAGGCCGCGAAGGACGCCCTTCGCCGATCCAGCCATGTCCCGCCGAGTTGAGCCATGCTGACGCTCGGCTCCTTCGCCTTTGCCGCCCCTTGGGTGCTGCTCGGTCTCGTTGCGCTGCCGCTGTTGTGGTGGCTGCTGCGCGTCACGCCGCCGGCGCCGCGGCGCATCTCGTTCCCGGCGATCCGTCTGCTACTCGGCCTGGTGCCGCGCGAGGAAACGCCGGCGCGCACGCCGCTATGGCTGATCCTGTTGCGCATGTTGCTGCTCGTGCTGGTGATCCTCGCCTTCGCCCGCCCGCTGATCCACCCGCAGGCGCGGCTGGCCGCCAGCGGGCCGATCGTGCTGGTGGTCGACGACGACTGGGCCGCCGCGCGCGACTGGGCGGCCCGCCAGTCGGAGCTCGCCGACCTGCTCGCCGAGGCCGAGCGCGAAGGGCGGCAGATCGTCCTGGTCACGACCGCGCCGCCAGCCGGCGGCCAGGCGATGCCGCCGCTCGCCCCGCTGCGCGCCGCCGATGCGCGCGCCGCGGTGCGCGAGTTGCGGCCGAAGCCGTGGCCGGTCGACCGGGCGGCGGCGCTCGCGCAGCTGAAGGCGCTGTCGCTGCCGGCCGCCCGCTCGGCGGTCTGGGTCAGCGACGGGCTCGCGCAAGAGATGCCGGGCCGGGACACAGGCAGCGGCGAGAAGGCTGCCGCGGCGCTCGCCCGCTACCTGAAAGACCGGGGCAGCCTGCGCTACGTCACCGCGCCGGCGCAGAGCGCGCCGCTGCTGCTCGCGCCGCGGCAGGCGGCGGGCGGCGATCTCGGCGTCGTATTGCACGGCCTGCCGGCGCCGGTGCCGCGCCTCGTCTACCTGCGGGCGAGCGGCGCCGATGGGCGGCTGCTGACGCGGCGCCCGGTGACGATCCCGGCCGGGGCAAGCCGGGTCGCGGCGACCCTGCCGATGCCGACCGAGCTGCGCAACAAGGCAGCGCGGATCGACGTCGAAGCCGCCCGCTCGGCCGGCGCGGTCGTGCTGCTCGACGAACGCTGGCGCCGCCGCCCGGTCGGCATCGTCGCGCCGCCGCGCCCGGCCGGACAGCCGCTGCTCAGCAACACCTATTACCTGGAGCGCGCGCTCGCCCCCTATGCGCAAGTGCGCCACAGCACGCTCGCCGAGCTTTTCGCGCGCCCGCTCGCGGTGCTGATCTACGCCGACAGCGGTCCCGATTCGGTGCCCGAGACCGAGAGGATCAAGAACTGGATCGAAAAGGGCGGGCTGCTGCTGCGCTTCGCCGGGCCGCACCTGGCGCAGCAGGAGGATCCGCTGCTGCCGGTTCGCCTGCGCCGCGGCGGTCGCACGATCGGCGGCGCCATGTCGTGGGAGCGGCCGGCACGGCTCGCCGCGTTTCCGCGCGGCAGCCCCTTCGCCGGCCTGCCGATCCCCGCCGACGTGACCGTGTCGCGGCAGGTGCTGGCGCAGCCCGACATCGATCTCGCCGGCAAGATCTGGGCCAGGCTGGCCGACGGCACGCCGCTCGTCACCGCAACGCGGCGCGGGCGCGGCTGGATCGTCCTGGTCCACACGACGGCCAATGCGGATTGGTCAAATCTCGCGCTGTCGGGGCTGTTCGTCGAGATGATGCGGCGCATCGTGGCGGTCAGCGAAGGGGTGGCGCAGCCAGTCGGCGGGCGCTTGAAGCCGATCGACACGCTCGACGGCTTCGGCCGCCTGGGCCGCGCGCCGCCGACGGCGCGGCCAGTTTCCGGCAAGGCGCTGGCGACGACCGTCGCCTCGGCACGCCACCCACCGGGCTTCTACGGCAAGGGCGACGCGCGGCGCGCGCTCAACCTCGGCGCCGGCGTCGGGCGGCTCGCGGCGATCGCGGGTCTGCCGCCGGGGACCGTGCGCGAAGGTTTTGCGAAGAGCCATGAAGTCGATCTGCGGCCGCCATTGTTGACGCTTGCGATGATGCTGGCGCTCCTCGACCTGCTGATCGCCTACGCGCTGCGCGGCCTATTGTGGCGGCGTCCGGCGCGCGTCGCCGGCGCCGTCCTCGCCGCCCTCTTGGCGCTCGCCGCCCAGGCCCGCGCCGACGACGCATTCGACAAGCGGGCAACCGAGAAATTCCACCTCGCCTATGTCGAGACCGGCGAGGCGCGCGTCGATGGGGTCAGCCGCGCCGGGCTCTTGGGCTTGAGCGAAATCCTGCACCGGCGCACCGCCGTCGATCCGGGCTCCCCGATCGGCCTCAATGTCGAGCGCGACGATCTGGTGTTCTTTCCGCTCATCTACTGGCCGGTCACGCCGGACGAGGCGCCGCCGTCGGCGCCGGCGGTGGCGCGGATCAACCGCTATCTGGAAACCGGCGGCACGATCCTGTTCGACACCCGCGACGGCGGCGAGCGCGCCTTCGGCAACGGCGCGACGGCGCAGGCGCAGCTGCGCCGCCTCGTCGCCGGCGTCAAGATGCCGGCGCTGGTGCCGATCCCG
Organism: Allostellaceae bacterium; assembly: GCA_035538335.1. Classification (GTDB taxonomy): domain Bacteria; phylum Pseudomonadota; class Alphaproteobacteria; order ATCC43930; family CGMCC-115725; genus AP-15. The sequence goes on from DATLKN010000016.1 coordinate 61,944, forward strand.
CCCGACCACGTGCTGACCAAATCCTTCTACCTGCTGCACGAATTCCCCGGCGAGTGGGATGCCGGCAGCCTCTGGGTCGAGCCGGTTTCGGACCAGGTGAACGACGGCGTCTCCAGCGTCATAGTCGGCCCCAACGACTGGGCCGGCGCCTGGGCCGTGGACGATCGCGGCCGCCCGATGTTCCCGGTCGTCCCGGGCGGCGAAGAGCAGCGCGAGATGGCCTTCCGCTTCGGCGTCAACCTCGTCATGTATGTGCTGACCGGCAACTACAAGGACGACCAGGTGCACGTGCCGGCGATCCTCGAGCGGCTCGGGCAATGAGCAGCAGCGCCTATATCCTGGGTTGGGCGCCAATGCTGCCGTGGCCGGCGATCGCCGGGCTCGGCGGCCTCGCGCTGTTGCTGCTGGCGGTCGGGGTGATGCGGCGGGCGCGCGGCATCCTCTGGCGGGCACTCGCCGTCGCGGTCCTCTTGGCCGCGCTCGCCAATCCCTCCCTGATCGAGCAGCGGCGGCAGCTGCACAAGGACGTTGCGGTCATCGTCCTCGACCGCTCGCCGAGCATGCGCATCGGCAACCGCCGCGCGGCGGCGGACAGCGCGCTCGCCCGAGTGGAGAAGGAGCTCGCGGGCGAACCCGGCCTCGATGTCAGGGTGGTCCGGGCCGGGCGATCGGCGCCCGGCGCCGACGACCGCGGGACCCGGCTCTTCGCGGCGCTCGACCAGGCGATGGCGAACGTGCCGCGGCGCCGCCTCGCCGGCGTCGTGATGATCACCGACGGCGAGGTGCACGACGTCCCGAAAGGCGACAGGAAGGCGCTGGCGCAGGCGGTCGGCGCGCCGCTGCACGTGCTGTTGGCGGGCCAGCCCAACGAGAGGGACCGGCGCCTCGTCGTGACCCGGGCGCCGAGCTACGGGCTCGTCGGTAAGGCTGTGACGGTGACTGTGCGGGTCGAGGACGAGCCCGCGCCAAAGGCCGGCGAGCGCACCGCGGCCGAGGAGGCGCGCCTTAGCTGGCGCAAGGACGGCGGTGCGCCGCACCGCCGCGTCGTACCGGTCGGCGAGGATGCGCCGCTCGAAGTGCCGATCGACCACGGCGGGCCCAACGTCATCGAGCTCGAGGTGGCGCCGGGGCCGCATTCGCTCACCCCGGTCAACAAGCGGGCCGTCGTCGTCGTCAACGGCGTGCGCGACCGGCTTAAGGTGCTGTTGGTCTCGGGCGAGCCAAACCGGGACGAGCGCGTGTGGCGCAACATCCTCAAATCCGACCCGTCGGTCGATCTCGTCCATTTCACGATACTTCGGCCGCCGGAAAAGCAGGACAACACGCCGATCCGCGAATTGTCGCTGATCGCCTTTCCGATCCGCGAGCTGTTCGACGTGAAATTGAAGCAGTTCGATCTGATCATTTTCGACCAATACAATCGCGAAGGGATCATTCCGCAGGATTATCTGCAAAACGTGGCGCGCTATGTGCGCAACGGCGGGGCTTTCCTCGAAGCGGCCGGGCCAAATTTCGGTTCGCCCTTGAGCCTCGACCGCACGCCGTTGGGCGCGATCCTGCCGACCGAACCGACGGGCGAAGTGGAGGATGTGGGGTTCAAGCCGGCCCTCACGGCGCTCGGCCGCCGGCACCCGGTGACCGCCGGGCTCGCCGAGGCCGGACCGGCCGGCGGCAGCCCCGGCTGGGGCCGCCTGTTTCGGCAGATCGATGCGCGGGTCAAGACCGGCGTTACGCTGATGCGCGGCGCCAAGGGCGAGCCGCTGCTCGTGCTCGACCGCGTCGGCAAGGGGCGGGTGGCGCAGCTTCTGACCGACCAGCTGTGGCTGTGGGCGCGCGGCTTCGAAGGCGGCGGCCCGCAGGCGGAATTGCTGCGCCGGCTGGCTTATTGGCTGATGAAGGAGCCGGAGCTGTCGGAGAACGCGCTACGCGCGAGCATCCTCGAGGATCGCCTCGTCGTCACCCGGCAATCGCTGAAGCCGGATAACGGCCCGGTTACCGTCACCTTGCCGGACGGCGGGAAAGAGAGCCTTCGCCTCACGCCGGACAAGGGCGGGCGCAGCACCGGCAGCATGCCGGTCAAGCAGATGGGCCTCTATCACGTAACCGACGGCCGCCGCACCGCGATCGCCGCGGCGGGGCCGTTGAACCCGATCGAGTTCGCCGATGTGCGCACGACCGCGGAAAAGCTGCAGCCGGTCGCCGACGCCACCGGCGGCGGCGTCTTCTGGGTCGCGTCGGGAAGCGTACCGCAGGCCCGGCGGGTGTCGGCCGACGCTTCGGCCGCCGGGCGAAACTGGATGGGCTTTCGCGAGAATGGCGACTATACGGTAGTCGGGTTCAGCGAGATGCCGCTGCTGCCGGGCATCGCCGCCTTGCTGTTGATCGTCGGCGGGCTGCTCGCGGCGTGGCGCCGGGAAGGACGCTGAAGCGCGCGACAGCAGAGCCGGGGGACCTGGGGTGTTTCAGAAGTTCCTTGCGCCGCTCCACCCGGACGGCATCAAGTTCGTGCTCGCCGCCGCCGGCGTCACGCTCGTCCTGTTCATTCTGTGGTTGCCGCTCGGCTGGCTCGCGCTCATCGTCACCTTGTGGGTCGGCTATTTCTTCCGCGACCCGTTCCGCGTCACGCCCGTTCGCTCGGGCCTCATCGTCAGCCCGGCCGACGGGGTCGTACTGTCGGTGACGGCGGCACAGCCGCCGCCGGAGCTGGCGATGGCGGGCGCCTCTACGCGGATTTCGATCTTTCTGAACATTCTCGACGTGCACGTCATTCGCGCCCCGCTCGGCGGCCGGGTCGCCGACCTCGCCTATGTCAAGGGCCGCTTCATCAATGCGAGCTTCGACAAGGCGAGCGAGCACAACGAGCGCCTGGCGGTGCGGCTAGCGCCGCCGGACGGCCCGGAGGTCGGCTTCGTGATGGTCGCCGGCCTCGTCGCCCGGCGCATCGTGTGCGACCTCTACGAGGGCCGGCAGCTGGCGGCCGGGCAGCGCGTCGGCATCATCCGCTTCGGCTCACGGGTCGACATCTACTGCCCGGTGCCCTATGTGCCGCTCGTCATCGAGGGACAACGCACGATCGCGGGCGAAACCGTGCTCGCCGACAGCGAGGCCGTCGAGCCCGCCCGCCAGGGAGTTGCGCAATGAGAGGAGCAGAGCGATCGACGGCGCGCGCCGAGCGGAGCCGGCGGCCGCGGATCCCGGTCCGCCGGCTCTCCGATCTGTCGGTCAACCGCATGGTGCCCAACGTCCTCACCTTGCTCGCGCTGTGCGCCGGGATGACGGCGGTGCGCTACGCGATGAACGGGCATTTCCAGGCGGCCGTCGTCGCGATCATGGTGGCGGGCGTCTTCGACGGGCTCGACGGGCGCATCGCGCGGCTGTTGAAATCGACCTCGCGCTTCGGCGCCGAGCTCGACAGCCTCGCCGATTTCGTCAGCTTCGGCGTCGCCCCCGCCGCCGTCCTCTATCTGTGGACGATGTCGGCGCTCGGCAGCCTCGGCTGGGCGATCGTCGTCTTTTATGCCGTGTGCTGCGCGCTGCGTCTCGCGCGCTTCAATACGCAGCTCTCCGCCGACCAGCCGGCCTACGCCGCCGGCTTTTTCAGCGGCGCGCCGGCGCCCGCCGGGGCGGGCCTCGTCATGGTGCCGATGTTCATGGCTTTCGGCTGGGGCGACTATGTCTTCCGCTCGCCCTATTTAAACGCCGTCACGGTGAGCGCGGTGGCGCTCTTGATGGTCAGCACGATCCCGACCTTTTCGCTGAAGCGCATCCGCATCCCGCACCACCTGGTGATGCCGACCCTGCTCGGCGTCGGCGTCACGGCCGCCTTCGTGACGACCGCGCCGTGGCCGACCCTGACCCTCGTCGGCCTCACCTACATCGCCTCGATCCCGCTGACGGTCCGCGCCTACTGGCGTCTCAAGCGCGAGGCGGAGGCAAAAAAATCGGAGCTCGCCCAGATCGACACGGTCGTGCCGCTGCCGCAGCCCGCCGCCCGCGGCGACGACGGCGCGCCGGGGCAGGAGCGGCGGCACTGAAGGGGCTCTGTCCGGCTGCCGCCGCATGACCCGGGCGATCATCCGCCTCTACGCCCTATTGATCCTCGCCAACCTTGCCGCCTGGGGATGGGCCGTGCTGCTGTTCCGAGACCGGCCGGTCCTGCTCGGCACGGCGCTGCTCGCTTATGGCTTCGGCCTGCGCCATGCGGTCGACGCCGACCACATCGCCGCCATCGATAATGTCACCCGCAAGCTGATGCAGGAGGGGGGGCGGCCGGTCGGGGTCGGCATCTCCTTTGCGCTCGGCCATTCGACGGTTGTGATTCTGGCGGCGGCGGCGGTCGCGTCGACGGCGACGGCTCTCGCCGGCTCGTTCGAGCGGCTGAAGGAGGTCGGCGGCGTCCTCGGTCCGGCCGTGTCGGCTCTATTCCTCTTCGCCATCGCCGCCGCGAATTTCAACATCCTCTGCGGCATCTGGCGAACGCTGCGGCTCGTCCGCGCGGGCGGGCATTACGCCGAGGCCGATTTCGATCTGCTGCTGAATAGCCGCGGCCTGCTCGCCCGGCTGGTCCGCCCGGCCTTCCGGCTCGTCGGCAAGAGCTGGCACATGTTTCCCCTCGGCTTCCTGTTCGGCCTCGGTTTCGACACCGCGACCGAGGTGTCGCTGCTCGGCATCGCCGCGGCCGAGGCGGCCCGGGGCGTCTCCGTGTGGTCGATCATGGTGTTTCCGGCGCTGTTCGCCGCCGGCATGTCGCTGATCGATACGACGGACGGCATCCTGATGCTCGGCGCCTATGAGTGGGCGTTCCTCGAGCCGGCCCGCAAGCTCTACTACAATCTCGTCATCACGCTCGCCTCGATCGTCGTCGCCGTACTGATCGGCGGCGTCGAGGCGCTGGGGCTCCTCGCCGACCAGTTCCGGTTGCAGGGTCCGTTCTGGAACCGCGTCGGCGCGCTCGGCGGCAGCTTCGGCCTCATCGGCTTCCTCATCATCGGCTTCTTCACGGCGGCCTGGCTCGGCGCGATCATTCTCTACCGCTACACTGGCTTCGCCCGGACCGGGAGCGTGTCCGAAGCGGATTGAAATCGGAGGTTGTGGCGACCCCCGGTCCGGATCGCGACCGATTGGAGGCCAGGCGACCTAAAGAGCAAAGAGGCTCGATATGCGACCGCCGAGCAGCTCGGGAGCTTCCGTCTCACACTCCCAAATCATCCCTACCTTCCACCCCAGCCGTTGAAGCTCTTCCGTATTTTTGCGGTCGCGCTCGATGTTCCGGGCGAGCTTCGGGCTCCAATATTCGAGCCGCGACTTGGGGATATTCGAGCGCTTGCAGTTTGCGTGCTGGTGCCAGAAGCAGCCGTGCACGAACAGCACGAGCCGATATCGCGCGAACACTAGGTCGGGGCAACCAGGTAGGTCTCGCCGGTGCAGTCGGAAACGAAGCCCCAACTTATGCGCGGCATGCCTTACAGCCAACTCTGGCGTCGTATTTTTCCCCTTGATTCGCGCCATAATTGCACTACGCTTCTTGGAACAAATCGTGTCCATTGGTTCAGGTACCATATTTCGCCGTTGTCGATTGACGAGCCGCTAGATGTTGTCTAGGCTGCGCATGACGGGGGAGCAAGATAGTGGCCGAGTCTCCAAAGGCAGCACATTACTACAAGCTTGCGCCAGCACCCTCTGGCATGGGCCGCCCGGTCGCGGTAGATCTGTTCGCTGGCGCTGGGGGAATCTCACTCGGGCTTGTAAACGCTGGTTTTGACGTAATCTTTGCGTCGGATATCTCTCGCGCGTGTGCGAGGACGTACACTCGCAATTTTCCGGGGATTGACTTCCATCATGGAGATATCCGAGAGCTCGACGGAAGGGCACTTCTGCACCGATTCGGCTTCACCCCTGGACAATTAGATCTGCTGATCGGAGGGCCGCCGTGTCAGGGCTTCAGCATCCTCGGGCGGAGGCATTTGAGTGATCCGCGGAACGACCTATTCCGGGAATTTGCCAGGATCGCAGGGGAAATTAGACCGAAGATCGTGGTCGTCGAAAACGTCCCCGGATTAGCGACACTGCATCGCGGAATCCTGCTTGACGAAATAGGCCGCGCGTTTCGAGGGCTCGGATATCGAATTGAATGCGCCGAATTGCTGGCCGCACAATATGGCGTCCCGCAAATGAGATGGCGCATGTTTTTTGTGGCCGTGCGGGGCGATCTCAGCAACGTGCCTATCTGCTTCCCGCTCCCGACGCATGGACGGGCCAGCATTGGCGACCTCGTGCCTAACCGCACGGTTTCAGCCGCTGAAGCCGCGGGATTTTTGACCGTGGGGGACGCGATAAGCGATCTTCCGCCTGTTGAGAGCGGCGGAATCGCGACCCGCTATGAGCGGCCGCCCGAGGGCGTGTTTCAATACGCGATGCGCCAGCATTCGCGTTCGATGCTGCATAATCATTACGCCCCCCGGCTGTCCGAGGTAAACCTGCGCCGCATTGCGCACCTCAGGCCGGGGGATGATTGGCGGGACCTTCCGCGCGACCTGCTGCCGGCAGGTATGCAACGGGCGCTGCTCAAGGACCACACGCGCCGATTTAGGCGAATGAGATGGGATGGCATCGCCCGTTCGATTATTACGAGATTTCGTGATCCGAAATCGGGCGAATATATCCACCCAGAGCAAACCCGCACCATTTCGATCCGGGAAGCTGCGCGTTTTCAATCCTTCCCGGATTGGTTTGCGTTTGAGGGCTCTTACACTGACCAATACGATCAGGTGGGGAACGCGGTACCGCCTCTGCTCGCGAAAGTCGTCGCATCTGAAATTAGGATGGCTCTGGTTGGAGGCGATCAAATCCGCCCAAACATAAAATCACGCTACAAGATCCCCGCATGAATGCCCAAGGTCCGAATAACCTGGATAGGGGCAATTTTGTTAGCGAATGGTTCGGGTATCGAGTTTTCCCGACCGTCCGTTCTGGCCCCGCCAGCATCGCAACACAGGAATCTGAAATCTGCCCGTTTTTAAGCACGGCGAAGGGCGCTGAGAGTCCATGCATTAAGACCGAGAAATCCCGGGGCGTCTGCACGGTGACCACTGCCGCGGCGGGCTTTAAACGCGACTGGTTGGTATGCCCTTATAGGGCCCTGGACCCCGAACTGCTGAGGGCGACAACAGCTAGATTATTCGGTGTTGTGGATCCTAAAGGGATTTTCATGGTGCCGGCTGTTCGGCTGACGAACCCCGATACTCAAGCTGAATTACGAAAGCGGTTGGCCGCTGGTCGCCGCGCTTTCATCTACTTCGATGAAAAGCTCGGGGGAGAGCTCGCTATACCCGGTACCGCCCGATCCCCTGAATTCTCCTTCGATGTCACGATCCTAGAAATAGAGCTGCTCGAGGATAAGCCGCACGTCGGGCGGTTTGGTGTGCTCGAAATCCAAACAATGGATTTCCATGGCAGCTACGGCCATGTCGTGCGTAATTTGAAAGATACCCTCAGAATGTTTCCTAAAAGCTTTGGCTCGACGCTTGAAAAAAATCAGCATCTATTGTCGAAACGGATGGAAGGCCCGAATATTGCCAATGTGTTCAAACGTACATTTTACCAGATGATGTTCAAATTCCAGCTTGGAAAGAGCGAGCAGTGTGCCGGGTGCGCTCTCGCCATCCAGCAGTCGGTCTGGGATAGCTGGAGACCGCATCTGGCAAATGCGGTGCTGGAACCGCACAAAGACGGATCTTACAACCTATTTAAGCCGGGGCAGAGCAGACCGGCTCGTGTCCCGGCCTGGGTGTATGTTTTCGATCTCAAGGCGGGCCCGCAGGAAGCGCCGGACCTGCTCGATATTAGGTCCGTCATCGCAACCGACGCGGCTTCGTTCTCCTATTACGCTCTCGAAGCAGCGCCCGAGGCGGCGCTGAGGAACATCGCCGCCCCGAAGGGTATGCTGACGCTGCTATCTCGGCGGCTTCGGAAGCTATGGCCGGAACTGGCCGCGACTATTTTCGTCGAAGAGAGTGCGGCCAAGGCACCGCGGCGGCGGCCCGTCACTCGCCTCGCGTAGATAATTCAGCTCTGCTCGCGCGTCTCTTTGAAGCTGAGAGCGGGCCATTCCTCGATCGTCGTATTGAGGTCCCAGGCATTGCGCGCGAGAAAGACCGGCACGCCGTCATGGTCCTCGGCAAAGCCCGAGGCGTGCTTCGCGCGAAAGCGGTCGAGTTCGGCGCGGTCCAGGGCCTCGAGCCAGCGCGCCGCCTGGTAGGGGGCGGGCTCGAAGCGCGTCTCGAGGTCGTATTCGGCTTCGAGCCGGGCGGCCAGGATGTCGAGCTGCAAGGGCCCGACCACCCCCACCACCCAATCGCCGCCGCCCTGCGGCTTGAAGACGCGCGTCACCCCTTCCTCGGCCAGCTGCCCCAGCGCGTGCCGCAGGTGCTTCGACTTCATCGGGTCGGCGACGCGCACGCGGTTCAAGATCTCGGGCGCGAAGGAGGGGATTCCGGTGACGCGGATTTCTTCGCCCTCGCTGAGCGTGTCGCCGATCCTAAGGCTGCCGTGGTTCGGGATGCCGATGATGTCGCCGGGCGCGGCCTCTTCGGCGAGGTTGCGCTCGCGGGCGAGGAAAAAGACCGGGTTCTGCACCGACATGACGCGGCCGGTGCGCACGTTCTTCAGCTTCATGCCGCGCCGGAAGCGGCCCGAAGCGAGCCGCACGAAGGCGACGCGGTCGCGGTGCTGCGGGTCGATATTGGCCTGCACCTTGAAGACGAAGCCGCAGACCCGCTCTTCCGCCGGCTCGATCGGCCGCGGCAGCGCGGGCTGCGGGCGCGGCGGCGGGGCGAGGGCGGCGACGCCCGAGAGCAGCTCGCGCACGCCGAAATTATGCAATGCGCTGCCGAAGAAGACCGGCGTCAGATGGCCTTCGAGAAAGGCCTTGCGCTCGAAGGCCGGGCACAATGCCCGCACCATCTCGACCTCCTCGCGCAGCCTCGAAATCGCTTCCTTCGGCAGATGCCGCGGCAGGGCCGGGTCGTCGAGCCCGGTCACCGCGATCGGCCGCACGACATCGGCGCCGAGGCCGCGCTCGAACAGCAACAGCGCATCCGCCACGAGGTCGTAGGTGCCGAGAAAGTCGCGCCCCATGCCGATCGGCCAGGAGAGCGGCGCCACCTCCAGCGCGAGGCTCTCGGCGATCTCGTCCAACAGCGCAAAGGGCTCGCGGCCCTCGCGGTCGAGCTTGTTGATGAAGGAGAGGATCGGCACGTCGCGCAGCCGGCAGACTTCGAAGAGCTTCCTCGTCTGCTCCTCGATGCCCTTCGCCGCGTCGAGCACCATGACCGCGCTGTCGACGGCGGTCAGCGTGCGGTAGGTGTCTTCGCTGAAATCCTGGTGGCCGGGCGTGTCGAGCAGGTTGAAGACGGTGCCCTCGTGCTCGAAGGTCATGACCGCCGAGCTGACCGAGATGCCGCGCTCGCGCTCGACCGCCATCCAGTCGGAACGCGCCCGCCGCCGCTCGCCGCGGGCCCTGACTTCCCCGGCGAGCTGGATCGCGCCGCCGAACAGCAGCAGCTTTTCCGTGAGGGTCGTCTTGCCGGCGTCGGGATGGGAGATGATCGCGAAGGTGCGGCGCCGCGCGATTTCTTCAATGAGCGAGGTCATGATCGGGCTGGTATATGATCGCCGGCCGAGGTTTTGCCAATGCGGGGGGAGAACAGGATGGCGTGCTATCGTGCCGCGGCGCTCGCCTTCACGATCGTCGCGGCGCTCGCCCTGCCGGCCGCGGCCCGCGACAATCGGCCGCCCGGCATCCTCTACGCGCTCGGCACCAAGTTCGACAAATCCTTCAACGAGAGCGCCTATCGCGGCGTCGAGCGCTTCAAGGCGAAGACCGGCATCGCCCCGCGCGAGATCGAGATCACCAACGCCGACCAGCGCGTGCAAGCCCTCTCGGCCTTGGTGCGCGGCGGCGCGCCGGTCGTCGTCGCGGTCGGCTTCGACCAGCGCGACGCGGTCGCCACCATCGCCGACCGCTTTCCGAAGGCGCGCCTCGTCATCATCGACACGGTCGTCGAGAAGCCGAATGTCGAATCGGTCGTTTTCCGCGACGGCGAGGGCGCGTTCCTCGTCGGCGTCCTCGGCGCGATGGCCTCGAAGAGCCGAACGATCGGCTATGTCGGCGGCATGGACATGCCGATCATCCGGCGGATCGGCGCCGGTTATGCGGCGGGAGCGCGCTGGGCGGTGCCGGGGATCAGGCTGATCCGCAATTTCGCCGGTATTACGGAAGCCGCATTCACCGATCCGGCGCGCGGCGCCGAGCTAGCGAAGAGCCAGTTCGACCGCGGCGCCGACGTCGTCTTCGCCGCCGCCGGCATCACCGGCTTCGGCGCGCTGCAGGCGGCAAAGGACGGGAATAAGCTCGCGATCGGCATGGATTCGAACCAGGACGGGCTGTTTCCGGGCACCGTCCTGACCTCGCTGTTGAAGCGGGTCGACCGGGTCGTCTTCGGCGCCTTCATGGCGGCGCGGGACGGCAGTTGGCGGCCGGGCACGCGAAGCCTCGGCCTTAAGGAAGGCGGCGTCGATTTTTCGCGCGACAAATACAACGCCGCGCTCCTCTCGCCGGCAATGCTGAAAAAGGCCGAGGAAGCCCGCCGCCTGATCGTCGCCGGCAAGCTCGCGCTTCGAGGCGCGCGCTGAGGCAAATGGGCCAAGATCCGTCGCCTGCCGTCGAATTCTCCGGCATCCGCAAGAGCTTCGGCGCGATCCGCGCCAATGACGGGGTCGATCTCGGGGTCGCGGCGGGGGAGGTGCACGGCCTCGTCGGAGAGAACGGGGCCGGCAAATCGACGCTGATGGGGATCCTTTACGGCGAGCTTGCCCCCGATGCGGGCGAGATCAAAATCGCCGGCAGGCGCTGCCGCTTCCGCTCGCCGAAGGACGGGATCGCCGCCGGGATCGGCATGGTGCATCAGCATTTCGTGCTGGTCGAGGATTTCACCGTCGTCGAGAACCTGCTGCTCGGGCACGAGGGCGGGCCGTTGATCGGGGTGGGTGTGCATGCGGCGCGGGAGTATCTGGCGCAGATGGCGCGCGAGCTCGGCCTCGCGCTCGATCCCGACGCCGTCGCGGGCTCGCTTCCGGTCGGGCTGCGCCAGCGCCTGGAAATCCTGAAGGCGCTCCGAGCCGAGGCGAAAATCCTGATCCTTGACGAACCGACCGCGGTGCTGACGCCGGCCGAGAGCGAAGGGCTCTTCGCCGCGCTGCGCCGGCTCGCCGCGGCCGGGCGCAGTGTCATCTTCGTCACGCACAAGCTCGACGAGATCTTCGCCGTCGCCGACCGGGTCAGCGTCATGCGCGCGGGCGCCGTCGTCGCGACCCTCGAGACAAAGGCGGCCGACCGCGCTGGCCTCGCCGAATTGATGATCGGACGGCCGTTCATACCGCGGGCGCGGCCGCCGGCCGCGGTTGCGGGTGCCCCCGCGCTCGAGGTCGAAGCCCTGTCGGCCGCCGGCGGGCCGGACGGCGTTGCGCTGTCCGGCATCAGCTTTGCCGTCAATGCCGGCGAGATCGTCGGCGTCGCCGGGGTCGCCGGCAACGGCCAGTCCGAATTGCTGGCGGCGCTCGCCGGCATCGTCCCGATCGCCGGCGGGTTGCGGATCGCCGGCGTCGCGGCGGCTGATCTCGATGTCGCGGGCCGCCGGGCGCTCGGGCTCGGGCATATCCCGGAGGACCGACTCGCCGCCGGCCTAGTCGCCAAGTTTTCCGCCGAAGAGAACGCCATCCTCGGCGACCAGCGCCGGCCGCCTTTCGCGCGCGGCCCGCTCTCGGCGCCCGCTGCGATCACCGCCGCCGCGCGCCGCGCAATCGCCGATTACGACATTCGCCCGCCCGACCCCAAGGCGCGTGCCGGCTCCCTCTCGGGCGGCAACCAGCAAAAGCTCGTCTGCGCCCGCGAAATGGAGCGCCGGCCGCGCGTGCTGCTGGTCGGCCAGCCGACCCGTGGCCTCGACATCGGGGCGGGCGCCTTCATTCACGAGCGCCTCCTCGCGCTGAAGCGGGCGGGGGCGGCGATCCTTCTCGTCTCCGCCGATCTCGACGAATTGCGCCTCATTGCCGACCGCATTCTCGTCATGCTCGGGGGGCGCATCGTCGGCACGTTCGGGCCGCAGGCGCGCGCGCGCGAGATCGGCCTCTTGATGGGCGGGGTCGGCTGATCGAGGATGCGTCTTGCTCCCTATCCGATCGAGGCCCGATGAACCCGCATCTCTTCCTCGCCTTCTGCCTCGCCGTCACGGTCCTGATCCTGATGCCGGGCCCGATCGTGACCCTCGTCATCGCCAATTCTCTTTCACACGGCACGCGCACCGGGTTCGCCACGGTCGCCGGGTCGAGCATCGGCAATGCGCTGTTGCTCGCCGCCGCTGCGATCGGCCTCATCACTTTCTTCACATTCCTCAACGAGGTGTTCGGGATCATCCGCTTGGCCGGCGCGGCCTATCTGATCTGGCTCGGGCTGAAGGCGTGGCGGGCGCACGGCGGTAGAAATGCGCAAATCGCCGCCCCCGCCGTTCCCCGGTCGCGGCACGCCGTCTTCCTGCAGGCCTTTCTGATCGCCATTACCAATCCCAAGGCGATCGTGTTCTACATCGCCTTCCTGCCGCAATTCATCGACCCGCACCTGCCCGCCGGGCCGCAGCTTCTCGCGATGAGCGCCACCATGATCGCGATCGCTCTCGTCTCGGACAGCGCCTATGCGCTGTTGGCCGGCCGCGTGCGCAACTGGTTCGCGGCGCCGGGCAGGCGCCGGTTGCAGGCGCGGATCACCGGCACGTTGTTGATCGGAACCGGCTTCGGCCTTCTGCTCGCCCGCCGCGGCGGCTAGCCCGGTCCGCTAATCTACGCGCAGGATCTCGACCGCCGGGGGCGAAGTCAGGATCTCGCTGAAGGCGTGCATCCAGTTGCCGGTCTCCTTTTCCGAGCCGACGCCGCGGTTGCGGAACTGGTCGAGCCCATCGAGGCTCTGGAGCGCGACTTCGAACTGCAGCGCGCCGCCGTCGCCGCGGCCGCGCGTCAGCGGCACCAGCATGCGCGCCTCAAGCCCGTCGCGGCGCGCCGCCTCGACTTGCTTCGCGATGAATTCGATCGCCCGCCGGCGGTCTTTCGTGAGCACCTCGTAGCAGAAACGAGCCACATACATCGGGGGCATCCGTTGTTTGCGCTTCGCCCCCCTAACGCCGCAGCGGGCCCGAGTGCTCCTGCGCCGCTTACGACAGCCGCTGCTTCAGCGCGCGGGCGATGTCGGCGGGCTTCGTCGCGTCGGAGAAGTTCGCGACAAAGCGGCCGCGCGGGTCCATCAGGTAGATGATCGAGCTGTGATCGACCTCGTCCTTCTCGGGATGCGGCGAGTAGTAGACGCGATAGGCCTTCGCCGCCTGCGCGACGGCGGCCGGGCTGCCGGTCAGCGCCAGGATCGGGGCGGCGAATTTCGCGATGTAGGCGTTCAGCACGGCGGGTGTGTCGTGTTCGGGATCGACGGTTATGAAGACCGCGCGCACATCGCCGCGCTGGGACCGGTCGAGCCGGTCGAGCGCCAACGCGATGTTGCTGAGCGCCGCCGGGCACTCGTCGGGGCAGCGCGTATAGCCGAAATAGACGAGCGCCCATTTGCCGAGGAGATCCTTGTCGGTGACGCTCTTGCCGTCCTGATCGACGAGGCGGAACGGCCCGCCGATCGCCGGGAAGACGGTGGCGCCGAAGCGTCCCTGCGGCCCCTGCCACAAGGTCAGCGCGAGGATGAGGATGGCGGCGGCGATGGCGGCGCCGGCAAGGCCGGCGAGCAGCGCGTAGAGGCGGGGCAAGCTCGGCGTACTCCTGTTGCATTCGGACCCTGTTCTAATGACAGAAACGCCGGCCGAGATTAAGCTGTAGCGATGGAGGGTGAGCGCGCGCAACGGCCGCTGCCGGCCGACGCTCTCGATGTGCGTCTGCCGGATGCGCGCACGCTGCCGCTCGTCTTTTCCTCGCCCCACAGCGGGCGCGACTATCCGCCCGATTTCGTCGCCGCCGCGCGGCTCGATCCGGTCTCGCTGCGCCGCTCCGAGGACTGCTTCGTCGACGAGATCTTCGCGGCCGCCCCCGCGCTCGGCGCGCCGCTGCTCTCGGCGCGCTTCCCGCGCGCCTATCTCGACGTCAACCGCGAGCCGTGGGAACTCGACCCGGGGATGTTCCGCGAGGCGTTGCCGGTCTTCGTCAACGCCACCTCGCCGCGGGTACGCATGGGCCTCGGCACGATCGCCCGCATCGTCGCCAGCGGCGAGGAGATTTACGCGAAGCGGCTGTCCTTCGCCGAGGCGGCGCGCCGCGTCGAAGCCCTCTACTACCCCTATCACCGGGCGCTGGCGCGCCTCGTCGAGGAGACCGAGGCGGCCTTCGGCGGCTGCCTCCTCGTCGACTGTCACTCGATGCCGTCGGCCGGCGGCGGCGCCCGCGGCGGCGAGGGTGCCGACATCGTGCTCGGCGATTGCCATGGCGCCGCCTGCGGCAAGGAGATCGTCGAGCGGGCGCGCCGCTTTCTCGAACGCCGCGGCTTTGCCGTCGCTCTCAACGCGCCTTATGCCGGCGGCTTCACGACCGACCATTACGGCCGGCCGCGGCAGAGCCGCCACGCGCTGCAGATCGAGATCAACCGGGCGCTCTACATGGACGAGCGCAGCTACCGGAAAAAGCCGGGCCTCGTCCGGCTCGCGGCCGAGATGGCGCGCTTCATCGAGGAATTGGGCCGGCTCGTCGGCGACAGCCTCGCGCCGGCCGAACCGGATCCGCGCCGGGTCGCGGCGGATTGACGCGCGTCCCGCGCGTTCACACTTTGAGAGAGCCGTGGCGGGGCGGGCATCATGCCCCGTCTTTCCCGCTTGCGCGGGGGCAACGAGATTGTGGATGTGGAGCGGTTGATGGAGCGGGATCCGTCGGACTTTGCGATCGAGCAGGACTGGCGGGGGTATCGGGCGGAAGAGCATGCGGTCTGGCGGCTGCTCTTCGAGCGGCAGCAGAAATTGCTGCTGGGGCGCGCCTGCCGCGAGTTTCTCGACGGGCTCGACGGCCTCGGGATCGCCGCCTCGGGCATCCCGGATTTCCGTCGGCTCAGCGATATCCTCGACAAGGCAACGGGCTGGCGCATCGTCGCGGTGCCGGGGCTCGTCCCGGACGACGTGTTCTTCGCGCTGCTCGCCCGCCGGCGGTTCCCCTCGACCTGCTTCATCCGGCGCCGCGACCAGCTCGACTACCTGTCCGAACCCGACGTCTTCCACGACATCTGCGGCCATGTGCCGCTGCTGATGAACCCGGTCTTCGCCGATTACATGCAGGCCTACGGCGAGGGCGGCTTGAAAGCGCGGCGATTGGGGCATCTGCCGCATCTGGCGCGGCTCTACTGGTACACGGTCGAGTTCGGCCTGATCGACACCGAGGAGGGCCTGCGCATCTACGGCTCGGGGATACTCAGCTCCGCCGGCGAATCGGTCTACAGCCTCGAGGACCCGCGGCCGCGCCGCATCAGCTTCGATCTCGTGCGGGTGATGCGCACGCGCTACCGCATCGACGATTTCCAGGAATGCTATTTCGTGATCCGCGGCTTCGAGGAGCTGTTCGAGGCGACACGCCCCGATTTCACGCCGCTCTACCGCGAGCTGTCGCGACTTCCCGACCTCGAGCCGGGCAGCGCGGACGCGTGCGACCGCCTCGTTTACCCGTCGCGCCGCGGCGAAAAAAAGGGCCGCACCAAGGTGCGGCCCAAGTTTAGGGAGGAAACGCCTAGAAGACGTACGGTAGGATCGCAACCGGCAACCCATACCGCACTGCACAATTTAATGGGTCCTGCCGGTAAGTCAAGCACCTTTTCGAAAAACCCCAGCAGGGCTCGCGATTTTTGGCCTGAAGAATGAATTTGCGCGCGGCCGATGAAAACCGGATGTGCAACGCACAAGAGGCGCCGAGGTGTGAACCGCGAGCCGCGCTGTTCCTCGACCTCGACGGCACGCTGATCGAAATTGCCGCCCGCCCCGAGTTGGTGCGGGTTCCGGCGGATCTGCCGGGCCTTCTCGCGCGCCTCGCGGGCGGCCGCGCCGGGGCGCTGGCGGTCGTCAGCGGCCGCGCGCTCGCCGATATCGACCGGCTGCTCGCGCCGTGGCAGGGCGCCGCGGCGGGGCTGCACGGCGCCGAGCGGCGCCGGGCCAATGGGACAATCGAGCGCACCGCGGACCCGGGCGCCGCCGCTGCCCTCGCCCGGCTGCGGCCGATTCTCGAGGCGGTCGCGGCAGAGGCGCCAGGGGTCTTCGTCGAAGACAAGGGCGCCGCGCTCGCCCTGCATTACCGGGCCGCTCCCGGCCGCGCAGCGGCGCTGTGCGCCGCGGCGCGCGACCTTGCGGTGCAGTCCGCCGCCGCGCTGCGGCTCGTCGAAGGCAAGATGGTGCTCGAGTTCCGCCCGGCTTCCGCGAGCAAGGGAACCGCGATCGCCGCCTTTCTCGGCGAGCCGCCGTTCCGCGGGCGAGCGCCGGTGTTTCTCGGCGATGACGCGACCGACGAGGACGGTTTCGCCGAGGTCAACCGCCGCGGTGGGCTCGCGATCCGGGTCGGCCCCCCGGGCGGCAGCGCCGCGTGTTTCGCCCTTCCCTCGGTCGCGGCGGCGCTTTCCTGGCTCGCCGCCGGACGGTCCGGTTGAACGACGCGGCGGGAACGACAATCGCCGAACGACGTTTGGCTGGGTAACGGCAAAGAGGGCAGAAAAATGGCAAACGGGGAACTGTTGGAGGCGCGCGCGCGGGTGGACCTCTATCCTTACGATCGCGAAATGCCCGCCTCCCGGGCTGAGGTCGCCGACCGGCGGCTCGTCGTCGTTTCGAACCGCGTCGCGCCGATCGACAACCGCAAACCCGATTCCGGCGGGCTTGCCGTTGCCATCCGCTCCGCCTTGATGCAAACGGGCGGCTTGTGGTTCGGCTGGAGCGGGGAAGTCGCCGACAGCGCCGCCGAAACCCCGCTGCTCGTCGAGGAAGGGCGGCTGACCTACGCGACCCTCGACCTGTCGCGCGCCGACTTCAACGAATACTATATCGGCTTCGCCAATCGCGTGCTGTGGCCGCTGTTTCATTTCCGCAGCTCGCTCGTCGAATTCTCGCGGAAAAACCTTGCCGGGTATTTGCGGGTCAACCGGCTGTTTGCCCGCAGCCTCGCGCCGATGCTGTCGCCCGAGGACATGATCTGGGTGCACGATTATCACCTGATCCCGCTCGCCGAGGAATTGCGCCGGCTCGGCCAGGCGCAGCCGATCGGGTTCTTTCTGCACACGCCGTTTCCGCCGGCCGAGTTGTTCCGCGTGCTGCCCAACCACCGCGAGCTGATGCAGGCGCTGTGCGCCTATGACCTGGTCGGCTTTCACACGAAGACCGACCTCGCGGCGTTCCGCGACTACCTGCTGCGCTGGGCCGGCGCGACGGATCTCGGCGGCGGCGTGTTGCGCGCCTTCGGCCGGACCCTCGAGGCGCGCGCCTTTCCGATCGGCATCGATGTCGCGACGATCGCCGGCCAGGCGGCGGAGGCCGACACCAGCCGCCACATGCGGCGGCTGCGCCAGAGCATCGGCGACCGCGCCCTGATGATCGGCGTCGATCGGCTCGATTATTCGAAGGGCCTGATCAACCGCTTCCAGGCCTATGGGCACCTGCTCGAAACCCAGCCGGAGACGCGCGGCCGCATCGTCTTCATGCAGATCGCGCCGCCCTCGCGGTCCGAGGTGCCGGAATACCGCGACATCAGAAAGAGCCTGGAAACCGCCGCGGGCCATATCAACGGGCGCTATGGCGAATTCGATTCGACGCCGCTGCGCTATATGAACAAGGGCTTCAGCCACCGCATCCTGACCGGCTTTTTCCGCGCCAGCCGGATCGCCCTGGTGACGCCGCTGCGCGACGGTATGAACCTCGTCGCCAAGGAGTATGTCGCCGCGCAAAATCCCGCCGATCCGGGAGTCCTGATATTGTCGTGCTTTGCCGGCGCGGCGCAGGAACTGCGCGAGGCGGTGATCGTCAACCCGTTCGACATCGAGGGCATGGCGGAGGCCATCCGGCAGGGACTCGAAATGCCGCTCGGCGAGCGCCGCGAGCGGTGGAAGGCGATGTTGCAAGTGCTCGAGAACAACGACATCACGGCCTGGCGCGAAGGCTTCATCGACGCCCTCTCGCAGCGCCGCGTAGCCGCTTGATGCCCGACGCCGCCGGCCCGCGGCTGGTCGGCGACATCGGCGCCACCAACGCGCGTTTCGGTCTCGTCTCGCCGGCCGGCGAGCTGCTGCACAGCCGCACCTACGCCGTCGAGGATCATCCCTCGATCGAGCGCGCGATCGCCGCCTATCTCGATGAGCGCGGCGCCCGGCCGATGCCGCGCCAGGGGGCGCTTGCGATCGCCTCGCCCGTCACCGGCGACCGCATCGCCATGACCAATCACCCGTGGAGCTTTTCGATCGCGGCCTTGCGTGCCAGCCTCGGTTTCGAGCGGCTCGAGGTAATCAACGACTTCACCGCCGTGGCGCTTGCGCTGCCGCATCTGGGCGAGGCGGACCGGATGCCGGTCGGCGGCGGCGCCGCGGCGGCGCGGATGCCGATCGCGGCGCTCGGCCCCGGCTCGGGGCTCGGCGTCTCCGGCCTGGTGCCGACGCCCTCCGGCGGCTGGATGGCGCTCGCCGGCGAGGGCGGGCATGCGAGCCTGCCAGCCGAAAGCGAACGCGAAAGCGCGGTCATCTCGCACATGCGGCGACAATTCGATCACGTCTCGGCCGAGCGGGTGCTGTCCGGCCCCGGGCTCGTCAACCTCTACAATGCGCTCGCCGCCATCGACGGGGTGCCGGCGAAGGCCTATACGGCGGCGCAGATCACCGACCCGGCGACCGCCGCCGGCGATCCGCTTTGCGCCGAGGCGACGCGGCTGTTCTGCGCGCTGCTCGGCACCGTCGCGGGCGATCTGGCGCTGACCCTGGGGGCCCGCGGCGGCGTCTACATCGCGGGCGGCATCGTGCCGAAGCTCGGCGCCGCCTTCGCGCGCTCGCCGTTCCGCGAGCGCTTCGAGGCGAAAGGCCGGCTGCGCGCCTATCTCGCGCCGATCCCGACCTATGTCGTGACGCATCCGCTGCCCGCCTTCCTCGGCTGCGCCGCCGCGCTCGCTCGCTGAGAGATGCCGGCGCCCCCGGCGTTACCGAGATGAGCGGCGCGAGAAGGGGGCATCCAAGTGCAACGGAGTCAAAATGAGGGCTGTGAAAAACTGAGCGGCGCCGCAGGAACGATCCGGTTGCCGATGGAGTTCGCCAACAACGGCCAAAATATTAGGGGGTATGCCATGAAAATGGATGCCGCGATGGTTGAAAAGACTCTGAATCAATTCGAGGCTCAGGCAATCCCGGATGAACATCCGGCTGTTCCACAGCTCAATAAAGTGTTTGGCGATCATACGTTTTTCTTGAACGACGACGGGCTGCACATTATCGAACCGGCGGCGGACCGGCAGGACGGCAGCGAGACCGGCAAGATCGTCAGGCTCGCCAGCTGGAACGACGCGAACCACACGAGCCTCGCCCCGCACGAACCCGAAACCAGCGAGGCAACCGTCGATCTCGGCGATCGTTCCTGAGCTTCGCCGCCTGACCCTTCCCCGCGCTGCGCGGGGAAGGGTCAGGGCGAGGATTTTTTGGCGCGCTACGATCGCACCCCATCTTTGTGTAGGATGGCGCAGCGTCTCTAAGGGCCGAGGGTGCGATGAGCGGGATGGACGAGCGGGGTGTCGAGGCCGGCCGGCGCGAGCGCCGGCGGATCCGCGAGGGCAGTTTCGTCGGGCCGACGGCGGGGCTGGCGCCGGGCAACGTGCAGGCCAATCTCGTCATCCTGCCGCAGGCGCTGGCGCACGATTTCCTGCGCTTCGCCCAGGCAAACCCGAAGCCCTGCCCGGTGCTCGCCGTCTCCGAACCGGGCGATCCGCGGCTGCCGGGGCTCGGCGAAGACCTCGACATCCGCACCGATCTGCCGCGCTACCGGGTATGGCGCCGCGGCGAGCTGATCGACGAGCCAACCGATCTGCGGGATTTCTGGCGCGACGACCTCGTCTCTTTCGCGCTCGGCTGCTCTTTTTCCTTCGAAACCGCGCTCGTAGAGGACGGCATCGAGTTGCGCCACATCACGCTTGGCACCAATGTGCCGATGTACCGCACCAATCTGCCGTGCGCTGCCGCGGGGCCGTTCCACGGGCCGCTGGTCGTCTCGATGCGGCCGTTGAAGCCAGCCGACGCGATCCGCGCCGTGCAGATCACCTCGCGCTTTCCCTCGGTGCACGGCGCGCCGGTGCATCTGGGGCTGCCGGCCGCGATCGGCATCGAGGATATCGCGAAGCCCGATTACGGCGACGCGGTGCCGGTCTATGCGGACGAGCTGCCGGTCTTCTGGGCCTGCGGCGTCACTCCGCAGGCGGTCATTGCCGAGGCGCGGCCGGAATTCTCGATCACCCACGCGCCGGGGGCGATGCTGATCACCGATTTGCGCAATTCGCGGCTCGCGAGCCTCTGAGGCCCCGACCGAAAGTGCGCCTGGCAAAGCCCACGGTTTATTCGTCGCCCCCGCGCAAGCGGGGGTCCAGGGCGACCGACGCGACTCCGAAGCCCTGGGTTCCCGCTTTCGCGGGAATGACGCCGTCTTCGGCCGATCCATAAAGATCGCGTGTCCGCCGCCTCCGGCCTCACTTCGCTCGTCGACCGGATCGAGGCGCTGATCCAGGTCGATGTCGGGCGCAACATCGGGCCGCTGTTCGAAGCGACGCGCGGCGGGCTCGCGGCCGCCGCCGCCGCGCTCGCCGGGCCGGCGGCGAAGGCGGTCGGCATCATCACCGGCTTCTACGTGCCGCAGGGCTCGCCGCCGGCCGCCGAGACCGACGGGCCGCTCGGCGCGGGATTGCTGGCGCGCGGGATCGGCGCCCTCGGCCTGCGCTGCCGGCTTGCCACCGACGAGCCGTGCCGGTCCGCCTGCGCCGCCGCGCTGGCGGCAGCGGGAGCGGCCGATGCGGCAATGGACGTCGCCGCGCTCGGCGCCGGCGTCGAGGGGCTCGTCGCCCGATGGCGGGCAGCCGGCATCAGCCATGCGATCTCGATCGAGCGTTGCGGCAGGAGCCGCGACGGCAGCCCGCGCAACATGCGCGGCGTCGATATCGGCGCTCACATGGTGCTGCTCGACGACCTCTTTATCGCCGGACCCTGGGAGACGATCGCGATCGGCGACGGCGGCAACGAGATCGGCATGGGGGCGCTGCCGCGCGCGCTGATCGCGGCCAATGTTGCGCATGGCGATAAAATCGCCTGCACGACGCCGGCGCGGCATCTGATCGTCGCCGGCGTCTCGAACTGGGGCGCCTACGCGTTGCTGGGCGCGCTCGCGGCGTTGCGCGCGGAGAAGCGGGCCGCCCTCCTCGCCGCGCTCGACGAAGGGCTCGACCGGCGGATTCTCGAGCGGATGGTAAGTGACGGCCCGGCGGTCGACGGCGTCACCCGCCTGCCGAACCTCACCGTCGACGGCTTCGACCCGGAACGGCACCACCGGGTATTGCGGAAGATTCGCGCGCTCGTCGAGGCGGACGATGCCGCCTGAGGTATTCGTATTCGAAGGCTACGACTATGACCCCGCGGCCGCGACGCTCCGGCTGCGCTACCGCTTCGAGGGCGGCGACGAGTTCGAGGAGACGCTTGCCTTCGAGCCGCCGCGGCGGGTCTTGACGGGCCGCGAAGAGGAAGCCCTCGACCGCGTCTTTCGCCTGCTCCTGCTGTTCTGCGGGGTCAGCTACTACAAGGCCTTCGTCCCGCCGCGCCTCAGATGCGAAGCCTTTCCGCTCGACACCGCGACCGCTGCCTTCCTGCGCCGGTTCTACGAACAGGGCCTCGCCGAATTTGCCTACCGCAACCGCCTCTCGCTCGGCGGCCGGATCGAATTCGAGGCGCAAGCCGCTTCGCCGCCGTCGGCGCTCGCGCTCGACCTGCCGCGCCGCACGCTGGTGCCGGTCGGCGGCGGCAAGGATTCGATCGTCACCCTCGAATGCCTGCGCCGGGCGGGCGAGCCCGTCACCCTCTTCGTCCTTGGCGAAGCCGCGCCGATCACCGCGACGGTCGCCGCCTCGGGGCTGCCTTCGGTGCGGGTGCGCCGCCGCCTCGACCCGAGGCTCCTCGCCCTCAACCGCGCCGGCGCCCTCAATGGGCACGTGCCGATCACCGGCATCCTGAGCGCCGTCGCGCTCGCCGCCGCGATCCTCGACGGCGAGCGCGCGGTCGCGATGTCGAACGAGCATTCAGCGAGCGCCCCCAACCTCGTCGCGGACGGCGTCGCGGTCAATCACCAATGGTCGAAATCGCTCGAATTCGAAGGGCTGCTCGCGCGCTACCTCGCGGACCACGTCGCGACCGGCCTCGACTATTTCTCGTTCCTGCGGCCGCTGTCGGAAATCGAGATCGCCCGACGCTTTTCCCGGCACCCGCAGTATTTCGGCACGTTCCGTAGCTGCAACGCCGCCTTTCGCCAGAGCGCCGAGGCGCGTGCGAAGGGGTGGTGCGGCGATTGCCCGAAATGCCGCTTCGTCTTCCTCGCCCTGGCGCCGTTTTTGGCCAAGAGCGAGCTCGCCGCCATCTTCGGGCGCGACCTGCTCGACGATGAAGGTCAGACGGCGGGCTTTGCCGCGCTCTGCGGCTTCGGCGATCACAAGCCCTTCGAATGCGTCGGCGAAACCTCGGAAAGCCGGGCGGTGCTGGCGCATCTGGCGGGCGAGCCGCAGTGGCGCGAGGACCGCGTCGTCCGCCGTCTCGCCGAAGAGCGCCCGGAGCTGATGGCGGCCGCGCGCTCCTATGATGGCCTGTTCGCGGCGCGGCATCCGCACCGCCTCCCGCGCGCCTTTCTGGAGGCGCTCGATGCGTGCGGCTGACCTCGGGCGCCGCCGCGTCGGGATATGGGGTATGGGGCGCGAGGGGCATGCCGCGATCGCGTTGCTGCGCCGGCATCATCCGGGGCTGCCGATCGTCCTGCTCGACGATGACGGCGACAGGGAAAAGGCGGCGGGCCTCGGCCCCGGCGTGACCTGCGTCTTCGGCGCGGCGGCGATCGCGCGCGCCCTCGAAAGCCTCGACCTCGTCGTCAAATCGCCGGGCGTCAGCCTCTACCGGCCCGAGATTCTGCGGGCTCGCGAGCGCGGCGTTCGCTTTACCTCGCTCCTCAATCTGTGGTTCGCCGAGCCGCGCGCCGCGGCGACCGTCTGCGTCACCGGCACCAAGGGCAAGAGCACGACGGCGGCGCTCGTCGTGCATCTGCTGCGCGCCCTCGGCCGCGAGGTTGCGCTCGCCGGCAATATCGGGGTCGCGCTCGGCGAGCCCGAGACTGCGGCGGCCGAATTCGTCGTCATCGAAGTGTCGAGCTACCAGGCCGCCGATTTCGACGGGCTGTGCGACATCGCCGTGCTGACCTCGCTCTATCCCGAGCACCTCGATTGGCACGGCTCGCTCGACACTTACTACCGCGACAAACTGCGCCTTCTCGGCCACGCGCGCCGCGCCGTCGTCGCCAGGGAGGCCGCCGCCGCCCCCTCGCTGCCGCCCGCCGCAATCCTCTTCAACGACGAGACGGGCCTCCACGCGCGCGGCGGCCTAGTCTATGACGGCGCCCGCCCGTTGGGCGAGATCGCCAACCCCTATCTCGCGCGCCCGCACAACCGCTCCAACCTGTGCGCCGCGCTGTCGGTCGTGAAATTGTGCGGCGGCGATCTGCCGGCCGCGCTCGCCGCCGCTTCCGGGTTCGCCCCCCTGCCGCATCGCCAAGAGGAGCTGGGCGAGCAGGGCGGCGTCCTCGTCGTCGACGACAGCATCTCGACGACGCCGGAATCGGCGCTCGCCGCGCTCGCCGTCTATGCAGGGCGCGCCGTCACGCTGATCCTCGGCGGCTACGATCGCGGCATCGATTACGGCAAGCTCGTCGAGCGGCTCGCCGGCGGCGCCGCCGGCGCGGTCATCTGCCTCGGCGCGAGCGGCGAGCGCATTCATCGGGCGCTCGAAGGCGCGCGCTTCGCGGGCGCGCTGCATCGCGCCGCCTCGATGCAGGAGGCGGCGCAGCTGGCGCGGCGGCTGACCCCGCCGGGCGGCGTCGTGCTGCTCTCGCCGGCGGCGCCGAGCTATGGGCAATATCGCGATTTCATCGAGCGCGGACGCGATTTCGCCGCCAAGATGGGCTTTCCCCGATGAGGCGCGCGCTCGTCCTGGCGATCATGGTGCTCGCGACGGGTTGCGCCGGATCGACGGCGCCGTTCCTGCTCGACGGCGACGCCAAATCGGCGGTCGTCAAGTACAGCGGCGATATCGGCGCCACCTATGCGATCGCCGGGCGTCATTGCGCGCGTTACGAACGTGTCGCGAGATTGGCCGATCGCGATCTCGACACCGCCTATTTCGCCTGCGTGCGGCCGTGAGCGAGGCGACCGCGGCGGCGCTGCGCGCGAGCTTCGTCACGCTCGCCGTTCTGTGGCTCGCCGGGACGGATCTGCGCCTCACCGTGCTGGCGGTGCCGCCGGTGCTGCCGCTCATTCATCACGATCTGGCGATGAGCGAAAAGGCGGTCGGCGCGCTGTCCGGCCTGCCGGTGCTGCTGCTCGGGCTCGCCGCCGTGCCGGGCTCGCTGCTGATCGCCCGGCTCGGGGCCCGCCGCGCTGCGATCCTGGCGCTGCTCGTCGTCGCCGCGGCCGGCGCGGCGCGCGGCCTCGGGCCGTCATTGCCGATGCTGTTCGCGATGACCTTGGTGATGGGTGCGGGGGTCGCGGTCCTGCAGCCGGCGCTGCCCTCGCTGGTCGGCGAATGGTTTCCGCGCTCGCCCGGCTTTGCGACGGCGGTCTATGCGAACGGGCTGCTGATCGGCGAGGCGGTTCCAGCCGGCTTGACGATCCCGCTCGTGTTGCCGCTCGTCGGCGACAGCTGGGAGGCGAGCTTTGCGGTCTGGTCGCTGCCCGTCGCGGCGACGGCGGTATTGCTGGCCCTCTCGACCCCCGCCGCGGCGCGGGCGGCCGGGCGCGGGCGGGTGCGCTGGCTGCCCGATTGGAAGAGCGGCGACACCTGGCGGCTCGGCCTCTTGCAGGGCGGCACCGGCGGGCTCTATTTCTCGACCAACGCCTTCATTCCGGACTATCTGCACGCGATCGGGCAGAAAGGGGTCGTCAGCTTGGCGCTCGGCGCGCTCAACGCCGGCCAGTTGCCGGCCTCGCTCGTCATCCTGTTGTGCGCGCGCGCGTTGCAGCAGAGCCGCGTGCCGTTTGTCGTCATGCCGCTGGTCGGCGTTCTCGGGTTGTTGCTGCTGCCGCTCGGTGCCGCGCCGGCCGCGATCCTCGGCGCCGGGCTCGTCGGTTTCGCCTGCGCCTTCGTGCTGATCCTGACGCTTGCCGCCCCGCCGCAGATCGCCGTCGCGCGCGAGGTCCACCGGCTCTCGGCCGGCATGTTCGCGATCGGCTATACGCTGTCTTTCCTGATCCCGCTGTTGGGCGGCGCAGTGTGGGACGCGACGCGGCTGCCGGCGGCCGCCTTTGCCGGCAGCGCGATCGGCGTGGCGATACTGTTCGGCGCCGGGCTCGCGCATCGCCCGCCGCGCCCGCTCGCGCGATAGCGCCTATCCGGCGGCGGCGCCGGCCGGCAGCAGTCGGCCGGGCTCGCGCGGCGCGACCAGCCGCGCGATCACGCTCGCCAGTTCTTGCTGCTTGTAGGGCTTGTCGAGCCGCGGCAGCTTCGGCCCGTCGGGCGGCATGCCGGCATAGCCCGTGGCGACGACGACCGGCAGCCCGGGCCGGTCGCGGTGGATGCGCGCGGCCAGTTCGTGGCCGTCCATCCCGGGCATCGCGTAATCGGTAATGACGAGATCGATGGCCGGGTCGTCGGCGAGGGCGACGAGCGCGCACGCCGCCGATTCCGCTTGGATGGCGGCGTGCCCCAGATCCTCCAGCATCGCCGCGGTGCCGGCGCCGACGATCGGGTCGTCGTCGACCACCAGCACCCGGCACGCGCGCACCGCCTCGATCGGCGGCGGCAATACCCGCGGCGGCGGCGGCGCGGCGCGTTTCCCGCGCGGCGCCGCCGGCAGAAACAGCTCGACCGTCGTGCCGGCGCCGGGCCGGCTCTTGATGCGCATGCCGCCGCCCGATTGCGCCGCGAACCCGTCCACCATCGACAGGCCGAGACCGGTGCCGCGGCCGCGGTCCTTGGTCGTGAAGAACGGCTCGGTGGCGCGGCGCAGCGTATCCCCGTCCATGCCGACGCCAGTGTCGCTGACCGCGATGCGGATGTACTCGCCCGCGGCCAGTCCGGGGACGTCGCCGTCGCCGATCTTTTCGCCGCGCGCGCCGATCGTCAGCTTGCCGCCGAGCGGCATCGCGTCGCGCGAGTTGACCGCGAGATTGACAAGCGCGAGTTCGAGCTGGCTCGG
Organism: Allostellaceae bacterium; assembly: GCA_035538335.1. GTDB lineage: Bacteria > Pseudomonadota > Alphaproteobacteria > ATCC43930 > CGMCC-115725 > AP-15. The sequence continues at coordinate 88,451 of DATLKN010000016.1, forward strand.
ATCGACCTGCGTCGGCACCAGGCCCGCGTGGAACTTGGTCACGATCTCGATGCCCGGCCCGAGCGAGCGGCGCAGCATGTCGATGAGGCCGGGAACGAGGTCCCTGATCTCGACAATCTCGGGCTTCAGCTCCGAGCGCCGCGCGAAGGCCAAGAGCCGCTTCGTCAGGACCGCGCCGCGCTCGGCGCCGGCGATCGCGCCGTCGAGGAGGCGCCGTATCTTCCGGTCGCCGGGCAGCATCAGCTGCAAGAGCTCGAGATTGCCGAGCACCGCCATCAAGAGATTGTTGAAATCGTGCGCGACGCCGCCCGTCAGCTGGCCGAGGCTTTCGAGCTTCTGCATCGCATGCACCTGCGCCAGCGCCTCCTCGCGCTCGCGGGTGCGCATCTCGACCCGATGCTCGAGCTCGGCATTGGCCCGCGCCAGCTCGGCGGTGCGATCGGCGACGCGCGATTCGAGCTCGGCATTCAGCGCCTCGAGCTGCCGCGTCTTGCGGTACAGCTCGGCGAACACCCGCACCTTGGCGCGCAGCAGCTCGGGGACGACCGGCACCGGCACGTAATCGACCGCGCCCAGCTCGTAGCCGCGCAAGAGGTCGAAATCGGTAACGTTGATCGCCGAGACGAAGATGATCGCCGTCGAGCGGAAACGCGGATGCTCGCGGATCATCGTCGCCAGCTGAAAGCCGTCGAGATCGGGCATGCATACGTCGATGAGGACGACCGCGACCTCGTGCTTCAACAGCCGTTCGAGCGCCTCGTTGGCCGAGCCCGCCTTGATCAAATTCTCGCCGAGCGGGGCGAGGATCGCCTCGTAGGAGAGGAGCTTCGGCGGCTGGTCGTCGACCAGCAGGATGTTGACGCTGTCGGGCCCGCTCACGGCTGCCTCGTCCCTGCGGCGCACCGCGGGGCGACGGGAGAAGCGCCCGCTCCGAGCCCTAGGGATGCCCGGCACGAGGCCAGGCACGACGATGGATGATGCAGAACCATGATCCGTACCCGCCGGGTGCTACCGGTGCAGCCAGCTGCGCAGCGTCGACAACAGCTGCTCGGTGTTGACGGGCTTGGCGAGGTAATCCGAAGCGCCGGCTTCGAGGCATTTCTCGCGGTCGCCCTTCATCGCCTTGGCGGTCAACGCGACGATCGGCAGCCGGGTGAAGGCCGGGTTGCCGCGGATCACCTGCATCGTCTGGTAGCCGTCCATCTCAGGCATCATGATGTCCATCAAGACGATGGCGAGATCGGGCGTCCGCTCGACGAGGTCGATCGCCTCCCGGCCGGTGGTCGCCTCCAGCACATGCATGCCGCGGCGTTCCAAGATGCTGCTGAGGGCGAAGATGTTGCGCGCATCGTCATCGACGAGCAAGACCGTTTTGCCGACGAGGCTTTCGTCCGAGCCGTGCAGGCGCTCAAGCATGCGCTGCTTTTCAGGCGGCAGGTCGCCGATCACGCGATGCAGGAAGAGGGCGGTTTCGTCGAGCAGCCGCTCCGGCGACTCGACGCCTTTGACGACGACGCTGCGGGCGATCCGGTGCAATTCGGCGTCTTCCTCCGGCGACAGCTCGCGGCCGGTGAAGACGACGATCGGCAAATCGGCGAGCCTCTCTTCGCCGCCGATCAGTTCCAAGAGTTCGAAGCCGCTCATGTCGGGCAGCCGCAGATCGAGCACGACGCAATCGAAGCGTTCGGCGCGCAGCCGTTCGATCGCCTTGCCGCCGGTATCGGCCGTCACGATGTCGATGTCGTCGTGCCCCAAGAGTTCCGAGATGCCGATCTGCTCGGCCGGGTTGTCCTCGACGACCAGCAGCCGCTTCTTGCGCGGCTTGGCGTAATCCTTGATTCGCCCGAGCGCGGCTTCGAGATCCTGGGCGGTGCTCGGCTTGGTGACGAAGGAGAAGGCGCCGCGGGCGAGCCCGTGCTGGCGGTCCTCGTCGAGGGTGACCATCTGCACCGGGATGTGCCGCGTCCGCGGGTCCTGCTTCAATTGGCTCAGCACCGTCCAGCCGAGCATGTCGGGCAGGAACACGTCGAGCGAGACGGCGGTCGGCCCGTGTTCGCGGGCGAGCGCCAACGCCTCCGCGCCGCGCATCGCCACCAGCACCTTCAAGCCCTGGTCGTGCGCGAGGTCGGCGAGAATGCGCGCGTAGTGCGGATCGTCCTCGACGATCAGCAGCACCGCCTCGCCCGGTTCGAGATTGGCGCGGTCGTCGGGAACGGGCGGCGGTTGCTGCTCGGCGAGCCGGGCGGCGAGGATCGCGACCGGCGACGGTGCCGCCGACGCCGGCGCGGCGACGCCCGTAGCCTGCGGCCCCGGATATTTGAGCGGCAGGTAGAGCGTGAAGGTGCTGCCGGCAGCAGGGGTGCTGCGCAGCTGGATTTCGCCGCCGAGCAGCTGCGAGAGCTCGCGGCTAATCGCCAAACCCAGCCCGGTGCCGCCGAAGCGCCGGGTGGTGCTGGCCTCGGCCTGCTGGAACGCCTCGAAGATGATCTTCTGCTTTTCCGGCGCGATGCCGATGCCGGTGTCGCTGACTTCGAAGCCGACAACTCCCGAGGCGTGGTTCAAAATCGGATGCTCCGGGTTCCAGCCGGCTTCCGCCGAATAGATGCGCAACCCGACGCCGCCCACTTCGGTGAATTTGAACGCGTTCGACAGCAGGTTCTTGAGGACCTGCTGCAGGCGCTTCGAGTCGGTGATCATGCTGGGGCCGAGCTTCGGGTCGATATCGACCGCGAAGGACAGGTGACGGCTTTCCGCCTCGTGACGGAACGGCCGCGCGACCATGTCCTGCAATGCCGCGAACTGCACTTCCTCGGCCTCGACGGTGACGGTGCCGGATTCGATCTTCGACAGGTCGAGAATGTCGCTGATCAGATTCATCAGGTCGGTGCCGGCGCTGTGGATCGTGCGCGCGAATTCGACCTGGCGCGGCGCCAGATTGCCGTGCGGGTTCTCGCTCAGCTGCTGGCCGAGGATCAGGATGCTGTTGAGCGGCGTGCGCAGCTCGTGCGACATGTTGGCGAGGAAGTCGGATTTGTACTTCGAGGCGAGCGCCAGCTCGGTCGCCTTCTCTTCGAGCGCCCGGCGGGCCTGCTCGATCTCCTGGTTCTTGCGCTCGACCTCGACGTTGCGCTCCTCGAGCTGCTGTGCCTTCTGCTCCAATTGCTCGTTGGTCTGCTGCAATTCGCGCTGCTGCGTCTGCAGTTCGGCGGCGAGCTGCTGCGACTGCGTCAACAGCGACTCGGTCTGCATCGTCGCCTCGATGCTGTTGAGCACGATGCCGATGCCCGCGGTCAGCTGGTCGAGGAACGAGATCTGCAATTCGGTGAAGGCGCCGATCGATGCCAGTTCGATGACCGCCTTGACCTGGCCCTCGAACAGTACCGGCAGCACGATGACGTTCTTCGGCGGGGCACGGAAGAGGCCGGAGGCGATCGGCGCGACCGAGTCCGGCAGCAGCTGTCCGATCAAGAGGCGCCGGGCATCGGCGGCGCATTGGCCGACAAGGCCCTCGCCGAGCCCGAGGCTCCGCTTGTGGCCTAGCGGCTCATCCGGGCTGTCGGCATAGGCCGACAGCAGCCTGAGCCCATTGTCGCCGTCGACGAGATAGATGACGCCGTTCTGCGCGTTGACGAGCGGCGCCAGCTCGCTGAGCAGCATGCGCCCGACCGCTGTCAGGTCGCGCTGCCCCTGCAGCATGTTGGTGAAGCGGGCGAGGTTCGTCTTCAACCAGTCCTGCTCGGTGTTGCGATCGGTCGTCAGGCGCAGATTGCCGATCATCGTGTTGATGTTGTCTTTGAGCTCGGCGACCTCGCCGCGCGCATCGACCTGGATCGATCGGGTCAGGTCGCCCTTGGTGACGGCGGTCGCCACCTCGGCGATCGCGCGCACCTGGCTCGTCAGGTTGGCCGCCAAGAGGTTGACGTTGCCGGTCAGGTCCTTCCAGGTGCCGGCGGCGCCCGGCACCGCCGCCTGGCCGCCGAGCCGGCCTTCGACGCCGACCTCGCGCGCCACCGTCGTCACCTGATCGGCAAAGGTGGCGAGCGTCGCCGTCATGTTGTTGATGGTCTCGGCGAGCGCCGCCACCTCGCCCTTCGACATGACGGTCAGGTTCTGCTTCAGATCGCCGTTGGCGACCGCCGTCACCACCTTGACGATGACGCGCACCTGCTCGGTCAGGTTGGCCGCCATGACGTTGACGGTGTCGGTCAAATCCTTCCAGGTGCCGGCAACGCCGGGCACCGCCGCCTGGCCGCCGAGCCGGCCTTCGGTGCCGACCTCGCGGGCGACGCGCGTCACTTCCGACGCAAAGGCGTTCAGCTGGTCCACCATCGTGTTGATGGTGTTCTTCAGCTCGAGGATCTCGCCCTGCACATCGACGGTGATCTTGCGCGAGAGATCGCCGCGCGCCACCGCCGTCGTCACCTCGGCGATGTTGCGCACCTGGGTCGTCAGATTGGCAGCCAAGAGGTTGACGTTGTCGGTCAAATCCTTCCAGGTGCCGGCGACGCCAGGCACCACCGCCTGGCCGCCGAGCCGGCCCTCGGTGCCGACCTCGCGAGCAACGCGCGTCACCTCGGCGGCGAAGGAGCGCAGCTGCTCGACCATCGTGTTGATGGTCTCCTTCAACAGCAGCATCTCGCCGCGCACGTCGACGGTGATCTTTTTCGACAAATCGCCGGTGGCGATGGCGGTCGCCACCTCGGCGATGTTGCGCACTTGCCCGGTCAGGTTCGATGCCATGAAATTGACGTTGTCGGTCAAGTCCTTCCAGGTGCCGGCGACGCCCGGCACCGCGGCCTGGCCGCCCAACTTGCCCTCGGTGCCGACCTCGCGGGCGACGCGCGTCACTTCGGAGGCAAACCCATTCAGCTGATCGACCATCGTGTTGATCGTATCCTTCAGCTGCAGGATCTCGCCCGAGACGTTGACGGTGATCTTCTTCGACAAGTCGCCGGTGGCGATCGAAGTCGCGACCTCGGCGATGTTGCGCACCTGCGCGGTCAGGTTGGAGGCCATCGAATTGACGCTGTCGGTCAAATCCTTCCAGGTGCCGGCGACGCCCGGCACATTGGCCTGGCCGCCGAGCCGGCCTTCGGTGCCGACCTCGCGGGCGACGCGCGTCACCTCGCCGGCGAACGCGTTCAGCTGATCGACCATCGTGTTGATGGTCTCCTTCAGCAGCAGGATCTCGCCGGAGACGCTGACGGTGATCTTTTTCGACAAGTCGCCATTGGCGATCGCGGTCGACACCTCGGCGATGTTGCGCACTTGAGCGGTCAGGTTGGACGCCATCGAATTGACGTTGTCGGTCAGGTCCTTCCAGGTGCCGGCGACGCCGGGCACCGCCGCCTGGCCGCCGAGCCTGCCTTCGGTGCCGACCTCGCGGGCGACGCGCGTCACTTCGCCGGCGAATGCGTTCAGCTGGTCGACCATCGTGTTGATCGTGTCCTTCAGCTCGAGGATCTCGCCGCGGACATCGACCGTGATCTTGCGCGACAGATCGCCGCGCGCCACCGCCGTCGTGACGTGCGCGATGTTGCGCACCTGGTCGGTCAGGTTGCCGCACATCGCGTTGACGCTGTCGGTCAGGTCCTTCCACGTGCCGGCGACGCCGGGGACGACCGCCTGGCCGCCCAATTTGCCTTCCGTGCCGACCTCGCGGGCGACGCGCGTCACCTCGGAGGCGAAGGAGCGCAGCTGATCGACCATCGTATTGATGGCTTCCTTCAGCTGCAGGATCTCGCCGCGCACATCGACGGTGATCTTTTTCGACAGATCACCGTCGGCGACGGCGATCGTCACTTCGGAGATGTTGCGGACCTGGGCGGTCAGGTTGGAGGCCATCGAGTTGACGCTCTCGGTCAGGTCCTTCCACACGCCGCTGACTTCGGCGACCTGCGCCTGGCCGCCCAGTTTGCCGTCGGTGCCGACCTCGCGGGCGACGCGCGTCACTTCCGAGGTGAAGATGCCCAACTGCTTGATCATCGTGTTGACGATCGTCGCCGAGCGCAGGAACTCGCCCTTCAATGGCCGGCCGTCGACATCGAGGCGCACGGTCTGCAGGAGATCGCCCTTGGCGACCGCCGCGATCGCGTCGGTGACCGCCGTCGTCGGCCACAGTAAATCGTCGATCAGCGTGTTGACCGAGCCTTCCATCTCGCCCCAGGCGCCGTCCGACAGCGCGAATTTGACGCGCCGCCGGATCTTTCCGTCGCGGCCGACGACCTGCCCGACCAGTTCCAGCTGCTGCGCCATCCGCTCGTTCGAGGCGACGATCTCGTTGAAGGTGTCGGCGATCTTGCCGCCGAGCCCGACCTGGTCGCCGGGCAGCCGCACGGAGAAATCGCCGCGCCGCATCGCCTGCAGCGCGCCGAGCAGCGCGTGGCGGTCGAAATCCTCGCCCTCGGCCGCGCCGGCATGGCCGTTGGCGGCGGCCGGATAGCCGGTCTCTTCGCGCGGCAGTGCATTCGACGAGGCTTCGCCGATGCTTTCGACCAAGGTTTCGCTCGGTGGCATGTGAGGGCTCCGGTTAGGGAGGACGATGGCCGGAAAAACAGCCGCAATTTCTGGTAGAACCGTCGGAAACGCCGGCTACGGAGCTTGGTTCCGTGCGCCTGACTTTTTTTTGACACGGCCGGCGCCGCCCCGTTAAACGCTCCTTGCGAGGCGCCGCGTTCGCGGCAATCCTGCCGCCACGATCCGCTCGACAACGGGAGAGAGCCCAGCCGATGAGCATCGAATTGCACACCTGGAACACGCCGAACGGGCGCAAGATCAGCGTTGCGCTCGAAGAGATGGGGCTGCCCTACAGCGTGAAAACGATCAACATAACAAAGGGAGAGCAGTTCAGTCCGGAGTTCCTCAAGATTAGTCCAAACAACCGCATCCCTGCAATCGTCGATTCACAAGGACCGGGCGGGGCGCCGATCAGCGTCTTCGAATCGGGCGCGATCCTGATTTATCTCGGCGAGAAAACCGGCAAGTTCTGGCCCAAGGGAGACTTACGCGCGCAGGTATCAGTGCTCGAATGGCTGATGTGGCAGATGGGCGGTTTCGGGCCGATGCCGGGCCAGGTGCATCATTTCCTGCAGGTCGCGAACGAAGCCGACCGCCGCTATGGGCTCGAGCGCTACATGAAGGAAACGCGCCGGCTCTACGGCGTCCTCGACAAGCGATTGGGCGAGGTCGAGTTCGCCGCCGGCGCGGTGTCGATCGCCGATTTCGCGATCCTGGGCTGGGCCTGGCGGCACGAGCGCCACCAGGTCGATCTCGCCGACTACCCGAACGTCAAGCGCTGGTACGAGAGGATGATGGCCCGCCCCGGCACCGCCCGCGGCTTCGAGGTGGCACTCAACTAGCCCTTTCCTTCGTCGTTCCCGCGTAAGCGGGAATCCAGGGATTTCAGTCGCTTGCCTTGGACCCCCGGCCTTCGCGGGGGTGACGAGGAGTATCAGAACACCTCGAAGAGGCCAGCGGCGCCCATGCCGCCGCCGATGCACATCGTCACGACGACGCGCTTCGCTTGGCGCCGCTGGCCCTCGACGAGCGCGTGCCCGACCATGCGCGCCCCCGACATGCCGTAGGGGTGGCCGATCGAGATCGCGCCGCCGTCGACATTGTAGCGCTCGGGATCGATGCCGAGCCGGTCGCGGCAATAAAGCGCCTGCACCGCGAAGGCTTCGTTCAGCTCCCACAGGTCGATGTCGTCGATCTTGAGACCGTGCTGCCGCAGCAGCTTCGGCACCGCGAAAACGGGGCCGATCCCCATCTCGTCCGGGGCGCAGCCGGCGACCGCGATGCCGCGATAGGCGCCCAACGGTTCGAGCCCGCGCCGCTCGGCCTCGGCCCGCTCCATCAAGACGACGGCGGCGGCGCCGTCGGAAAGCTGGGAGGCATTGCCGGCGGTGATGAAGCGGCCTTCCTTGACGACCTGCCCGTCGCGGAAGACGGGCTTCAGGGCGGCAAGGCCCTCGAGCGTCGTCGAGGGGCGGTTGCCCTCGTCCTTCTCCAGCGTCACTGGCACGCTGCGCACCTGCCGGGTTTCGCGGTCCTCGACCAGCATCCGCGACGGCAGCGGCGCAATCTCGCGGTCGAAGCGGCCGGCCGCCTGCCCCGCCGCGGTGCGCTGCTGCGAGGCGAGCGCGTAGCGGTCCTGCGCCTCGCGCGTCACCTGATAGCGCTCGGCGACGATCTCGGCGGTCTCGATCATCGCCATGTAGACGTCGGGCCGGCGCTCGACGAGCCACGGGTCCTGTGCGCGGAACTGGTTCCGGTGCTCGTTTTGCACCAGCGAGATCGACTCGACGCCGCCGCCGACCGCGATCGTCATGCCGTCGTCGACGATCTCCTTCGCCGCCGTCGCGATCGCCATCAGACCCGAGGCGCATTGCCGGTCGATCGACATGCCCGGCACGGTCACCGGCAGCCCGGCGCGCAACAGCGCCTGGCGGGCGACGTTGTAGCCGGTCGAGCCCTGCTGCAGCGCGGCACCGATCACGACGTCGTCGATTTCGCCCGGCTCCACCTTGGCGCGGCGCACCGCCTCGGCGACGGCGTGGCCGGCCAATTCCTGCCCCTGCGTATCGTTGAAGGCGCCGCGATAGGCCCTGCCGATCGGCGTGCGGGCGGTCGAGACGATGACGGCTTCGCGCATCTGCGTGCTCCTTCTATCGCTGTGCGGCGAGGTGGTCGCGCAGTCCCTCGAGCGCGAGCCGGTAGCCGGCGATGCCGAAGCCGGCGACGATGCCGAGGCTGACGCGCGCCGTCTCCGAGGCGGGGCCGCGCCGGATCGGGTTCGAGATGTGCACCTCGATGGTCGGGAACTTGACCTGGCCGATCGCCGCCACCAAAGCCGGATAGCCGCTGCCGAAGGCGGCTGGGTTGAAGATCGCCGCCGCGACGCCCTCGTCGTTCGCCTGATAGAAGCGGTTGACGATCTCGCCCTCGATGTTCGAGTGGAAGATCTCGACCTCGAGGCCCAATTCGCGCGCGTATCCGCGGATGCGCTCGTCGTATTCGGGCAGCGTCATCGGCCCGAAGATGTCGGTCTGGACCTTGCCGCGCATGTTCATGCCCGCACCGTGGACGACCAGAATTTTCGGCATCAGGAGGCTCCTCCGGCAACGTGGAAGCGGAGCACTCTACCGCATCCCGGCTTCTTCGTCATACCGGCGAAGGCCGGTATCCGTGGCCGAGGCAGGTCACCGCCTTCGCCGGGACGACATCAAGAACGGGAATGCGAGGAGGGGTCGTGGTGGCGGCAAGGCGCCCGCCTGGCCGCGGCGTGGACCCGACACCCAGTTGCGGCATGGCCCGGCCGACGGGATAGGGCATAGCGCCTCATCGCGCCGAGACGAGCGTGTTATAGAGCTCGACTGCGGTGGCGGCGTCGCGGAGGCTTGCTGCGGTCGCTCGGTCGCGCAAGCTGCGCGAGATGCACGCCAAGGCGTGCAGGTGCTCCTTTGAATCGCTCGGGATCAGCAGCAGAAACGCGAGGTCGACCGGCCGCTGATCGATGGCTTCGTAGTCGATCGGCCGCTGGAGGCGAGCGAAGAGCCCGTAGAAGCGGTCAAGCCCGGCGATTTGGGCGTGCGGGATGGCGATGCCGGCGCCGACGCCGGTCGAGCCCAACCGCTCGCGGGCTTCGAGCGCGTCGCGGATGTGGTTTGCCGGGAGGCCGGTTGCGCTCGCCGCCCGGCGCGCGAGTTCTGCCAACAGCTGCGCCTTGTCGTTCACCGGCAAGCCGGCAATTACGCTGTCCGGCATTAGCAGGTCGGCGACATCCACGGTGGTTCCTTCCGACGCATCCTCGTCCTTGCGATCATTTACCGCCGCGGCGGCGATAGGGTCCAGCAAATCGACCTCGCTCATGCGCGCTGCTCGGGCGGCAATTGCAGGCGATAGCCGACCCCGAGTTCGGTCAGAATGTGGGTCGGGCGCGTCGCGTCGGGTTCCAGCTTCTGCCGAAGGCCGCGGATGCAGACGCGCAGGTATTGGACCTCCCCTTGCTGGGCCGGGCCCCACACCGCGCGCAGCAGGTGCCGGTGCGTCAGCACTTTGCCGGCATGGGTTACGAACTGGCGCAGCAGATCGAACTCCTTGGGCGAAAGCCTGACCTCGCGTCCCTCGCGGGTCACCTGCCGGCGCACCAGGTCCACCATCAGGTCGCCGGACACGAATGCCGACAACTCGCCCTGGGCCTGGAAGGCATGGCGCAAGCCAGCGCGGATCCGCGCCGTCAATTCGGCCATGCCGAAGGGCTTGCCGATGTAGTCGTCGGCGCCGAGATCGAGCGCCTCGACCTTCGAGCGTTCGTCGCTGCGCGCCGACAAGACGATCACGGGTACCGGCGAGCGAATGCGGATCTGCTTGATCACTTCGAAGCCGCTCCGATCGGGCAGACCCAGATCGAGGATGATCAGGTCGGGTTTTTCGGCCGCCAGGGCAGCGAGTGCTCCGGCGGCATCCTCGGCCGTGACGACGCGGTGCCCTTCTGCCGTGAGGCTGGTGCGCAAGAACCGGCGGATCGGCGGCTCGTCATCGACGACGAGGACGGTGTAGGCATTAGCCATCGGCGGCGACCGGCCCGGAGATCTCCGTCGCCTCCGGCACCGGGATGCGAACGGTCAGGATCGCGCCGGAGCGATCACGCCGGTTCTGCGCCGCGATTCGGCCGCCTTGCGCCTCGACGAAGCCGCGGCAGATGGCCAGCCCCAATCCGGTTCCGGCGCGCCGCCGATCCTGGGCCTGGACGCGGTAGAACTTGTCGAAGATGCGTTCAAGGTCGCCGGCCGGTATGCCCGGGCCCTCATCGATGACCTCGATCGCTACGACTTCGCCGTCACGCTCCGCCCGCAGGTCGATGCGGCTGCCGGGAAGCGAGTATTTGGCGGCGTTGTCGAGCAGATTGAACAACACCTGTTCGAACAGGATCGCATCGAGGCGCAGTATCGGCAGGTCGGAGGCGACCGCAACCTCGACCCGATGCGCGGCGAGGATGCCGCCCGCACGCTCCAACGCCGCGCCGACGATCTCGGCAACATCCACCAGGTCCAGCTTCAGCTCGATGGCCCCCGATTCTAGGCGCGTCATGTCGAGCAGATTGCCGACGAACCGGTTGAGACGCTCGGCCTCGCTTTCGAGAGTGGCGAGCAATTCGTCGCGATCGGCCGCGTCGTATTTGTCCGCATAGTGGCGCAGGCTCGACACCGTGCCGAGGACCGAGGCGAGCGGGGTGCGCAGATCATGCGATATCGAGGTCAACAGCGCCGCGCGAAGCCGCTCGGTCTCGGCCAGCACGCGGGCCTCGGCGAGCCCACGCGCCAGCGAAATCCGCTCGATCGCGACGGCCACCTGGTCGGCCAGTGCATCGAGCAATCGACGCTCGTCCGGGGTCAGCAGCGCACCGGGTGCATCGCGTTCGATGCCGATCACGCCGACCGTCCCGCTGCCGGTACGGAGCGGCAGAAACAGCCATTTGCCGCCCGGCAGGGTGTCCGAGCCGCGGCCCGTCGGGTGATTGTGGTCCCAGCACCACCGAGCGGCCGCCATGTCGGCTTCGTCCAGCCGGTCTTCCGGCGGATAGGCCGAAGCGACCCCGAGCCGCCCGCCTTCCTGCTCCGGCAACAGCAAGACCGTGCTCAATTTGAGCATCGACGAGACCTGGTAGGCGGTGGCCCAGAGGAGGTCGTCGAGGGTGCCGATGCCGGCGACCTTGCGGCTGAACGAATAGAGTTCGGCCGTCGTCTTGGCGCGCGCGCGGGCGGCGACGATTTGGCTGCGCGTCGCCGCCATCAGGTTGCTGACGACGACCGCCACCAGCGCGAAGAAGAACAGCGCGACGACGTTGACCGGATCGGCGATCGTGAAGGTATAGAGCGGCGGGATGAAGAAGAAATTGAAGGCGAGCACGCTCAAGAGACCGACAAACAGCGACGGCCACAGACCCCACGCGATCGCGCTCGCTAATACCGCGACCAGAAAGACCAGCGAGACGCTCTGAAACCCGACAAAGCGTGAGATCAGCTCGCCGATGCCGAGCGCCAAGATAACCGTGCCGGTACTGCCGGCGTAAGGCACGGCGCTGAAGGGTTCGGAGCGGGGACGCGTGACGACTGATCTCGGCGCAGCGGGCTCGCCGCCCTCCGCCGAAATCACGTGCACGCTGATCGGGCCGGTCTTGCGCACCAGGTCGTGCACCACCGAGCCGTGCAGGATCTCGAACCAGCGGGGCCGGTCGGATTTGCCGATGACGATCTGGGTGATGTTGTTGGCTTCGGCATAGGCGATGATTTCGTCGGCGATCTTGCGTCCGGGAATCGTGATCGTCGAAGCGCCGAGCCGCTCGGCGAGCCGCAGATATTCGGCTATGCGGTCGCGCTCGGCGTCCTTGAGGCGTTGCGTCCGGGTCGTTTCGACGTAGAGCGCCGTCCATGGCGCATGCAGGCGTTCGGCGGCGCGGCGTGCATAGCGGATGAGGCCCGGCGTGTTGGTCGCTTCGCTGATGCAGACAAGGACGCGCTCGCCGGCCGCCCACGGCCCCGCGATCGCGTGGCTGCGCATGTGCGACAGCAGCTGGTCGTCGACGCGTTGTGCGGTCCGCCGCAACGCGAGTTCGCGCAGCGCCGTCAGGTTGCCCGGCTGGAAATAGTGCCGGACCGCCCGTTCGGCCTGGTGCGGCACATAGACCTTGCCTTCCCGCAGCCGCTGGATCAGGTCGTCCGGCGCGAGATCGACGACCTCGATGTCGTCGGCCTGGTCGAGAACGCTGTCGGGCACGGTCTCGCGCACCCGGATGCGCGTGATCCGCGCGACGACGTCGTTCAAGCTCTCGACGTGCTGGATGTTCAATGTCGTGTAGACGTCGATGCCGGCGGCGACCAATTCCTCGACATCGAGATAGCGCTTGGGGTGGCGGCTGCCCGGCGCGTTGGTGTGTGCCAGTTCATCAACGAGCACCAGTTGCGGCCGCCGTTTCAGGATCGCATCGAGATCCATCTCGGCCAGCCGGTGGCCCTTGTAGTCGACTTGCTGCCGTGGGATGACCTCGAGACCTTCGAGCAGCGCCTCGGTCTCGCGCCGGCCGTGCGTTTCGACGATGCCGATGACGACATCGACCGCCTCGCGCCGCTTCGTCTGCGCCGACAGCAGCATCTCGTAGGTCTTACCGACCCCCGGCGCGGCGCCGAGAAAGATCTTCAGCCGGCCGCGGCCCTCCTGCCTCGCCGCGTCGAGCAGCGCCTCGGGCGAGGGTCTTGTGTCCCGCTCCGCCATGCCGGGAGCCTAGCTCATTTCAGCGCGTCGAGCGCGAGATTGAGCTTCAGCACGTTGACATGCGGCTCGCCGATGACGCCGAGAAGCCGGTCCTCGACATGCGCCTCCACCAGCGCCGCCACCCGCACGGGCGGCAAGCCGCGGGCCTTGGCGACGCGCGGCGCCTGGAACAGCGCGGCGGCGGGGGTGATGTCGGGGTCGAGGCCGCTCGCCGAAGTTGTGACCAGATCGACCGGCACCGGCGTGTTCGGGTTCTGGGCCTGGAGTTTCGCCGCGTCAGCCTTGACGCGGTCTATCAGCGGCTGCGCCGTAGGCCCCAGGTTGGAGCCGCTCGAATTGTCGGCGGCGTAGGGCACCGGCACCGTCTTGGACGGGTCCTTCGGGTCGGGCTCGGTCGTCGCCGAGGGCCGGCCATGGAAGTACTTGGCACTCGTGAAGTTCTGCCCGATCAGGCTGGAGCCGATCACCTTGCCGTCCTTGGTAATGAGGCTGCCGTTGGCCTGATTCGGGAAGATCAGCTGAGCGAGGCCGGTCATGCCGAGCGGGTAGATAAGGCCGGTGATGACCGTCATTGCGATGATCATCATGATGGCGGGGCGGATCTGCCGAAGCATTGTGGGACACTCCTCAGGCTAAGCCGATGGCGGTGACCGCGAGGTCGATCAGTTTGATGCCGACGAACGGGGCGACGAGGCCGCCGAGGCCGTAGATCAACAGGTTGCGGCGCAGAATCGTGGCGGCGCCGGCCGGGCGGTACTTGACACCGCGCAAGGCCAGCGGGATCAGCGCGACGATGATCAGCGCGTTGAAGATGATCGCCGACAGGATCGCGCTCTCGGGGTTCCGCAACCCCATGACGTTGAGCACGTTCAGTTGCGGGTAGAACGCAGCGAACATCGCCGGGATGATCGCGAAATATTTCGCGACGTCATTGGCAATCGAGAAGGTGGTCAAGGCGCCGCGGGTCATCAGCAATTGTTTGCCGATCGCGACGATCTCGATCAGCTTCGTGGGATCGCTGTCGAGATCGACCATGTTGCCGGCTTCGCGCGCCGCCATCGTGCCGGTGTTCATCGCGACGCCGACGTCGGACTGCGCCAAGGCCGGCGCATCGTTGGTTCCGTCGCCGCACATCGCGACGAGCTTGCCCTTGCCTTGCTCCTCGCGGATGAGCCGCAGCTTGTCCTCCGGGGTCGCCTGCGCGAGAAAGTCGTCGACGCCGGATTCGGCGGCGATGGCCGCCGCGGTCAGCGGGTTGTCGCCGGTGATCATGACCGTGCGGATGCCCATCTGCCGCAACTCGGCGAAGCGCTCGCGGATGCCACCCTTGACGATATCCTTCAGGTGCACGACGCCGAGGAGGCGATCGTCCTTGGCGACGGCGAGCGGCGTGCCGCCCGATTTGGCGATGCCCTCGGCAATCTGGTGGAGCTCGCGCGCGGCGGCGGCCTGCGCCGTCTCGGCACGGGTAAGCAGCGCCGACCCGCCGCGCCCGGCGGCCGACTTGCCGCCGCTATTTTCCCCCAGATAGGCGAGGATCGCGGCAACGGCGCCTTTGCGGATCGAATGCCCCTCGATATCGACGCCGCTCATCCTGGTGTGCGCCGAGAACGGGATGAATTGGGCGTTGAGCGGCGCCATCTCGCGGCCGCGGATCGCATATTTCTCCTTGGCCAAGACGACGATCGAGCGGCCCTCCGGGGTCTCGTCGGACAGCGAGGAGAGCTGCGCCGCGTCGGCCAGTTCGGCGGCATCGACGCCGGAGAGCGGCAGGAACTCGGTCGCCTGCCGGTTCCCCAAGGTGATCGTGCCGGTCTTGTCGAGCAGCAGCGTGTCGACATCGCCCGCCGCCTCGACCGCGCGCCCCGACATCG
The DNA here is from genome assembly GCA_035538335.1 of Allostellaceae bacterium. Classification (GTDB taxonomy): domain Bacteria; phylum Pseudomonadota; class Alphaproteobacteria; order ATCC43930; family CGMCC-115725; genus AP-15. The sequence goes on from DATLKN010000016.1 coordinate 103,597, forward strand.
CCAGCACGTTGAAGCGCACCAGCCGGTCCATGCCGGCGATGCCGATCGCGGACAGCAGAGCCCCGATCGTCGTCGGGATCAGGCAGACAAAGAGGGCGATCAACACGACGACGGCGACGACGCCATGCCCATAGGCGGCAAAGCTCGGGATAGTCACCGTCGCGAACACGAAGATGATCGTCATCCCGGCGAGCAGGATGTTGAGCGCGATCTCGTTTGGCGTCTTCTGCCGCACCGCGCCCTCAACCAGGGAGATCATGCGGTCGAGAAAGGTCGAGCCGGGGGCCGCGGTGATGCGCACCTTGATCATGTCGGAGATCACGCGGGTGCCGCCGGTCACCGCCGAGCGGTCGCCGCCGCTCTCGCGGATGACGGGCGCGGATTCGCCGGTGATCGCCGATTCGTCGACCGAGGCGATGCCCTCGATGACCTCGCCGTCGCTCGGGATGAAGTCGCCCTGCTCGACCAGGACGACGTCGCCCGGCCGCAGGTCGGTCGAGGCGACGAGGTCGTATTGCCGCGATTGTTCGTCATTGAGGCGCTTGGCCTGCGTCTCGGTGCGCATGCGGCGCAAGGTGTCGGCCTGCGCCTTCCCGCGGCCCTCGGCGACCGCTTCGGCGAAATTCGCGAACAGCACCGTGAACCACAGCCAGACCGCGATCTGCCCGGAGAACAACGGGTTTGCACCGACGATGCTGCCGCCGTTGACGAGGAGGTCGCGCAGAAAGAAGACCGTCGTCAGGACCGACACGATCTCGACGCAGAACATGACCGGGTTCTTCGCCAAGGTGCGCGGGTCGAGCTTTTTGAAGGAAGCCCATATCGCAGGCACCAGCAGCGCCTGGTCGAACAATGACAGCGGCTGCACCTGGCGCTTGTAGAGGCCGGTATGCGGCGAGTCCGGGATCGAGCCGTCCGTCATCGGGAAATTCCTTGGCGAAAGAGAGCGGTCACGGGCCGGGATAGAGCTTGCCCTGATCCATCGCCACTTGTTCGACGACCGGACCCAGCGCCACGGCGGGGAAGTAGGTCAGCCCGCCGATGATCAGGATGACGCCGACCAACAGCCCGACGAATTGCGGGCTGTGTGTCGGAAAGGTGCCGGCCGAGGAGGCGACCAGTTTTTTCTGCGCCAGCGAGCCGGCGACCGCGAGCATCGGGATCACGAAAATGAAGCGGCCGATCAGCATCGCGCCGGCGATCGTCAGATTGTAGAACCAGGTGTTGGCGTTCAACCCGGCAAAGGCGCTGCCGTTGTTGCCGGTACCCTGGCTGTAGGCGTAGAGGATTTCGCTGAAGCCGTGCGGCCCGCCATTGGCGACGCCGGCGAGGCCCTGCGGCAGGACGGTTGCGAGGGCCGTGAAGCCGAGGATCGACAAGGGCAGGCTCAAGAGGGCGAGGATCGTCATCTTGACCTCCTTCGCCTCGAGCTTCTTGCCGAGATATTCGGGGGTGCGCCCGACCATCAGCCCGGCGATAAACATCGCGACGATCGCGAAGGCGAGGATCCCGTAGAGCCCGGAGCCCACGCCGCCGAAGATAACCTCGCCCAGTTGGATGTTGACGAGCGGCACCGCGCCGCCCATCGGCAGGTAGCTGTCGTGCATCGAGTTGACGGCGCCGCACGAGGTGTCGGTCGTCACCGTCGCCCACAGTGCCGACAAGGCCGGGCCGAAGCGCACCTCCTTGCCCTCCATGTTACCGCCGGCCTGCAAGGCACCTGGCGCGCTGTCGACATGGAACGCCGCGAAGGCGGGGTTGCCGTGTGCCTCGGAATTGTAGGCGATCGCGACGCCGGCCATGAACAAAAGGCCCATCGCGGCGAAGATCGCCCAGCCCTGGCGCTCGTCCCGGACCATGCGGCCCAAAACGTTGGTCAGCGCCGCGCCGATCGCGAAGATCAGCACCAGCTCGACCAGGTTGGTGATCGCGTTCGGGTTCTCGTAAGGGTGCGAGGAATTGGCGTTGAAGAAGCCGCCGCCGTTGGTGCCGAACTCCTTGATGACCTCCTGCGAGGCGACCGGACCCTGGGCGATGATTTGCTTGGCACCTTCCAGGGTCGTCGCCTCGACGTAATGGCCGAGGTTCTGCGGCACCCCCTGCCACACCAGCACCAACGAGACGACGACCGAGACCGGCAGCAGAACGTAGAGCGTGCAGCGGGTCAGATCGACCCAGAAATTGCCGACCGTCTTTGCCTCGCGCCGCGCAAAGCCGCGGATGAGCGCCAGCGCCATCGCGATGCCGGTCGCGGCAGACACGAAATTGTGCACTGTCAGCCCGGCCATCTGGACGAGGTAGCCCATCGTCGTCTCGCCGCCATAGGCTTGCCAATTCGTGTTGGTGACGAAGCTGACCGAGGTGTTAAAGGCAAGGCTCGGCTCGACCCCGGTCTGGCCCTGCGGGTTGAACGGCAGGTACCATTGCAGCCTCTGCAGCGCGTAGAGGCTGACGAAACCGGCGACGCTGAAGAACAGGATCGCGACCGCGTAGATCAGCCAGTGCTGCTCCTCCGTCTCGTCGACGCCGCAGCACCAATAGACGGTGCGCTCGACCGGCCGCAGTATCGGGTACAGAAAGGTGTGCTCGCCAGCGAAGACGCGGGTCATGTAGCCGCCGAGCGGCCGTGTGATCAGGATGATGATCACGCTAAACAGCGCGATCTGCACCCAGCCGTCGAGCGTCATCGGATGTCTCCTAGAACCGCTCCGGGCGGATCAGCGCGTAGGTCAGATAGACGAGGATCACGACCGTCACGATCGCGCCGAGCAGGTAATCGACGAGCATCTCCGCCTCACATTTTTTCACAGGCGAGGGTGTGGAGCACGGCAGCGGCGAAAAATGCGACGCCGAGAGCGAGCATCAGGCCGTCAGCCATCATAGGTCTCCTTGACTCATCACAGTGTATCCCTGCCGGCGTATTCGTCTGACCGACGGCGTTGCGCCTGGCATGGCCGGCCCCGTCATGGCCGGCAAAACAGCGCGGCATAGAGAAAGCTTGCGATCAGGACGGCCCACAGAATCGACCCCAATATCTCTGTGAACCAGCCCGCGATCATGTTGATTTCGCCAATTAAGTGGGTGATCGGCGAAATCCATTTCGCTCGGCTGCCGCCAGTATCGTCGAAAATCTCGGTCGCTCGGAAGATGCCATCCTGGCGCGATTCGCGTTCGCTCTGCCCGATAGAAGGTCGCAAACGGCTTAAATTTCGAGATGAATCCGTCGGCAATCGCATAAGAACCGCATAAGCGGCCCGAACGCCTCTTGCGTGGCAGCGCCCGAGAATCGGCATCCAGATGAACTCCGTAGCGGCTCCGGGAACGCCCAGACGCAACCGGATTGGATCGCGAAAACGCGTGTCGACCGTCGTTCGATGGCGAGCCCAACCTCGACACGGACTTGGACGCTTGGGCCGACGCATAAAAAACTGCATAAAGCGAGCCGGGCCGCGCAAGCCGCAAGGTCGATGACGAGGGCCATCACTGCGCAGCGGCTTCGGGTTGTCTTAGGTCGATGCGCACTCGAACCACTCGTTGCCCGGAACCGCAGCGCTCTTCCGGTATGCTGTCGCTGTGGCGATGAGCGCGCCGATATCTTGCTTCCGGCGTGCCGCTGAACTGTCGTTCCTCCGCTTCTGAGGTGCAGCCGATACGGCGTCCTTGTGGTCTAAATCCCGCACTCGCGGCGCGCGAGACACGCTCCCCGCCAGACGCACTCCTTGATCATTGTGAACTGCAGCTTCGTAATAGGTGTAAGGTTCAGAAATACCTTTTGATCGCAGTTTAGCGTGGTATAGCGTAGAGATGGCGAAAGTTTCAACTGAGGGCAGGATTAAAGGAAACGGGAGTTTCCTCTAACCTTCTGCCTGCACATTCGACATGTCACCGGGATCGCCATGCCCGGCGGGGGGTGCCTCGCGGCACCGACTGTCGTCCGGCACAAGCATCTGAAAAATATGGTGGAGCCGAGGGGGATCGAACCCCTGACCTTCGCATTGCGAACGCGACGCTCTCCCAGCTGAGCTACGGCCCCAATCGCGCATCGGGCGCACCCCGGTTCGGGCGGCCGGGACTATGGGGAGCGCGGCTTTTTCTGTCAAGCCGCGCGCCGGCCGCGCGGCCATTCGGCGAAGGCGAGGACCCACAGCGCGATCAGGTTCACCAGCGGCACCAGCGCGACGAGCGCCCACAGTGGCGACAGGCCGATGCGGCCGAGAACCCGGCCGATCGGATAAAGGAACAGCAGCGCCATCGCCGCCATGAACGGCCACGCCATAAGCCCGAAGGCGCCCATATGGCCCCATCCCCAGCCCGGCATCGTCATCATGCGCTCTCTCCTCGTGACCCTCGTCGCGAGATAATGCCGAGGCCGGGCCGCCTTCCTTGATCCAGCGCAACCGATGGCACGAGGCTGCCGCGTGCAACCGCCGGTCCGGGCGCGGCTTGCGGTCCTGCGCCCTTCCCGCTACCGTCGCGCCCGATCCTCCCGCCCACGGACGCCCGGATGCTCGCTTTTCTCAACCTCGTCAGCACCGTCATCACGATCTACATCTGGCTGTTGATCGCGCAGGCGGTGCTGAGCTGGCTCGTCGCCTTCGGCATCGTCAACACCCGGCATCGCGCCGTCGCGATAGCCGGCGACTTCCTGTGGCGCATCACCGACCCGCTGCTGCGGCCGATTCGCTCGGTGCTGCCCGATCTCGGCGGCATCGACATCTCGCCGATCGTGCTGATTCTCTTGCTCTACTTCCTGCGCGACCTGATGTTCGAATACCTTGTCTGAGGGCCTGCTGCTCCCCGTGCGCGACGGCGTCGATGTGGCGATCCGCCTGATGCCGCGGGCGGCCGGCAACCGAGTGATGGGGATCGCTCCCACGGCCGGCGGCGGGCGCGTCGTCAAGGCGGCGGTCGGCGCGCCGCCGGAAGACGGGCGCGCCAACGCGGCGCTCTTACGCCTCATCGCGCGCGAGTGGAAATTGCCGCGCCGCGACCTCGAGATCGTCGCCGGCGCCCGGAGCCGCGACAAGCGCGTGCGCGTCATCGGCGACCCCAAGGTGCTGCTGCCGCGGCTGGCCGCGATCCTCGCGGCGCTCGTCGAGGCGTGAGCGATGACCCCGCCGATGTTCCGGGCGCTCGTCTCGCTGGTCATCGCCGGGCTCGCCTTTGCCGGCAGCCACGTCCTCCTGTCGAGCACGCGGCTGCGCGGCTCGCTGCGCGAGGTGCTCGGCGAGCAGGGCTTTCTCGCCGTCTATTCGTTGGTGGCGCTCGTCACCTTCGCCTGGTTTCTGGCGGCCTTCGCGCATGCCCCGGTGATCCCGCTGTGGCGGCTGCGGCCGTGGATGGCGCTGGCGCCGATCGTCGTCATGCCGTTTTCGGCAATTCTCCTCGTCGCCGGCTATACGACGAGCAACCCGACCGCGGTCGGGATGGAGCACGCGGCCCGCGCCGACGATCCGGCGCCCGGCATCCTCGCCGTGACACGTCATCCGGTGATGTGGGCGGTCGGACTGTGGGCGCTGTCGCATATGGTGGCGAACGGCAATTTGGCGGCGCTCTATTTCTTCGGCGTCTTTGCGGCGCTGGCCTTCGGCGGCACGATCTTGATCGACCGCAAGAAGCGGCTCGCGCTCGGCAGCCACTGGCCGCGCCTGAGCGAGGTCAGCTCCAACCTTCCCTTCGCCGCGCTCTTTGCCGGCCGCGCCCGCCTGCGTTGGCGCGACATCGGGCCGCTGCGCCTCCTGGCCGGGTTGCTGCTCTACGCCGTCCTCTATCTCGCGCATCCGGCACTGACCGGCCTTCCGGTCCTCTTTCCGTGATACGCTTTCCTTCTCCCCTAAAGCTGGAGTACCGGCCATGCTGTTGCCGATCGGCGGACGCTGCCTCTATTACGATCTCCTCGGGCCGGAGAGCGCGCCCGTCGTCTGCATGACGCATTCGCTGTCCTCGGACAGCGGCATGTGGGCCGAGCAGACCGTACCCCTGCTCGCCGAGGGCTGGCGCGTTCTGCGCATCGACATGCGCGGGCACGGCGGCAGCGACCCGGTCGCCGGCGACTACACGATGAGCGCGCTGGCGCAGGACGTGGCGAGCGTCGTCAGCGCGCTCGGCATCGACCGGGTGCATTTCATCGGCCTGTCGATCGGTGGCATGCTTGGGCAGGCCTTCGCGCTCGAGCACGGTGGGCGGCTGCATTCCGCCTTGTGGAGCGACACCCTGCCGGCGAGCCCGTCGGCGGCGGCCGGCATGTGGGACGAGCGCAAGGCGATCGTCAGCCGCGCCAATTCGCTGGAGCCGCTGGCCGATGCGACGATGGACCGCTGGTTCACCCCCGCCTTCAAGCCGCGCCGCCCGCGGCGCTGGCAGGAGATCCGCGACACCGTCGCCGGGACGACGCCGGCCGGTTTTCTCGGTTGTGCGGCGGCGATTCTCGATTTCGACTTCGCGCCGCGGCTGCCGCAGCTGCGTCTGCCGGTGCTCGTCGTCTGCGGCGCCGAGGACGGGGCGACCCCGCCCGCCGAGAACCGCCGCCTAGCGGGGCTGGTGCCGGGCGCGCGCTACGAGGAAATCGCCGGCGCCCGGCATTTCCCCAATGTCGAGCAGGCGGACGCCTTCAACCGCGTCATGTTCGGCTGGCTCGCCGCGCAGCGCCGCTGAGGACGCGGCGATCGGTTCGAGGGAGGATCAGGAGACGCGGGCGGCGAGCAGCCGTCCGCCGAATTGCCGAGCGAAATCGGCGGCGTCTTGTCTGTCCTCGAAATCGACGCGGATGATGATGCTGTCGCCGCCGGAGAGGCAGCGGAAGGCGTTCGGCCCCAGCCGGCGCCTGTCGAGCCAGTCGCGCATCTCCATCATGTTCCCGGCCAGGTCGCCGTCGAGGACCCGAATCTCGACGCGTTCGAACATGAAACCCTCCACCAGCAAACCCTCCACCAGCGGAATTTTGCAACTTTCCGCTTCCCGCCTCGCCAAGTCAACCACTCGCACGAGTTTAAACATATATTGATAAAAATTTACCGAGGCGGCCCGGTCTGACGTCACAATGCTCCCCACGATCCGCTTGCCGCATTATTGCGATCTCGACCTGCCGGCCGAGCCCCTGCTCGATCCGGTGGCGTTGGCCGTTGCGAATGCCGTCGAATACACAAATCTTGCGGCTCACAATCAAGAATTGGCCGGGCATATGTCGCGCGACATCTATGCGTCCCGGGCTTGTACGCTCGCCGGCGTCTCCCTCGTCGCGCTCCCGGACGGGGCGACGCTGCTCGGCGGCGGGGATTTCGTCCTCAGGATCGGCAATTCGCCGATCGCGGAGCAATATCCGCCCTATTTTCCGACGACGCCCGAGCACCTGATCGCGGCGGCGGTCTCAAAGCATCCGGCGGCCGTTGTCGAGACGGAATGCCTGCTGATCGCGCGGTTCGGGATCTTCACCTGGGGTCACTGGCTTTGCGAATTGCTGCCGAAGGCCGTGCTTGTCGAGAACGCATATCCGGGGCGGTTTTCGTTTGTCCTGCCAGAAGAGATCTTCACCGCGCCGGCGGCGGCGCTGCCGTTAGTGCGGATGCGCGAGTCGCTCGCCGCCTACGGCATCGATCGCGAGCGGATCCTCGCGTTGCGCGCCGATCGCGATTACCGGTTCTCGCGATTGTTCGCGGTGACGCCATTGTGGTCCGATCACATGCTGCATCCCGGCGCCGCCGCCGCGATGCGCACGGGCTTGCGGGCACGCGCCGAGGCTTCCTCCTTCCGGCGCCTGGCGATCCGCCGCGTGCCGGGCTGGGGGCGCGAACTGGAGAATTTCACCGCCCTCGAAGCGCCGCTGCGGGCGGAAGGCTTCGTGCCGCGCATGCTGGGCGTCTACCCGTTTCTGGAGCAGGTCGCCGCCTTCGGCGCAGCCGAGCTCGTCTTTGCCGTCCTCGGCTCGGATCTCGCCAACCTCGTTTATGCGCCCGAGGGGATAAAGGTCATCACCGCCGCGCCTGCCGTCTTCGGCGACCGGTTCTTCTACGCGCTCCTTCTCGAAAGGGGCGGCCGAATGGTCGATCTGCGCGGCGCTGTCACCGTCCCCGACCGGCAGACCGCGCATCGCTCGGCCTTCGCGATAGATCCCGCCGAGCTGACAAAGGGCATCGCGCGGCTCACCGCCGCTTGCGCGCCGCCAGGCGCAGGCGCAGCGCGTTCAACTTGATGAAGCCTTCCGCGTCGCGCTGGTCGTAGACCTGGTCTGCCTCGAAGGTGACGTGCGCGAGGCTGTAGAGGCTCTTGTCCGACGAGCGGCCGGCGACCCGCACCGAGCCCTTGTAGAGCTTCAGCCTGACCGTGCCCTCGACGCTCTCCTGGCTCTTGTCGATCGCCGCCTGCAGCATCTCGCGCTCGGGCGAGAACCAGAAGCCGTTGTAGATCAGCTCGGCATAGCGCGGCATCAATTCGTCCTTCAGATGCGCCGCGCCGCGGTCGAGGCAGAGGCTCTCGATGCCGCGATGCGCGGCCAAGAGGATCGTGCCGCCCGGGGTCTCGTAGACGCCGCGCGACTTCATGCCGACAAAGCGGTTCTCGACGAGGTCGAGCCGGCCGATGCCGTGCATGCCGCCCAAGGCATTGAGGCGCGCGAGCAGCGCCGCCGGCGAGAGGCGCTCTCCATCCACCGCCACCGGGTCGCCTTGCGCGAACCCGATCTCGACATATTGCGGCTCGTCGGGGGCGGCTTCCGGCGCGATGGTGCGGCTGTAGACGAATTCCTCGGGCTCGACCGCCGGGTCTTCCAGAACTTTCCCCTCGGCCGAGATGTGCAACAGGTTGGCGTCGACCGAAAACGGCGCCTCGCCGCGCTTGTCGCGGGCGACCGGGATCTGGTGCCGCTCGGCGTAGTCGAGCAGCTGCGTGCGCGAATTCAGCTTCCATTCGCGCCACGGCGCGATGACCTTGATGTCGGGCGCGAGCGCGTAATAGGAGAGTTCGAAGCGCACCTGGTCGTTGCCCTTGCCGGTCGCGCCATGCGCCACCGCGTCGGCGCCGACCTGGCGGGCGATCTCGATCTGGCGCTTGGCGATCAAGGGCCGTGCGATCGAGGTGCCGAGCAGGTAGGCGCCCTCGTAGAGCGCGTTGGCGCGGAACATCGGGAAGACGAAGTCGCGCACGAACTCCTCGCGCAGATCCTCGACAAAGACCTCGGCCGCGCCGAGCAGCTGCGCCTTCTGCCGCGCCGGCTCCAATTCCTCGCCCTGGCCGAGGTCGGCGGTGAAGGCGACGACCTCGCAGCGATAGGTCTCCTGGAGCCAGCGCAGGATCACCGAGGTGTCGAGCCCGCCCGAATAGGCGAGCACGACCTTCTTTACCGCATCCGCCATTATCTCTCTTCTCCTCGTCCGCTCCCGGCCGTCAGATTGCTTCGCGGCGCTCGCAATGACAATCGCCGAGGCGGCGCGCCAGAAAATCGAAGACCGCCTCGAGCCCGCCGAAGGCGGCGAGGTTCATATGCCGGGCCTGCGGCGCGAACCAGCCTTCCTTCGGCTCGCTTGCCGCGGCAAGGACGGCGCGGCCGCAGGCGATGGGGACGATGCCGTCGCGCTCGCCGTGCAATACGAGGACCGGCGCCGTCACCTCGCCGATCGCCGAGATCAGCTCGAAGCGGTCGCGCAGCAACAGCCGGACCGGCACGAAAGGAAAGCGCAACCGCCCGATATCGACGAGCGAGGTGAAGGGGCATTCGAGGACGAGCGCGGCGGGGCGACAGGCGAGGGCGAGCCGGACGGCGACCGCGCCGCCGAGCGATTCGCCGTAGACGACGATGCGTTCGGGCGCGATCCCCTCGCGGCCGAGAAAAGCGAGGGCGGCGGCGCCGTCGGCATAGAGCCCTTGTTCGGTCGGTCGGCCGGGATTGCCGCCATAGCCGCGGTATTCGAGCATCAGCGCGCCGTAGCCCGCCTCGACAAAGCGCGCGAGCCGCTCGGCGCGATAGCCGATATGGCCGCCATTGCCGTGGCAATAGAGGATGACAGGCGCGTTTGCCGGCGGCGGCCGGTACCACGAGAACAGTTCGAGACCGTCCGCGGTCGCGAACGCAATCTCGCGCACGCCCAACTCGGTGAGCGGCCCGAGCGCCGGGCGCGTTCGCTCCGGGCGGTCGGGCCGATAAATGAGGCGCCGCTGCAGCAGATAGAGAAGGCCGACGAAGACCGCGTAGCCGGCGCCGGAGAATTCGACAATTCCGATCAGCACGCTTGCTCCGATATCGGGTTTCCGGCGCCTACATAACATGGTCGAGAGGCGCGGTGTCGGGGCGCCGCGCTTCGGCGAGTCCGGAATGACGTCATTTGCGGCCGGCGGGAGCCGGATAGAGCCGCAGAAACGCGGCGGCCGCGTTTTCCGCGCGCTTTGCGATATCCGCCGGCCCGGGCGCCGCGGCCAGCCCCAAGAGGAGGTTCAGCAACAGGTCCCCCCAGAGCAGCGGGAGAAATTGCGCCGCCATGTCCGACGGCTCGCCGGCGCCGATCAGCCGCGCGGCCTGCGCCCCCGCGAGCAGCTCGGCGAGCGCCCGCCGAGTCGCGCCGCGGCCACTCTCCTCCAAGGTATGCGCGACTTCGGGAGCGCGCGTCGCCTCGGCGACGGCGAGCCGGAACATCGCGACGACGAAGGGGTGCGAGCCTTCGCGCAGCAGGGTCGCCCCGAACTGCGTCAAGCTCGCGGCGAGGCCTTCGCGGTCGTGCGGCGCCGGCCGGTCGGCCGGCAGCCGCATGCGCTCGGTCCGGCTCTCGATGCAGGCCAGCAGCATCGCCTCTTTGTTGCCGAAATTGGCGTAGAGGTCGCGCTTCGAGACTTTCGCGCGGGTCGCGATGTCGAGCGTCGTGGTGCCGGCATAGCCCTGCTCGGTGAAGGCCGCGAAGGCGGCGCCGAGAATGCGGGCGCGCACCGGCTGCGCGGGCCCGGCCGGCTCTCGGGTGCGGGGCTTTTGCATCGCCCTCAAGCGGCCGGGCGCTCGCGCTTCCTCGGCTTGACGCTCGCCGATCTGAGCTGGCCGCAGGCGGCGAGGATGTCGCGGCCGCGCGGCGTGCGCACCGGCGCCGCATAGCCGGCGGCGAAGACGCTGTCGGAGAAGGCCTTGATCGCACTGTCCGGGGAGCACTCGTAGGGCGCGCCCGGCCACGGGTTGAACGGGATCAGGTTGACCTTGGCCGGGACGCCCTTGATCAGGCGGACCAACTCGCGCGCCTCGGCCGGGCTGTCGTTGACGCCCTTCAGCATCACGTATTCGAAGGTGATGCGGCGGGCGTTCTTGACGCCGGGATAGTTGCGGCAGGCCGCCATCAGCTCGGCGATCGGGTATTTGCGGTTGAGCGGCACCAGCCGGTCGCGGATGTCGTCGTTGACCGCGTGCAGCGAGATCGCGAGGTTGACGCCGATCTCTTTGCCGCAGCGCGCGATCATCGGCACGACGCCGGCGGTCGACAGCGTGATCTTGCGCCGCGAGATCGAGAGGCCCTCGGGGTCCATGATCGTCAGCAGCGCCGCCTTCACGTTGTCGTAATTGTAGAGCGGCTCGCCCATCCCCATCAGCACGAGGTTCGTCACCTGCCGGTCGGCCGGCGGCGAGGGCCACTCGCCGAGCGCGTCGCGCGCGATCATGACCTGCCCGACGATGTCGGCGGCCGACAGATTGCGCACGAGGCGCTGCGTCCCGGTATGGCAGAAGGTGCAGTTGAGCGTGCAGCCGACCTGCGAAGAGACGCACAGCGTGCCGCGGTCTTCTTCGGGGATGTGGACGGTCTCGACCTCTTCGCCGTCGGCGAAGCGGACGAGCCATTTCCTGGTGCCGTCCTCCGAGACGAGCGACCGGGCGACGCCGGGCCGGGAGAGCGCGAAGCAGGAGGCGAGTTCGGCGCGGAATTCCTTCGAGAGGCTCGACATTCGGTCGAAATCGGCGGCGCCGCGGTGGTAGATCCAGTGCCACAGCTGGCGGGCGCGGAAAGCGGGCGCGCCGATCCGCGCGATCTCGGCGGCGAGTTCGTCCCGCCCGAGGCCGACAAGGCTGGGCTTTTCCGCTGCGGTCACCATGCCGGGAAATATAAGGCCGCCCGCCGCCCGGCGCCACGCCGGCGCCGCTTACTGCTTGACGTTGCAGGCCTTGTCGATCAGCGACAGCGCGTGCGTGAAGCCGGCGAGCGAATATTGGTCGGTCGTCGCCGGGCCCTTCTGCGGCGTCCCCTTGACGGTCGCCAGCCGGCCCTTGGTCATCGCCTTGACGATATTGTGGTCGAGATCGGAGGTCCGCGACCAGGCGGTGTCGTCCCTGGTGAACATGCTGAACTTGGCGCCGTCGATGTCGAGCGCCACGTTGCTGCCGCGCTTCAGCGGGTAGCCCTCGGAGAAGCTGACGACGTCGGTCACGCCTTCCTTCGGGCGGTGCGTGACCATCGCGACGATCTCCTTGCGGTGTAATTTCGCCGGCTCGCTCTTCTTCGGGTCGCCGACGAGGTAACAAACCGGCCCCGACTTCTCGTCGAGCAGATAGGCTTGCCAGGCGCCGCCGCCGCCGAGATGGCGCAGCGGCTCGGCTGCCGGGTGCGGCGGCGGCTTCTTCTTCGCAACCGCGGCGGCGGCAGGCGGCGCCGGCGACAGCAGCGGAAGAGCGAGGAGAGCGAGGGCGAGCTTCTTCATGGCCGCATGATAGCTGCGCTGCGGTGCCGGCGCCACGCCACAAAGGGTCGCGGCGCGCGGCTGCGATGACACTCCCCATCTTTCGCGAAACCGGGCACAATCATCCCCATGGAGGCGATCACGATCCGCTCGGCGCGCCCGGCCGATGCCCGCGCGATCGCGCGGCTCGACGTCGAGACCTGGCGCACGACCTATGCCGGGATGCTGTCGGCGAACTATCTCGTCGGGCTGTCGGAGCGGCGCCGCGAGATCGGCTGGATGCACGCCATCATGCGCGAGCCGCGCGACGTACGCGTCGCGGTCGATATGGCGGGCGAGGTGCTCGGCTTCGGCAGCTGCGGCCCCAATCGCGGCGAGCACGGCTTTTCGGGCGAGGTGTTCACGCTCTATGTGGCGCCCGACTGGCAGAACCGCGGCATCGGACGGCGGCTGCTGATCGCGCTGTTCGGGCGGCTCGTGGCGAGCGGCCGCCGCTCGGCGATCATCTGGGTACTCCGGGACAATCCGGGCCGCTTCTTCTACGCCCGGCTCGGCGGGCGCGAGGTCAGCCGCAAGGCGCTGCCGGTCGGCGGCGGCTCGGTCGAGGCGGCCGGCTACGGCTGGCCCGACCTGCCGGGCTTTCTCGCCGCCGTGTCGAGCGAGGACCGCGAACCCGAATCCTGATCCGCAGCGGTGTTCCCCGCGGCCGCAAGTTCGGCGACGAGCGGCAGGATCTTGCCGGCGATCTCGGCGTAGGAGAGCGGCCCGACGGCGCGGTAGCGGATGCGGCCCCGGCGATCGACGAGATAGGTCTCGGGAACCCCGTAGACCCCGAAATCGATCGCTGTGCGGCCTTTCGCATCGACACCGATGCGGCGGTAGGGCTGGCCGTATCGGGCGAGAAAGCGGCGCCCCTGTTCCGGCGTGTCCTCGTAGAGGATGCCGTCGAGCGTCAAGCCCGCGCGGTGGCCGAGCGCCATCAGCTGCGGCGCCTCGGCACGGCACGGAATGCACCACGAGGCGAAGAAGTTGATCAGCGTGAGGCCGGAAAGATCCGCCCGCGCGAGCCCGTCCGGCTTGCCGTCGAGGCCGGGCAGCGCGAACTCTGGCGCCGGGCGGCCGATCATCGCCGAGGGCAGCAGATCGGGGTCGCGCCCGAGCCCCAGCCCGAAGACGACGAGGAGCCCGAAGAACGCCGCCGGCAGCAGCAGAAAGACGAGCCGTTTCATTCCGTGGAGCGCCGCGAGAGCGTGTGCGGCGGGCGCGCCGCGGCCGCCGGGTCGGCTGCGCCCTCCTTCCAGCGCCCGGTCTTCTTCAGCGCCTCGACGACGGCGCGCGGCATGTATTTCTCGTCGTGCTTGGCGAGCACGGTCGCCGCGACGAAGGTGCCGTTGGGCAAGAGCCGGCCCTGCGCGACGACGCCCTGTCCCTCGCGGAAGAGGTCGGGGAGTACGCCCTTGTAGCGCACCGCCATGTCGGTCTTGCCGTCGGTCACGCGGAAGGCAACGTCGCTGCCGCTGTGCACGACGCTCTTGTCCTCGACCAGCCCGCCGATCCGCAGGGTGCGGCCGATGACGCCGCGCCGCGCCGCCAGTTCGCTCGGCGTGTAGAAGAAGACGAGGCTGCCGCTGAACGCCGACAGCACCAGCGCGGTCGCGCCGCCGAGCGCGGCGAGGCCGACGAGGAGCAGCACGAGCCGTCGTTTCTTGCGGGTCGTCAACCGGCACGTTCCCTGGCGCGCTCGCCGCGGTCGAGCGCCTCGAGGGCCTGGCGGCTCGCCCGGTAGCGCAGCCACGATCTCAGGACGAGCCCCCCGAGCACGATGAAGCCCGTGCCATAGGCCGGCCAGACAAATCGCGCGTAGCCGCCCATCGCGAGGAACGCCGCGGGCCCGCTCACCCCTTCACTCCCGAGAGCGCGCCCTCGGAGGCGAGGGCGGCGGGTTCGACCGCCGCCGCGTTGATCCGCAGCGCCCGTGCCCCGCGCTCGAAGAGGAGCGTGCGCATCCGCAGCAGCAAGAGTGCCGCGGACAGCATCGTGAAGCCCGCGGTCATCACCAGCAGCGGCACCAGCATCGAGACATAGATCGCCGGGCCGCCCATGCGCAGCACGCTCGCCGGCTGATGCAGCGTGTTCCACCAATCGACGGAGAACTTGATGATCGGCAGGTTGACGACGCCGACGATGGCGAGCAGCGCCGCGGCCCGCGCGCCACGGCCCGGGTCGTCGAAGGCGTCGACGAGCGCGATGTAGCCGAGATAGAGGAAAAACAGCACGAGGACCGAGGTGAGGCGCGCGTCCCACACCCACCAGGTGCCCCACATCGGCCGGCCCCACAGCGAGCCGCTGACGAGGCACACGAAGGTGAAGGCGGCGCCGACCGGGGCGGCCGCCTGCGCCGCGACGTCGGCGAGCGGGTGCTTCGCCACCAGCGCCACGGCGCTCGCGAGCGCAAGGAACAAATAGAGGTTGAGCGACATCCAGGCCGCGGGCACGTGCAGATACATAATGCGCACCGCCTCGCCCTGCTGATAATCCGCCGGCGCGACAAAGAACGCGAGATAAAGCCCGACGAGCATCAGCAGGAGGGCGAGCGCGCCGCACCACGGCAGCAGCTTTCCGCTCAGCTGAAGAAACCGGCCGGGGTTGGCGAATCGGCTGATCGTCCACGCCATCGCGCGGTTGTAGCGCAATTGCGCCGCGGCGTCAGCGGCGAAGGGGTCGCAGCCTTTACTCCAGCGCCTGGCGCAAGGCGGCGGCCGCCGCCCACGGCGCCAGCGCGAGGGCGGCGAGAGAATAGGCGGCAAGCAGCAACAAATCGGCGCGCGCCGCGCCCTCGCTCGCCGCCGCGCCGAAGATCAGCGGCGGCACGTAGAGCGGCAGCACGAGCAGCGGCAACAGGATCCCCTGCCGGCGGGCGCCAAGGGTGAGGCCAGCGGCGATGCCGCCGACGAGGCTCAACCCCGGGGTGCCGAGAAGGAGGCTCAGCGCCAGAATTGGGATCGCCTGCGGGTCGATGCCGAGAAGCAGCGCCAGAAACGGGCTCGCGACGACGAGCGGCAGCCCTGCCGCCAGCCAGTGCGCCAGGCATTTGGCCAGCACCGCGAATTCGAGCGGCAGGCTGGACAGCGCGATCAACTCGAGCGAGCCGTCCTCGTAATCGGTGCGGAACAGGCGGTCGAGCGACAACAGCGCGGCGAGCAGCGCCGCGGTCCATAGGATGCCGGGGCCGATCGCTTGCAGCAGCTGCGGCTCGGGGCCGACCCCCAAGGGAAAGAGCACGACGGCGAGCACGAAAAAGCCGAGGACCAGCGCGGTGTCGGCACCCTGGCGCAGGGCGAGGCGCAATTCGTGGGCGACGAGGCCGGCGAAAACGCTCATCGCGGCCGCGGCGCGAAATCGCCGAGCGAGAGGCTGTCGGCGCCGGCGAGGGCGACCGGCTGGTGGGTCGCCAGCATGACACGGCCGCCGGCAGCGCGGTGCGTCTCGATCGCGCTTTCGAGGCGGCGCTGATTGTCGCCGTCGAGCGCGGCGAAAGGCTCGTCCAGCAGCCACACCGGCAGGCGCGCGAGGCACAGCCGCGCCAGCGCGAGGCGCCGCCGCTGCCCGGCCGACAGCCACCGGCAGGGCCAGTCGGCGAGCCCGTCGAGGGCAAAGGCGGCGAGCGCCTTGTCGACCGGCGCGGCCCGGCCGGCGCCGCGCAAGGCGGCCCAGAAGCGCAGCATTTCGCGCGCGCTCAGCGCCGGCTTGACGGCGTCGAGATGGCCGACATAGTCGAGCCGCGCGCGATAGAGCGCGAGGTCGTCGGCGACCGGGTTCGACCCCCACAAGAGCCGCCCGCCGGCCGGCGCGAGAAAGCTCGCGACGATCCGCAACAGGCTCGATTTGCCGCTGCCGTTGGCGCCGGCCACGACGAGCGCGCCGCCCGCCGGCAGGCGGAACGACAGCCCCTCGAAAACGAGGCGCTCGCCGCGCCGGCAGGCGAGGGCGTCGCCGACGAGATCGGGCTCGGGCGTCAAAAAAGCGGCTCCGGAGGGGGACATCCGGAGCCGCGGTAACGGCGGCCGAGGGTGTCGGCCGCATTCGAGGTTTGGGGGACAAACCTGTAAGGATGAACCTTACGCATCCGAAAATGGCGCCGGAATGGGTCAGCCGGTTGAAGAATTTGCGGCAATTGCATGAAATTCGGTAAAGCTGCTTGGCGGCGCCGCGGCTTGTTGCACAAGCTGCCCTGATCCGGCGCCGTCGTGCCCGGCCTTGCGCGGACAGCCACACTCCCCGTGAAAAATTCACATAGATCAAAGGTATGGACGTTCGGCCCGCCGCCGGCCAAGACGAAAGGACGACGCCAGAGAATTTTCCGCACAGCACCGGCTCGGCACAATTCGTTACAGTGGGCGGCGGTCTTCGATCAGCTTGCCGTCTTCGGGAAGGCCGCCCGCGGGCAGTCGCGTGACCTCGCCGCGCAATTTCGTCACCGCCTGCAGGCTCGCGGCGATCGCCGCGAGATCGGCGCCTTCATCGGCGATTTCGGCCTGTAAGGTCATGCGGTCGGCGTTGTCCGCCCGCTCGACGACGAGCCGGGCGCGCCGGATTGCCGGGTGGCGCCGGCACAATTCGGCGATCGCCTCGGGGTGGACGAACATGCCGCGCACCTTCGTCGTCTGGTCGGCGCGGCCGAGCCAGCCCCGGATGCGATGGTTGGTGCGGCCGCAGGCGCTCCGCCCCGGCAGGATCGCCGACAGGTCGCCCGTCGCAAAGCGGATCAGCGGGTATTCGGGGGTCAGGGCCGTCACCACGACCTCGCCGATCTCGCCGGGTTCCAGCGGCCGGCTGCCGAGCGGCTCGACGATCTCGACGATGATGCCCTCGTCGAGCACCATGCCGTCCCCGACCCGCCCCTCGGGGTCGCGCGTCTCGTAGGCGACGAGGCCGAGATCGGCGCTGCCGTAGCATTGCAGCACGCCCAGCCCGTGCCCCTCCAGCTCGGCGCGCAGGCTCGCGGGCAGCGCCTCGGCCGATACAAGCGCCTTTTTCAGCGAGCCGATGTCGAGCCCCATCGCCGCCGCGCGGTCGAACAGGATCTTCAGAAAGGAGGGCGTGCCGACATAGCCCGCCGGCCGCAGATCGGCGATCGTGCGCAGCTGCAGCTCGGTCTGGCCGGTGCCGCCGGGAATCACCGGGCAGCCGAGCGCGGCGGCGGCGCCCTCAGCCATCATGCCGGCCGGCGTCAGGTGATAGGAGAAGGCGTTGTGGATGAGCTCGCCCTTGCGGAACCCGGCAGCGAAGAGCGCGCGGGCGAGACGGAAGTAATCGGGCCGCCTGGCGCCCGGCTCGTAGATCGGGCCGGGCGAGGCGAACACCTGCGCCAATTCCGCGAGCGGCACGGCGGCGAAACCGCCGAAGGGCGGCGCCCGGCGCTGCAGCTCGATCAGCGCCGATTTGCGCGTCACCGGCAGCTGCGCGAGGCTGTCGCGGTCGCCGATCTCCGGCGGCTTCACCTGCGCCAGGATATGGCGATAGGCGGGGGCATGCGCCTTCGCGGCGGCGATCACGCCCGGCAGCGCCGCCATCAACGCCGCCTCGCGCGCGGCCGGCTCGCGCGTCTCGAGCGCGTCGAAATAAGCGGTCTGCAAAGGCGGCCTCCTTGAGCGCGGATTTTGCGCGAGATTGCGCTCGATGCCGCAAGCTCGGCAAGCGCGCCGTGCGGCTCTGCGCCGTGCGGCTCAGCCGCGTCCCTGCGGGCGCACCGGCTCGGCGTAATAGTGTTCGAGCGTCGTCTTGATGGTGACGGCGACCGGCACCGCGAGCAGCAGGCCGACGATGCCGAACAGCATCGCCCCGCAGACGAACGACAGGATGACGACGACCGGGTGGACGCGCCCCGCTTGCCCGAGCACCAGCGGCCCGACGAGATCGTCGATCGACAGGCGCAGGCCGATGACGAAGGCGATCAGGAACAGCGCCGCCCAGATGCTCGTCTGCTGCACGGCGACGAGCCCGACGAGCGTCGCCGAGGCGAGGGGGCCGGCAACCGGAACGAGTTCGAGCAGCGCCACCGCGATCGCGAGCAGCGGCGCATGCGGCAGATGAAAGACCGGGCCGAAGCCGATCCAGCCGACCGCCGCGGTGTACAGCACGACAGAGGCGAGGCCGAGGAGATAGCGGCGCAATATCGGCACGAGCTTCGGCAACAAAGCTTCGACCGAAGGCCGGCGTTCCGGCGGCAGGAGCCAGATCGCGCCGGCCGCCAGCCGCGGACCCGATATCAGGAAATAGGGGACGAGCACGACGAGCAGGAAGCCGCTCAACGCGGCCGTCAGGGCGCTGCCGGCGAGGTGCGCGGCGCCGCCTGCGCCGGCGGCCGCCGACAGCAGGGCACCGAACTCTTGCACGAGCTGCTGCGGCGAATAGACATGCCCGAGCAGGTCGATGCGCGGTCCGAGCAGCTGCCCGACGAAATGCTCGAGGATTTGCGGGGCGCTCGCCGCCAGGCGCATCAGATCGGCGGCGGCCGTGCTGCCGATCCAATAGAGGGCGGCGCCGAAGAGCCCGAGAAAGACGATGTAGAGCAGCGCCGCGACGAGCCAGCGCGGGCTGCCGAGCCGGCGCTGCAGCCGGACGATCAGCGGATCGGCGACGAACCCTATCGCCGCGGCGAAGACGAACGGCAACAGCGCATAGCGCACCGCATAGAGAACGAGCGCGAGCACCGCCAGAACCGCCGCGATGGCCCAGCCGCCAACCCGCGAGCGCCGCGGCGTCGGGCCGAGCGGTTCGCGGCTCACGAGCGGCTCAGCCAGACCTTGCGGTCGATCTCGTAGGTTCGTCCTTTCCACGTGACGCGGCCGGTCAGGTGCGACAGAACGCTGCGGCAGGCGAGCGCCGCGGCAACCGTGCAGCCGAGCGGGCACAACAGGCCGTAGGCCGCCGGAATTTGCAGGTGGCGGGCGGTCGCGAGCTGGATCCCGATCGCCACGCCCGAGCCGCACAACGCCAGCCCGAGGCCGATCGCCGCCGGCGTCGAGGGCGCGGACCAGAGGGCGGCCGCCAGCGCGCCGGGCAGCAGAAGCGCGCACCAGCCGGCGAGAAAGCCGGCCGCCGCGGCCCACAAGGTGGCGCGCGCGCTGCCCAGGATGTCGATCGCGTTCTTCGAGAAGCCTTCCCAGAGCGAATTGAAATCCCGGTACATCCTGGTGCGCGCCAGATGCTCCGCCGCGAAAACGCGAAAACGGAGCCCGTGTTCCTTGACGAGCGCCGCCAGCCGCTTGTCCTCGCACACCTCGGCGCGCACCGCCCGGTGGCCGCCGACCCGCAGATAGACGTCGCGGCGGATCAGGATGAATTGCCCGTTCGCCATCTCTTCCGAGGCGGCCCGATCGCGCGCCGCGCGGCGCGCTTTGGCGCAGGCGATGATGATGAGCCCGGCCGGGAAGACGACCCGCTCCCAGAAGCTGCCCAGTTCCTGGAACGGGCGCAGCGACAGCATGTCGATCCGCTGCCGCGCCGCGGTTGCAAGCGCCGCCGCCACTAAATCGGGGGCGATGCGCACGTCGCAATCGATGAAGCACAGCCATGGCGCGCTCGCCTGCTCGGCGCCGCGCCAGCAGGCGTGCGGCTTGCCCATCCAGCCCGGCGGCAGCGCCCCGGCGGCGGCGAGCCGGACCGGGGCGCCGCAGGCGATGGCGCCGGCGATGGCGGCGGGCGTGCCGTCCGCGGAATTGTCGTCGACGAAGAGGATCGAGGAGCCCTCGCCGAGGCCGCGCTGCGCTTCCAGCCCCTCGAGGCAGGGCTCGATGTTGGCGATCTCGTTCCGCACCGGCACGATAATCGCGACGGCGGCGCGCTGCGGCGGCCGCGGCGGGGCGGCGAGCGCGGTCAGTCGGTGGGCGCGGAACTGCCGCAATGCCCGGGTCAGCAGGTAGAGCACCAGCATCGCCCATAGGGCGCCGATGGCGAGCGCGGCCATTCACGCCCCGCGGCGCTGCCGCGGCGGCCGGCCCGCCGCCGGCCGCTCGGCGTTGAGACGATTGCAGCGAGCGAGCGCGGCTCGCGAAATCCACAGCACGTGGCGCTGCCGGCGGAACGGCTGCCGCGGCAGCGCCGCCGGGTTGAACGCCCGCGTCAGGCCCCACAGGACGAGTCTGTCGGCGAAATCGTGCAGCTGGCGCAGCGAGCTGTCCTCCGCGGGCAGCCTCTCGAACCCGTAGCGTTGTGCGACGCGCCGCACCTGCCGGCTGCCGAGGCGGTTGGCCAAGCCGGGGTCGGCCCGCACCGCCTGCACCTCCGCCCAGTCGGCCGCCGTCTCGATGTATTGCGAAAGGTCGGCAAGCGACTCTGCGATCCGCCGGCGCATCGTCGCCGCCCAGCCGAGGTCGGGGCCGCGGGCGGAAAAGCGCGGCAGGTGCTCGTTCCAGAAATGCAGGCTGCCGATCGGATCGCCGGGCTCGATGCGGGTGCCGTCGGCAAGGGTGACGCCGATGCTCGCTTCCTCCAGGGCGATGCGGAAGATGCACTGCGGATCGTCGGTGAATTCGTGGATGCCGTAACAGGAGCGCAGCAGCGCGTCGAGCCAGCCGAACGGTGCGCTCCACAGGTAATCCGGCCACCTTGTCGATGAGCCGGGCAGGGCGGTCGTCGCGCCCGGTGCCGCATCGGCTCGGTCGGGGCGCCGCAGTTCGTCCATGCTCGGCTGAACGTAAAATTCTTCCGGCAAGATCCAAGAACAGCCGAAAATACGCCAAATAGCGATGCTCGGCCGTCCGGTGGCAAGCTGCGATAAATCCAAGTTAAACTGCTGTCGGAGTCGGTCTCGCAAATAGATCGAAGCGCCGGGGCGCCGGCTTGCGACGCGCGCCGCCGCGCGGTTTCCGATTCGCCGGCACGGCAGGCCCGCAGGCGCGGCGCCGACGGCCGGCCCGGCGGTCCTTTCGCCGCTCCGCCGCTGCGCTTGTGAGGGGAAGGTCGATCCGGTAGATTTTTAACGCGGGGTGGTCCGCAACCGCAACGCGCCGGAACAGGGGAAAGCGCGGTGGCTGCATGTTGTGCGAAGAGCGGCGCGGCGCGGCTGATCGTGAAGCTCGCGGCGGTCGCCCTGCTGCTGTTCCTGGCGGCGTTCGAGGCGAGCCAGGGCGCGGCGGCTGCCGACGCACGGGGGCACGCGGCGCTCGAGGCGCGCAAGGCGCAGCTCTTCCAGGAAATGCTGGCCAATCCGGCGAATCTCGATGTGACGTTCGCCTATGCCGACGTGTCGGCGCAACTCGGCGATTACGAAGCCGCGGTCTCGGCGCTGGAGCGCATGCTGCTGTTCAACCCCAACCTGCCGCGCGTCGATGTCGAACTGGGCGCGCTCTATTTCCGCATGGGCTCGTACGCCGTCGCCGAAAGCTATTTCGACAAGGCGCTGGCGCAGCATCCGCCGCCCGACGTGCGGGAGCGGATCGCCGAATATCTGGCGCGGATCAAAAGCGCGCTGTCGCGCCATCATGTCGCCGGCTACTTCATGTTCGGCACGCAATACCAGTCCGACGCCAACGTCGCCCCGGGCAACTCGACCGTCCTCGGGTCTTTCTTTGGGTTGTCAGTCCCCTTCAGTCTCCCGAAGCAATTCGTCAAGGCGCCCGACAACAACTTCTTTATCAACGGTTCGGTAATCTACGATTACGACCTGGAGACGCAGAACCGCGACGCGCTCGAGGTCACCGGCACCGGTTTCATGAACCATTATTTCATTTTCGACCGCTTCGACCTCGATTACGGGGAAGTGACGGCGGGGCCGCGTCTCAACTTCCCGTACTTGCCGGGCGTCAGCGGCGCCTCGTTCAAGCCGTATATGATACTCAACGAGGTGGGGCTCGGCGAAAACCAATATTTCTGGACCTATGGCGGCGGGCTCGAATACGACGAGATCGTCTGGCACGATCTTGCCTTGCGTACCGTCGTCGAGGCGCGCGAGAAGCATTTCGCGAACGCGCCCGACCGGCCGCTGTCGACCGGCCTCAGCGGCCACGACGTGATCGTCTCGCTGAGCGCGGTCAAGCCCATCACCGCGAACTCCGCATTGTCGGCGCAATTCGATTTTCTCAACCAGGACACGGCATTGCCGTTTTACTCTAACAATACTTACGGTGTTTCCGGGTCGTACCACATCCGCTATCCGACGCCGCGCGCGATCCTGCCGAATTTCTTGGAGACGACGCTCTATCTCGGCCGTAGCTGGGCCCTCTACGCCGCGCCCGACCCATGCTGCAGCACCAGCGGCACATTTCTCTTCTCACCGAGCGACCGGTTCGATCGGCGCTGGCGCTTCGGCATCACCCAGTCGCTGATCATCTCGCCACGCATAGCGCTGGTGCTGCAGGTCGAGCGCGACATCATCTCCTCGAACCTGTCGCTCTACGGCTATACCAGCGACTCCGTGCTGTTCGGGCCGCAGATCCGCTTCTGAGCGACGCCGAGCGGCCGGCGCCGCGTCTCAGTCCGGCCCGGATGCGTCGGCGCCCTGCGTGCTTCGAGACGCGCTTTCAGGCGCTCCTCGGCATAGGGATTTCTTTGATGGCATTTAGAAAAGTCCTCATCCCCGGCCTCCGCCGGGGCGAGCACTGAGGCACCTCGCGCAGCGAAGCCTCGAAGGACGCAGGACGGCCTTCACGGGGGGTAGTGTCTCAGACACTACCTTACGGGGGCGCTGCGTGACAATTCGCGTCAATCGTGTATAATCAGAGCTCCCCTGTTTGGTTCGTTTACGGGAGGACGGCGATGATCGCGGTCGACGGCGCGTCGTTGGGGCGCGCTTTGCGGCGCGGCGGAGCGGCCGTCGCCTTTGCCCTCCTCGCTCTCGCGCCGCCGCCGGCCGGCGCCGCCCAGGAGCGCATCGGCGTCAACACCGCGGTCAATCCCGAGGCTACCGCCGCCCTGCCGGGCAGCGGCTTGCGCCGCATGGTGATCGGCGAGGACGTCGTCTACAACGAGCGCGTCGCGACCGGCGAGAAAGGCCAGACGCAGATCCTTTTCGTCGACCAGTCGTCGATGAGCGTCGGCCCCAATTCGAACCTCGTCATCGACCGGTTCGTCTACGATCCCCATACCAATACCGGGCAGCTCGCCGCCAGCCTGACGCGCGGCGTCTTTCGCTTCGTCGGCGGCGAGCTTTCGAAGCATCAGAACCAGGTAGTGATGAAGACGCCGGCGGCGACGATCGGCATCCGCGGCGGCGTCTTTCTGGCACATCAGGATTGCGCCCGTGGGGGCGAGAAGTGCGACGGCAAGCTCGAAGTCGTGTTCGTCTACGGCGTCGGGCTTACGGTCACCGGAACGAACGGCGTCACCCAGACGATCACCCGGCCGGGCTTCGAGATCGTGGTTGGCGGGCCCGGCAGCTCGCCGTCTTCGCCTTTCCCGGCGCCGCTCACTCTGACCGGCAAGCTGATCGGTGACCTTGACGGGCGGCCCGGCGCACATGGCGGGGCGCAAACGATCCCGACCGACACTGACGTCGCGAACAGCGGGATTGCGACGGTGATCTCCGGCAATCCCCCGGCCGGCCCCAACTTGCCGCCGCCGACGCCGCCGAATAGTTTGCAGAACGGGCTGCAGCAAAACACGGCGGAAAGCGGCGGCGCCACATCGGGTTCGTCATCGCCGCCGCCGCCTCCTCCGCCGCCTCCCAAAACCATGTCGGGCGGGTTCGCCAGCACGAACGGGCATGCGACGAGGGACGGCTTTACGCAGCCGCAAACCCCGTACAGCGGCGGCACGCTGGCGAACGGCGTCTTCACTGGCGCGATCGGCGGCGGCACGGTGCAGATCCCGCTTGCCGCCGGCTTTCAGAACTTCGGGCCGGCGGGCACCGCGAGCCCGCTCGGCCCCGTCACCGGAACGAGCTTCCTCGCGCCCGACGGCAGCTTTTTTTACGCCGACATGACGCCGGTCGATCTGCCGAGCGAGCGCGAATTCATCTATGGCGGCGAGCCGGTGGCGCAAAGCTTCTACGCGCCGACCGGCACGCCGCGGTTCTTCGCCTTCAACCTCGCCTCGGACAGCGCGCTGCAATCGGTGATCCCTTTCATCCGGCAACAGACGGGTGGGTTGCTCGCCGATCCGTCGATCTCGCTGCTCTTCATCGCGGCGCCGGCCAACGCGTCTTTCGCCGGCCCCATCTTCAACACCGGCGTTCCCTTCGCTCGAACGCTGCAGGCGAGCCTTGCGATCAGCGGCCAGGGGGCGAACCAGAGTTCGGTGCTCGTGCTCTTCGTCGGCAATCCGCTCGCCACCTCGCCATTCCCGAGCATGCAGGGACAGATCGCCGGGTCCTACATGCCGAACGGCAGCAGCCTGCCCGTGGGCTTCTCCGGCTTCGTCTCGTCGCCGGCGGACGGCAACGGCGTCAGCTTCTACGGCGGCAGCACGCTCTCGGGCTTCGTGCTGGCCGGCACGGCGGGCGAACAAACGGCGGGATCGGGGCCGATCACCAGCTATAATTTCGAGGAGCCGGCGATCGCGGCGGCCGGCTTCAGCGGGTCGCAGACGACGCAGACTCTCTCCGGCTATTTCGGCGGCATCATGACGCGCGAGACCGGCTCGCCGTTTTCCTATGCCGTGACCGGGACGAGCAGCGTCAGCACCGACGCGACCAATCTGCGCATCGCGGCGACGTTCAACGGCGCCGACCCGTTCACCAGCGGCTCGAGCGGCGTCGGCTCGATGAGCCTGCAATTCGGCGGCCTCACCGGCGGCACCGCACTCGGCCAGGCCTACATCGACGACAGCATATATGCCGCGCTGCAGAACCCGAGCGCTTCCTCGCAGGTGAACGGCTACAGCGCCAGCGGATCGTCGATCTGGTTGCTGACCTCCGACGTCGTTCCCTCGACGGCGCTGCTGCCGGCCGGGGCGTCCTTCTGCCAATGCCAATATCTGAAATGGGGCTATTGGGGCGGCGCGCTCGCCACCCCCTGGGGCGAGACGCAGCGCCTCGACGTCGCCCACATCAACACCTGGGTCGCCGGGCAGCCGAGCGTACAGGTGCCGACGAGCGGCACCGGCACATTTACGGGAGCGCTAGTCGGCACGGTCAACAACAACGGCGCCATCTACCTCGCTGCGGGCGGGCTCGCCGCGACCTATAATTTCGGCTCGCAGACAGGCAGCTTCGGGGTCAACAATTTCGACGGCCACAGCTTTACCGCGGCCATCCCCGAAGGCAATTTGAGCGGTTCGAGCTACCGCTTCGCCTTCACTGCGGGCGGCGTCGCCGGTAACGTCAACGGCAGCTTCTACGGGCCTATGGCGGCCGAGACGGGCGGCAATTTCGCCTTCCACACCCTTTCGGGGCTGCCCTATCTCGCTTCCGGGATCTTCGCCGCGAAGCAATAGGCTCAGGCGCGCGGCATCACGTCGAAGGCGATCGAGATGCGCCGCTGCGGCGCCGCGAACGGGATCGTGGCGTGAAAGAAATAGCCCGGGAAGAGAATGAGGCGGCCTTCTTTCGGCTGGATGCGCCGCGTCAGGGGCGCCGCGCCGCAGGCGAGCCGCTCGGGCGGCCGCCCCAATTCGAACCAGCCGGCCTCGCCCTGCCCCCGTTCCTTCACGATGTCCGGTAAGAGCGGGTAGTAGACGCCGCCGATATAGCCGGTGAAATGGATGTGCGGCTCGAGATTGCCCTCGCCCGCCAACCGGGTCGCCCAGCAGCCGAAGTGCCAGCGCTGCGGGATATGCTCGGGAAAGGGGTGTGCCGGCTGCCGCGGCACCGCCGCGACGTAATCGACGACGGCGCGCCGCATCATCGTCTCGAAGGCGACCATCGGCCCGTGCGGCGGCGACAGCAGCTCGTCGGTGATCTGCAGCGCGTCGTGGTGGTAGGTCGGCTGGTCGCGCGGCGGCACCTTCAGCGTTGGATGGCGCTCGACATGCTCGGCGAGCGCCGTGTTGAAGGCGGCAAGGCTCGGAAAGCCGGGCGGCGGCGCGGCAAAGTCGACGACCCGCACAAAGCGGTCGAAATCCAACAGGCGCCCGGCCGCCGCCCGCTCGCCTAGGGCGTTGAGGGCGAGCGCCTGCAAGGCCGCGGCCTCGATCGAGGCGGGGACGAGCGCGAGCCAGCGCTCGCATGCGTCGAGGGCGCCGCGGGCGTCGCCCTTTTCGAGCAGCGCGTTCGCGAGGTTGCTGTAGAGGTCCGTGCGATGGCCCGGCAGCGCCAGCGAGCGGCGCCAGGCGGCGATCGCCTCGTCGAGCCGGCCGAGCAGCGACAGCGCGACGCCGAGGTCGCGCTCGCCCTCGGCGGTGGCCTCTACCGCGAGCGCCCGGCGATAGGCCTCGACCGCTTCCTCGGTGCGGCCGAGCCCGCGCAGCACATTGCCCAAATTGTGATGCGCCGGCATCAGGCCCGGTCGCAGCGCGAGCGCCCGGCGATAGGTGGCGGCGGCGTCGTCGAGGCGGCCCAGCTGCGACAGCGCGTTGCCGAGGTTGTAGTGCACCTCGGCGATGTCCGGCCGCACTGCGGCGGCGGCGCCGTAGAGCGTGGCCGCTTCCTCATAATCGCCGATTTCGAGCGCGAGCCGGCCGGCGTAACCGAGCACTACGCCGGGGTCCACCGGCTGCAGCGCCAGGATGTCCTTGCATATTTTGAGCGCGCGGCGCGGCTGGCCCGCGTCCTGAAAGGCGATCGCTTGGGCCTGCAAGCGCCCGATCAAGAGCGCCGTGGCCTCGCTCGGCCGAGCGGCGGGGCCGGCGCGCGCGCTTTCCTTCTGGGCGAGCTTTTGCTGGTAGCGGCGCTCCTTGCGCGACATCGCGGTTCACCGAGGCTGCCGAATGTGCACTCTTTATAGCGCGATACCTCGGCGCAGCGGAGAGAGCCATGCAACGCAGCGACAAGCGCATCCTGGCGACGCATGTCGGCAGTCTGATCCGGCCGCCGGACCTCGTCCGGTTCCTGCGCGCGAAGCGCAATCGCGAGGCCTATGACGAAGCCGCCTACGGGCGCTGCCTTGCGGACAGCGTCGCCGCGGTTGTGCGGCATCAGGCCGAGGCCGGCATCGACATCGTCAGTGACGGCGAGTTCGGCAAATCGGTCAGCTGGTCGCAATACGTCCTCGAACGCCTCTCGGGCTTTGAATCGCGGCCGAGCGCGAGCGGCCGCGACCCCTACGCCTATGGCGCCGACCGGGCGCGCTTCAAGGAATTCTACGAAGAACTCGACGGCCAGGACGCCGGCTGGCGCGGCGGCGACGCGGTCTGCGTCGGCCCGATCGCCTACACCGGAGCGGCGCAGCTGAAGCGCGACATCGACAATTTCAAAAAGGCGCTCGCCGCGGCTGAGGTCGAAGAGGGCTTTCTGCCGGTCGCCGCGCCGTCGAGCGCGATCCCCGACCGCAAGAACGAATATTACGGCAATGACGAGGACCTTCTCGCCGCGCTCGCCGCGGCGATGCGCACCGAATACAAGACGATCGTCGATGCCGGGCTCGTGCTGCAGATCGACGACGCGCGCGCCGCCGTCACCTACGACCGGCGCGTGCCGCCGATGAGCTTCGCGCAATACCGCAATTGGGTCGCTCGCCACGTCGAGGCGCTCAACCATGCCCTCGAGGGCATTCCGCCCGAGCGCGTGCGCTATCACGTGTGCTGGGGCAGCTGGCCCGGGCCGCACGTCACCGACGTACCGCTGAAGGACATCGTCGATCTGATTTTGCGCGTCAACGCCGGCGCTTATGCGATCGAAGGAGCGAACCCGCGGCACGAGCACGAATGGGAGGTCTGGAAGAGCGCAAAGCTGCCGGAAGACAAGATCCTGATCCCCGGCGTCGTCAGCCACGCGACCAACATCGTCGAGCATCCCGAGCTCGTCGCCCAGCGCCTGACGCGTTATGCCGGGCTCGTCGGCCGTGAAAACGTGATCGCCGGCACCGATTGCGGTTTTGCCCAAGGACCGTTCATGCGCCGCGTGCACCCCAGCATCATGTGGGCGAAGCTCGAGGCCCTGGCGGCCGGCGCGGCGCTCGCGACAAAGGCGCTGTGGGGCGGGAAAAAAGGCGCGCGGCGAGGTTGAATTGCGCAGAAACCGGCTGTGATAATATCACTAGACAATCGCGCATGTCTGCTATACTTCGCGGACAAGGCTCGAACCACGAGCCCGCCTCGAACGGGAGGACACCGCCTTGGCGATGCCCGCTCTCTTCCGCAAATCGGCGCCGCCGCGCTGCGGCGCGGCCTAGCCCGCGCTTCGCGATGGACGCGAATCCCGTGCCGGGCGACGGCGATCGCGCCGCCGAGGCGGCGCCGCTGCATCTGCTGTTCGTCTCGGACATGCTGTTCGTGCGCGAGGCGCTCGAGACGATGCTGGAGCGCGATCCGGCCGTCGCCGATGTCCGCTGCGCCGATCCGGCCGAGGCCGTGGCGCTGGGTCTGACCGCGCAGGTCGACGCGGTGCTCGTGCACACGGCGCTGGGCGAAGGCCCGGCGGTGGTGCGGCGCCTGCGCGAGATCGCGCCGACTACCCCGATCATCGCCTGCCCGCTGCGGGAAACCGCGGAGGATGTCATCGCCTGGGCCGAGGCCGGGGTGACCGGCTATCTGCCGAACACCGCGCGGCTCGAACAGATCGTGCAGGTCGTGCGGGAGATTCTCGCCGGCCAGCAGTTCTGCTCGAGCCGGGTGGCCGCGGGCCTGTTGCGCCGCATCGCGACGGCGGCCAGCCACGCCGTCGGCGAGACGCCCGCGGCGGTGCGGGCGCTGACGCGGCGCGAGCGCCAGATCGCGGAACTGATCGCGGCCGGGCTCGCCGACAAGGAGATCTCGCGCCGGCTGAACATCAGCCTCGCGACGACGAAATCCCACGTGCACAATCTGCTCGGCAAGCTCGGCGTTGAGCACCGCGGCGAGGTGGCCGAAGTCTTGCGCGGACGCGTGCAGCATCTGCTGGCCGGTTGACGCCCGCCGTCGCCTCGGCCGGGCCGCCTCGCCGACCGGCGTGCGGCGCCGGCGCGAGGCTCCGTGCAACCGACGGTTTGGCGATTTCCGGTCGATTTGGCGACAGCCGCGCCCGCCGCCGCCTCGGCTACAGTTCCACCGAAACCGTTGCGCAACAGAAACCATCGGCGAGCGGCCCGGCGGGGATGGCTGTGGCGATGCTGCCACAGCAGCCTTTCGCGGGCTTTGGCCGCTCGCGGCGTCTTCGTGGCAATAATGCCACAGGTCGACACCATCGTCGGCCGCTCGCCCGCCGGTTCGGCGGCGCAGCGGCCGCCGGTACTCGCCGCACGGGTCGATCGCGTATTGGGGGTCTAAATTGATTCTCCGCGATCTCATGCTCGTGTACAGCCAGATTTAGCCTTTCAGCCGGCGTATTACAGGCGATGGTTCTCAATCCTCGCTGCAACGTGCGAGGTCCGGTGGAGAACGAAGATTTTCGACCTTTTTCAATCCTAGTCCTAAGCCTTGTTTCTACCGCGGATTTCAACCGGCCCGATGGATGGTTTCGGCCTGTGACTTGTGGGATTTCGGCTCGACCAGTTCAACCAACGAGTTATCGGGGGAAGGGCGACGATGACCACAGCACGCAGGATCGGTGCCGTTGCGGCGATCGGAACGCTGACCGCAGGAATAGCGCTGTTGACCGGCCTCTCCAACGCCCGCGCCGACGATCTGTCGCAGCTGCAGGCCAATCAGCAGCTGTTGCAGCAGGAGATCAACCAGCTCGCCGCGCTGAAGACGCCGGCGACCCCCGGCGCGGCGTCGCTGGCCGGCAGCTTCCCGCGCTCGATCCTGATCCCCGGCACCGACACTTCGCTG